>NZ_JAKKFD010000031.1 GCF_022229005.1 Micromonospora trifolii
GTTGGGCTGTGGCGCGTGCGCGACCGGCTGCCACCGGGTCGCCGCGCTGTGCGGTGTCCCCCGCCCGCCCCTCGGCGGGGGGGGCACCGCTCAGCCGGTCGCCCGCCGCCGGACTCGTCCTGGGGGCGGCCGCCTGTGGCAGGGCGACCGACCGCACAAGCGTCCGCAGCAACGGCGGGACGGCGGCGGCCGGGTGGCGCAGCACGGCGAGGTTCACCGGTTCTTGTGGTCCTTGCCGTCGCGGCCGCCCGGGTCCTGGCCTCCGTGGTCGTCGCCGTTGCTCCGGCTGCCGTCGGCGACAACCTGCGTTCCGGCGTTGGAGGGGTTGCTGCCGCTCTTCCCGGCCGCTCCGCTCACTCCCGCCGAGGTGAAGGCGGCCAGACCGACCACTCCGGTCAACCCGGCCACCCCGGCGACGAGCCAGCGGGCCCGGCGCCGCTTCGGCGGACTTGCCTGACCTGCCGCTACTTCCCTCATGTTCGGGTGCAGATGGTTGGACATCGAGCTACCTAGCCCTTCTCCGTACACCAGTTTCCGCACGTCACAGTCGGTGCAGAAGGCGACAAATCGGTTGCCGCCACCAAGGCGAAGGTAGTCGAGCGATCCTCACATCAAACGGTCTTATGCGAAAAAAGCCTACATTCGACGTACGTGTCACTGGCACCCCAGCAGCACCATGCGCCCTAACGACACTTCCCGGCGCGCCGGGCATGATCCACTCGTCTTTCTTGAAGTCGGGGTATCCCTGGGGCCCGGACACCCCGACTTCAGGGAAGCGGAGTGGATCACTCGCTCGGCTCACCGAGGCCAGGGGCAAGCGGCACGACGGCGAGTGGTCGGCCGACGACGCGGGCCGCCGCAGTCCTCATGCGCCTGCTGGAGTCGGAGACGATCCGCGCGCCCGCCAGGACGCCCGGGCGGCTGGCGCTTGACGTGGGCCACAACAGCGACAAGAATTTACAGGAATCGCTGTTAGCGTTAACAATCCGTCCCAGTGCTGCGACGGCATCGTCATGCCGATGTGGCGACGGTCGCGACGGCCTGACTCCTCGGTCAGCACTACCACTGCAGGGGAGAAATCTATGCGAACGAGGGCAAGATGGCTCGCGGCGACTGCCGCCCTCGGTGTTGTCCTCGCCGGGGTGCTGACCTCGACCGGCCCGGCCAATGCGGAATCCAACGGCGGGGTGCGAGTCATGCCTCTCGGCGACTCCATCACCGAGGGCACCCAGGTGCCGGGCGGGTACCGGATCGGGCTCTGGCAGCGCCTCGTCAACGGTCGGTACACGGTGGACTTCGTCGGGTCGCAGTTCAACGGGCCGGCCAGCCTGGGTGACCACGACCACCAGGGGCATCCCGGCTGGCGCATCGACCAGATCGACGCGAACATCGTCGGCTGGCTGAACACCCAACGGCCGCAGACCGTCCTGCTGCACATCGGGACCAACGACATCCTTCAGAACTACAACGTGAGCACCGCGCCGAACCGGCTCTCCACCCTGATCGACCGGATCACCACCACGGCTCCCACCGCAGAGGTGTTCGTCGCGCAGATCATCCCGCTCTCCAACAGCAACCAGGAGGCGGCCGCACGCACCTTCAACGCGGCGATCCCCGGCATCGTGCAGAGCAAGGTGAACGCCGGCAAGCGGGTACGCCTGGTCGACATGCACAGCGCACTCACCACCGCCGACCTGATCGACGGCATCCACCCCACGTCCGGCGGCTACGACAAGATGGCTGCCCGCTGGTACAGCGCGTTGCAGTCGGTGCCCGGCAGCATCGGCAACCCGGGGAGCGGCAGCGGGCAGACCACCGCGATAGTGGGCGCCCTGTCCGGGCGCTGCGTCGACGTCCCCGGCTCTTCAACCACCAACGGCACCCAGGTGCAGTTGTGGGACTGTCACGGCCGCACCAACCAGCAGTGGACCTACACGAGCAGCAAGACGCTGACCGTGTACGGCAACAAGTGCCTCGACGCCGCCGGCTACGGCACTTCGCCGGGCACCCTGGTCACCATCTACGACTGCCACGGCGGAACGAACCAGCAGTGGAACGTCAACGCCAACGGCACCATCACCGGTGTGCAGTCCGGCCTCTGCCTGGATCCCTCCAACGTGGGTACGGGCAACGGTACGAAGCTCGTCCTCTGGACCTGCACCGGCCAGACCAACCAGCAGTGGAGCCGCCGATAGCTCGTACGGTCGCGCCGGGTGGTCGGATCGCCGGTGATCCGACCACCCGCCGGCACCTCCGCCAGGTGAATGGTCGTTCAAATCGGGCGCGATTTTGATCGTTCTACGCATGCTGTCCGTGCAGGAGAAAGTGGGCGTAGGTGCGCCTGCCTGAGACGGAGGAATCGCATGCTCAGCACGTTTCACTCGCGGGTCCGAGCGGTTGCCGTCGTCGGCATGGCCGGTGTCGTGGCGGCGGTCGGCGCGGTGACCCAGCACGCGTCCGCTGCCGAGGTGGCCGCGCCGACTGCTGTGGGCGCCGACGCACGCCGGGTCGACATCCCGCGCATCGCCACGACAATCAAGCCACCGGCGGGATCACGCCCCGTTGGTGCGTACGTCGTCACTCGCGGAACTCAGACCTACACCTGTGCTGGCGGCGTGTTCACCGGCGGATCGGTGCCGGAGGCCCAGTTGGTCGGCACCGGCGGCCGGGTCCATCACTTCAGGGGCCCGAGCTGGCAGTCGGAGCGGGACGGCTCACTGATCACGGCGAAGAAGACCGCGGAGAGCCCGCGACCGGGGACGGTCCCCGAGCTGCTGCTGACCGTGGACACCCACACCGGCACCGGCATTCTCAGCAACGTCGCGTACATCAGCCGTCTCCTGACGTCGGGTGGCGTCGCCCCGGCCGGCGCCTGCACCGACGGCGAGACGGCGGCCGTGCCGTACGGCGCTGTCTATGTCTTCTGGGCAGCGAAGCGGTAAGGGCTTCGGTGGCGCCGGACGCGACGACGCGACAAGCTCCGGTCGGAGCCCACTCCCCGGACGGCATCGACCGGGTTCGGTGCGCGGACGATAGGCTGCGGCCGGCGTCGGAGTGACCTAAGGGGAACGGGTGATGGGCGGAACGGTTCGCGCGGTGGTCGCTGTCTGCGGGCATCCGGCGTGAGCGACAGGTTGCGTCCCGGTGACCCGGCACGCCTCGGTGGGTACGAGGTGCTCGACCGGCTCGGCGACGGGGGCATGGGCAGTGTCTTCCTGGCCCGTTCGCCGCAGGGGCGGCTGGTGGCCGTCAAGGTCGTCCGTGCGGACCTCTCCCACGACGAGGAGTTCCGGGGTCGGTTCCGTAGTGAGGTGAACCGCGCCCGCCAGGTTCCACCGTTCTGCACGGCCGAGGTCCTGGACGCCGACCCGGACCATGACCCGCCGTATCTGGTGGTGGAGTACGTCGACGGCCCCAGTCTGGCCGAGGTGATCCGACAGCAGGGGCCGTTGGGGGCGGCGCGGCTGCACAGCATCGCTGTCGGGGTGGCCACCGCGCTCACTGCCATCCACGGTGCCGGGGTGATCCACCGCGACCTGAAGCCGGCGAACGTCCTGGTTGCACCGGGAGGAATCAAGGTCATCGACTTCGGCATCGCCCGAGCGTTCGAGGCGACGAGCCAGCACACCCGGACCAACCAGATGGTCGGGACCGTCTCGTACATGGCTCCGGAGCGGTTCGATACGGCTTCCGGCCGTCCGACGGGCCCGGCCGCCGACATCTTCGCCTGGGGGGCCCTGGTCGCGTATGCCGCGACCGGCCGCAGCCCGTTCGGGGGCGACTCCGCCACAGCGACCGCGATGCGGATCCTCACTCAGCCGCCGGACCTGACCGGGCTCGGCGGGCCGTTGCGGGAGTTGGTCTCCCGGGCGTTGGAGAAGGACCCAGCTGCCCGGCCCACCGCCCGGGAGTTGCTCGACGGGTTGTTGACCGCAGCGCCTCCGGTGGGTGCCGGAGGGCCGGCCCAACTCCTGGGCGCGACGCCGCCGAGGAGTACGTCGCCCGTTGCCGGTGGTGATGAAAGGGGCGCAGGGTCGGTGCCGCCGGGTCTGACCACGGGCGGTGGCGCGGGTTCACGCAGGCGGGGATGGTTCACCGCGCTGGGGGCGACTGCTGCGGTGATCGCGGTGCTCGTGCCCGCTTTCATGTTCGGCCCGCAACTGCTGCGGGGGCAGTCCAAACCGAATCTGGCCGGCTCGACGCCGAGCGGTAGCCCGGCAACCAGCGGGCCGGCGGCCACCGCATCCACGCCAGCATCGGGCAAGCCGTCCGCCTCACCGTCGACAAGTGTGGACCCCACCGGGGCCATGCTGGCCGGTCAGCGGCGATTCCTGCTGCACGTGGTGGAGATCGACCGTGACCTGTCGCTGCCGTCTCACGGCGAGCTCGAGGTCGGCGACGGGACCGGCAAGGACGCGCTCTTCGTGCTCGAGCCGGTTGGTGTCGACTACATGATCAAGTCCGTCAACCCGGAGATCGCCCACCGCCCGTGCCTCGGGGTCAAGCTCGATTCTGAGGGGAACAAGTCGCTCGTGGGAGCCGACTGTCGGCCGACCAAGGCGACAGTGTTCGCGATATCCCGTGACGGCAAGGACGACAAGGGGCGCCCCTCCTACGCCATCATCAGCGAGGAGTACGGCCCGGTGCAGTGGAGCCCGACCAAGAGGGAGATCTTCGTCGAGTTTCTCGGCGACGCCCCGCTGATCACCACGTTCAGCATGGTCGATCGAGGCGCGGTCTGAGTCGGACGTACCCCGACGCCTGAAGTCACCGGCGCCGTCGGCAATGGGCAGTCGTCGATGTTAACGCGCCCGCGGAGCCTCCTCAAGGGCTCGGCGGTGGTCCTCGCCGGGGATCTGGGGCGATGCCTGCGGGAATGCGGCTCAAGAGGTTTTGCCCCAAGATCCGCAGCTCGGCAGCGGCTGATGTTCCCAGCACATTACGTCTTGACGAACGGCATGTTATCGCTCACAGTCGATGCCTAAGGACGACGACACCTTGGCTTTCCGGGCAAGCCCTGCCTCGTCGATCTCGAATCAGGCGTGCGCCATCGCTCGCCGGCGTCTTGTTAACGCTAACTTTCTGACGCCTGCGCGCTCGGCCACGCGTCGCGGTACGCCCACCCTCGGGCAGGCCGTTCGGCTCTTGGTCACTGGAGGAGGATCATGTCTGCCCTCGATAGGTCTCCATCGATCGCAACGCCGTCGCGGCGGCGTTGGTGGTTGCCCCGCATCCTCGCCGCCAGCGCGGCGGCGTTGATGGTCGGTGGTGCCGCCGTAGCTGTGGTGTCGTCTCCCGCCGCTGCGGCGTCGGTCGACACGAACGCGTGGTACGTGTTGGTCAATCGCAACAGCGGCAAGGCCCTGGACGTCTACAACCTGGCCACGAACGACGGTGCCCGGATCACCCAGTGGGCCCGCAACAACGGCAACCAGCAGCAGTGGCAGTTCGTCGACTCCGGTGGTGGCTACTACCGGGTGAAGTCGCGGCTGTCCGGCAAGGTGCTGGACGTCTCGGGCTTCTCGACCGCCAACGGTGGCAGCATCGTGCAGTGGAGTGACCTCAATGGCACCAACCAGCAGTTCCGGCTGGCCGACTCGGACAGCGGCTACGTCCGGTTGATCAACCGGAACAGCAACAAGGTGATGGAGGTGCAGGGCGCCTCGACCGCCGACGGCGGAAACATCGTGCAGTACGACGACTGGAACGGCACCAACCAGCAGTGGCAGTTCGTCCGCGTCGACGGAACCACGCCGCCGCCGACGACGACTCCGCCGCCGGGCGGCACGTGCGACCTTCCCTCGACGTACCGGTGGTCCTCCACCGGGGTGTTGGCGAACCCGAAGTCGGGTTGGGTGTCGCTGAAGGACTTCACAGTCGCCCCGTACAACGGCCAGCAGCTGGTCTACGCCACCACGCACGACTTCGGTAGCAGCTGGGGCTCGATGAACTTCAGCCTCTTCTCGAACTACTCGCAGATGGCCTCGGCAACCCAGAACACGATGAACTCCGGGACTGTCGCGCCGTCGCTCTTCTACTTCGCGCCGAAGAACATCTGGGTGCTCACCTACCAGTGGGGTGGCACGGCGTTCTCCTACCGGACCTCGACCAACCCCACCAACGCGAACGGCTGGTCCGCAGCGCAGCCGCTGTTCACCGGCAGCATCACCGGCTCCGGCACCGGTCCGATCGATCAGACGATCATCGGTGACGGTACGAACATGTACCTCTTCTTCGCCGGCGACAACGGCAAGATCTACCGGGCCAGCATGCCGATCGGGAACTTCCCGGGCAACTTCGGCAGTAGCTACACGACCATCATGAGCGACACGCAGAACAACCTGTTCGAGGCCGTTCAGGTCTACAAGCTCCAGGGTCTGAACAAGTACCTCATGATCGTCGAGGCGATCGGCTCGACGGGCCGCTACTTCCGTTCGTTCACGGCGACCAGCCTGAACGGCTCGTGGACGCCGCAGGCCGCGACCCAGAGCAACCCGTTCGCGGGCAAGGTCAACAGCGGTGCGACCTGGACCAACGACATCAGCCACGGTGAGCTGCTGCGCACCAACGCCGACCAGACGATGACCGTCGACGCCTGCAACCTGCAACTGCTCTACCAGGGGCGTTCCCCCAGCTCCGACGGCGTCGACTACGGCCTCCTGCCGTACCGGCCGGGTCTGCTGACCCTGCAGCGCTGACACGATTGATCATGCTCGACTGATCCGGAACGGGCGGGCTCGGCGTCACGCCGAGCCCGCCCGGCTCATGTCAACGCGGCGATCAGCGGGTTCACCGGGTCGGCGTGCCGGTCACGCAGGTCAGCACGTGGCCCCGACCACGGGTCGCGCTCGACGTGGTCGTGGCGAAACCCTGGGTTTCGAGCAGCAGTTCGGTAGCTGTGAGGTTCGCTGTGGCGTGCGCTTCGGTGGGTCGCTCGCCGAAGACGTAGAGCCGCCCTCCCGGTGCCAGCAGACTGCGCATCCGAGCGATCTGCTGCGCCGCGTCGCCCAACCAGAAGAGGCTGACGTTCACCGCGAAGATCTTGGTGAAGTGGTCGGTCGGAAGGTCGGCCGACTCGAACCCGGCTCGCCGGATCTCGGCTCTGCCGGCGTCGATGTGGCTGAGGTTCCGTTGGGTCGCCAGCCGCACCATCGTCGCGGCGCTGTCGATGGCGACGATCCGGCCGGTGGTGAGCTGGCCGGCGACCAGGGAGATGGCAGCCCCGCGACCACAGCCGATCTCCAGCACCTGGTCGTCGGGCGCGACAGCCATGGTCTGCACCGCCCAGCGCTGCCGGTGGGCGGTCGTAACCCGAACCGGTTCGTTCGCCGCGGGGGGCGTCGTGCCGGCGCTGGACGAACCCGGATCGCGGGCCGAAAGAGTGGACCTCACGACGTCACTCGCCGGTGCCTTCTCTGCTCACACCTCTGATTCCACCCTCTCAGCGGAGTCGTTGCACCGTGTCCTCGGTCACCGCGCCGGATCGACCGCGCGCCAGCGATCAGTGCACGGGCACCGGGGTGACGTCCCCGAGGGCGTCCGTCGGGGCCGGGACGTGCTTCGGAGCGCCGGCGTTCACCATTGCCACGGAGACCACTGCTGCCGCGACCACAAAGGCGACGGCGACCCAGTACGCGACCGAGTAGCCGTGCATCAGCGCCTCGTTGCGCTCCTGGGCTTGCGCCGCCGGGCCACCGTGCGCGACCAGGTAGGTGGCGGCCGAACTGGTCGCGATGGTGTTCAACAGGGCGGTGCCGATCGACCCGCCGACCTGCTGCGACGAGCTGATCATCGCGGAGGCGACACCGGCGTCCTTCGGCTCGACGCCGTGGGTGGACATGCTCATCGCGGGCATGAAGGCGGTGCCGATGCCGAGCCCGATCACGGCTTCGGCGAACGCGATCTCCGGGAAGCTGCTGTCCGCGTTGAGCGACGCGAGCAGCACCAGACCGACAGCGGTGACGAGGTAACCACCGACCATGATCGGCCGGGGGGCGATCCGGTGCGCGAGTCGAGCGCCGATCTGCGTGGCCCCGATCGCCTGCGGCACGGCCATCGGCATGAACGCCAGACCGGCCATCACCGGCGACCATCCCTTGACCTGCTGGAAGTAGTAACTGAGCAGGAGGAACATCCCGAACATGCTGACGATCGCGAGGCCGACCGAGAGGTACGCGGCGGCACGGTTGCGTTCGGTCAGGACGCGCAGTGGCAACAGCGGAGACGCGACCCGCGCCTGCACCACGACGAAGGTCGCCAGCAACACCACCCCGGCGGTGAACGATCCGATGGTCACACCCGCCGACCATCCATGGCTCTCGGCGACACCGAACCCGTAGACGAGGCCGACGAGTCCGGAGCTGGCCAGCAGGACTCCGGGGAGGTCGAGCCGGGCGCGGTGCCGCTCGCCGTCGTCGTGGACCGTGCGACTGGCTCCCAGGATCCCGATGACCGCGATCGGCACGAGGACGAACATCGCGAAGCGCCAGTTCAGGTACTGGGTGAGCAGCCCTCCCACGATCAGGCCGACAGCGCCGCCAGCGATCGAGACCGCGCTGAACACGCCGAACGCCTTCGCACGTTCCCTCGGCTGCGTGAAGGACAGGGAGAGCAACGAGAGCGCCGCCGGCGCGAGCAGGGCGGCGAACACACCCTGTAGTGCCCGGGCGAGCAGCAGCATCGCCGCGTTGACGGCCAGGCCGCCGATCGCCGAGGCGATCGCGAAGCCGGCCAGCGCGATCAGGAAGGTGCGCTTACGCCCGACCATGTCACCGATCCGGCCGCCGACCAGCAGCAGGCCGCCGAAGGCCAAGCCGTACGAGGTCACCACCCACTGCCTGCTCCCGTCCGTGAAGTGCAGCGCCTGTTGGGCCGAGGGGAGCGCGATGTTCATGACCGCCCCGTCGAGCACCACCATCAGTTGAGCGATGGAGATGAACAACAGGGCCTTCCACCGCTGGGACTCCGGGGCGGTGCGACCTGTGGGCATGGCTGTTCCTTAAGAGTGTTTTGCGCGGATTCGTGCGACCCGCCCAACGCTAACGACTTTGTGGAACGACCACCAAAGAATGTGCCTGCGATTACAGCCCTCGGGTGGGGCAATGCAGGCGCCAGGATCCGCAGCTTTCCGGCAATTGAGGGGAATCTGCGCCGACAGAGACAGCACTTGTGAGTGTCGTTACTTTGTCGAACGTTCCAGAAAGGGCTAGCGTTCCGTCTCACGAAGAGCCCTGCGGGCCCCGTGGCGGCTCACCTGTCGAAGTGGATGTGAGACGAGATGTCTGGACGGTTGGAAGCAAAGGTGCTGGTCGTGACCGGCGGTACGCAGGGCATGGGCCTGGCGTTCGCGCAGCGGGCGGCCACGGAAGGGGCCCGCGTCGTCATCGGCGCCCGGGACAAGGACCGGGGCGAGGAGGTCGCCGCGCAGATCAGGAACGCGGGCGGCAGCGCTCTCTTCGTGCCCACCGACGTGACGGTCGAGGAGGACATGGCGCGGCTCGTCGACGCCGCGGTGACGGAGTACGGGCGGCTGGACGGCGCGTTCAACAACGCCGGCGGTGGCCCGATGGCCAGCGTGCGCGAGACCGACAGCGACAACTGGCACCGGTCGCTCGCCCTCAACCTGACGAGCGTCTTCTACGGCCTCAAGTACGAGCTCCCGGCGATCATCGCCTCCGGCGGTGGCGCGATCGTCAACAACGCCTCCGTCTCCGGCGTGAAGGGTGACGGGACCCAGGCCGCCTACAACGCGGCGAAGCACGGCGTCATCGGGCTGACCCGCTCGGCGGCCCACGATGTGGCGCGCTCCGGTGTGCGGGTCAACGCCCTGGTCACCGGTCTGATCGACACGCCGCTCTGGCAGGGTGTGGTCAGCCAGGCCCCGGAGATCGCGGAGCGCTACCTGTCGGCGCAGCCGACCGGACGCGCCGGCACGTCCGACGAGGTCGCCGCGCTCACCGCGTTCCTGCTCAGCGACGAGGCCACCTTCATCAGCGGCGCGTCCATCGCCATCGACGGTGCCCTCACCGCCTGAGGCACTCGGATCTGGTACGGGGTGGCGGCTCCAGCAGCCGCCACCCCGGACCGAGCGATGCGTCAGGCGATCCGGTAGGCCCGCTGGATCGTCTGCGTGACAGTGTTGCCGGCGGTGTCGGTGGCGGTCAGCCGCAGAGAGACGAATCCGGCCCGTCGCGGATGACTGATCAGCGCGACGTTCCGGAGCACCGGCAACGCGACCCACGTACGACCGTCGTCGAACGACGCGGACACACCGAGCGTGCGGTTGGGCGCTGCCTTCGAACCGGCCTGCCGATCCAGCGTCACCGGAATCGGCATGATCCGGCCCGCGCGTGCCGTGTTGGTGTCATCGAGCACTGGCGTCGGCCGAGCCGTCGTCAGGGGCAACCGCTCCGGTGACGCGGTGTGCGCCGAGGTGAAGGTCCAGGCCGCCGCGACCGACGTCGACAGCGTGTCCGGAGCCTCCCGGGTGACAGCCGCCTCCAGCCGGTAGGTGGCCTTCCCGGCGGGCACCGCGAACTCGGCCCACGGGCTGTCCGAGGTGCCGATCTCCTTACCGTCACGCAGCAGCCGGAACCGCACCGGCCGGTCGTCGCGGCTCGCGGGGCGACCGGCCGCGTCGCCGAACAGTGGCAACGACGCGATCGAGATGGTGTCGCCGTCGCGGCCCGCGTACCCCAGGGGTGACAGGGTCGGTGCCTGGGTCACTGTGGGCCCGAAGGGCGCCGCGTTCCAGGTCTGGTTGTACGTGCGCCCCGACTTGAACGTCGAATCCTGCGTCGTGAGGGTGTCCCCCTCGATGAACGTGGACGTCCAGACGATGCCGCCGTCGGTGTTGTAGTACTCGGTGCCCTTGAACGGCAGGTCGACAGGCGTGTTCGACCCGATCGGACCAGCGCCTCCGGGCGCCGACGCGCGGTGGAACCGGGTGGCCGTCGCCGTCGTGGACTGGCTCCGGTAGGTCGCCCGGACGGTGGCCAGGTTCTTTGGCGACAGCTTCCTGGTCAGGCCGGTGAACATGTCGCCCTTGTCGACGTACGCCAGGTCGTAGGTGTAGGGGCTGTTCCGGAAGGTGCCGTCCCTGCCCGGTCGGGCGAGCCCGACGCCCAGCGTCGCGGTGAACTCGGGCGCCGTGACGGCGGGCCCGAGCCGGCCGAAGAAGACGTCGGTGAAGGACGCTCCGCTGAGTTGGACGCCCGGGTAACGCATGCCGTCGTCCCAGTTGGCGCTCACGTTGATCGAGATCGGCGCGGCGTCGTGCTGCGGCACTGTCAACGCGACCGGCTTGGCGTTGCGGGCGTCGACGGCCTCGGTGACCGGGCCGCGTACGTCCAGGACCGGCTGTGCGAGCAGCGTCGACACGGCGCCCTCGTGGATGGTGCTGTACAGCGCGTACCGACCCTTGGGCAGCCGCAGGACGCCACCGCCCGGTGTCGCGGGGAGGGTGCTGAACTCGCCGGTGGTCAGGTTCGCCGCCACTGTCGTGTACTCGGTGGCCGGCTTACCGTCGCGTCCGGTGTGGTTGAGCCGTACGTCGTAGCTCTCGATCTCACGGTTCAACACGAAGGGCGTCCGTACCCGCAGGTCGCCGGCGCCGGTAGCGGTCAGCGCCCCCTGGTAGACGCCGTCCGGGGCGTTCACCCGGGTGTCCACAGTGATCGTCGCCTCGGCGCGGCCGCCGGCCGGCACCACGAGCGTGGCCGGGCTGACCGTGAGCATGCCGGCCGGGGCCGGAGCGATGGCCAGGGTCAGGGTGACCGGCGCGGTGCCCGTGTTGCGGTAGCCGACGACCTGGGTGATCGGGCTGTCGTCGGAGTGCGGCCAGCGCTGCACCGGAAAGTCGATGGCGGCGATGTCGGTGGCGACCGGCTGGGCGACCGCGCGGGCGATGTCCACCCGGCCGGCGCCCTGCTCGTAGATGGTGTCCTCGCCGGTCGGCTTGGCCGAGTCCATCAGGGCGGCCTTGAGCTGCGGCCCGGTCCAGTCCGGGTGCTGCCCGGCGAGAATCGCGGCGGTGCCGGCCACGTGTGGGGTCGCCATCGACGTACCCGACATGGTGGCGTAGTCGCCGCCGGGGGCGGCGGCCACGATGTCGACGCCCGGCGCGCTGATCTCGGGCTTGATGTGGTTGTCGCCGACGCGCGGGCCCCGGCTGGAGAAGTAGGCCCGCTGGTCGTCGGCGTCCACGGCGGCGACGGCGAGAGCGTCGTCGGCGGAGGCCGGCGAGGAGACCGACTTCGGCTTCCCCTCGTTGCCGGCCGCGACCACGAAGAGGATGCCGTACTGATGACTCAGGTCCTGGACCGCGGTCTCCAGCGGGTCGAGACCGGGCGCGTCGTCGCCGCCCACGCTCAGGTTGACCACACGGGTCTGCGGCGCGAGCCACTGCATGCCGGCGATGATGTCCGAGTCCTGGCACTCGGTGGTGGCGCAGACCTTGCCGACGAGCAGCTTCGCCCCCGGCGCGACCCCGCGATACCTGCCGCCGGAGGCGGCGCCGCTGCCGACGATCGTCGACGCCACGTGGGTGCCGTGGCCGACCGAGTCGCTGGGGTCGTTGCCGCCGGTGAAGTCCCGGACCTCGGCGAGGTGGCCGGCGAAGTCGGGGTGGCTGGCGTCGATCCCGGTGTCCAGCACGCCGACGGTGACGCCGGTGCCGTCGAAACCGGCCTGCCACGCCGCCGGGGCACCGATCTGCGGCACGCTGCGATCGAGGGAGACCTTGCGCTTGCCGTCCAGCCAGATGTGGGTGATCCCCGCGGCGAGGGTGCGCGCTGACGACGTACCCCGGGTCAGCGACGCCCAGAGCGTCACCCGGTCGTCCCGGTCCGCCCGGACCGCGAGCGCGTGCGCGGCCGGGAGATCGGCCCGCACCCGCCCGGCACCCCCGGTGGTCGCGGTCCGCGCCCGCGTCGCCATGTTCTCGGGGTACGCGACCAGCAGCGGCAACTCGGCTGCCCGGTCGTCGTAGCCGAACTCGCCGAGCGTGCCGAGGTCGAACAGGCGTCGATCGAGCCGCCCGTCCCGCACCAGTGGCATCGCGTCCACCGGAATGACGTACTGGTGACCGTCTTCCCGGCTGCTCACGAACCGCATGCCGGCCCGACCCGGCCCGCGCTGGATCTGCGGGCGGCCCGCCGCGTCCAGCGAAACCCGGTCCCCGGTGATCAGGGTGAAGGTTCCGTGGGCGCCGGGGGCCGTGGCCATCGGCTTCTCCTGCGCGTTCGCCGGTTGGGCGGTCAGGCCCGCCGCAACCAGCGCGGTCGCGAGTACGCCGGCTGTCAAAGCGCGTCGTTGCCGTCGTCGCACATCGTCCTCTCCGCCACGGGCGTCTCCCGGGTCGGCACGATGACGCCTGACCAGGTCGTTAGGTTGATCACCCTGGTGTGACAGAGGCCACAATCTCGCCCCGCGCCGACGCGACCGGTCCACCCCGGCGAGTTCCATGCGGCGGTGACCAGGGGACGAGGCAGGGGAGGGCACCGGTCGGATGCGTGACGCCGAAGAGTTCGACGCCCTCTACGCGGCCTGTGCGGGTCGGGTCGTGGGTCACGTGTACGCGCTCACCGGCAACCGCGCCGAGGCGGAGGACGCCGTGGCCGAGGCGTTCATGCGGGCCTGGCAGCGATGGGCGACGGTACGGGAGACGGACAGTCCGGAGGCGTGGGTCCGCCGGGTGGCCTCCCGGATCGCTGTGAGCAGCTGGCGCAAGGCGTTCAACCGGGTACGCGCACACCGCCGCGCCGCTGTCGACCAGGGTGTGCCCGGACTGAACGAGGACCACGTCGCACTGTTGCAGGCGCTGCAACGGCTGAGCGCCAACGAGCGGCGGGCCGTTGTGCTGCACCATCTCAACGACCTCAGCGTCGCGGAGGTGGCAGCCGAGATGCAGGCCCCCGTCGGAACGGTGAAGACGTACCTCGCCCGTGGTCGGAGAGCGATGGCCGGGTTGCTGACCGATGCGCACCAGGAGGAGACCTCCCATGGCTGATCCGCGCGACGATCTCGGGGCGATCGTGGACGAGGTCCGGCGAGTCACCACGCTGCCGGGGGCACAGACGTTGCGGCACCGCAGCGACCGGCGTCGGCGGCGTCGGACGGTCGTCGGCGCCGCGGGGCTGGCCGTGGTGGCCCTCGCCGCTGGCACCGCCCTGGTGCAGGTGCGGGACGACGTCGAGTCGCCCGGTGTCGGTCCGGCCACCTCTGTCGCACCGCCAGTGGTCCCGTCCGCGACCGCCTCGGCGGGACCGCAGGAGATCCTCGCTGGCCGGCGGCAGGTTCAGATCGTGCTGCCCGGTATGCGCGGGGCCACGTTGGCGATCGACAGCGACGGCGATCAGGTGCGGGCCACCACCGAACAGGGCATCGACGACCGCGCGCTGTGGGTGCTGCGCCCCGAGGGCGACAGGTACCGGATCCTCCTGGCATCCGGCGCCAACGCGATCTGCATGACAGTCGTGCACGACACCGCGCCGGGCAGCGTACGCGGCCGGGCGTGTGATGCCGCCGCCTCGACGCAGCTCTTCCGGATCGATCAGGTTCCTGACGGCAGCTACTCGATCTTCCAGGGCAAGCGTTACGTCCAGGTGGTCGACGGCACCAACGCCCTCGTCCCCGACCTGCCCGAGGGCCTGACCACCACGTACGAGTTCCTGGACCGCGGGCCGAGGTGAGCGGCCTCGACACCGGTGACACAGCGGGGGTGGGCCGGCGTCGGCCCACCCCCGCTGTCACCCGTTGCTGAATCAGTCGCGCGGGATCTGCAACACCACGCGTCGACGGCGGAACAGCACGAGCAGCGCGGCGCCGAGCAGAAGCACTGCCGCACCGGCGCTGGCGAGCATGGCGGCCGGTGCGCCGGTGATGGGCAGGCCGCCACCCGAGCCGCCCTCGTCGTCACCGCCGCCAGTGCCGCCGCCAGCAGTGGCGCTGGTGATGACGATCCGGGCGGTGTTGTTCTCCGGCTTTGACTCGGACGCCGAGGTGTCGCTGCCGGCCACGATCGTGCCGTCGGTGCCCGGAGTGGACTTGATCTTCACCTCGACGGTCGACCTGATGCGGCCCCAACCGGATGCCGTGGCCGCGAAGTCGCCCGCGAAGTTGCAATCGAGCTTGGGCGATTCCAGCCCGGGGACGTCGGACCAGCACCACACGTTGGGCACCAGGGCCGTTCCGGTCGGCGCCGTGATGATCACTGTCGGGCCGCGGCCGTCGGCGGGACCGTTGTTGACGACCTCGTAGACGACGCTGACCGTCTGACCGACGGCACCCTTGACCGCCGGCGCGGTCACCGAGATGTCGAGGGTGTTCGGCTTGGTCCAGAACCCGAACAACACGTGGTTGTCGGACTCGTCGAGCTCGCCCTGCGCCGCGCGCTGCCGCGTGAGGTCACCCTTCGCGCCCTTCGCGGCGAGCTTGCGAACAGCCTCGGCGAACGACGGCCCGGTGCCCTTGGTGCGGGTGCTGCCCTTGGCCGAGCGCTCCTGCCCGGCGAGGGCGACATGCACCCCACCGTAGTTCTTACTCGGGCCGTCCATGTTGCGGCCAAAGTTGATGTTGAAGAGCGACGTCCCGGTCTCGTCGTCGAAGAAGAGCAGACCGTCGCCGGGCGCGAGGCTCGTCGGGACCGCGCAGGTGACCTCGTTGGGCCCGTACACGTAAGGCTTGCCGATGTCGTCCGGGTGGTAGTCGGTGTAGGTGCAGTCGCTGTACCGCTCGGCGAACGTGGCGCCGGTGGGAACACCGACCGTTACGGTGAAGTTCTCGGCGGCGGCGTCGCCCTCGTTGCCGACGCCCGCATACAGCGGGACGGTGTCACCCGGGCCGACCGGCGTCTTCTCGTCGTTCAGGTCCTGTGCGGCGGCGACCAGATCGGGGCCGGACGGGACCACAGTGACCGGGAACGAGGTGGTGTCGTTGCCCGGTGCCATGTCGTCTTCGGCGCCGTCGATGGTGACGGTGACCGAGCCGGCGTCGCCGGGGGCGGCACCTGGGCGGCTGGCCAGCGTCAGGGGGTAGATGGACTCGAACCGGCCGGCGTTGAGCGCTCCGACGTTGCAGGTGACAGTGGTGTCGGCGAGCTTGCAGTCGCTGCGATCCGGCACGGACGCGGTGACCCTGTCGGAGACCTTGCTCAGGTCCAGGGTGACGGTCACCGCCGTCGCCGGGGCCTCGCCGTGGTTGTAGACGTACATGCCGACGGTTCTGCCGTTGTGGTCGATCTCAGCAACGGGTTCATTGCGGAACGAGACGAACAGCTCGGGCAGCGCCTCGGCGGCAGCCGCCGTGTGTGGGGCGCTGAAGAGGGTGGCCGTTGCCAGCAGCGCTGTCGCCGCGGCGAGGCGCGAGAATTTTGACGGTATGCGGTTCACGTCATCTCCGTTGGGGGGGGTATTGGCCGCACTCTAACTGTTGATCATCAGAATTTCCGTCCCCCTCCTCGCGGTTCGGCGCCCCCGGTAACGGGCGTCGGATCGCTCTGGCCAGGCCGCAGGCCTCGGTCTGCCGGACCGCTGGCCATCGCTGTTGATCGAAGGACGTCGAAATGTTTCCGACACGACATCGGCTTGGCTCACCATCAGCATCGGCGGTTTGGCCAGCCTGGCTGGGCCGTCGACGGCACCCCCGTGGCTTCGCCGTCCGCGGTCAACACTGCAAGCGCGGGAGTGCCCGCCACCCTCGGGGGCCGAAACTTTCGGAAAAACATTGACACTCTCGAATGAGTCGACTCAGGCTTGACGTGGCTGGCAATCGTGATCACTGATCTCGCTTCGTCCCTTCCTATGATCACCAACTCGGAAGGAGACCTCTGGTGACCATCCCCTCGGGCCGTCCCAGAACCCGGTTCCTGGTCGTCGTGCTGGCGCTGGCAGCGCTCACGGTCGCCGGATCGGTATCGGTAGTAACCCGAACGACGAACGCTCAGGCCGCAGTAGGCCCGCTGGCTGCGGCAGTGGAGGACGAGGGCGCCGACTGCGCGGTGTCCGGTCTGCCTGACCTTGGCTCGCTGCCCACAAACGCCAAGCTTCCCGACCCCTTCAAGAAGCTGAACGGGGCGACCATCACCACCAGGTCCGACTGGCGCTGCCGCCGGGCGGAGATCAGGGAGCTTGCCGAGAAGTTCGTCTTCGGCGACAAGCCGGCCAAGCCCGCGACGGTCACGGGGACGGTGTCCAACAGCACCGTCACCGTCAACGTGGCACACAACGGCAGGAGTTCCAGCTTCTCGGCGCGGGTCGAGTTGCCCAGCGGCACCGGTCCCTTCCCCGCCGTCGTGGTCGTCGGCGGGTTCGGCGCCGACACGGCCACCATCAAGGCCGCCGGCGCTGCCGTGATCAGTTACGACCCGTTGGCGGTCGGCCGCGAGGGCACCCCCCGGAACAACAAACAGGGCGCGTTCTACAGCATCTACGGCTCATCGAGCAGCACCGGACTCCTCGCCGCCTGGGGCTGGGGCGTCAGCCGGATCATCGACGTCATCGAGCAGTCCGACGGCAGGATCCTCAAGGCGGACGCGATGGGCGTCACCGGTTGCTCCCGTTACGGCAAGGGCGCCTTCGCGATCGGGGTGTTCGACCAGCGCATCGCCCTGACCATGCCGATCGAATCGGGCAGCGCGGGCGTTCCCATCTTCCGGGGCATCCCAGGTGAGGGCGCGCAGAGCCTGAGCAGCGCGTACGGGGAGCAACCCTGGCTGGGTGACGCGTTCGGCTCCTTCACCGGTAGCCCCAACCGGCTCCCGGTGGACACCCACGAGATGGTCGCGATGGTGGCACCGCGCGGACTGTTCATCATGGACAACCCGCACATCGCCAACCTCGGCCCCCGGTCGGCGAGCGTCGCGGCCCTGGGCGGCGCGGAGGTCTACAAGGCGCTCGGCGCCGGTGACAACATCACCTACTGGTCCGACGTGCAGGACGGCAGCCACTGCGCCAACCGCTCGGAGTGGCGTACCCCGTTGCAGAACAACATCCGCAAGTTCCTGCTGAGGACGGGCAACGAGCCGGGTGTGATCCGAATTTCCAGCAAGGCGCTCGGCCGGTTGGCCGACTGGCGGGACTGGCCGACACCGGTCCTGGCTGACGGCCCGACCACCCCGCCGCCGACCACCCCGCCCCCGACCACGCCCCCTCCGACCACGCCCCCTCCGACCACGCCCCCTCCGACCACGCCGCCTCCGACCACGCCGCCTCCGACCACGCCCCCTCCGACCACCCCGCCTCCGGCCGGTGGTGGCTGTGTGGCGACGGTGTCGGTCAACCAGTGGACGGGCGGTTTCGTCGCCACGGTGCGGGTGACCGCAGGCACCGCGCCGGTCAACGGTTGGACGGTCGCCATGACTCTGCCGTCGGGTGCCAGCATCACCAGCGTCTGGAGCGCCAACCGGAGCGGCAGCACCGGGACCGTTCAGTTCACCAATGTCGCCTACAACGGCGCCATCGCGGCCGGGCAGTCGACCGAGTTCGGTTACCAGGGCAGCGGCACCGGTGCGGGGATGACTCCCACCTGTTCCGCCGGGTGACCCGCAGGCCCGGTGCGGAGGGGGCATCGCCTCCGCGCCGGGTCGCGCGGCTCCAGCCGGAGCCCGAGCGTCAGAGCCAGACCACGAGCCCGGTCAGGTCGTTGAGGACCGCGGCCACGCCCGCCCGGATGGCTGCCGCACAGCGATCGGCGGTGAACGAGTTCGGGTCGTACGTCGAGGACATGCCGAGTCCCTCGCCACGGAACGACGCGCCGTCCCAGTCGACAGCTGTGACGTTGTGGGTGGGCTCGGCGAGTTCCGCGCCTACCACGAGGAACTTCTCGTCCAGGTGGTTCGGGGTGACCAGCGCGAGCCCGTCGATGAGGTCGTTGCCCGCGCTGACGATCAGGTCCGGGCCCATCTCCATCGCCTTGGCGATGTTGGGAACGCTGTCGTGCGCATTGCCGACGACGATCGTCCTCAGGTCGACGTGCTCGTCGTCGGCCCACTCCTTCACCGCAGTCACAACGGCCTTGGTCGGGTTGTCGGTACCGCTGGTCAGCAGGACGACCCGGTAGTCCTTCGGCGGGTGGACGTCGGCCCACGAGCCGGGCTGCGGGGTGATCGTCGCCTCCGGAGCGGGCTTCGTGGAGGGGTCGACGAACCCCGGGCCGAGAGTGCCGATGGCGCTGGGCGCCGGACGTGGCTCGGACCAGTCGTCGCTGGAGTTGCAGGCGGTGACCAGCGCGGCGGTCGCGGCCAGCATGGCAACGGCCCGAAGCGGGGGGCGCAAGGTGATCGTCCTCCGGGTGGTGGCGGAAAGTGCGCGTACTTCTTCGTATTCCTATCTCAATTCCGGTCACCGGTAATCGGTGGGCGGTCGTTCGGGGAAGTTGTTCTCCGGCGGTTCGTCGGTGCGCGGGTTGGTGTTCACCCACGACATGCAACGTGCACTGGCCAACCGAGGGAGTCGAATGTTAGGCCGCATCCGCCGTACCGTTATCGTCGCCGCTGTCGGTTTCGCCGCAGCGGTGGTTCCGTTTCTGGGCGCCGAACCGGCGTCCGCGCACGGCTTCTCGTCGACTGTTTACGCCAAAATTGCAGCGGGAGATGAGGGTCACATTCGGACCGGGGTGGAGCTCGAATACGACCTCCTCGTCGTGTCCGCCGCGGATGCCGGCCACGACGACCCGCTCTTCCAGGCGGGAACCGCCGCGTTCGAGGCGGGCGACACCGCCGCCCAGGCCGCCGCACTGAAGAGTCACGCGTCGGCGGTCCTCGGGTACGTCTCCGACCGGTTCTCGGTGAGTTCCCAGGGTGCGGCCTGCCGGCCGACCCAGGTGGGCGACGCGACGATCGGCGAGCGTGAGGGCGTGCCGTACGCGGACCTGCTGCTCGACTGGACCTGCCCGGAGCCGGTCGACGAGCACGTGGTGCGCAGCGGCCTCTTCCCGGATGGCGAGGGCTACGTCAAGGGCACGAAGACGATCGTCACCTACGAGATCGACGGCCGTTCGGGCAGTGCGGCGCTCGACTCCGCCAACCCGTCCTTCTCGACCGCGCAGGCCTGGTACCAGCGGTTCGGCGAGTTCTTCCTCCTGGGCGCCGAGCATCTGCTGACCGGGATCGACCACATCCTGTTCCTGCTGGCGCTCATCGCCGGGTCGCGGCGGCTCCGGGAGATCGTGCTCGCGGCCACCAGTTTCACCCTGGCGCACTCGGTGACGTTCATGCTCGCCGCACTCGGCCTGGTCGAGGTGCCGGGGGTGATCGTGGAGCCGATCATCGCGTTGTCGATCGCCGTCGTCGCCGGTTGGCACCTGTGGGGGATCTGGCGGCGTGGTGAGCACGCGGCCGATCTGGAGACGGCCGGGCGCGGTCACTTCAGCCTGGATCGGGCCGGCTGGATCCGCCTCGGCGTGGTGTTCTGCTTCGGCCTCGTGCACGGCCTGGGCTTCGCGGGCGCCCTGGGTATCGACGAGGCGTGGTCGTGGACCCTGCTGTGGTCGCTGCTGGTGTTCAACGTCGGCATCGAGGTCGTTCAGTTGACGATTATCGCTGTCGTCTTCCCGCTGCTGTTCGTGCTGCGCCGCCGTGCGCCGAAAGCTGGCCTCTGGGCGACCGGGGCTGTTTCTGCGGGCGTGTCCATTATGGGGTTGATCTGGTTTGTGCAGCGCATTTCTGGATCATGAGTAGGGCTAAGTAGTTCGTGAAGTGCAGTCTTTCGCAAGATCACGTTCATGGTCGGTTCATCGGGCGGCGAAAGCGTGGAATTGCTTCCCCAGCGTCGGGTGAAGGCACAATCCATTTCTCTATTTGAAAAGGGAACAATGTCGATGACATTGAGCACCTCGACACGGGCCACCGCGCTCGTGCGGCGGCGCCTGGTCGCCGGGGTCGCAGCCGGGTTCCTCGGTTTGGGCGCGGCCCTCGGTAGTGGCCTGATGGCCACCGCGAGCGCTGCCGAGTCCACCACGATCACCGGTGTGGTCCTCGGCGTCGGCGCCAACGAGACCCAGCGCATCGTGAGCTGGTACTCCTCCGCCGACACCGCGCAGAAGATCCAGCTCGCCCCGACCGCCGAGATCGTCAACGGCGAGTTCCCGGCCGGCGCGGTCAGCTTCGACGCCGTCGGTGCGGCGAACACCTCCACCACCGGCTTCAACCGGCACGCCACGATCAGCAACCTGCGTGAGAAGACGGCGTACTCGTACCGGGTCGGCGCCGAGGGCAGCTGGTCCCCGGCGTACGCCTTCAAGACGCAGGACTTCGAGGGCGACTACGACTTCCTGTTCTTCGGCGACCCGCAGATCGGCTCCTCCGGTGACCGGCTGAAGGACCAGGCCGGCTGGGAGGACACCCTGAAGGTCGCCACCGCGGCGAACCCGAACGCCGAGCTGCTGGTCTCAGCCGGCGACCACGTCGAGAGCGCCAACGACGAGGGTCAGTGGACCTCGTTCCTGGCCCCCGACCAGCTGCGTCAGATCCCCCTCGTCGCCACCATCGGTAACCACGACGTCGGCGGCAAGTCCTACGAGCAGCACCACTTCACCCCGAACACCGACCGCTCGTCTGCGTACTACAACGGGGACCAGGCGACCCGGTCCGGCGGCGACTACTGGTTCATCCACAAGGATGTGCTGTTCATCGACCTGAACAGCAACAGCTACGTCAACCCGGCGGACGGCTCCGCCGGCGGCGACGCGGCGCACGTCGCGTACGTCACCGACGTCATCAACAAGCACGGCTCCGAGGCCAAGTGGAAGGTGCTGGTCTACCACCACTCCATCTACTCGCCGGCCACTCACGCGACCGACACCGACAACAAGCAGCGGCGGGAAGACTTCACCACCGCGTTCTCCAACCTCGGCGTCGACATGGTGCTCCAGGGCCACGACCACAGCTACTCGCGCAGCTACTCCATCAAGAACGGCCAGAAGGAGAACCCGGCGGAGAAGCCGGGTGCTGCCGACGTGTTCCCCGGCCCGGGTGGCGTCATCTACGTGACGGCCAACTCGGCCTCCGGCTCGAAGTACTACGACATCAAGAAGCCGGACGCCACCGGCACCGGCATCCGTGGCAACGGCCCGGATCCGCTGGACGCGAACAAGTACTGGTACAACTCCGTGCAGAACCAGGAGCACGTGCGCAGCTACGTCAAGGTGCAGGTTCGTGGCGACAAGCTGGTTCTCGCGAACGTTCGCAGCGGCACCTGCGCGGTGCCGAACGCGGCCGTCGAGAAGGGCCTGTCCTGCGTCAACACCCCGGACGGTCAGCCGGTCGGCTCGATCGTCGACAACGTGACGGTGCACCCGTTCCACGGTGACGGCCAGGCGATCCAGGTCAACGTGCCGAACCCGGCTCCGGGCGAGTTCGGCTGGACGATCGACGGCTACAACGGTCTGGTCGACCTGGGTACCGCGCAGGAGCGCAACGGCACCTCCTTCCAGGCCAACGGCAAGATCAACCCGATCCTCGTGTCGGACAGCCGCCGGACGCTCGCCCCGTGGTCGATCTCGGCCAACGTCGGTGACTTCTCCGACTCCGACAAGAAGTTCTCCGGCTCCTACCTCGGTTGGAACCCGTACGTGCTCGACGCCGGCGCGGGCGCCGAGGCCGGTGCCCCGGTCCTGTCGTCCCTCGACGACCAGGGCAAGGGCCTCTCGGTCTCCAGCGCGCTCGCCGCGGCCGCGCAGGGTCACCCGCGTGGCGGCGCCAAGCTCGGCGCTGACCTGGACCTGAAGATCCCGGACAGCATCGCGAAGGGCAGCTACCGCACCACCCTCACGATCACCGCACTGAGCAGCTGACCGGGCTGTTCCACTCGGCGGGGTAGGCACCTTCGGGGCCTACCCCGCCACCGGTTCACCCACTACCAAGATCACCACAAGGACTTGAGATGCAACCGTCCGTAACTCGCTGGAAGACAGCCCTCCGTACCATCGCGCTCTCCCTGCTCGCCGTCGTCGCGGCCGCCGGTGTCGGTGCCGGTCCCGCCCTGGCTGCGGACGGCAACGTCGCCTGGACGGTCCGGACGGCCTCCAACGGCTACGGCGAGGCCCGGTCCAGCTACAGCTACAACGTCAACCCGGGCGGTGCCGTCGAGGACGCCATGGTCGTTGCCAACCGCGGCCCGGCGCCGCTGACCCTCTCCGTGTACGCGGCCGACGGCTTCACCACCGACGCCGGCCAGCTCGACCTGCTCACCAGGGACAAGAAGTCCATCGCGATCGGCGCCTGGGTGAAGCCGAACGCCGGCAGCGTGGTGATCCAGCCCGGAAAGACCGCCCAGGTCCCCTTCACTGTCGGTGTTCCGGAGAACGCCACGCCCGGGGACTACGTCGGTGGCATCCTCACCACGCTGACCCAGGCCGACCAGGCTGAGGGGATCAACGTCGACCGGCGCCTCGGCATCCGGATCAAGTTGCGGGTGGGCGGTGAGCTGAAGCCGAACCTCGCGATCGAGAACCTCCACGTCACGTACGCCGGACCGACCAACCCGTTCAGCAAGGGTGACGCCACCATCACCTACAAGGTCCACAACGTCGGCAACGCGGCCCTGTCCGGTAAGCAGGCGGTGAGCGTCTCGGGCCCGTTCGGCCTGCTGCGGGCGCGGGCTGAGGACGTGGCCGCGCCGCCGGAACTGCTCCCGGGTGAGAGCTGGGACGTGTCGGTCCCCGTACACGGGGTGGCTCCCGCCATCTCGCTGGCCGCGACCGCGACAGTGACACCCCTGCTCACCGACGCCTCGGGCTCCACCACAGCGCTCAAGCCGGTCCAGGTCACCGCGCACGGCTGGGCCCTGCCCTGGATGCTGGTGCTGGTGCTCGTCGTGCTGATCGCCGTGCTCGTCGGGGCGTACCTGTTCCGACGCCGCAACCGGGCACAGCGCAAGGCGCGCGAGGACGCCCGCGTCCGCAACGCCGTCGAGCAGGCGCTTCGTGGCCCGGAGCCGCTGACCTCCTGATCGCGGCTCCGGTCAACTCGGCTGGCTTCGGCCGGCGGCGGTTCTCGCCCGCTGGGTCAAACCGATCGCGAACGCGATGACGGCGACCACCAGCACCGCCGCCGGCACGGATGCCCAGGTCGGGGCCGTACGCAGCACCACGGTGCCGAGTACGGCGCCGACCACCAGCCCCGCCAGCCGGCCGATGCCACCCACGTCGGCGAACCGGTGCGGGTCGACGACGCGACGCCGGACCAACTCGGTCAGCGAGCCGGTCAGGTAGGTGGTCGACGCACCCCGCACTCCGGCGGCCACGGTGATCACGCTCTGGATGCCGCTCGACACGGCCGCCATCGCCAGCAGCACGAGCCCGAAGCCGTACCCGGGACGTGCCGAGCAGGCCAGCCAGCCCACTGTGAAGCCGAGCAGCAGCACCGCCTCGGCCGATGTCACCACAGCGGTACGGCGGTTCCAACCCGGCGGGGTGTGGCGCAACGGCACAGTGGCAGCGGCCACGCCCACCGCGTACCCGCCAACCGCCACCACCGCACCCGAGAGCGACCGGGTGTCGGCAGTGGCGAGCGCGTGGCCGAAGTGCACGAGGTTGCCGGTGATCACGCTGGCGAAGTAGCCGTTGAGCTTCGTCAGACAGATCACGTCGATGCAGCCGGAGGCCGTGGCCAGCCCCACCAGGAGCCAGGCCGTGGCCCGCGTCGACGGAGCGTGCACGATGCCCCTTCCGTCGGTCCTGCGGTCAGCGCGACGCGCCCGGTCCTCGACGTCGAACGCACCCGCGCTCGCGCCCGGCGGGTACGCGGACATTCCCGTGCCCGCCCCGGCTACGCCCGGCGAGGCCCACCGAGCGCGTGCGTTCGTCCTTGTGGGTGAACGACGCTCCGCTCCGGGCCACGCCTGTTCCCGAGCCGGCATGCTGCGACGGTGACGCCGGCACGGAGAGGGAATCCACATGGTTGACGGGGATGTGCCAGAGCGGATGCAGGCCGCGGCCTTCGACGAGTTCGGCGGGCCGGAGGTGATCACCCTGCGGAAGCTGCCGATCCCGCAGGTCGCCGACGACGAGGTGCTGATCAAGGTCCTGAGCGCCGGTGTCGGGGTGTGGGACGCGTACGAGCGGCAGGGCGTGCTGGTGCCGGAGGGCTCGGCGCTCCCGATCGTGCCCGGCTCCGACGGCGCCGGAACCGTCATCGCGGCCGGCGGCAAGGTGACCAGCCTGGCCGTGGGAGACCTGGTCTACGTCTCCGCCACCGCTCGGCCGAAGGGCGGCTTCTACGCCGAGTACGCGTCGGTCAAGGCGGAGTACGCGGCGAAGGTGCCCGACGGTGTGCCCCCCGAGCACGCCGGTGCCATGCCCACCGATGCGCTGACCGCGCTGGCCGGGCTCGACGCGATCAGCCTGTCGGCCGGCGCCTGGTTGCTGATCTTCGGTGCTAGCGGCGGCCAGGGTCACCTGGCCGTGCAGTTGGCGAAGCGGCAGGGGTTGAACGTGATCGCCGTGGCGTCCGGGGCGGACGGTGTCGCGCTGGTGACCCGGCTCGGCGCCGACGTGTCCCTCGACGGCCACGGGGAGATGACCGACGTGCTGGCCCGGATCCGGGACGCGGCGCCGGGCGGGGTGAACGCCATCCTGGCGATGGCCGGCGGCGCCACGCTGGACCGGCTCACCGAGGCGCTGGCCGAGGGCGGGGTGGTCGCGTTCGCCCACGGCGTGCAGCCGGAGCCGCAGGAGCGGCCGGGCGTCATGGTCCGCGCGTACGACGGCGAATCGAGCCCTCGACAGTTGCAGCGCCTCAACGAGCTCATCGAGGCCGGGCCGTTCGTGGTGCACGTCGCGCAGAAGTTCCCACTGGGCAAGGTGCGGGATGCGCACCAGCGCCTACAGACGTCCTACTCCGGCAAGCTCCTGCTGACTGTGGCCTGAGAGGGTGGTTCGGAAGCCTATGTCCGATGTGGGCTTGTCGGTTCGTTAGAGGCCCTGTTGGTGGGGGTTCCGTGGACGACGGTCGCAGTGGCGAGGGTGAACAGGCCGGCCTCGGGTTCGGTGAGGATCTGGCGGGCGACGAGGCGTTTGAGCTTGGCTCGGAGCCCCTCGGTGTCCTTCGCGGTGGTGCCGGTGCCGAGGGCGCGGCAGATGTCCTTGGCGCGCATCGGTGCGGTGGCGCCCTGGAACACGGCGAGGATCTGCTGGTAGGCCGTGCTGGCGACGGTCGGGTCAGTAGGTGCGGCCGCGTCGAGGCGGCCGCCCAGGCTCAGTAGCGTCTTGCGAGTGATGGCCAGTTCGGCCACCTCGGTCTCGGCTGCGGTGAGCTGGTCGGTGAGGGTGGTGATCTGCTCGCGGAGCCGCTCGACGGCGAGGCCGGCGGCGGGTTCGCGTTCGGTGAGCAGGGTCAGCAGCGGCGGCTGGGGCACCGCTGGTGGCCTGGGTCGTGCCAGGACACGGTGGTGGTGCCGGTCAGCCGGCGGACCAAATTAGCCGTGGACGCCCACCAGGTGCGTGACACCGCGCAGGCGGGTCGGCTCTCGTACTCGCGGACCAGGCGGCGGTGCAGCATCAGGGTGCCGTTGGTCTGCTCCACCACCCACCGGCGGGCGATCGGCACGAACACGGCCGTGGTGTCGGAGCGTTTGACCTGTTCGACGTCGATGCCGTTCACCGCGCCGTGGATCTGCACGTCGTCTTTGAAGCCGGCGTCCACCCACGCCTTGGTCACCGTCGGGGTGTGCACCCGAACGGACCCGCCACCCGCCACCCGCGCCATACCTTCAACAGGCCTGACTGACAGAAATGCGAAACGCTCTTTTAGGACCTGCGGGCAGTGGGCGGGCGTTTGGGACAACGAATGAGACATATTTCAGTGACGATTTCTTGATTTTGCTCAGGAAGCAGCTTGCGGGAAATGTGAAGGCGATGGAGTTGCGCCGAGAATCTGGTATAAGGAATTGGCGCATCAACCCGGATCGTTTCAGGTGTGCCGGATGTCCGGGCCACCGCGTGCAGGTCACGCCTCAGGGTCGCCACCTCGAGAGGGACGCATGTCGCGATTGTTACTCATTTTCGAGGTCGCCGGGCAGGGTGTCAGCTACCTGTCAGAACTCCTGCTCGACAAGGGCAACACGGTGCACGGAATCAAAAGAAGATCGTCCAGTTTCAAAACCGGACGTATCAACCAGATTAACATCCAGCCACGACAGTCGGACGCCGACCTCAATTACATCGACCTGAAGCTCGTCGTGGGGCGTATCCGGGCCACGGTGGCGGCGGTCGGTACTCGGTCTGGCCGATCTGGAGCATGCACATGACGCTGACTGCAAGGCCGCTGCGAGAGCAGCACCGCCTATTCGAGGTGGATCTACTCCGGTTCGCCGCCGCCCTGATGGTCGTCCTTCTCCACTACACCTTCAGTCAGGGCCAACTTGAATATGACTTCGCGCCGTCGCTCGGCGCGGTCACTCAGTACGGTTACCTTGGCGTCGAACTGTTCTTCCTTATCAGCGGCATGGTCGTGCTCATGAGCGCGTGGGGACGCATCACGCGCGAGTTCGTAGCGTCGCGGATCTCTCGGCTGTATCCCGCCTTCTGGGTGGCCGTCACTCTCACGGCGGCGATGGTCGCCATTGTGGGACCGCAGGGCCGGAACGACGTCACCGCGGCGCAGTACGCGGCGAACTTGTCAATGTTTCCCCAGCTCGCCAACATCGAGTACGTCGAAAGCGTGTACTGGACGTTGTGGTCCGAGTGGCGGTTCTACCTCATCCTGTTCGCCTTCTCGCTGTTGGGGATCACCGAGCGTCGTACCCACTGGCTGCTTTGGGGCTGGCTCACCGCCAGCGTGGCGCTAGAGGCTTTTCCTGTTCCGCCGGCCGCCCATGCCGCGTTGGCGCTAATTGTCCAGCCCCAGTTCAGCCACTACTTCATCGCTGGCATGGCCCTATACATGGTGCGCCGCTTCGGCTTCACTGCGCGACTGGGCCTCCTGCTGTCGGGGTGCTATGCGAACGCCGTAAAGGAGGCGGACAGTCGGATCGAAGAGTTGGGTGCGGACGGGCTGGCGCCGGCCCTTGTCGTTGCTGCCCTGGTCATCCTGGCGATCTTCGTCGTTATGATCCTCGCAGCGACCGGTGGGTTGCGCTGGATGCGGTGGCCATGGCTGTCCGAACTAGGCGCGATGACATACCCGCTCTATCTGATCCACTTCACTCTAGGTGTTGTTGCCATGAACGCCTTGCTCCCTGCAGTCCATCCCTGGCTGGCGCTGCCGCTAGTGATCGCCGCGATGTGCGGCGCTTCCTGGCTAATCAGCGCGAAGGTGGAGGACAGGGTCCGTCCAGCACTTCACCTGGCGATTCGTCGGCTTCTACGCGTACCGCCGCATAAGATGCCGGAGCAGACGGCCAGCTCTGCTCGTGCCACGGATCAGGCGACTGTCGGCCGTACTTGACCGTCTACCACTCTATGCGGTCTGCCACGTCGCACTGAACGTCCCTCAACTGCACCGACCTACCTGCGGCTCCCCGGTCTCGCAGGTCAAGGCGCGTCAGGCGTCCTGTTTTACACCGGAGTGCTCCGCGATTTGTGCAGGCGTCGAGGGCAGCAGCGCGGGGCTAGAGGTCCCCGTCGTCGCGCGGGTACGAACGGACGATCGCCGCCGCCCGCAACGCAACGCAGCTACGGACTGGGCGAGCGGTCACACCGGTTCGACGATCACCGCCTGCGGGGATCGTCATCGCGCCTCCCCTCCAGCGGCGTAAGGGTCTACCTGTCTGCGCGTACCAGGGTTGGGGCGAGCGCCAGCCGGCGGTGTTGCCCTTGGCTGGGGTTCTGCCACCATGTGCCGACCCGGCCGTCGGTCCTTGCGAGTAGCAGGAGGGTGAGCAGGAGCCACACTACCGTCGCGCACCGGTTCGCGGTGAGGGCAGGCAGCCCGGTTGAGGCACCGATGAGCAGCAGGAGCAGCGCGCCGGTGAATGGTGATTCGGGGCGGTGACTGCGTGCCCGCCACCATCCGACGGTCAGGCTGGCGAGGACGGCGGTGTGCAGGATGACGCCGACAATGCCGGCGACGATCAACGCTTCGACCCAGCCGTTGTCGTAGGCGACCCGCAGCCCCGCTGGCCCCATGCCGGAGGCGGGGGACAGCGACATCACCAGGTCGACGGCCTGCTGCAGGGTGGAGTCGCCGCCGACACGGCCGGCGGTGTACGTGTCGAGCTGGTCGCCCCCGCCGCTGCCCGGGATCAGCCGCTGGGCGAACCGTTGCCCGCGCCACTGATCGAGGTATATATCTGCGGCGAACCAGGCTCCGGCAGATGCCGCACCGAGGGCTACCATCCGCCGGCCTCGACCGTGCGCGAGTAGGGCGTAGGCGATCCCGACCGGAACACCAGCCAGGAGGAAGATTTTCGACACGGACAGGACGCCGCCGACGGTGAGGATAAGCAGTACGGCGGCGAGCTTCGCGACGTGCCGTTGATACAGGTACAGGGCGGCGAGGACGGCCATCGAGTACAGCACCCCGGCCTCGGCGGGCTGGTTGAAGATGCCCGAGTAACGGCCCAGTTGCTCGGCGCGGTCGGCGACGCTTTCCGCTTCGCCGTACCCCCGGAACTGGGCCAACAGGTCGTTCTCCACACCGGCCGCCGACGTGATCGCGATGATCGCGTTTAGCGCCATCGCCAGGACGGTCACCGTGCACACTGCCCGGAGCATCCGCGCCGGGTCCGCACCCACCCCCACGAGCATCGCCACCACGGCAACGACCGCGAAGGGCAGGATCAGGTTGTCGAGCCCGGCGACCAGGTCCCCCGCCTCATGCAGGGTGAAGTTAGGTGGGGGGAACACCAACCCGATCATGGCGACGCCGATGAGGCTGAGGTGCGCCCCCAGCACCCACACGGCGGTGCCGGTGAACCGGGGGCGCAACCACAAACCGAGCGCGCCCAGCATGGCAGCGGACCCGTACACGGCTACCTGCTCGGTACGCAGGCCGGGTGCCAGGTACGGGCCGAACGCGGCGAGCGTAATCGCGGCGACGATGAGCAGCCCGCAGCGGGTGGCGGCCGGTGAGACGGCGGGAGTGACGGTCACGTCCGGTGCAACGAGCACCCTCGTCACCCGTCGCGTGCCGTTACCTGCTTGTCACCGCCACGTGATGAACTCGACGACTCTCGGCGCACCATCGCCGCCCTTACCGGAGGTGACCCGTTCAGCGAAGCGCCGCCACCGGCACCGCCAGCACCGTACAACCCACCGTTACCGCCGGGCTACGCGTCGCCGGACCCAGCATGTATTGGCTGGTCAGCCCCCGAGTGTCGGCGCGGACGGTATTTCCGGGCCGTGTAATGCGATGTAGAGGAAAAGTGCGCCCATGACATGGTCGTAACCGGCGGTGGACGCCCTGGGGCTGATCATCGCGGTCGTGGTCACCGCCCTCGGCACCGGCACCACCGCGAAGGACACCGAGGGGCTCCGAGCCAAGCTCAAACCCCCACCAACAGGGCCTCTAACGAACCGACAAGCCCACATCGGACATAGGCTTCCGAACCACCCTCTGAGACGTCAGGGCGTGCGCTGTTGCGGCACGCGTACCGAAGCCATGCCGGCCGCCGTCGCGGCCTGGATGCCCAGGTCGGTGTCCTCGAAGACCAGGCAGGACTCCGGGGGTACGCCGAGCTGCTCCGCCGCGAGCAGGAACGCCTCCGGGTCGGGCTTGGCCCGGGTGTAGTCGTCGGCGCAGACCAGCACGTCGAACCGGTCCAGCAGGCCGAGCGCGTCCAGGGAGGCGGTGACCGACGCGCGGGTGCTGCCGGAGACGACGGCGAACGGGACCCGCCGGTGCGCGTCGTGGATGTGCGCCAGCACGTCGGGCACGGCAGCGAGCTGCGGCAGCAACTCCTGGTAGTAGCTCTCCCGGCGCTCGACGACGGCCGCCACCGGCATGGCCAGACCCTGCTGCTCGTTCAGCGCGACGATGATGTCGGCGGTGGGCCGCCCACCCCAGGCGTAGAAGAGGTCCTCCGGGAAGTCGCAGCCCCACTCCTCAAGGGCCCGCTGCCAGGCCAGGTAGTGCAGCGGCATCGAGTCGACGATGGTGCCGTCGCAGTCGAACAGGTACGCGGCGAACGGCCCGGGAGGCAGAGGCAGACTCACCCGGGAAGGGTACAGCTCACTCGGTCGTGACGGCTCTCAGCTGGCTGAGCAGGTACGCGCGCTCCGGCTCGGTGCCGACCAGCGTCAACGCGCTGCGGTACGCGGCTGCGGCCTCGTCGTACCTGCCGAGGCGGCGCAGCAGGTCGGCTCGCGCCGCCGGATAGGGGTGGTGGCCGCGCAGCCGAGGCTCGTCGGCCAACTCGTCGAGCAGCGCGAGCCCGGCCGCCGGCCCGTCCCGCATGGCGACCGCGGCGGCCCGGTTGAGCGCCACGATCGGTGAGGGCACCAGGCCGAGCAGCACCTCGTAGAGGGCCACCACCTGCGGCCAGTCGGTGCTTGCCACGTCGGCGGCCTCGTCGTGCAGTGCGGCGATGGCGGCCTGCACGCCGTACGGGCCGGGCGCTCGGCCGGTCAGCGCGACCACCACCAGGCCGCGCCCCTCCTCGATCATGGGCCGGTCCCAGCGCCCCCGATCCTGGTCGTCGAGAAGGATCATGGCACCGTCCGGCCCGGTACGCGCGTCCCGTCGGGCGTGGACCAGCAGCATCAGGCCGAGCAGCCCGGCGACCTCCCGCTCGGCCGGCAGCAGCCGACGCAGGATCCGGCCCAGCCGGATGGCCTCCTCGGCCAGGTCGATCCGTTGCAGGTCCGGGCCGGAGCTGGCCGCGTACCCCTCGGTGAAGACCGAGTAGACGGCCTGAAGCACGGTGGGCAGGCGACCGGGCAGCTCGTCGGGGCCCGGCACCCGGAACGGGATGCGCGCGTCGCGGATCTTCCGCTTGGCGCGGACCAGTCGTTGGGCCATGGTGGCCGGCGGCACCAGGAAGGCCCGCGCGACTTCGGTGGTGGTGAGGCCGGCCAGGAACCGCAGAGTGAGCGCGCCGCGATCCTGCGCGGCCAGCGCCGGGTGCGCACAGGTGAAGAAGAGCGCCAACCGGTCGTCGGGCAGGTCGCGGTCCGCGTCGGCGGGCGGCGCGTGATCGGCCCGCTCGGCCTCCGCCTGCAGTACGGCGAGCCGGGTCGCCAGCACCCGGTCGCGACGCAGCCGGTCCACGGCCCGACGCCGAGCCGTGGTGAGCAGCCAGGCGCCCGGCCGGCTCGGCACGCCGTCGGTCGGCCAGTGCATCAGTGCCGCCTCGATGGCCTCGGAGGTGACCTCCTCGGCCAGGTCGAGGTCGCCGAAGCGGCGCACGAGCGAGGCGAGCAGCCGGCCGCGTTCCTCCCGGAACACCGCCTCCACCGACGACCCGATGGCCGCCCCCTCGGCCGGCACTGTCACCCCTGCATGTCGATCTCGAAGATCGGACGGACCTGGACCGATCCGGTGCCGATGGCTCCGGGGCTGCGGGCCGCCCAGTCCAGCGCGGCGTCGAGGTCCGGCACGTCGATGACGTCGTACCCGCCAAGCAGCTCTCGGGTCTCGGCGAACGGCCCGTCGGTGATCGTGCGCTCGCCGTCCGGGCCGACCTGCACAGTGGTGCAGGTGGTCAGGTCCTGCAGGGGGTGCCCGGAGACCCAGACCCCGGCGTCCTTCATCTCCCGGTCGTAGCGGATCCAGTCCTCGAAGCTGCACCCGTTGTCGACGACCTCCCCGTCAACCATGGGGCTCATGAACAGCAGCATGTACTTCACGTTTCGGCTCCTCTCGGTGCGGCAAGTCGCCGTACAGCATGACGACGATCGCGGGCCGGGGATATCGACACGGCGCGGCAGGTTTTTGGATGGCGTTGCTCAGGAGGGGTCCGGCTGTGCCGTGTCGGGTCGATCGTCGCGTCGGTCCATCCGTCGCTCGAACCAGGTCACCCCGATCAGGAAGGCGGTCAGCACTGTGAGCGCCGCCAGTGGCGGCAGGGACCGGCCGATCGGCAGCAGGGCCAGTGCCAGCAGCGCGGCGAGGACCTGCGCCGGGTACACCGCGCCAACGGTCAGCCGGCGGAAGACCAACCTGCTGAGCAGGTAGAGGGCGGCGCCTCCGTAGAGCGCTGTGGCGGCCTCCCAACCCAGCCGGCCGGGGTGCGCGGACTCCTCGGTGAGCTGGGCGATCACCTCCGCGATGCCGAGCGCTACGTAGATGGCGCCGATGATCAGCGGGGAGTGCCCGAGGCCGTACGCGTCGCCGGCCACGCTGGCCCGTCGCTCACCCGGCACAGTGCTGACTGCCCTCCGCGCGGCGGGGGCCAGCCGATCGAAGTAGAGCCACCACAGGCAGACCGTGCTGGTGAGGCCGAGCAGCGCGGCCAGCACTGCCGCACCGACCGGTGCCATCGTCCGTGGCCCTTCGCCGGCCGAGATCAACGACTCGCCCAGCGCGATGATGAGCACCAGGCCGAACCGCTCGGTGAAGTGGTCCACGCTGCGCAGTTGCCACGGCCGGAAGGCGGACGCGATCCGCGCGCCGCCGATGTCGACAAGCAACGCGGCCGTCCAGAGCGCCGTCTGGGCCGCGCCGCCGAGCAGCGCGCCGACGACCAGCGGGAGCCACGCAAGGATCACCGGCACGCTGAAGAAGCGCAGCGTCGAGCGCAGTGGCGGGTTCGTCGCGCTCACCCAGAACAGGATCACCAGCTGCACGGCCCGGCCGACCACGTAGGCCAGGGCGAGGGTGAGCGGCGCGTCGAGCAGCCCCGGGCTCTGTTTCCAGGCGTCCGGCAGCACCAGCGCGGCCACGAAGATCGCCGCCATCGCGACCAGGGTGGCCGCGCGGACCAGGCCGACGTCCGGCCGGACCAGGTTTCCGACCCAGGTGTACGGGCCCCAGGAGTAGAGCAGCAGGAGCAGCAGAAGTAGCCCCTGGGCCAGGGTGAGCGCGCTCGGCGACCCCGCCATGAACGTGATGACCCGGGTGAGCGCGAAGACGAAGACCAGATCGAAGAAGATCTCGAACATCGTGGTCCGGTGCGCCGCTCCCGCCGGCACCGGATCAATGTCGAGAATCCTCCTCATTCTCGCATTCTGCGCTATATCGGTCGGCGGTTCATCCGGTCCACTCGCCCTGCGCCGCTCCGAAGAGCAGGAAGAACCGCTCGGCCGCCGTCGTGTCGCCGTGCACCTCAATCTCGCCTGCGGAGATCGCCGACCGCAGCGGCGTGCCGCCGAACATCAGGTCCCGCAGTGCTCGGACCGTGCCGGTGACCGTGACGTCGACAGGGCCCGACCGGCCACGGACCACGCTGATCCCACTCGGGGACACCCCCACCTCGAAGGCGTCGGCACCCACCTGCAACCGGAGTCGAGCGGTCACCGGCGCGTCGGTCGGTGGCCGATAGAGGGCCTTCAGTAACAGCATGAACGCGTCAGTGCTCATCTCGACGTCGGGCTCCGCGGGCAGGCCGGCGCCCCAGCGCGACAGCGCGATCAGTGTCGGCTCCAGTTGCTGACCGCGCTCGGTCAGCTCGTACGCGTGCACGCTGGCCGGCGGCCCGAGCTGCACCCGCTGGACGATGCCGGACTGCTCCAGCTCCCGCAACCGCTGGCTGAGCACGTTCTGGCTCGCCTTCGGCAGACCGGCCCGCAGATCGCCGAAACGCTTCGGGCCGAACACCAACTCTCGGACAATCAACAGCGCCCAGCGCTCGCCGACGATGTCCATCGTGCGCGCCGCCCCGCAGGCGTCCTGGTAAGTCCGCTGAGTCACATCGCCATCGTAGTCGGCGTCCACCGAGCAGTGCTAACGTCGGACCATCTAGTCCTAACTTAGGAGCACATCGTGGATGCACTGCTCGCCAAGGTGATCGAGCGCCACGGCGGCCTCGACCGCTGGAACACCGCGTCGACCCTCACCACCCGGCTCACCTACGGCGGCCCGTTCTGGGCGTTCAAGGGCCGCCCCGACTTCGACAGCACCGAACTGGTCGAGGCCGACCTGCACCGGGAACGGATCCGCCACGTCCAGGAGGGCACCGGCCAGGTCACCGAATACGACATTGACACCGACCGGGTCACCGTCACCGCTGCCGACGGCAGCCTGATCGACGAGCTGACGAACCCCCGGGCCAGCTTTGCCGGCTACACCGGGGAGAGCCAGTGGTCGCTCGCCCAGGCGGCCTACTTCCGTGGCTACGCCACCTGGCACTACCTCGTCGAGCCGTTCCTGTTCACCTGGCCGGGTGTCGAGGCGCGCGAGGTCGAGCCGTGGACGGAGGACGGCGAGTCGTGGCGCGTACTGCGCGTCACGTTCCCCGAGAGCCTGCACACCCACACCGACACCCAGCTGTACTACTTCGACGACGGCGGGCTGCTCCGGCGCATGGACTACCAGCCGGTGGTCAACGGCTCCTCCCGGGTCGCGCACTACGTCAGCGGAGCAACCGAGGTCGACGGGCTGGTCGTGCCGACGCGACGCCGGATCCACCTCCGCCAGGAGGACAACACCCCGGACCTCTCCTGGACACCGATCACCCTGGACCTGGCTGACGTCCGGATCCGCTGAGACCCCGATGGTGTCGCAGCGGACCCGGCGCCACGTCGACCGGACGCCCTGGCCTCAGGTCGAGGCGTCCGTCCGGCGTCGGCTCCGCTCAGCCCGCCGCCGCACCCGCTGGTACGCGCCGGTCAGCCCCATCGCGCGGCGTACCTCGAGCATCGTCTGGCGTACCTCCTGACGGGTCCGTTCCGTGCCCTCGACGATCAGTCGGTCGACCAGGCCCCGGTCGGCTTCGATCTCGGCCCGGCGCTGCCGGATCGGCGCCAGGAACCCCTCCAGCGCGACGATCAGCCGTTCCTTGACCTCCACGTCACCCACCCGCCCGGCCCGGTACCGCAGGGCAAGGTCAGCCACCTCGTCGTGGTCCGGATTGAAAACCTCGTGGTACGCGAAGACCGGGTTGCCTTCCACGGTGCCCGGCACGTCGGCCCGCACCCGGTTCGGGTCGGTGTACATGCCGAGCACCTTGCGCCGCACCGTCGCCGCGTCGTCGGAGAGCGCGATCGAGTTGCCCCGGCTCTTGCTCATCTTGGCGGCGCCGTCGGTCCCCACCAGGCTCGGCGTGTCAGCCGGGATCAACTCGGGCACCGGGAAGACGGGGCCGTACAGGTGGTTGAACCGCCGGGCTATCTCCCTGGTGACCTCGACGTGTGCGGCGTTGTCCCGGCCGACCGGAACCACATCCCCCTTGACGCAGAGGATGTCCGCGGCCTGGAGCACCGGATAACCCAGCAGCCCGTACGGCATCTCCTCCTTGCCGGCGTCGCGGGCCATGTCCTTGAGTGATGGCACCCGTTCCAGCCGGGGCACCGTCACCAGGTTCTGGAGGAGGGTGTTGAGGTCGCCGACCTCGGGGATGGCCGACTGGAGGTAGAAGGTGGCCCGGTCCGGGTCGACGCCGGCGGCGAGAATGTCGGTCACCATCTCCCGGGCGTTGCCGGAGACCTGGTCGATGTCCTCCCGGCGGTTGCGGGTGGTGAGCATGTGCAGGTCGGCGATGATGAAGAAGCTCTCGTAGCGCCGGTGCAGCCGTACCCGGTTGGCGATGCTGCCGACGTAGTGGCCGAGGTGCAGGCGGCCGGTGGGCCGGTCGCCGGTGAGCATTCGTGCGACGGACATGGTGGTGCCTCTCGTATCCGAGGGTGGGTCACGCGTGGGCGCGCGCCGAGCAGGGCTAACTCAGCCCTGCTCGGTCAGCGGGAACGACTCAGCGAGTCGCCCGCCATCGCGCGCCGGCGCGAAACCGCAGACCATCGGCACGGAGGACGTTCAGAAGTTGCTCGCGGCCATCGCCGGAGCTGGTCGGTGTCTCGGGCACGGCACCGAGGAACTGGCCGTCGACCAGATCGACCGCCTCGGCTGCGCAGTTGCCCGTCCGGACCACGGCCTCAGATTACCCGCGGGATGGCGCCGGGAGGGGGAAGGTAGCTGTCGGCGTAGTAGGTGCCGACACGTTCCCGGTACTCCTGGTCGGCCGAAACCTGATCGAACGGTGGGGCGTCCTTGATCTGCTGGCGGGTCCGGTCTACGTGCACGACACGTTCCTGGTGATCAACCCGGTCCACAGTTCCGGCCGGCAGCAACACCTTCTGGCCGAAGATCCACGGCCCGGTGTCCACCACCAGGTGCCCGGCGTCCGCCTCGTCGCTCGTCTCGTCGATGGTGCCGATGCGCCCGTCGCTCGCCTGCACCTGATAACCCACCAGGTCGACGGGGGTGCCCGGGCCGGGGGCATCCGGGCCGTCGTGCCCATCCCCCTGACCCTCCGGAGGGGTGACCGACGGGGTGGTCTGCGTGTACCCGCCAGCCAGGGCGGATGGATCACGCCAGGCCCAGGGGTTGAAGATCGAGGGTTGCATGGGGCACCTCCAGGGGACGGTCCTCAGCTGTCCCCCTTCGCAGTGCCCATCCCGCTGACGCCGGAAACAGGCTCCTGTCCAGGCGTGGCAGTGCGTTCGCTTCCCGCCGCCGGCCCGCTGAGCAGATGCGCTGGCATACTCGGCTGCCATGGTGCTGTCGCGAGGGTGGAGTCTCTTCCTGGTCGGAGTGGGCGTCTGGACCTGGGTGATCTGGCCGAGGTTCGCGGTGGCCATCTGGCAGGACCCGCGGTCCTGGGCGTCCGGCACGGTCGCCGACGGCGCAGCCACCAGCTTCCTGTGGGTGCACGCGCTGCTGATCGCCGCGTCCCTGGCGATCGGCACCACCGCCGGCGTTCTCGGCGTCCGGGCCTGGCTCGCCGCCCGGCGGCGGCAGCCGTCCTGATCGCCGCCACTCCTGCGGAGAGGGCCGGTCGGCGCCCCCAACTACCGAGGGTCGCCGAGCCTCCTGTTGCCGGAACGCTCTGACCTGGGGAAACCGGTCGGACGCGCGAATGTGACGCGCGCCGCTACCCGTGGATTTGACGATCAAACCCGCAGACGCGTAACTTTCTCTCTGTCAGCGCGGAACGGGGCAAACGGGACGAAGGTCCTAGAGCACCGGAACGAGCTGGCAACCGGGTCAAGCAGGGGTTCGCTCCTGCAAGACGCGGTCCGGGCGGGGCTTGCCGGATCGGCCGCGAGGCGGATTTGGTGCGGCGAAGCCGACCGGGTAAGGTTCACGACCGGCAGGGAACCGGGCGAGACTGCGGGAAACCGCAGCGGCCGGTCTGCCGAATCCGACGACCTGACGCAGCGGTTCGCTGCTGCGTGAGTGCGCCGGCGCTGACCCGTACGAAGCATGACAGACCGGGACACACGGTTTGACACGGCGAAGACGGTGAGGTAACGTAGTAAAAGTGCCCGGCGCGAGAGCGACGGGGACACGGTACGGATAGCCCCGGGTTGGGGTTCC
>NZ_JAKKFD010000032.1 GCF_022229005.1 Micromonospora trifolii
TGCCTGATTTAGTCACTAACTTACTATTTTTTTTTTCTTTCTGATCCGGCGCCCCCCCAGATCTCCCCTCTTCCCCTACACTGCACCCTTCCGATCTCCCGCGCCCCGCGCCCCGCGCCCCGCGCCAAGATCGTGCTCGAACCAGGATGTAGTGGCCTCTGCGACGCACCGAGGCCACTACATCAGTGATCGAGCACGATCTTGGGTTGTTCGGGGGTGTGCCGACCGGTCAGAGCTGAACTCCGGGCCACCGGGGGTCGCGACCGAGGTAGGAGAGCAGGACGGCGACCTCGTCGGACTCCGCGGCGGGGTCGATCGCCGGGGCGTACGCGCCGTAGGCCCGCAGCGGCTCGACGATCTGCCGGGCCGCCACCAGCAGGGGGCGGGCCAGGTCGGCGCTGAGCGGGGAGGGCTGGTCGGTGGCCACCGCGATGTCCCAGGCGTGAACTGCCGCGTCCAGGGCGCACGCTACGGCGCCGACCTCGGCTGGCAGCTTGCCCTGGGGCAGCGGCGTGGGCACCGCCGGGTCGTCGTCGGCGACACCGTTCCAGGCCCGGGCGGAGGCGTCGAGGGCGGCGCGCAGGCCGGCGATCTTGTCACCGTCGATCCGACCGGAGGGCGCGAACGGGTCCTCTGCCGGCCCCGGCCCGCCGCTGATCGCCGCCGCGAAGGCGAGCTGGTCGCCGGTCGCGTGCTGCAGTACCTGGGTGACGTTCCACAGCTCGCACGGGGTGGGTCGCTCCCAGGCGTCGGCCGGAACCCCCTCGACGATCGTTCGAAGCGCCGCGTGCGCCTCGTCGAGCACGGTCCGCCACTGCCCCGCCGCGATCTCGCTCATCGTCCTGCCCTCTCTGCCGGGTTCCCGCGAGCTACTCCACTCGCATCGGAGCGGAATATTCCGCTCCGTTCGATGGACTCAGCTTAGCAGACCGGAACGATCCGTTCCACTACTTTCGGGTGGGCATGAAACGCGTCGAGCGCGGCACCCGGACGGGTACCGCGCTCGACGAAGTGGGATCGGGTCAGACGTTGAAGCCGAGGGAGCGGAGCTGGTCCCGGCCCTCGTCAGTGATCTTGTCTGGGCCCCACGGCGGGAGCCACACCCAGTTGATCCGGATGTCGTTGACCAGGCCGCCGCCGGGGCCGGTGGTCAGCGCCTGCCGGGTCTGGTCCTCGATGACGTCGGTCAGCGGGCAGGCCGCCGAGGTGAGCGTCATGTCCAGGGTGGCGACGTTCTCGTCGTCGACGTGGACGCCGTACACGAGGCCGAGGTCGACAACGTTGATGCCGAGCTCCGGGTCGACGACGTCCTTCATCGCCTCCTCGATGTCGGCGATCATGGCCTTGCTGACGCCGCCCGCAGGAGCGGCGGCGTCACCGGTGCCCTCGGTGGTCGCGGCGTCGGTCTGCGGCACCACTGTGGTGTCACCGGCCTCCGGCGTCGCCTCAGTAGCGGTGTTCTCGCTCATGCCGTCCCTCCGCATCGCTTCGTGATGCCACAAGGCACCACAGTGTCATTCGCTCGCTGACGCTCGCTGCACCAACGATTCGCTCGCAGACGCTCGCTCACGCCGTCACCTCCGGGCTCACGCCCACACCGGCGCGTGCCGCGGCGTCCTTGAACGCCATCCACGGCAGCAGCGCGCACTTGACCCGGGCGGGGTAACGGGCCACACCCGCGAAAGCAACCCCGTCACCGAGCACGTCCTCGTCCGGCGTGACCTGGCCACGTCCGGACATCAACTCCACGAACGCCTCGTGCACCTCGAATGCTTCCCCGGCGCCGCGACCACGCAGCAACTCGTGCAGCACGCTCGCCGAGGCCTGGCTGATCGAACAGCCCATCCCGTCGTACGAGATGTCGTGCAGCACCGTGCCGTCGGTGGCCACCCGGACGGTGACCTCGTCACCGCAGGTGGGGTTGACGTGGTGCGCCTCCGCGACCCGGTCACCCGAGTCGTCGGCGTCGCGCAGGCCGCGCCCGTGTGGGCGCTTGTAGTGGTCCAGGATGATCTCCTGGTAGAGCTGGTCGAGCTGCATCAGTCGAACACCTTCCGCACCTGCTCCAGACCGGCCACCAGAGCGTCGATCTCCTCGGTGGTGGTGTAGAGGTAGAACGAGGCCCGGGTCATGGCCGGGACGCCGAACCGGCTGCACACCGGCTTGGCACAGTGGTGGCCCACCCGCACCTGCACGCCGAGCGAGTCGAGCACCTGACCCACGTCGTGCGGGTGCACGTCACCGAGTGCGAACGAGATGGTCCCGCCCCGACCCACCGGCACCGTCGGACCGAAGATCCGCAGGTCCGGCACCGAGCCGAGAGCGTCCAGCGCGTACGCCGTCAGCTCCTTCTCGTGCCACTGGATGGCCTGCATCCCGATGCCGGTCAGGTAGTCCACCGCCGCACCGAGCGCGACCGCCTCGGCGATCGGCGGGGTGCCCGCCTCGAAGCGGGCCGGTGGCGCGGCGAACGTCGAGCGAGCCATGGTGACCGTCTCGATCATCGAGCCGCCGCCGAAGACCGGCGGCATGGCCGCCAGCAGCTCACCCCGGCCCCAGAGCACACCGATGCCGGTCGGACCGCACATCTTGTGGCCGGTGAAGACGATGTAGTCGGCGTCCAGGTCGACTACGTCGATGGGCAGGTGCGGCACGGACTGCGAGCAGTCCAGCAGCAGCAGCGCGCCCACCTCGCGGACCCGCGCGGTGATCCGGGAGGTGGCGTTGACAGTGCCGAGGATGTTGGACATGTGCACCAGCGAGACGATCTTCGTCCGTTCGGTGACCAGATCCTCCAGGCCCGACTCGTCCAGCCGCCCCTGGTCGGTGACCGGGAACCAGCGCAGGGTCGCGCCGGTCCGCTCACAGAGCAACTGCCACGGGACGATGTTCGAGTGGTGCTCCATCTCGGAGATCACCACCTCGTCGCCCGGACCGAGCCGGAAACGGGGATCGGCGTCCGGACGCAGCGAGGCGTTCGAGAAGGCGTACGCCACGATGTTGATCGCCTCGGTGGAGTTCTTCGTGAACACCACCTCGTCGGTGCTCGGCGCGTTGATGAACGCGGCGATCTTCGCCCGCGCCCCCTCGTACGCCTCGGTGGCCTCGGTGCCCAGTGTGTGCACCGAGCGCGACACGTTGGCGTTGTGCCGCGCGTAGTGCTCGTCGAGCACGTCGAGCACCTGGCGGGGTTTGTGCGAGGTGTTGGCGCTGTCGAGGTAGACCAGCGGGTGCCCGTTGATGTCCCGACCGAGGATCGGGAAGTCGGCGCGCACCCGGGCCACGTCGAAACGCGGCACGTCGTCGTACTGCGGCATCCCCGAAGGGATCGCGATGCTGGTCATCTCGGCAGCGCCTCTCCCGCTCAGGCCTTGGCCGTGCCGGCCCCGGCGGCGTACCGCTCGTAGCCCTCGGCCTCGAGCTTGTCGGCCAACTCCGGGCCGCCCTGCTCGACGATCCGGCCGGCCACGAAGACGTGCACGAAGTCCGGCTTGATGTAGCGCAGGATCCGGGTGTAGTGGGTGATCAGCAGCACGCCGGTGTCACCGTTGTCGCGGACCCGGTTGACGCCCTCGCTGACCACGCGCAGCGCGTCCACGTCGAGACCGGAGTCGGTCTCGTCGAGGATCGCGATCTTCGGCTTGAGCAGCTCCAGCTGGACGATCTCGTGCCGCTTCTTCTCACCACCGGAGAAGCCCTCGTTGACGTTGCGCTGGGCGAACGCCGGGTCCATCTGGAGACGCTCCATCGCGCCGCGCAGCTCGCCGCCCCAGGTACGGAGCTTCGGCGCCTCGCCGTCGATGGCGGTCTTCGCGGTGCGCAGGAAGTTCGCCACCGAGACGCCGGGAACCTCGACCGGGTACTGCATGGCCAGGAAGAGGCCGGCGCGGGCGCGCTCGTCGACCGTCATGGCCAGCACGTCCTCGCCGTCGAGGGTCACCGTGCCGCCGGTGATCTCGTACTTGGGGTGACCGGCGATCGAGTACGCCAGGGTGGACTTGCCGGAACCGTTCGGGCCCATGATCGCGTGGGTCTCGCCCGACTTCACGGTCAGGTCGACGCCGGCCAGGATCGGCTTGAGCTCACCCTCGGGCAGCTTGACCGACACCTTCAGGTCGCGGATCTCCAGGGTGCTCATTATCGGGTCACTCCATTACTCGGCGTCAGGCTGAGGTAGATGTCTCCGTCGCGGACTTCGACGGGGTAGACGGGGACGGGTTCGGTGGCGGGCAGGCCGGTCGGCTCGCCGGTGCGCAGGTCGAAGCGCGAGCCGTGCAGCCAACACTCGAGCGTGCAGCCATCGACCTCACCCTCGGAGAGCGCGACCGAGGCGTGCGAGCACTCGTCGTACGCGGCGTAGAAGCCGCCGTCCTCGCCGTGCACCAGGGCGATCGGCGTGCCGTCGACGTCCGCGCTGATCGCGGTGCCCTTCGGCACGTCCTCGGTGGAGCAGATGCGGATCATCAAGCGCCCGCCTTGGTCAGCCGGGCCTCGATCGCGTCGCCGAGGCTCTCGCGCAGCGACTCCACCGGGATCTTGTTGATCAGCTCGGCGAAGAAACCACGGACCACCAGCCGGCGGGCCTCACTCTCCGGAATGCCCCGGGCCATCAGGTAGAACAACTGCTCGTCATCGAAGCGGCCGGTCGCGCTGGCATGGCCGGCGCCGGCGATCTCGCCGGTCTCGATCTCCAGATTGGGTACGGAGTCCGCCCGTGCGCCGTCGGTGAGCAGCAGGTTCCGGTTGATCTCGTACGTGTCGGTGCCGGTCGCCTCGGCCCGGATGAGCACGTCGCCCACCCAGACGGTGTGCGCGCTCTCGCCCTGAAGGGCGCCCCGGTAGCCGACGTAGCTGCGGCAGTCGGGGACGCTGTGGTCGACCAGCTGCCGGTGCTCCAGGTGCTGGCCCGAGTCGGCGAAGTACACGCCGTACAGCTCGGCCTCGCCACCGCGCCCGGTGTACTCCACGCTGGTGAACTGCCGGACCAGGTCGCCACCCAGGGAGACCTGGATGTGGATGACCCTGGCGTCCCGGCCCAGCTTGATCTTCAGGTGCTGGACCTGAACCGCGTCGTCGGCCCAGTCGGCGACCGTGACCAGCGTCAGCTTCGCGCCGTCGGCCACGGCCACCTCGACGTTGTCGGCCAGGGTGGCCGACCCGACGTGCTCCAGCACCACCGTCGCCTCGGCGAACCGGCCCACCTCGACGAAGGTGTGACCGAACGCCGGCTGCTCGACGCCCTCGCCGACCACCCGCAGCCGCACCGCCTCGCCGAGCACCACGTCGGGGGCCACCCGCAGCAGCAGGGCGTCCGCGGCGGCACCGTAGGCCAGCGCGCTGACCCGGTCGACCGGGGTCAGCACGCTGCCGACCCGCTCGTCGTCACGGCCGACGCGGGTGATGGCGACGCCCTCGGGCAGGTCGCCGTACTCGTGTCGGACCGCGCCGGTCGCGGCCGGCGCCTCACTAGTCAGGCCGCGGAGGCGCTTGAGCGGGGTGAAACGCCACTCCTCCTCCAGGCCGGTGAGGGCCGGGAAGTCGGCGACGTCGTACGAGCGCAGCGCCTGCGACTTGGTGCTGGGCGGCGGCGCGGAAGCCTGGGTAGTCATTTCTTCCTTGGTCTGTTCTACGACGACGGTGTCAGGTGCTCGGTGGGACGGGCGGCGTCAGCCGACCGCGCCCTCCATCTGAAGCTCGATCAGGCGGTTGAGCTCCAGCGCGTACTCCATCGGGAGCTCCTTGGCGATCGGCTCGATGAAGCCGCGCACGATCATGGCCATCGCCTCGTCCTCGCTCAGGCCCCGGCTCATCAGGTAGAAGAGCTGGTCGTCGCTGATCTTGGAGACGGTCGCCTCGTGCCCCATCGACACGTCGTCCTCACGGATGTCGACGTACGGGTAGGTGTCCGAGCGGGAGATGGTGTCGACCAGCAGCGCGTCGCACTTGACAGTGCTCCGGCTGTGGTGCGAACCCTCCAGCACCTGCACCAGACCCCGGTACGAGGTGCGGCCGCCGCCACGGGCGATCGACTTCGACACGATGGTCGAGGAGGTGTGCGGCGCGGCGTGCACCATCTTGGCGCCGGCGTCCTGGTGCTGACCCTCGCCGGCCATCGCCACCGAGAGCACCTCGCCCTTGGCGTGCTCGCCGGTCATGTAGACCGCCGGGTACTTCATGGTCACCTTGGAGCCGATGTTGCCGTCGACCCACTCCATGGTCGCGCCCTCGTGGCAGACGGCGCGCTTGGTGACCAGGTTGTAGACGTTGTTCGACCAGTTCTGGATGGTCGTGTAACGGCAGCGCGCGTTCTTCTTCACGATGATCTCCACGACCGCGCTGTGCAGCGAGTCGGAGGAGTACATCGGCGCCGTGCAACCCTCGACGTAGTGCACGTACGCACCCTCGTCGACGATGATCAGCGTCCGCTCGAACTGGCCCATGTTCTCCGTGTTGATCCGGAAGTAGGCCTGCAGCGGGATGTCCACCCGCACGCCCTTCGGCACGTAGATGAACGAGCCACCGGACCACACCGAGGTGTTCAAAGCGGCGAACTTGTTGTCGCCGACCGGGATCACAGTGCCGAAGTACTCCTTGAACACGTCCTCGTGCTCGCGCAGCGCCGTGTCGGTGTCCAGGAAGAGGACGCCCTGCTCCTCAAGGTCCTCACGGATCTTGTGGTAGACGACCTCCGACTCGTACTGCGCCGCGACACCGGCGACCAGCCGCTGCTTCTCCGCCTCCGGGATGCCCAGCCGGTCGTAGGTGTTCTTGATGTCCTCGGGCAGGTCCTCCCAGCTGGTGGCCTGCTTCTCGGTCGACCGCACGAAGTACTTGATGTTGTCGAAGTCGATCCCGGTGAGGTCCGCGCCCCAGGCCGGCATCGGCTTACGGCCGAACAGCCGCAGGCCCTTCAGCCGCAGGTCGAGCATCCACGCCGGCTCGTTCTTCTTGGCCGAGATGTCCCGAACCACCGCCTCGTTGATGCCGCGCTGGGCGACCGCCCCGGCGGCGTCCGGGTCGGACCAGCCGTACTCGTAACGGCCCAGGGCGGCGAGCTGCTCTTCCTGGGTCAGGGGCTGGACGATCTGCTCGGTCATCTATCTGTCCTCACAGTGGTTACGGGATTACCGGATTGAACGCGGCCCGGCTGGGTCGGGATGTGCGTGGTGCACACCCCGTCGCCGTGCGCGATGGTGGCCAGACGCTGCACGTGGGTGCCGACCAGACGGGAGATAACCGCGGTCTCGGCCTCGCACAGCTGGGGAAACTCGGCGGCCACGTGCGCCACCGGGCAGTGGTGCTGACAGAGCTGGCCGCCGGAGGCGATCGTGGTCGCATTGGCAGCGTAACCCTCGGCGGTGAGCGCCGCGGCGAGTGCCTCGGCTCGAGCCAGCGGGTCGTCGCCGGCGTCCTCCATGGCCGTCCGACAACGGGATTCGAGAGCGGAGACCTGCTCGGTGGCGAACGCCTCGACCGCGCCCGAGCCGCCACTGCGGGCGATCCAGCGCAACGCGGCGGTGGCCATGTTGTCGTAGTGGTGTGTGCCACAGCGGACCCGGGCGGCCTCGGTCAGCAGGAACACCTTGGCCGGGCGCCCCCGACCGCGACTGCCCTGCACGGTCTGCTCACGGGCATACACGTCACCGTCCGCGAGCATCGCGTCCAGGTGCCGGCGAATCGCCGCCGGGCTGAGCCCGAGCGCCGCGCCAAGCTGCGCGGCGGTGGTCGCACCCTGCTCCAGCAGCAACTGGGTGACCCGATCCCGGGTGGAGACCTCGGCCGCCGCCGGTCCGGCGAGGCCGGCTGACGTGGTCACGGCAGGCGCGGACGCAGGCGCACCGAGGGCCGGTACGGCCGTCGGTTGGTGCCCGGAGAGCGCCGCCGCGTTTTTCACAACGCCAACGTTACGTAATTACCCGGAGGGTCGCAAACCCGGGCCCCGGTGATCCGAACCACCGAGCCGACGGAGTCGGACGAACCTCGATCACTACGGTGCGTAGGATTTGCGCTGTGAACCGAATCGTCCGTCCGGTCTCCGGCAACCTGCTGCGCCGCCTCGCACTCGCCTCGATCATCGCGAACGTGGGGATCGTCGTCACCGGCGGGGCCGTCCGGTTGACCGCTTCGGGCCTCGGCTGCCCCACCTGGCCCCGGTGCACAGACGATTCCTACGTCACCACGCCCGAGATGGGCGTGTACGGCGTGATCGAGTTCAGCAACCGCATGCTGACCTTCGCGGTGGGTCTCATCGCGCTGGCCACCGTGCTGGCCGTCCTGCTGCACCGGCCCCGCCGACCCGGGCTCCTCGCACTGGCCGTGGCGGTCTTCCTGGGCATTCCCGCCCAGGCGGTGATCGGTGGCATCACAGTGCTGACCAACCTCAACCCGTGGGTGGTCGGGCTGCACTTCCTCGCCTCGATGGCGGTGATCGCCGCCGCGTACGCCCTCTGGCGACGTATCGGCGACCCCGACGGCCCGACAGTGGCCGCGGTGCCCGCACCGCTGCGCGCGCTGGCCCGGGTCACCACCGGCGTGACCGTCGCCGTGCTGGTCGTCGGCACCTGGGTCACCGGCAGTGGTCCGCACGCCGGCGACCACGGCGCCGCCCGCAACGGGCTCGACCCGGAGACGATCTCGCAGGTGCACGCCGACGGGGTCTTCCTGTTGATCGGCCTCTCGGTGGCGCTGATCTTCGCGTTCCGCGCCGTCGGCGCGCAGCGGGCCACCCGCGCCGCGATCATCCTGGTCGCCGTGGAGTTGGGTCAGGGCCTGATCGGCTTCGTGCAGTACTTCACCCACGTACCGGCACTCCTGGTCGGCGCGCACATGCTCGGCTCCTGCCTGGTGCTGCTGGCCGCCCTGTCGGCGCAGTGGTCCACCCGGGAACGCCGCCCGGTCACGCCGGCCCCCCAGGCCATCCCGACCGACGCCGCCACTCCGGTACCAGCCACCGCCTGACCGCCAGGCCGCCAGGCCGCTCCGCGCTCCGCGCCTCGGGGCCCGGGCCCCGGGCCCCGGGCCCCGGGCCAAGATCTGCGCAACTTGCCGGATGCTGCTGCCTCCGAGATGCGGGAGACCGCAACATCCCTGATATTGCGCGAATCTTGACGACGAACACCGCCTCCGAGAGACCGGGACCCGGGTTTGGGCGCCCACGGCCGCCAAGATCGCGCTCGAACCAGGATGTAGTGGCCACGAAAGGCCGGGAAGCCACTACAACCAGGATGTTGCGCGATCTTG
>NZ_JAKKFD010000033.1 GCF_022229005.1 Micromonospora trifolii
CGCAACATCATTTCGGCCTTCTCATGCGATACGCTAGACAGCCATTCTATTGTTTTTTTTGTTACAGAAACGCCGACAACCGAGAGCGACACGCTTTCCCCACACGACGCCCTGCCCATCCCCGGTCCACTCCGTGACTCAGGCCGGGGCTCCGGCTGGCGCGGCCTGCTTCTCGTCGGGGCGGGACTCCGCCTCGCCGTCGTCGTGCTCGTCGAGCATTGTGGCCTCGTCGAACGGGTCGTTGCCGCTCAGCACCGCTGTCGCCCGCTCCCGGTCGAACTCGCCGGTCCAGGTTCCCACCAGCACTGTCGCCACCGCGTTGCCGGCGAAGTTGGTCAGCGCCCGGGCCTCGGACATGAACCGGTCGATGCCGACGATCAGCCCGACTCCGTCGACGAGGTCCGGCCGGTGTGACTGGAGGCCGCCGGCCAGCGTGGCCAGCCCGGCGCCGGTGACCCCGGCGGCACCCTTCGACGCGATGATCATGAACAGCAGCAGCGAGATCTGCTCGCCGATGGCCAGCGGCTTGCCCAGCGCGTCGGCGATGAACAGCGACGCCATGGTCAGGTAGATCGCCGTACCGTCCAGATTGAACGAGTAGCCGGTCGGCACCGTGATGCCGACGACCGGCTTGCTCACGCCGAAGTGCTCCATCTTGGCGATCAGCCGCGGCAGCGCCGACTCCGACGACGAGGTCGACAGGATCAGCAGGAACTCCCGGCCCAGGTAACGCAGCAGCGAGAAGATCGAGATCCGGGCCACGAACCACAGCAGCGCGCCCAGGAACACCAGCACGAAGATCAGACAGGTGGCGTAGAAGCCCACCATGATCTGGGCGAGGCTCTTGAGGGCGTCCACGCCGGTCGCGCCGACCACGGCGGCCATCGCGCCGAACGCGCCGATCGGCGCCAGCCACATGATCATGGCAAGGACCTTGAAGACGACCCGCTGGATGACGGTGATGGCGCTGAGCACCGGCTCACCCCGTCGGCCCATGGCCTGGACGGCGAAGCCGACCAGCAGGGCGACCAGCAGCGTCTGGAGCACCTTGCCCTCGGTGAGCGAGGAGAGCAGCGTCGTCGGGATGATCCCCAGCAGGAAATCGGCGGTACCGGCGGCCTCGTCACCGGCGGCGGCCTTGCCGGAGCCGACGAGGTCCGGGCCGAGGTTCAGGCCGGAGCCGGGGTGGATGAGATTGCCGACGACCAGGCCGATGGCGAGCGCGACTGTCGACATGGTCAGGAAGTAGCCGAGGGCCAGGCCGCCGACCTTGCCGACCTTCGCGGCCTGCCGGACGGAGCCGACGCCGAGCACGATGGTGCAGAAGATGACCGGGCTGATCATCATCTTGATCAGGTTGACGAAGCCGGTGCCGATCGGCTTCAGTTCCTTGCCGAAATCGGGGGCGACCAGGCCGACCACGATGCCGGCGACCACTGCCACGATGACGGCCAGATACAGGTAACGGGTACGGTCCCGGCGGACCGCCGGTGCCGGGGTGGTGGCGGATGCGGTGGTGTCCATGTCGACAATGTGAAGCGCGTCTCACCCGTTGACAGCCTTGCGGTCATTCTGTTCACCGCGACGGCCGAAACGGTGGCGCGACGAGGAGGTGGTGGAGATGGCCCGACGCCAGTGGAGCATCGCGGGGCAACTCTTCGCCCTCCAGGCGATGGTGGTGACGCTGCTCGTGCTCGCCGGCGCGGCGGGCGCCGTCTGGCTGGCCCGCAGCGACTCCCGCCAGGCCGCGCAGGAGGAGGTGCTCGCGGTGGCGCAGACCGTGGCCGGCTCCCCCGACGTCCGCGCGGCCCTCACGACCGCCGACCCCGCGAGGGTCCTCCAGCCGTACGCCGAATCGACCCGGCAGGCCACGGGCACCGACTTCGTGGTGGTGATGGCCCCCGACCGCACCCGTTTCTCGCACCCGACCCAGGGTCGGATCGGCGAGCCGTTCGTCGGTGAGATCGGACCCGCCCTGGCGGGCCGCGCGTTCACCACCACCAACGTCGGGACGCTCGGCGAGTCGGTGCGCGCTGTCGTTCCGGTGTACGACGAGCAGCGACGCCTCATCGGTCTGGTCTCCGTGGGCATCACCACCCGCGAGATCGACAAGAAGCTGCTCGGCCAGCTGCCGGTGCTGTTCGGTGTGGTCGCGCCGGCTCTGGCGCTCGCGGCGACGGGCTCCTGGCTGCTCAGCCGCCGGCTCCGTCGCCAGACGCACGGTCTGGGACCGGCGCAGATGACCCGGATGTACGAGTACTACGACGCCGTTCTGCACTCGGTGCGCGAAGGTCTCGTCGTGCTGACCACCGATCGTCGGGTGGCTCTCGTGAACGACGAGGGCCGCCGGCTGCTGGGGCTCGACGCGGACGCGTCGGTGATCGACCAGCCGGTGGCCGGGATCGACCTGCCGCCCGCGGCGGCCGAGCTGCTGGACTCCGGGCGCGACGCCCGTGACGAGCCGATCGTCGCCGGTGACCGCGTGCTCGTCGCCAACCAGCGGACCACCCGCTTCGAGGGCGCGGTGCTCGGCACCGTACTGACCCTGCGCGACCAGACCGATCTGCGCACCCTGGCCAGCGAACTGGATTCGGTACGCGCGCTGACCGAGGCGTTGCAGGCGCAGACCCACGAGTCGGCCAACCGGCTGCACACGGTGCTGACCCTGGTCGAGCTGGGTCGCGCCGACGACGCCGTCCGGCTCGGCACCCGTGACCTGGCCCTCGCCCAGCAGCTGACCGACCGGGTGGTCGGCGCGGTGACCGAGCCGGCGTTGGCCGCCCTGCTGCTCGGCAAGTCCGCACAGGCCGGCGAGCGGGGGGTGGATCTGGTCATCGAGCCGGACTGCCGCCTCGACGACAGCCCGCTGCCGACCGGTGACCTGCTCACAGTGGTCGGCAACCTGGTCGACAACGCCCTGGAGGCGGTGGCCGGTACGCCGGCGCCGCGCCGGGTGCGGGTCTTCGTCGGCGCGGCCGACGACGAGCTGGTGGTCCGGGTCGCCGACAGCGGCCCCGGGCTGGCCCCGGAGCGGGTCGCCGACGCGTTCCGGCGCGGCTGGTCCACCAAGAGCACCGGCCGGGGCCTCGGCCTGGCGCTGGTCGGGCAGGTGGTGCGCCGGCACGGCGGTAGCGCCGAGGTCTGTCGCTCCGACGACGGCGGCAGCCTGTTCACCGTCCGGCTGCCGAGCAGGATCGAGCGGTAGTGACCGCCATCCGGGTGCTGGTCGTCGAGGACGAGCCGCTGCTGGCCGAGGCGCACACCGCGTACACCGAACGGGTTCCCGGTTTCGTGGTGGTCGGGGTGGCGCACACCGCCCGGGCGGCGATGGCGGCCCTGCGCGCCAACGGCGGCGGCGACGTGGACCTCGTACTCCTGGATTTTCGGCTGCCCGACCTGCACGGCCTGGACGTCTGCCGGGCGCTGCGCGCGGCCGGCAGCAGCGTCGACGTGCTCGCTGTGACGTCCGCGCGGGACCTGGCGGTGGTCCGCACCGCGGTGTCCCTCGGGGTGACCCACTACCTGCTCAAGCCGTTCACGTTCGCCGCGTTCCGCGACAAGCTGGAACGGTACGCCGACTACCGCGCCCAGGCGCTCGCCGACGGCGAGGTCGCCGCCCAGCACGAGGTGGACCAGATGTTCGCCACCCTGCGCGGCACCGCCGGGCACAGCCTGCCCAAGGGGCTCGACGCGCAGACCCTCGATCGGGTACGCGCCGCGCTCACCGACGGCACCCGCGCGGACGTCGGGCTGTCCGCGACCGAGGTGAGCGCGCTGACCGGCATCTCCCGGGTGACCGCTCGCCGCTACCTGGAGTACCTGGTGACTGTCGACCGGGCCGCCCGCACCCCCCGCTACGGCACCCCCGGCCGCCCCGAGGTCGAGTACCGACCCCGCTGAGCGGGCTCGCCCTATTGCGGTGGCGGGGCGGCGATCCGTTGTTAGACTCGGCGAGTTGGGTTAGCGGTACGACAAGGGAGACCAGACATGGCGGGTGACGACGACATCTCCGGGTGAGACCGGATGTGTTCGGCCATCGGCTCGGCGCGCGTAGGCGCAGCCGCCGTGGCCATGACGTCGTTCCACCGGTTCCCGTTGTCGTCGGGCGGCTGAGGCGCGCCCACCCCACCCTTTGAGGTCACTCGCATGTCTGATGCGTTCATTGTCTGCTCGAACCTGTCCTTCTCCTGGCCGGACGACACCCCGGTCTTCGCGGAGCTGTCCTTCACCGTTCCCGGCGGTCGTACCGGCCTGGTGGCGCCCAACGGCGCCGGCAAGAGCACCCTGCTGCGGCTGATCGCCGGGGAACTGCGGCCCAGCAGTGGCAGCGTCACCGTCGACGGTGTGCTCGGCTACCTCCCGCAGACGCTGCCGCTGGTCGGCGACCTGAGCGTGGCGCAGGTGCTGGGCGTCGCCGAGCGGATCGCCGCGCTGCACGCCATCGAGGCCGGCGACGCCAGCGAGGAACACTTCGCCACCGTCGGCGACGACTGGGACATCGAGGAGCGCACCCGCTCGGAGTTGGACCGGCTCGGCCTCGGTGACCTGTCGCTCGACCGCCGGTTGCACACCCTCAGCGGCGGCCAGGTGATCTCGCTCGGCCTGGCTGCGCAACTGCTGCGCCGTCCGAACGTGCTGCTGCTCGACGAGCCGACGAACAACCTGGATCTGGAGGCCCGGCACAAGCTCTACGACGTGCTCACCGACTGGTCCGGGTGCCTGCTGCTGGTCAGCCACGACCGGGAACTGCTGGACCGGATGGACCGCATCGCCGAGCTGGACCAGGGCGAGATCCGCTGGTACGGGGGCAACTTCACCGCGTACACCGAGGCGGTGCAGGCGGCGCGGGAGGTGGCCGAGAGCAACCTGCGCAACGCCGAGCAGGAGGTCAAGCGGGAAAAACGGGAGATGCAGCAGGCCCGGGAACGCGCTGACCGGCGGGCCAGCAACGCCTCGAAGAACCTGAAGAACGCGGGCCTGGCCCGGATCGTCGCCGGTGGGCTCAAGCGCAGCGCGCAGGAGTCGGCGGGCAAGGCGCAGGAGACGCACTCGTCCCGGCTCGGTCAGGCCAAGGCCCGGCTCGACGAGGCGGGGCGGGCGGTACGCGACGAGGACCGGATCGTCGTGGACCTACCGGACACCACAGTCCCGGGTGGACGCACCGTCTTCTCCGGCCAGGGGATACGGGCCCGCTTCGACGACCGGGACCTGTTCGGCGGCGACGGCGCGGACCTGGTGATCCGGGGTCCGGAACGGATCGCGCTCACCGGGGCGAACGGCGTCGGCAAGTCGACACTGCTGCGCCTGGTCAACGGCGACCTGGACCCGGCCGGCGGCGAGATCCGGCGGGCCGACGGGCGGATCGCGTACCTGTCGCAGCGGCTGGACCTGCTCGACCTCGACCGTACGGTGGCGGAGAACTTCGCCGCGTACGCGCCGAACCTGCCGGACGCCAAGCGGATGAACCTGCTCGCCCGGTTCCTGTTCCGGGGCGCCCGGGTGAACCTGCCGGTCGGGGTGCTCTCCGGCGGTGAACGGCTGCGCGCCACCCTCGCCTGCGTGCTCTGCGCCGAACCGGCGCCGCAACTGCTGCTGCTCGACGAGCCGACGAACAACCTGGACCTGGTCAGCGTGGGTCAGTTGGAGAGCGCGCTGTCGGCGTACCAGGGGGCGTTCGTGGTGGTCAGCCACGACGAACGGTTCCTCGCCGAGATCGGCGTGCAGCGGTGGTTGCGGTTGGCCGACGGCCAACTGCGGGAGGTCAGCGCCCCCGACCGCGGCTGAGCCCGGTGGTCCGGCCGGCGCACGCCGGCCGGACCGAGGCCCGGTCAGCTCACGTTGGCTGGGCCGAGGACGCTCTTCAGGTCACCCATCAGCGCGGTCGTCGCCGCCACCCGGAACGGACCCAGCCGCAGGGTGGTGGTGCGCCCGCCGTTCTGGAGTTTGACGTGCACCTCGGTGTCGCCGGGGTGCAGCACCAGGGTCTCCTTGAGTTTCTCCACCAGCGGCGGTGTGCAGCGGTGCACCGGGATGGTGAGGGTGACCGGCTTGTTGGTGGCGCTGGTGCTGACGTCCGGCATGGACATGTCCATCGCCATGATGCGGGGGGTGTCGTCGCGGCGGTCCACCCGACCCTTGACCACCACGATGGCGTCCTCGGCGATGTACTGCCCGATCACCTCGTAGGTGTTGGGGAAGAACAACGTCTCCACCCCACCGGCCAGGTCCTCCAGGGTGGCCGACGCCCAGGCGCGGCCCTGCTTGGTGACCCGGCGTTGCACCCCGGACAGGATGCCGGCGAGGGTGACGACCGCCCCGTCGGGCACCGCGCCCTCCTCGGCCAGAGACGCGATGGTGGTGTCGGCCGCCGCGTTGAGGATGTGCTCCAGGCCGAACAGCGGGTGGTCGGAGACGTACAGGCCGAGCATCTCCCGCTCGAAGGCCAGCTTGTCGCGCTTGTCCCACTCGCTGTCGCCGATGGTCGGCATCACAGTGGTGCTGCCGGTGTCGGCGTCACCGAAGCCGGCGCCGAACAGGTCGTACTGGCCGACGGCCTCCTTGCGCTTGACGTCGGCGTACGCGTCGATCGCGTCGGCGTGCACCGCGAGCAGGCCCTTGCGGGGGTGGTCGAGGGAGTCGAACGCCCCCGCCTTGATCAGCGATTCGATTGTCTTCTTGTTGCAGACCACCGCGTCCACCTTGGACAGGAAGTCGTAGAAGTCGGCGTACTCGCCCTTCTCCTCCCGGCAACGCATGACCGAGGCGACCACGTTCGCCCCGACGTTGCGCACGGCGGCGAGGCCGAAGCGGATGTCCTTGCCGACCGGGGTGAACGGCCCGGCCGAGGTGTTCACGTCCGGCGGCAGCACCTGGATGCGCATCCGGCGACACTCGGCCAGGTAGAGCGCCATCTTGTCCTTGTCGTCGCCGACACTGGTCAGCAACCCGGCCATGTACTCGGCCGGGTAGTGCGCCTTCAGGTACGCGGTCCAGTAGGAGACCAGGCCGTACGCGGCGGAGTGCGCCTTGTTGAAGGCGTACCCGGCGAACGGCACCAGGACGTCCCACACCGCCTGGATCGCCTCGTCGGAGTAGCCGCGCTCGCGGCAGCCGTCCCGGAACGGGATGAACTCCTTGTCGAGGATCTCCTTCTTCTTCTTACCCATGGCCCGGCGCAGCAGGTCCGCCTGACCAAGGGTGTAGCCGGCGAGGATCTGCGCGGCGCGCTGCACCTGCTCCTGGTAGACGATCAGGCCGTGGGTGGGCGCCAGGATCTCCCGCAGCGGCTCCTCCAGCTCTGGGTGGATCGGCGTGATCTCCTGGAGCTTGTTCTTGCGCAGCGCGTAGTTGGTGTGTGAGTCGACGCCCATCGGACCGGGTCGGTACAGGGCCAGGACGGCGGAGATGTCCTCGAAGTTGTCCGGCTTCATCAACCGCAGCAGGGACCGCATCGGCCCACCGTCGAGCTGGAACACGCCCAATGTGTCACCGCGGGCCAGCAGCTCGTACGCGGGCTTGTCGTCCAACGGCAGGCCCAGCAGGTCGAGCTTCCGGCCGTGGTTCAGCTCGATGTTCTTGACCGCGTCGTCGATGATCGTCAGGTTGCGCAGGCCGAGGAAGTCCATCTTCAGCAGCCCGAGCGACTCGCACGTCGGGTAGTCGAACTGCGTGATGATCGCCCCGTCGGCGTCGCGGCGCGTCAACGGGATGTGCTCGATGATCGGCTCGGCGGACATGATGACGCCGGCGGCGTGCACACCGGTCTGCCGGATCAGCCCCTCGATGCCCTTGGCCGTGTCGATCACCTTGCGGACGTCCGGGTCGGAGTCGTACAGGCCGCGGATCTCGCCCGCCTCGGCGTAGCGGGGGTGCTTGTTGTCGAAGATGCCGGTGAGCGGGATGTCCTTGCCCATCACCGCCGGTGGCATGGCCTTGGTGATCCGGTCGCCGACCGCGTACGGGAAGCCGAGGACCCGGGCCGAGTCCTTGATCGCGGCCTTGGCCTTGATCGTGCCGAAGGTGGCGATCTGGGCGACCTTGTCCTCGCCCCACTTGTCGGTGACGTACTTGATCACCTCGCCGCGCCGACGCTCGTCGAAGTCGATGTCGACATCCGGCATCGAGACCCGCTCGGGGTTGAGGAACCGCTCGAAGATCAGGCCGTGCTGGATCGGGTCCAGGTCGGTGATGCCCAGCGCGTACGCGACGAGCGACCCGGCGGCGGAACCACGGCCCGGACCCACTGCGATGCCCTGGTTCTTCGCCCACTGGATGAAGTCGGCGACCACCAGGAAGTAGGACGGGAAGCCCATCTGGTTGATGACGCCCAGCTCGTACTCCGCCTGGACGACGTGCCCCTCCGGGATGCCGTTCGGATAGCGGCGGGCCAGGCCGGCGAAGGTCTCCTTGCGGAACCAGGACTCCTCGGTCTCCCCCTCGGGCACCGGGAAGCGCGGCATCAGGTTGTGGAACTCGAACATGCCCTTCGGGTCGACCTTCTCGGCGACCAGCAGGGTGTTGCGGCAGCCCTCCTGCCACAGCTCGGACGAGTCCACAGCGCGCATCTGGTCGGCGCTCTTGATGAAGTAGCCGCCACCCTCGAACCGGAACCGGTTGGGGTCGTCGATGTTGCTGCCGGTCTGCACGCAGAGCAGCACGTCGTGGGCGGTGGCCTGCGCCTCGTGGGTGTAGTGGGAGTCGTTGGTGACCACCGGCGGGATGTCCAGCTTGCGGGCGATCTCGGTGAGCCCCTCGCGGACCCGGCTCTCGATGGAGAGGCCGTGATCCATGATCTCCAGGAAGTAGTTGTCCTTGCCGAAGATGTCCTGGTAGCTGGCGGCGACCTTGAGGGCCTCGTCGAACTGGCCCAGCCGCAGCCGGGTCTGCACCGCGCCGGACGGGCAGCCGGTGGTGGCCATGATCCCCTCGGCGTGCTCGGCGATCAGCTCCATGTCCATCCGGGGCCACTTGACGTAGTGCCCCTCCATGGAGGCGCGCGAGTTGAGGGTGAAGAGGTTCTTCAGGCCCTGCGCGTTCTTCGCCCACATGGTCTTGTGGGTGATCGCGCCGTTACCGGAGATGTCGTCGCTCTTCTGCTCCGGGCGACCCCACTTGACCCGTGCCTTGTGATAGCGCGACTCCGGCGCCACGTACGCCTCGACGCCCAGGATCGGGGTGATCCCGGCGGCCATCGCCTGGTTGTAGAAGTCGTTCGCGCCGTGCATGTTGCCGTGGTCGGTGATCGCCACCGCGGACATGCCCAGCCGCTTGGCCTCGGCGAACAGGTCCTTCAGTCGGGCCGCTCCGTCGAGCATCGAGTACTCGGTGTGCACGTGCAGATGCGCGAACGAATCAGCCATGCGTGGCGCCCCCCGGCGGTGTGGATCTTGTTGGTCGGAGCCGACCGGCACCTACCCTACCGAGGTGATCTCGGCGGCTCCACCGTCCGCGCCGAGGGTGGCCCTCGTCTCCTGATCGCCCCCGGGTGCGCCTAGTCTCGGAGGATGGCGAGGTACTACGACGTACACCCGGAGAACCCACAGCCCCGGGTCATCGGGCAGGTCGCCGACCTGATCCGCAGCGGTGGGCTGGTCGCCTACCCGACAGACTCCTGCTACGCGCTCGGCACCCGACTGGGCAACCAGGACGGGCTGGACCGGATCCGGCAGATCCGACATCTCGATGATCGGCACCACTTCACGCTGGTCTGCCACGACTTCGCGCAGCTCGGTCAGTTCGTGCAGATCAGCAACTCGGTCTTCCGCCTGGTGAAGGCGTCCACCCCGGGCAGCTACACGTTCATCCTGCCGGCCACCCGCGAGGTGCCCCGCCGGATGCTGCACCCGAAGAAGCGGACCGTCGGCGTGCGGGTGCCCCGACACACAGTCACCCAGGCGCTGCTGGCGGAACTGGCCGAGCCGCTGGTGTCCAGCACGCTGGTGCTGCCCGGCGACGAGGAGCCGATGACCCAGGGCTGGGAGATCAAGGAACGGCTCGACCACCAGCTCGACGCGGTGCTCGACGCCGGTGACTGCGGTAAGGAGCCGACGACGGTGATCGACCTGTCCGGGCCCGAGCCGGAGATCCTGCGCCGGGGCGCCGGGGACGTGTCCCGCTTCGAGTAGTGCGTCGGTTTCGGGTCGGGTGCCGGACGGTACGGGGCCGCTGCTGCGGCACCTGTCCTACGCTCAGGGATCGGCACCGGCGAGCATTGGACACCCGGCATGCCCGACGCGGACAGCATCGACGCCCTGGCCCGGTCCGCCGCGCGCGGCGACCCGGCGGCGCTGAACGCCCTGCTGGTCGCGGTCCGCCCGGAGGTGTTGCGGCTGTGCGCCCGGTTTCTGCCCAACCGGGAGGACGCCGAGGAAGCCTGCCAGGACACACTGCTCGCGCTCGCCAAAGGCATCACCCGGTTCGAGGGCCGCTCCTCGTTCCGCACCTGGCTGCACCGGCTGACCGCCAACCGGGCCCGCTCGACCTACCGCACGCTGCGCCGCCGTTGCCGACTGGAGGCCGGCGGCGTCCCGCTGCCCGACCAGCCCGACCCCCGCCGGACCAGCGTGGTCGCGGGCACCCGCCTCGACCTGCTCGACGCCTTCGACGCGGTGCGCCCCGACCTCGCCGAAGTGGTGGCCCTGCGTGACGTCCTCGGGCTGAGCTACCCCGAGATCGCCGCCCTACTCGACGTACCGGTGGGCACTGTGAAGTCCCGCCTGCATTCGGCCCGCCACCAGGTCCGGCAACGACTCGGCAGCGAATGAGCCAGGCATCGCTCCGCCGGCTCGGCGTCCTCCTCGCGGCCACCGTGGGGGTAGCCGCCTGCGGCGGCGGCGACGCCGTCTCGCCACTGCCCGTGCAACCGCCCCTGCCGACCCGTACGACGCCGGCCCCCTCCGCGATCGCCGCGACCTCCGCGAGCCCCGCGTCCACCGGGTCGCCGTCCCGACCGCCGCCGACCAGCGCGCGCCCGGCCGCGCCACCGCCCGCACCCACCAGGCCCAGGGGTACGCCTCGAACGACTCCCCCGCCGACCGACGCGACGCCGGCCTGTCAGGGCGCGGTCCGCTACGACCTGCCGCTCGCCGAGACCGAGATCGAGCTGCTGAAGTCGCTCTGCTTCGCCACCGGCGCGGTGCTGCGCATCCAGGGCATCGGGCCCGGGCTCGTCACGGTGGACCGCCCGGAGTTGGTCTCCCAGCAGTATGAGGCCGGCGTGGTGGACATCCGCTTCGTCCGCGCCGGCACTGTCGCCGTGACGATCCCCAAGGACGACCGGGAGCACACCATCACCGTGGTGGTCCGCTAGCCGGTGGATCGGCGCCGGGCCCGGATGGACTCGGCGGCGGCGACCCCCAGCAGCACCAGACCGGCGGCGACGCTCACCGCCAGACCGGGCAGGTGCGCCGCGACCGGAGCGAGAGCGATCGTCACCACGGCACCGACGACGTGCGACAACGGCAACCGCTCGTAGACCGCGTACTCGAGCACCGCGCGACCGCACAGCACCAGCCCGGCACCGCCCAGGATGAGCGCGACCATCGGGGCGCCCGGCCGCTCGGCGGGATGCTCGATGACCCGTTCGACACCGGCGGCCGTGCCCACCACCCCGGCGATCATCAGCCAGTGGGCGTACGGGTTGGTCTGCACCAGCCGGGCCGGGTGCGGCGACGACTCGATGGCGGCACGCAGGGTCGCTCCGGCTCCTCGGGCGTAGCTCCACCAGAGCACCGCGGCCGTGAGGAACGCGGTGCCGAAGGTGGCCACCCGATCCGCCGTGAACGGTTGGTGGCCCAGGCTGAGGACGCTGACCAGGACCAGCTCACCCAGGGACAGGATGTAGATCTGCTGGTAGCGCTCGGCGAGGTGCTCGGGCACCACCTGGTAGCGCGGCAGAGGCGCCCGACCGGGAAGCGGAAAGCGCAAACCGAACGCGGTGTAGTCGACAGTCAGCGCGGCCAGCCACAGCGCGAGCCGCCAACCGGGATCGGCCACCAGACCGCCGACCACCCAGAGGGTCCCCGAGCCGACGTCCCAGATCAGGGCGCGTACCGGACGCTCCTGCTCCGGCCGCCCCCGCAGGAACCAGGCGAGCACCAGCCCTCGCACCAGGAAGATCACGACCCAGGTACCGCTGAAGATCAACCCGTGGTCGCCGAACGCCGTGGGCAGCGCGGCGGCCATCAGCATCAGGCCGAACATGGTGCCCAGGATCAGCAGTGGGATCGGATGCTTGCGAGGGCTGTAACTGTCGGTGATCAGCGTGGTGGTCACCCACACCGCGAACAGTGTCGACAGCAGGAGCAGCGCCTGGGCGATGCCGGTCCAGCTCTGGTCGGCGGCCATCTTCATCGAGGTCATCGCCAGACCGGCGACCAGGGCGAGGTCGAAGAACAGCTCCAGCAGATCCGTACGCGGTGATCCGTTCGGCGTGCGGATCGGCGCCGGGCGCGTACCGCCGCTCACCGGCTCGCGCTTCTGGGCCACGCTGACAGCTTCACACCCGGCGCGCCGCCGCCGGGCGGGTTCGGCCGCACCTACCGCAGGCGCACGCCGGCGAGAAGGGTGTCCACGAAGTCGGGCCCGCTGTCCGCGGGCGGGGCGATCTGCACGTACACCACTGCGGGTCGGCCGGGGTGCAGGGCTGCCGACTCGATGATCTGCGGCCGGCCCCGGTCGCAGCGGTACGCCACAACTGTCCACTCGACGCCCACCTGCCGGGTGGCGCGGGCCGGCGCGGGCGTGCACTCGCCGTGCGTACGCTCGGCCAGGAAGCCGGCGGGCGTGGCGCGGGCCGCCGTGCTGACGGAGAGGCCCACGAACGCGCCGGGCAGGTGGGGGTCGGCGGCCCAGCGGCGGGGTTGCGGCGACATCACCAGCGCCGGTTCGGGTTCGCCGTCGGCACCGTAGTGACCGGCCCAGGTGGCACCCGTGGCGGACCACCCGGGCGGCAACGTCACGGTCAACGGCCCGGTCGTGTACGTGCCGCCGACCGGCCGAGCCGACCCGGCGCCACCCGCCTCGGCGCCCAGCGCGCCCACCGCGGCGACGGCCACCACCGCTGCCCCGGCCCGCCGCGACCAGTACCGGCGGCGCGCCCCCGCCCGGCGTGACGGCTGCCGCCGCACGCGACCGGTCGCCGCAGCCGGAGCGCTCGCGCGGATCAACGCGGCGTGCAGGGTCGCGGCGTCGGGATAGCGGTCGGCCGGGCGGTGGGCGGTGGCCTGGGCGAGCACCGCCGCCACGGCCGCGGGCACGTCGTCCCGGAGTCGGATCTCCCGAGGGTGCCGAGGCGGATCGGGCCGGGTCGGGTTCGCGCTCGACGGGTCGGCGGCCAGCAGTCGGATGCCGAGCCGGCCGAGCCCGTACACGTCGGCGCGGGTGTCGACCACAGCGCCCGGATCGTCCTGCTCGGGGGCCATGTAGCCCGGGGTGCCGGCCCGGGCGGTCAGCCCGGAGGCGGCGGCGAGCGCCTTGGCGAGGCCGAGGTCGGCGATCAGCACCTGTTCCGGCCCGTCGGGGCCTGCGGAGCGGAACAGGATGTTGCCCGGGGTGAGATCGCGGTGCACGACGCCGTGGCGGTGCAGCACGGCGACCCCCGCGCAGACCTCGCCGAGCAGCCGCAACGCCGTCGGCGCGGGGATCTCGTCAGCGGCCAGCCGGTCGCGCAGGCTGCCCCCGTCCGCCCAGGCCAGAACCGCGTAGGGGCGGCCGTCGGGCAGCTCACCGACGGCGTGCACCCGGATCAGCCGCTCGTGCTCCAACCGGCGCAGCAGCCGAGCCTCGTCGAGGAAGCGTTCCCGCACCCGCAGGTCGTGGCTCCAGTTCTCGGCCAGCACCTTGATCGCCACGTGCGCGTCGAGCGCCCGGTCGTAGCCCAGCCAGACCGTCGCGAACGAACCGACGCCGAGCAGTCGCGCGATCGCGTAGGGCCCGATCCGCAGTGGAGCCGTCACCGTTGTCACCCCCGGCCAGCACGGTCGGTCGGCGTTTCTCTGCACAGTAGACCCGGACGATCGGAATCCCGACGAACCGTTGGCCCTGGCCCGGTGACTAACAGGGCAGGAGACCCATCACCGAAGGAGCCACGATGAACCGTCCCACGATCCTCCTCACCACCGCCGCGTTGGCGCTCGGCACGCTCGTCCCGGCGACCGTCGCCGGCCCGGCGGCGGCAGCGCCACTGACCGGCGGCACCGCGCCCGCCTCGGCGCGCGGTCCGCTCACCGCCGCCGCCGGGCACAGTCACCCGCAGGTGCTCAGCGTCCGAGGCGTCGGTGTGTACCGCATCGGCGCCAGCCTGACGTCGCTCACCACCAACGGGCACATCGACTGGACCGTTCCGACCTGCGGCGGGGTGGTGCACGCCGGCGCGACCGGATCCTGGGCCGGCGTGATCCTGCTGGCCTTCCGCGACGGGCGACTGGTGGAGGTCGGTACGGCCACCGCGCCGCCGCGGTCCTCCGCCGGCGCCACTGTCGGCATGTCCTTCGACGAGTTGGAGGCGATCTACGGCCGGCGAGGTTCGCTGATCCGCAACGACGCGGGGGACGCCGAGGCGTACCTGGTCCGGGTGGGGTCGCGGGTGGAGCTGTTCACCGGGCACCCGATCCGGCCGGGGGCGGGCTACTTCCAGGTCGGCCCGGCCAGCTTCGTCGAGCGGAACTTCCGGCAGGGCCCGACCTGCTGACCTGCTGACTCTTCCCAGGTACGGGGCGTCCGGTGTCGACCGGGCGTCCCGTACGTCGTATCGGTCCGACGGAGGTTGGGCGGACACGATGATGTCTCACTAGACAACACTGTGTGGCACACAGTATGGTGTGACACATGGTTAGCGAGGACGTTCTACGGACGCACCTACAGGAGTTGCGTCGAGGCACCGTCGTGGTGGCCAGCCTGGTCGCGCTCCGCCGACCGGACTACGGCTACGCACTGCTGCAACGGCTCACCGACCACGGCTTCCCGGTCGACGCCAACACCCTCTACCCGCTGCTGCGCCGCCTGGAGGACCAGGGGCTGCTGACCAGCGAGTGGAACACCGAAGAGAGCCGACCGCGCAAGTTCTACCGGACCAGCGACGAGGGCGAGTCGATGCTGAACCGCCTCCTCGACGACCTCGCCGCCGTGCAGACCTCCATCACCGGGCTGATCCAAGGAGTGGACCGATGAACACCCTGACCGACCGCTACCTCGCCGCCACCCTGCGATCGGTGCCCACCCAGCGCCGCGACGAGATCGCCACCGAGCTGCGGGCCTCCATCGAGGACATGATCGACGACCGCACCGGCGGTGGCGCCGACCCGACAGTGGCCGAGCGGGAGGTGCTCACCGAGCTGGGCAACCCGGACGTGCTGGCCGCCCGGTACGCCGACCGCCGGTTGCAGCTCATCGGCCCGACCTACTACCTGCTCTGGCTGCGGCTGCTGAAACTGCTGCTCAGCTTCATCCCGGCGCTCGTCGGCACTGTCGTCACAGTGGTCGAGGCGGCCGAAGGAGAGGGTTTCGGGGCCATCGGGCCGGGCATCGTCGCGGCCATGCAGGTGGCCGTGCAGATCACCTTCTGGCTCACCCTGACCTTCGCCATCATCGAGCGCACCCAGACGGCGGTGGACGTCCCGGAGTGGACTGTCGACCAGCTGCCCGACGCACCGGTGCGACGAGGCGTCCCCCTCGCCGACACCATCGCATCGGTGATCATGCTGCTGCTGACCATCGCGTACCTGCCGTTCCAGCACTACCACTCCTGGGTGCGCGGCACCGACGGCGAGAACATCCCGATCCTCGACCCGGCGCTCTGGTCGTTCTGGCTGCCGGCGCTGATCGTCGTCCTGGCGCTCAGCGTGATCTTCGAGATCGTCAAGTACCGGATGGCGCGCTGGACCTGGACGCTCTTCGGCATCAGGGCGTTGCTCAACCTGGCGTTCGCGGTGCCGCTGGCGTGGCTGGCGCTCTCCGACCGACTGCTCAACCCGGCACTGGCCGAGCGCCTGAGCTGGGTGGCGGAGGCAGACAACCGGGACTCCCTCGGCCTGGCCATCGCGGTGGGCGCGGCCGCGATCGTGGTCTGGGACCTGGTCGACACAGCTCGGAAGACCCGCCAGCAGACGAGCGCGTGAGCGACACCAGAGTAGGCGGCCCGGCGCGTACCCCGCGTCGGGCCGTCGCCCGTGGTGGTGACCGCGGCGGCCCGCCCGGTTGGAGGGCCTGGTGGGCGGCGTGGCATCGTTCCCGGATGACAGTGGCACAGCGACCGGAATGGCGTCGTCCGGGTCCAACGGCGGAGCAGCGCCGAAACGACCTCTGGATCGGCCTGGGGATGACCGGGCTGGCGCTGGTCAGTCTGACCCTGGCCCGCAGCACCGGCGCGTTCCTGCTGGGCCCACCGCCGTCCGGGCCGGAGCAGCTGTTCTGGACCGTCGCAGTGACCCTCCCGCTGATCTGGCGACGACGGCGGCCGACCGCGACGGTGCTGGTCGTCGCGGTGGCGTTCATCGCCGCGCAGGCGCGCTCGGCCCCGGAGAGCCAGTTCTCCTCCTGGGCCCTGTTCTGCGCCCTCTACACCGTCGGCGCCTGGGGGCAGGACCGTCAGGTGTCGCGCCGGCTGCGGATCGGCGTGATCGCCACGATGTTCGCCTGGCTCGGGCTCTACTACGCGGTGATGATCGACCACATCCCGGCGGACACCTTCGCTGACGCGGTCGGGCCGGTGCCACCGGTGCTCGCCGCGATGGTCAACGGCGTGCTGCTCAACGTGCTGGTCTTCGGTTTCGCGTACTTCTTCGGCGAGACCGCGTGGGTGGCCGCGCGCCGCGAACACGAACTGCGCGCCCAGGCCGAGGACCTGCGCCGGTCGCAGGCCGACGCCCGGGAACGGGCGGTGCTCGGTGAACGGGTCCGGATCGCCCGCGAGCTGCACGACGTGGTCGCCCACCACGTGTCGGTGATGGGCGTGCAGGCATCCGCCTGCCGCCGCGTGTTCGACCGCGACCCGGGTAAGGCCCGCACGGCGCTGACCGCCATCGAGCAGAGCGCCCGCACCGCCGTCGACGAGTTGCGCCGGATGCTCGGCGTGCTGCGGACCTCCGCCGGCACCGACGCCGCGCCGCCGACGGCCGGCGGCGTCGAACGGATCGACGAGCTGGTCGAGCGGGCTCGGGCCGCCGGGCTGACGGCCACCCTCGGGGTGTACGGCGACCCGGTCGCGTTGCCCGAATCGGTCTCTCAGACGGCCTACCGGGTGACGCAGGAGGCGGTGACCAACACCCTGAAACACGCCGAGGCGGCCCTGCTCGACGTGCGGGTCCGGTACCTGGCGCGGGAGGTGGAGGTCGACGTGACCGACGACGGGCGGGGCGGCGGCCCGACCGACACCGTCGGACTGGGCCTGATCGGCATGCGCGAACGGGTCACCGCCCACGACGGCGACCTGGAGGCCGGGCCGCGGGCCGGCGGCGGCTGGCGGGTACGCGCCCGCTTCCCCCTCGCGGCATCGACGGACCGGCCGGTGGGCCCACAGCGGGAGCCGGACGACAGGCAGCAGGCGGCAGCCGCAGCGGAGCCGTCGGCATGAGCGCGGCAGCCCAGCACGCACCCGACACCGGGCCGACGGTCCGGGTGCTGCTCGCCGACGACCAGCATCTCGTCCGTACCGGCTTCCGGGTCATCCTGGAGGTGGAGGACGACATCGAGGTGGTCGGTGAGGCCGCCGACGGCGAACGTGCCGTCGCCATGACCCGAGCCACCCGCCCCGACGTCGTACTCATGGATGTGGAGATGCCCGGGATGAACGGCCTGGAGGCCACCCGGCAGATCGTCGCCGACGGCCCCGGGGCGCCCGCGGTGCTGATCCTCACCACCTTCGATCGCGACGACTACCTGTTCGCCGCGCTGCGGGCCGGGGCCAGCGGCTTCCTGCTCAAGAACGGCACGCCGGAGGAGCTGATCGAGGCGATCCGGGTGCTGGCCAGGGGCGACGGTCTGCTCGCCCCGGAGATCACCCGGCGGGTGATCTCCACCTTCGCCCGACCCGGCGACCCGGCGGGCACCGCCCACCGGGGCCCGGACGCCGAGGCCACGCTGGCCGAGCTGACACCGCGCGAACGGGAGGTGCTGATGCTGCTCGCCGCCGGATCGAGCAACGCGGAGATCGCCACGGCCATCCACCTGGGCGAGGCGACGGTGAAGACGCACGTGAGTCGGGTACTGGCCAAGCTCGGCCTGCGCGACCGGGTGCAGGCAGTGGTGTTCGCGTACGAGAACGGGGTGGTCCGGCCCGGCGGGTGACGGCGTCCGCCGCGAGGCGGACCCGCCCGCTCACCCGCCGGGCGGACGGCGCGGCGGCGTGATCGATCTAGCGTGAGTGCGTGACCAGAACGCTTCGCCTCGACGGCGTCGACCGCAGCTTCGGCGACCGTCAGGTGCTCAGGAACGTGTCCTTCGAGGTGTCCGCCGGCCGGATGACCGGTTTCGTGGGCGCCAACGGCGCCGGCAAGACCACCACCATGCGGATCATCCTGGGTGTCCTCGCCCCCGACGCCGGCGAGGTGACCTGGGGCGGCACCACGCTGACCCGGCAGGACCGCCGGAGCTTCGGCTACATGCCGGAGGAGCGCGGCCTCTACCCCAAGATGACCACCCGCGAGCAGGTGACCTACCTGGGCCGGCTGCACGGGCTGGACGCTGCCGCGGCACGACGTTCCACCGACGCCCTGCTGGACCGGGTCGGGCTCGGTGAGCGCGGCGACGACCTGCTGGAGACGCTGTCGCTGGGCAACCAGCAGCGCGCCCAGATCGCCGCCGCGCTGGTGCACGACCCCGAGGTGCTGGTGCTCGACGAGCCGTTCTCCGGCCTCGACCCGCTGGCCGTGGAGACCGTCGTGGCCGTGCTGCGGGAACGGGCCTCAGCCGGCGCGCCGGTGCTCTTCTCCAGTCACCAGCTCGACGTCGTGGAGCGCCTCTGCGACGACCTGGTGATCATCGGGGACGGGGTGATCCGGGCCGCCGGCAGCCGGCAGCAGCTGCGCGACTCGTACACAGTGCCCCGCTTCGAGCTGGTCGTGGAACACGACGCCGGCTGGGTACGCGACCACCCCGGGGTGACAGTGGTCGAGTTGGACGGCGCCCGGGTGGTCTTCGACCTGCCGGCCGGCACCGACGAACAGCCAGTGCTGCGGGCGGCCCTCGCGCGCGGCCCGGTCCGCGCCTTCCGCCCGGTCAGCCCCTCGCTCACCGAGATCTTCCGAGAGGTCACCCAGTGAATGTCACCCAGGCCACCCGGCTGATCGCCGAACGCGAGATCCGGGTCAAGCTGCGCGACCGCACCTTCCTGTTCGGCACGCTGTTCTTCCTGTTGATCGCCGCGGCGGGCACCATCCTGCCGCCGCTGTTCTCCGGCGGGCCGTCCACAGTGGCGGCGACCGAGAGCCTGGCCGCGCCGCTGCGCGCCGCCGGGCTGGAGGTCCGGGTCGTCCCCGACGACCGGGCCGCCGAGCAGTCCGTCCGTGACGACGACGTGGACGCCGCGGTGGTCACCGGACCGGCCGTCCTGGCCATGGACGACGCCCCCGACGACGTGGTGAAGGCCCTGAGCACCCAACCGACCGTCCGCCTGCTCGACCCGGACGCTGTCGATCCGGTGGTGGCGTTCCTGGTGCCGTTCGTCTTCGCGTTCGTCTTCTTCATCACCTCACAGACGTTCGGTGTGCAGATCGCGCAGAGCGTCATCGAGGAGAAGCAGACCCGGATCGTGGAGATCCTGGTCGCCGCCGTGCCGGTCCGGGCCCTGCTGGCCGGGAAGGTGGTGGCCGGGGCCATCCTGGCGTTCGCACAGATCGCCCTGATCGCGGTGGTGGCGGTGATCGGGTTGCAGATCGGCGACAGCGGAGGTCTGCTCAGCCTGCTCGCCCCGGCGATCGGCTGGTTCGTGCCGTTCTTCCTGATCGGTTTCGTGCTGCTCGCCGCCATGTGGGCGGCGGCCGGCGCGCTGGCCAACCGGCAGGAGGACATCGCCGCCGTGTCGACGCCGGTGCAGTTCGCCGTCATGCTGCCGTTCTTCGCGGTGATCTTCCTGAACGACAACGCCACAGCGATGCGGGTGCTGTCCTACCTGCCGTTCTCGTCGCCCACGGCCATGCCGCTGCGGCTGTTCACCGGCGACGCGGCCGGCTGGGAGCCGATCGTCTCGCTGGTCGTCCTGGTGCTGGCCGCCGGCGCGTTCCTCCTCGCCGGTGCCCGGGTGTACGAGGGGTCGCTCCTGCGCACCAACGGCCGGACCTCGCTGCGTACCGCCTGGCGGGAGCGGGAGACGATCGGCTGAGGGGTACCGCCCCGAGCGGGCGTCGGTGTCCTGGTCGGATGCCGGCGCCCGCTGCCGTACGGCACCGTTCCGAGCGCTGTTCGGAGGCTGCGAACAGCGCGGGCACCCCTACGGTGGGTCTATCGCACGGCAACGGCCTGGCTGTCGCCGGTTCCGGACCGAGGGGCTCCCGATGACCGCACCCAACAGCTGTCACATCGACGGCGACGGTGCGCACTGCCAGTGGCCGAAACCGCCGGTGAGCGACCAGACGTTGCGTGCCGTCCGAATGTTCCAGTACGGGTCCAGTGCCGTCCGGGGGTCGACACCGAACCGGGACAACTCCGTGTCGGTGAACTGGAACAGCCCCCAGCGCCGCGACCCGTCCGCGACGACGACCACCCGGTACGGGTCCAACTCGGACAGACACCGCGCCATCTCCACAGCCCCGCTCGGGTCCTCCGGGAAGGCCCGCCGCAGGTACTTGCCGATCCGGTCCTCCGGCCAGGCTGCCGGCACCGTCGGCTGGCTCGCCAACTCGTCGAGCACCTGCCCGTCCGCGGTGCCGCTGACCGGCAGGCTCCCCAGGGCCTGGAAGGCGATCAATCCGCTGGTGGTGCCGGGGCCGAACCAGCCGTCCACCGGCACGTCCAGTCCACGGGCCACCAACCGCTCCTGGAGGTTCAGCACACACGGGCCGTACATGCCCTGGCGCAGGACCAGCGGGCAACCTTCGGTCGGCGAGGGTTTCGCCGCGGCGGTGAGGTTCGGCAGCAGCGTGCCGGCGCCGCCGATCGTCAGCGCGCCGAGGACCGCGAGCACCGCCAGCCGGAGGCGGCGACGGGCCGAGCGGGGCGCTGCGGGCCGCGACCGCTCCGGCAGGACCGGCCGAACCGTCGGTGTCGAGTCGGCGGACGGACCGGGGTCGGCGGACGGCACCGCGTCGGCCGACGGAGCCGAGCCGGTGGGCAGGGTCGAGCCAGCGGCCGGATCAGCGGGCGAGGTCGGCTCAGCCGACGGGATCGGGCCAGCGGGCGGAACTGGCTCAACCGGCGAGGGCTGGCGGGCGGCGGGCGCCACTGTGGTCTGCGTCGCCGACGTCTCCCATCGGTCCCGTTCGCTGAGGCGGGCCTCAATGTCCCGCCTCGTCTCCACCCACCGATCAACGTCGGGCACCCCGCAGGCCGCCAACATCGCCACGACGGTGCGCTCCCGGGGCAGGGTGATGCGCCCCAGCATCGTGGCGAGCGTGCTGGCCGGCAGCCAGTGTCCGGCCGCCGAGGCCCGCCGGGAGATCTCCCGGTAGGTCAGGCCGGAGCAACGCCGCACGTCCCGCAGCAACGCGACGTACTCCCCCGCCGTGGCCGCCTGCGGCACCGCACCCCGGGCACCGTCATCCATCGATTTCCCCGTTTCGTCGATCTGGTCGAGCCCGGACCGGTGCCGGTACGAGCCCGTCGGCCGTACCCCGGTCAACGGCGCGACCATCGAGCATCGACGCTAGATAAGCTGGCGGACGAGGACAATGCCCTGGTCGCCGGGAAGCGTTGTCCGCGCAGCTCAGGGCAGCATGTCCGGATCTTGTCCGGATCTTGTCCGACCATCTCGGACAGTCACTGGGACCCGAGTTGCCCCCGCGTCGGCGGTGTCTGGAGAATCGTGCGATGACCACGGGGGAGCTACGCCCGGACGACGCGTCCAACCCGGCCGAGTTCGTCGAGATGCTGCGCCAGCTCAAGGACCGGTCCGGGCTCACCTACCGGCAGCTGGAGCAGCGTGCCGCGTCGGCGGGTGACGTGCTGGCCCGTAGCACCGCGGCTGACATCATGCGCCGGTCCACACTGCCGCGACCCGAGGTGGTGGCGGCGTTCGTTCGGGCCTGCGGCGCCGAGGACCAGGTCGAGACGTGGCTACGGGCGCGACACCATCTCGCGGTGAACGCGTACGCGCCGAGGCCGCCCGCGTCGGACCAGCCGGCCGACGGCAGCCCAGCGGACCGTTCGCCTGCCGACGCGGCACCGACCGTTGTGGAACGTCCGGCGCGGGCGTGGTGGTTCGCTCGGCGCACACCGCTGACGATTCTCGCCGTCGTGGTGCTGCTGGCAGTGGTCGGCGTGGTCGGCTGGATTGAACGACCCGACGACACACAGCAGACGGGTCAGCGCGGCGGCCCGACCCCCGGGGTTTCCGACGTCCCCCCGGCGGGCAGCGCCAGCCCGGACGGCGATGCCAGCCCCGAGGCCGACGCCAGCCCGACGATCGGGCCGGACGCGCGCCTGAGCCGGATCCACCCCGTCCGCAGCCCGCAGCTGTGCCTCAGTGAGGGGCGCGACCGCACCGGACAGTACCCGAGCGAGGTGTTGGTCCAGCGCCCCTGCGTGGACGCCACCCCGCCGGACACCTACCTGGAGCCGGCGGCCGACGGGCTGTACTTCATCAAGTGGAACCACCCGGCGCACGGGCCGGGTTGCCTCACCGTCCGCGCCGAAGATCCCGGTCGGAACATGCTCGAACCCTGGCAGAAGTGCAGAGACACCAACTCGTCGCAGCTCTACCGCTTCGAGCCGACCGCATCCGCGCCGACCTCGTACCGCATCAGGCCGAGCGGCACGAATCTGTGCGTCGGGCTCCGCGACGACGACACCGAGGTGTCGGCCGAGGCGATGGTCGAGCCGTGCACCAACGGCGCGGACCAGGTGTTCCTGGTCGATCCCCGGCCGGAAGGCTGACGGGCCGGGTCGAGCGGCCGGGTGGAGCGCCGCCGGTCAGCGCGCGGGCGGCACCTGATCCCAGCCGGCGGGCAGCGGGGGTGCCGTCCAGGCGGGGTCGGGCTGCCAGGCGGCCCACGCCGGGTCCCACCAGCGCTCACCCCCGTCGAGCAGGGCGGCGATCCGGTCACCCTCGGCCTGGATGGCGTCCGCCATGCCCGGGTAGCGCCCCTCGACGAGGCGCTGGGCGAACATCTCCACGTCCTTCCAGACGTACCGGTCGGCGTCCGCCGCCCACCACAGGTCCAGTTCGTGGTCCAGGGTGTCCACCCCGATCGGGGTACGCCGGACCGGGTCCTGGAGGTTGAAGTACCAGCCGGCGAAGTCGCGCCCCGGCCCGGCCCAGAACACGTCGATCGAGTGCGCCTCACCGGGGCGTTGCAGCATCAGCTTGCCGTGCCCGGACCAGGAGCGGTGCCCGGCGGCCTCCCACGGGTGCCGCCCGCAGGGGAAGACGCCGGCGTCCGGGAAGCCGAACTCGGCCCCCGGTGGGAGGTAGAGCGCGAGCAGGTCGGGCGAATCCTCGACGCAGATCGTCGGGCACCCAAACCAGACCTCACCCCGCAGCACCTCACGCCGCACCACGGTGTCGCCAGAAGCAAACCGCCCCACAACCCCTCCTCGCCCGCCGCGTCACCCTGACCAACGCCACGATCTTGCAGTTTCTGTTGCCGATTTGCCGTGAGTGGACCGGTCTGTCAGGTCAGAAAGTGCAAGATCGCGGCGGGGTGAGGCAGAGGCCGTCGGGGTGTGGCGAGGTCAGGCGTCGACCGCCGCCATCACGTCGTCGCTGACGTCGAAGTTGGCGTAGACGTTCTGCACGTCGTCGCAGTCCTCCAGGACGTCGATCAGCTTGAAGATCTTGCGTGCGCCCTCTTCGTCCAGCGGCACGTTGACGCTGGGGATCAGCGAGGACTCGGCCGACTCGTACTCGATGCCGGCGTCCTGCAACGCCGTGCGCACCGGGATCAGGTCGGTCGGCTCGGAGACCACCTCGTACGCCTCGCCGAGGTCGTTGACCTCTTCGGCGCCGGCGTCGAGGACGGCCAGCATCACGTCGTCCTCGCTGGTGCCCTCCTTGGGGACGATCACCACGCCCTTGCGGGAGAACATGTACGACACCGAGCCGGCGTCGGCGAGCGAGCCGCCGTTGCGGGTCAACGCGGTCCGTACCTCGGTCGCCGCGCGGTTGCGGTTGTCGGTGAGGCACTCGATGAGCATGGCCACGCCGCTCGGGCCGTACCCCTCATACATGATCGTCTGCCAGTCGGCGCCGCCGGCCTCCAGGCCGGAACCGCGCTTGACGGCGCGATCGATGTTGTCGTTCGGCACCGAGCTCTTCTTCGCCTTCTGGATCGCGTCGAAGAGCGTCGGGTTACCGGTCGGGTCACCGCCGCCGATCCGCGCGGCCACCTCGACGTTCTTGATCAGCTTGGCGAACATCTTGCCGCGCTTGGCGTCGATGACGGCCTTCTTGTGCTTGGTCGTCGCCCACTTTGAGTGGCCGGACATCTTCTACCTCCGTTGCTACCCGCCGTCTGCATCGACCGCACCGCTCACGCCCCGCTCCCGCCGGCGCACGCGGAGGTGCCGGTCAGCTCTGGTGGAAGCCGTGGCGGGCAGATGGCCCTGCCGAATCTCCGCAATCCTACCGACGTCCCCCGGGTCTCTGTCATGCACCGCGCGCGGCACTACCGCCCGGCCCCCACCGACCAGGGCAGACGCGACAAAAACCCCTGGACGATGCCACGACCGCGGCGAGCATCATGGACAGCCGGCGCTGTCGCCCGCCGTTCAGCGGGCGACGCGGACCAGGTCCACGAAGTACGCGTGCACCCGCAGGTCACCGGTGAGCTCCGGGTGGAACGAGGTGGCCACCAGGTTGCCCTGTCGGACCGCCACGATCCGGTCGGCGGCCGGGCCGTCGGACACCACCCCGATGACCTGCACGCCGGCACCGACCCGCTCGACCCACGGCGCGCGGATGAACACCGCGTGGAACGGCTCGCCCGGCACCCCGTCGACGGTCACCGGCGCCTCGAACGAGTCGACCTGCCGGCCGAACGCGTTGCGGCGGACGGTCATGTCGATGCCAGAGAAGCCGCGCTGATCGGGTCGGCCGTCGAGCACCTCGGTCGCCAACATGATCATTCCGGCGCAGGAGCCGTAGACCGGCATGCCGTCGGCGATCCGCTTGTCGATCGGCTCGCGCATCTCGAAGATGTCGGCGAGCTTGCTCATGGTGGTCGACTCGCCGCCCGGAATGACGAGACCGTCGACAGCGTCCAGCTCCGCCGGACGGCGGACCGGGCGGGCGTCCGCGCCCGCCGCCCTCAGCGCCGCCACGTGCTCGCGGACGTCGCCCTGGAGCGCGAGCACACCGATCACGGGTGCCGTCATGATCGCACTGTTCCTCTCCGTGTCACGCCGCCCCGGCGGGGCGCGTCGACCGCCCTCGGCCCTGACGGGCCCGACAGTCACCAACCGCGCTCGGCCAGGCGGTGCGGCTGCGGAATCTCGTCGACGTTGATGCCGACCATCGCCTCGCCGAGACCCCGCGAGACCTTGGCCAGCACGTCCGGGTCGTCGTGGAAGGTGGTCGCCTTGACGATCGCGGCGGCCCGCTGCGCCGGGTTGCCCGCCTTGAAGATGCCGGAACCGACGAAGACACCCTCCGCGCCGAGCTGCATCATCATCGCCGCGTCGGCCGGAGTGGCGATCCCGCCAGCGGTGAACAGCACCACCGGCAGCTTTCCGCTCTCGGCGACCTCCTTGACCAGCTCGTACGGGGCCTGCAACTCCTTGGCCGCGACGTACAGCTCGTCGGTTGGCAGCGAGGCCAGCCGGCCGATCTCCTGACGGATCTTCCGCATGTGGGTGGTGGCGTTGGAGACGTCACCGGTGCCGGCCTCGCCCTTGGAGCGGATCATCGCCGCGCCCTCGGTGATCCGGCGCAGCGCCTCGCCCAGGTTGGTCGCGCCACAGACGAAGGGCACTGTGAACGCCCACTTGTCGATGTGGTTCGCGTAGTCGGCCGGGGTCAGCACCTCGGACTCGTCGACGTAGTCCACGCCCAGCGACTGCAGGATCCGCGCCTCCACGAAGTGGCCGATGCGGGCCTTTGCCATCACCGGGATGGAGACCGCCTCGATGATCCCGTCGATCATGTCGGGGTCGCTCATCCGGGACACCCCGCCCTGCGCGCGGATGTCGGCGGGCACCCGCTCCAGGGCCATCACCGCGACGGCGCCCGCGTCCTCTGCGATCTTGGCCTGCTCGGCGTTGACGACATCCATGATCACGCCGCCCTTGAGCATCTCGGCCATGCCACGCTTCACGCGGGCGGTGCCGACGACGGGGGCGGTACCGGTGTTCGAGGCGGTGTTTTCGGGCACGGGTCATCGCTCCTTGGGCATGCTCTGGGGGTGGCAGCGAAAATGCTACGCGCGGTCCAACGCCGTACCGACAGCCAATCAGACCCCCGGTGGCCTGCTGTGTGGCCCTGGTCACCAACCCGCCCGTGCCCGTCCGGGAGCAGGGGATCAGGCGGCGGGGACGTCCGCCGGCACGACGAGGGTCGGGTCGTCGATGTCGAAGTAGCGCGGCCACTCCCGGCCCCGCCCCATCCGCAACAGGCGCACCAGCGGCCGGCTGCGCGCCGAGCGGGCGTCCCGGACCAGGTCGGTGTGCACCTGCCGGGACAACGCGAGCCGACGACTCGCGGCGATGACCGAAGTGCAGTCCGGGTCGCCCGGGTCCAACTGGACGCCGCGCAACTGCCGGGTGAGGTCGTTCTCCGCCGCTTCCCGCTCGTCCGGGCTGGCGTCCAGGGCGATCCGGGCCGCCGCGTACAGCTCGACGCCGAAACGCCGCTCAGCCAGGACCGCGGCTGCCGCCGCGCGGCGCAGCAGGTGGGCGTCGAGGGCCCGGGCCGCCAGCTCCGCGCGGCCCTGTAGCCGCTCGACCCGGCCTGCGGTCCAGATGAGGTACGCCGCTACCAGCCCCACGACCACGCTCGCGGCCACCACCCACCACATGTGCGGCATCGTAGTGCTGCTCCGTTTCGTCCGATTGGGCGCGGCCGGACCGGTCCCGCCGGTCACCGCCGCACCATCCGTCACACCGGCTCAGCTCAGCCCCACCCATTCCTGGTCGATGACCCGCCCGTCGGTTGCCTCGATCGCCGCTGCGTATACCTCCAGAACGCGGCGGGCAACCACCGGCCAGTCGAAATTCGCCACCACCTGATCGCCGCAGGCGCTCAGTGTGGCTCGCGCGGCCGGGTCGTCCAGCAGCTCGGCCAACACGTCGCGCAGCCTCACCGGGTCACCGGTGGGGAAGAGCCGACCGGCCCGTCCACCGTCGAGGACCCGCCGGAACGCGTCCAGGTCACTGGCGATGACAGTCGTACCCGCCGCAAGGGCCTCGGTGAGGATCATGCCGAACGACTCACCGCCGGTGTTCGGTGCGACGTAGAGGTGCACACTGCGCAGCATGCGCGCCTTGTCCGCTTCGCTGACCAGGCCGAGGAACGTGATCTGCTCGTGCAGTTCGGCCGGGAACTGGTCGTACAGGTCGTCGGGGTCACCCGGGCCGGCGACGAGCAGCCGCAGACCGGGCCGGGTGGCGGCCAGCGCCACGAACGCGTCGCGCAGCACCGGGAAGCCCTTGCGTGCCTCGGTGAACCGGCCCAGGAAGCCGAGCGTGCCACCGGTGCCGGCCGCGCACTCCCCCGGCCAGCCCGGCAACGGCTCGGCGTCGGCGAACTTGGCCACGGCCACCCCGTTGGGGATCTCCACCGCACCGCCGTCCATGTGCTCGACCTGCACCTTGCGCGCCAGCGCGCTCACCGCGATCCGGGCGGTGATCCGCTCCAGCACGATCTGGAGCACACCCTGCGCGGCGGCGAGGACCCGCGAACGGGTCATCGCGGTGTGGAACGTGGCCACCACCGGGCCACGGGCGGAGAGCACCGCCAGCAGCGACAGACTCAGCGTGAGCGGCTCGTGCACGTGCAGCACGTCGAAGTCGCCGTTGGTGATCCACCGCCGTACCCGGGCGGTCGACACCGGGCCGAACGCGATCCGGGCCACCGACCCGTTGTACGGCAGCGGAACGGCCCGGCCGGCGGACACCACGTACTCCGGCAGCGGCGAATCCTCGTCGGCCGGCGCGAGCACGCTGACCTCGTGGCCCAGCGTGATCAGCGCCTCGGCGAGGTCCATGACGTGGTTCTGCACCCCACCGGGCACGTCGAAGGAGTACGGGCACACGATGCCGATCCGCATCCGTCAGCCCACCTCCTCAGGCCTGGCCGGAGGCCGACGAGGGCAGCGCCGCGCCCTCCCCCGACCTCGCCTGGTCCAGCCACATCCGCTGCAACATGTGCCAGTCTTCCGGATGCCGGGCGATACCCGCCGCCAGACGGTCGGCGATCAGCTGGGTCAGCGACCGGACCCGCTGGTCCAGCGGCCCCACCTCGGGCCCCGGCACCGGCAACGGACCAGCCAGCGACGCGCACGCGGCATCCGGTTCGAACCACAGCGAGGCCACGTAGAGCGGCGCACCGGTGTGCAGTGCGAGCAACGCCGGCCCGGCGGGCATCCGGGTCTTCCCACCGAAGAAGTCCACCTCCACCCCCCGGGCGGAGAGGTCCCGGTCGGCCAGCAACGGCACCACCGCACCGGCCCGCAGCCGGTCCAGCAACACGTCGAACGCCGGACGCGGCCCCCCGTGGGTCGGCAGGATCTCCATTCCCAGACTCGCCCGGAAGGCCAGGAAACGCTTGTACACGCCCTCCGGCTTGAGCCGCTCCATGACAGTGGTGATCGGCCAACCGGTGGCCGCCACCCAGGCGCCCGCGGCATCCCAGTTACCGGCGTGCGGCAGGGCCACCACGGCGCCCCGGCCGGCGGCCACGTCGGCGGCCAGCAGCTCGGCACCGTCGAGCCGGAAACCGGACAGGATCTGCGACCGGCTCAGGGCGGGCAGCCGGAACGCCTCCATCCAGTACCGGGCGTACGAGCGCAACCCGCGCTTGACCAGATCGTCCAGCTCGGCGTCGGGCAGATCCGGGCCGACCACCCGGCGCAGGTTCGCGCGCAGTCGGGCCGTACCCCCGCCGCCGGCTCGGTGGGCGCGGTCCGCGCCCGCCTGGAACGCCGCCGCCACCAACGGCCGGGGTAGCGCGCGGACCACCCGCCACCCGGCGATGTAGCCCAGCTCGGTGAGGTTCACGCGGCTCGGCCGCCGGTCGTCCGATGCCGGGTCGCCGGCACCCCACTCACGCCTGGCCGTCCGGCTGGAGCTGCTGGGCCTGGCGGTAGACGTGCGTCATCCGCTGCCCCACCGTGAAGATCGACACGGCGGCGAGCAGCCACAGCGCGATCTCCAGGGCCGGATCGACACCGACACCGGTGAGGATCCCGCCGACCCCGACGATGAGCAGTCGCTCGGTGCGTTCGGCGATGCCCACGTTGCAGGTCATCCCGAGCCCCTCGGCGCGGGCCTTGACATAGGAGACCAGGCTGCCGGCAGCCAGGCAGACCAACGCAGCGGCCACCCCGGAGTAGTTGCTCTGCGTGGCCAGCCAGTACGCGACAGCGCCGAAGACGGCGCTGTCGGCGACCCGGTCCATGCTTGAGTCGAGGAACGCCCCGAACCTGGTGGAGCCGCCGCTCATCCGGGCCATCGTCCCGTCGAGCAGGTCGGTGAGCGCGAACAGGGTGACGATCAACGCGCCCGCGACCAGGTGGCCGCGGGCACCGAAGCCGAGCGCGCCGACGAGCACACCAACGGTGCCCGCGACGGTGACGGCATTGGGGGTGACGCCCGCGCGCAGCAGGGCGCGGGCAATCGGCTCGACGACGCGGGTCATCCCCGCGCGGGCCGACACTTGGAAGATCTTCGCCATGGCGGTCACCACGATAACGGTCCGCCCAGCTCCGGCGATACGGACGGTACCGCCGACCCGCCCGGGGGAGGCTTGTGCCTACCCGGCAACGGGTGTGAGATCGAGCCGGGAGGTGAGCCAGCTCACCCGTCCGCCCGTCCCGTTCCCGCTGTGCAGCAGACCACCGGAGGATATCGCCGCGCACTCGCCCCGGGCCGCTTCCCGTCGCGCGGCGGTCGCCACCACCACCGGCTGAGGGAGGTGCGCCTCATGGCGCAGAAGAGTCACGAGAAGGGTTCCACCGGCGGCACGCCGGTGGTCACCGAGCCCGAGCGGGTTCGCAACGTGGTGCTCGTCGGGCACTCCGGGGCAGGCAAGACCACACTGGTCGAGGCCCTGCTCGCGGCGACCGGCACGATCGGCCGCGCCGGCACCGTTGTCGACGGCACCACTGTCGGCGACCACGACCCCGCCGCCGTACGCCAGCAGCGCTCGGTCAGCCTGTCGTGCGCGCCGCTGCTGCACAACGGCATCAAGGTCAACCTGCTGGACACCCCCGGGTACGCGGACTTCGTCGGCGAGCTGCGCGCCGGGCTGCGGGCCGCCGACGCCGCGCTGTTCGTGGTCTCCGCCGCGGGCGGCATGGACGCGGCCACCGTGGCGCTGTGGGAGGAGTGCGCCGCCGTCGACATGCCCCGCGCGGTAGCGGTGGCCCGACTGGACCAGCCCCGCGCCGACGTCGACGAGACGGTGGCGCTCTGCCAGCGCCTCTTCGGTGACAACGTGATGCCGCTCTACCTGCCGATGCTCGGCGACGACGGGGTGTCCACCGAAGGTCTGCTCGGCCTGATCACCCGCCGGGTCTTCGACTACAGCGCCGGGCTGCCCGCCGACGTCCGCGACCCGGACCCGGAGCACCAGCGGGCCATCGACGAGTCCCGCGACGAGCTGATCGAGGGGATCATCGCCGAGAGCGAGGACGAGACCCTCATGGACCGCTACCTCGACGGCGAGGAGATCGGCGACGAGGTGCTCATCGACGACCTGGAGAAGGCCGTCGCCCGGGGCCACTTCTACCCGGTGGTGCCGGTCTGCGCCCAGACCGGTGTCGGGCTGGACGTGCTGCTGGAGGTGCTGACCGCCGCGTTCCCGTCGCCGCTGGAGCACGAACTGCCTGCGGTGACCGGCGTGGACGGCTCGCCGCGTCCGCCGCTGAGCTGCGACCCGGCCGGGCCGCTGGTCGCCGAGGTCGTCAAGACCACCGTCGACCGCCACGTCGGTCGGGTCTCGCTGGTCCGGGTCTTCTCCGGCACGCTGCGCCCCGACCAGACAGTGCACGTCTCCGGGCACGGCATGACCGACCGTGGGCACCCCGACCACGACGCCGACGAGCGGGTCGGGCACATCTACACCCCGCTGGGCGCCACACTGCGGGAGGTGTCACTCTGCGTCGCCGGCGACATCTGCGCGATCACCAAGTCGGGCAGCGCCGAGACCGGTGACACCATCTCGACCACTGACGACCCACTGCTGATCGCCCCCTGGGAGATGCCGGAGCCGCTGCTGCCGGTGGCGATCGCCGCCCGCAGCCGCGCCGACGAGGACGCCCTGGCCCGCAACCTCGCCCGCCTGGTCGCCGGCGACCCCACGCTGCGGCTGGAGCGCAACCCGGAGACCCACCAACTGGTGCTCTGGTGCATGGGCGAGGCGCACGCCGACGTGGTGCTCGACCGGCTGCGCGCCGGCGGTGTCGAGCTGGACACCGAGCCGGTCAAGGTGTCGCTGCGCGAGACGCTGACGGTGCCAGCGAGGGGGCACGGCCGGCACGTCAAGCAGTCCGGCGGCCACGGCCAGTACGCGGTCTGCGACATCGAGGTCGAGCCGCTGCCCCGCGGCGGTGGCTTCGAGTTCGTCGACCGGGTCGTCGGCGGCGCGGTGCCGCACAACTACATCCCGTCGGTGGAGAAGGGCGTCCGCGCCCAACTGGAGCGCGGGCTGGTCGCCGGGCACCCAGTGGTGGACCTGCGGGTGACACTGGTCGACGGCAAGTCGCACAGCGTCGACTCCTCCGACGCGGCCTTCCAGACCGCCGGCGCGCTGGCGCTGCGCGACGCCGCCGAGCGTGGCCAGCCGGCCCTGCTGGAGCCGATCGACGAGGTCACCATCCGGGTCCCGGACGGCTCGGTGGGCACGGTGATGGGCGACCTGTCCGGCCGGCGCGGCCGGGTGCTCGGCACCGAACCGGACCCGGACACCGAGGGCCGCACCCTCGTCCGCGCCGAGGTGCCGGCCACCGAACTGCTTCGGTACGCCGTGGAGTTGCGCTCGATGACGGCCGGCACCGGCACCTTCCGCCGTCACTTCGTCCGCCACGACCCCCTGCCCGCCCACCTGGCCGACCAGGCCCGCAAGGAACAACTCCCCTAACCCACCCCACCCCACCCCACCCCGGCCCGGCCCGGCGATCTTGCACTTTCTGTCGTCTTTATGTCGCTGTCGCGGCATAAGTCCCCGCAGGAAGTGCAAGATCGGCGAGGGCTGGGGTGGCGTGCGGGTCGATCATGGCGTTGTGGTGGGCAGAAGGGGGATCTATGCCGGATTTGCGGGGCACCACGGCTCCATGATCGGCGCGGTCGGGGCGGGGGCGGGACGGGGGTCGGGGCGGGGGCGGGGCGGGGAGCTTTACGGGTGGACTGTGGGGTGGGTGGGACGGGGCCAGTGGGGGCGGTCGGCGTCGCGCAGGGCTGCGGTGCGGACGGCGGCGAGCTGACGCTCCACCTCGACGAACTGGTCCGCCGGCAGCGGGCCCCGGTCCAGTGCTGCGGCGTTCTCCTCGACCTGGGCGACAGTACGGCAGCCCGGGATCGGGATGGTGCGACCGCTGCGCGCCCAGATCCAGCCCAACGCGCCCTGAGCCAGGGTGCGCCCGTCGGCGGTGAGCGCGGCACGGACCGCGCCGACCCGGCGCAGCCACTCCGGTGCCGGCCGGCCACCCCGGAACCACTCCAACCAGCCCGGGGCCAGCCCGCGTACGTCGTCGCGGGGCAGCGTCGACGCGGCCGTGTACTTGCCGGTGAGCAGCCCCATCCCGAGTGGCCCCCGGTTGACGCTGGCCAGGTCGTACTTGTCGCAGACGGCGAGCAGCTCGGGGGCGTCGCGCAGCACCGACAGGGCGTGTTGCACGGCGGTGGCACCGGCGGCGGCGTGCCCGAACGCGGCGGCCCGGTCGGAGCGGTCGGTGCTCCACCCGTACGCGCGGATCAGGCCCTCGGCCACCAGGTCCTCGCAGGTCCCGATCAGCGCCTGCGCCCTCGGCACCGACAGGTCGGCCAGGTGCAGCTGATAGAGGTCGATCCGGTCGGTGCGCAACCGGCGCAGCGAGGCGGTCACGGCACTGCGCAGGTACGCGGGCGACGCGTCCTCGCCGGTGGCCTGCCGGCCGGCCTCGTCGAAGGTGTAACCCCACTTGGTGGCGATCACGGCGTCGTCGCGGCGACCGGCGAGCGCGCGACCGAGCACCCGCTCACCGTGCCCGGCCCCGTACGTGTCGGCGGTGTCGAAGAGGGTGATGCCCAGATCGAGCGCCCGGCGTACCGCCCGCACCGACTCGTCGTCGTCGACGGCGCCCCAGCCCAATGGCTGGGTGCCCTCCGCCCAGGGCCCGCCGATCGCCCAGCACCCCATGCCGAGGGCGCTGACCTCGATGCCGCTGCGCCCCAACAACCGTGTCGTGACTGCCATCGGCCGATCGTGCCACCTTCGGCGGGCCGTGGCGTAGCAGATCTGCGGGTGGACACGCGGGTGCACGGAGACGGTCACGGTGCGGCATGATCAACGCCATGCGGCGGCTCGGGGTGGACATCGGCGGAGTGATCATCGAGCCGGCCGACGACGACGCGGACACGTCGTTCTTCGGCGCGCACTACCTGCGCACCCCGGCCGTCGTCGGGGCGTTCGACGCGCTGGCGGCGCTCGGCCCGGCGTTCGACGAGGTGCACCTGGTGTCCAAGTGCGGGGAGGCCACCGAGCGGCGTACCCGGGAGTGGCTGGCCCACCACGACTTCCCGGCGCGCACCGGCATCCCGGTCGAGCGGGTGCACTTCTGCCGCACCCGGCCGGACAAGGCACCGATCGCCAGCCGCCTCGGCCTGACCCACTTCGTGGACGACAAGCTGGAGGTGCTCGGCTATCTCGACTCGGTGCCGCGCCGCTTCCTGTTCCGGCCGCGCAGGGCCGAGGTCGCCGCACACGCCGCGCTGCTGCCCCGCGTACACCGGGTGGAGAGCTGGTCGGAGCTGACCCCGCTGCTGCGCGCCGACTAGCCGGACCGGCGCGCAGGCCGCGCTGCCGGCACGGCGCGGCCGGCGGCGGTCAGGACGGCCAGGCGCGGGCGAGCAGGTCGCGGGTGTCGCCGAGCAGCTGCGGCAGGACCTTGGTGCGGCCGATCACCGGCATGAAGTTCGCGTCGCCACCCCAACGCGGCACCACGTGCTGGTGCAGGTGCGCGGCGATGCCGGCGCCGGCCACGCCGCCCTGGTTCATGCCCAGGTTGAAGCCGTGGGCGTTGCTGACCTTGCGGACCACCCGCATGGCCGTCTGGGTGTAGGACGCCAGCTCGGTGGTCTCCGGCACGTCCAGGTCGGTGTAGTCGGCCACGTGCCGGTAGGGGCAGACCAGCAGGTGCCCCGGGTTGTACGGGTAGAGGTTGAGCACCACGAAGACGTGCTCGCCCCGGGCCACCACCAGGCTCTCCTCCGGGGGCAGCTTCGGCCCCTGGCAGAAGGGGCACCCGGTGGGCTTCTCGTAGCCCTCGGCCGGGCGGTCCTCGCCGGAGATGTAGGTCATCCGGTGCGGCGTCCAGAGCCGCTCCAGACCGTCCGCCATGCCGTCACTGTCCGTGTGCCGTTCCGCCCCTGTCACGAGCCGATCCTACGGAGCCCCGCGGGCACACCGCGACACCCGCCGTCGGGAAACCCGGTGCTGCAAGTTCTTGACGGATCAAAGCAGAAGCATGAAACTTCCATGCATCCACGTACTTCCATGAGTTGATGGAGGGTTACATGTTCCGACGGCTCGGCAGGTTCCTCGCGGCACTGGCGTTGACCGCCGCCACCACAGTGGCCGGCGTCAGCCTCACTGCCGGCGCGGCCCAGGCGGACGGCTGCTACACCTGGGGACGCACCCTGTCCCAGGGGGCGTCCGGCGAGGACGTCCGGCAACTCCAGATCCGGGTCGCCGGCTACCCCGGCTACGGCGCGGTGCTCACCCTCGACGGCGCGTACGGCCCGGCCACCCGATCGGCGGTGATCCGCTTCCAGCAGGCGTACGGGCTGCCTGCGGACGGCATCGCCGGCCCACAGACGTTCAACCGGCTCTACGCCCTCCAGGACGACGACTGCACCCCGGCCAACTTCAGCTACCCCGAGCTGAACAAGTGCAACAGCGACTGGTCCGGCGGTGCGGTCTCGGCGAGCACCGCCCGGTTCAACGCGCTCGTCTCGATGTGGAAGCTCCAGGCCATGCGGCACGCCCTCGGCGACGTGTCCATCGCGATCAGCAGCAGCTTCCGCAGCTACGCCTGCAACAGCGCGGTCGGCGGAGCGTCCAACAGCCGACACCTGTACGGCGACGGGGTGGACCTGGTCGGCTCCCCGTCGTTCTGCCGGCTGGCCCAGCAGGCCCGCAACCACGGCTTCGGGCAGATCCTCGGCCCCGGCTACCCCGACCACAACGACCACACCCACGTCGCGGCGGTCGGAGGCTGGTCGGCGCCGAACTGCGGCATCTGACCCCGAGCCCTCTCTCCCGCGCCGGCCTCCCGGCGAAGATCACGCTCGAACATGGAAGTAGTGGCCTCCAGAACCGGGGAGGCCACTACTTCCTGCATCGAGCACGATCATGAGGGGGCACGCGGGGCGTGCGGCGGTCCCGTTACCCGGCGGCGGCGGAGGGGCCGATGTTGGTCCGGGAGCTGACCACGTCCAGCACGTGGGTCACCGCCTCGGCGACCGGTACCCCGTTGCGCTGGGAGCCGTCGCGGTAGCGGAACGAGACAGTGCCGGCGGCCACGTCGTCGTCACCGGCGATCACCATGAACGGGATCTTCTGCTGCTGCGCCGTCCGGATCTTCTTCTGCATCCGGTCGTCACCCGCGTCCACCTGGGCCCGAATGCCCTCGGCGCGCAGCGCGGCGACGAAGCCGTGCAGGTAGTCGGTGTGGTCCTCGCGGATCGGGATGCCCACCACCTGCACCGGCGCCAACCAGGCCGGGAAGGCACCCGCGTAGTGCTCGGTGAGCACACCGAAGAACCGCTCGATCGACCCGAACAACGCACGGTGGATCATCACGGGCCGCTGCCGGCTGCCGTCGGCGGCCTGGTACTCCAACGCGAACCGCTCCGGCTGGTTGAAGTCGACCTGGATGGTGGACATCTGCCAGGTCCGGCCGATGGCGTCGCGGGCCTGCACGGAGATCTTCGGCCCGTAGAACGCCGCGCCGCCCGGGTCGGGCACCAGGTCCAGGCCGGAGGTCGCGGCGGCGGTCCGCAGCGCCTCGGTGGCCTCGGCCCAGTCCTCCTCGGCGCCGATGAACTTGGGCGAGTCGTCCCGGGTCGACAGCTCCAGGTAGAAGTCGTCCAGGCCGTAGTCGCGCAGCAGGTCCAGCACGAAGCTGAGCAGCGTGGACAGCTCGCCGGCCATCTGCTCGCGGGTGCAGTAGATGTGCGAGTCGTCCTGGGTCAGGCCACGGACCCGGGTGAGGCCGTGCACGACGCCGGACTTCTCGTACCGGTAGACAGTGCCGAACTCGAACATCCGCAGCGGCAACTCCCGGTACGACCGCCCGCGCGACCTGAAGATCAGGTTGTGCATAGGGCAGTTCATCGCCTTGAGGTAGTAGTCCGCGCCCTCCAGCTGCATGGGCGGGAACATGGTGTCCGCGTAGTACGGCAGGTGACCGGAGGTCTGGAACAGCTGCGCCTTGGTGATGTGCGGGGTGTTGACGAACTCGTACCCGGCCGCCTCGTGCCGCTGGCGCGAGTAGTGCTCCATCTCGCGGCGGATGATGCCGCCCTTGGGGTGGAAGACCGCCAGGCCGGAGCCGATCTCGTCGGGGAAGCTGAACAGATCGAGGTCCGCGCCGAGCTTGCGGTGGTCGCGCCGGGCGGCCTCCTCCAACAGCTTCAGGTACGCCTTGAGCTCGTCGCGGGTCGGCCACGCGGTGCCGTACACCCGCTGTAGTTGGGGGTTCTTCTCCGACCCCCGCCAGTACGCGGCGGCGGAGCGCATCAGCTTGAACGCGCCGATCAGTCGGGTGGTCGGCAGGTGCGGGCCCCGGCACAGGTCCGACCAGCAGACCTTGTCCTCCTTGGCGTCGAGGTTGTCGTAGATGGTCAGCTCGCCGCCGCCCACCTCCATCACCTCGTCGGTGTCCAGGCCCTCGCCCTTGACCTCGATCAACTCCAGCTTGAACGGCTCGTCGGCCAGCTCGGAGCGCGCCTCGTCCAGGCTGCCGAAGCGGCGACGACGGAACCGCTGCCCGGACTTGATGATCTCCTGCATGCGCTTCTCGAGCTTGCTGAGGTCATCGGGCTGGAACGGCTTGTCGACGTCGAAGTCGTAGTAGAAGCCGTTCTCGATGGGCGGGCCGATGCCCAGCTTGGCCTCGGGGAAGATGTCCTGCACGGCCTGGGCGAGGACGTGCGCGGTGGAGTGGCGCAGCACGTTGAGCCCGTCGGGCGAGTCCAGGCTGACCGGCTCGACGACGGTCTCCTCGGCCGGCGTCCAGTCCAGGTCGCGCAGCTGGCCCTGCGGGTCGCGCACCACGACGATCGCCTTGGGGCCGTTCGCGGGCAGTCCGGCCGCGGCCACCGCGTCGGCCGCCGTGGTCCCGGCGGCGACGACGACGGGGTCGGCCACGGCGGGGGTACGGGGTGCGGACACGGTGACTCCTCCAAGTGGTACGAAACGGTGCCGATCCTCGGCTCCTGCCGATGCTATCGGTCGCCCCGCCCCCGACCGGGAACGGCACCTGCTTACCGCCGACGTTGAACCTTTCGCGCCTCGCAGCCGAACTAGAGGGTGTGGCCGGAAACCGGTGCCGGCCGCGTCGACACGGATGGGGGCACGAGATGGCGAGCACGTACGGCGGTGGCCGTCGGCGGCGGATCGTGGCGGCGACCGCGGTGACCGCCGCTGGGCTGCTGCTCTGGCCCGGTACGGCGTACGCGGCGGACGTGACGACCACCCCGACCGAGGCCCGGCAGGGCGACGCGGTACGGCTGGAGTTCAGTGTTCCGGAGGAGCGGGCCGGCACGAAGACCAACCAGATCGAGGTCCGGCTACCGGCCGACGCGCCGATCGCCGAGGTCTACCCCATGTCGGTGAACGGCTGGGCGCCCCGGATCAGCTCCCGCACCCTGGACAAGCCGGTGGCCGGTATCCACTCCTCCGGGGTGACGACTGTGACGACGGCGGTGACCTGGGTCCGGGTCGGTGCGAGTGACCCCGGGCCGGCTCGGCTGGCGCTCTCCATGGGGCCGATGCCACAGGCAGAGCGGCTCACCTTCGAGGTCGTCCAGACGTACGCCGACGGCACTGTGGTCCGGTGGGCGGACGCCACCGGCCCGCACCGGGCCCCGGCGCTCACCCTGCTGCCGGCGGCGCCCGGAGCGGCGGGCCCGGCAGC
>NZ_JAKKFD010000034.1 GCF_022229005.1 Micromonospora trifolii
CGCCCTCGGCGGCCAGCCGTGCCAACGCGCCCTGGCCGGCGCGGGCCTGCGCGGCACGGCGCGCCGACTCACCGGCGACGGTGCCGGCCGCCGCGCCGCCGGCGTGATCGCCGTGCAGCAGCAGCACCCGCACCGAGCCCCAGGCGGCGGGGGTCGAGGTGCCCTGGGTGGCGGCGGCGAAGCCCACCACCCGGTCCAGCACGCCCAGTCCGGCGCCCGGTACGTCCAGCGTGGCCAGCCGGTCCACCGCCTGCGGGCCGGCGTACTCGTCGGGCATCGGCAGTTCCATGCCGGGCTGGATGACCAGCCCGGTGGCCACCATCGGCAGCGCCATTGTCGGTGCGGCCCACGGGGTGCTGGGCTCCGCGGTCGGGGTGGCCGGCGGCGTATGGGTCAGCACGTCGGGCAGCTGCACCTCGGGGGTCGGCTCGCTGTCGGCCAGGCTCGCCACCACCGCTGCGCTGGCAGCGGCCGTCGGCTCGGTCACGGTGGAGGGAGCGGGCGATTCGGTCGCGCTGGCGACTGACTTGAGCCAGACCGGCTGACCGGCGACGACCAGCACCACCGCGTCGCAGGCGTCGGCGACGGCGCGGTTGGCAGCGCCCAACGCGTCGGTGAACGCCCGGCCCAGCGGGGTGGTCGGCACCAGCGACAGCCCCACCTCGGGGCTCACCAGCACCACCCGGGCGGCACACCCGCGGATCGCCTCGGCCAGCTCGGCGATGGTCGCCACGTCGTCGGCGGGCTGGTGGTCCGGGTCGAGCAGCACCGTCACCCAGCCGCCGAGGTCGTCGACGAGCACCATCTCGTTGGGCTCGGCGGACTCGAGCACGTCGGCCAGCCGGCGCGGGTCCTCGGTGGTCTCCTCGGTGGTCCAGCTGCCCGGCCGTCGGGCGCGGTGCGCCGCCAGCCGGGTCGCCCACTCGGTGTCCTCCGGGTCGCCCTCGGGAGCGGTGGCGACGTAGCGGACCACCGGCGCGTCGGTGACCAGGGACTCGGCGAACTCGGACTTGCCGGACCGGATACCGCCGAGCACCAGGACCGTGTTCCACCCGTCTACGGACATGCCCGTACCTTAAGGCCGCCCAGGGTCGCGGTGCCTGCCGGCCCGGTGCTCGCCGCCGTTCAGTCGCAGTGTTCGAACCCGCTGCCGTAACTCACCCCGCCGGTGGAGCCGCCCCACTTGACGCACGTCCCGGCGGCGCTGGCCCGCACCGGCCCGGCGTAGTAGTCGAAGGACCCGCTGTCGGTTCCGCGCGCCCGCCCCTGCACCTCCAGGTACGCCGAGGCCGCTGACTTCGCGCCGACCGCTGTGTCCTTGAGGGTGACGACGCAGTTGGTGCCGGTGCCGGCGTGGAAGAGCAGGAAGACCCGGCCCTTGCGCTGCCCGTCTCCGCCGGTCAGCGTCGCCGAGTCGATCACCTGGTAGCCGCTGCCGCACGCCTGTGCCGCCGTGTACGGGTTGGGCCGGCTGGACGGGGTGCGGCTGGGCGTCGGTCGGCTGCTGGCCGTACCGGTCGGCGTGCCGCCCGGTGCCCCGGTGGGGGCGGGGTCGCTGCTGGTCGTCGCGTCGGCGGGGGACCCGGTCGGGTCGGCCGTCGCGGTGCGGCTGGCGCCCGGCGTCGCGCTGGGCCGGGGCCCGGTGGTGGTCGCTTCTGCGGGCGGCAGCGGAGCGTCGGCGACCGCCGCCGACTCGCCGGCCAGCGCGGGTGGCCGGTCCGCCGCATCCGGGTTGGCTTTGGGTCGCAACGCGACCACGGCCACCACGGCCACCGCGACGAGGACGACCGCGCCGGCCCCGACCAGCAGTGCCCGGCGTCGGCTCGACGGCCCGCTTCCGAGCGCGTCCTCCCGGGTCGGCTTCGGCTCGGTCGTCGGTTCGGTCGCGACGCTCGCCGGTGGGCGCGGCACGGCGGGCCCAGCCGACACCGGCGCGGCGGACGGCGGAACGGCAGCCGGGCCGGCCGGCGGCGTGGGGGGAGCTGCGGCGCCCGGGTTGGGGGCGGCCAGCGCCCACGGTGGGCGGGCCGACACCGGAATGCTCGCCAGGGTCGCGTCGCGGGCATCTGCGGCGGCAGCGGCCAACTCAGCCGCGCTGCCGAACCTGTCCTCCGGACGCTTGGCCAGCGCGCGGGCCACCACTGCGGCAACCGCCGGTGGGGTGTCCGCCGGCATCGCCGCCGGATCCTCCTGGGCGTGCCGCAGCGCCACCGCGAGGGGGTTGTCACCGTGGAAGGGCGGCTGCCCGGCAAGGCAGAAGTACGCCACCGCGCCGAGCGCGTAGATGTCGGTGGCGGCCGAGACCGGCTGCCCGGTGGCCTGCTCGGGAGACATGTACGACGCGGTGCCGAGCACCATGTTCGCGGCGGTGAGCCCGGCCATGTCGCGGGACCGGGCGATGCCGAAGTCGACGAGCACCACAGTGCCGTCGGCCTTGACCAGCAGGTTGCCCGGCTTCACGTCCCGGTGCACGATGCCGGCGAGGTGGGCGGTGTGCAGCGCGTCGGCGGCCTGGGCCAGCACCGACATGGTGGTGGCCGGATCCAGCCGCCCGACCGCGCGCACCCGGGCGGACAACGGCTCGCCCTCGACGTACTCCATCACCAGGTAGTCGACCTGGCTGCCGTCGTCGAGCGCGGCCTGCCCCACGTCGTGCACCGGAACTACGCCGGGGTGCCGCAGCGCTGCCAGCATCCGCGCCTCGGCCCGGAACCGGGCGGTGAACTCCGGATCGGCCACCAGCGACGGCAGCAGCACCTTCACTGCGACCTCGCGTTCCAGCAGCACGTCAGTGCCGCGCCAGACCGCCCCCATTCCCCCCGTCGCCACCCGCTCGCCCAGCCGGTACCGGTCGCCAAGCAGCACTCCCCGTGTCAGCACCGAGCCACCGTACCGGCCGGCGTCGATCGGATTGATCCACCCCGTCGGCCCCGCCGGGGCGAGCGAGCGGCCGTTGCGCGCCGGGCCGACTACGCTGGCGAGGGTTCGTCCCACGGGGACTTCAGCGGCGAGGGGAGACGCGGCATGGCGTGGAGCTGGCGGTACGAGGGCACGGACGGCCAGACGGTCGAGGGACCGGCGGAGTCGTTCGGCAGCCAGGCCGACGCCGAATCCTGGATCGGTCAGACCTGGCGGGAGCTCGCGGCGTCCGGCGTCACCTCGGTCGCGCTCATGGAGGACGACCGGGTGGACTACCGGATGAGCCTGCTGCCCACGGCCGAGTGATGGCCTACGACCGCCCGGGCGGTGACGGGCTGGTCCTCGGCGTACCCAAGGCGGCGTTCCGGCCCAGCCCGGTCTTCCTCGGCCTGGTCGCGCTCTTCGCGGTCAGCGGGGTGCTGACCTGGAACGGGTACGGCAACGTCCGGTTCAACGTGTTCCTCTTCGTGGTGTCCGGCTGGCTGGTGTCGCTCTGCCTGCACGAGTACGCCCACGCGGTGGTCGCCTACCGGGCCGGCGACCGGGACATCGCCCACCGCGGCTATCTGACGCTCAACCCGTTCAAGTACACCCACCCGCTGCTGTCGATCGTGCTGCCGGTCGTGGTGGTGCTGCTCGGCGGCATCGGCCTGCCGGGTGGCGCGGTCTGGGTGGACCGGCACTCCATTCCGGGTCGGCTACGGCACACCCTGGTCAGCCTCGCCGGCCCGGCGACCAACGTGCTGTTCACGTTGGTGTTGGTGGCGGTGGTGCGGCTCGGCGCCCAGTCGGATGGGCCGGTGGAGTTCTGGGCCGGGGTGGCGTTGCTCGCCTTCCTCCAGCTCACCGCCAGCGTGCTGAACCTGCTGCCGGTGCCCGGCCTGGACGGCGGCAACATGATCCAGCCGTGGCTCAACCCGCAGTGGCGCAAGATGTACGACCTGTTCGCGCCGTACGGCTTCATCCTGCTCTTCGCGCTGCTGTGGAACCCGCGCATCGGCGGCTGGTTCTTCGACGCGGTCTTCGCTGTCGGTGACCTGCTCGGTCTGCCGTCGTGGCTCTACGCCACCGGCCTGGAGCTGATCCGCTTCTGGCAGAGCTGACCGCGGCCCAGCGGCGGGCAGAGCTGACCCGGCCCGGTCGGCGCGAGGGTTTCGCGCCGACCGGGCCGCAACGGCGTCAGGGACGCTGCGCGGGGGACTCGGTCTTCGCCGGGTCCCGCTCGACGATCGGCCCGACGATGTCGTCGATCGCCTGGAGCAGGTCGGCGTCGAGCTTCACCCCGGCCGCCTTCACGTTGTCGTGCACCTGCTCGGGGCGGGACGCGCCGATGATCGCCGACGAGACGTTCGGGTTCTGCAGCACCCACGCCACGGCGAGCTGGGCCATGCTGAGCCCGGCCTGCTCGGCGAGGGGCTTGAGCTGCTGAACCCGGGTCAGCACGTCGTCGTTCATGAACCGGGAGATGAAGCCCGCACCCGACTTCTCGTCGGTGGCGCGGGAACCGGCCGGCGGCGGCTGGCCCGGCAGGTACTTGCCGGAGAGCACGCCCTGCGCCATCGGCGACCAGACGATCTGCCCGATGCCCAGCTCCTCGCTGGCCGGCACGACCTCGGTCTCGATGACCCGCCAGAGCAGCGAGTACTGCGGCTGGTTGGAGACCAGCGGGATGTGCAGCTCCCGGGCGAGCGGGTGGGCGGCGCGCAGCTGCTCGGCGGTCCACTCGGAGACCCCGATGTAGTGCGCCTTGCCGGAGTGGACGACGTCGGCGAACGCCTCCATCGTCTCCTCCAGCGGCGTGTTGTAGTCGTAGCGGTGGGCCTGGTAGAGGTCCACGTAGTCGGTGCGCAGCCGGCGCAGCGAGCCGTTGATCGACTCCATGATGTGCTTGCGGGACAGGCCACGGTCGTTGCGGCCGGGCCCGGTCGGCCAGTAGACCTTGGTGAAGATCTCCAGGCCCTCCCGGCGCTCGTTCTCCAGCGCTCGGCCGAGCACGTCCTCGGCCCGGGTGCCGGCGTACACGTCGGCGGTGTCGAAGGTGGTGATCCCCGCGTCGAGAGCGGCCCGGACGCAGGCGAAGGCGGCGTCCTCCTCGACCTGCGAACCGTGGGTGATCCAGTTGCCGTACGAGATCTCGCTGACCATCAGGCCGGAACGGCCCAGGTGTCGGAATTCCATGTACCGACCCTAGCTCTAGTGGATCAACGGTGGCGACCGCTGACTCAGAGAACCGGGTTGGCGTCGGTGAGTAGCCGGTCGATCTCCTCCAGCACCTCGGCGCGATCGCGGTGCACCGGGTCGATGAGTGGCACGCCGCGCCGGTCCAGTGCGCCCCACCGCCCGTTGTCGTTCTCGACCAGGAACGCCACCGGGTGGATGACCAGCATCGGGTGCGCCGGCGGCACCAGCACCGTGCCGGTGCGGTCCACCACGCCCCGCCGACCCGCCACGTCGACCACGGCGAGCCCCTCGTCGGTGAAACCGTCGATCTGCTGGCCGTCGGCCAACTCGGTGACGAAGCCGTGGTAGCGGGTGGGCACGATGACCCGACCGGTCCGGTCGACAGCCCCCCACCCCTCGCGCCGCACCGCGGCCAGCCCGCGCCGGAACGGCCGTACCTCGGCGAAGTTCGGCGCTACCTGCACCGCCCCGGTCGCGTCGATCGCCGTCCAACCGCCCTCGCCGACCACCCAGGCCAGGCCGTCGCTGAACGGATGCGCGGCCCGGAAGGACGGCGGGATCACCGTCGTACCGAGCAGGTTGATCAGCGACCAGCGGTCGGTGTCCGGCCGGCGGACCCAGGCCAACCCGTCGTGGAAGGGCTGCGCCTCGGCGTACCGGGCGGGGATGACCACGTCGCCGTCCTGGCTGGTGTAACCCCACAGCGGCCCGTCCCGGTCCGGCAACGGGGGTCGGTCCCGGTCGAGCACCTCGTCCCGACCCCTGGGGTACGGCCCGAAGCCATCCGCCTCGGCCCGGACGGTGACCGCGTCGAGGGCCACCCGGACCCGGTCGAGCAGTTCGGCGTCGCCAGCGCCGCGCAGGTCGAGCGCCTTCTCGAAGTGCTCGCAGGCCTCCATGAGCCGCCCCTGGTCGTAACACGACCGCCCGGCGTGCTCGTGCAGCGCGGCCCGCAACCGGTCGGGCAACTCCACCGAGTTGGCCTGGGTGAAGAGCTGGTCGGCTTCGGCGAAGTGGCCGCGCCAGCGCAGCACGTGGGCCAGCCGGGCCTGGGCCAGCGCGGTCCGGCGCAGCTCACCGGTGGCCTCGGCGTAGGTGAGGGCGAGCCGACCATCGGCCAGCGCGTCGTCCAGGTCGCCGAGAATCCGCGAGGCGACCGCCCGCAGGCTGAGCAGCCGGGCCCGGGCACGGTTGTCGACCGCCGAGCCCAACTTCTCGGTCAGCCGCCGCCGGATGGCCCGCAGGTCGTCCGGCTCCGTCAGTTCCTCGCGCAGGGTCACCGGGTCCAACCGCCACCGGTACGCGGCCAGCACCTGCTCCGGGTCGCCCGGGTCGGCCAGCGACGGGCGGGTCACCACCGGCGGTGCGTCGTCGGGTGGCGCGGACACCGGCTCGTTCCCCCCGTCCGAGCCGCTCCTCGGGCCGGGTACGGCCGAGGCGGGTGGCCCGGACGTCGGCACCACCGACGCCGGCGGCCCGGAGACGGGCGCCGCGGCGGGCGGTGGTGTCGAGGCCGGTGGTGCGGAGACGGGTGCTGGCGGTGCGGAGACGGGTGCTTCGGAGTGCGGCTGCGCCGAGGCGGGCGGTGCGGACACCGGGGCCGCGGTCGGCGTTGGTGGCGCGGAGACGGGCGCGGTGGAGAGGGGCGGCGCGGAGACGGGCGCTGCCGTCGGCGCTGGTGGCGCGGAGATGGGCGCTGTCGCGGACGCTGGTGGCGCCGAGACGGGTGCCGCGGGCGGAGCCGATACCGGCGGCGCCGGGGGAGCGGAGACCGGCGTGACCGAGGCGGGCGGTGCCGAGAACGGCGGTGCCGAGACGGGAGGGCTCGTGTCGTCCGCAGACGTCACGGATGGCGCCGCCTCGCCCGGCCACTCGTCGGTTCGCGGATCGTCCGCCGGGCTGGTAGTCGGATCGACGATCGCGTCCGCAGGCTCGTCGGGTGGCGCGAGTTCGTCCGTCGGGTCGTGCTCGACCGGATCGGTGTCGTCGTCGGGCGAAGCGGTGAAGGGCTGCCGGTCGACCTCGGCTTCGAGGTCGGCCTCGACCGGCTGGTGGGGGACTGCGATGACAGGTGCGCCGGAGACGGGCTGGTCGCCGTCCAGCATTCCCGTGTCGAGAGCGGGCTGCGGGGCGTCGTCCAGGTCGTCCGCCCAGAGCCGGGGGGCACCGGAGACGGGATGGGCGGGCGGCGCGGAGACCGGGTCGGAGGCGTCGTCCGATGTCGACCCGCCGGCGTGCTCGTCGGCCACGTCGACGTGGGTGTCGGCCGCCGGCGTCGACGTCTGCGCGTCCGGTGCGACAGGTGTCGCGGAGAGGTCGGGGTCGCCGGCCGTCGGCTCGTCGTCGACCGGGTCGAACGACCGCTCGTCCGTCGTCGGCTCGCCCTGGTCGGATTCGGCGGGCTGAGCGGGGCTGAACCACGCATCCGGCCCGCGGGTGCCCGGGACGTCGTCCGGCTCGTGAACGGCCGCCACCGGCTCTTTCGAGGGCGGTGGGGGTACGTAGCGGCGTGGCGTACCGGGGGCCGGCGGGAGCGGCGGCGCGACCTCCGCCGCAGGCGGCTGGACCTCCGCCGCAGGCGGCTGGACCTCCGCCGCAGGCGGCTGCGAGGCCGCCGGAGCCGGAACCGCGCGGGTCGGGTCGGCCGGGTTCGGGTCGGGTCGGGTCGCCGGTGGCGGCGGTGCCTGCCAGGTGGGTGGCGGGGCCACCGACGGGCGGGCGTCCGCCGTCGGGACCTGTCGCTCCGGCGAGTACGGGCGCTGCGGCGCGGCCGGACGCTGCGGCGCGGCCTGTCGATCGGCGGGGTGCTGCCGCTCCGCGGGGGACGAGCGGTCGGGGGAGACCGGGCGGCGGTCGGTCGCTGGGGTGCCGGCCGACGGGTCGCCGACCCGACGGCGGTCCGGGCCCGGCTCCTCGCCGCGCCGCTGGTCCGCCGGACGGTCCCTGGTGTCCGGGCCGGGGTAACGCGGCGGCGGTGCGGGATGCGCGCCGGATGCCGGTGGCGGTTCGGCCAGCGGCCGGCGTCCCGATGCTGGCGGGGCATCCGGGCGTTCGTCGGCGACGGGCGGGTCCACCGGCGCGGGCAGGTACTCCAGCCGCAGGCGCGCGGCGGGTGGGCCCGAGACGGGCCGGTCCGAGGCGGGGGAAACCGGGGCGGCCGACACCGGCCGGTCCCAGTCGGGCGCGGCAGGGGAGACGGGGGCGCCCGACACCGGTCGGTCCCAGCCGCGGTTGGTGGGTGAGTCGGGTGCTGGCGACACCGGCCGTTCCGGGGAGGCCGGGGCGCCTGACACCGGTCGGTCCCAACCGGGGGAGACAGGCGCCGGCGACACCGGCCGTTCCGGGGAGGCCGGTGCGCCTGACACCGGTCGGTCCCAGCCGCGGTTGGTGGGTGAGTCGGGTGCTGGCGACACCGGCCGTTCCGGGGAGGCCGGTGCGCCTGACACCGGTCGGTCCCAACCGGGGGAGACGGGTGCCGGCGACACCTGTCGCTCCGGGGTGACCGGCGGGACCGGCATGGCACGGCCGGAGGCGGGTGGTGCCGTCGCGGCTGGGCGCACCGGTCGCTCGTCGTACCGCGCCGGAGTGGCAGCCTGGCGCTCGTCGTACCGGGCCGGGGTGGCAGCCGGGCGCTCGTCGGGCCGCGACGGCGTGGCCGCCGGCCGCTCGGGCCGGGCGGCCGGCCGCGGCGCGACGCCCGGCTCGGCGCTGCGGTACGGGTCCGTGGTGCGGTGCGGCTCGGCGCTGCGGTGCGGGTCGGGGCTGCGGTGCGGGTCGGTGCGGTGGCCGGGCTCCCGGGTGCGGTCCGAGGTGCGGTCCTGGCGCACCGGACCCGGTGCTGGCCAGGGCAGGCTGCCGTCCGGCCGTTGGCCCGGCTGCGGCCGGGGCTCGCGGTACGCGTCCTCGCGGTAGCTGTCCTCGCGGTACCCGTTGTCGCGGTACGCGTCCGGGCGGGCCTGCTCGCGGGGTCGGCGGTCCGGGTACGCCTCGGCGCGGGCCGCCGCCTCACGGGGCTGCTGCCGGTGCGGGTCGGTGTCGGGCCGCCGCCGGTCGTCGTCGAGGCGGGGCTGATCGGGCAGGTCCGGCTCGGGGCGTCGGCGTCGTCCACCGTTGGGTGCGGGTGCAGCGCCGATTCCCTCGTCCGCGCGGTAGCGCGGTTCCGGGCGGCGCGGGTCGTCGGTGGCCCGGTCCGGGTACCCGTCGGAGCGGTATCGCGCGCGGCCGTCCACGGGCGCCCACGGGTCGACCCCGTCGGCGATGCGGCCGTCGTGGTCGCGGGTGGGTCGGACGCCGTACCCGTCGCCGGGGTGCCGTTCGTAACCTGCTGCCTGTCGTTCCGGTGTGCCGCGCCGACGCGGTGCGTCGTCCGGCTCGGGCACCCAGCCGGGTTCGGGCCGGGGCGCGGGGGAGACCGGAGGAGAGCCCCGGTAACCCCGATCCCGTTCGGTGGGCTCCTGCCGGGGCCGGCGGCTGTCGTACCGCTCGGTGGTGGGCTGGTCCCGGTGCCAGGCGGCTTCCCGCGCGGGCCCTCGCTCGTCGGGGCGTCGGTCGGACCAGGCGGTACGTCGGTCCGACTCGGGCGAGCGGCGTTCGTCGCGGCGGGGCGGCTCGGGCAGCGGACGACGGTACGGCTCGTGGTCGTAGTGGCGGGAGTCGGCGTTGTCGGGCCGGGCGTAGGCGGAGCTGTCCGCCGAAAGCTCGTCGTCGCGCAGTCGGCTGTAGGCCGATGCCTCGCCCGGCTCGTCGTCCACCCAGGATCGGCCGTGAGGGGCCTGGTCCGCTGGTGGTTCGTCGGACCAGGACCGGCCGAGGTAGGTGCCGTCCGGGCGGGTGGGCGCGAGCGGCGGTACCTCGGCGCGGCCGGACACTGTCGCGCGCCCGCGCGGTGGCGGCTGGTGCGGCATGCCGATGTCGCCGGGGTAGCGCTGGCCGGGGAACTGGGGGTCCCACTCGGTGGTCGGCTCGCCCACCCAGGACGGTTCGTTCGGGTCTGGCCACCGGTCGGTGTAGCGGCCGTTCATCCGTCGAGCCCGTCGCCACACCCGGCCGCTGGGCCGATTCTCGCCAGCGGTGAGGTGTCCGCAGCCGCTGTCGGGTGACCGCTGGGCGTCCGGTCGCCGCCTGCCACGCCCCGGTGGCCGGCTCGCGTCCGCTCGCTCACGCGTTGTCACCTCGTTGCAAATTGTCGCGCTGGGGCCGCACGTGCCGGTCAGATCGCCGCTCCGGCAGGCCGTGGCTGCGGTTGGAGGGTAACGGCGTGGGCTCGCTCACCGCCACTGTGGTGCCGCCCACCGGCGCAAACGTTATCCCATTGGTTTCGGACATTTGGTCCTATAAGCGAATCTGAACTCCGACCCTACCGCACGCGAGAACCCCCCGGCTGCGGCGGGATCGCCGTCCTCGTTCAGGGATGCTCCATGATGAGGACGGCGAACGTACCGGGAGCGAGCGCCTCGTAACGGTGCGGTGCGTCACCGGGGAACGTGGCGTAGTCGCCGGGGTCGAGTTCGACCGGCGCCGCCTCGGGCCCCACCCGCAGCCGGCCGGCCGCGACCACCACGTGTTCGATGCTGCGCGGGGTGTGTCCGTGCCCGGCCCGGACCGCGCCGGGTTCCAGCCTGATCAGGTAGACGTCCCGGCGCAGGTGCGCGGCGCCGGCGCTGAGCAGCGTTCCGCTGAAGTCGGCCTGCTCGGAGCGGACCTGCGGCCCGTGCCCGGCCCGGATGACCCGTACGCCGTCGTCGACGGGCTCCACCAACCGGCTGAACGGCACACCGAGTGCGACGCCCAGCGCCCAGAGCGTCTCCACACTCGGGTTGCCGGTGCCCGACTCCAGTTGGGAGAGGGTGGACTTGGCCACCCCCGCCCGGCGGGCCAGCTCGGTCAGCGAGATGCCGACCCGTTCCCGCTCCCGGCGCAGGGCGGCGGCGATGGTGGCCAGCGGGGCAGCCGGTTCCGAAGGCATGCCTTCGCTCCATTGGGTCGAACGTTCGGTCTGGCGAACAACGGCAACCCGTTCAGCATGATGAACGCACGACAAGATCCGCGCAGTTACGGCGAAACTGCTGCCTCGGAGATCTCTGAGGCAGCAGTTTCGCGGATGTCGCGCGGATCATGGAGGTGTGGGAGCCCGAGGGTCAGACCTTGTCGCCCAGCTTGACCTGGGGCGCCGGGGCGCGCATCCGCCGGAAGGTGATCGACCGCATGACCGCGTAGAGGAAGAGCGAGCCCATCCGCTGGCCGGTCTTCGGGAAGCGCTCCCGGACCAGCTTGCTGATCTTGCGGCAGATCAGCACCGAGTCGACGACCACACCCAGCGCCAGCGCGCCCCAGAGCACGTTGGAGATCAGCCGGACCAGCGGCGGCATGGCCGCGTTCGACCCGACCAGCACGATCAGCGCGCCGCCGAAGAACCAGGTGCCGACGGTACGCCGGGAGTCGACCACATTGCGGGCCAGCAGCCGCTCCGGGCCACGGTCGCGGGGGCCACCCTCGCGGCGGAACTCCGACGCCGCCTCGGCACGCAGTTGACGGCGGCGCTCCCGCTCCTCCTCCTTGGTGAGGGGGCGAGTGGGGCCGGCCGGGCGACGGCCGGCGGTCGGCCGCTTGGGCGTCTCCCGACCCTTGGTCGGGGTGTAACCCCGGGGACGCTCAGCGGTCTCCTCGGGGGTCACCGAGGAGACGGCCTCGTCGACGAGGTCGGTGGACTTGCGGCGAAAGAGCGACGGCACGCGGCAAGGGTAGCCAACGGTCCGCGACCGGTGCACATCGCGGTACGGCGGCCGACGGCTCCAGGTCGCAGTGCGACCTGGAGCCGTCGTAGCCGAACGATTGGTGACCGAGGTTACGGACGCTCGGCGTGCGCGCCCAGGTCGGCGAGCTTCGCCTCGAAGTCCTCGTAGCCCCGGTTGATCAGGTCCACGCCGTACACCCGGGAGGTGCCCTCGGCCGCGAGCGCCGCGATCAGGTGGCTGAACCCGGCCCGCAGGTCCGGGATGACCAGGTCGGCGGCGTGCAGCTTGCTCGGCCCGGCGATCACCGCGGAGTGCTTGAAGTTACGCCGGCCGAAGCGGCACGGGGTGCCGCCGAGGCAGTCCCGGTAGACCTGGATGTTGGCGCCCATCGAGTTGAGGGCCTCGGTGTAGCCCAGCCGCTGCTCGTAGACCGTCTCGTGCACGATCGACAGGCCGCGGGCCTGGGTCAGCGCCACGACCAGCGGCTGCTGCCAGTCGGTCATGAAGCCGGGGTGCACGTCGGTCTCCAACGCGACCGCGTTCAGCTCGCCACCCGGGTGCCAGAAGCGGATGCCGCCCTCCTGGCCGGGGTCGCCCAGCTTCGGGGCACGGGCGTCGGTGACCTCGTACTCGCCGCCGACCGAGCGGAAGATGTTCAGGAAGGTCATCATGTCGGCCTGCTGCGCGCCCAGCACCTCGACGTGACCACGGGTCGCCAGGGCGGCGGCCGCCCAGCTCGCCGCCTCGATCCGGTCCGGGATCGGCCGGTGGGTGTAGCCGTGCAGCTTGGGCACACCCTGAATCTCGATCACCCGGTCGGTGTGGACCTTGATGATCGCGCCCATCTTCTGCAGGATGCAGATCAGGTCGATGATCTCCGGCTCCACCGCGGCGTTGCGCAGCTCGGTGACGCCCTCGGCCATCACGGCGGTCAGCAGCACCTGCTCGGTGGCGCCGACGCTCGGGTACGGCAGGGCGAACTTGGTGCCGTGCAGCCCGTTCGGCGCGGACAGGTGCAGACCCTCGGGCCGCTTGTCGACGGTGGCGCCGAACTCGCGCAGTGCCTGGAGGTGGAAGTCGATCGGGCGCGGGCCGATGTGGCAGCCGCCCAGATCCGGGATGAACGCGTGCCCGAGGCGGTGCAGCAGCGGGCCGCAGAACAGGATCGGGATCCGGCTGGAACCGGCGTGCACGTTGATCTGGTCGGTGCTGGCGCTCTCCACGTTCGCCGGGTCGAAGACGAGCTCGCCGTCCTCGGTGCCGTCGGTGACCTTGACGCCGTGCAGGCCGAGCAGACCTCGCACCACCTCGACATCGCGGATCTTGGGCACGTCGAACAGTCGGCTCGGGCTGTCGCCGAGCAGCGCGGCGACCATCGCCTTCGATACCAGGTTCTTCGCGCCGCGCACGCGGATCCGCCCTTCGAGCGGAGTACCTCCGTGCACAACCAGGACGTCGTCGGTCAACGCAACCTCCAGCGCGTCGGTGCTGCCGTGTTGATGGTGGGGCGCCTGAACGTCATCGCTACCCCGGATGCGGCCATGTCGAAACGGCCCGCGTGTGTCGTCGCTTGGGCAGCATAGCCCTCGGTGACGAAAAAGGACTCCGTCACATCGGCGTGTGTGGCATTAATCGGTGATCCGGCACTTTTGCGTACCAAGAGCGCTACGGATCGTGATCAGGACACCGCCGGCGGCGGAGTGTCCGCGCCGGGCAGCGCGAGCATCTGATCCAGCGCCACCCGGGCGTGGTGCGCGGTGTCGGCGTCCACCGTGATCTGGTTGACGACCCGGCCCGCGACCAGCTCCTCCAGGGCCCAGACCAGGTGCGGCAGATCGATCCGGTTCATCGTCGAGCAGTAGCAGACGGCCTTGTCCAGGAACATGATCTGCTTGTCCGGGTGGGCCAGCGCGAGCCGGCGGACCAGGTTCAGCTCGGTGCCGAGCGCCCACGCCGAGCCGGCCGGAGCCGCCTCGATCGTCTTGATGATGTATTCGGTGGACCCGACGTAGTCGGAGGCCGTGACCACCTCGTGCCGGCACTCCGGGTGGACCAGGACGTTGACCCCGGGCACCCGCTCCCGTACGTCGTTGACGCTGTCCAGCGTGAACCGGCCGTGCACCGAGCAGTGCCCCCGCCACAGAATCATCTTGGCGTCGCGCAGCTGCTGCGCTGTGAGCCCGCCACCGGGCTTGTGCGGGTCGTAGAGCACGCAGTCGTCCAGCGACAGGCCCATCTCCAACACCGCGGTGTTGCGGCCCAGGTGCTGATCCGGCAGGAAGAACACCTTCGACCCCTGCTCGAAGGCCCAGTCCAGGGCGCGCTTGGCGTTGGACGAGGTGCAGACCACGCCGCCGTTGCGGCCCACGAAGCCCTTGATGTCGGCCGAGGAGTTCATGTACGTCACCGGCACCGTGTCGCCGGCGATGCCCAGCTCGGTCAGGGTGTCCCAGGCCGTCTCGACCTGGCCCAGCACCGCCATGTCCGCCATCGAGCAACCCGCCGCGAGGTCGGGCAGGATCACCCGCTGGGTGTCGGTGGTGAGGATGTCGGCGCTCTCGGCCATGAAGTGCACGCCGCAGAAGAGGATGTACTCCGCGTCCGGGCGGGCCGCGGCCTCCCGGGCCAGCTTGAACGAGTCGCCCGTCACGTCGGCGAACTGGATCACCTCGTCGCGCTGGTAGTGGTGCCCCAGCACGAAGACCTTGCTGCCCAGCTTCGCCTTGGCGGCGGTGGCGCGGGCCACCAGATCCGGATCGCTGGGCGCCGGCAGGTCGCCCGGACACTCGACGCCGCGCTCGGTGTCGGGGTCGCTGCCCCGGCCGAGCAGCAGCAGAGCCGTCGCCGTGTTGGAGGGTTCCACCCAGGTCGAAGTCACGTAGCCCATGGTCCCACAGCGCGAGCGCGACGCAGCTCCGCTCGGTGTGGGCTGCCACACTGCTCGGCATGCGCGTGCTGCTCTGCCCGGACAAGTTCGCCGGCACCCTGTCCGCACCGGAGGTGGCCACCGCCGTCGCCGCCGGTTGGCGCACCGTCACCGACGGAGACGACCTGCTGATCCGGCCCCTCGCCGACGGGGGGCCGGGCTTCGTGGAGGTGCTCGCCGAAGCCCTCGGTGGCCGGCGGGTGCCGGTGTCGACGGTCGACCCGCTGGGTCGGCCGGCGGCCGGTGAGATCCTGCTCACCGCCGACGGCGCGACCGCCTACCTGGAGAGCGCGCAGGCGTGCGGCCTGCACCTGCTCTCCGCAGCCGAGCGCGACCCGAAGACCACCACCTCGTACGGGTTGGGTCTGTTGGTGGCCGCCGCTGTGGAGAGTGGTGCCCGCACCGTGGTGATCGGGCTGGGCGGTTCCGGCACCAACGACGGCGGCGCCGGAATGCTCGCCGCGCTGGGCGTGACAGCCCTCGACCAGGGCGGCGCCGCGCTGCCGTACGGCGGGGCGGCGCTCGCCGCGGTCGACGCGCTGGACGGCGCGCCCCGGCTGCGCGGCGTCCGGCTGGTCGCTGCCACCGACGTGGACAACCCCCTGCTCGGCCTGCACGGCGCGAGCAACGTTTTCGGCCCGCAGAAGGGCGCCGACCGCGCCGACGTGCTGCTGCTCGACGCGGCCCTGGAGCGTTTCGCGGCGGTGCTGGAACGGGACCTGGCCGGCTGCCCGGCGGGGCTCGGCGTGCTGCCCGGGGGCGGGGCCGCCGGTGGCATCGGCGCGGCCCTCCTCGCCCTGGGCGGCGACTGCGAGTCGGGAATCGGCCTGGTCACCGGGGCCACCCGACTCGACGCCGCGCTGGACACCGCCGACCTGGTGATCACCGGTGAGGGGTCGTTCGACCACCAGTCGCTGCGCGGGAAGGTCGTCGCCGGGGTGGCCGGCGCCGCCCGCGACCGGGGAGTTCCCTGCGTGGTGGTGGCCGGGCAGGTGAGCACCGGCCGGCGGGAGGCCGCCTCGGCCGGGGTGACCGACGCGTACAGCCTGGTGGAGCACTTCGGCGGCGAGGAGGGCGGCGGGCTCGACGCGGCGCTCAGCCGGCCCGCCGAGGGGCTGCGCGAGTTGGGCGCCCGGCTGGCCCGGCAGTGGAGCCGCTGAGCGTCCCGACCGCCCGTGCGCCCGCCCCGACCGAGGGCCGACCTGCGGCGGGGGTCACGCCACGCGGGTGAGCCCGGCCAAGGCGGCGTACGATCGGTTGAGGACCACAACCGGGAATCACTGGACGGCGCGCGACGTTGGCCAGTGCGTCCGGACCCAAACCGCGCAGGGAGACTTCCACGTGACCACGCCAGCGCAGACCGAGTCGACCGAGGCCAAGGCCCCTACTTCCGTCGTCCTCACCGACGTCGCGGCGCAGAAGGTCAAGGCCCTGATCGAGCAGGAGGGCCGCGACGACCTGCGGCTCCGCGTCGCCGTGCAGCCGGGCGGCTGCTCCGGCCTGCGGTACCAGCTCTTCTTCGACGAGCGTTCGCTCGACGGTGACGTCGTGACCGACTTCGGTGGCGTCGAGGTCGTCGTCGACCGGATGAGCGCCCCGTACCTTTCCGGCGCGACGATCGACTTCGCCGACCGGATCGACGCCCAGGGCTTCACCATCGACAACCCCAACGCGGGCAGCTCCTGCGCCTGCGGTGACTCGTTCAACTGAGTCACACCCCGCACCAGCGACGATGGGGCCGTTCTTCGGGACGGCCCCATCGTCGTGCCGGTCGGCGGTCGCGCCGGTCTGGGAGCGATCCCGAAGGGGGCCGTGGCGGGCTGGTTGCCGTTGTCCGACCGAGCGGTGACCACCGGGTTGCCGTCCCGGTAGGCTGACCGCGCCCTGCTCCCGACCCCGAGGGTTGACATGAAGATCGCCGTCACCGGCTCGATCGCCACGGATCACCTGATGAGCTTCCCCGGTCGCTTCGCCGACCAGCTCATCGCCGATCAACTGCACAAGGTGTCCCTCTCCTTCCTGGTGGACGACCTGGTGCTCCGCCGCGGCGGAGTGGCGGCGAACATCTCCTTCGGGATGGGTCAGCTCGGGCTGCGCCCGGTGCTGCTCGGCGCGGTCGGCGCCGACTTCGCCGACTACCGCTCCTGGCTGGAGCGCCACGGTGTGGACTGCGACTCGGTGCACATCAGCGAGGTGGCGCACACCGCCCGCTTCGTCTGCACCACCGACACCGACATGTGCCAGATCGCGTCGTTCTACGCCGGTGCGATGAGCGAGGCCCGCAACATCGAGCTGGCCCCGGTCGCCGACCGCCTCGGCGGTCTGGACCTGGTGCTGGTCGGCGCGAACGACCCCGAGGCGATGCTGCGCCACTCGGCCGAGTGCCGCACCCGCGGGTACGCCTTCGCCGCCGACCCGTCCCAGCAGCTCGCCCGGATGCCCGGCGAGGACGTGGTGGCGCTGATCGAAGGCGCCGAGTACCTGATGACCAACGACTACGAGAAGTCGCTGCTGCAGAGCAAGGCGCAGCTCAGCGACGACCAACTGCTGGACCTGGTCAAGGTGCGGGTCACCACGTTGGGCAAGCACGGTGTGGAGATCGCCGGGCGCCACATCGACCCGATCCACGTACCGATCGCGCGGGAGATCCGGGCGGTCGACCCGACCGGCGTCGGCGACGGCTTCCGGGCCGGCTTCTTCACCGCGCTCTCCTGGGGCCTCGGCCTGGAGCGCGCCGCCCAGGTCGGCTCGCTGCTGGCCACGCTGGTCCTGGAGACCGTCGGCACCCAGGAGTACGACGTTCGCCGCGACCTGTTCGTCAAGCGGCTCGCCGAGTCCTACGGCGACACCGCGGCGGAAGAAGTCCGCCCCCACCTCCTCCCGTAACCCCTCCAGTCGGGTTGATCATGGAGTTGTGGTGGCCGAATGGCAGCCGTTTGCGGCCTTTGTCCCCCACCACAACTCCATGATCGACGCCGGGTGGGGCGATGTCGGGTTGGTCAGTGGGTGCGGCGGACGTCGTAGGCGGGGCCTTCGGGGCCGTTGACGGACCCGAGGAACTCCTGGCCGCGCATCCGGCACCAGGCGGGAATGTCGACAGCCGCCGCCGGGTCGTCGGCCAGCACCCGGACCACAGTGCCGACCGACACCTCGGGCATCCGTCGCGCCGCCGCGATCACCGGCAGCGGGCAGCGTTGCCCCCGGCAGTCAATCACCTCGTCCGGCATCGTCACAGCCCCACCACCCCGGCCTCGGCGCGCAGCCCGGTGACGATCCCCGGCAGCTCGGTCAGGAACCGCTCCACGTCCGCCTCGGTCGTCTCCCGGTGCAGGCTGACCCGCACGTTGCCGTGCGAGAGCACCCCCATCGCCTCCAGCACGTGCGACGGGCGCAACGTGGACGAGGTGCAGGACGAGCCGGACGACACGGCGAAGCCCCGCCGGTCCAGTGCGTGCAACAGCGCCTCCCCGTCGACGTACAGGCAGGAGAAGGTGACCAGGTGGGGTAGCCGGAGCACCGGGTCGCCGACCACCTCCACGTCGGGCACCTCCGCAGCGACCCGCTCCCGGACCCGATCCACCAGGGCGGCCAGCCGGGTCGCCTCGGCCGCCGCGTCGGCCGCCGCCGCGCGCAGACTCGCCGCCGCCGCCACGACCGCGGGCAGGTTCACCACCCCGGGGGTACGTCCGCTCTCCCGCTCGTCGGCCGGCCAGGGTGACTCCCAGCGAACGCCCTTCCGGACCGCCAGAACCCCCACGCCCGGTGGCCCACCCCACTTGTGGGCGCTCGCCGTGAGCACCGACCAGCCGGCCGGCAGGGGCACCCGGCCCACCGACTGCGCCGCGTCCACGTACAGCGGCACACCCACGTCGGCGCACGCCGCCGCCGCCTCGGCGACCGGCTGCACCGTCCCCACCTCGTGACTGGCGGTAATCAACGCGGCCAGCGCGACCCCCGGCGCCCGAACGGCTGTCGACCACGCCGTCAGGTCCAGCCGGCCCAACCGGTCGACAGGCACCGCGGTGGCAATCCCGCCCGCGTCGACGTGCCGCTCCGCCGCGTGCAGCACCGCCGAGTGCTCGATCGCCGAGTGCACCAGCGTCGACCCGACCCGACGTCGCCCCGCCAGGCCGCCGAGCACCGCGCCGTGGGCTGCTGTCGTACCACTGGGTGTGAAGGAGACCTCATCGGCGCGGACGCCGAGCGTCAGCGCGGTGGCCTCGCGGGCGGCGTCGAGCAGTTGCCGGGCCCGGCGGGCCTGCGTGTACAGCTTGCCCGGGTCGGCCCAGCCGTCGTCCAGCGCGGCCAGCAGCGCCTGCCGCGCGACCGGATGCATCGGCGCGGCGGTCGCCGCGTCCAGGTAGACCGGGGATGCGCTCACAGACCCGCCTTCGTTCGCGACTGCGGGGCTCGCAACCCCGGCTCACTCCTCGCGCTCACAGATCATTACGGTATCGCGGCGGTATGCCTAGGATCCCCCCGATGGGGGTCGGACAGTGACCCCACCACGGCCGAGTCCGTCATGGTCGAGTAATCTGCGACCGTCGGTGACGCCTTTGCCGCGGGTGCTGAGGAAAGACGCACCGCGGCGCGCTAGGGAGGCAGGACCAGGTGGTCGCAAGGAGTTCGGAGGTACGGCCGTCGGCCGTACGGCACAGCGCTTCCCCAGGGGTTGGTGGACGCCGGGGGCGTGGTGCTGGTCGCCTGGCCGGGCTCGGTCTCGGTGGCGTGGCGTTGCTCGTTCTGCTCACGGGCTGTGACGTGGGTCAGACGTTCCACGGCTTCGGCTGGCCGCAGGGCGGCATCTCGCCGGAGTCCAAGCGGATGTACGACCTGTGGATCGCCTCCTGCATCGCCGCGCTCGCGGTCGGCGTCTTCGTGTGGGGCCTGATCTTCTGGTGCGTCGTGCGCTACCGCAAGCGTGGCAACGCGCTGCCGGTGCAGACCCGCTACAACATGCCGATGGAGTTCCTCTACACCATCGCGCCGATCCTGATCGTCTCCGTGCTCTTCTACTACACGGCGATCGTGCAGACCGACGTCGACAAGCTGTCGAAGAACCCGGACGTCACCGTCGAGGTCGTCGCGTTCAAGTGGAACTGGCAGTTCAACTACCGGGACGGCCAGGGCACGGAAGCCAGCACCACCGCGTCGACGCTCGGCACCAGTGAGGTCATCCCGGTGCTGGTGCTGCCGACCAACCGGTCCATCCGGTTCGAGGAGACCAGCCGCGACGTCATCCACTCGTTCTGGGTGCCGGAGCTGCTCTTCAAGCGCGACGTCATGCCGGGCAAGATCCGCAACGTGTTCGAGGTCTCGAGCCTGGACGCCGAGGGTGCCTACGTCGGGCGTTGTGCCGAACTGTGCGGCAGCTACCACGCGTTCATGAACTTCGAGCTGCGGGTGGTCTCGCCGGAGAAGTACGACCAGTTCCTCGCGGCCAAGCAGAGCGGCAAGTCCACCCAGGATGCGCTGTCCGCGATCGGTGAGCAGCCGTACGCGACGACCACGCAGCCGTTCGACACGCGGCGGACGCAGGACAACTTCAACCCGGACGACGTTCCGGCCCGCACGGGAAGCTGAGGCAGCCGCATGAAGACCGAGTGGCGTATCTTCCTGATCATCGCCGGGTTCCTCTTCGGTGCCACCATCCTCTACGGCGCCTGGACGCACGGGGAGTCGGGCGGCGTCGAGTGGGTCGGCACCGTCGCCCTGCTGCTGTCGTTCCTGCTGTGCTCGATGTGCGGTGGCTTCTTCTGGTTCGTCTCCCGCCGCATCGACCTGCGCCCGGAGGACCGCCCGGACGCTGAGATCGCCGACGGCGCTGGTGAGGTCGGCTTCTTCAGCCCGGGCAGCTACTGGCCGTTCGGTCTGGCGCTGGCCGCCGCGATCGCCGCGCTCGGCATGGTGTTCTGGCAGTACTGGCTGATCGGCGCCGGCCTGCTGGCCGTCGTCTTCTCCGCCTGCGGGCTCCTGTTCGAGTACTACAGCGGCACCCGGCGTACCGCCGAGCACTGACCCACCCGGTCGCCGTCGCGACCGACCCGGCACGACGAAGGCCCGTTCCCCGAGTGGGGGAGCGGGCCTTCGGTCATGCGCCACCCGCCTCGGGTGGCGTTGCGGTCAGGCGGCGTTGCGGTCAGGCGGCGCGGCGGGCGGGCTGGCGTCGGCGGGCGGGCAGCCGGGTGACCGGGAAGGCGAACGTGCCGACCACCACAGCGGCGCCGCAGTCGGTGCAGATCAGCTCCGGACAGTCGGTGCCGTGGCTGTCGACGCAGGGCGGCGCCTCGAACAGCGCCACGCCCTCGCAGACGTCGCAGTAGAGCTCGCGGTGCGACACGGGCGTCTCCTCTCGGATACCAGGCGGACCGCCCTCGGATGCGACAACGACGCACCGACGGCAGCAGAGAACTACTCAGCTGTAGTTTCCCAGACGGGTCCGACAAATCTCCGCGCACGTCACCCGCCGCTCGGCATCCGCGCGTGATCCACTCGACTTCATTGAAGTCGGGGCATCCGAGCTGCCCAGACACCGCGGATTCAAGGAACCCGAGTTGATCACCCGCCGGGACACCGCCCGCGGACGGCACCGGCGGGTCGGGTGGTGGTGAGGTCAGGCGGCGGTGGCGGTCTCGATCCAGCGGTCCAGGGTCGCGGCAGCCGCGCCGGAGTCGATCGACTCGGCCGCGCGGGCCAGGCCGGCGCGCAGCGCCTCGGTCAGGTCGCCGTCCAGTGGACCCTGGGTGGCCAGCGCCGCCGCCGCGTTGACCAGCACCGCGTCCCGGACCGGGCCCGTCTCGCCGGCCAGCAGGCGACGGGCCACGCCCGCGTTGTACGCGGCGTCACCGCCCCGCAGGTCCGCGAGGGTGGCCCGGGGTACCCCCAGGTCCGTCGCGTCCAGCACAGCCTCACGTACGGTGCCGCCCTGCGCCGCCCAGATCCGGGTCGGCGCGGCGGTGGTGAACTCGTCCAGCCCGTCCTCGCCGCGCATCACGATCGCCGAGTCGCCACGGCCCGCGAACACGCTGGCCATCACCGGGGCCATCCGCAGGTCGAAGCAGCCGACCGCACCGGCCCGGGGCCGGGCCGGGTTGGTCAGCGGGCCGAGGAAGTTGAAGAAGGTGGGCACGCCCACCTCGCGACGGACCGGGCCGGCGTGCCGCATCCCGGGGTGGAAGCGGGCCGCGAAGCAGAACCCGATGCCGGCCTCCTCCACACAGCGGGCGACCTGCTCCGGGCCGAGATCCAGCGGGATGCCGAGGAACTCCAGCAGGTCGGCGGTGCCGCACAGCGAGGAGGCGGCCCGGTTGCCGTGCTTGACGACGCGGACGCCCGCGCCGGCGACCACCAGCGCCGTCATCGTGGAGATGTTGACAGTGTGGGCGAGGTCTCCGCCGGTGCCGACCACGTCGAGCGCGGTACGGCGCAGTTCCTCGGGGAGCGTCACCGGGACCGCCCGACCCAGCATCGCCTCGACCAGGCCGGCCAGCTCCGCGGGGGTCTCCCCCTTGGCCCGCAGCGCCACGGCGAAGGCGGCGATCTGCGCCGCGCTCGCCGAGCCGGTCATGATCTCGTCCATCGCCCAGGCGGTGTCGGCGGTGGAAAGCTCGTCACCGCGCAGCAGCGCGTTGAGCAGGTGCGGCCAGGTCCGATCGCCCATGGCGGGCCTCCCGAGCATGCGAAGTGCGGGTGGGCTGGAACCGGCGCCGAGTGAGATCCGGCGCCGTGAGGGTGCCGGAGGAGCGTGGGACGTCAGGCGGGTGCGTGCGTCCGCAGCAGCTCGGCCACCGTGCCGCCGGTGGTCACCGGGTCGAGCGGGTGCACCAGCGTCGCGTCGACCTCGGCGTACGCGGCGAGCCATCGGTCGGCGGCGCGGGCGATCACCAGGCAGGTCGGGGGAGAGTCGTCCCGGTCGTCCTTGACCTGCCGCGCGATGCCGATGCCGCCGCCCGGGCTCGCCTCACCGTCGAGCAGCAGCAGGTCGATCTCGTAGTCGTCGACCAGCCGGATCGTCTCCGCGTAGGTCGACGCCTCGACGAACTCGATCTGCAGACCGGGAGCGGGCCGGGTGCCGACGGCCATCCGCATCCGGTCACGGACCTGCGGGTCGTCGCTGTAGAGCAAGACGGTGCAAAGACGATCGCTCATGGCTGGCCTGACTCCCACCTCGTAGCTGCCCGCAGATCGTACCGGTCGGCGTGACGTAGCCGACATCCCGCCCGGCGTCGCGCGTCGGGGCGTACCGTCCGGGCAGCTCAGGCGGGCGCGGCGTCGGCGGCGCGGTCGCGGGCCTCCTGGCGGTCCAGTTCGCGGTCCACCCGGCGGGCCTCCCGCTCGGACTGTTTGACCCACTGCACCACCAGCACCGCGAGCATGGTCACACTGACGAACTCGCCACCGGCCCAGAGGATGCCACCGGCGACCACCTGGTCATTCCAGGGGTCGGACCAGCTCAGATTGAGCGACGGGTACCAGTCGCCGCCGAAGAGTGTGCTGCTCTGCATGATGGTGAGGCCGAGCACTGTGTGGAACGGCACGGAGAGCAGCATCAGCAGCGCGCGCGCCGGGTACGGCCAGCGGCCGGGCAGCGGGTCGAGGCCGAGCAGCGGCCAGAAGAACACGCAGCCGGTCATGATGAAGTGCGCGTGCACCAGCTCGTGCGCCCAGGCGTGTTCGAGGGTGAAGCGGTACAGGTCACTGAAGTACAGCGCGAACGGGTTGACCACGAAGATGGCGAACGCCACCAGCGGGAAGCTGTAGACCCGGGCGACGCGGCTGTGCACGATCGCGAGCAGGCGCTTGCGCGGCCCGACCGGCAGGGTCCGCAGGGCCAGGGTCATCGGCGCGCCGAGCGCCAGGAAGATCGGCGCCACCATGGAGAGCACCATGTGCTGGATCATGTGTACGGACAGCAGCGCGGTGTCGTACGCGTGCAACCCGCTGACCGTGACGAGCGCGATGCCGCCCAGGCCAGGGCCGAGGAAGAACACGGTGCGGGCGATCGACCAGCGGTCGCCCCGCAGGCGCAGCCGGTACACCCCGTAGAGGTACAGGCCGGCGGCGAGCACCAGGCCGAGGGCCAGCCAGCTGTCCAGCCGGGTCTCGGTCAGCACCGCGCCGACGGTGAACGGCGGCGGGGCCGAGGTGGCGGCGAAGATCGGATCGACGTGCAGCACGCTTTTCAGGCTAGGCCAGGCGAACCGGACCCTGACGCTCGGGCCACGGAAGGCGCAGGTTTGCCACCCCGCTGATCGGCGGCCCCGGTCAGGGGCAATAATGACGGCGTGACTGCGGCCCCAGCCATTGACAAGAGCCGGATCCACTCTCTGACCCGACCGAACATGGTCAGCGTCGGGACGATCGTGTGGCTCTCCAGCGAACTCATGTTCTTCGCGGCGCTGTTCGCGATGTACTTCTCCATCCGCGCGGCTGCGCCGGAGCAGTGGGAGAAGCACACCGAGGCGCTGAATATCCCGTACGCGACCACCTTCACGGTGATCCTGGTGCTGTCCTCGGTGACGTGCCAGCTCGGCGTCTTCGCGGCGGAGAAGGGTGACGTGCACGCGCTGCGGCGCTGGTTCACCGTCACCTTCGTGATGGGCCTGATCTTCGTCCTCGGCCAGCTGAACGAGTACCGGCACCTGGTCGCCGACGGCATCAAGATCAACGAAGACGGGTACGGGTCGGTGTTCTACCTGACCACCGGCTTCCACGGCCTGCACGTGACCGGTGGTCTGATCGCCTTCATCATCTTCATGGTCCGCACGACCATGGGCCGGTTCACTCCGGCGCAGGCGACGTCGGCGATCGTCGTGTCGTACTACTGGCACTTCGTCGACGTCGTGTGGATCGGGCTGTACGCCATGATCTACTGGCTCCAGTGATCTTGCGCGTCACATTCCGCGCTGCTGCTCCGTCCCCTGAGACAGGTCCAACCGGTTAAGGACACCGCTCATGACTTCTGACAACGACCGCCGACGCGGTCTGCTCGCGCGGTTGCGTGAGCGGCCCGCCGCGCGCAGCAGGGGCCGCCGCCGGCTGGGCGCCGCGGTCCGGCTGATCGCCGCGCTGATGCTCGCCGGCGGCGCATACACCGTCTTCGCCCCGGGCGCGCAGGCGCAGGACAACCCGCAGCTGACCGGCGCCGCCGCCGAGGGCAAGGCGCTGTTCGACGTGAGCTGCGTGACCTGCCACGGCCGCAACGCCCAGGGCGTCGAGGGCCGCGGGCCGAGCCTGATCGGCGTCGGCGCGGCATCTGTCGAGTTCCAGGTCAGCTCCGGGCGGATGCCGCTGGCCCGCCAGGAGGCCCAGGCGCACCGCAAGCCCCCGGTCTTCACCGACGAGCAGACCCGTCAGCTGGCCCAGTACATCCAGGAGCTTGGCGGCGGCCCGGTCGTGCCCGAGGGCGACGACCTCCGCGAGGACGGCAACATCGCCTCCGGCGGTGAGCTGTTCCGGATCAACTGCTCGCAGTGCCACGCCTTCGGTGGCGGCGGCGGTGCGCTCTCGTCGGGCAAGTTCGCCCCGAGCCTGCACCCCGCCACCGACCGCCAGATCTACGCGGCGATGTTGAGCGGCCCGCAGAACATGCCGGTGTTCGGCGACAACCAGCTCCGGCCGGAGCAGAAGGCCGACATCATCGCCTACATCCAGGAGACGCTGAAGCACGACCAGGACCCGGGTGGGTTCAACCTCGGGCGGTACGGCCCGTCCACCGAGGGCCTGGCGATCTTCCTGGTTGGCATCGTGGCGCTCGTCTTCGCTAGCCTGTGGATTGCGGGTAAGTCGTGATCGAGCAGGCCATCCGATTCAGTGCTGTGGTGCCGCTCGGCGCCACCCGTAGCGAGGTGACGGCATGAGCACCCACCCCGAGCACCAGGCCCCGGAGGGCCGGGAGCCGCTCGACGTGAACGACCCCAAGCTGACCCGGTTCGACATCGTTCGTGAGGGCGCACGCCGCGACGACATCGAGATCGTCCACTACGAGCCGCAGGTGCTGCCGGGCACCAAGGCGGAGCGTCGGCTGACCCGGGTGGTCGCCGGCTTCTTCCTGCTCACCGGCCTGGCCGCGACCGCCTTCATGGTCATCTACATCGCGTGGCCGTGGAAGTACGAGGCGGGCCGGGGCGGCGACAAGTTCTACACCCCGCTGCTCGGCTTCACCCTCGGCGTGGCGCTGCTCGCCGTCGGCTTCGGCATCCTGACCTGGGGCAAGAAGTTGCTGCCCAAGGAGGTCTCGATCCAGGACCGGCACGAGGGCCAGGTCGACTCCGAAGGCCGCACCATCACCGGCCAGACCATGCTCTACATGGCTGACGAGCTGGGCGTGAAGCGTCGCCCCCTGCTCGGCATCTCGCTGCTGGCCGGTCTCGCGCCGGTCGCCGCGGTCGCCGCGGCCCCGCTGGTCGGCGGCCTGATCTCGCAGCCGCACAAGAACAACCAGATGTTCACCACCGGGTTCGCCACGGCCGAGGGCGGCGAGCGGATCCGCCTGGTCCGCGAGGACGGCCGTCCGGTCCGCCCGGCGGACATCAGCACCGGTGGCCAGCTCACCGTGTTCCCCGGCATCGACCACGGTGTGAGCAACAAGCACGCCGACTCGCCGACGCTGCTGATCCACCTCCGTGACTCGGACGCGCAGGAATCGCGCCGAGCCAACGAGAAGATCGGCCACGGCGACTACATGTGGGGCAACTACGCGGCGTTCTCCAAGATCTGCACGCACGCGGGATGCCCGGCCAGCCTGTACGAGCAGCAGACCAACCGGCTGCTCTGCCCGTGCCACCAGTCCCAGTTCCTGATCACCGACAACGCCCGGCCAGTCTTCGGCCCCGCCAGCCGGCGGCTGCCGCAGCTGCCGATCGAGGTGGACTCCGAGGGCTTCTTCGTGGCGAAGTCCGACTACACCGAGACCGTCGGGCCTGATTTCTGGGAGCGGCCATGAAGCGTCGAAAGTTTGACCTTGCGGCGACGCCGGGCAAGGCCGCGGTGGGAGTGGACGACCGCTTCCAGGTGGCCACCCCGCTGCGCAAGCTGCTGAACAAGGTCTTCCCGGACCACTGGTCCTTCCTGCTCGGCGAGATCGCGCTGTTCTCGTTCGTCGTGCTGCTGTTGACAGGTGTGTTCCTCACCTTCTTCTACGAGCCGGCGATGACCGAGGTGGTCTACGACGGCAGCTTCGCGCCGTTGCAGGGCACCCCGATGTCCGCCGCGTACGCCTCCAGCCTGGACATCTCGTTCGACGTCCGCGGCGGTCTGGTGATGCGGCAGATGCACCACTGGGCGGCGCTGCTGTTCATGGCCGCGATCGTCGTGCACATGCTGCGCGTCTTCTTCACCGGCGCCTTCCGCAAGCCGCGCGAGACCAACTGGATCATCGGCTCGCTGCTGTTCTGGGTCGGCTTCCTGGCCGGCTTCACCGGCTACTCGCTGCCGGACGACGGCCTGTCCGGCACCGGCCTGCGGATCGCCTCGGCGATCATGTTGTCCATCCCGGTGATCGGCTCCTGGGTCACCTCGTCGATCTTCGGCGGCGAGTTCCCGGGCACGATCATCATCAGCCGGTTCTTCATCGCCCACGTGCTGCTCATCCCGGGTCTGCTGGTCGCGCTGATCAGCGTCCACCTGGGTCTGGTCTTCAAGCAGAAGCACACCCAGTGGCCCGGCCCCGGCCGGACCAACAACAACGTGGTCGGCGAGCGGATGTTCCCGCGGTACGCGCTGAAGCAGGGCGGCTTCTTCATGGTCGTCTTCGGCGTCATCGCGCTGATGGGCGGTCTGTTCCAGATCAACCCGATCTGGTTGTTCGGCCCGTACGAGGCGTGGGTGGTCTCGGCCGCCAGCCAGCCCGACTGGTACGTCATGTTCCTCGACGGGTCGACCCGACTCATGCCGGCCTGGGAAATCAACATCCCGCTCGGCGACGGGTACGTCATCCCGCCGCTGTTCTGGCCGACGGTCGTGCTGCCCGGCATCCTGGTGGGCCTGTCGACGATGTACCCGTTCCTGGAAGCCCGGCACCTCAAGGACCGCAAGAGCCACAACCTGCTCGAGCGTCCGCGGGACGCCCCGGCCCGGACCGCCGTCGGCGCCATGGCCGTCTCGTTCTACATCGTGCTGACGCTCTCCGGCGCCAACGACGTGATCGCTGACAAGTTCCAGATCAGCTTGAACGCGATGACCTGGGCGGGCCGGATCGGCCTGCTGGTGGTCCCGCCGCTGGCGTACTACGTCACGTACCGGCTCTGCCTGGGTCTGCAGCAGCACGACCGGGAGGTGCTCGCGCACGGCGTGGAGACCGGCATCATCCGGCGCCTGCCCGACGGCCGGTTCGTCGAGGTGCACCAGCCGCTCAGCGCGTCCAACGGGCACGCGGACGGTCACGGTCAGCTCGACTACGTCGGCTGGGTGGTGCCCAAGAAGATGAACCGGCTGGGGGCCCTCGGCCCGGCCATCCGGGGTTTCTTCTACCCGATCGAGAAGCCGGTCGAGGCGCCGGTCTCGCCGGGGCACCCGCCGGTCGAGGCCCGACCCGAGCGCGAGGAGATCGGCAGCGGCGAGAGCCGCCGCTGACCGCCCAATCGCACAGTTACGGGGCGCCCGCCGGATTCCGGTGGGCGCCCCGTCGTATTCACACCCGACGACCCATCCGACCAGGAGTCGGACGGCCCTGATGGGACCGGTCGACCCCGCGCGACAGGCGATCGCAGGAATAACCCCGGTGAGCCGGGTATCCGTGCGGTCCAACGTCTCAAGGGGGGGAAGCATGTTGGGTATCAAACGCCTCGGCCTGTTGGCCGCGCTGGTACTGGTCGGTGTCGCGCCGGCTGCGGCCGCGCAGGCCGCGGCACAGCCGTCAACGCAGGACACCCAGTACCTGCAGGCGGTACACCAGGTCAACCTGTTCGAGATCACCGCTGGTGACCTGGCTCAGCAGAAGGGTCAGGACCAGGGGGTCAAGGACCTGGGCGCAATGCTGAAGACCGACCACACCCAGCTGGACCAGACGGTGCAGCAGACCGCGTCGCAGCTCGGGGTGGAACTGCCGAACGAGCCCAGCGCCGATCAGCAGGCGGTCATCGACAAGCTGAACAACGCCAGCGGTGCGGAGTTCGACCGGCTCTGGGTGACCAGTGAGCTGGCCGGCCACGTCCAGGCCATCCAGGCCACCCAGACGGAGATCTCGCAGGGCTCCGAGCAGTCGGTGGTCCAGTTGGCGCAGACGGCGCTTCCGACGCTGCAGACGCACTACGACGAGTTGGTGGCGCTCGCCAACAAGCTCGGCATCCCGGTTCCGCAGACCAGCGCCAGCGGTACGCCCAGCCCGGGCGGCACCGGCACTGAGTCGCCGGCTCCGGGCGGCACTGTCACCGAGTCGCCGGCTCCGGGCGGCACCGGCACCGAGTCGCCGGCTCCGGGCGGCGGCAGCACCGAGGTACCGGCTCCCAGCGAGAGCTGACGTAGCCACAGCAGACGGCCGGTCCACCCAACGGGGTGGGCCGGCCGCCCTGTGCGCGCTACGCGCCGCCGTGCGGCCGACGCGGGCCCGGAACGGCGAGGGGGTCAGTCGGCGCTGGCCAGACCGATCGCGAACGCCTCCTCCAGGTCGTGCTGGGAGTACGCCCGGAAGGCGATGTGCGACTCGGTGTTGAGCACGCCTTCGACCTTGGAGATGCTGCCCGCGATGACCTGGGCGATCTGGTCGAACTCGCGGACCCGGACGATGGCGATGAGGTCGACGTGCCCGGCCACCGAGTAGACCTCGCTGACACCGGGAAGGTTGGCCAGGTTCTCCGCCACCTCGGGGATCGCATCGGTGGCGCAGTCGATCAGCACGATCGCGGTGATCACGGGGCATTTCTCCGTTCGTCGGCGTCGTCGCCCATGCTAGATGTTCCGGCCCGGGACCGGAGGCGGGAGCCGTCGGGGCTCAGCCCTGGGCGGGGCACGGCACTGTCAGGTCGCTCCCGGCCCGGATCACGTTCCGCAGCCGCTCGTCGGCCCGTACCGTCGCGCCCGGCCACACCACGGTGCGGGACACGTCGCCGTCCACCCGGGCGCCCGCGCCGACGACCGACTCCACGCAGCGGCCGGTCACCGTCGCGGACTCCTCGACGAGAACGCCGCCGGCCGCGGCGTGCAGGTTGGCCGCCAGGTAGTCGGCCGGGGTGCCGGTGTCGAAGAAGATGCCCGGGTAGGGCACCACGGCCAGGGCGCCCTCCGCCTCGGCCGGACGCCAGACGGCGCGGACCAGGTCGGAGAAGACGACCGGCAGGTCCCGGACCAGCCGCCAGGGCAGCAGCGAGAAACCGGTGAAGCAGTGCCCGGCGAAGGTGCCCGGCGCCGCCGGGTCCGCGGCGGGCTGGCCGAGCAGGCGAACGGTGCGCCCGTCCCAGCCGTCGAGCAGGGCGGCGACGTCCGGGCCCGGGGGAGCGGCCGGATCGGCGAGGTACGCGTCGGCGTTGCCGACCAGAACCGGCCGCCCGTCGATCCAGTCCCGCAGGTTGGCCACCCCGCCTGCGGTACCCAGTGGGTCGCCCGGCTCCACCGACAGGTGGGCGCTGTCGCCGACGTGCGCCACCACCTGGTCGCCGAGGTAGCAGGCGTTCACCGCGACCCGGTCGGGACCGGTCAGGCCCAGGCCGGCCAGCCGCGCCAACGCCCGGTCCAGCAGGGGTACGTTGCCCACCGGGCAGAGCGCCTTGGGCACCCGTTCGGTGAGCGGGCGCAGCCGCGTGCCCTCGCCGGCGGCCAGCACCACAGCGCACAGCTCCGCCGGCACACCGGCCGCGACGGTCACGGAGTGTCGTCGGGCACCGGCGGCGGGAACTGCCCGGCCAGCGGCCCGATGTCGTAGTAGGCGAGCAGCCGGGCCGTCGGCCAGGTCAGCTTGGGCAAATCGTCCAGGGGATGCCAGGCCGCCTCGAAGACCTCCCCGCCGTCGACGGTCAGCTCGGTGCTGGACGCCGGCACCTCGGCCTCGAAGACCATGTCCACCCAGCCCTTGGCGTGCACGATCGCGTTCGGCATCGCCGGGCGGAGTCGGGACGGTGGGAGCCGGACGCCGGACTCCTCGAACAGCTCACGGGCCGCGCCCACCACCGGGGCCTCGCCCCGGTTGAGCAGGCCGGCGGGGAGTGACCAACCCTTGCCGGGAGGCTGGCGCAGCATGAGCAACCGACCCGCGCCCGTCGCCTCGCTGTCCCGGACCAGGGTCACCGCGCCGACGATGTACTTGGGCACGACCAGCCGGACCAGACGCCGACGCACCGGCAGCGGCAGCCGGTAGAAGGCCTGGTAGAAGAGGGCCCGACCGGTGGCGCGGGAGCGGGGGATCATGACTCCAGGCTAGTGGTCACGAATGTCCTTCGGACGCGCTGGGGCCCGCCGGGTCACTGTCGATGGTCGACCAGGTCGATGAGCTGGCGAACCACGGTGTCCGGTTCGATCACCCGGTCGAAGACCGCGACCAGGAGGGTCTCCAGGTCGGGATAGCCCAACTCCTCGGAGAGGCGCAGCAGCGGCAGGTCACTGGCGAGGCCCCGGTTGTGCTGGCGCAGGGCGAGCCCGATGGTGGCCCGACCGAGGCGCACCTTGTCACTGATCGTGATGCCCGGTTCGGTGTGCTCGGCGAACCACCGGTTGATCTGCATCTGCGCGTGCGGTGACTTGACGAAGGTCAGCCACTCCCGCCGGGGGCCGCGCGGCGCCACACCGGCCTCGAAGCCGTTGTCGCCGTCGTTCTCGGTGAAGATCTCCACCACGTCGCCCTCGTCCAGCTCCGAACTGAGCGGGGCGAGCCGACCGTTGATGCGTGTGGCGAGGCAGTGGTCGCCCCGGTCGTTGCCCAGCTCGTACGCGAGGTCGACGGGCGTGGCACCGGCCGGCAGCACCACCTGCCGTCCGTCGGCGAAGACCTGGATCTGCCCCTCGGCCAGGTCGCAGCGCAGCGACTCGTAGAACTGTGCCGGGTCGGCGGCGTCCGGCTCCCAGTCGAGCACCCGGCGCAGCCAGTCCAACTGCTCGGCACGGGCCGCCGCGCTGCCACGCCCCGATTGGGGGAAACGGAAGTCGGCGGCGATGCCGTACTCGGCCGAGCGGTGCATCTCCTCGGTGCGGATCAGCACCTCCACAGTGCGGTCCTGGGGGCCGCAGACGCTGGTGTGCAGCGAACGGTAGAGGTTGTTCTTCGGTGAGGCGATGAAGTCCTTGAAACGGCCGGCCACCGGTCGCCAGGTGCCGTGGATGGCGCCCAGCGCGGCGTAACAGTCGGTGGCCGGGCCGTCGACCACCACCACGATGCGGGGCAGGTCGTACGGGGCGGTGTGGCCGCCGGCGATGGTGTCCTTCCAGATCGAGTAGAGGTGCCGGGGACGGGGGCTCACCTCGGCGTCGACCCGGCTGCGGCGCAGCGCCACCCTCGTCCGGGTGACCACCGAGTCGAGGTACGAATCCCAGCCCGGCCGATCGTGCACGTGCCGGGCCAGCCGGGCGTGCTCGTCGGGCTCAAGGTGCAGCAGCACAACGTCGTCCAGCTCGCGTTTGAGGGTCTGGATGCCCAGCCGGTCACAGAGCGGGACCAGCACCTCCTGCGTCTTGCGGGCGATCCGTTCCCGCGACGACGCCGAGCGCACCCCGAGCGTGCGCATGTTGTGCAGCCGGTCGGCCAGCTTGATGATCAGCACCCGGACGTCCTTGGCGGCCGCGACGATCATCTTGCGGACCGTCTCCGCCTCGGCGGCCTTGCCGTAGAACGCCTTGTCGAACTTGGTCACCCCGTCGACCAGGTGGGCCACCTCGCCGCCGAAGTCCTCGGAGAGCGCCTGGAGGGTGTAGCGGGTGTCCTCCACGGTGTCGTGCAGCAGCGCCGCGACCAGGGTGGTGGTGTCCATCCCCAGCTCGGCACAGATCTGCGCCACCGCGAGGGGATGGGTGATGTACGGTTCCCCGCTCTTGCGGAACTGCCCGCGGTGCATGTTCTCCGCGATCGTGTAGGCACGGCGCAGCACAGCGGGGTCGGTGCCGGCGTGGATGCCCCGGTGGGTGCGGACCAGTTGGGTGACCGGGTCCGAGTCGGTGGTTGGCCAGCTGAGCAGCGACCGCAGCCGGCGGGCGAGCGGCAGCTCACCCGGCTGTGTCGGCAGGGCGCCCCCCAGGGCGGCGCCGTGTCCGGCGTCGACGTCCACGAGGGACACCTCCTCACCCCGGCTCCGCATCGCCGGACCCCGGCGGGGGAGCAGGCCCACGAATCGGGCAGGACTGCACTTCTCTAACAGCCTAAGCGAGTCGACGTAGTCCGATCGGTCAGTTGGTCATGAGCGTTCGGTCGAGAGTTGGTGGGACGCGCCGCCCTCGGCCTTCGCCAGCAGGTCACGGAACCGCGCCGCGCCACTCGCCGGAGAGGACCAACCGGAGGACATCTCGACGAGTCGGGTCTCCGGTCGCTCCAACCAGGACAGGATCCGCTCGGACTCCTCGGCGGTGGCGGCCGGCACCGGGCCGTGCCCGCCCGACACCGTCTCGGCGGTGGCCCGGATCGTGGTCAAGGTGGGTCGCGGGTGCACGCCCGGCGGGGACACCCCCGCGCCGGCCAGCCGGCCGTGCCGGACCAGCGCCAACTCCCAGCCGCCCCGGGCGGCCGGCCGGGCCGCTGCCAACTCGACGATCCCGGTCAGCGCGGCCAGCCGCTGCATCCGCACTGTGGCCCGCAGCACGGCGGCCAGCCGGGACCGCACCACTGCGGCCTCCTCGTAGCGCTGGTCACGGGAGAGCACGTCGATCCGCGCGAGCAGCGCGTCCACCACCGGCTGGGGGTCGCTGGCCGTCGCGGTGCGGAACGGCGCGGCGGCGCTGTCGTCGTACTCCTCGGGGGTGATCTTGTGTTCGCAGGGCGCCGGGCAGCGACCCAACTCGGCCAGCGCGCAGGCCGGCGTGACGGTACGCAGCGAGAGCCGGTGCGTGCACTGGCGCAGCGGCACCGCGTCGTGGAAACCGGCGGCGGCCAGCTCGGCGGCCCGCCGGGAGGTGAACGGCCCGAGGTACGCGGTGTCGGTGGGGGAGAGGTCGCGGACGATCGACAGCCGAGGGTACGGACCGTCGGTCAGCTTGAGCCAGACCATGCGTTCCGGGTATTTGGACCGGCGGTTGTACGGCGGGGCGTGCGCGGCGATCAACCGCAGCTCACGGACCTCCGCCTCCAACGAGTGGGCGCACTCCACCGCCTCGACCCGCTCGGCCGCGCCCAGCATCTCGGAGATCCGGGCACGCTTCTCGCCCGCGGTGAAGTAGCTGCGCACCCGGGTGGCGATGTCGACGGAGGTGCCCACGTAGAGCGGCCGGTCGTCGGCGGCCCGGAAGATGTAGACCCCCGGGACCTTGGGCAACCCCTCGGCCAGGTGCCGTTTGCGGCGCTGGGTCGGGGTGACCGCGCGGGCGAACTCGATGGCGTCGCCGATCGTGTCCACCCGGTGCCCGCCCAGGCGGCCGATCAGCCCGTGCAGCACGTCGACGGTGGCCTTCGCGTCGTCCAACGCCCGGTGGGTCGGCTGGGTGGCCGTGCGGAAGTAGGCGGCCAGGGTGCCCAGCTTGCGGTTGGGCACCTCGTCGCGGGTCAGCACCCGGCGGGCGAGCGCCGCAGTGTCCAGCACCCGGGGGTTGGGCCAGCGGTAGCCGTGCTTGGCGCAGGCGGCCTTGAGGAAGCCCACGTCGTACGGGGCGTTGTGGGCCACCAGCACCGCGTCGTCGATGAATTCCAGGAAGCTCGGCAGCACCTGCTCGATCGGTGGCGCCGGCACCAGCATGGCCTGGGTGATGCCGGTCAGCACTGTGATGAACGGCGGAATCGGCTGGCCCGGGTTGACCAGTGTCGCGAGCACCCCCAACTGCTCGCCGCCGCGAACCTTGACCGCGCCGATCTCGGTGATGCCGCCGCCGTCCGGCGCGCCGCCGGTGGTCTCCAGGTCGACCACCACGAAGGTGGTCGCGTAGAGCGGCAGCGCCGGGTCCACCCCACCCACCGCCGGGTCGAGACCGGCCAGTGACTCCTGGACGTACTCCGCCTGTGCCATCGGCGGCACGCTAGCGCCACGGTCCGACACTCCCGTCGCAGCGGTCCCATCCGTCACCATGGGGCTAGGATGAGAGATCGGCTCACTCACAGGGCGGTGGGCCCGGTCGCGGTGGGAGACTTGCCACATGCCCCTCACCGAGCCGTACGACGACCACCTCCCGCAGGAGGATCCGGTCGCGCTCGACGGGGCCCTGGGCAACCCGGACGACAACGTAGTCAACGACACATCTGGCGCATCGGGCCCGACGGGCGACGGCCCCGCCGCCGAGCCGGAGCCGACCCTGCCCGAGCCGGTTCGGCAGCGGATCGTGACGCTGACCGCCGCGGTGCTGCCCACCCTCCCCACCGACGAGGTCCCGGTGCCGTTGCGCCGGGTGGCCAAGTTCGCCCCCAACCGGCGCGCCCGGCTCGGCGCGCCCGTCATCGCCGCTCAGCTCACCGCCGACCCGCTGTTCCGGCAGCGGGTCACCGCGCGGGTCCTGACCGACGCCGGTGACCTCGGCGCGGCAGTGGTCGAGGGCACCGCGCCGGCCGCCGCCGACCCGGTCGAGGTGGCCGCGCTGGCCTACCTGGCCCGGCCCCGTGGTTGGCGGGAGCTGATCGACGCCAGCGGCGCGGCAGTGCGCGCCGAAGCGGACAGCGCCGTCGTCGCCGAGTTGGTCCGCGAGGCCGAGCAGCGGGCCACCCGGGCCGAGCACGACCGGGCGGTGGCCCGGGTCGAGGCCGAGAAGCTCCGCGACGAGCTGGCCCGCGTCCGCGAGGAGCTGGGCCAGCTGCGCGAGGAGTCCCGACAGGTGGCCCGCACCCTGCGGGAGACCCAGGCCCGCGAGCGGAAGGCCACCGAGCTGCTGGCCACCGAGCGCGGCCGGGCCGCCCGCGCCAGCGCCGACGTGGACGCCGAACTCCGCCGCGCCCGGGCCCGGCTGGCCGAGGCCGAGGCCACCGCCGGGGTTGCCCGGGCCAGCGCCAAGGAGGCGCGCTCGGTCGACGACGCCCGGCTCTGGCTGCTCCTGGAGACCATCGGCCAGGCCGCCGTCGGGCTGCGCCGGGAGCTGGCGCTCGACCCGGTGGACAAGCTCCCCGCCGACTTCGTCGCCGACGCCTTCGCCGAGCAGCCGGGCACCGCCCCGGCCGGCCCCGCCGCCCGCGCCCGGGACACCGACGACCCGGCCCGGCTCGACCAACTGCTCGCCCTGCCCCGGGCGCACCTCGTGGTGGACGGCTACAACGTCACCAAGCGTGGCTTCGGCGAGATGTCCCTGGAGCAACAGCGCAAACGCCTGATCACCGGGCTGGGCGGGATCGCCGCGCAGACCGGCGACGAGGTCACTGTGGTCTTCGACGGCGCCGAGCGGATGCACGGGCTGCCGCCAGCGCCGCGCGGCGTACGGGTGCTCTTCTCCCGCAAGGGTGAGACCGCCGACGAGCTGATCCGGCGACTGGTGCGCGCCGAGCCGGGGGGCCGGCCGGTGGTGGTGGTCTCGTCGGACCGCGAGGTCGCCGACGGGGTACGCCGGCACGGGGCGTACCCGCTGGGCGCGGACTCGCTGCTACGGCGGCTCGCCCGATCCTGAGCCGACCTGGTCTGTCCGGCTGTCGTACCCGAGCGCTAGCGTCGTCGCTGTCGCTGTCGCTGTCGCTGTCGCTGTCGGGAGGGAGTCGCCATGGCACAGGACGACGTCAAGGTCTTCGTCGACCGGGACCTGCGGGGTGCCCGGTTCAACAGGTCGACGCTGGCTGGTGCGGTGATGCGCGGCGTCGATGTGGATGCTCTGGACATCGACGCGCCGTGGCTGGCCGAGGGCACGTTCCTGATCAACGGCGTCGATGTCGTGCCGCTGGTCGAGGCCGAGCTCAACAGACGATTTCCGGGGCGCGATCTCCGACAGGCCAAGGATCCGGACGACCTCCGCGTGGCGTGGGCGGCACTCGAACGGGCCTGGGCGGCGGCGGTCGAGCGGGCTGTGTCCATGCCCGAGGGTGCTGTCGACGTCTCGATCGACGGGGAGTGGTCGTTCGCGCAGACACTGCGCCACCTCGCGTTCGCCGCCGACACCTGGCTGGGCAAGGCGATCCTGCGCCTGCCGCAACCCTTCCATCCGCTCGGGCAACCACACGCCGAGTACGAGACGGAGGGCTTCGACATGTCGATCTTCGCCGTCGAGCAGCCGACGTTCGCCGCGACCCTGGAGCTGCGGGCCGAGCGGCAGGCGATGGTGCGCGACTTTCTCGCAGCAGTCACGCCGGCCCTGCTCGCCGAGACACGGCCGGCCGCATGGTGGCCCGAGAAGCAGGTGTCCGTCCTGCACTGCCTTCACGTGATCTTCGACGAGGAGTGGCAGCACCTCCGCTTCGCCGTGCGTGACCTCGACGCACAGGGCTGAGATCTCGCCCCCGACGGCCGCTCGGGCCGTGGTCGGTCAGGTGCTCGGTAGTCGCCGGGCCAGCTCACGACGCAGTGCGTCGGGGCCCGGCGTCATCCAGGTGAGCCGGACGACCAACTCGTGGGGGCCGCGTCCGGGAGTCGACCACTGCCCGGGTCGCATGGGGGGCCGGGTCTGCTCCGGGTCGAGTGGCCTGACCACCAGCCGTGGGTCCAGGCGGCCTCGCACCTGGGCGCTGGCAATGTTGACCCAGTCGATGCTGAGTCCGGTCCCGTTCGGTCCGCTCAGGTGCAGCGTCTCGTCGGTCAACCGCAGCGGCAGACGAGGCTGACGGCGCAGCTGCCAGTTGGTGGTCAGCGCGACGATGGCGCCGATCATGCCGAATCGCAGCAGCACCTGCCACCACACCTCGTCGAACACCGTTGTGTAGAAGGCCAGGAGAGCCGCGGCGCCCAGCACAGCGAGGACCATGGCGCGGCGGTGTCGGCGCGGGGAGTACCGGAAGTCCATGACGGACGACGCACCGAGATCGGCCATCGTCGCTCAGTGCCCGGGTGACCGATCGACCAAACGACGCCTCTCCCTCGCTTGGTCGACACGAGTTCCTTGATGTCGGGGTTCCGGCCGGGTGGGATACCCCGATTTCGCTGACCTGGAGTGGATCTAGCCCTGAAACGGGCGGTCGGACGGGGTTCCTGTCGTACCCGGTGGTTAGTGTCGATGTCACCGACGGTGCCCGGTCGGCGACGGCAAGAGTCGCCCCGGGCACCGCGAGCCGATCAGGAGGTGTGATGCTCATCGACTGCGACGGGTGCGCGAGGCGGGCCGACGGCTGTCCCGGCTGCCCGCTGACCGCCCTGTTCGACGAGACGTCCCCGGCGGCCGGGTTGGTCGGCGCCGAGGTCGAGGCCATCGAGGTGTTCGCCCGGGCCGGCTTCGACGTGGAGGTTCTGGCCGCGCCCACCCGCCCGGAGGCGGCTCGCCCTCGTGCCACCCGCCGCGTCGCCTGAGCGCGACACCGTGCCCGGAAGCGGGCTTCTCGCGGGCCATAGGATGAGCGGTCACGGCGGGAGGAGCGGCGCGATGAACGGGGACCAACGGGTGGTGACGCGGTGACCCCGCGCGGCTGGGCGCTGCTGACCCTGGCCGGGCTGACCATCGCGTTGGTCCTGCTGGCCGCGCTGCTGATCCCGTGGCACCGCCCGCCGGCACCCCGGGCCGACCAGCTCGCCGCGCTGGGTGACCTGCCGGCCGAGCAGGTGGCAAAGGGTCGGGAGTTCCGGGCCGCGCTGCGCCCCGGCAGCTACTCCGCGCTCGCCGTGGGGCTGCTGATCGCCCTCGCGCTCGGGTTGACCCCGCTGGGCAGTCGCCTGGTCGAGCTGGTGGGCAGGCCGTTCGGTGGGCACTGGGCCGCGCAGGCGGTGCTCGGCGGGCTGGCGGTGGTGCTCGTCGCCGACCTGGTGACGCTCCCGTTCGCCGCCTGGCGGCAGAGCGTGCTCACCCGCTACGGGTTGAGCACCAACGGTTGGAGCGGCTGGGCGGTCGACCTGCTCAAGTCGTACGCGGTCAGTGCGGTGATCGGCGCGGTGGCGCTGTTCGGCTTCTACGCGGTCATCCGGCTCGCGCCGCGCTGGTGGTGGGCGTTCGGCGCAGCCGGCGCCGCGGTGCTGGTGGTGCTGCTGTCGTTCGTGCTGCCGGTGCTGGTGGAGCCGGTGTTCAACCGGTTCACCCCGATGGAGCAGGGCCCGTTGCGCACCGAGCTGATGAGCATGGCCGCCCGTGACGGGGTGCCGGTGCGTGACGTGCTGGTCGCCGACGCCTCCCGGCGCACCAGGGCGGTCAACGCGTACGTCTCGGGTCTCGGGCCGACCCGACGGGTGGTCGTCTACGACACGCTGCTGAGCGAGGCGACCCCGGCCGAGGTGACAGCCGTCGTGGCGCACGAGTTGGGGCACGCGAAGGACTCCGACGTGGCGGCCGGCACGCTGACCGGGGCGCTGGGCGCCGCGGCGGCGGTGGTGGCGCTCTACCTGCTCGGCTCGTGGGGGCCTCTGCTGCGGCTGGCCGGTGTCGACTCGGTGGCCCAACCGCGCGCGTTCCCGCTGCTGGTCGCCCTGGTCACTGTGGCAGGGCTTGTTGCCGCGCCGGTGCAGGCGTTGATGTCCCGACGGGTGGAGGCGCGGGCCGACGCGCACGCGCTCGCGCTCACCAACGACCCGGAGTCCTTCGAGTCGATGCAGCGTCGGCTCGGCTCGGTCAACCTCGGCGACCCCGACCCGCCCCGCTGGGAATACCTCTATTCGGCCTCACACCCGTCCACAGTGGAGCGGATGGCCGCCGCCCGCGCGTACGCCCGGGAGGTCGGCCGATGAGCCGTACCCTGCTGATCACCAATGACTTTCCGCCCCGCCCGGGTGGCATCCAGTCGTTCGTGCACAACCTCGCGGTCCGTCAACCGGCCGGCTCGGTTGTCGTCTACGCGTCGAGCTGGCGGGGGGCCGCGAAGTTCGACGCCGACCAGCCGTTCGAGGTGATCCGGGAGCGCACCCGGGTGCTGTTGCCCACCCCGTTGATCGCCCGCAGGGCGGCCCGGTTGGCGCGCGCGTACGACTGCGACACCGTGTGGTTCGGCGCGGCGGCCCCGTTGGGTCTGCTCGCGGCCGGTCTGCGACGTCGGGCCGGCATTCGTCGGGTGGTGGCGCAGACCCACGGCCACGAGGTCGGTTGGGCGGCGGTGCCGGCCGCCCGGCCGGCGCTGCGGCGCATCGGTCGGGGTGTCGACGTGACCACCTATCTCGGCGAGTACACCCGTACCCGGTTGGCCCGAGTGCTGGACGGCGTGACCGATCTACGTCGTCTCGCGCCCGGGGTCGACGTGGACACCTACCACCCGAGCGTGGACGGTGAACAGGTCCGGGCCCGGCTCGGGTTGACCGACCGTCCGGTGGTCGTCTGTGTGTCCCGGCTGGTGCCGCGTAAGGGCCAGGACACCCTGATCCGGGCCCTGCCGGAGATCCGTCGCCGGGTGCCCGACGCGGCGCTGCTGATCGTCGGTGGCGGGCCGTACCGGGCGACCCTGGAAAAGCTGGCCCGCCAGACCGGCGTGGAACGGGACGTGGTGTTCACCGGTACGGTGCCGTCGGTCGAGTTGCCGGCGCACTACGCGGCGGGCGACGTCTACGCGATGCCGTGCCGCACCCGCAACCGTGGCCTCGACGTCGAAGGGCTGGGCATCGTCTACCTGGAGGCATCCGCGACCGGCCTGCCGGTGGTGGCCGGTGACTCCGGGGGCGCACCGGACGCGGTCCGGGAGGGGGAGACCGGCTACGTCGTGCGCGGCCGGGACGTCGCCCAACTCGCCGACCGGGTCGCCCAGCTGCTCGCCGACCGGGACCTGGCCCGTCAGCTGGGCGCTGCCGGCCGGGCGTGGGTGGAACGGGAGTGGCGCTGGGAGGCGCAGGCGGAACGCATGGCGGCACTGCTCGCCGGCTGATCGCCGCCCGCGTTCAGCTCTCCCGGGCGGGCGCGTAACGCGGCACGTACTCCTGGCCCGTGAGCTGCTGGATCGCCGCCATCACCTCGTCGGTGACCGTCCGGATATCACGCGGCCCGTCGATCCGGTCGGCGACCGGGATCGGCGGGCCGAACCGCAGGGTGACCGGGTGTCGACGGGGCAGCCGCGCGTCGACCGGCAGCACCTCGGCGGTGCCGAGCACGCCGACCGGGATGATCGGCACCTCGGCGTCGCGGGCCAGCCGGGTCATCCCGACCCGGCCCCGGTAGAGCCGCCCGTCCGGGGAGCGGGTGCCCTCCGGGTAGACGGCGACCAGGCCGCCGGCGCGCAGCACCGGTATGGCGGCGTCGAGGGCGCGCAGGGCGGCCCGGCCGTCGGCGCGGTCGACCGGGATGGCGCCCATGCCGGCGACGATCCGCCGGTTGAGCCAGCCGCCCGGACCCCGCCCGTTGAAGTACTCGACCTTCGCCCAGAAGGTGACGTGTCGGGGCGTCGAGGCGACGAGGAACAACTCGTCGGCGACGGACAGGTGATTGCCGGCGAGGATCGCGCCGCCGTGTCGGGGCAGATGCTCCAGCCCTTCCACCCGGGGTCGCCAGCCAAACCGCAGCGCGGTGCGGACGGTCAGCTTGGTGACGTCGTACAGCAGGGGCACGTGTCCTCCGGGGTCGAGTTTCAGGCGGGCGCGGGGCCGAGGTGGGCCTCCAACGCGGCGCGCAGCAGGGCGTCGTCGTCGGTGGCGCCGGTGGCCAGCGGCAGGCTGCCCCAGGCCCAGAGTTGGGCGATGCCGTGCAGGTTCGCCCAGAGCGCGCCGGCCAGCACCGCCGCCGGCGCGTCGGTGGGCCGGCGTGCCTGCGCCACCAGGTCGGCCACGACGGCGAACAGCGGCAGGCTCGTCTCGCGCAGCCGCAGCCGGCCGCTGTCCAGCAGGTCGTGGCGGAACATCAGCTCGAACATGCCGCGGTGGGCCGCCGCGAAGTCCAGGTACGTCCGGGCCAGCGCGGTCAATCGGGTACGCGGGTCCGGATCGACGTCACGCAACGTCCGCTCGACCTGTGTGGTGAGGTCGGCGAAGCCCTCCCGGGCGATGGCGGAGAGCAGGTCGACGTGGGTGGGGAAGTAGCGGCGCGGCGCGCCGTGCGAGACCCCGGCACGACGGGCGATCTCCCGCAGCGACACCGCGGACTGGCCCTCGCGCAGCACCAGGTCCACCCCGGTGGCCACCAGCCGCGCCCGCAGCCCGGTCTCGTCCGCGTCCATAGACAGTGTCTACCAGACGCCCGTAGACGGTGTCTACCGGCTCAACCGCCGACCATCCTGTCGCGGTTTGCCGGGCACGCCGTGATCAGCGTGATGCCTGTACGGCATCGTGATGACTCACAGGCATCACGCTCAACGGAGGGACCGACCCGAACCCACCCCGCGCCGCCGGATGTCTTCGATCAGCCCGCTCGACCCGCAACCCGCCGAGCCGAGGTGGCGCCGGGGGTAACCGGGGGAGGTGCCGTGAAGTGGGCCTGGGCGGTTCAGCGGATGCGGGCCAGGATGCGATCGGCGGGGGCCGGGCGGCCGAAGTGCCAGCCCTGGGCTGCGTCGCAGCCGATCGCGCGTAGCCGCTCGGCCTGCCCGGCGGTCTCCACCCCTTCGGCGGTGACTGTCAGGTCCAGCGCGTGCGCCAGCGAGACCAGCGAGGCGAGGATCCGCTCGTCGGTGCGGCCGACGGAGGGCGACCGCAGCCCGGCCACGAACTCCCCGGCCACCTTCAGTTCGGTCACCGGCAGGTCCCGCAGGTACGCCAGGTTGCTGTAGCCGGTGCCGAAGTCGTCGATGGCGATGCGTACCCCGAGGTCGGCTAGGACCCGCAGGGCGCGGACCGGCTCCTCGGCGGTGCTCATCATCGTGCTCTCGGTGATCTCCAGTTGGAGCCGTTCCGGTGGCAGGCCGGTCTGCCGCAGCAGCGCGCGGACCTCCTGCACCAACCCGGGCCGGTGCACCTGTCGTACGGCCAGGTTGACGCTGACGAACGGCGCGGCGGCACCCCCTGCCGACCACGCCTCGGCCTCGCGGCACGCCTCGGCCAGCACCCAACCGCCCAACTGGACGATCAGGCCGGTCTCCTCGGCCAACCCGATGAAGCTGTCCGGGCGCAGCACCCCCAACTCGGGATGCCGCCAACGGACCAGCGCCTCCACGCCGACCAGGCTGCCGTCGCGCAGTGAGGTCAGCGGCTGGTAGTCGAGGTAGAACTCGCCCCGCTCCAACGCCGCCGGAATGGCCGCGGAGAGCGCGTAGCGGGCCAGTTCACGTTGGTTGCGCTCGGCGTCGTAGAGCGCCCAGCGCGCCCCACCGGCGGACTTCGCCCAGTGCAGGGTGCTGTCGGCGGCCCGCATCAGGTCAGTGGGGTTGGCCCCGGCCACCTGGCGCTCGACGATGCCGATGCTCGCCGAGATCTGCAGCTCGTGCCCGTCGACCAGTGCCGGCGTGCGTACCGCGGCGAGCGCGGTCTCGGCCACCGCCACCATGTCGTCGGTGCCCCCGGTGCGTTCCACCAGGATGACGAACTCGTCGCCGCCGAGCCGGGCCACCAGGTGCTCGCCCATGGCCTTGCGCAGCCGTTCGGCCACAATGGCCAGCAGCAGGTCACCGATCTGGTGCCCCAGTGTGTCATTGACCACCTTGAAGCGGTCCAGGTCCAGGAAACACACCCCGACCCGCTGCGCGCCCCGGCCCGGCTCGTTGAGCGCGGCGGCGAGGCGTTCGGTGAACAGCGTCCGGTTGGGTAGGCCGGTGAGCGGGTCGTGGGTGGCCTGATGCCGGAACCGGGCCTCGCTGGCCCGCAGCGCCCGCTCGGCCTGGGTGCGGGCGCGCATGGCGGCGCGGCGGATCGATTCCTGCTCGTCGAGCGTCCGGTCGCGCAACGCCCGGGCGTAACCGGTCGCCACGGCCGCCAGCAGCCGGGCCATCCGGTCCTCGACGTCCTCGGCCACCAACCCCAGGTCGCGCACCAGGCGGAGCTGGATGACCTCGACGGTACGACCCAGCCCCTCGGCGGACGCGATGTGCGCGGCGACCAGTTCGGCGCCGACCCGGTGCCCGGCCCGCAGGTCGAACGGCTCGGTGAGCAAGGCCCCGGCCAGTTGCCCGGTGAGCCGGTCCAGCAGGGACTCCAACTGGGCCTGGGTCATCGGTAGGTAGCTGGTGCCGGAGACCGCCTTCGCCCAGGCCCGGGCGAACGTCCCCGGGTAGGGGGTCGCCCCGGGCGACTCAGCCACCGAGGCGCCCGACGCCGCCCATGAAGACCGCGCGCTCGGCGTCCTCCGCGCTCTCCGGGGTGTCGGGCCGCCACTGAGGTACCCAGACCACGCCGGGGTCGAGCAGCTCGAAGCCGTCGAAGAGCGCGGTCAGCTCGGCGCGGCTGCGCACTGACAGCGGGTTGTCGGTGCGCCGGTAGACCCGCTCCGCCTCGGCGCGTTCGTCCTCGCTGCGACCGTCGTCGCTGGCCTGCGACAGCACCAGGAAGCTGCCGGGCGCCAACGCGTCCCGCAGGGTCCGCAGCAGCTCCGCCGGCCGGTCGTCGTCGGAGACGAAGTGCAGGACAGCCACCACCATCACGGCCACCGGTTGGCTCAGGTCGAGCAGCTTGCGGACGTCCGGATGGGCCAGGATCGCCTCCGGGTTGCGCAGGTCCTCCTGCACGACCACGGCCTGCTCGTTGCCGGCGAGGATCTCGCGGCTGTGCGCCACCGCCACCGGGTCGACGTCTACATAGACCACTCGCGACTGCGGGTCGAGCTGCTGGGCGATCTCGTGCACGTTGCCGACGGTGGGGATGCCCGAACCGATGTCCAGGAACTGCCGGATCCCGGCGTCGGCGAGGTGGTGCACGGCCCGGCGCAGGAAAGCCCTGTTGGCCTGGGCCATCAACGGCGCCTCGGGCACTGCGGCGACCATCGCCTGCGCCGCTGCCCGGTCGGCCGCGAAGTTGTGCGAGCCGCCGAGGTAGTAGTCGTACATCCGCGCGACGCTCGGGCGCTCGATGTCGATGGTGTCGGGTGCCCAGTCCGGCCGCTGCATGCGTTTCACCCCTCGAATCCGCGATGCGAGCATCGTCGCCCGCGCGGGTATTGTGCACCCGCCACGCACGCCAGACCATAGCGCGCCGAAGGTTGCCCGCCGACGTCGGTCGCATCGTCCCGCTCGACGAGCGGGAGACCTGTCAGAACTTCGGCGCGTCCGGTGCCTCGAGCAGGCCGAGCCGGAGTGCGGTCATCAGGGCCTGAGCCCGGTTGGCCGCGCCGAGCTTCTCGTAGAGCTTCGAGATGTGCGTCTTCGCCGTGGACTCGCTGACGAACAGCTGCTTGGCGATGCCCGCCACGCTCATGCCGTCGGCGAGCAGCCGCAGCACCTGCCCCTCCCGGGGGGACAACTGCGGACCGGACGGGGCGAGCCGACGCTTCATCGCCTCGGCCAGGTCAGCGGCGGTGAACGCGCTGGGGGAGGAGGCGGCGTGCCGTGCGGCGGCCACCACCTCGTCGGCCGGGGCGGTCTTCGGCACGAAGGCGCTGGCGCCGGCCTCCAGGGCCCCGAAGAGCTGGTCGTCACCGGCGTACATGGTCAGCACCACGATGCCCATCGACGCGCTGGACTTGCGCAGTGCGCGGGTGGCCTCCAGGCCGCTGCCGTCGGGCAGCCGCAGATCCATGATCACCACGTCCGGCTGCAAGGCGCCGGCCTGGCGTACCCCCTCCGCCGCCGTGGCCGCCTCACCGACGACCTCGAACTGGCGGTCGCGCTCGAAGGCGTGCCGCAAACCCTTGCGAATCAGGTCATGATCGTCGACAAGGAGGACCTTGGTACGGGTGGCCGGTATCGGACTTGTGGTCATCCTCGGGTTACTCCCCTTCTGGTGCTGCGCTGCCGCGCACGTTATCGCGCCGGGCCGAGGTGCCGAGAACCACCGCCACAGTCGTGCCGCTGGGTTGCCGCGGCCTGATCTCCAACCGGCCCCGGATACGTTCCGCCCTCTCGGCCATGATCGCAAGACCGTACCGCCCGTCCGGGCGCTGGTCAGCCATCCCCTGACCGTCATCCGACACTTCTATTTGCGCGTACGGGGGGTCGATCTCACACGTGACCCACAAATTCGACGCCCCGGCGTGCTTGCGCGCGTTGGTCACCGCCTCCTGCGCGATGCGCAGCAACTCGGCCTCGGTGGCGGCCGGCAGCCGGGCGGTGGACTCGTCCAGCGAGAGGTGCACCCGCAGCCCGCCGGACGCGCCCACTGTGCGGGCGTACTCGGCGATCGCCGCGGCCAACCCACCCTGCCGGTCCACCTCGCTGCGCAGCTCGAAGAGGCTCAGCCGCAGCTCCTGGATCACCCGGGTCACCTCGGCGCGCAGCGTACGCAGGGCCTCAGCGGTCTCGTCGGCGTCGTCGAAGACGGTGGCCAGGGCGTTGTCGATGCCGTAGCCGACCATCACCAGCTCCTGGGCCACCCCGTCGTGGATCTCCCGGGCCAGCCGCTGCCGCTCCTCGTTGGTGGCCAGCGAGCGCACCTCGTCGAAGAGCAGCGCCGCCTCCAGCCGCAGCGCGGCCGGGCGGGTCAGCGCTGTCACCCGGGACACCACCGGTGGCGGGTACGCCTGCGCGACGTCGGCCTCCAGCACCACCAGGCCCACGGTGCGCACCCCGGCGACCAGCGGAATGATCAGCGCGGACACGTCGCCGCCGCGGTGCGAACGGGACTGTGACCGGGCGGCAGTGGTGGCCTGCTGGGTGGCCCAGGCGTCGGCGATCGCCGAGTCCGCGTCCAGCGTCGTCTCCCAGTCCACCCGGTCGACGCCGGCCTGGGCGAGCACCACGAGCCGACCTCCGCCGCTGGCCGACAGCACCGCGCCCCGGTCCGCGCGGGCCACTGTGCGCAGCTCCTCGATCAGGTGCTCGGAGATGCCGCCCGGGTCCAGGGTCGCCCCGGGCAGTTGCCGGGCCACAGTGCGCAGCTGGGTCAGCAGCCGGGTGGCCTCGGCGTACGGCTGGGGTTTGCCCTCACCGCGGACCGCCATCACCCGGTGCAGCGTGCCGGCGGCGTAGAGCCCCAGCGCGGCCAGGATCAGCCACTGCGCGCAGACCGCGAGGTAACCCAGCTGACCGAGCTGGGGCTCACCGTCGACCCGGGTCAGCGCGCCGCTGAGCAGCAGGGTGGCGGCGGTGGCCACGAGCAGCGCGGCGCCCTCCGGGAAGCGGCGGCGCAGCGCGGTGACGGTCACCGGCACCGCCAGGTAGGGCAGCACCGCCGACGCGCCCAGGCCGTCGACAGTGCCGCCGATGGACGCCACCGCGGCGACGTGGCTCGCGGCCAGCCCCAGTACCACCACCTCGGCCACCCGGCCCAGCGAGCCGACCAGCCGGTGCTGCGGTGCGAGCAGCGACGGCAGCCCGGCCACCGCCAGCAGCGCGATCCACCACAGCTGGGTGACGTCGCGGGTGGCGAACAGGGTCAGGACGGCGACCAGCGCCAGCATCACCAGGCGGGCGGCCGCGGCGAGGGGATGAGGGTGCGGTGCGGTGGCTGTGGATGCGGGCACGTGACGGATGGTAGTCAGCCTCGGTAGATATCGGCGATCTCCGCCGCGTACGTCTTGTGGACAACCTGACGCTTGACCTTGAGCGACGGGGTCAGCTCGCCGGTCGCCTCGGTGAAGTCGTGGGGCAGGACCCGGAACACCTTGATCGCTTCGGCCTTCGACACGGCCTGGTTCGCGGTGTCGATCGCGGTCTGGATCTCCTTGCGGAGGCCCTCGTGCTCGCGCAGCTGCTCGAGGGTGGTGTCGAGGGGCATCCCGGCGTTCTCCAGCCAGGTCGGCAGCGCCTCCTCGTCGACGGTGACCAGCGCCGCGATGAACGGCTTCCGGTCACCGACCACGACACACTGGCTGATCAGCGGGTGCGCCCGGACCAGGTCCTCCAGCACCGCCGGGGCGACGTTCTTGCCGCCGGCGGTGACGATCAGCTCCTTCTTGCGGCCGGTGATGCTCAGGTAGCCGTCGGAGTCGAGCTGGCCCAGGTCGCCGGTGCGGAACCAGCCGTCGTCGCTGATCGTCTCGGCGGTTGCGGTCTCGTTGCGCCAGTAGCCCTGGAAGACCAGCTCGCCGGAGATCAGGATCTCGCCGTCGTCCTCGATCCGCACTGTCACGCCGGGCAGCGGACGGCCGACCGTGCCCATCCGGGTGCCGCTGGGCAGGTTCGCGGCGGCGGCGGGCGAGGTCTCGGTGAGGCCGTAGCCCTCCAGGACCGTCACGCCGATGCCCCGGAAGAAGTGGCCCAGCCGGGCGCCGAGTGGCGCGCCGCCGGAGATCGCGTCCCGGCACCGTCCGCCGAGCGCGGCGCGCAGCTTGCGGTAGACCAGCCGGTCGAAGACCGCGTGCTGGGCGCGCAGCGCCAGGCCCGGTCCGCCGGGGGTCTCCAGCGCCTCGCTGTACGCGATGGCGACCTGCTCGGCGCGGGCGAAGATGCCGCCCTTGCCGTCCGCCTCGGCCTTCTGCTTGGCGGCGTTGTAGACCTTCTCGAACACCCGGGGTACGGAGAGCACGAAGGTCGGCCGGAACGCCTGCAGCTCGGCGACCAGGTTCTTGGTGTCGGCGCAGTGCGCCATGGTGGCTCGCGCCTGCACGACGCCGATCTGGATGAGTCGGGCGAAGGCGTGCGCCAGCGGGAGGAAGAGCAGGGTGGTCGCGCCGGCGTTGAACAGGTTCGGCAGCACCGGCACCGCGTTGGCGATGTCGGCGTACATGTTGCGGTGGGTGAGCACGCAGCCCTTGGGCCGGCCGGTGGTGCCGCTGGTGTAGATGATCGTGGCCAGGTCGCCGGCGCGGACGGCCTTGCGCCGCCGCTCGACCTCGGCCAGCTCGACAGTGGCGCCGGTGGTGACCAGCTCGTCGACCCCGCCGCTGTCGATCTGCCAGACCTGGCCCAGCTCGGGCAGCCGGTGCCGGACACCGGCGATCAGGGCGGCGTGCGCCTCGCTCTCCACCACGACGGCGACCGCGTTGGAGTCCTCGAGGATCCACGCGGCCTGCTCGGCGCTGGACGTCTCGTAGATCGGCACGGTCACCGCGCCGACGGCCCAGATGGCGTAGTCCAGCAGTGTCCACTCGTAGCGGGTGCGGCTCATCAGCCCGACCCGGACACCGGGCTCGATGCCGGCGGCGATCAGCCCGCGGGCCACGGCGGCCACCTCGTCGCGGAACTGGAGGCAGGTCACCTCGGCCCAGGCGGTGACGGCGCCGTCGGCGCTCGCGGTGGGTCGGGCGAACTGGACGGTGTCGGGCGCGACTTCGGCGTTGTCCCAGACCGGATCGGTGAGGTTGGCCGCGTCGCCAACTGTGACGATCGGCGGGACGGAGAACTCGCGCACCTGCACTCCTTCGTGCTCGCACTGGCTGGGCCGGCCGCCGCCGTGGCGTCGGCATGTGACGAAACCTACCCGGCGGGCGGTCGGGGTGAGACATCCAGGAGGCGGGTAGCCTCCCCCCATGGCGGACTCCTCCACCCAGTCGATCATCATCGGCGCCGCACCGGATCGGGTGACGGCGGTCATCTGCGACTTCGCGCGCTACCCGGAGTGGACCGACGCGGTGCGTCGTGCCGAGGTGATCGAGGAGTACGAGGACGGTTACGCCAGTCAGGTGCGTTTCACCATCGACGCCGGGGTGATGGCCGACGAGTACGTGCTCGCCTACGAGTACGCCGAGGATCTGTCCCGGATCGAGTGGCACCTGGTCGCCCCCTCGAAGATGCAGAAGGCCCAGCGTGGTTCGTACGACCTGGTGGGTAACCCGGACGGCAGCACCACTGTGACCTACACGCTGGAGGTCGACCTGTCGGTCGGCATGCTCGGAATGTTTCGGCGCAAAGCCGAGAAGATGATCATGGACACCGCGTTGAAGCAGCTCAAGCGCCGGGTAGAAGCAACCGGTGCGGCGCAGTGACGTGTCCGGTGGCACGGTAGAGGAGCCGACGGTGGGCGGAACGGATCCGGGTTCGGCCCGGGAAGAGGCGGAGCGACTGGTCGCCACACTGCTGGCGGGGGCACGACTGGCCTCCGCGGGCTCGGCGGGCGGCGCGTTCGGTTCGTTGGGCGGGATGTTGTCCGGTGTCCTCGGTCACAGCGCGGGCCCGGACGCCAGCCCTGGCACCGGTGGTGCTTTCGCCACCGGTTCGGCCGAATGTTGCGTCTGCCCGGTCTGTCGGGGCATCGCCGCGTTGCGGGACCCGAGTCCGGAATTCGCCGAACGGCTCGCGACCGGCGCCGGTGACCTCGCCGCGGGCGTCGCCAGCCTGCTCCGCGCGTTCTCCCCGGCGGAACCGTCCGCGCCGAGCTCCGCCGAGCCGGCCGCGGAGCCGACCGCCCCGGCCTCGCCGGCACCCACCGCGAGCACCGACGACGTGTTCCCCGCGCCGGCACCGGGCGCCCCGCCCACCGCGACGGTCGACGACCACGTGTGGCGCGATGCCACCCGTACCGGGCATGATTCTCAGCCGGCGCCGGAGCGGGATGTCTGGTCGGTCGCCACCCGGACGGCGGACCCACTCGCCCCGGCCGCCGTACCACCCGTCGACGAGGCCGGGACGGCGACCGTACCGGCACCGACCACCCGTCCCGTGGTGCCCGCCTCGCGGGTGCCCGATGACGCCGACGCGGAAGCATCGGGCGACGGCGCCTGAACGCGGGACCTTCCGACCCCGACCGGCACTGGGCCGGGACCGGGCCGGACAGCACAGCAGAGGGGGGCGGTAGCGGTGACGCTGACCATCGGAGTCGACGTCGGTGGCACGAAGGTGGCCGGCGGTGTCGTGGACGACACCGGCGCGGTCCTCGTGCAGACCCGACGGGACACTCCCGCCGATGACGTGGCCAAGACCCGCGACGTCATCATCGAGTTGGTCGGCGAGCTGGCTGCCGGGCGGACCATCGAGGCCGTCGGCATCGGCGCGGCCGGTTGGATCGACGCCAGCCGTTCGACGGTGCTCTTCGCTCCCAACCTGGCCTGGCGTGACGAACCGCTGCGCGAGTACGTCAGCGAGGCCGTCGGGCTGCCCGTGATCGTGGAGAACGACGGGAACGTCGCCGCGTGGGCCGAGTTCCGCTACGGCGCGGCCCGCGACGCCGACGACTCGATGATCATGTTCACCATCGGCACCGGTGTGGGCGGCGGCATCGTCCTCGGTGGCGACCTGATGCGTGGCGCGCACGGCATCGCCGCGGAGTTGGGCCACATGCTGGCCGTGCCGGACGGGCACCAGTGCGGTTGCGGCCGGCTGGGCTGCATCGAGCAGTACGCCAGCGGCAGCGCCCTGGTCCGGTTCGCCCGGGCCGGCGCCCGGCAGGAGCCCAACCGGGCCGCCGCCCTGCTGAAGCTGGCCGGCGGCGAGGCCGAGGCGATCACCGGCCCGATGGTGACCGCCGCCGCGCAGGGCGGCGACCCGGTCTCCGCCGAGGCGTTCGCCCAGATCGGCCGGTGGCTGGGCACCAGCCTCGCCGACATGGCGCAGATCCTCGACCCGCAGACCCTGGTGGTCGGCGGTGGGGTGATCGACGCCGGTGACCTGCTGCTCGGCCCCACCCGTCGCTCGTACCTCGACGCGCTCGCCCAGCGGGGTCGCCTGCCGGTGGCCGAGGTGCTCCCGGCGGAGCTGGGCAACAGCGCCGGGGTGATCGGCGCCGCTGACCTGGCCCGCCGGATCTGAGGCGGTCCGGGATGGGCGTGCCGCTGCGCGTGGTGTCGTACAACATCCACAGCCAGCGCGACGACACCGCCGCCCTGGCGGCGGTGGTCCGGGCCGCGACGCCGGACGTGGTGATCGTGCAGGAGGGGCCGCGCCGGTTCCGGTGGCGGCAGAAGTCCGCCACGTTGGCCGAGTCGTTCGGTCTGGTGGTGGCCGCCGGCGGGCTGCCCGCCCTGGGCAACCTGCTCCTGACCAGCCTGCGGGTCCAGGTGCTGGACACCCGCTGCCAGCGCTTTCCGCTGACCCCCGGCCGGCACCTGCGCGGCGCCGCGTACGCCGACTGCCGGGTCGGTGACGCCCGGTTCACCCTCGCCGGCTCGCACCTGTCCACCGACCCGGCCGAGCGGCCCTCCCAGGCCACCGAGTTCAAGCGTGGCCTGGACGCGGCGACCAGCCCGGTGTTGGCCGGGGCGGACCTCAACGAGGGTCCGGACGGGCCCGCCTGGGCCACCGTGTCGCGCGGGTTGACCGACGCGGCGGTGGCGGCCGACCGGGCCGAGCGGCTCACCTACTCCTGCGCCGACCCGCGCCGGCGCATCGACGCGCTCTTCGTCGACCCGCGGATCACAGTGGTCGACTACGACGTGGTGGACACCCCGCAGACCCGCCGGGCCAGCGACCACTTCCCGGTCCTGGTCGACCTGCTGCTGCCCACCACCGGCTGACCCCCGACCCCGGCTCGACAAGTCGGCGGGTCCGGCTCAGGACTGGACATCCGGCCCGGTTGTGGAGAGGATTTCGCGGCGACCGGCACGCCTGCCGTACCAAAAGGAGATGTCCCCGGTGTCCACCTCCACCGACCACGGCCGGCCCGACCCGGAGGCGACCTCGCCCGCGTCGAACAGCGACGGCCGCCCGGTCTCCGACCGGGGCGACACGGTCTGCGTCATCGGGGCCGGGGCCAGCGGCCTGACGGCCATCAAGAACCTGCGCGAACACGGGTTCGGCGTGGACTGCTACGAGCGGGAGACGGGCGTCGGTGGCGCCTGGAACTGGCGGCACGACCGCAGCCCGGTGTACGCCAGCACCCACCTGATCTCGTCGAAGCCGTTCACCCAGTTTCCCGACTTCCCGATGCCGGACTCCTGGCCGGACTACCCGCACCACGGTCAGCTGCTGTCCTACTTCGAGCGGTACGCCGACCACTTCGACCTGCGCTCGCACATCTGGTTCGGCACCGAGGTGATCCGCGTCGAGCCCGTCGAGGGCGATCGGTGGGACGTGACCACCCGCTCCACCGGCGGGTACGGCCCGGAGCGCACCGCCCGGTACGCCGCCGTGGTGATCGCCAACGGCCACAACTGGTCGCCGAAGCTGCCCCGCTACGAGGGCCTCGAACAGTTCCGCGGCGAGATCATGCACGCCTCGTCCTACAAGGACCCGGCGCAGCTGCGCGGCAAGCGCGTGCTGGTGGTCGGTGCCGGCAACACCGGCTGCGACATCGCCGTCGAGGCCGCCCAGCAGGCGTCGCGCTGCTGGCACTCCACCCGGCGCGGCTACTGGTACGCGCCGAAGTACGTGCTCGGTCGCCCCGCCGACCAGGTCAACGACAGCCTGTTGGCGCTGCGGGTGCCGCTGCGGGTGCGGCAGTGGCTCTACCACTGGACGCTGCGGCTGACCGTCGGCGACCTGACCCGCTTCGGCCTGCCCAAGCCCGACCACCGGGTGTACGAGACGCACCCGATCGCGAACAGTCAGCTCGTCTACTACGTGGGTCACGGCGGGATCGGCCCGGTGCCGGACGTCGCCCGGTTCCACCCGTACGCCGTGGAGTTGGCCGACGGTCGCGAGATCGACCCCGAGGTGGTCGTCTTCGCCACCGGTTACCTGCCGCGCTTCGAGTTCCTCGACGCGTCGGTGTTCGGTGACAGCGCGGGAGCGGGCCGGCCCACGCTGTGGCTCAACGCGTTCACCCCGGGGCACCCGACGTTGGCCGTCGCCGGCCTGCTGCAACCGGACTCCGGGCTGTTCACCCTGTCGCACTGGCAGACGGTGCTCTTCGCCCGGCTGCTACAGGCCCGCCGGGACCGGCCGGAACGGGCCACGGCGTTCGCCCAGCGGGTGCGGGACCGGGCCGGGGAGCGGTACTCCGGGCCGGTCAAGGACAGCAGCCGGCACTGGTTCGAGGTCGGGCACGCCGACTACCTGCGCGCCATCCAAAGCGCCCTAAGCGAGCTGGAGGGCAAGTGAGCGCGAGGAGTGAGCTTGCGAGCCCCGCAGTCGCGAACGAAAGGCTGGCACGGTGAGCGCGAACAGTGAACTGCGGATCATGCGGGGTCGGGAGTGGTCCCGGCCGGTCCGGCCGGCCCGGCGGGAGGTGCTCAGCGCGGTCCCCGAGCTGGAGGAGGGGCGCCCGCCGCTGCTCTTCGTACCCGGGTTCGGGCACGGCGCGTGGGCGTTCGCCGAGCACTGGTTGGGTCACGCGGCGTCGCGGGGGTTCTCGGCGTACGCGGTGAGCCTGCGCGGGCACGGTGGCAGCGAGCCGGCGCCGGAGGCGACGCTGCGGGCGTACGCCCACGATGTGGTCCAGGTGGCCGCGAGCCTGCCGCGGCAGGCGGTGCTGGTGGGGCACGGCGCCGGGGCCCTGGTGGTGGCGCACGCGTTGGCCCGCTACCCGGCGCGGGGCGCGGTGCTGGTGGCGCCGGTCTTCGGCGGCTGGGGAGTGCTGGGCGCGGCGTTGCGCCGCAACCCGGCGGGCACGTTGCCGGCGGTGTTCGGCGGGCCGTTGCGGCTCAACCGGGGGCAGTTGTTCAGCCGTGAGTTGCCCGACGAGGAGGCCCGGCGGTACGTCGGACGCCTCGGTCGGGCGGGTCGGCGGGCGCAGTGGGCGCTGCTGGGTGAGCCGGTGGCCGAGCCGGCCGTGGGCGCGCCTCCGGTGTTGGTGCTGGGCAGCCCGGACGACCGGGTGGTGCCGGCGTCGACGTTGACCCGGGTGGCCCGCCGCTACGGGTCGGCCCCGTTGCTCTTCCCCGGGATGGGCCACGACCTGATGCTGGACGCGCGGTGGGCGGAGCCGATCGACGCGATCCTGGACTGGCTGGAGAAGGAGCCGGCGGCGCACTGAGCAGCCGGGCCGCCGCCGGTCAGCCGCCGGCCTGGTGGACGGCCGGGCTGCCGGTCGGGGTGGTTGGTCGGGGCACCCGAGCGGTGCCGTCGGAACCGGCGTCGGTGCTGGTCAGGCGACTGACCAGGGCGCCGCCCTCGTCCAGGGCGTGCAGGTAGGAGCGGGCCCAGGCCCGGATGTCGTGCTGGTGCAGGTGGGCGCGCATGGCAAGCATCCGCTGGGTGCTGTCGGCCGGGTCGGCCCGCAGCGCCGCGCGCAGGCCCTGCTTGAGTCCTTCCAGGTCGTGCGGGTTGACCAGGTACGCCTGGGACAGTTCGGCGGCGGTGCCGGCGAACTCGCTGAGCAGCAGTGCGCCAGTGTCGTCGACCCGCGCGGCAACGTACTCCTTGGCGACCAGGTTCATTCCGTCGCGCAACGGGGTCACCGCCATCACGTCGGCGACCCGGTAGAGCGCGGCCAGTTCGGCCCGGTCGAAGGGCTGGGTGAGGTAGTGGATCGCCGGCTCGCCGACCCGGCCGAACTCGCCGTTGATCCGGCCGACCTCGCGCTCGATGCGCTCGCGCAGGATCTGGTACTGGCCGACGCGTTCCCGGCTCGGCATGGCGACCTGCACCAGCACCGTGTCGCGGACCTTGACGTCGCCGCTGGCGAGCAACTCGCTGTACGCCTTGAGGCGCTGCTCGATGCCCTTGGTGTAGTCCATCCGGTCCACGCTGAGGATGACCTGCCGGGGATCGCCGAGGTCCTGGCGGAGTCGGTGGGCCCGGGCGGCCACGTCCGGGCGGTCGGCGAGCGCTGCCATCTCGGCGGTGTCGATGGAGACCGGGAATGCGCCGATGCGGACGACCCGGTCGTCGATGCCGATCCGCCGGTCGGTGGCCGGCAGCTCCAGCACCCGGGTCACCAACTGGGCGAAGTTGTGTGCCGCCTGCACCCGCTGGAAGCCGACCAGGTCGGCTCCGAGCATGCCGCGCAGCAGTTCGGCCCGGCGGGGCAGTTGCATGAACAGCTCCGGCGGTGGGAACGGCACGTGCAGGAAGAACCCGATGCGCAGGTCCGGCCGGAGCGCGCGCAGCAGACCGGGGACCAGTTGCAGGTGGTAATCCTGCACCCAGACCACCCCGCCCGGCTCGGCCACCTCCGCTGTCGCCTCGGCGAAGCGCTGGTTGACCCGCTGGTACGCCTCCCACCAGCGGCGGTGGTGCTGCGGCTGCTCCACGGAGTCGTGGTAGAGGGGCCAGAGGGTGGCGTTGGCGAACCCCTCGTAGTGATCGCGCAGGTCTTCCGGGCTGAGCGCGACGGTGTGCATCCGCACGCCGTCCACGTCCGGCAGGGCGGGGGCCGGCCCGGTGCCACCGGCCCAGCCGACCCAGGTCGCCGGGGTGTGCCGCAGGAGCGGGTGCAGCGCGCTGACCAACCCACCCGGGCTGCGCCGCCACTCGCAGGCCCCGTCGGGGGCCTGATTGTCGTCGATGGGGAGGCGGTTGGCGACCACCACGAGAGAACTCTGTCGCATCTCGGGCATTCCGATCAGCAGAGGACTGACCGCCGCGAGCAAGGAAAAACCGGTCAGTCAGCGGGGGAAGTGACGTACAGCGGTATTCCTACTGACAGTAAGTTACACCACTGTTACGCGCCCGGCGGGGCGCTGCCGTCCCGGGATGCGGGCCGACCTCAGACGACGGCGCCGTTGTCCGGGTCGTCCTCGTCCTCGTCGCCGGGGCGCAACCGCCAGATCAGCGTGACGAAACCGGCCAGGATGCCGGTGAACCCGAACAGGGTGACCGCCGAGCGGTCGATCGGGAGCAGCCACGGGAAGAGGAACAGCACGAACCCGACGACCACCCCGAGCACGCCGATCACCGCGTACTTGCTGACCCGCGGCAGCGGCGGCGGTGGCGGCGGGTGGTAACCCTCGTCGTCCTCGTCGTCGGGCAGGTCGGCGCCGAAGGTGTCCAACCCGTCGAGCAGCGACGGCTCGTCCGGTCGGGTGCCGCGCCCCACGGAGATCCCGGAGATGTCCGTCGCGGACGGTAGCCGGCGAACGTCGGTGGCGGTCGGACCGGGTTCGTCGGTGCCGGAGCGGGTCAGCGGCCCGGAGGTCGACTCGTCACGGGTGTCCCGTTCGTCCACGTCCTCCGAAGCCGGCCACGGGTGGTCACCGGGCGTGGAGGTGGTGTGGAAGCCTGCCACGATCCGTGCCCACTCGGCGTCGATGTCCGGTTCGTCGCGGGCCGGTGGCTGCTCCGGAGCGGTCTCGTCGGCGAGCTGGGTCAGGTAGTCCCGTGCGGTGGTCAGGTGCGAGCGGTCGACGTAGAGCCGGTCGACCGGCCGGGCCGGCACCGTGGTGGTGCGGGTGACCGGGTTGAGGTCGGCGGAGGGCTGGAGGTAGGCGGCGATCCCACCGGCGGCCAGCACGTCGAGCAGGTGCTCACCGACGCGCGGATCGACGTCGCCGACGACGGCGTACTCGTTCGCGTCGAGCCCGTTGTCCCGCCGTCCCCGGCGGGCCCCACCCGCTGACACCCGGACATCCCCCTTAACGCGCCTTCCGGCGCGGCCACCGCTGCCCTTCGGCGCCCGTGCGCACGCCGTGCTCTGAATCGTGACACGTCAGGGCATGGTTCCGGGAGTGCGTTGTGTCGCGTCTTCCAAAGTCACGGCTGCTCCCGCAGGTCGCGGCGGGGCTTCTTTGTCCGTTCTTGCGCGACAAGTGCGATCTCGGTGATCGCTGGCGGCTCGATGCCTCGGCCCTGTTCTCGTCCGTTGTGGTGAGAGCGCTCGCTTCGTAGGCTCGGCGGCGACGACGGCTGGCGCTGTCGCGGGCACACCACGGGAAAGGACGCCGGTGCTCTACTGGCTGCTGAAGTACGTCATCCTCGGTCCGCTGCTCAAGCTGATCTTCCGCCCGCAGGTGGAGGGCCTGCGTAACGTGCCGGCGACCGGCCCGGTGATCCTGGCGAGCAACCACCTCTCCTTCTCCGACTCGATCTTCACTCCGTTGATCACCGCCCGGAAGGTCACCTTCGTCGCCAAGGCCGAGTACTTCACCGGCAAGGGGATCAAGGGCTGGCTGACCAAGATGTTCTTCGTCGGCACCGGCACGATTCCGGTGGACCGTTCCGGCGGCCGGGCCGCGCGTGCCGCCCTGGACACCCAGTTGCAGGTGCTGCGCGCCGGGGGAGTGGCCGGCATCTACCCCGAGGGCACCCGCTCTCCGGACGGGCGGCTCTACCGGGGCAAGACCGGGGTGGCCCGGCTGGCCCTGGAGAGCGGCGCGGTGGTGGTGCCGGTGGCGATGCTCAACGCCGACGAGATCCAGCCGCCGGGCAAGCTCATCCCCAAGATCGATCGGGTGAAGATCCGGTTCGGGGCGCCGCTGGACTTCTCCCGCTACGCCGGGCTGGCCGGCGACCGGTTCGTCGAGCGCGCGGTCACCGACGAGATCATGTACGAGTTGATGGAGCTCTCCGGTCGGGAGTACGTCGACGTCTACGCCCAGAAGCTCAAGGAGCCCGTCCCGGCGCCGCTGGCCGCCTGAGCCACCGCCCTGCCGGCCCGCCCTGCGGTCAGGGCAGGTGGAGCAGGGCGGGGGCTTGGTGACGGGTGGCGAAGTCGTGCAGGCGGGCGCGGGTCGCCACGGCGGCGGGTGGGTCGGTCTCGGCGAGCGGGCCGATGGCCAGCGCCAGCGTGATGACCTCGTCGGTCACGTCGGTCATCCGGGCGTAGCTCGCCGCCGCCGAGCGCAGCAGGTTCGCCGCTGTCGAGGCGTCCCCGGCGTGCCGGGCCAGCGTGGCGTCGGCGACCTGACCGGCGGCGTCAGCCCACGGTGTCATCCGGGGCGCCCGGTCGAGCAGCTGCCGGACCAGCCGGGCCGCGTCCGCGCCGAGCACCCCGGCGACGTGCCCGACGGCCGGCACCCACTCCGCGAACGGAATCATCCGGGTCCGTTGCCAGTCCTCGTCCAGCTCGGTGAGCAGCGCCATCGCCTCGTCGCGGCGGCCCTGCACCGCCCGGCAGAGGGCGGCGTGCGCCAGGGTGGAACGCAGCACCCTGTGGAAACCGGTGCGCCGAGCCGCGACCAGCGCCTGCTCGACCAGATCCCCACCCGGCCCGTCCGGCCCCGCGGCTTCGTCGGGCCCGACCAGCTCGGCTCCGGCCAGCCCGCGCATCCAACCCGAGACCGCCACGATGTGCAGATCCCACTCCGCGGTCGGCCGTCGGGTCGACTCCGCCGCCATCGCCAGTGCCGCCGTCCAGTCACCCGCGTAGTACGACCGCGCCCACTCGTCGGCGAAGCTGGTGGCCAGACTGTGCTCGCCGCCCAGGTCGAGGGTGAGCTGCTCGTCGACCAACCGGGCCGAGCCGGCCAGGTCGCCCTCCTCCTGCAACGCCCAGGCCAGGTTCTGCACGGCCCGGCGTCGACTGGTCAGCCGCTCCACCCGGCAGTGCTCGGTCACCTCCGCCAGCTCCGGGAACGCCGAGGCGGAGCCGGCCAGGTAGCGCGCCACGGCCAGGGTGATCCGCGCGTTGGCCTGGACCTCGCGCAGCTGGAGCCGCTCGGCGAGGGACGCTGCCGCCCGTGCGGCGGTGCACGCCGGCTCGGTCTCCGCGTTGAGCATGTGCACCCGGGCCAGCTCCAGCAGGGCGCCCGCCTTCTCCTGAGTGTCCGGTAGGTCGCCGTAGATGCCGATCGCCTGGTCCAGGCAGTGCAGGGTCGCCGACCGGTCGGCCCGACTCCAGGCGGCGGTGGCGAGCAGCGTCCAGGCGCGCGCCGCTCCCGTCCGGTCGCCGCTCGTGGTGAGCCGCTCGGCCAGCCGGGTGAGAGTGTCAGTGCCCCCCGCCACCAGGAAGGCGTCCCCGTCCCGATAGAACGCCAGCTCGGCGTCGAACAGCTCCAGCGCCGGGTCCGGCCCGACGTCCAGGGCCAGCGCCCGGCCGACCAGCGCGGCGGCGGTGTCCAGCGCGTGCAGCTCGTACGCCCGGCGGGCCGCCCGGTGCAGCGCGGCCCGCGCCGACGGGGCGTAGGGGGCGGTGTCCAGCCCGACCGTCCGGGCGATCTCGTGCGCCGCCCAGCGATGGTTGGCCAGCACCTCGGCCAGGTCGTACTGCCGGCCGTCGGTGAGCTGCGCCATCCAGTCGGCGGTGCGTTGGTGACGCACCACCCGCTCGGCCCTGGGCAGCCGCTGGTAGCAGACGTCGCGCACCAGGATGTGCCGGAACCGGTACTCGGGCTGGCCGGGCATCGTCGACGTGCTCTGCTCGTACACCAGGTCGCGACGTTGCAGGCGGTCCAGCGCACGCTCCACCCACTCCACCGGCCGCCCCAACGCCATCGCCACCGGCGGGGCCCAGAACACCACGCCGACCACGGCGGCGGCCTGGAGCACCGCCCGGTCGGCAGGGTCCAGCAGGTCGAGCCGGTTGGCGATGACCGCCTGCACGGTGCGGGGCATCTCCGCGCCACCGTCGAGGTCGAGGCGGGGGGTCGGACCGACAGCGTCGAGCAGGCCGCCGTCCAGCAGCATCCGGGCGTACTCCTGGGCGTAGAGCGGGTTGCCGTCGGCGAACTCGATCAACGGGGTACGCGAGCTGGAGGGCAGCGTCGCCTGCCCGAGGAGCAGCGAGTAGAGCGCGTCGATGTCGGTGTCGTGCATCGGCGGCACCGAGATGGACATCGCGCCGCTGATCGTGCCGGTCCAGGCCGGGTTCCGTTCCCGCAGCTCCGGCCGGGCGGTCGCGACGACCAGCAGCGGTACGCCGCGCGCCGACGCGCCCAGCTGCTCGACGAAGGCGAGCATCGCCTGGTCGGCCCAGTGCATGTCCTCGAAGACCAGCACTGTCGGGCCGGTGGTCGCCAGGGCGAGCAGGAACCGCCGCCACGCGGCCTCGGTCTCGCCGGGGGTGAGTCGTTCGCCGGGTACGCCGATCAGCGGCCCGAGCGCCTCGGCCAGCCGGGTCGCGTGCGGGTCGGCGAGTTGCCCCAGCCGGGACCGCAGCCGTTCGCGCAGCGCGACCGGGTCGTCGACCTCCGGCATTCCCACCCAGGTCTTCACGATGTCCGACAGGGCGGCCCAGGTGACGTTCTCGCCGAACGGCGGGCACTGCCCGACGAGCCAGGTGATCGGCGGGCCGGGCAGGCTGCCGGCGTGCCGGGCCAGTTCGCGCAGCAGCCGGCTCTTGCCCACCCCGGCCGGGCCGAACACCGTCACCAACTGGGAGGTCCGCTCGGTCACCATCCGGTGCAGCGCGTTGACCAGCAGACCGCGCTCGTGTTCCCGGTCCACCATCGGGGTCAGCTCGGCGCCGCGCGGGTCCCGGTGTGGTCGCACCTGGACGGCCAGCCAGATCCGGCTCACAGCGGACCGGCCGCGCAGGGTGACCGGTGGTTGGTCGGCGTACTCCATCTCGTGTCGGGTGGCCGACCAGGTGCTCTCGTCGACGACGACACCGCCCGGCGGGGCGAACCCCTGGAGGCGGGAGGCCGTGTTGACGACGTCTCCGGTCACGAAGGCCTGCCCACCGTCGCGGGTGGCGGAGAGGTCGACCAGGGCCTCTCCGGTCGCGATGCCGACCCGGAAGCCCAGCGGCGGCTGCGGGCCGGCGGGCTGGCGGGCCAGGTTCCGTTGCAGCTCCAGGCCGGCGCGGACGCACCGCAACGCGTCGTTGTCGGTGGCCACCGGTGCGCCGAACAGCGCCATCGCCGCGTCGCCGATGTACTTCTCGACCACCCCGCCGTACTGGTGCACGATCCGGCGCACGGTGGCGAAGTAGGTCTGTTGCAGACCGCGGGCCTGCTCCGGGTCGGCCCGCTCCGCGTAGCTGGTGAAGTCCACGATGTCGACGAAGAGCACGCTGACCTGACGCCGGTCCTCCTGCACGGTGACGACGTGGTCCCGCAGCGGTTGGCCGCAGCTGGTGCAGAAGTTGACCTCGGTGCTGTTGGCGTGCCCGCAGTGCGCACAGTTGACCCCGAGCGGCTGGCCACACCCGCCGCAGAAGCGGTCGTCCGGCCCGGCCGCGCGTGCGCAGTGTCCACACTTGAGGTCGATGTTCAGCTCCGTGGGCGAAAGAGGTCAGTATCGCGGCCGGGCGGCCAAGTCGGGTACCCGACGTGCGGACGGGCAACGGCGTCGATCGGTCGGGGTTAGTGTTCCGTACCAGGAAGTTTCATGTCAGGGAGAGTGCCGTGCAGGTACGACTGTCCGCCTCGTGGACCGATCCGGGTGGCACGCAGTGGGCGCCGGGCGACACGATCGACGTCGATGCGGTCACTCTCGCCGAACTGGAGGAGCAGGGCATGGTGGAAGAGCCTGAGGGTCAGTCGGGCGGGTCGGGGGAGACCACGACCACCTCGTCGAGCACGTCCACGGCTGGTAAGCCGACCGATCCGAAGAAGATCGGTCCGGGGCCGGGTGCGCCGCCGGCCGACGGCAAGGAGAACTGATCGTCCGGGTGCGGTCGGCGGGCCATCGGTCCGCCGGCCGCACCCGTCGTCGAGCCTCACCCGTTGGCCGCCGCGAACCTGCCCGCTGTCGGCAGCCGTAGCCCCAGGGCCCGGGTGAGCAGGGGAGCGATCAGCCCCAGGGTGGCCAGCACACCCAGCCCCGAGATGACCAGCACCCATCGTGGCCCGACCACCGCCAACAGCGGTGCGCCGACGGCGTAGGCCAGTGCCTCCGCCGCGTACGGGAACATGTAGACGGTGCCGAACACCACGCCGAGCCGTTCGGCCGGCACGTTCTGCTGGATGAGGGTGTCGGCGGCGACGTTGTGCCAGCCCGCTCCGACACCGGCGACCGCCTGACCGGCGATGGCGAGCGCGATCACCGGGCTGAGACCGGTGACCAGCGTTCCGGCGCCGAGCGCGAGCAGCGCGCCGTAGAGGACCAGGTCCATCCGGATGCGTACACCGGTTCTCGCCAGGCACATCGGACCGAGCACCATGCCGACGCCGTAGGCGGTGCCCAGCAAACCGATAGTGACCTCGGTGGCGCCCAGTTCGGCGCGTCCGAGGGGGACGATGGCGAGGTTGTCCAGCGCGGCGAACATCACCATCACCAGGAAGCCGACCGAGACCGCACGGACGACGCTGTGCCCTCGGACCACCCGCAGCCCTTCGCGCAGCACCGTGTGCAGTGGCTCGGACCGGCGGGTCGCGCCGGTCGTCGAGAGTGTCCGGACTCCGCCGATCAGCAACGCGGAGAGGACGAAGGTCGCCGCGTCCACCAGCAGCGTTGCGGTCAGCCCGAGGGTCGCCAGCAGGAGGCCACCGACGGCTGGCCCGGCAGCGAGCCCGATGTTGACACCGGTCGCGAGTTGCGCGTTCGCCGCCGGCAGTTGCTCGCGTTCGACAAGGCGGGGGAGCAGGCTGCGTCCGGCGGGAGTGAACGCGGTGGCGGCCGTGGTAGCAGCGGTGATCAGCGCCAGCAGGACGGGCAGCGGCGGCGCGAGCAGCGCGACGGCGAGGTACGTCAACGCCTGGGCGGTGTCGCAACCGATCATCAGCCGGCGCTGGTCGAACCGGTCGGCCAGGGCACCGAGCAACGGTCCGAGCAGGCGGGGCACCGTCGACGCCAGCAGCAGCAGGGCGACCGCGCCGCCACCGTGTCGGTCGTAGACGGCGATCAGCAGCGCCGTCCGGGCCAGCTGGTCACCGGTGTACGACACCAGGCGCGCCGACCAGTACCGACGAAATGCGACATTGCCGCGGAGTAATGACATGACCGGTGGCTCCTCACTGCTGCGGGTATGTCGGCACGGGCCCTGGAACAGGGGCGGGCGCGGCAACCTTGTCAGCGCGGTGTGGGGGCCAACAACCGCTCTTCAGCCAGTGATTCATGTCGATTTGTCCTATTTCGTCCCAACGCTCTACGCCATAGCGTTCCTTGGCAAGACAGGCACGACAGGCACCACACATCGACCAGGGGGACGACATGGCGACCACGACGACGACCACCACGACCGCGAGTGGCTGGGCCGGACCGGGTATCTGGGCCGGACCGGGCTTCTGGGCTGGACCGGGCTTCTGGGCGGGCCCCGGCTACCAGTCGGCCGCGACCCGTTGGCCGGGCGCGACCCGCTGAGCCCGCTCCGCTGAACCGCGAGAACGGTGACGCCGGCTGCCACTGGCAGCCGGCGCAGCCGTGCGTACGGATGGGGAAGTGGGCAGCGAGGGAAGGCGCGCGTCCAGATCGGATACCCGACCGACGACGAACCGGGCGGGCCGGTCGGTCAGCGGTCGGCCATGCCGGCGCGGCGGCGCAGCGCGGCCACGTCGGTCACCACGATCCGGCGGCCCTCGGTACGCAGCCAGCCTCGGCTGGCGAACGAACCGATCGCCTGGTTGACGCTCTGCCGGGAACCACCGGCCATCTCGGCCAGTTGGCTCTGGTTGAGCTCGATCGTGATCATCGGAGCCTGGCTCTCGCCGGCCAACCGGACCAGCGTCTTCGCCACCCGACCGGGCAGGTCGAGGAAGACGTGGTCGGCGTTCTGCTCGGTGAGCCGGCGGATCAGCCCTCCCAGTGAGCGCATCACCGCGTCCAGGATGCGTGGGTTGGAGTGCACCAACTCCATGAACGCGCCCCGCGAGAGCGCGAGCGCCGCGCAGTCCTCGATGGCCTCGGCCGATGCGGACCGGGTGGACGCGTCGAGCAGGGAAACCTCACCGAGCACGTCCGGTGGACGGATAACCGACAGCACGGCCCGCTCGCCGGTGGGTGCGGTGCGAAAGACCGCCACCGCGCCGCGGCGCAGCACGATCAGCGACTCACCTGGGTCGTTCTCCACGAAGAGCAGTTGGCCCTTGCGGTAGGTCCGCGGAACGGCGGCGGCGATGACACGCTGCCGCACCTCGGGCTCCAGCCCGGCGAACATCTCGACACCCGTGAGCGCGTCACCCGGCTCCGGCAGGCGAACCTCCACGGCCCAACCCCTCCCCCGGTCATGGACCACAACTCGCTCACCGGGCGAACCTGATGGGCCCCGACAAGGTGAACTGACACCGATTCGGCGTCCGGTAGCGGTACACATCAGATCATGACGGTCCGGTCGCTTGCTGTACACCCCTCGAAGCACTTCCGTGACCGTCACGAGCTGCGACGTGCCGTTCACGAGGTGTCGCCGTGCCTCGGTCGACCTCGGGGCGGCCCCCGCCTGGCGCGGACGTGCGGCGGTGGGCGAGGATGCCCGGAATGGTCTACCGCTACTTCTACGACTGCGAGTTCATCGAGGACGGCACGACCGTCGACCTCGTCTCGATCGGTGTCGTCGACGAGTACGGCCGCGAGTTCTACGCGGTCTCCACCGAGTTCGACGACTCCCGCGCCGTGCCCTGGGTCCGACGCAACGTGCTGGACAAGCTGCCCTCCCCGGCGGACCGGGCCTGGCGCTCGCGTGAGCGCATCCGCGACGACCTGTTCGACTTCCTGGTCGAGCCGATCCGAGACCGGCCGGGGGAGCAGCTGGAGCTGTGGGCCTGGTTCGCCGCGTACGACCACGTGGTGCTCGCCCAGCTCTGGGGTGCGATGCCGGCGCTGCCCCGGGAAATTCCCCGCTACACCAAGGAGCTGCGGCAGCTCTGGGACGACCGGGGTCGGCCGCCCCTGCCGGACGCGGACGCGGCCCGGCACGACGCACTGGTCGATGCCCGACACAATCTGGCCCGCTGGCGGGCGATGACCGCCCGCTGAATGGTGGCCGCGCCGCCCTAGGTTTGACCGGTTCTGTCCCGGGCAACGGTTCGACCAGCCGAGCCGAGGGAGATTGCCATGAGCGACCAGCCGAGCAGCGCCGCGGAGGCACGCGCCCGGGTCACCGGCCTGGCCCGGGCCGCGCGGATCTGCATGCTCACCACTACTGCTCTGGACGGGCGGCAGGTGAGTCGACCGATGGGGCTCCAGGAGGCCGAGTTCGACGGCGAGTTGTGGTTCTTCGCCTACGCCGACTCGCCCAAGGTCCGCCAGATCCGGGTGAACCCGGAGGTCAACGTCGCCTTCTCCGACCAGAAGCACAACGCGTGGGTGTCGATCTCCGGCACCGCCACCGAGGGGTTCGACCGGCCCCGGGCCGAGCGGCTGTGGAACCCGCTGCTCAAGGCGTGGTTTCCCGACGGGCTGGACACCTCCGGCCTCACGTTGATCAAGGTGCACGCCAGCTCCGCCGAGTACTGGGACTCGCCGAACAGCACAGTGGTAAACCTGCTCGACTACGCGAAGGCCGCGGTCACCGGCCAGCCACCGAAGGCCGGCGAGAACCACGAGGTGACCTATTGACCGGTGGCTGGTGCCCGGGGCGCGCTGTCGTCGTACTGGCGGGCCGACTACAGTTCGCAGTGACGGCCCGCCCCGGGCCGGCAACGGCGCCGATGGTCTGACCTGACACATACCCTGGGGCATATCGGGCTTTACCTGATGCTCCAGGAGGATGAGCGGATCATGCGTATCGGCGTGCTCACCGGCGGCGGCGACTGCCCCGGTCTCAACGCGGTCATCCGGGCGGTGGTCCGCAAGGGCGTCGCCACTTACGGTCACGAGTTCGTGGGCTTCCGGGACGGCTGGAAGGGCCCGCTGGAGGGTCTGTCCCGCCCCCTGGGTATCGCCGACGTTCGCGGCATCCTGCCCCGCGGCGGCACCATCCTCGGCTCGTCCCGGACCAACCCGTTCAAGATCGAGAACGGCGTCGAGCGGATCAAGGACAACCTCGCCGCCCAGGGCGTGGACGCGCTGATCGCGATCGGCGGCGAGGACACCCTCGGCGTGGCCACCAAGCTCTACGAGCTGGGCGTGCACGTCGTCGGCGTGCCGAAGACGATCGACAACGACCTCGGCGCCACCGACTACACCTTCGGCTTCGACACCGCTGTCAACATCGCGATGGAGGCCATCGACCGGCTGCACACCACCGCGGAGAGCCACCACCGCACCCTGGTCGTCGAGGTGATGGGCCGGCACGCCGGCTGGATCGCCCTGCACGCCGGCCTGGCCGGCGGCGCCAACGTGATCCTGCTGCCCGAGCGCCAGTTCGACGTCGAGCAGGTGGCCGGCTACGTCGAGAAGCGCTTCCAGCACCAGTACGCCCCGATCGTCGTGGTCGCCGAGGGCGCCCAGCCGCTCGACGGCCAGATGGTCCTCGCCAACCAGGAGCTCGACTCGTTCGGCCACGTCCGCCTCGGCGGCATCGGCCAGTGGCTCGCCGAGCAGCTGGAGGCCAAGACCGGCAAGGAGGCCCGCACCGTGGTGCTGGGCCACATCCAGCGCGGTGGCACCCCGACCGCCTTCGACCGGGTGCTCGCCACCCGCCTCGGCCTGCAGGCCATCGACGCCGTCAACGACGGCGACTGGGGCAAGATGGTCGCGATGCAGAGCACCGACATCGTCCGGGTGCCCCTCGCCGAGGCCACCCGCGAGCTGAAGACGGTGCCGCTGGAGCGGTACGCCGAGGCCGAGGTCTTCTTCGGCAGCTGATCGATCGTCGGCGGCGCGGCGGGCCCACGGGTCCGCCGCGCCGCGACCCAATGCGAGGGGGTACGGGCCGACATGTCAGCCGGAGTGCACACGGTCGCGGTGATCGGCGCGGGCAAGATCGGTGAGCTGATGCTCTCCGGGCTGCTGCGCTCGGGATGGCCGGTGGACCGGCTGTTGGCCACCGCCCGCCGGCCCGCTCGCGCCGAGGAGCTGACCGCCCGGTACGGCGTACGGGTGGTCGACAACCTGACAGCTGTGGACGAGGCGGCGGTGCTCGCGGTCTCGGTGAAGCCGCAGGACGCCGCCGCGCTCCTCGACGAGATCGGCCCCAAGGTGCCGGCCGACAAGCTCGTCATCTCGCTCTGCGCCGGTCTGCCCACCAGCTTCTTCAGCCGCCGGTTACCCGACGGCACCCCTGTGGTGCGGGTCATGACCAACACCCCGGCGCTGGTCGACGAGGCGATGACAGCGATCTCCGCCGGCGCGCACGCCACCGGGGCGCACCTGACGTTGGCCGAGGAGATGTTCAAGCCGCTCGGCCAGACGATCCGCGTGCCCGAGTCGCAGCAGGACGCTGTCACCGCGCTCTCCGGCTCCGGCCCGGCCTACTTCTACCTGCTGGTCGAGGCCATGATCGACGCGGGGATCCTGCTCGGGCTGCCCCGCCAGGTGGCGCACGAGCTGATCGTGCAGACCGCGATCGGGTCGGCAGTGATGCTGCGCGACTCCGGCGAGCACCCGGTCAAGCTGCGCGAGGCGGTCACCTCGCCGGCCGGTACCACCATCTCCGCGATTCGTGAGCTGGAGAAGCACGGCGTACGCGCGGCGCTGCTCGCCGCGCTGGAGGCCGCCCGGGATCGGGCCCGCGAACTGGCGGCACAGGCCGACTGAGCGGTCGGGGCGCGTCGCGGGGCCGTGCGTGCCGCATACTGGCCCGGTGTTCACACTTGCCCAGGCCCGGCACCTGGTGGCCACCCTGCAACCGCGCGTCGACGAGTTGATCCGGGTCCGGGCCGACCTGGCCGAGTTGCGCGCGGACCTGGCCGACCACGGCATGAGCGCGCTCGGCGGGCTGGCCGAGGTCAAGGCGCTGGAGGCGCGGCTGCACGCCGTCGTCGACGAGCTGCACCAGCACGACATCCAGGTCAAGGGCATCGCCCCGGTGCTGCTCGACTTCCCCGGCGAGCGGGCCGGCCGCGCCGTGCTCTGGTGCTGGCTGGAGGGCGACTCCGACGTGCGCTGGTACCACCGCGCCGAGTGCGGCTTCGCCGGCCGCCGCCCCCTCTGACCCCCTCGCGCCTCGCGCCTCCGCGCCCTCCAGCTCCCATCCGCTTGATCCACTCGGGTTCATGGAAATCGCGGTATTGGAGCGCGGCGGACGCCCCGACTTCCGGGAACCCGAGTGGATCAAGGGCGTACGACTCAGCCTGCCGCGGACGTCGGCAGGACCGGGTCGGGGGCCTCGGTCACCGCGAACACCACCACGTTGTCGACGTAGTGACCCCGCCGCCGGTCGAAGTCGCCCCCGCAGGTGACCAGGCGCAGCTCCGCCCCGGGCGTCGGACCGTAGACCACTGCCGTCGGAAACTGGTCCTTGCGGGTACGCAGCGACCCGGTCACCCGGAACGACAACCGCTGCCCGCCGCGCCACACCTCCACGAGGTCGCCGGGCCGTAGCTCGCCGAGCCGGGCGAAGACCGCCGGGCCGCGTCGTGAGTCCAGGTGCCCGGCGAGTACGGCCGGACCGGTGTCGCCCGGGGCCGGGCCGCCGCCGTACCAGCCGGCGGCGTGGAAGTCGGTCGGCGGAATCAGCGCGCCGGCGCGGTCCAGACCCAGCACGGTGAGCGGTGAGTCGACGTCGATGCGCGGTACGCGTACCCGCGTGGGTGGACCGTGTGGCGTGGGCGCGGCGGCCACCGACGGGCAGTCGTCGCCGCAGCCGGGGTGCCAGCTCGCCACCGGCGGCGGCGAGCCGGTGGTGGCCAGCCCGACCCCGGTGCCAACGGCCAGGCAGACCGCCGCGCCGGCCGCGACCAGCGCGGCCAGCGGGATCCGGCGGTCACGGTGCCGCCGGATCGACGGGTCCGGCTCGGCGCTCACCAGGTGGTGCGCCGCCGCCGACGCCAGAGCAGCAGGGCCACCGCGCCGGCCGCCGCGGCCAGACCGCCGGCCACCACTGGGTACGCGTCGAACCCGGCCCCGGCGGTGCCACCGGCGCCGGTGTCCACCCCGCCGGCCGGGACGACGGTGCCGCCCTCGGCGTCGCGGCGCAGCTCGGCGGTGAGCCCGCCCTGTTTCGCGTCGAGCACCAGCAGCGAGTAGACCGCGCCGCCGGTGAGCCGCACCTCGGCGTCGGTGCTCGGCCCGCCGGCACCCGTCAGCTTCAGCCGCCAACTGCCCGGCTCGACCTGCTGGTAGTCGGTAGTGGTGGCGAACTGCACCCCGTCGGCGATCATCGGGCCGTCGGCGGCGGCCACGTCGAGCACCGGGGTCCGCACCGACGCCTGCACGACCCGCACCTTCGCGCGGCCGTCGGTGGGGGCGCTGAGATCGTCGTTGAGCACCCGCAGGCCGAGGTCGGCGTGCCGGCCGACACCGGCCACAGTGAAGGCGTCGCCGCTGGTCACCGCGACCTCGGTGGTCAGCACCGGGGGGTCGGTGGCGGGGGCACCGGCCTCGCGCATCGCCACCGCGTAGCGGCCCGGCGCGAGTTCGAGGTAGTCGGATACCACGCCGTAACCGACCCCGGGAAAGACCTGCGGCTTCGCCGCGCCCGGCGCGGCCAGGTAGACGTCCACCGCCGGGGTGTCCGGGGAGAGGTGCGCGAGCCGGACGTATCCGACGGTGTCCGCGCCGGTCGCGGCGTTGGCCGGAATCGGAATGGCGGCGGTGGCGAGGGCGGTGCCGAGCAGGAGCGCGCCGGAGCCGGCCAGCAGCCGGCGGGGCACGGTACGGAGCGTGTGCATGTCGCCTCCGGGGGCACGTTCGGTGAGCGGGCGGCAACCCAGAGAACAGGGTCCCGTGAACAGGACTGTGGCGCAAGTTGCCACAGCGATGTTTTTGTCGGCTGTCGCTACCGATTCGACGCAGGGGGACGAGCTGTTTGGGTTCGCCCACGAGTGGCTACTGGACAGCAATGGTGACGGAGGTCGATGCGGGGGAGATTCGGTTCCGGCGGTCCCGCAGGCGGGTGCTGGGCCGGGTGGCCTGCGCAGCGCTGGTGGTCCTGCCGGCCTTCGCCTTGCTCGGCGTCGCGTTCGGCAATGCCTGGTACAACCCGCTTCCGCACGGGCCGATACTTCTGCTGGCGGCGATCCGCTTCCCGATACACCTACGGCGTCAGGGCGGGCTGCCGCTCCGGCTGACCCGCGACTTCCTCGAACTGACAGTGCCTGGCGGTGGGACGGTACAGGTCGACTGGCCCGACCTGACCCGAGCCGAGGTGCGGGGCGGGTTCAGCCCGACCCTGGTCGTCGACATCGCCGATCGGGCCCGCTCCCGGCCGGTGCTGGACCGCTGGGAATGGGGCCGGGTGGGCCTGTGGAGCAGGGCCCGCGGGCGGAGCCCGCAGGAGATCCACGTGTCGCTTGTCGCCACCACGCCGAACGTCCACCGACTACGGGCCGAACTGGCGCACCGGATGTCCCGCGTCGCCGACGACCCGTCGCCCCGCCGCCCTCCGCACGACCACCCGCTAGGCGATCGTGGGGAGGGTGGCGGGCCTAGCTCAGCGGGTGGCGGCGGCTAGGGCGGCGCGTAGCTTCGCGGCGTCGCCCGGGGCCGGGTGCTCCCAGTCGGTCGGGCTGGCGGAGTAGAGCGTGCCGTACGCCGGGGTGTCCGGCTGGTAGCGCCACCCCTCGGCCAACTGGCCGGCGTCCACCGCGTCGTAGCCGATCCGGTCCAGGAAGGCGGTCACCTCAGCCTTCGCGGCGGCGTCGTCACCGGCGATCGCGAGGGCGCTGCGGTCGGCCGCGCCGGACGGCCGGGGGAGCGCGGCCAGGCCCTTGAAGTAGATGTTGTTGAAGACCTTGACCACCCGCGAGTCCGGCAGGTGCCGCTGGAGCAGCTCGCTGCTGGTGGTCTCGCCGGAGTCCAGCTCCGGGAAGGTGCCGTCGCGCTGCGGGTAGTAGTTGTTGGTGTCGATGACGACCTTGCCGGCCAGCGGTTCCACGGGCACCGCGCGGTACGCCTTCAGCGGCACACTGACCACCACCAGGTCGCCGACCTGCGCCGCGTCCTGCGTCGTGCCGGCGCTGGCGTGCGCGCCCAGGGTCTCGACCAGGTCGGTGAGGGTCTCCGGGCCCCGCGAGTTGCTCAGCACCACGTCGTAGCCGGCGTCGACGGCCAGCCGGGCCACGGTGCCGCCGATGTTGCCACTGCCGATCAGTCCCACAGTTGTCATGCTCGTTCCCAACTCCGTCCACCCACGACGCATTCCCGACCAGACTGGTGGGTTATTTCGATTGCTCGCTGCCGGCAGCTGCGCAGGCTGCTCGCGGCGGGCGCCTGGACGCGCGCGAGCCGCCCTGCACAACGTACTGCTCACGCCGGTCACCGACCGGCTCTCCGGGGACCTGCCACTCTCCGGTGACGAGCGGTTCGGGCGGGTGGTCGCGGTGGACCGCCGGTCCTCCTGCGGCGCCGGCCCGGCAAGATCGCGCTTGATCCGGGATGTAGTGGCATCCGAGAGTTGGCAGGCCACTACATCCATGTTCGAGCGTGATCAAGGCGGTGCGGTGCGGCGCCCGGGGCGTCAGGAGGTGGGGAGGGCCTTCTCGACTGCTACGCGCAGGTCGTCGGAGTCGGGCTCGACAGTGGGGGCGAAGCGGGCGGCGACCGAGCCGTCCGGGGCCACCAGGAACTTCTCGAAGTTCCAGCGCACGTCTCCGGTGTGCCCGTCGGCGTCGGGGGTGCCCACGAGCGCGGCGTAGAGCGGGTGCCGGTCGGGGCCGTTGACGTCGACCTTCTCGGTCAGCGGGAAGGTGACGCCGTAGTTGACCTGGCAGAAGTCGCTGATCTCGGCGGCGCTGCCCGGCTCCTGCCCGGCGAACTGGTTGCACGGCACCCCGAGCACCACCAGGCCTCGGTCGGCGTAGGAGTCGGCGAGCGTCTGGAGGCCGGCGTACTGCGGGGTGAGGCCACAGCGCGAGGCCACGTTGACGACCAGCAGCGCCTTGCCGCGGTAGCGGGCCAGGTCGGCGGGGCCGCCGTTGAGGGCGTCGATCGGGATGTCGAAGACGGTCATGGGCCGAGGCTACGCGCCGGCCGGGCTTCCATCCGGGGTGGGCGCAGCGTGAGCACTCCGTGCACCAGAAGAAATCGAAACATGCGCATCTTGACGAACTGATGACGCCGTGAGTACCGTCTCACCATCTCTTTTGGAAAGTTTCCTAACAGTTCGGGAGACGCCTCATGAAAAGATCGCTCCGCCGGGCCCTCTGGGCCGGTGCCGTGGTCGCCGTGACCGTCGCAGCGGTGCCGGTGACCACCGCGTTCGGCGCCGGCACCGTCACCACCACCTTCACCAAGGCGCAGGACTGGGGGACCGGTCACGAGACGAGGGTGACCGTCACCAACGGTTCCAGCGCCACTGTCACCACCTGGCGCATCGAGTTCGACCTGCCGTCGGGCACCACCATCAGCAGCGCGTGGGACGCCGACGTCACCAGCAGCGGCAACCACTACGTCGCGGTCAAGAAGAGCTGGGCCGGCGGCATCGCCCCCGGCGCCTCGTTCAGCTGGGGCTACAACGGCAGTGGCGCCTACAAGGCACCGCTGAACTGCACCATCAACGGCGCCGCGTGCGGCGGCGGAACGACCCCGCCGACCACCACTCCGCCGACCACCACCCCACCGACGACGACGCCGCCCACCACCCCTCCGCCCACCACGCCACCGCCGACCACCAACCCGCCGAACCCGGGTGGGAAGAAGATCGTCGGCTACTTCGCCGAGTGGGGCGTCTACGGGCGCAACTACCACGTCAAGAACATCCAGACCAGCGGCTCGGCCGCCAAGCTGACCCACATCCTGTACGCCTTCGGCAACACCACCGGCGGTCGTTGCGCCATCGGTGACAGCTACGCCGACTACGAGAAGGCCTACACCGCTGCGGAGAGCGTGGACGGCGTCGCCGACACGTGGGACCAGCCGCTGCGCGGCAGCTTCAACCAGCTGCGCAAGCTCAAGCAGCTGAACCCGCACCTCAAGGTGATCTGGTCGTTCGGTGGCTGGACCTGGTCCGGCGGCTTCACGCAGGCCGCGCAGAACCCGGCCGCGTTCGCCGAGAGCTGCTACAACCTGGTCGAGGACCCGCGCTGGGCGGACGTCTTCGACGGCATCGACGTCGACTGGGAGTACCCCAACGCCTGCGGTCTGAGCTGTGACACCAGCGGCCCGAACGCGTTCAAGAACGTGATCAGCGCGCTGCGGTCGAAGTTCGGGTCCAGCGCCCTGGTCACCGCCGCCATCACCGCGGACGGCAGCAACGGCGGCAAGATCGACGCCACCGACTACGCCGGTGCGATCGGCAACCTCAACTGGTTGATGCCGATGACCTACGACTACTTCGGCGCCTTCGCCGCCCAGGGTCCGACGGCACCGCACTCACCGCTGACCTCGTACACCGGCATCCCGCAGCAGGGCTTCAACTCCGACGCGGCGATCCAGAAGCTCAAGAGCAAGGGCGTCCCGGCCAACAAGCTGCTGCTCGGCATCGGCTTCTACGGTCGGGGCTGGACCGGTGTCACCCAGGCCGCTCCGGGTGGCAGCGCCACCGGCGCGGCGCCGGGCACCTACGAGGCCGGCATCGAGGACTACAAGGTCCTCAAGAACACCTGCCCGGCCACCGGCACGATCGCCGGTACCGCGTACGCCAAGTGCGGCAGCAACTGGTGGAGCTACGACACCCCGTCGACCATCAACGGCAAGATGACGTACGCGAACAACCAGGGCCTCGGTGGCGCGTTCTTCTGGGAGCTCTCCGGTGACACGAGCAACGGCGAGCTCATCGGCGCCATCAAGGGCGGTCTCGGCTGAGCCGAGGGCCGACGCACCACCCACACGGCGGGAAGGGGCCCGCACCGTCCCTTCCCGCCCGTGACACAGCGGCCCGGTCGACGCCCAGCGTCGGCCGGGCCGCCGCCGTTGGGCTCGGTCAGTTGGATGTGGCAGACTCGCGGCTCGGCACGTCTCGATCTCACCGCCGACGGAGGTGATCATGCGCCCGACCCACCGCAGGCTGGCGGCGACCGCCGCCGGGCTGGTGCTGCTGCCGGTTGCCCTGGTCGGCTGCGGAATCGGCGACAAGGACGAGGAGAAGTCCGCCCCCAAGCCGGCCCGAGCCCCCGCCGAGGAGGCCGCCACCCGCTCCCGTGAGCGCGTGCAGGCGTACCTCGACGCGATGGCGGCCAAGGACGTCGCCGCCGGCCGCAGCCAGCTCTGCGCGCTGCTGCACGACGGCTTCGACCTGGGTGCCACCGGCCCCAACGGCGACTTCGCCGACCACTTCCAGGTGCCGGAGGCGGCCATCACCGACGTCCGGTCCGGTCCGCTCGGGCAGGAGGTCCGCGTCTCGGTCTCGGTCACTGTCGGCAAGCGGACCGTCATCCGACCGCTGGTCTTCACCGTCACCCGGGACGGCGGCGACTGGTGCATCGCCGCCGAAGCGCCGGGCGCGCCGGTCGCCCCGACGCCGACCGGCGTCGCCCCCACCCGCGCGTCCTGACCAGCGCCCGGCAGATTGATCTCCCATCTGCCGGAACCGTCCCCCTCGCCGCCCGGCCACCCCGACCGTCGCCGTACGCTTTCTGTCATGCGCCATGAGTGGCATCAGCTGAGCCATCCCGCGGTGGGCAGCCCGGGCCTACAGACCAGCCGACCGACCGTCGACTCCGCCGAGGACGCCGCACTCGGTCTGGACCGTTGGCGGGAGCTGCCCCGCGAGCAGGTCCCGCCGTGGTCCGACCCGGCTGCCGTGGCAGCGGTCTGCAAGGTCCTCGACACCGTGCCGTCGGTCGTCGCGCCCTACGAGGTGGACCAGCTCCGGCAGAAGCTCGCCCTGGTCTGCGAGGGCAAGGCGTTCCTGTTGCAGGGCGGTGACTGCGCCGAGACGTTCGTGGACAACACCGAGAGCCACCTCTTGGCCAACGCCCGCACCCTGCTCCAGATGGCGATCGTGCTCACCTACGGCGCGTCGCTGCCGGTGGTCAAGGTCGCCCGGGTCGCCGGGCAGTACACGAAGCCCCGCTCGCTGCCGACCGACGCCCGCGGCCTGCCCGCGTACCGCGGCGACATGATCAACTCGCTGGAGGCCGACCCGGCCGCCCGGGTCGCCGACCCGCAGCGCATGATCCGCGCGTACGCCAACTCGGCGGCGGCGATGAACATGCTCCGGGCGTACCTCGCCGGCGGACTCGCCGACCTGCACGCCGTGCACGACTGGAACAAGGGCTTCGTGAAGAACTCCCCGGCGGGGGAGCGGTACGAGGCGATCGCCCGGGAGATCGACCGGGCGCTGGCCTTCATCCGGGCCTGCGGCATGACCGACGACGAGGCGCTGCGCACCGTCACGCTCTACTGCTCCCACGAGGCCCTCGCCCTGGAGTACGACCGGGCGCTCACCCGGGTCTCCGACCGTCGGGCGTACGGGCTCTCCGGGCACTTCCTCTGGATCGGCGAGCGCACCCGGCAGATCAGCGGGGCGCACATCGACTTCATCTCCCGGATCGCCAACCCGATCGGGGTCAAGCTCGGCCCGACCACCTCCCCGGACGAGGCGATCGAGTTGTGCGAGAAGCTCAACCCGGACAACATCCCCGGCCGGCTCACCCTGATCAGCCGGATGGGCAACCACCGGGTACGCGACGCGCTGCCGCCGATCGTCGCCAAGGTCACCGCCGCCGGCGCCAAGGTGGTCTGGCAGTGCGACCCGATGCACGGCAACACGCACGAGTCGTCAAACGGCTACAAGACCCGGCACTTCGACCGCATCGTCGACGAGGTGCTCGGCTACTTCGAGGTGCACCGGGGGCTGGACACCCACCCCGGTGGTCTGCACGTCGAGTTGACCGGCGAGGACGTCACCGAGTGCCTCGGCGGCGCCCAGGGGATCGAGGACCTCGACCTGCCCGACCGGTACGAGACCGCCTGCGACCCGCGACTGAACACTCAGCAGTCGCTGGAGTTGGCGTTCCTCGTAGCGGAGATGCTGCGTGGCTGAGCTTGCGAGCCCCGCAGTCGCCAGCCGAGAGGATGACAGTGCCTGATCTGTTCGTGGACCTGCGGTCCGACACGGTGACCCGACCCACCGCCGGGATGCGGGAGGCGATGGCCACCGCCGAGGTCGGCGACGACGTCTACGGCGAGGACCCGAGCGTCAACGCGCTGGAGGCCGAGGTCGCCGCGTTGTTCGGGCACGAGGCGGCACTGTTCGCCCCGAGTGGGTCGATGGCGAACCAGATCGCCCTGCAACTGCTGGTGTCGCCCGGCGACGAGCTGCTCTGCGACGCCGACGCGCACGTGGTCACGTACGAGATCGGTGCCGCGGCCGCGTACGGCGGGATCTCCTCGCGGACCTGGCCCGCGGTGGGCGCGGACATCGACCCGGAGGTGGTGGCCGGGATGATCCGGCCGGACGGCTACTTCGCCGTCCCCACCCGCGCGATCGCCGTCGAGCAGACCCACAACCGCGGCGGTGGCGGGGTGATTCCGCTGGCGACCCTGCGGGATCTACGCGGGGTCGCCGACGAGGCGGGTATCGCGCTGCACTGTGACGGTGCCCGGATCTGGCACGCGCACGTCGCCGACCGGGTGCCGCTGATCGAGTACGGCCGGCTCTTCGACACGCTGTCGGTGTGCCTCTCCAAGGGTCTCGGCGCGCCGGTCGGTTCGCTGGTGGTGGGCAGCGCGGAGAAGATCGAACGTGCCCGGCTGATCCGCAAGCGGATGGGCGGTGGCATGCGCCAGGCCGGCATTCTCGCCGCCGCCGGTCGGTACGCGCTCGCGCAGCACATCGACCGGCTGGCCGACGACCACGCGAAGGCGGCCCGACTCGCCGAGGCGGTCGCACCGTTCGGTGTGCTGGCCACCACGGTCCGTACGAATCTGGTCGCGCTGGATCTCACCAAGCACACCCTGGACGCGCGGGCCCTGGCCGCCGCGGCGCGGGCCGAGGGTGTACTGATCTCGGTGCTCGGTCCCCGTACCGCCCGCCTGGTCACCCACCTGGGCGTCAGCGACGCGGACATCGACCGCGCTCTGACAGCCCTACCGAGAATCCTCGCCGCCCCCTAAAACCCCCACCCCCACCCCCCGTTCGCCGCGGTGATCAAGAGGTTCGCGTCAGATCCCGGTCGCCGGGTGACGCAAACCTCTTGATCAACAAGGTTGGGGTCAGGGGTGCGACAGGCGGGTGAGGGTGGTGATGTCGGCGGCGTGGCCCACGTGCTTCTCGCTCGGGGTTTCCACGACGACCGGGACGCCGGCGGTCGCCGGGTGGGCCATCAGCTCGGCGAAGGCGGGCTCGCCGATGCTGCCCTTGCCGATGTTCTCGTGCCGATCCCGGGTGGAGCCGCACAGGTCCTTCGAGTCGTTGGCGTGAACCAGCCGCAGCCGGTCCGCACCGACGGTGGCCACCAGGGTGTCCAGGGTCGCCGTCATGCCGCCCTCGGCCGCCAGGTCGTGGCCGGCCGCCCAGGCGTGGCAGGTGTCGAAGCAGACCCCGAGCATGGGGTGCCCGTCCACCGCGTCCAGGTAGGGCCCGAGCTGCTCCACTCGGGAGGCCAGTGACCGGCCACCGCCGGCGCTCGGCTCGACCAGCAACATCGGCCCGCCGGCGTCGGCAGCCCAGTCGAGCAGCGGCAACAACACCTCGCGGACCTGTCGCATCGCCGCTTCGGCGTGCCCCTCGTCCACCGAACTGCCCGCGTGGAACACCACCCCGCGTGCGCCGATCGCCACGCCCCGGCGCAGCGCGTGCGCCAGCGTCTCGGCCGACTTCTCGACAGTGGCCGGGGTGGGCGAGCCCAGGTTGACCAGCAGCGCGGCGTGGATGAACGCGGGAATGCCCCGCTCGGCGCAACCGTCGCGGAACAGCGCGTCCTGCACCGGGTCGCCGGCGGGCAGTGCCCAGCCTCGCGAGTTGGAGACGTAGACCTGCACCACCTGCGCACCGGTAGCGTCGGCGTACGGCAGGGCAGCCTTCGCCAGCCCACCCGAGGTCGGAGTGTGCGTGCCCACCGGCCGCGCGGAGATCGTCGGCATCAGAAGCACGTCAGGGTGACCGGGGTGCCGGGCGCCACCTGCGAATTCTCGCCCGGGATCTGGATCCGGACCACGGCGTTCGGGTTGATCGCCAGCGTCACCGGGAAGCCCTGGCCCTCCAACGCCTGCTTGGCCTGCTGGCAGGGCAGGTCGATCACCCGCGGCATGGCGACCAGCGGTGGCCCCTTGCTGACGTCCAGCTTGACCTCGGTGCCCTTCTCCACGCCGGCGCCATCGGCCGGGCTCTGGCCGAGGATCTCGTCCCTCGGCTTGTCGGAGTCCTTGTAGGTCTCCTTCAGCACCAGGTTGAGCTGGGCCAGGGCCGTGCGGGCGTCGGTGAGGCTCTTGCCGACCAGGTTCGGCACCGTCACCGGCGCCCTGCCCCGGCTCAGAATGAGGGTGACCTTCGCACCGGGTTTGACCTCGGTGCCCACCTTGGGGGAGGTGTCCACCACGACCCCGGCCGGCAGGCTGTCGTCGTAACGGGCGGTGCCCCTGGCCACCACCAGCTTCACGTTGACCAGGTCCGCCTCGGCGAGCTCGAACTCCTTGCCGATCACATCCGGTACGGGGAAACGCTCCGGGCCGAGGGAGAGGGTCAGGGTGACGGTGCCACCCTTGACGATCTTGGCAGCGGAAGCCGGGCTCTGCTCCAGCACGCTGTCCTTCGGGGCCTTCTCGTCGAAGCGCGGCTCAGCGTACGTGAGGAGAAGCCCGGAGCGGTCGGCCCGCGCCTGCGCCTCGGCCTTGCTCAGGCTCACCAGCTGCGGAGCGTCCGTGTAGCGACCGACGCCGAACCACCAACCCCCGATCGCTGCCACCAGGCCCAGCGTCACCACCACGGCAGCGACGGCCAGCCGGCCACGGGGGTTGCTCAGCGCCGCGCTGCGCAGCGCGGTGAGCCGGGCACCCAGGCCCTCCGCCGGCTCCGGGGCGGCCCGACGTCGCCCCGGGCCCTGGCTGCTGGCCCCCTCGGGCAGTCGTGCCCACGACGGGCGGTTGGGCGGCTGGACCGTCGCGACCATCATGGTCGGCTGGGAGAGCGACGGTGCGTCACTGATCGGGCGGAGTACGGCGGTGTGGCTGTTGGCGTCGCCCAGACGGTCCCGGGCCACCTGCACCTCGGCCAACAACGCGCCGGCGTCCGCCGGCCGCGCGCCCGGATCACGCCGGGTGGCCCGCTGCACCAGGTCGTCGAGGACCGACGGCAGGCCCGGCACCAGCGTCGAGGGCGTCGGTACGTCCCGGTCGACGTGCTGCCAGGCGACGTCCACCGGGCGGTCCCCGTCGTACGGCACCCGGCCGGTGAGCATCTCGAACAGCACGATGCCGGCCGAGTAGACGTCGGTACGCGGATCGGCGCGGCCCTCGGTGACCAGCTCCGGGGCGACGTACGCCACGGTGGCCATCAGCTGGTTGCCCTGCTCCTCGTCGGCGCTCGCCTCGACCGCCCGGGCCAGCCCGAAGTCGGCCACCTTCACCACGCTGTCGACCAGGTTGGCGACGCCACCGGTAGGCGCTTCCGCGACCAGCACGTTCTCCGGTTTGACGTCGCGGTGCACGAGGCCGGCGCGGTGCGCGGCGGCGATCGCGGCGAGCATCTGCTCGGCGATGGCCAGTGCCTCGTCCGGGTTGAGCCGGCGTCGCTCGGCCAGCACGTCACGCAGTGTGCGGCCCCGGACGTACTCCATCACCAGGTACGGCAGGCCGGCGTGCGTGCCCTGGTCGTAGACCGCCACCACGTTCGGGTGGGTCAGCCGGGCGATGGTCTTCGCCTCGTCGGTGAACCGGGCCACGAAGTTGGCGATCCGGGCCCGTGCCTCGCTCGCCTGGGTCGGGTGAATGATCTTGACAGCGACGGTGCGCTCGAGGCGTTCGTCGGTGGCGGTGTACACGGTCGCCATGCCACCACGGGCCACGCGACCGCGAATGCGGTAGCGCCCGTCGATCAGCGAGCCCAGCAACGTGTCGGCGACCTGAGTGTCCATCGGCAGGCAGTCTATGTGTCCAGGGGGTGAAGGATGAACAGGATGCTACAGCGGTACGCCGAACCGGTCCGTCCCGCCGCGCTCCCGGCCCCTTATTCGCTGGTCAGCGGCGATCAACAGAGTGGGCACCGATTGGTCGTCCGGGGTGCCGGTGGTTCGTCGCGGCGGCGGCGTGGCAGGGTGGTCGGGTGACCGAACCCGTACCCGACCAGGCCGCGCCCGGCCTGGAGCTCGCCGGCCCCACCGACCCGGCCGGCTGGTTGACCCTGCCCGACGTCGCCGAACGCCTCGACGTGTCGATCAGCAAGGTGCACCAGATGATCCGTGACCGGGAGCTGTTGGCGGTCCGCCGCGACGGCATCCGCCGGATCCCAGTGGATCTGGTTGCCAACCAGACGGTGCTCAAGCACCTACCCGGCGTGCTCAATCTGCTCGCCGACAACGGCTACGACGACGAGGCTGTCCTGCGCTGGCTCTACGAGCCGGACGACACCCTCCCCGGCGCCACCCCAGCCGCCGCCCTCTCCGGCGACCAGGCCCGCGAGGTCAAACGCCGAGCCCAAGCCCAAGGCTTCTAACCCCGCCCCGGCCCCCGCCCCCCGCCCCCCCGCTTTCCCGCGTTGATCATGAGGTTGGCGGCGCGACACGCCGAGGCGAAGGTCGCTAACCTCATGATCAACCCCGGGGGTGGGGGTTAGTCGGATCGGCGGGTTGCGGCTATGGCCAGGTCTACCAGGGCCTGGCGGGCCTCGGTCTCTAGGTCGACGGTGGTCAGGGCGGCCAGGGCGGCGTCGGTGAGTGCGACGATCCGCTGTTCGGTACGGGCCAGCGCCCCGCTCCCCGAGATCACCTCGCGGAGCCGGGCCACCCCCTGCTCGTCCAACTCCGGGTCGCCGAGCCGGCCGAGCAGCAGCTCGCGGCCCGCGTCGTCGGTGGCCTCCACGGCTGCCGCCACCAGATAGGTGCGCTTGCCCTCGCGCAGGTCGTCCCCGGCCGGCTTGCCGGTCAGCGCCGGGTCGCCGAAGACCCCCAGCACGTCGTCGCGGAGCTGGAACGCCTCGCCCAGCGGCAGCCCGTACGCCGAGTAGGTCGTCCGTACCTCCTCCGGCGCGTCGGCCAGCGCGGCGCCGAGCAGCATCGGACGTTCGACGGTGTACTTCGCGGACTTGTACCGGGCGACCTTGCTGGCCCGTTCCACCGAGGTGTCCCCGGTGACCTGTGTCAGCACGTCGAGGTACTGCCCGACGGTGACCTCGGTGCGCATCTCGTCGAAGACCGGCCGGGCCCGGGCCAACGACCACAGGTCCAGGCCGGCGGAGTGCAGCAGCTCGTCGGACCAGACCAGGCACAGGTCACCGAGCAGGATGGCCGCGGCGTCGCCGAAACCGTCCGGGTCGCCGCCCCAGCCGGCATCCCGGTGCCGGGTGGCGAACCGTCGGTGTACCGCGGGCTCGCCGCGACGGGTGTCGGAACGGTCCATCAGGTCGTCGTGGATCAGGGCGCTGGCCTGGACGAACTCCAACGCGGCCAGGGCGGTCACCACGTGGTCGGCGTCCAGCCCGCCGGCCCCCCGGAACCCCCAGTACGCGAATGCGGGACGCAGCCGCTTGCCGCCGCCGAGCACGAACGCCTCGATCGCCTCGGCCACCGGCCCCAGCGCGTCGTCCACGGCGGCGAGCCGGACCCGTTGGCCGGCCAGGAACTCGGTGAGAGCCTTGTCGACCCGCTGCCGCAGGCCGGCGCGGTCGACGGGGGACACGGGAGCAGCGTGGGTCACGCACCGACGCTAGCCGGTCGCCAGTGCCCGTGCTCCACCGCCACGCGTAGTCCCGCCGGTGCGGCCGGGGCCCGTCCGCCCGGCCGGTCGCGCGCCGGCCGCCGCGACGCGACCCGGCCCGGTGGCCCGCGTCGAGCCGGCCCGACGGGTGGCCGCGGCGGCCTCGGCGAGCACCACCAGCGGCACGTCCAGGACGACGGCGAGCCAGCCGAGCCAGAACCCGCCGGGCACGCGACGCTGTCGTTCCCACCGGGAAACCTCGTGCCGACTCAACGTCGGCACCCCGGCGGCGGCACACAACTCGGCGGCGGCTCGCTGCTGGCTCCAGCCGCGGGCCAGTCGGCACCGGGCCAGCAGCGGCCCGAGCTGCGCGGGGCGCGGCGATGCGGGCGGGATCATGTGTCCTCCTGGCGGGCGTCGGTGCGGTGACGACCCACCCGCCCGACCGGACGGGACCGGCGTCACCGCTCGGTTGCTGACCCCCGCGCGGGACCCGGGCCACCCCCGCCGCCCCTCCCGCACCGTCCCTTCCTACCTCGGAGGTACGACGCCTTTCCGCCCGTCGGGTCGGTGCGCGCGCCGCGACACCGCCCAGGGGCGCGCACCGACACCGCCCACCGGCGCACGGCGGGCGCGGTGTGACACCGCCCACCGGGTCGGGCAGACCGGGCGGCACCGGCCGCTGGGTGGGAAGGGCCTGGGTCCTGGTGCCATCGACCGCTAGAGTCGGGTCGTGGCGCTCGGTCTTCCCTCGACACTCCCCAATCCGCAGCCGGCGATCGGGGAGCTCATCCGTGAGCACCAGCCGACCTTCTCGTTCGAGTTCTTCCCGCCCAAGACCGAGGCGGGGGAGCAGCTGCTCTGGCAGGCCATTCGCGAGTTGGAGTCGCTGCGCCCGTCGTTCGTGTCGATCACGTATGGCGCCGGCGGCTCGACCCGGGACACCACGGTGGCGGTGACCGAGCGGATCGCCACCGAGACCACCCTGCTGCCGATGGCCCACCTCACCGCGGTCAACCACTCCGTCGCCGAGCTGCGGCACGTGGTCGGCCGGCTCGCCGGGGTGGGGGTGCGCAACGTGCTGGCCGTTCGCGGCGACCCCCCGGGCAACCCGGGCGGTGAGTGGATCCGCCACCCCGAGGGCGTGGACTACGCCGAGGACCTGGTCCGGCTGGTGCGCGACGCCGGCGACTTCAGCGTCGGCGTGGCCGCGTTCCCGTACAAGCACCCCCGCTCGCCCGACGTGGCCAGCGACACCGCCCAGTTCGTCCGCAAGTGTCGGGCCGGCGCGGAGTTCGCGGTCACGCAGATGTTCTTCGACGCCGACGACTACCTGCGGCTACGGGACCGGGTGGCCGCTGCCGGCTGTGACACCCCGATCCTGGCCGGCGTGATGCCGGTGACCCAGTTCAGCACCATCGAGCGGTCCGCGCAGCTGTCCGGTGCGCCGTTCCCACCGGCGTTGGCGGCCCGCTTCGAACGCATCGCCGACGACCCGGACGCCGTCCGCCGGCTCGGCATCGAGCAGGCCAGCGAGATGTGCCGCCGGTTGCTGGACGAGGGCGTGCCCGGAATCCACTTCATCACCCTCAACCGGTCCACAGCGACCCGCGAGGTCTGGCAGAACCTGAAGGCCGGCGCCCGCGTGTGAACGCTGCGCCTGCGACACCTGTTGCCCGGCACGACGGTTGATCCGTGGTGGGCACACAGCTGAACTGGGATCAGTACGCCACGGCGTGGGCGCGGTTGCACGGCGGGTTCGACCCTCGGGTCGCGGCGCCGGTGGTGCGTGCCTGGCTGCGATTCGCGTACCACGTCGGATATGTGCTGGGTCGGCTGCGGGTCAGCCCCACCGCTGTCACAGTGGCCGGGGTGCTGCTCTGCTTCTGCGTACCGTTGCTGGTGGGCCGGCCGGGGGACGGGCCGTTCCTCGGCGCGCTGTTCGTGCTGCTCGCCGCCGTGGCGGACAGCGTGGACGGTGCGGTGGCGGTTGCCACCGGCCGCACCACCCGGCTCGGCTACGTCTACGACTCGGTCGCCGACCGGCTCGGTGAGGTGGCGTGGCTGCTGGCGTTCTGGCTGGTGGGCGCGCCGGGTGGGCTGGTCGTCGCGGGTGGCGCGCTGTCCTGGTTGCACGAGTACGTCCGGGCGCGGGCGGTCGCCGCCGGCATGCGGGAGATCGGCGCGGTGACAGTGGGCGAACGCCCCACCCGGGTCTCGGTGGCGCTGGCCGGTCTGCTGGTCGCCGGGCTGGCCGGGCTGATCGAGCCGGACCTGGCCGCCGGCACCATCACCATGGCGACAGCGGTCTGGGTGCTGCTGGCCGGGTTCGGCCTGGGGCAACTGCTCTCCAGCATCCGACGCGCCCTGCTCGACGCCGACTGAGCGGGCCAACCCGACGCCGACCGAAATAGAAATCGGCGCCGACCGGAACAGACACCGGCTGGAGCAGGCCGGGCCTACCAGGCGGGGCCGATCTCGTCGGCGACGATCTGCGCGGAGAGGGTCACCATCGGCAACCCGCCGCCCGGGTGGGTGGAGCCGCCCACCAGCCACAGCCCGTGCGCCGGGCCCCGGTTCGCGGGGCGGAGCAGCCCACCGGCGGTGCCGTAGATCGAGCCACCTGGCGCGCCGGTCGCCACGTCCAGGTCGGCGGGGGTGCGGATCTCGCGGAACAGCAGCCGGTCGCGCACGTCCACGCCGCGCCGCGCCAGCACGTCCAGGATCCGGTCGGCGTACGCGTCGGCCAGCCCCGGGCGTCGCCAGTCGACAGCGCCCGCCGCGGTGCCCTGCCGAGCGGCGTTGACCAGGACGAACCACGCCTCGTGCCCGGCTGGGCGGACCATCGGGTCGTCGGCCACTGTGACGAACACCGCCGGGTCGGCCGCCGGCCGGGCCCGTACGCCGCGCCCGGGGTCACCGAAGACCGCGTCGAACTCGGCGTCGTAGTCGTCCGGGAAGAAGACGTTGTGGTGGGCCAGCCCGGTGCTGCCGGAGACGCCGAGCAGCAGCACGAAGCCGGCGAGGCTGCGGTCGGTCAGCCCGGCCAGCCGACGCGGGTGCGGGAGCAGGTCACGGTAGACGGTGAGCGCGTCCACGTTGGCCACCACCACGTCGGCGGGCACCGGGGTGGCGACGCCGGCGAGGCGTACCCCGTGCACCCGGCCGCCGGTGGCGTCGATCCGTGTGACAGTGGCGTCGGTCTGCACGACAACGCCGAGGTCCAGGCAGCGGGTCAGCAGCGCGTCGGCGAGCGTGCCCAGCCCGCCGCGCAGGTACCAGCCGCCGAAGGCCAGCTCGGCGTAGGGGACCGCGACCAGCGCCGCAGGCGCCCGACGTGGGTCGGCGCCGGTGTAGGTGGCGTACCGGTCCAGCATCATCCGCAGCCGCCTGTCGGACAGGTGCCGGCGACCCAGGCCGCGCAGACTGCGACCCGGGGCGATGGCGGCCAGGTCGCCGACGCGCCAGGCCAGCGACGCGAGGTCGCGGGGAGAGTCGACGGTACGGCGCAGGATGTCCCGCGAGGAGGCCTGCCACACCCGCGCCGCCCGGCGCCACAGCCGCTGCCAGTCGGCTGCCGCCCGGTCACCGAACGCGGCCCCGATCCGGGCGGTGAACTCCACCGGGTCGGCGCACGAGTCCAGTGTCGGGCCACCGTCGGCGAAGACGTGCCGGACGATCGGGTCCAGCGGGACCAGGTCCAGGTATTCGTCGAGCTTCGCCCCGGTCGCCTCGAACAGGTCGTGGAAGACCTCGGGCAGGGTGAGCAGGCTCGGCCCGGTGTCGAAGTGGAACGACCCGGCCGGGGTGTCGTGCGCGTACCGGCCGAGCTTGCCGCCGACCGTGTCGGCCCGCTCGAAGACTGTCACCTGGTGCCCGGTAGCGGCCAGCCGGGCGGCGGTGGCGAGGCCACCCACCCCGGCGCCGACGACCACGATCCGCGCCATGCCGCGTCCTCCCTAGCTGACCGGGCGGCCCCGCCAGGTCAGGCGGCGTCGCTTTCGCAGATGGTACGACCGCAGGGTCAGCCAACCGAGGACCACGACCGACACGGGGTGTGCGAGCGCGTCGGGCCACCACCGGCCACCGGTCGCGCGGGCGGTGAGCACCCGTCCGGCCACCCCGAGCAGGTAGCCGGCCAGGCCGACGGCGGCCACCCCGGGTGCGCCGGCCGCGGCACCAGCCAGCGCGATCAGCGGTGGTGCGGTGTAGAGCAGCAGCAGCGCCGCCACTACGGCTGCCGCCGCGCCCGGGTGCCCGAACGACGCCCAGAGCGACTTCGAGTACCCGTCGCGCAGTTGCGGCCAGTCGTCGTACATCCGGCAGGTGGCCAGTCGGGAGCCGTCGGCCAGGGCGATCCGCCCGCCGGCCCGCTTGACCGCCCGGGCCAGCTCGACGTCCTCCAGGATCTTGTCGGCGACCGCGGCGTGCCCGCCGGCGGCGGTGTAGCCGGCCCGGTCCACCACCAGGAACTGCCCGCCCGCCGCGGCCAGCGACGGCCGCGGCGAGCGCTCCATCGCACGCAGCGGCAGGAAGGTCAGCCAGAGCCACTGCAACAGCGGCTGCACCAACCGGTCGCCGGCCGTCGCCACCACGATCCGGGGGTACGGCGACAGCAGCGTCACCCGGGCGGCGCGCAACTCGGTGACGGCGGCGGCCACGGCGTGCGGGGCGAGCACCACGTCGGCGTCGACGAAGACCAGCGCGGTGGCGTCCGGGTCGGCCCGGGTGGCCAGTTGCCAGCAGGCGTGCGGCTTGCCCAGCCAGCCCGGCGGCGGGGCGACCCCGGTGAGCAGCGTGACCCGGGGATCGTCGCCGGCCACCGCGCGGACCACGTCGGCGGTGCCGTCGGTGGACCCGTCGTCGAGGACCACGACGCGCAGCCCGCGTACGCCGCGCTGGGCCAGCAGGGCGCGCAGGCAGGGCGTGACCCGGGTGGCCTCGTCGCGCAGCGGCAGCAGCACGGTGACCGGCTCGTCGACGTCGTCGGGCCGGTCGGTGGGTCGGCGCAGCCACCGGGTGGCGTTGAGCCAGGTGTGCCCGGTCAACGCGGCGACGGCGATCAGCAGGACGAGCAGGACGGTCATCGGGTCGCGTCGACGCCGGGGCGGTGTGGCTGGTGGGCCTCCCGGCCGGGGTCACCGCCCCGGCGGGCACGCAGGAGGGTCACGGCCAGGGGTACGGCGGTCACCGACATGCCGGCGGCGCCCCAGAGCGCGGAGGCGGGCAGGTCGAGGAAGACGGCGTGGGCCAGGATGCTGGAGAAGTACGTCCACAGGTAGAGCGCGACCATCGGGTGGTCCCGCCGGTCGGTGTGCTCGGCGGCCGGCCCGGCCAGCGGGCGCAGCGCGCTCATCATCAGCACCGCGAAGAGCAGCCAGCCCAGGTAGTTGCTGACCGGGATGCCGGCCAGGCCGGGCAGGGCCGGGGTGGCGTCGCGCCAGACCCAGTAGCCCTCGGCCACCATCTGCGGGTCGAGGAAGAGGTCCCAGGCGGCCAGCCCCACAGTGGCCAGCGCGATCCGCCCCACCCATCGACCCACCGTCGGCCCACTGCCGCCGGCTGTCGGCCCGCCGCCGTTGGCCGGTGCGGCAGTGCCGCCGGTCAGTCGGACCGCTGCCAGCCAGGCCGGCCAGGCCATCCACGTCCAGGCCAGCGGAATGATCAGTGGCACGCCGGCCAGCTTGGGGCCCAACTCTCCGGAGTAGTCGTAGCTGCCGAACGGCACGCCGGTGGCCACCCCGATCGCCTCGATCGCGAACCCGCCGCCGGTGGCCACCGCTACCAGCGCCGCCGCCACCCGTGGACCCCGGCTGAGCAGCGCGTGGCCGACCGAGAGCAGCCAACCGAGGACGACGGTGGCCACTGTGAGCCCGGCCCGGGTGGCGCCGGTGGTCAGCGGGTAGCAGATCTGGGCGAGCACCAGGACGGCCAACAGCGTCCAGGAGATCCGCCGGGTCATGACGCCGGTGGCTCGAGCGGCAGATTCCGACCGAGGACGCCGAACGGTCGCTCGTCGCCGGGGAAGTGGAAGTCGCGCAGTACGTCGACGAAGCCGAACCGTCGGTACAACCGCCAGGCCCGCGAGGTCTGCTCGTCGGCCTCCGGGGTGGACAGCAGCGTGGTGTCGCCCTCCGCCATGCCGAGCAGCGCGCGCAGCTGACCGGTCCCCAGGCCGTGCCCCTGCGCCGGTGGCCGGACGTGCAGTTCGACCACCTCGAAGCAGTGGGTGAGCCAGCGCGTGCGAGTCGGGGCGTCCAGCGCGCGGTGCACCTGGTCGTGCCACCACTGACCGGAGGCGCCCAGGTAGCCGTAGCCGAAGCCGGCGAGGTGGCCCTCGCTGGTCAGGCTGGCGACCGCCCGGAAACCCGGCCGGCGGACGTGGGTGGCGATGTAACCGCGCCGGGCCTCCAGCAGGTCGGTGCGGTATCCCATCGCCTCGCCGTAGACGGCCACCACGTCGTCCAGCCGCCGGACGAGATCGTCCGGCGTCCAGCGCACCAACCTCATGCCCGTCCACCCTTCACCGTTTCCGGGCCGCCGTCGGCGACCCACCCGAGCACTGACCGGTCGCCGACCACGTCGCGTACCTCGAACCGGGCGAACAGCTCCTCGGCGTACCAGCCCGCGGTGGGGGTTCGCATGATCGCCGCCCGATGCTCCGGGTGACGGTACGCGAACGCCACCAGGTCCGTCGGGTCGCGCCACACGCTCACAGTGCCCTGCCACCCCAACGGGGCCTCTCCGACCCCGAACCGGGCCAGCAGCCCGGGCGCGTCGCGCAGGGCGGCGGCCACCGGCGGGATCGCCCGCCAGAACGTGGCCGCCCGGCGGGCCCGCAACCGGGCCCGGGTCAGCGCCAGCACCGGGCCGGTGACCCGACCGCCCGACGGGTCGCCGAACGGCCGCCGGCCGGACCACTCGCCCCGGCTGGTCAGTGGGCGGAGGTCGATCCGCGCCCGGGCGTGGGCGATGCGCGCCCAGGCCCGCCCGACCGACGAGTCGTCGAAGCCGGCCGCCGCGGCAGGGGAGTCCCAGACGGTCAGCGCCGCCCACCGGGTCAGGTCGGCGTCCCGTGGTCCGAAGTCGGTGCCGGTCCCGGTGCCCAGCAGCTTGCCGAACCGGACGCCGGGGAGGGCCCGCAACCGGCGGGGGTCCACCGCCATCCGGGTCAGCGCCCGGGGCAGCGCGCCGTGGGAGGTCCGCCACACGTGCAGCGTGACCAGCTCCGGAGCCGCACTCGCCTCGCCGTTGGTTCGCTCGCTCCGCTCGCTCACGCCACCTCGGCCGGGGTGCCGGCGGTGACCCGTAGCAGCTCGGGGTAGGTGGTCGGGAAGACCGCCTGAGGGACGCCACCCGCGGCCCAGATCTCCGGGTACGCCGCCAGCGCCGTGTCCACCAGGGTGCGCAGCGGGTGCGGGTGCCCGAGTGGGGCGACCCCGCCGATCGGCTGCCCGGTGTGGGCCCGGACGAACTCCGGGGTGGCCCGACGCAGTCGGGTGACGCCGATCGATGCCGCCAGGCCGGCGGTGTCGACCCGGTGCGCGCCGGAGGTGAGGACGAGCAGCGGTGTGTCGTCCGCGTCGAAGATCAGCGAGTTGGCGATCTGGCCGACCTCGACGTCGAGCGCCTCGGCGGCCGCCGAGGCGGTGTGCACCGCGTCGGGCAGCAGACGGACCATGCTGGGCTCACCGGCGCCGTCGAGCGTGCCGGCGGCGGTGAGCGCTTCCTGCACCGCCCGTACGTTCGGGTGTGGCTGCATTCCGCCATTCTTCCCGGTCCGTTGGTGGCCGGTTCAGTCGGCCGGCACGCTCGGCGCGTCACACGTTGCATTTTCGTCGGAGGGGAGGTGTACTGTCAGCAGCAGTTAGAACGAGTGTTCGATTGCCTCGAACGCCCGTTCCAACCAGCCGGAGCGCGGCGTTTCGCGGCGCCACCTCCGGGCGGTGCGGCTCCGCGGGCCGCACCTGGGTTTCCGGGCAGTCGCGAGCCTGGTCCCAACAGGCAGGAGCGTTGCCCGCCGCCCACGACCCCCGGGCGGCGGGCGACGCACCCGCCGGTCCGCCGGCCGGGTGTGGTGTGGGGAAGCATCCACACCCGGCCGGCCATACCCGGTGCGTCTTCCTCCGCACCACCCGACCTCGGCGTCTCGTCGGCGGCATCAGCCGCCGCAGTGACGTCTCGGCCACGTGGAGGAGAGACATCCATGCCGACCAACCCGGCTCAGGCACCGACGGTGCCGGCGCACGTGCTGCCGCACCGCACCCCCGCCCAACTCCTCACGTTGGCCCGCCGTGGGCTGGTCGAGGCCGGCCAGACCCGACCTGACGGTCTGCGCTACGCGGCTGCCCACCTGGCCGCCCTGCGCGCGGCGGCGGCCCTTCTCGCCGCCCGCGCCCGACCCGCGCCGAGTCGACGCAACCGGATCACCAGCGTCTGGGTCCTCCTCTGCGCCGTCGCCCCGGAGCTCGACGAGTGGTCCCGGTTCTTCGCCGCGGGGGCCAGCAAGCGCGCCGCCGCCGAGGCCGGCATCCCCCGGGTGGTCAGCGCCCGGGAGGCCGACGACCTGCTCCGCGCTGCCGAACAGTTCGTCACTGTGGTGGAAACCGCGCTCGGCGTGGCCCACCAACCGGCCCTGGACGGCCTCGCCGCCTGATCCCGCCGTGCCACCGGCCGCCCCGTGGGGGGAGCCGGGCGGCCGGTGGCACGGCGTGCCGGTCCTGATCTGATCCACAGCAACGACGGGGGAGTTGGTCCAATGGCGGGCCGCATGGTGGTCGGTTCCGCCGCACTGGCCGATCTGGTGCGCCCGGCGAGCGCACCCGACCCGGTCGGTGGGCACCGGGTGCTGCCGGTGGTGCCCGAGCTGACCGGTCTGCTGCCCAACCGGGGCCTGCGCCGGGGCAGCACCATCGCTGTCGCCGCCGGCCAGCCCCGCCGCAGCGGTGGCACCTCGCTGATGCTGGCCCTGCTCGCCGAGGCGTCCCGGGCCGGCTCGTGGTGCGCCGTGGTCGGGGTGCCGACGTTCGGCGCGGGCGCGGCCGCTGAGCTGGGCATCGCCCTGGACCGGCTGGCCCTGGTGCCGAACCCCGGCCCCGAGTGGGCCACAGTGGTCGCCGCGCTGATCGACGGGGTGGACGTCGTGGTCACCACAGTGCCGGCCTCGGTCTCCGCCTCGGTCGCCACCCGGTTGGCAGCCCGGGCCCGGCAGCGCGGCAGCGTGCTCGTCCCGTACGGCCGGTGGGACGGCGCGGACGTGACGTTGCAGGTGGTCCGGGGAGTCTGGGAGGGGCTCGGACTGGGCCGGGGGCGGTTGCGCCGCCGGGAGATCACCGTCTCGGCGCGCGGGCGCGGGGCGGCCGCCCGGCCCAAGGAGATCAAGGTCTGGCTCCCGGGTGACGAGCTGACCCGGGTGATCCCTCGTACGCTGCCGTCGCCAGTGGGTCGATCCGCCGCGCCACTCGCCCTGGTCGGTAGGGGGTGACCGGCGCGCCGGCGCGCACGCTGCTGCTGTGGTGCCCGGACTGGCCGGTGCTCGCCGCCGAGATCGTCGACGGGGTGCCGGCGACCGGCCCGGTCGCCGTGCTGCACGCCAACCGGGTGGTCGCCTGCTCCGAGCGGGCCCGCGCCGAGGGGGTGCGTCGAGGGCTGCGCAAGCGGGAGGCGCAGGGGCGCTGCCCGCAGCTCACCGTCGTGGAGTACGACCCCGGCCGGGACGCCCGGGCGTTCGAGCCGGTGGTCGCCGCTGTGGAGGAGTTGGTCGCCGGCGTCGAGGTGGTCCGTCCGGGTGCCTGCGCGGTGGCCGCCCGGGGGCCGGGCCGTTACCTCGGCGGCGAGGAGGCGGCCGCCGAGCGGATCATCGAGCACGTGGCCCAGTCGTGCCTGGTGGAGAGCCAGGTCGGCATCGCCGACGGGGTGTTCGCGGCCGGGTTGGCCGCTCGCGCCGGCCGGGTGGTGGCACCGGGCGGGACACCGGAGTTCCTGGCCGGGTTGCCGGTCGAGGCGCTCGGCCGGTCGGCGCTGGCCGACCTGCTGCGCCGGCTGGGGGTGCGCACCCTCGGCGACTTCGCCGCTCTTCCGGCCGGCGACGTGCTGGCCCGGTTCGGGTTCGACGGTGCGCTGGCCCACCGGCTGGCCGCCGGGCGGGACCACCGCCCACTCGCCGTCCGACAGCCGCCGGCCGACCTGACGGTGACCGCCGAGCACGACGAGCCGATCGACCGGGTCGACGCGGCGGCGTTCGTGGCCCGGGCGTTGGCCGAGCGGCTGCACGAACGGCTGGCCGGGCACGGGCTGGCCTGCACCCGGCTCGGCATCGAGGCGGTCACCGAGCACGGGCAGGAGCTGCACCGGGTGTGGCGGCACGATGGCCTGCTCACCGCCGCGGCCATCGCCGACCGGGTGCGCTGGCAGCTCGACGGGTGGCTCTCCGGCAGCAACGGCCGCGCCGGTGCCCGACCGGCCCGACCGACGGCCGGCATCATCCGGCTGCGACTGATCCCGGACGGGGTGATCGCCCAGGCCGGTCTCCAGGCCGGCCTCTGGGGGGAGACCGGCGAGGAGCGGGAACGCGCGCACCGGGCGTTGAGCCGGGTGCAGGGCATCCTCGGCCCGGAAGCGGTGGTCACCGCGGTGCTCGGTGGTGGGCGCTCCCCGGCCGACCAGGTACGACTGGTGCCGTGGGGCGACGAACGCGTCCCCGCCCGCCCTGGCCCGCCGGCCGATGCCGGCGCCGACCCGGCCACCGGCCGGGGTGCAGGCGGGGCTCCGCCGTGGCCGGGCCGGCTGCCGGCCCCCGCGCCGGCGGTGGTGCTGCCCAGCCCGCTCGCGGCGACGGTGCACGACGCCGCCGGCGAGCCGGTGGTGATCAGCGCGCGGTTGGCGGTGAGCGCCCCACCGGCTCGGCTGGTGGTCGGCACCGGCCAGCCGGCGGAGATCGTGGGCTGGGCCGGCCCGTGGCCGGTGGACGAGCGGTGGTGGGCGCCGGTCGAGGCCCGCCGCCGGGCCCGGTTCCAGGTCAGCCTGGCCGACGGTGCCGCCCTGCTGCTGGCCGTCGAGGCCGGGCAGTGGCTGGTGGAGGCGATCTATGACTGAGCCGGTGTTCCCCAGGTCGGAGGCGGATGCTCGATGAGCTTCCACAACCCGAAGATGCCCTGGTCGGAGCTGGAACGGGTGCTCTCCGGGCGGGCCAGCGGAAGCTCCGGCCGGTCGGGCGGCGGGCGGTCGCGCGAGGAGCGGCACCTGCACGTGGTCGACCCGCTCGCCGTGGACGCCGATGGCGGCGACTCCCCGGCCTGGAGTCGCCGCCGCGAGCAGTACCAGCCGCCGGAGCTGACCCGCCCCGACGGCGTGGTGCCCTACGCGGAGTTGCACGCGCACACCAACTTCAGCTTCCTCGACGGCGCCAGCCACCCGGAGGAGCTGGCCGAGGAGGCGGCCCGGCTGGGGCTCACCGCGCTCGCCGTCACCGACCACGACGGTTTCTACGGGGTGGTCCGCTTCGCCGAGGCGGCTCGTACGTTGGGCCTGCCGACCATTTTCGGCGCGGAGCTGTCCCTCGGCCTGCCCGGCCCGCAGAACGGCGAGCCCGACCCGCACGGCGCGCACCTGCTGGTGCTCGCGCACGGCCACGAGGGGTACGCCCGGCTGGCCACCACCATCGCCCGCGCCCAGCTACGCGGCGGGGAGAAGGGCCGCCCTGACTACGGGGACCTGGAGGAGGTCGCCGCCGAGTTGCGTGACCATGTGCTGGTGCTGACCGGCTGCCGCAAGGGGCACGTGCCGGGGGCGCTGCTCACCGAGGGGGTGGACGCGGCGGCCCGCGAGCTGGACCGGCTGACCGCGCTCTTCGGCGCGGAGACGGTGGCAGTGGAGCTGACCGACCACGGTCACCCCATCGACGCCGACCGTAACGACGCGCTCGCCGAGCTGGCCGCCGCGGCCGGGTTGCCGACGGTGGCCAGCAACAACGTGCACTACGCCAGCCCCGGCCGGCGTCGGCTGGCCACCACCGTCGCCGCGGTCCGGGCCCGACGCAGCCTGGACGAGATCGACGGCTGGTTGCCCGCGGCGGCCACCGCCCACCTGCGCAGTGGCGCGGAGATGGCGGCCCGGTTCGCCGCGTACCCGGGTGCGGTGGCGCGGGCCGCCGAGTTCGGCGCCGAGTTGGCCTTCGACCTCCAGCTCGTCGCGCCGCAGCTACCGGCGTACCCGGTGCCGCCGGGGCACACCGAGATGAGCTGGCTGCGGAAGCTGACAGCTGACGGGGCGCACGAGCGCTACGGGCCGCCGCAGGCGCACCCGACGGCGTACGCGCAACTCGACCACGAACTGAACATGATCGAGGAGCTGGGTTTCCCCGGCTACTTCCTGGTGGTCTACGACATCGTCACGTTCTGCCGTGACCAGGACATCTACTGCCAGGGTCGGGGTTCGGCGGCCAACTCGGCGGTCTGTTACGCGTTGCGGATCACCAATGTGGACGCGGTCCGGCACCAACTGCTCTTCGAGCGGTTCCTCGCTCCGGAACGGGACGGCCCACCCGACATCGACGTGGACATCGAGTCCGACCGTCGGGAGGAGGTGATCCAGCACGTCTACACCCGCTACGGCCGGGAGCACGCCGCCCAGGTCGCCAACGTCATCTCCTACCGGCCCCGGTCGGCCGTGCGGGACGTGGCCAAGGCGTTCGGCTACTCGCCGGGGCAGCAGGACGCCTGGAGCAAGCAGATCGACAGGTGGGGGTCGGTCGCCACTGTCGATGTCGAGAACATCCCCGAGCAGGTGGTGGAGTACGCCAACGAGTTGCAGACGTTCCCGCGGCACCTGGGCATCCACTCCGGTGGCATGGTGATCTGCGACCGACCGGTGATCGAGGTCTGCCCGGTGGAGTGGGGGCGGATGCCCGGGCGCAGCGTCCTGCAATGGGACAAGGACGACTGCGCCGCGGTGGGCCTGGTCAAGTTCGACCTGCTCGGCCTGGGCATGCTCTCCGCCCTGCACTACGGCTACGACATGATCGGGTCCCGGCTGGACCTGGGCGACATGACCCTGGACGACCCGGAGGTCTACGACATGCTCTGCCGGGCCGACTCGGTCGGGGTGTTCCAGGTGGAGAGCCGGGCCCAGATGGCCACCCTGCCCCGGCTCAAGCCCCGCGAGTTCTACGACCTGGTGGTCGAGGTGGCGCTGATCCGCCCCGGCCCGATCCAGGGTGGTTCGGTGCACCCGTTCATCCGCCGCAAGAACGGCCAGGAGCCGGTGACCTTCGCGCACCCACTGATGCGCAACGCCCTGGAGAAGACCCTGGGCGTGCCGTTGTTCCAGGAGCAGCTGATGCAGCTCGCCATCGACCTGGCCGGCTTCGACGCGGCCGAGGCCGACCAGTTGCGCCGGGCGATGGGCGCGAAACGGTCGGTCGAGCGGATGACCCGGATCGCCGACCGGCTCTACGCCGGGATGGCCGAGCGGGGCATCACCGGTGAGCTGGCCGACGACGTCTACCGCAAGCTCACCGCGTTCGCCAGCTACGGCTTCCCGGAGAGCCACGCGATGAGCTTCGCCTACCTGGTCTACGCCAGCTCCTGGCTCAAGCGTTACCACCCGGCGCCGTTCCTGGCCGCGCTGCTCAACGCCCAGCCGATGGGTTTCTACTCGCCGCAGACCCTGGTCGACGACGCCCGCCGGCACGGGGTGGAGGTCCGTCGTCCGGACATCAACGCCAGCGGGGCTCTGGCGGTGCTGGAGTCCACCCCGGAGACCCGGTGGGGCAGCGGGCCGGGGGAGCCGCCGCACGCCTGGGGGCTGGGCGGCCCCGCCGTCCGGCTCGGCCTGTCCAGTGTGCGGACCCTCGGCGCCGACGTGGCCGAACGGATCGAGGCCGAACGGGTCGCCGGTGGGCCGTACCGGGACATGCCGGATGTGGCCCGGCGGCTCGGTGTCACCGCCGCGCAGCTGGAGGCGTTGGCCACCGCGGACGCCTTCGCCTGTTTCGGGCTGAGCCGGCGGCAGGCGCTGTGGGCCGCCGGTGCGGCGGCCCAGGACCGACCGGGTCGGCTGCCCGGCACGGTGACCGGCGCGGCGGCGCCCACGCTGCCCGGGATGGAGGCGGTGGACCGGCTGGTCGCCGACGTGTGGGCCACCGGGTTGTCGCCGGAGAGCCATCCCGCCCGGTTCATCCGGGGGCAGCTCGACGTGCTCGGCGCGGTGCCGATCGCCCGGCTCGGCCGGGTGGAGCCGGGGCAACGGATCCGGGTCGGTGGCATCGTCACCCACCGGCAACGCCCGGCGACCGCGGGCGGGGTCACCTTCCTCAACCTGGAGGACGAGACGGGGATGCTCAACGTCACCTGTTCGCCGGGGCTGTGGCAGCGCTACCGGCGGGTGGCGCGGACCAGCGCCGCGCTGGTGGTCCGGGGTCGGTTGCAGCGGCACGAGGGGGTGACCAACCTGGTCGCCGACCGGCTGGACGCCATCGAGCCACCAGTGAGTCCGGCCTCCCGTGACTTCCGCTGATTCAGTGATCCACATTACGGTTTCCCGAGCCGTCGAGCGGGAGACTCGTCCCGAGCGGGCAGAGCGGCCCGTGATCCGTGAGGGGGAACAACAGTGACGGGAAATCACGCGTACACCGGTGGAATCGCCAACGCCCGGCGGACCCGACTGGGCACGGGCTGGGTGCCGTCGCACCTCGCCGACCCCCGCGAGTACGAGGTGACGAACGGTCCGGTGGCCAACGAGCGCCGGTCCCGGGCGGAGGACGAGACCGAGGGCGCCGAGGCCTGACCGACCGCCGCCCCACGCACCGATCGGGCGTGTGGTGGGCGCGCCCACCACACGCCCGCACCACCACCGGGCCGGGTGACTAGGCTCGGCCGGGTGGAGCAGACCCGAGGCCGGTTCGCCGAGCCGCCGCTGACACCCCGCACCGCCGTGATCTGGTCGGTGCTCCGCGCCGAGCTGGACCGGCGCGGCGACGCCGAGCTCACAGTGCTGGACGTGGGCGGCGGCACCGGCGGTTTCGCCGTTCCGCTGGCCCGTGCCGGGCATCGGGTCACAGTCGTCGACGCCAGCCCCGACGCGCTCGCCGCGCTCACCCGCCGTGCCGCCGAGGCCGGGGTGGCCGACCGGATCGCCGCCGTGCAGGGCGACGGTGACGCCCTCGCCGGGCTGGTCGAGCCGGCCGGCGTCGACCTGGTGCTCTGCCACGCCGTCCTGGAGGTGGTGGACGACCCGGCGCCGGTGGTGGCCGCGCTGGCCACCGCGCTGCGCCCGGGCGGCGCGGCCAGTGTGCTGGTGGCCGGCCGGGCCGCCGCCGTGCTGGGCCGCGCGATGAACGGGCACCTGGACGTCGCGACCACCCTGGCCGCCGATCCGGCCGGCACCGCCGGCCCGCGTGACACGCTGCGCCGACGCTACGACGCCCCCGGCGCCGCCGCGCTGCTCGGCGCCGCCGGGCTGGTGGTCGAGGAGATCCACGGGGTACGCGTGCTGGCCGACCTGCTGCCGGCCGCGGTCGCTGACGGGCAGTCCGCCGCCGTGGTCGAACTGGAACGTGCGCTGGCCGCCCAACCGCCGTACCGGGACCTGGCCGCCCAACTGCACCTGTTCGCCCGCCGGCCGGCATGATCGCCGGCCCCGGTGGCCGGCCGGCGCCGCTGGAGATCCTCGGGCCGGACCACGGCGGTGGGCGTCTCGCCGATGTGCTGCCCAGCGCGCTGGCCGTGCTGGGGGTGCCCGGCTCGACCGACCCGCTCGGGCTCCGGCCCGAGCTGACCGGGGTACGCCGGATCGCCGTGCTGCTCGTCGACGGGCTCGGCTGGTACCAGCTACCGACCGCGGCGCCGTACGCGCCGACTGTCGCCGGGCTCGCCGCGACGGTGGCCCGGCCGCTCATCGCCGGTTTCCCGTCCACCACCCCGACCAGCCTGGTGTCACTGGGCACCGGTGTCGCGCCGGGCGCCCACGGGGTGCTCGGCTTCACCGTGCGGGTGCCCGGCACCGATCGGGTGCTCACCCACACCGACTGGGCCGCCGATCCGTCGCCGTTGCGCTGGCAGCCGGTGCCCACCCAGTTGGAGCGGGCCCGCGCCGCCGGGGTGACGACGAGCGTGGTGAGCCGGCCGGAGTTCGGCGGCAGTGGGTTGACAGTGGCCGCCAACCGGGGTGGCGACTTCCGGGGCGCCGCCGGCGGGGACGCTGTGGCCACCGCCATGCTGACCGCGCTGGCCGCCGGGGCCGGGCCCACACTGGTCTCCGGCTACCACGCCGACCTGGACCGGCACGGCCACCTCAGCGGCGTCGACTCGGCGCCCTGGCGGGCCGCCGCCGCCGAGGTGGACGCCCTGGTCGCCCGACTGGTCGACGGGCTGCCGCCGGACGCGGCGCTGCTGGTGACCGCCGACCACGGGCAGCTCGACATCCCTGCCGCGCACCGCTTCGACCTGGACACCGATCCGCGGCTGCGGACCGGCGTGCGGCTGGTGGCCGGCGAGGCCCGGGTGCGCTACCTGCACGTCGAGCCGGGCGCTGTCGACGACGTGCGGGCCGCCTGGTCGGAGGTGCTGGGCGCCACCGCCCGGGTACGAACCCGCGACGAGGTGGTGGCCTCCGGCTGGTTCGGGCCGGTGCCCGAGGAGCACCTGGGCCGGATCGGCGACGTGGTGGTGATCTGCAACGACACGTACGCGGTCATGGCCAGCCGCACCGAGCGGCCGATGGCGTCGAAGTTGGTGGCCTACCACGGGTCGGACACCGCCGCGGAGCTGACAGTGCCGCTGCTGGTCGTGCGGGGCTGACCCGGGGACGGTTCGGCCCGCTGGCCGATGGTGGTGTCGCACCCCCGGGTTAACCTGCCGGGATGGGCCGCAGCCAATCGTTGCCCCGGGGCGACGATCCGCGCTTCGGGCCGGACGCCGACGACTCCGCCAGCCCGATCCTGCACGTCGACATGGACGCCTTCTTCGCCGCCGTCGAGGTGCGCCGTCGCCCCGAGCTGCGCGGCCGGCCGGTGGTCGTCGGCGGCGTCGGCCCGCGCGGGGTGGTCAGCTCGGCCAGCTACGAGGCCCGCCGGTACGGCGTCCGCAGCGCGATGCCGACCAGTCAGGCCCGGGCCCGCTGCCCCCACGCGGTCTACCTGCCACCGGATTTCTCCGCCTACACGGCCGCCTCCCGGGCCGTCATGCAGATCTTCCGGGACGTCACGCCGCTGGTCGAGCCGCTCTCCCTCGACGAGGCGTTCCTCGACGTGACCGGCGCCCGTCGGCTCTTCGGCTCCCCGGCCACCATCGCCCGGCTGATCCGTCGCCGGGTCGCCGACGAGCAGGCGCTGACCTGCTCGGTCGGGGTGGCACCGACCAAGTTCGTGGCCAAGCTGGGTTCCACCCGGGCCAAGCCGGACGGCATGCTGGTCGTCCCCCCGGGGCAGGTGCTCGACTTCCTGCACCCGCTGCCGGTGGACGCCCTGTGGGGGGTGGGGGAGCGCGCCGCCGAGGCGCTACGCCGGCTCGGCCTCACCACCGTCGGCGACCTCGCCGAGGCTCCGGTGGGCATGCTCCGCCGGGCCGTCGGTGCCGCCTCGGCGTCGCACCTGCACGAGTTGGCCTGGGGGCGCGACCCGCGCGGGGTCAGCCCCGAGCACGTCGACAAGTCGATCGGCGCCGAGGTGACCTTCGACGTCGACGTGGCCGACCCGTTGGAGATCCGCCGTGCGTTGCTCGCGCTCAGCGCGAAGGTCGGTGTCCGGTTGCGCGGCTCCGGCCAGGTCGGGCGCACCGTCTCACTCAAGGTCCGGCTGGCCGACTTCCGCACCGTCAGCCGATCTCGCACCCTCGACGTTCCCACCGACACCGCCCGCGAGATGTTCGACACCGTCTGGGCGCTCTACACCGCGTTGGACCCGGCCGAGCGGATCCGACTCGTCGGTGTCCGGGTGGAAGGGCTCGCCCCGGCGCAGGGCGCTCCCCGGCAACTCACCCTCGGCGCGCCCGAGCGTGGCTGGCGCGAAGCGGAAGCTGCCGCGGACGCCGCCGCTGCCCGTTTCGGGCGGTCCGTCATAGGTCCGGCCAGTCTGATGGGCGACCGTGATCCCCGTCGAAACGAAAATCCACCCCGCCCATAGGTCGTCCCGCTTTCCGACGCGCGACCCCCCTCGTAGACTTGCGGGTAAGCAGCCGGTTGGCTGCCACGGTCTGTCGGCCCGAGTGGGCCCGACCAACGTGACCGGGGAGGAGTGCCGTGCCGCTCTCGGAGCACGAGCAGCGGCTGTTCGAGCAGATCGAGCGGTCGCTTGCCGAGGACCCCAAATTCGCCTCGGCCGTGCGCGCCAGCGATCCGCGCTTCCATGCGCGGCGTCGCCTGCTCGTCGCCGCCGGCGTCATCATCGCTGGCTTGGCTCTACTGGTCTATGGCGCGGTGATCAAGACTCCACCACTGGCGGTGGCGGGCTTCGTCGTCATGCTGGCGTCGGCCGCGTTCGCGGTGCAGTCGCACCGACGGGCGCAGTCACCCGACCTGCACGTGGTGGGCGGCACGACGAGTCGTCGTCGTCCCCGCGGTGGCCGATCCGGTCGCCGGTCGTCAATCCTGGACCGCATGGAGGACAGGTGGCGGCAGCGCCCGGAGGGGCACCGCTGAGCCGGTCCCGCCGCTGAGGCGGGCCGTACGCCGCGACGAGCGGTCGCCGGGCACCAGGCCCCCGGCGACCTCCGTCGTATCCGCGCGCCCTCTGCCATGCGCGCCTTCTCCGCTGCGCCCTCTCCCCCATGATCGTGCTCGATCCTGGGAGTAGTGACCTCGTGCGCGAGGGGAGGGGCCTCTCTTTCCTGGACCGAGCACGACCTTGGGAAGGCGGCGGCTGAGGCGGGGTGGGGCGGCGGTGGTGGCCGCCGCCCCGGACCTGGAACTGGTCGGTCAGCGAGCGGCCCGGTCGGCCAGCAGCCGTCGAGGGTTCCACCGCAGCAGTCGGTACCGGGCCTGCCCGGTGAGCGCCACCATTCGGCCGGACCTGTCGGCCATGGCGGTGCGCCAACGCAGCAGCACCGACGGCGGCAGCACGGCGGCGAGCAGGCGGGTCCGTCGGTCCGCCCGCGTGGCGAGCGCCCCACGGACCGCGCGTAGCGCCGGCACCAACAGCTCACCGGTCAGCGGATCCCGCGCGTAGCGAGCCCGCTCCTCCGCCCGGCCGAGCAGCCGCGCCGAACCGATCGCGTCCTCATCGTCGAGGGCCTCCCGGACGAGCCGGTCCGCTGTCGCCCTGGGCGTCTCGGTCGGATCGACCGGGACCCGGAAGTCCACCAGCGTGTCGAGCAGCTCCGCCCAGGCGGCGTGCGCGTCGGCGCGGGCCCGGTTGGCGTCCACGCTGACCACCACCGGACGTGCCCCTGGCTCGCTGTCGCCGTCGACAATGGCGGAAGCCATCGCCGGGCTCACCGCGCTGCCACCGCGTCGGCGGCGCAGGGCCATGCGGCGCAGCGCGGGCACCGCGAGCAGCAGCAGCAGGGCCACCACACCCGCTGCCCACCAGGGCCAGACCGGCGGTTGCTCGTTCGGCGTCGTCCCGCCGAGAGCGAGCCCGTCGTCGGTGTCCCGGTCGGCGTTGTCGACGTCGGACGGCCCGGCCGAGGCTCCCGGCTCCGTCGGCGCGCCCGGGGCTTCGCTGCTCGGGCTGGTCGCCTCCGGCGCGTCGATGTCCGGTGCCCAGGCCGACCGCGTGGAGCCAGGCACCCCGTACGCCGGGGTGGCGTCGAACGGCACCCAACCGGCCTTGTCGAAGTAGACCTCGGTCCAGGCGTGCAGGTTGAGGTTGGTCAGCGTGATGGTGTCGCCGTCGCGCTTGCTGCCGTTGGTGAACCCGAACGCCACCCGGGCCGGGATGCCGGCCGCGCGGACCAGCCAGGCCATCGCGGCGGCGTACTGCTGGCAGTAGCCGACCTTGTTGGTCAGAAAGTTGACGATGTCCTGACCGCTGCTGCCGCTCTCGGTGCTCAGCTGGTACTTGAATCCGTTGTCCGCCGAGAAGTGCCGGTAGATCGACAGCACCCTGTCGTACTCCGTGCGCTTGCCCTCGATCAGCCCCTGGACCAGCTCCTCCACCTCGGGCACCGGCCCGGGGGTGGCGGTCATCTGTCGGCGTATGGGGTGTTCGGTCGGCAGTGGCTTCGTGGTCCGCAACGCGTCGGGCGTGAAGGTCGAGCGGACGTAGTCGAAGGAGTACTTCCGACCGCGGGAGTTCTCCCGGTTGGAGAAGACGACCTGCTGGTTGGCGTCGTAGAGCCAGTTGTCGCTGAGGTCGTCGGCGCTGGTCGGCTCGGCGTACACCGGCATCAGCGACATGCTCAGGCTCTTGGTGACCTCGACGGTCGCCTGGTAGGTGGTCTGCTGCACGCCTGGACCGGCCCGGTCGGCCGGGTTCGGCAGGTCCCCGTTGACCGTTCGGCCGCTGGGGTTGCGCGCCTGGAAACCAGCGGGGCGAAGCTCGTCGGCGACCGCGTAGCGCAGGTAGAACGGGCTCTGCTCGGACGTCTTCACCTTGACCAGATCGGCCACCTGGGACTGGTTGAGCTGACCGGCGAGCGAGGCGAACAGGTCGATCCGACCGGACGTGCCGCCCGAGCCGGACCCGTTGCCGGATCCGTTGCCCGGCCCCCGGCTGAGCGAGTCGAGCAGCCCGCCGGTCATGCCGGGCACCGCCAGCGGCAGCACCACCGCCAGGGCCACCCCGACCGCCGCGAGCCGGCGGCCGGCGGACGCCAACGGAGAGGCCTCCCACACGTCGACGTCGCGGCCATCACCGGTGAACCGGCGCCCGAAGCGGCGCACCCGGTCGACGTTGTCGGTGACCAGCAGCCAGAGGTAACCGGCGGCGCCCACCACGAACGGCACCGCGGGAACGCTGTCCACGTAGACGGCGACCGGCACCGAGTAGATGGCGAGCATCGGCAGCCCGGCCAGTGCGGGCCGGCGCAGCCCCACGGCCAGTACGTCGACCAGCACGGCGACCCCGCCGACGCCGAGCACGGCGATGAACAGCAGCGGGTCAGTGTCCGGGACCTCGACCCCGTACGAGCGCATGTCCTGCATGGAGCCGGCGAGCAGGTCACCGAAGTACGCGAACGTGCCCGGGGTGGGCAGGATCGCGAGCAACTCCTGGCCGCTGGGGAACAACCAGGTCAGGGCGAGCATCAGGCCGGCCAGCATGCCCAGCACCTGACCCCACAGTGGTGCCCGGGCTAGGCGGGTCAGCGCGGCCACCCCGGCCACCACGGCGACCGCGATGATGGACTCGATCAACCACGTCCAGCCCTGGAAGATGGCCGACAGCGGCGCGGCGGCCAGCAGCGTGGCAGCGGCGGCCACCATGCCGATGTTCCGACTGCTGATCATGAGGGGAGCCTTCCGTTCATCGCACACCGCCGGCGACCGTCTCGGCCAGCGCGGCCCGCAGGGCGAACCCCTGGGCGCCCCGACCGACCTGCGGCCACAGCGCCGGCAGCCGGCCGCCGTGGTCGACGCCGACCACCCGCCAGCCACTCCGCACCATGGCGAGGACGGCGGCGGCGTGGGCGTGCTCCGCCTCGGCCCGCGCCTTCTCCGGCAGGCTGAGCCAGGTGGAGCTGTTCAGCAGGAAGCCGACACAGGTGGCGCCGTTGCCCCGCAGCCCGGCCAGCAGCTCCGCCTCGGCGACGCTCACAGTGCCGAACAGGCCGATGATCAGACCGCCGTCGGCGCGCTGGCGGACCCGCTGCACGAGACCGGTGACCTCGGCGCGCTGATCCAGTCGGACCTCCGCGAGGTGGTCGAGCAGCGCGCCGTCCCCGCCGGCCTCAGAGGCGTCCACATCTGCCCCCGAGCCGGTGACCAGGCGCAACTTGTAACCGGCCTGCCGCAGGTGGACGGCGATGCTGGCGGCGGCCGAGACGGACCACTCGAAACTGGCCGTCGGCCCCTCGCCCCGGTGGCCGTACGCCCGGGTGTCCAGGACGACTGTGGCCCGGCTCTCCCACGGCTGCTCCTCGCGGCGCACCATCAGCTCACCGGTGCGCGCTGTGGACTTCCAGTGCACCCGGCGCAGGTCGTCGCCGCGCCGGTACTCCCGGGTCGCCGCGTCGTCCTCGCCGTGCACCGCCACCGAGCGGGCCCGACTGTCCCCGCTGCCCGCGTACTCCCCGGGGAGCCGGACCGACGGCAGTGGGGTGACCTGCGGGATGACCGTCAGGTGGTCGGTGCTGGGGAAGGAGCGGGTGAGCTCGCACAGGCCGAACGGGTCGGTCATCCGGACGACCAGCGGGCCCACGTCGTAGCGACCCCGCACGTCGGCCCGCACCGTGTACGCCACGGAGCTGGCCTGGTGCGCGCCGAGGCGCTCCAACACCACCCGGGGCCGGCTGCCCAACGCGTAGGGCAGCCGGTCCTCCAGGAGCAGGGTGCCGGTCGGCAGCCGGGACAGGTTCTGTAGGCGCAGCACCACCCGGGAGTTGGCGCCGACCGGAACCCGGTGCGGGTCCAGCGAACGGTTGCAGGCCAGCTTGTAGCGGCTCCGCCCGACGTAGGCGGCGGCCAGCAACGGCAGGATGGCCAACAGCACAGCCACCCGGAGCAGGTCCTTCTCGCCGAGGATGCCGGCCGAGATCGCCGCCGCGACAGCGGCGGCGAGGAAGGACCGCCCGCGGGTGGTCAGCCCGCGTAGCCCGGCACGCACGTCATGGCCTCCGCGGCTCGTAGGGTGCGCGACCGTTGCCGGTGGCGGGGGGTCGGGTGTCGTACGGGTTGCGCTGCCGGTCGTGTGGCAGCGGCAGGCGGTGCACCAGCTCGGAGACGATCGCGTCGGTGGTGCGCCGGGCGAGCTGCGCGTCGGCGGTCGGGATGATCCGGTGGGCGAGCACCGGCACCGCCAGGGCCTGAAGGTCGTCGGGAAGGACGTAGTCGCGGCCCTCCAGGGCGGCGACCGCCCGGGCGGTGCGCAACAGTTGCAGGGTTGCCCGGGGGGACGCGCCGAGCCGCAGGTCGGGGGCCTCGCGGGTGGCGGTGACCAGGTCGATCGCGTACTGCTTGACCGCGTCGGCGACGTGCACCTGCCGGACGGTGGCGATCAGCTGCCGGACGATGGCCGCGTCGGAGACCGCGCGCAGCTCGTGCAGCGGGTCGGTGGCGCCGTGCCCGTCGAGCATGGCCAGCTCGGCGTTGGAGTCCGGGTAACCCATCGCGATGCGGGCGGTGAACCGGTCGCGCTGCGCCTCCGGCAGCGGATAGGTCCCCTCCATCTCGATCGGGTTCTGGGTGGCGATCACCATGAACGGGGTCTGGAGCTGGTACGTCACGCCGTCGACGGTGACCTGGCGCTCCTCCATGCACTCCAGCAACGCCGACTGGGTCTTCGGCGAGGCCCGGTTGATCTCGTCGCCGACCACCAGGTTGGCGAACACGGCACCGGGACGGAACTCGAAGTCGTGCGTCTCCTGGTTGTAGACGCTGACCCCGGTGACGTCGCTGGGCAGCAGGTCGGGGGTGAACTGGATGCGCCGCACGGTGCAGTCGATGGACCGCGCGAGGGCCTTGGCAAGCTTGGTCTTGCCGACACCCGGGACGTCTTCGATCAGGAGGTGACCCTCGGCGAGCAGGACGGCCAGGGCGAGCCGCACGGTGGCGGTCTTACCCTCGATGACCTGCTCGATGTTGGCCACGATGGCCTCGCTGGCGGCGCGGAACTCGTCGTGCGGCAACAAGCCGCCCACCTCGTCCCAGGTCTGTTGTGTCACGGGCCTCCTCCTCGTCGCCGTCACGGCAGCTCTCTAGAGAGCACCTGGACCCGCCGTTGGGTTCGCGACGTCGAGCCTCGTTTGCCGCAGGAATCTCACTAGTCTCTCAGGCTAACCATGTTTGTCGTTATCGCCGACCCCCGCAGGTAGTCCGTCGGTTACGCACCGATATTCGCCAGCTCGGGGGAACGGGGTTCGACAGGCCCGGGGGCCGGCAGGGCGAACCGCGGAAGAGGTACACTGCGGGACATGGCCGGAGTCTTCCTGCTTCTTACCGGGCCGTGCTGATGCGCTGAACCCAGCGACAGCACGGCGGCCCCTCCTGCGCGAGGGGCTTTTTTGTGCCCGCCGCCGGCCCGGCCCGGTGGCGCCGAGACGAAGCGAAGCGAAGCGAGGAGAGACGATGAGTGAGGCAGCCGCACCGGCGGGCGACATTCCCCCGTTCCGGTACACCGCGGCCCTGGCCGACGAGATCGAGATTCGTTGGCAGGACACCTGGGCGCGCGAGGGCACCTTCCACGCACCGAACCCGACCGGCCCGCTGGCCGACCCGACCCACCCGCGCGCGGGCGCGGAGAAGCTGTACGTGCTGGACATGTTCCCGTACCCCTCCGGAGCGGGCCTGCACGTCGGCCACCCACTGGGCTACATCGGCACCGACTGCTACGCCCGCTACCAGCGGATGGCCGGCCGCAACGTGCTGCACGCGATGGGCTTCGACGCGTTCGGACTGCCCGCCGAGCAGTACGCGGTGCAGACCGGCACCCACCCCCGGACCACCACCGTCGCGAACATCGAGCGGTACAAGGCGCAGCTGCGCCGGCTGGGGCTGGCGCACGACGAGCGCCGCTCGGTGGCCACCATCGACACCGACTTCTACCGCTGGACCCAGTGGATCTTCCTGCAGATCTTCAACTCCTGGTACGACCGCGACGCCAACCGGGCCCGTCCGATCGCCGAGCTGATCGCCGAGTTCGAGGGCGGTAACCGGTCCACACCGGACGGCCGCGCCTGGGCCGAGCTGAGCGTCGCCGAGCGCCGCCAGGTCGTCGACGACCACCGTCTGGCGTACGTCTCGCAGGCGCCGGTGAACTGGTGCCCGGGGCTGGGCACCGTGCTGGCCAACGAGGAGGTCACCGCCGACGGCCGCTCCGACCGGGGCAACTTCCCGGTCTTCAAGCGCAACCTGAAGCAGTGGAAGATGCGCATCACCGCCTACGGTGACCGGCTGCTGGACGACCTGGACAGCCTGGACTGGCCCGAGCCGATCAAGCTGATGCAGCGCAACTGGATCGGCCGCTCCACCGGTGCCCACATCGACTTCCCGACCAGCGCGGCGCCGGTGCGGGTGTTCACGACCCGCCCGGACACCGTCTTCGGCGCCACCTACATGGTGCTGGCGCCCGAGCACGAGCTGGTCGACACGCTGGCGCCGGCCAACTGGCCGGACGGCACGAGGGACGCCTGGACCGGCGGGCACGCCAGCCCCCGGGAGGCCGTCGAGGCGTACCGCAAGGCGGCGGCCGCCAAGACCGACGTCGAGCGGCAGTCCGACACCAAGGAGAAGACCGGCGTCTTCATCGGCGCGTACGCCACCAACCCGGTCACCGGCGGGCAGATCCCGATCTTCATCGCCGACTACGTGCTGGCCGGCTACGGCACCGGCGCGATCATGGCGGTGCCGGCGCAGGACGAGCGGGACTGGGCGTTCGCCGAGGTCTTCGAGCTGCCCATCGTCCGTACCGTGCAGCCGGCGGAGGGCTTCGACGGCAAGGCGTACACCGGTGACGGCCCGGCCATCAACAGCGCCGCGCCCGAGCGCGGCCTGGACCTGAACGGCCTGGGGGTCGCCGACGCCAAGGCGGCGACCATCGCCTGGCTGGAGGCGAACGGGCACGGCACCGGCGCGGTGACCTACCGGCTGCGCGACTGGCTGTTCTCCCGGCAGCGGTACTGGGGCGAACCGTTCCCGATCGTCTACGACGAGACCGGCGCGGCGATCGCCCTGCCGGAGGAGATGCTGCCGGTCGAGCTGCCGGAGGTCGACGACTTCTCCCCGAAGACGTTCGACGCCGACGACGCCAACAGCAACCCGGAGACCCCGCTGTCGCGGCGGCGCGACTGGGTCGAGGTCGAACTGGACCTGGGTGACGGGCCGAAGCGCTACACCCGGGAAACCAACGTGATGCCGCAGTGGGCCGGCTCCTGCTGGTACGAGCTGCGCTACCTGGACCCGACCAACAGCGAGCGGTTCGTCGACGCGGAGAACGAGCAGTACTGGATGGGCCCGCGCGCCGACGGCGACTGCGGGGGCACCGACCTGTACGTCGGTGGCGCCGAGCACGCCGTGCTGCACCTGCTGTACGCGCGGTTCTGGCACAAGGTGCTGTTCGACCTGGGGCACGTGTCGTCGTTCGAGCCGTTCCGCAAGCTGTTCAACCAGGGCATGATCCAGGCGTACGCGTACACCGACTCGCGCGGCAGCTACGTGCAGGCCGAGGAGGTCATGGAGCGCGACGGCGCCTACTACCTGGGCGACCTGACGGTCAACCGCGAGTACGGCAAGATGGGCAAGTCGCTGAAGAACGTGGTGACCCCCGACGACATGTGCGCCGCCTACGGCGCGGACACCTTCCGGGTGTACGAGATGTCGATGGGCCCGCTGGAGGTCTCCCGCCCCTGGGAGACCCGGGCGGTGGTCGGCTCGTACCGGTTCCTGCAGCGGGTGTGGCGGGCTGTCGTCGACGAGCAGACCGGCGCCCTGCGGGTCACCGAGGACCCGGCCGACGAGGCGACCCGCCGGTTGCTGCACAAGGTGATCGACGGGGTTCGTGGCGACATGGACGACATCCGGTTCAACACGGCGATCGCCAAGCTGATCGAGCTGACCAACGGGCTGACCCGACTGTCGGCCACGCCCCGCGAGGTGGCCGAGCCGCTGGTGCTGATGGTGGCGCCGTTCGCCCCGCACCTGGCCGAGGAGCTGTGGCGCAAGCTGGGCCACGACACCTCGCTGACGTACGCGGACTTTCCGACCGCGGACCCGGCGCTGCTGGTGGCCGACACGGTGACCTACCCGGTGCAGGTCAACGGCAAGGTCCGTGGCCGCATCGAGGTCCCCGCAGACGCCGCCGAGGAGACCGTCCGCGCGGCGGCCCTGGACGCGGTGGCCGCGACCCTGGCCGGCAAGGAGCCCCGCAAGGTCATCGTGGTCAAGGGCCGAATGGTCTCGGTAGTCGCCTGACCCGCAGTCGATCAGGGCACCGTGACGTCCACGGAGGCGGGCACCGCGTTGAGCGTGATGACTCAGAGGCATCAATATGCCTCTGAGTCATCACGCTCTCCGGGGCATCCCCCGCCGGTCACCGCGCAACCGGCTCGACCAGCCGCCGGGCGGTTGCGCTCCGGCGGTCACGAGCAGGCCGGTCTGCTCGGCTTTCCGCCGCGGGTCAGACGGGCATGGTGCGGCGGCGGCGTTCGGCGCGCCACCACTGGTGGACGAGGACCAGGCTGGCGATCAGGCCGAGGCTGGCCGGGGCGGCGGCGTACCAGTTGACGTGGCCGGGGGAGCTGACCGCCGCGCCGATCGCCGCGTAGCCGAAGGCGGTGGGCGCGGACGCGATCACGCTTCCGGCCAGGAACGGCAGCACTCGGGCGCCGGTCGTGCCGTAGCCGTAGCTGACCAGGCCGAAGCCGGCGATCGGCAGCAGCCGGACGGTGACCACACCGAGCACGCTCTGCCGGGCGAACCAACCGTCGAGGCGGGCCAGGCGACCGCGAACCCGTTCGGCTACGAACTCCCGACCGAGCAACCGGCCGACAGTGAACCCGATCGCCGCGGCCACCAGCGCGGCGCCCAGGGCGTACGCGGCGCCCTCCAGCGGGCCGAAGATCGCCCCGGCGGCGAGTGTGATGAAGGTCCGGGGCACCAGCGCGACCAGCAGCAGCGCACCACCGAGGATCGCCGCCACCGGGGCGAGGTCGCCCAGCCGGTCGGCGATCAGCGGCAACTGCGCCGGATCCGGCCGGGGCACCAGCAGCAGCAGTAACCCGCACGCGCCGATCAGCAGGACGAGCAGGGCGAATCGGGCGGCCGACGGCTGCCGGAGCAGCCGCCGGACGGCACGGATCATGCCCGGGCGGCGGCCACCGCGGAGCGGCGCTCGTTGCGGAGCCGGTCCGACCAGGTGTCGTCCAACGGCGGGAGCTGGTGTGCCCCGGTGGCCCAGCGCAGCAGCAGGTCGGCCAGGGCCGGGTTGCGCGCCAGCGCCGGCCCGTGTGAGTAGGTGCCCAGCAGCTTGCCGCGCCAGGCGCCCTCGGTGGCGCCGTCGTTGCCCACCCCGGCGGTGACCCGGGCCAGCGGGGAGACCTCCGGACCGAGGTGGGTGCGGCCGCCGTGGTTCTCGAAACCGGTCAGCGGCGGCAGGCCCAGCCGGGGGTCGATCTCACCGGCCAGCTCGCCCACGGCCCGGCTCTCGCCCCGGTCGGACTGCAGGTCGAGCAGCTCCAGCCCGCGGCACTGCACACCCTTGGCGAAGAACGAGGTGCCGAGCAGTTGGTAGCCGGCGCAGACGCCGAACACGACCGAGCCCTGCGCGACGGCGCGGTGCAGGCCGCCGTCGGCGAGCAGCCGCTGGGCGCCGAGCGCCTGCGGGCCGTCCTCGCCGCCACCGACCAGGTAGATGTCGGCGGTCGCGGGCAGCCGCTGGTCGGAGCGGACCTCCAACACCTCGACCGGCATCCCGCGCTGACGGGCCCGCCGGGCGAGGATCAGGGCGTTGCCCCGGTCTCCGTAGGTGGAGAGCAGGTCGGGGTAGATCCAGACGATGCGCAGACTCTCAGATGACACGGTCCAACTCCGCTCGGATGTCCTGGAACGCGGTGTAGTTCGCGATGACCTCCAGCCGCCCGGGCGGGACCGACCGGAGTGCGTCGTCGAACGTGCGGACGTGCTGGAACGGCACGTCGTTGACGTCGAGTCGAACCGCCAGGTCGTATGCCCGGTCGCCAGTGATCAACACCTGCCGGCCGCGGAGCGGGGCGAAGTCGACGTCGTAGAGCCAGGAGGTGTCCAGACCGTCGGGGTCGCGCGCGTTGATGGAGAGCAGGGTCGGCGCGTCGTCGGCCATGTCGAACGCCTCCAGCCAGCTGGCCGGGTTCTTGGCCAGCAGCAGCCGGATGTTGCGCCCGTCCTTGTCGACCTGCGCGTAGCGGCCGGCCACCGAGGTGACGATGCCGAGGCGGGACACCGCGTCGACCGGGCGGACGCCGAACTCGGCGGCCACCGCCAGCGCGGTCGCCGCGTTGCCGAGGTTGACCTTGCCGGGTAGTTGGAGCGAGACCTTGTGCCAGGCGCCGGTGGGGTCGAGCACGCCCTCGTCCTCGACGACCCAGTGCGGCTCCGGTCGGCGCAGCGGGCAGCCGGTGCACCACCACTGCTCGCCGGAACGCTGGATGGTGGAGCCGCACTCCGGGCAGACCCAGGAGTCGTCGTGCCAGCGTTGGCCGGCACTGAACCACGTCACGTGCGGCGGCTTGATGCCCCGGGCGGGGTCGCCCGGTGGGGTGGCGGCCCACACCACCAGCGGGTCGTCGGCGTTGGCCACCACCCGTACGTCGGTGTGCCGGACCAGCGCCGCGCGCCAGAGCTGCGCCATCATGGCGACCTCCTTGGCGCGGTCGAGCTGGTCGCGGGAGAGGTTGAGCAGCGCGACCACGTGCGGCTCGGTCGCCTCCAGGACCTGCGCCAGGTAGTGCTCGTCGACCTCCAGCACCGCGTACGGGGTGCTGCCGGCCTTGGCCAGCGCGGAGGTGTGCCCGCTGGGCATGTTGGCGCCGAACGAGTTGGTGGCCACCCGGCCGAGCACGCCGACCGCGGCGGAGGTCAACCGGGTGGTGGTGGTCTTGCCGTTGGTGCCGGAGACGAGCGCGATGGCGCGCCCGGCCGACAGGTGAGCCAGCAGGTCCGGGTCGATCTTCAGGCCGATCCACCCGCCGATCACTGAACCGTCGCCACGGCCGGCCGCCCGGGAGAGCGCCGCGGCGGTCCGTGACACGGAGCTGGCCACCTTGGCCCGTAGGGGCATTTTCGCGTCCGTCACGCGAGCGAGGTTACCGGACCGCCGGCCCCACCAGATCGCCGCCGACGGTGAACCGTTCGGCCGTGGTGGCTGCGCGGGCGGCCGGGTCGGCGTCCCCCGGACGGAGTCGATCTATGTCGGAAAGCGGACCACGCCGAGGGGCGGCCGGAGCCCTCCACTGCGCTCCACCCCTTGTGACGTGCGGTTTTGCCTCCGGGTTGGCCGCGCCACGCGGGCGAATTTGGTTGCGGGTGGAGGGAAGTGGAGTAGAGTGGGGACCAATGGTGAGGCCGGGAGGGCTCACCGGCCCGGGGGGTCAGCGGCGCCGCGAACGCCGCTCAAGGGCGAGGGGGTTGGGCCGATGTTTCTCGGCACCCACACTCCGCGCCTGGACGAAAAGGGCCGGTTGATCCTTCCGGCCAAGTTCCGGGATGAGCTGGCGGGGGGTGTCGTGGTCACCAAAGGGCAGGAGCGCTGCCTCTACGTCTTCCCGACCCCTGAGTTCCAGCGGATCGCGGAGCAGTTGCGCGCGCAGCCGATGACCCACAAGGCGGCCCGGGCCTACAGCCGGGTCTTCTTCGCCAGCGCGCACGACGAGGTTCCGGACAAGCAGGGTCGGGTGACCATCCCGGCTCACCTGCGGGCCTATGCCGCGCTGGACCGCGAGTTGGTGGTCATCGGCGCGAGCACGCGGGTGGAGATCTGGGACAAGGTCGCCTGGGAGACCTACCTCGCCGAGAGCGAAGACGACTTCGCCGACATCGAGGAGGGGGTGCTGCCCGGCGGTCTGTAGGGCGGTAACGGCGCCCGACGTACTGCGAGATCTCCAGCCGCTTTCGAGTTCCTGGCATCACTTCCCCGGTGCCAGGCGCACGATCCAGACATTGGGCGACGGTCCGGTGTCAGGCGGGAGCGGATGGGGATCTGGCGGTACGACGGCAGCGCCGTCCGACGACAGGCGCACGAGAAGAACGGACGTTTCAACCAGTGGGGGTCATCATGGGGGAGTTGCGCGGCACGCACGTGCCGGTGCTGCTCGAGCGGTGTCTCGAGCTGCTGGCCCCCGCGCTGGGTCGAGGCGGCCGGACGGTCTACGTCGACGCGACGCTCGGTCTGGCCGGGCATGCGGAGGCAGTGCTCGAGGCACATCCGGAGACGGTCCTGATCGGGCTCGACCGGGACACCGAGGCGCTCGCTCACGCGCGGGTCCGGCTGGCCCGGTTCGCCGATCGGCTGCACCTGGAGCACGCCGTCTACGACGAGTTGCCGGACGTACTGGACCGGCTGGGCTATCCGGCCATCGACGGCGTCCTGTTCGACCTGGGTGTCTCGTCGTTGCAGCTGGACGCGCCCGACCGGGGGTTCGCGTACGCCCAGGACGCGCCGTTGGACATGCGGATGGACCAGACCCGGGGGGTGACCGCCGAAGAGGTGGTCAACACGTACGCGCATCCGGACCTGGCCCGGGTGCTGCGGGTCTACGGCGAGGAGAAGTTCGCCGGTCGGATCGCCTCGGCGATCATCCGGCAGCGGGAACGGGCCCGGATCACCTCGTCCGCGCTGCTGGCGGAGCTGGTTCGGGACTCCATTCCGGCACCAGCCCGACGAACGGGCGGGCACCCGGCAAAGAGAACGTTTCAGGCTTTACGGATCGAGGTAAACAAAGAGCTGGCAGCGCTGGAGACAGCGTTGCCATTCGCACTCGACGCACTGACCGTGGGCGGTCGCATGGTGGTCCTGTCCTACCACTCGCTGGAGGACAGGCTCACCAAGGCGGCCCTCACGGACCGGGTCCGCAGTAAGGGCCCGATTGACCTCCCGGTCGAGCTTCCCGGGTCCGGTCCGACGTTCCGGCTGCTCAGCCGGGGCGCCGAACTGCCCGGGGAGGCGGAGGTCGCCGCGAACCCGCGGGCTGCCTCGGTGCGGCTGCGGGCCGCGGAGCGACTCGACCCGAACGCGACAGAGCAGGGGCGGACCGACCGCGAACGGTCTCGCCGACGGGTGAAGGGAATGCACCAACCGGGCACGGGGTCCGCCTGATCCGTGGGGGGTCAGGGGCACCGGGACGGCTAGAGGGACGGATGTTGAGGGGGAGGGACATGAGCATTGACAAGCGCGACCGCCGGGACGTCACCGGCGGCGGGCAGCGCGCACCGCGGTCGGGGGGCCGGATCGCGGCGGAGCGGGCTCCGCGCCTCGGAAACGGTACGCCACGCATCGATCGAACGAATCGGCAGGGGGACACTCGCGCCCGGGGGGCGCGCGAGTTCCCGACTCAGGGCACCGCCGCGCTGCGGCCGGTCGAGAAGGCCGCCAGCGCCACCAGCGCCCGGCCACCGCGACTGCGGGTGGCGCCGCCGCCGCCGATCTCGGTGCCGCGTGCGCCTTTCGCGGCGCTGATCGTGGTGCTGGTGGTCGGTGGGGTGCTGGGCATCCTGGCGGTCAATACCAAGATCAATGAGAACGCGTTCCGGCTGGAGCGGTTGCAGCAGCAGCAGGCTCGACTGGACCTGGAGAAGCAGCAACTGGACAAGCAGATCGCCGACGCCGAGGCGCCGGGCAACCTGACCGCCGAGGCGCGGCGGCTGGGCCTGGTCGACGCCGGCGAGCCGGGCTACATCCGACTGCCGGACGGCAAGACCATCGGTGTGCCGCAGCCGGCGAACGGCCAGCCGTCGGTGACCAGCCAGGGTGCGGGAGGCTGACCGGTGCCACCAAGGTCGGACGAGCCGCGCCGGGACCCTACGGGGTCCCGGCGCGGTTCTGCACGTGATGCCGGGCCAGCCGATGGCGAGCCGCGCACCGGCGAGCCGGGTATCGGGGGCATCTCCGGCGCCCGGGCGTACACCCCGAGGGGTCGGACCGTGCGCGAGGAGCGTGGCACGCCGGCGCGCGGTCAGGGCGCCGAGCAGCGACGTACTCCGCGCAGCACCCGGTCCGGTGACCCGTTCCGGCCGGCGTTGCAGGTGCTCGACGGCGGCCGGGCCGCCGCCCGGGCCGGCCGGCGCGACGCTCCGGCCGCCGGCCGCGGTGGTGTGGTGCGCACCGTCGCGCCGCGTACCCCCCGTGGCCCGGGTGGGGACGAGCCGCCGCCGCGTCGCCGGACCACGCCACGCGCGCCGCGGCGCACCGACCGACCGGCGGCCCGCCGGCCGTCCCGCAAGCCACGACGCCCGCCGAAGCTGGCCGACTCGCGGCTGCGGCTGCGGCTGGGCACCGTTCTCGCCCTGACGCTCTTCGCCACCATCGGGATCCGGCTGATCTTCCTCCAGACGGTCGACGCTCCGGCGTACGCCGGGGGTGGCATCAGCGACCGCCTCCGCACTGTCGAGCTGCCGGCGCCGCGGGGCGCGATCTACGACAGCACCGGCGCGCCGCTGGCCCGCAGTGTCGAGGCGCGGTACGTGTACGCCGACCCGACCGAGGTGAAGGACTCAGCCGCCGTCGCCAAGGCGCTCTCCCCGCTGCTCGGCATCCCGGTGTCGAAGCTCGTCGAGCTGATGAAGCCCCGCAAGCTGGAGGACGGCAAGACGTCCCGGTTCGTGTACCTGGCGCGGGGGGTCGAGATCTCCACCGCCAAGCGGGTGCAGGCGCTGGACCTCCTCGGCATCGGGGTGCACCGCGACGAGCGCCGTGAGGTGCCCGGCGGTGACCTGGCGGCCAACCTGATCGGCTTCACCAGCCAGGACATGGTCGGGTTGGAGGGGCTGGAGGCCCGCTACGACGACGTGCTCGCCGGTCAGGACGGCAAGCGGGTGTACGAGGCCGGCCTCGGCGACCTCGGCGCACCGATCCCGGGCGGCTACAGCCGCACCACGCTCGCCAAACCGGGCAGCTCGCTCGCCCTCACCCTCAATCGCGACCTGCAGTTCCGGACGCAGCAGATCCTCAGCGCGGGCATGGCCCAGGCGCCGGGCGGCACCGGCGCGGCCGTGATCATCGAGATTCCCTCCGGCGCGGTGCTGGCCCAGGCCAGCAACCCCACCTACAGCGCGGCGAAGCCGACGCCCAGCGACCCGGTCGCCCGGGAGGACGCCGCGACCAGCTTCGTGGTCGACCCCGGCTCCGTGCACAAGGCGATCACCTACGGCGCGGCGTTGCAGGAGGGGGTGATCACGCCGGACACCACGCTGCCCATCGCCAACAGCATCAAGATGGGCGACACCTGGTTCTCCGACACGCACCCGGCCGACGGCAAGCGGATGAGCGTGCCCGGGATGCTCGCCTACTCGTCGAACGTCGGCACCATCACCATCGCCGAGCGGCTCGGCCGGGACCGGCTGATCGACTACCAGAAGCGGTTCGGGCTGGGTAAGCCCACCGGCGAGGGGATGCCCGGGGAGGCCAGCGGCCGACTGCTGCCGGCCGACGAGTGGAGCGGGTCGTCGCACGGGTCGGTGCCGATCGGGCACAGCGTCGACGCCACCCCGTTGCAGATGGCCGCCGCGTACGCCGCCATCGCCAACAACGGCACGTACGTGCAGCCGCACCTGGTCAAGGAGGTGATCGGCTCGGACGGCAAGCGCACCCCCGCGCCGGCCCCGGCGACCCGGTCGGTGCTCAGCCCGCAGAACGCCGCGGCGCTGCGCACCATGCTGGAGGCGGTCACCACCGTCGACCATGCCACCGGCACCACCGCCGCGGTTCCCGGATACCGGGTCGCCGGCAAGACCGGCACCGGGTGGCGGTTGGTGAACGGCAAGAAGCAGCCCGGTGAGGTGTCCTCGTTCATCGGGATGGCCCCCGCCGAGAACCCCCGATACGTGATCGCCGTCTTCGTCTACGCGCCCAACGGTGGGGGCGCGGCGATCGCCAATCCGGCGTTCCGCGACATGATGCAGTTCACTCTGCGTCACTACCGGGTGCCGCCCTCCACCGGCGGATCCGCGCCCAAGTTCGTGGTCTATCCGCGCTGAGCAGCAACGGCGGGACATCATCGGTGAGTGCCGACGAACCACCGGGGCGGCTGTGCGGCCGGAACCGGACGACCGGGTAGGGTCTGACGCCGTGCCCGGCAATCCACGTCCACGTACCGTGACCGGAGTCCGGCTCGGTGATCTCGCCGTCCGGCTCGCCGTCGACCTTCCGGCGGACGCCGCCGCGGTGGTCGTCTCCGGGGTCACCCACGCCAGCCAGGAGGTTCGCCCCGGCGACCTGTACGCGGCGCTGCCCGGTGCCCGTCGGCACGGTGCGGAGTTCGCCGCCGGTGCCGTCGAGGCGGGTGCCGTGGCGTTGCTGACCGACAGTGCCGGTGCGGAGTTGGCGGCGGGAACGGGTCTGCCCGCCCTGGTGGTGCCCGACCCGCGCGCCGTGCTCGGCGAGCTGGCCTCGGCCGTGTACGGCGACCCGACCGGCGACCTCACAGTGATCGGGGTGACCGGCACCGCGGGCAAGACGTCCACCGCGTACCTGATCGAGTCGGGGCTGCGGGCCGCCGGGCACACCACCGGGCTGGTCGGGACGGTGGAGACCCGGCTCGGTGATCTGGTGATCGACAGTGTCCGCACCACCCCCGAGGCGACCGACCTGCACGCCATGTTGGCCACCGCCCGCGAGCGTGGGGTCACCGCCGTGGTCATGGAGGTCTCCAGCCACGCGCTGGCCATGGGCCGGGTGGGCGGTGTGCGGTTCGCCGTCGGCGGTTACACCAACTTCGGCTCCGACCACCTGGACTTCCACGCCGACAGCGACGACTACTTCGCCGCGAAGGCCCAGCTCTTCGACGGGCGCTGTGCTGTCGAGGTGCTCAACCACGACGACCCGGCGTTGAAGCCGCTGCTCAAGCCGACCACTGTCACCTACTCGGCGGCCGGTGAGCAGGGCGCGACCTGGTGGGCCGACGGTGTTGACGGTGAGGGGTACGCGCAGCGGTTCACCGCGCACGGCCCGGACGGTGTGGCAGTGTCCGCCGGTGTCGCGCTGCCCGGCCGGCACAACGTGGCCAACGCGCTGCTGGCCATCGCCGCACTGGTGGGCGCCGGGGTGGACCCGGTGACCGCGGCGACCGGTGTGGCCGCCTGCGGGGGTGTTCCGGGCCGGCTGGAGCTGGTCGACGTGGCCGCGCCGGTGCGCGGGGTGGTCGACTACGCGCACAAGTCGGACGCGATAGTGGCCGCGCTGGCTGCGCTGCGCGAGTTGAGCGCCGGCCGGCTGATCTGTGTGATCGGCGCCGGTGGGGACCGGGACCGGGGCAAGCGGCCGGTGATGGGCGCCGCCGCGGCGGAGGGAGCCGACGTGGTGCTGGTGACCGACGACAACCCGCGCACCGAGGAGCCGGGGGAGATCCGCGCCGAGGTGCTCGCCGGGGCGTACCGGGCCGGCACTGCCGCTCGGATCATCGAGGTGGCGGGCCGCCGCGCCGCGATCGACGAGGCGGTGCGGCTGGCCGAGCCGGGCGACGTGATCGCGCTGCTCGGCAAGGGCCACGAGCGCGGCCAGGAGGTGGCGGGCCAGGTGCTTCCGTTCGACGACAGCATCGAGTTGGCCGAGGCGCTGCGGGCCCGCTTCGGGGACCTGGCGGGTCAGCGGTGATCACGCTGAGCCTGGCCGAGGTGGCCGCGGCGGTCGACGGGCGGCTGGTGGCCGCCGACCCGGCCGCCACCGTCACCGGATCGGTGGAGTTCGACTCGCGCAAGGTGGGGCCCGGTTCACTCTTCGTGGCCTTCCCGGGCGAGAAGGTCGACGGGCACGACTACGCGGCGACGGCGATCCAGGCCGGCGCGGTGGCGGTGCTCGGCAGCCGCGAGGTGCCCGGGGTGCCGATGGTGCTGGTCGACGACGCGCTGACCGCGATGGGCCGGCTGGCCCGCGCCGCTGTGGACCGGCTGCCCGGGCTGACAGTGATCGGCGTGACCGGCTCGTCGGGCAAGACCACCACGAAGGACCTGATCGGGCAGCTCACCACCCGACTCGGGGCCACAGTGGCGCCACCCGGCTCGTTCAACAACGAGCTGGGGCACCCGTACACCGCGCTGCAGGCCGACCCGGACACCCGCTACCTGGTGATGGAGAAGGGCGCGCGCGGAGTCGGGCACGTGCGGTACCTGTGCGAGCTGGTGCCGCCCCGGATCTCCGTGGTGCTCAACGTCGGCACCTCGCACATCGGCGAGTTCGGCTCGCAGGACGCCATCGCCCTGGCCAAGGGCGAGCTGGTGGAGGCGCTGCCACCGGACGGGCTGGCGGTGCTGAACGCCGACGACCCCCGGGTGGACGCGATGGCGAGCCGCACGCAGGCCCGGGTGGTCCGCTACGGGGAGGCGTCCGACGCCGACGTGCGCGCCGAGGACGTCACGCTCGACGAGCGGGGGCACCCGTCGTACACGTTGGTCACCCCGGAGGGACGCGCGCCGGTGCGGCTCCGGCTGGCCGGCCGCCACCAGGTCGGCAACACCCTCGCGGCGGCGGCGGTCGCCCGGGAACTGGGCATGCCGCTGACCGAGCTGGCCACGGCCCTCGGCGAGCTGGGGCTGGTCTCGACCCGACGGATGGACGTCTTCGACCGCCCCGACGGGGTGACCGTGATCGACGACTCGTACAACGCCAACCCGGCCTCGATGTCGGTAGCGGTGCGGGCGCTCGCCAGCATGGGCCAGGGGCGGCGTACCGTCGCGGTGCTTGGTTACATGGCCGAGCTGGGCCCGTTCGAGTACGACGGCCACGCCGAGGTCGGCCAACTCGCGGCCGAGCTGGGTGTCGACCGGCTGCTCGTGGTGGGTGAGCCGGCCGCGCCGATCCACGAAGGCGCGACAGCTGTAGCGAACTGGGGAGGAGAGTCGGTGCTGCTCACCGATCAGGCGGCGGCCGTCGAGGTGCTGCGGAGCGAGCTACGACCGGGTGACGTCGTCCTGGTCAAGGGCTCCCGGTACCGCACCTGGGAGGTGGCCGACGCCCTGCGCGCCGACGCCGGTGGGGAGTCGACCCGATGAGGGCGGTCATCGTCGCCATCGGGGTGGCGTTCCTCGTCTCGCTCTTCTGCACCCCGATCGCGATCAAGGTGTTCACCCGGCTCAAGGCCGGTCAGCCGATCCGGTCCGATGGCCCCGCCATGCACCAGGGCAAGAAGGGCACGCCCACGATGGGTGGCGTGGTCTTCATCCTGGCCACGGTGATCGCGTACGTGGCCGGGCACCTCGCCCTGACCACGCTGCCGGACCAGCAGATCGCCCAGGTGGAGCCGACCATCACCGCGCTGGTGCTGCTGGGGCTGATGGTCTTCTCCGGCGCTGTGGGCTTCCTCGACGACTTCCTCAAGGTGCGCAAGCGCAACAGCGCCGGGCTGAACAAGCGCGGCAAGTTGCTCGGCCAGATCCTGGTCGGTGCGGTCTTCGGGGTGATCGCGCTGTGGTTCCCGAGCACGATGACGAACGGCTCGGGGCTGGCGACCAACACCGAGACGGTGGGCAGCACCACGCTGAGCTTCATCCGGGACATCGACTTCCTGGAGGTCAGCAAGGTCGGCGCGGTGATCATCTTCATCTTCGTGGTGATGGCCGCGACGAACGGCGTCAACCTCACCGACGGCCTGGACGGTCTGGCCACCGGCGCGTCGGTCATGGTCCTCGCCGCGTACGCGCTCATCGCGTTCTGGCAGTACCGGCACTGGTGCGCCGACCCGAACTACACCCAGCCGTACTGCTACGAGGTCCGCGACCCGTTGGAGATCGCGTTGATCGCCGGGGCCGCCGCCGGGGCCTGTGTGGGCTTCCTCTGGTGGAACACCTCCCCGGCGCGGATCTTCATGGGCGACACCGGGGCGCTGGGGCTGGGCGGTCTGATCGCCGGCATGGCGATGTCCACCCGCACCATCCTGCTGCTGCCGATCATCGGCGGGCTCTTCGTGATCATCACGATGTCCGTGGTGATCCAGATCATCTCCTTCAAGACCACAGGTAAACGGGTGTTCCGAATGTCTCCGCTCCAGCACCACTTCGAGCTGGCCGGCTGGAGCGAGGTCAACATCGTGGTGCGTTTCTGGATCATCGCCGGCATCGGCGTGGCCATCGCCCTGGGCCTGTTCTACAGCGAGTTCCTCGCCAACATGACCTGATCCGCCGGGCCGCGTCCCGCGCCCCACCCTCATCCGTCGATCTTGCACTTTCGGAGGGCGGAACGTCCTTTCGTGGGTGTTTTGCCAGCACAGAAAGTGCAAGATCGACCCGGGAGGGCGGCGTGGGGGCGGCTTCGACACGCCCGGTGGCGCGTTGTGGGGCGGTGGGGCGTGTTCAGCGGTGATGATGTCGGGGTGGGGGAGGACATCGGCACTGAGGGCAGGGCAGGCGGGCGGGCGCGTCGGTCGCCGGGCGCGTCGGGGCGTACACCGTCGGCCACCGGGGCGCGCGGCCCGGAGCCTGGCGCGGCGGCCCGCGAATCCGGGCCGGGGGCGCGGGAGCCCGGGCCGGCGGGACGCGAGCCGGAGGCCGTGGCGACGACCCCGCCGCGGGGCATCGACGCGGCCGGCGGGCTCGCCGCGCTGCGCGGCCTGCTGGACCGGCCACTGACCTCGTACTACCTGCTGCTGTCCTGCGCCGGCCTGCTCTTGCTGATCGGGCTGACCATGGTCTTCTCGGCGACCAGCGTGAAGGACTACGCCGAGGACGGCAACGCCTCGGCCTCGGTGACCAAGCAGGCCATCTTCGCGATGATCGGCATCGGCGCGTTCTGGGTCTGCCAGCGTCTGCCGGCCAGCACCTACCGGTCGCTGGGCCGGCCGTTGCTGTTCACCTCGATCGGGTTGCTGCTCCTGCTCAACCTGCTGCTCGCCTACGCCCGGCTGACCGACCAGGATTCAGGGCGGATCGGCCCGATCGAGGCGCGACTGAACTGGCTGTTCGTCGGCGGGATCCAGCTACAGCCATCCGAGTTGGCCAAGTTCGCGATGGTGCTCTGGGGTGCCCACCTGGTCGCCCGCAAGGGCGCCGCGTTGGGCTGGTGGCGCGAGCTGGCCACCCCGCTCTTCCCGGTGGTCGGCCTGCTCTTCGTCCTGGTCGGCTACAACGACACCGGCACCATGCTCTGTCTGCTGGCCCTGGTCGTGGGCCTGCTCTGGGCCGCCGGCGTGCGGATGCGGGTCTTCGGCGCCCTGGCGGCGGCCGGCCTGGTCGGGATCGGGCTGCTCGTCGCGGTGGCCTCACTGGGCGCCGGCTCCGGCGAGCGTGGCGAGGACAACTACCGCTTCGCCCGGCTGGCCATGTTCTTCAATCCGCCGGACCCGGAGACCTGCAAACTCGGCGACTGCCTTCAGTTCTACCAGGGTCGGCTGGCCATCGAGCACGGTGGCTGGTTCGGCGTCGGGCTGGGCAAGGGCAGCCTGAAGTGGGACTGGCTGCCCGAGGCACACAACGACTTCATCTTCGCGATCATCGCCGAGGAGCTGGGCGTGATCGGGTGCGTCGTGGTGCTCACCCTGTTCGCGGTCATCGCGTACACCGGTTTCCGGATCGCCCGGCGGGTCGACGACCCGTTCCGCCGGCTCGCCGCCACCGCCGTGACGACCTGGCTGGTCAGTCAAGCCGTGATCAACATCGGTGGTGTGGTGGGACTGTTGCCGATCACCGGTCTGCCGCTGCCGTTCATCTCCGACGGCGGAAGTGCCCTGGTGGTGACGTTGGCCGGCATCGGCATGCTGGCGTCCTTCGCCCGCGCCGAACCCGATGCGGCCAGAGCACTGCATGCCCGTCCGCCGGCCCGGTGGGTCCGACTACTCTGGGCCCCGTTGCCGCCGCTTCCCGGCCGGCGTCGCCGACCGGCGACGCCGCCCGCTGGCCGAGGGTCCGTGCCCCGGTCCCGCGAGCGGCGCCATGACGATCAGGCCGCGCCGCGCGGGGTCCGACAGGACCGCAGCCGCAAGGGTACGGCGAGCGAGAGGAGACGCTGATGGGTCCGCTGCGTTCGGTGGTGCTCGCGGGAGGTGGCACCGGGGGGCACGTCTACCCGCTGCTCGCCTTCGCCGACTGCCTGCGCCGACACGACCCTGGCGTCCGGATCACCTGCCTCGGCACACCCCGCGGCATGGAGAACGACCTGATCCCGCCCCAGGGCTACGACCTGCGGCAGATCCCGGCGTACCAGCTGCCCCGGTCGGTCAACATGAACCTGGTCCGTACCCCGGGCCGGATGTGGACCGCGGCGCGCGCCGCGGGCAAGGTGATCGACGAGGTGCGCGCCGAGGTGGTCGTCGGTTTCGGCGGGTACGTCTCGGTGCCGGCCTACCTGGCCGCGTGGCGCCGCGAGCTGCCCATGGTGATCCACGAGGTGAACGTGCCACCGGGCGTGGCCAACAAGCTGGGCATGAAGTTCACAAAGAACGTGGCCGTCGGCTTTCCGAACCAGCCGAGCCAGGCCGAGTCGCTGCGGGACGCCACAGTCGTCGGTGTGCCGCTGCGCCGCGCCATCGCGGGTCTGGACCGGTACGCGCTGCGCAATGCCGCCCGCGCCCACTTCGGGCTCCGTCCGGACCTGCCGGTGCTCTTCGTGTCCGGCGGCTCGTCCGGCGCCCGCTCGATCAACCTGGCGGTCTCCGGAGCGGCCAAGGAGCTGGCCCGCAACGGCGTGCAGGTGCTGCACGTGATGGGCGCCCGCAACGAGCCGGTGCCGATCCCCACCGACCTGCCGGTGCCGTACGTGACGTTGCCGTACCTGTCCGAGATGGAGCTGGGCTACGCCGCCGCCGACCTGATGCTGGCCCGGGGCGGGGCGATGACCGTCGCCGAGGTGGCCGCTATCGGGCTGCCCACGATCTACGTGCCGTACCCGCACAGCAACCAGGAGCAGCGGCGCAACGCCCTGCCCGTTGTGGAGGCCGGCGGTGGGCTGCTGGTCGACGACGGGGAACTCACCCCGGACTGGCTGGAGCGCACCGTGATCCCGCTCATCCGGGACCCGCAGCGGCTCTACAACATGGGTGCCGCCGCCGGGTCGTACGGCCGGCGCGACGGTGACGAGGCGCTGCGTTCCTTCGTGCTGGCGGCGGTGGCCCGATGACCGCGCAGTTCACCCCGGCCGGCACGCTCACCGCCGAGGACCTGGGCGCCGTGCACCTGATCGGAGTGGGTGGGGTGGGCATGCTCGGCGTGGCCCGGCTGCTGCTCACCCGGGGCATCCGGGTCTCCGGCAGCGACCTGCGGGAGTGGCCTTCGCTGGCCGGCCTGCGGGCGCTCGGCGGCACCATCCACCTCAGCCACGAGGTGACCAACCTCGACGGCGTCGACACCGTCGTCTACTCCTCGGCCATTCCCCAGGACCACCTGGAGCTGGTCGAGGCGCGTCGGCGCGGCCTGCGGGTGCTGCACCGCTCGGAGGCGCTCGCCGCGGCGATGACCGGCCGTCGGGCGGTGGCCGTCGCCGGCACACACGGCAAGACCACCACCACCTCGATGGTGACGATGGTGCTCCAGCAGGCCGGTGTGGACCCGTCCTTCGTGATCGGCGGGGAGATCTCCGAGGTCGGCTCGGGTGCCCACCACGGCACCGGCGAGCACTTCGTGGTCGAGGCGGACGAGAGCGACCGCTCGTTCCTCATCTACCGCCCGTACGTCTCGATCATCACGAACGTCGAGGCGGACCACCTGAACACCTACGGCGACTACGCGACGCTGGAGGCGGCGTTCGTGGAGTTCGCCCGCCTCACCGACCCGGACGGGTTCATCATCACCTGCGCCGATGATCCGGGCGGTCGGCGGTTGGCCGAGAGCCTGCGCTCCGCGGGACGACGGGTGTTCACCTACGGCGAGGCCGCCGACGCCGACCTGCGGTTGACCGAGATGGTCTCCTCCGCACGGGGGGTGCGCTACCTGGCCGCGATCGACGGCCGGTCGCTGGGCGAGTTCCGGCTGCCGGTGCCGGGACGGCACATGGGGCTGAACAGCGCCGCCGCGGTGCTGGCCGCGTACCTGCTGGAACTGCCGCTGGAGGCGGCGGAGGCCGCGCTGGCGGTCTTTCCCGGGGTGCGACGGCGCTTCGAGCGCAAGGGTGTCGCGGACGGCGTGCTGGTCTACGACGAGTACGCCTACCACCCGACCTCGATGACCCTCGCCAACCAGACGTTGCGCGAGGTCGCCGGGGACGGTCGGCTGATCGTCGTCTTCCAGCCGTACCGGCTGTACCGCACCCGCGACAACCAGGCCGAGATCGCCGAGGCGCTGGCCATCGCCGACGAGGTGGTGCTCCTGGAGGTCTTCGGGCCCGGTGAGTTGCGTCAGCCCGGCGAGGGCTCGGCGGCGCTGATCGCGGCGGTGGATCTGCCCGCCGACCGCAAGGTCTTCGTGGAGTCGTGGGAGCAGGCCCCGGTCGAGGTGGCCCGTCGCGCCCGCGCGGGGGACGTGGTGGTGACCATGGGCGCCCCGCCCATCTCGCTGATGGGCGACGAGCTGCTGGCCGCCCTTGGTGAGCGTGCGGCCGGCTCGGCACCGGGCGCGACCGTCGACCCGGTGGCCACCACACCGGCGATCGGTGACCCGGTGCCGGGTGGCGCCACCTCCGGTGGCGACGGCGCTGCTCTCGGTGGCACCGCCGTGCCCGGCGGCTCGGCGCCCACGGCCGGATGAGTCCCGGCCCGGCCCGAGGGCGGACCAGCGCCGCCGACGGTGGCGCCCCTCGCCGCGGTCCGGCCCGGCGGTGGCAGCTCGTCCGGGCGGGCCGCGACGCGGTACCGCCCTCGACCCGCCGGTTCATGGCCCGTGCCCGGCAGCGTCGCATGCGTGCGGCGCTGCCGTGGGCGGTGGCCGCCGGGGTGCTCGCCCTGGCCGGGCTGATCGCGTGGACGGTGCTCGGCACCGGGCTGTTCGGTGTGCGCGAGGTCCGCGTGGAGGGTGCCGACCTGGTCACTCCGGTGCAGGTGCACGACGCGGTCGGGGTGCCGGACGGTGTGCCGCTGGCCCGGGTGGACCTGGCCGCCGCCGCCCGTCGGGTCGGCGCGCTGCCGGCGGTGGAGCGGGCCACGGTCTCCCGGGACTGGCCCGGCGCGCTGGTGGTGCGGGTGACCGAGCGGAGCGCGGTGGCGGTGGTGCCGCAGGGCGAGGCGTTCGCCCTGATCGACCGGAGCGGAGTGGCGTTCCGGACGGTGGAGCGACGCCCCGCCGACCTGCCACAGGTGACTGTGGCCCGGCCGGCCGCCGACGACCCGGGCACCCGGGCCGCGCTGGAGGTGCTCGTCGCGCTGACGCCGCAGCTGCGCGCGGAGTTGGTGGACGTGAACGTGGCGGGGCTGGCCCGGATCAGCCTGCGGCTACGGGGGGACCGGACGGTGGTCTGGGGCGACGCGACCCGGGGTACGGACAAGGCTCGGGTGGCCACCGCGCTGCTCGACGAGGACACCGACCGGATCGACGTGAGCGCGCCGGATGTGGTGACCTTTCGTTGACCAGTGAGCGTGCGCGGACGTGACCCGTGGCGCTCCGCGCGGCGACACGCCGCCCGGGTCCTTGGCTCATCGCGCGGTGGCGCTTACGTTGCCTCGAAGAGCTTCAGTGGTTGACATAACTGTAAGCCTCTAGTAGAGGGTTAGGGTTCACCCCTGATCCTCGTTGGTGACAGCTGTCGTCGGCCGCTGGTCTGGCCACGCCGTAACCGGTCGGCCGAAGCCAATCTCGAAGGAAAGGACCGGAGATGACACCTCCGCACAACTACCTGGCGGTCATCAAGGTCGTCGGCATCGGGGGTGGCGGCGTCAACGCCGTCAACCGGATGATCGAGGTTGGGCTCAAGGGCGTCGAGTTCATCGCGATCAACACCGATGCGCAGGCGCTGCTGATGAGCGACGCCGACGTCAAGCTCGACGTCGGCCGGGAACTGACCCGTGGCCTGGGGGCCGGGGCCAACCCGGACGTCGGGAAGAACGCCGCCGAGGACCACCGCGACGAGATCGAAGAGGTGCTCAAGGGCGCCGACATGGTCTTCGTGACCTGCGGCGAGGGCGGCGGCACCGGCACCGGCGGCGCGCCGGTGGTGGCCAACATCGCCCGCAAGCTCGGTGCGCTGACCATCGGTGTGGTGACCCGGCCGTTCTCCTTCGAGGGCAAGCGCCGCCAGGTGCAGGCCGAGACGGGGATAGACGAGCTCCGCAACCAGTGCGACACGCTCATCGTCATCCCGAACGACCGGCTGCTGGCCCTGGGCGACCGCAACATCAGCATGATGGACGCGTTCCGCACTGCCGACCAGGTGCTGCTCTCGGGTGTGCAGGGCATCACCGACCTGATCACCACCCCGGGTCTGATCAACCTGGACTTCGCCGACGTCAAGAGCGTGATGAGCGGCGCCGGCAGCGCGTTGATGGGCATCGGCAGCGCCCGCGGCGAGAACCGCGCGGTCGAGGCTGCCGAGGCGGCCATCTCCAGCCCGCTGCTGGAGCAGAGCATGGACGGCGCGCGGGGCGTGCTGCTCTCCATCGCCGGCGGCTCCGACCTGGGCCTGTTCGAGATCAACGATGCCGCCCAGCTGGTCACCGACGCGGCCCACCCGGACGCCAACATCATCTTCGGCGCGGTCATCGACGACGCGCTCGGTGACGAGGTGCGGGTGACGGTCATTGCTGCGGGCTTCGACGGCGGCACGCCCGCGTACAAGGCGGCCGAGCCGACCCGCAAGACCAACACCAACCAGCCGGCACCGCAGAGCACTCCGACGCCGGCGCCGGCCACCAACCCGGCTCCGGCCCAGTCGCCGCGTCGCGTGCTCTTCGACGATGTGGACGTTCCCGACTTCCTCAAGAACGGGTCCTGAGCACCGCCGATGACCGACAGCTCAGCCACTGTACGACCAGATCGGCAGGCCGAACTCGCGGCCGGTCTGGCCCAGGTTCGGTCCCGGGTCGATGACGCCTGCGCGCAGGCCGGCCGGGACCGCGCCGAGGTCACGATGATCGCGGTGACGAAGACCTACCCGGCCAGCGACGTGTTGGCGCTGGCCGGGCTCGGGGTGACCGACATGGGGGAGAACCGCGACCAGGAGGCGGCCGGTAAGGCCGCCGAGGTGGCTGCCGCCGGGGTGAGTCCCCGCTGGCACTTCATCGGCCAGTTGCAGCGCAACAAGGCCCGCTCGGTGGTTCGCTACGCCGACGTGGTGCACTCCGTCGACAGTGTCCGGCTGGCCCGGGCGTTGGCCACCGCGACCGTCGACCGGCAGGAGCCGCTCGACGCTTTGGTTCAGGTGAGCATCGACGGCGACGCGGCCCGGGGCGGAGCCCTGCCCGGCTCGGCGGATCCGGCAGCCGGTCTGGAGCCGGTGGCCGAGGCGGTGGCCGACGCGACGGGGATGCGTCTGGTCGGCCTCATGGCTGTCGCTCCACTGGGGTGGGAGCCGGAGCGTGCCTTCGCCCGGCTCGCGGAGGTTGCCGACGCGTTTCGGGCTGTCCATCCGGGAGCCACCGCGTTGTCCGCCGGTATGAGCGGAGATTTCGAAATCGCGATCCGTTACGGCGCGACACATGTCCGCGTCGGTAGCGCGTTGCTCGGAATGCGTCCCACGCTGCGGTAGCCTGACCGCGAGACAAGCAAATTACATCAGTGTTGTTTCAGGGGCGGGCGTCTCCTAGTCGGGGGTCGTGGCGCGCGACGCGAATCGCGCGCTGGGGGATTGCCGTTCCGGTCCGATGGGCATGGTTGTCCACTCGCGACGGGCGACATGGCACGGGGGCGCGTGCCGCACGGCGGACGGAAGGGCGCGGGATGGGTGCACTGCGCAAGGCGGGGGTCTGGCTCGGTCTGGTCGAAGAAGACGACGAGCGGGCCTACGACGACGGTGGCTATGACAAGGGTGGCTACCGCGACTCGCGTTACCGGCAGAGCCGGTACGCCGAGGAGTTCGCCGACGACGACGAGGACGACGCCGAGGAGCCACCGGCTCCCCGGCCGCGCGACACTGGGCGGGGTCGACTCTCCGAGCGGTCGAGCGGGCGGTTGAGCGAGTCCGAGCGCGGTGACGGTGAGCGGCCGGAGCGGGTCGAGCGGTCCAGCGTCCGGTCGATCACGCGGTCGTCGGCGGGTGAGACCTCCGGTGCGTTGACCTACCACACTCGGGACAACCTGGCCCTCGCGCCGCAGGTCACGTCGCGTGAGCGGGCCCTGCCCGAGGAGGAGCAGCGTTACCAGATCACCACGCTGCACCCCACCACCTACCGGGAGGCGCGCACCATCGGTGAGCACTTCCGCGACGGCGTCCCGGTGATCATCAATCTCACCGAGATGGATGAGGCCGATGCCCGCCGTCTGGTGGACTTCGCCGCCGGACTGGCGTTCGGCCTGCGCGGTACGATCGAGCGCGTGACCAATCGGGTGTTCCTGCTCTCACCGGCTAACGTCCAGGTCACCGCAGAGGACAAAGCCAAGATCGCTGAGGGCGGCTTTTTCAGTCTGAGTTGACCCCGCCCGACCCGAGGGACGTCGCTGACCGTGTTGTCGATCTTACTGCAAGTGTTGTACCTGATCCTTTATGTCTTCCTGCTCCTTCTTCTGTCCCGGTTCGTGTTGAGCGCCGTCCTTCAGTACGGTCGACGCTGGCAACCGGGGCGTGGAGCATCGGCAGGATTGGAATCCGTGTGGAGCGTCACTGATCCCCCTCTCAACGCGTTGAGGCGTGTGATCCCTCCGCTGCGAATTGGTACCGTGAGCATCGACCTGGCCTCCCTTGTGCTCCTGGTTATCCTGTTCGTGCTGATGGAGTTCGTGTTAGGGCCGTCGATCAGGGCATCTGCCTGATGACCGACGCGCTTTCGCGGCCGCAACTGACCCGAGGAGTTTCGATGCCGCTGACCCCGGCCGACGTCCACAACGTCGCCTTCAAAAAGCCGCCGATCGGCAAACGGGGGTATGACGAGGAGGAGGTCGACGCCTTCCTTGACGAGGTCGAGCGCGAGCTCGCCCGTCTCATCGAGGAGAACAACGAGCTGCGCGCCCAGGTGGAGCGCGGCGGCCGTGGCGGTGCCCCCGCCGGCCCCGGCGGCGACGCCCGACTGGCGGCGGAGCTCAACGATGTCAAGGCCCAACTGGACCGGGTGCAGCGCGACAAGTCGGCGGCCGAGCAGGCTGCCCGCGCGATGCAGGCCGAGCTGGAGCAGGTCCGCTCGACCGGCGGTCCGGCCGGCGGCGTCACCGGTGACGGTGAGCAGCAGGCCCTGCGCGTGCTGATGATGGCCCAGCGCACCGCCGACGACCACGTGTCCGACGCTCGCCGCGAGGCCGACCAGCTGCTGTCCGAGGCTCGCAGCAAGGCCGAGGAGGTGACCCGGGAGGCGCGCGCCAAGGCTGACGCCCTTGAGCGGGACGCCCGCCAGCGGCACCAGGAGGCCATGGGCGGCCTGGACGCCAAGCGCACGGCGCTGCAGAAGCACATCGAGGAGCTCAAGCAGTTCGAGCGCGAGTACCGCACCCGGCTCAAGGCCTACCTGGAGAGCCAGCTGCGTGACCTCGACGGTCGTGGCCAGGGCCTCGAGGCCGAGATGACCCGCTCCGAAGCCGGCCGGGTCGCTGGCGGCAACGGGCTGGCCGCAGCGGGTCTCGCTGGTTCGTACGGCGGCGGCGGCGGGCGCTCCGGCGCCCTCGAAGCCGGACGCTGAGCACCGGCCGGCGATCGCTGTCCGCCAATGGTGACGGTCGCCGGCCCGGCCTGGACGGTTCGACGCGGCGGGGGTGAGCCGTGATAGTCGCAAGTCTTGTGCTCATCCTCGTCGCGGTGGTGCTACTGGTGCTCGGCCTGGCCGGTGGTTCCAGCTTCTTGTTGGTCATCTCCATCGCGGCCAGTCTGCTGGCCGCCGTGGCGTTGGTGGTGGGCGCCCGCCAGGCAGCCGCCAACCGCGCCATGGCGGATCCCGGCCGGACCGACCGGCGGCACGCCGACACGCCCCGCACGGCCAGCCAGGCCACACCGGGTGTCGCGTACGGGCCACCGCTGGTCGAGCCGGAAGTGCCGGTCCAGCACGTGCCCACGACGTTTGGTACCGGCGGCACCGGGTGGCGGCAACCACCCGCGCCGCCGGTCGACCACACGCCGCCGGTCGATGAGCCGTCGCCGGTCGACCCGCCGCACGTCGATGACGCGTCGCCGTTCGTGGGTACGGCGGACGACGTCCCCTCGCGGGCCCGGCCGGTCAGCCCGGCGTCGCCGTTCGCGGCATCGAGCGACGATGTGTTCGACCCCGCGGTCGCGGCGGTCGACGAGCCGGCCGCCCAGCAGATCACTGCCGCCGAGGCGGCCCGGGTGGCCCGTCTGCTGGACGCCGTCGAGGTCGTCGATGGCCGCCCCCGTTACCACCTCGACGGCTGCCCCCACCTGATCGGCTGGCAGCCCGAGACGGTGCCGGTCGCCGAGGCCGTGGAACTCGGCTTCACTCCGTGCGCGCACTGTGCGCCAGCGACCGCTCTCCTCGCCGACGCCCGGCCGATCTGAAGCGGCGCCGGTGCCCGCTCAGGACACGCTCACAGTGGCGGTACGGGTGAAGCCCGGCGCCTCCCGGGACCGGGTGGGTGGCCGCTTCGACGGCCCGCACGGGCCCGCCCTCGTGATCGCGGTCCACGACCCGGCCGTCGACGGTCGGGCCACCGAGGCCGCCCGCCGGGCGTTGGCTGGCGCGTTGGGCGTCCGACCGGCCACCGTGTCCCTGCGAGCCGGCGCGGCCAGCCGGGACAAGCTCTTCCTCGTCGATCGGCCCGGCCCGGGGTTGCCCGAGGTGCTGCGCCGCCTGCGCGACGGATCCGCCGAGTGAGGACAGCCCAGGCAAGGCAGCCGTGACGCCCGGGTTGGATATCGCGCTGCTGCTCGGTGCGGCGGTGCTGCTGGTCGCTGTCGGCGCGGTGCGACTCTCCACCCGGCTCGGCGTGCCCAGCCTCCTGGTCTACCTGGCTCTGGGCGTGGCGATCGGCGAGAGCGGGTTGGGCATCCGTTTCGACGACGTGGAGCTGACCCGGACCCTCGGCTTCTGCGCGCTGATCGTGATCATCGCGGAGGGCGGCCTCACCGCCCGGTGGACGACACTGCGCCCGGTGCTCGGGCTGGCTTCCGCGCTCTCCACTGTCGGCGTGATCGTCAGCATCGTGGTGGTCGGCGTGGCAGTGCACCTGCTGTTGGGGCTGGACTGGCGGTTGGCGCTGCTCTACGGCGCGGTGCTCTCGTCCACCGACGCGGCGGCCGTCTTCGCCACCCTGCGCCGACTGCGCCTGCCGCCCCGGCTGGTGGCGACACTGGAGGCCGAGTCGGGGATGAACGACGCCCCGGTGGTGCTGCTGGTGGTGCTGCTGTCCCACCGGGGCTTCGCGCACCCGTGGTGGTACGAGGTCGCGCTGGTCTGTTACGAGCTGGGCGTCGGCGCGGCGGTGGGCGTGGCCGCTGGCGTCGCCGGCACCTGGGCGCTGCGCCGGGCGGCGCTGCCCTCGGCCGGGCTCTACCCGATCGCCGCGGTGGGCATCACAGTGCTGGCGTACGCCGCGGGGGCGGTTCTGCACGCCTCGGGCTTCCTCGCCGTCTACGTGGCAGGGGTGTTGCTGGGCAATGCCCGACTGTCGCACCGGCAGGCGATTCTCGGTTTCGCGGACGGGCTGGCCTGGCTCGCCCAGATCGGCTTGTTCGTGCTACTCGGGTTGCTGGCCTCGCCGGGCCGGCTGGACGCGGCGGTGCTGCCCGCGGTGGTCGCCGGGCTGGCGCTGGTGCTGTTGGCCCGGCCGCTGTCGGTGGCCGTGTCGGCGTTGCCGTTCCGGGTCGGCCTCCGAGAACAGGCGTTCCTGTCCTGGGCCGGGCTGCGCGGGGCGGTGCCGATCGTGCTGGCCACCATTCCGCTGTCCGAGCGGGTGCCGGGCGCGGAGCGGCTCTTCGACGTGGTCTTCGTACTGGTGGTGATCTTCACGCTGGTGCAGACCGGGACGCTGGGGCCGTTCGCCCGCCGGTTGCGGGTGACCGCGCCGGCCGAGGCCGCCGAGATCCATGTGGAGACCGCGCCGTTGGAGCGGATGCGAGCGGATCTGCTCCAGGTGGAGGTGCCACCGGGTTCGCGCCTGGCCGGTGTGCACGTCGACGAGCTGCGTCTTCCGCTGGGCGCGTCGGTGACCCTGGTGCTGCGCGACGGCGTCGGCTTCGTGCCCGCACCGGACACCCGGTTGAAGACCGGCGACAGTCTGCTGATCGTGGCGACCGCAGGGGTACGGGACGCGGCGGAACGGCGATTGCGGGCGGTCAGTCGGCGGGGTCGTCTGGCCCGATGGTTTGGTGAGTACGGGGATGAGGTGCCCAATTGATCTGCTAGCGTTCCCTTTGCCCCAGTTAGGCAGGGCTAGGGGCTGTTAAACGGTGCGACGGTGCGGCACGTTGTCGGACGCCTGTACGTTCCGTATTCTTGCCAACCTCCGGAGTGCGCGGCCATCGTCGCCGTGCGCCCCTTTTCGTACATAGGGGACGCCCTGGTCGGCGCCCCCTGACCAGGCGCCGCGGACCGCGCGGTTCCCCCCGGCCGAGGAGCGACCCATGGCGAAGCCATCCGACACCAGGACCGCCGGGCGCAAGCCGGCGGCGAAGGCCACCCGCAGCACCGCGGAGACCGAGAAGATCCGGGCGGCGCTGGCGGCGCGGCGGGACGAGCTTCGTGCCGAGTACGATCAGACGCTGAGTGAGATCACCGAGCTGCAGCGCGATCGGCTGACCGACTCGGCCGGGGACGACCAGGCCGACACGGGCACGAAGACGCTCGAGCGGGAGCAGGAGATCTCTCTCGCCAACAGCATTCTGGAACGGATCACGCAGGTGGAGCGCGCTCTGGAGCGCCTCGACGAGGGTGGTTACGGCTGGTGCGAGCGGTGCGGCAACCCGATCCCGGTCGAGCGCCTCGCCGCCTTCCCGTCGGCCACCCTGTGTGTGACGTGCAAGCAGCTGGAGGAGCGGCGCTGAGGTCCGTTCCCCGGCGGCGATGAGACGGTGAGCGATCACCGCCAAGACTGTCGATGGGGAGCGCATGACCGCAGTACCGTCCGCCGAACCCGGCCGCACCGACCCGGGCGGCGGCACCCGCCGGCCCCGGGCCGTCGCGATTCTCGCCGGGGTCGCCCTGGTGGCCCTGCTGGCCGACCTGGTCACCAAGCACCTGGCGCTGGCCGCGCTGACCGACCGGGAGCCCGTCCGGCTGCTCGGCGGGTTCGTCTACCTGAGCCTGACCCGCAACAGCGGCGCTGCCTGGAGCATCGGCGCGGACCACACCTGGATCTTCCCGCTGATAACCATCGGTGTGGTCGTCTGGATCGTCTGGATGGCGCTGCGGCTGCGCTCGTTGCCCTGGGCGGTCTCGCTCGGCCTGGTGCTCGGTGGCGCGTTGGGCAACCTCGTCGACCGGATCTTCCGGGCGCCTTCCCCGTTCCACGGGCACGTGGTCGACATGATCAGCCTCTTCGACCCGTACGGTCAGGTGTGGCCGGTGTTCAACCTGGCTGACAGCTCGTTGGTCTGCGGCGTGCTGCTGGCCGTCCTGTTGGAGCTGACCGGCCGCCAGCGCGACGGCCGGCGGGCGGGGCGCGACGGCGACCCGGCCACGACTGACACCGCGTCGGGCGCCGAGCAGCGGGAGCGGGCATGACCTCCGCGTTCGCCGCTGGCGGCGACCACCGTTCCCTTCCGGTTCCCGACGGCCTCGACGGCATGCGCCTGGACCAGGCCGTGTCGCGCCTGTTCGGGCTCTCCCGCACCGCCGCCGCGACCCTTGTCGATGCCGGAGACGCGCTGGTGGACGGCTCCGCCCGGCCCAACTCGCACAAGGTCAAGGCCGGCTCCTGGCTGGACGTCACGCTGCCCGCCCCGGTCGCGCCGCCGACAGTGGTGCCGCAGGCGGTGCCGGGCCTGCGGGTCGTCTACGCCGACGACGACATCGTGGTGGTCGACAAGCCGGTCGGGGTGGCCGCGCACCCGAGCCCCGGGTGGACCGGTCCGACGGTGATCGGCGCGCTCGCCGCGATCGGGCACCGCATCTCCACCAGCGGCGCCGCCGAGCGCCAGGGCGTGGTGCACCGGCTCGACGTGGGCACCACCGGGATCATGGTGGTGGCCAAGAGCGAGCAGGCGTACACGGCGTTGAAGCGGGCCTTCAAGTACCGCGAGGTCGACAAGGGCTACCACGCGGTGGTGCAGGGTCACCTCGACCCGCTGCGCGGCACCGTCGACGCGCCGATCGACAGGCACCCCACCCACGACTACCGGTGGGCGGTGGTCTCCGGCGGCAAGCCGAGCATCACCCACTACGACACCCTGGAGGCGTTCCCGGCGGCGAGTCTGGTCGACGTCCGGCTGGAGACCGGCCGGACCCACCAGATCCGGGTGCACTTCTCCACCCTGCGGCACCCCTGTGTGGGTGACCTCACCTACGGCGCCGATCCCACCCTCTCGGCCCGTCTCGGCCTGGCCCGGCAGTGGCTGCACGCCCGCGAACTGAGCTTCTTGCACCCCCGAACGGGGGACGAGGTCCGGTTCGTCAGCGACTACCCTGACGACCTGGACCGTGCGCTTCAGATCCTGCGTGACTGAGCGGCGACCGCCCGACACCGTTCCACAGAGGGGATCCCGCCCGTGCGCGCCGGCAACCTGCTGCGGCAGCTGGACCAGCGGTTGCTGCCGCCGCTGACCCGGGCCGTGGCCCGGCTGGGCGACCGGTCGTCGCGGTCCGGTGTGCTCAGTTGGGCCGCCGTGCTCTCCGCGGCGGCGGTGCTGGGCACCGCCGTCTGGGCCGTCGACGACACTCCGGTCGGCGACCGGACGGTGGGCGAGGTGACCCGGGTCGGCGTTGCCGACGGCGACTCCGTCCCCGGCTACCTGCGGTCCGCCGCGGCCGACCTGGCCGCGCTGCCCGCGTCCGCCGAGGCCGCCGAGGGTGGGACCTACGCGCTGGTCACCCTCGACGCGTACCTGCCTCCGCAGCGGCTGGCGACGGTGCTCGGCGACGTCGGGGTCTCGACCGTCTTCGGGCGGGTTCCGCTGCCCGGCCGGCAGACCGAGATCGTCAAGATTCCCGCGCTGCGGGTGCCTGACGACGTGGTCGCCGGGATGGAGCAGGTGGCGGCCCGCAAGGAGACCGAGGCCGCCGACTACCGGGCCAGGGCCGCCGCGGTCGACGGCGACGGGGTGGGCGAGCGGGAGTTGCGGGAGCAGTACGCCGGCGGCGCCGAGGTGGCCGCCGCCGAGGCGGCCGCGTACCGCACGGGCTGCGCCTGCGTCTACGCGGCGGTGGTTCGCGCGACCCCGGTGGCGTTGCGCGGTGTCGCGGCCCGCCCGGATGTACGGGCTGTCGACCCCGCCCCCGAGGTGTACCGGCTGGACCGGACGGTCTTCACGCCGCCCCTGCCCGAGCAGCGCGACGTGGTGCGCCCGCCGGCCGACACCGGGCCGAGCCCCACACCGACCCAGTCCGAGCGGCCAGCGCCGGTGATCAGCGCACCGGCCCCCTCGACCCCCGTGGGCGAATCGTCGGAACCCGCACCAGTCGTGACGATTCCGTCACCGGAACCGTCGGAGCCGGAGCCCACCGAGTCGGCGCCGCCGAGCGCCACCACCTCGCCGGACGCCACCCTCGCCGAGCCGTCGCCGTCGTCGCCGCCGTCGTGATCTGCGCCGGCTGGTGTGCGCTCTGAGGTGTGGTCCGAATAGGGTTGGGTTCGTAGCCTGTCAGACAGAGATCGATGGCGCTGGGAGGGCGGGCCGTGGAGGGCAGTGAGACCGGCTGGGGCCGGCCGGCCGAACCAGCGCCGCGGTGGCGCGCGTTGTTGGACCGTGCCCGGCTGGGCGGTCGCGGCGCGGAGCAGACCGAGCCTGAGCGGCACGGCGAGGAGCCGCCGCCGGACCCGCTGCCACGGCGTGCGGCCCCCAACGGCTACGCCGGGCGGGCACCCGCCATCGGGCATCCGGCCGACCTGTCGTACGGCGCGGAGCCCGCTTACCGGGCCGAGGCGACCTACCGGGTCGACCCCGCCTACCGGGCCGAGCCCGCGTACCGGGCCGAGCCGGACTACCGGGCCGAGCCGGCGTACCGGACGGAGCCTGGTTACCGGGCCGAGCCGGACTATCGAGCGGAGCCGGCGTACCGGACCGAGCAGCCTGACTACCGCGCCGAACCCGGCTACGGCGCCGAGCCGGACTACCGCGCCGAGCCTGACTACCGTGCCACGCCCGGCTACCGTGCCGAGCCGGACTACCGCGCCGAGCCTGACTACCGCGCCACGCCCGGCTACCGCGCCGAGCCGGACTACCGCGCCGAGCCGACGTACCGGGCCGAGCCGGAGCCGCCGGCGCGCGGCCCCGATCCGGTCCCGTCGCGCTACGCGTTGCTGGACAACGGCTACCGACCGGGCGACGCGCCGGTGGAGTCGCGCTACGCCCTGCTGGAGACCGGCTACCAGCCGGAGACCGGCTACCCGGCCGTCGCGCCACCGCCCCCACCGGTCGCCCCGCCGCCCACGCCGCCGGTCGCCGCGCCAGTCCCGCCGCCGCCCGCCCCGGCGGTCGGCTCGGCGGTCGCCGAACGTGCCTACCCGGCCCGGATCGAATGGCGCCCACCGGCCGTCGACCAGGAGCAGGAGCGCGCCAACGGGGTGCTCCAACGGGACCTGGGCACGCCCCGGGTGTTCGCCTTCGCCAACCCCAAGGGCGGGGTGCACAAGACGACCGCCACGGTGCTCGCCGCGGCGACGGTCGGCAGCGTCCGCGGCAAGGGCGTGCTGGCCTGGGACGACAACGAGCTGCGCGGCACCCTCGGCCTGCGCGCCGGCAGCGCCCGGCACGCCCGGACGATCCGGCACCTGATCAGCGACCTGGCCCAGATCGAGATCCTGGAGGACGCGACCCTCCTGGACCGGCTGGACGACTACCTGCGGCACGCCTCCGACGGCTCGTACGACGTGCTGGCCGGCGAGGAGAGCCCGCGCTTCGCCCAGCGACTGGACCAGTTCACCGTCCGGCGGGTGCTGGAGCTGCTGCGGCGTACCCACGACGTGGTCTGCGTGGACACCGGCAACAACGTGGAGAGCCCCAATTGGCGCACTGTGATGCAGGCCGCCGACCAGCTGGTGGTGACCACAGTTCCCCGGGAGGACGCGGCGTTCAGCGCGGACTGGATGCTCGACCTGCTGCACGAGGAGGGCATGGGCGAGTTGGCGGACAACGCCATCACCCTCATCTCCTGCCCGACCCCGGGCCGCTCGACGCTCCAGGACGACCTGGAGCGGCACTTCGCCACCCGTACCCGGGGCGTGGCCGTCGTGCCGTACGACCCGGCTCTGGAGACCGGGTCGTCGATCGAGTACCACCAGCTCCAGCCGGAGACCCGGCAGGCGTGGTTGCGGGCCGCGGCGATGATGGTGGAGCCGTTCGCCCGGTGAGCTGGTCTGCCGCCACCGGAGCCCCGGCCGCACGCCGGGCCTGAGAGGATCATCGGGTGAGCCCGGACAACCCCGACCGCGAGCGGCCCGTCGACGAGCCCGACCAACCCGCGCCACCCCGTACGCCGGACGCGAAACCGCCGGAGGTCGACCCGTCGACCCCGACGGCGCCGGGCGAGTTCGGCCCGGGCCACCTTCCGGCCTCGGCGGCGTACCAGAGCTCGCTGGAGCTGCGGTACGACGAGCCGCGTCGTCCGCTGCGTGTCCTGGCGACGGTGCTGGGCGCCGTGCTCGCGCTGGCCGCGCTGGGCGTTCCGCTCGGGCTGCTGTGGGCCGCGCTCGCGCCGGACACCCCGGTGCTCAAGACCGCCGAGGGGGCGATCTACGCCGAGCCGCAACCGGAGCAGCCGATCGCCGCCGACGGCTGGTTCAGCCTGCTCGGGCTCGCCTTCGGGCTGCTCGTGGCGCTCGCCCTGTGGTTCGTGCTGCGTCGGCGGCGCGGCCCGGTCGGGTTGCTCGCCGCGGTGCTCGGCGCGCTGGTCGCCGCGCCGGTGGCCTGGCAGGTGGGGCGGCGGATCGGCCTGGCCACCTTCGACCGGCTGCTGGCGACCGCCCCGGCCGGGCAGGCCTTCAGCAAACCCGCCGACCTGCGGGCCGGTGGGGTGGACTGGCTGCTCGGCGTGCTGCCGGTGCCGCACGGCAACCTGCTGCTGCCGGCGTTCGGGGCCGCGGTCATGTACACCCTGCTGGCCGGCTGGTCGCGATGGCCGGGGTTACGCCCGGAGCCCGAGCCGGGGGAGTTCAGTTGGGTGTCGGCGGGGACGCCAGCTCCGCCAGCGGCACCGGAACCGCCCGCACCTGACGCAGCAGAGCCGCCTCGCGGTTGAGCAACCGCAGCTCGGCGCGGAGCCGGGAGGCGGTGTCGTCGATCGCGAGCAGCCGTTGCCGGTCGTCGACGGTGAGCGCCGCGGTCGCCGCCACCAGGTGCGAGAGCACCGTCGGGTCCTCCGGCAACTGCTCGGAGATCTCCTCCGGGTCGGAGCGGATCAGGCCGAGGTACTGCCGGAACACCGCGATCACCCGGGCGGCCAGCAGATCGGCCACCTCGTCCGGGCCGCCCGGGTCGGGCAGCCACTCGACGTCGGCGGTCAGGTAGGGCTCGGCGCTGTCGTCGACCTCGGCGATCCGGAACCGGCGGCGGCCGACAGTGACGATGTCGAAGCCACCGTCGGCCAGCTCGGTCACCTGACGCAGCTCGGCGGTGCAGCCCACCTCGTGCAGCGTCACGTCGCCGACGCTCGATGAGGCCGGCGCGCCGATGGGACCGGCGGGCGCGACCTCCCAGCCGGCCTGGATGGCCACCACACCGAACTCGCGCGGGGCACCCTCGGGCAGGTCGACCAGGTGTCGGACCAGCGCCCGGTAGCGCTCCTCGAAGATGTGCAGCGGCAGCACCAACCCGGGAAAGAGCACCGTTGCGAGCGGGAAAACCGGCAGCCGTGCGGTCACATGGTCGAGCCTAACCAATCTCGCCCCCGGAGGCGTGGCCCGGCTCACCGTCCCGGCGGACGGGCGGCTCGGGTGGACGTCGGGCCGGCCGCCTAGACTCGCAAGGGTGCTGAATCGGATCGACCTGCGCGACGGTCTCGGTGACCCGCGCCGCCTGCTGCCCCGTGCCCAGCTCGACGTGTCCGTCGCCGTCGAGCGCATCCGGCCACTGGTGGAGGCGGTCCGCGAGCATGGGTACCCAGCGATCCGGGAGGCAAGCGAACGTTTCGACGGCATCTGCCCGGAGGTGCTGCGGGTGCCGGTCGAGGCGATCACCGAGGCGGAGGGCGTGCTCGACCCGGCGGTGCGTGCCGCGTTGCTGGAGTCCATCGCCCGGGCCCGTCGGGTGCACGCCGACCAGCGGCGCACCGACCACACCACGAAGGTGGTGCCCGGCGGCACTGTCACCGAGCGGTGGCTGCCGGTCGACCGGGTCGGCCTCTACGTGCCCGGTGGCCTGGCGATGTACCCGTCGACAGTGGTGATGAACGTGGTGCCCGCCCAGGCGGCCGGGGTGCGCTCGCTGGTGGTGGTCAGCCCGCCGCAGAAGGACAACGGCGGCCTGCCCGACCCCCGGGTGCTCGCCGCGTGCGCGCTGCTCGGCGTCGACGAGGTGTACGCAGTGGGCGGGGCCCACGCGGTGGCGATGCTGGCGTACGGCGCGGCGGTGGACCCGGCAGGTGAGCTGCGGTGCGACCCCGTCGACCTGATCACCGGCCCGGGCAACATCTGGGTGACCGCCGCCAAGCGGCTGCTGCGCGGCGTGGTCGGCATCGACGCCGAGGCCGGGCCGACCGAGATCGCCATCCTGGCCGACGACACGGCCGACCCGGCGCACGTGGCCGCCGACCTGATCAGTCAGGCCGAGCACGACCCGCTGGCCGCGAGCGTGCTGGTCACCCCGTCGGTGGCGCTGGTCGAGGCGGTCGAGGCGGAGTTGGCCCGGCAGGTGCCGGCGACCAAGCACACCGAGCGGGTCACCACGGCGCTGACCGGTGAGCAGAGTGGCGTGGTCCTGGTCGACGACCTTGAGGCGGGGCTGCGGGTGGTCGACGCGTACGCGGCCGAGCACCTGGAGATCCAGACTGTCGACGCCCGGGAGTGGGCGCTGCGGGTCCGCAACGCGGGGGCGATCTTCGTGGGCGCCTGGTCGCCGGTGTCGCTCGGCGACTACTGCGCCGGCTCCAACCACGTGCTGCCCACCGGCGGCTGCGCCCGGCACTCCTCCGGCCTGTCCGTGCAGTCCTTCCTGCGCGGCGTGCACCTGATCGAATACACCGAGGCCGCGCTGCGCGAGGTGGCCCCGCACGTGGTCACCCTGGCCAACGTGGAGGACCTGCCCGCGCACGGCCAGGCGGTCCAGGCCCGTTTTCCGGGAGGATCGGCGTGAGCGAGCGCACCGACCTGGACGACCTGCCGATCCGGGCCGACCTGCGGGGGTTGTCGCCGTACGGGGCGCCGCAACTGGATGTGCCGGTGCGGCTCAACACCAACGAGAACTCCCATCCGGTGCCGGAGCCGGTGGTCGAGGCGATCGGCAAGGCGCTCGCTGCCGAGCTTCGTGAGTTGAACCGCTACCCGGACCGGGACGCGGTGGCGCTCCGCGCCGACCTGGCCGAATACCTCGGGCACGGGCTCACCGTCGAGCAGGTGTGGGCGGCAAACGGCTCCAATGAGATCCAGCAGCAGCTGCTTCAGGCGTTCGGCGGGCCGGGGCGCACCGCGCTCGGCTTCGTTCCGGCGTACTCGATGCACCCGCTGCTGGCCCTCGGCACCAGCACCCGGTGGGTGCCCGCCGCGCGCGGTGTCGACTTCGGGCTGACCGCCGAGGAGGCGGTCGCCCAGGTCCGCGAGCACAGCCCGGACGTGGTCTTCCTCTGCTCGCCGAACAACCCCACCGGCACGGCACTGGACCCGGCGGTGATCGCCGCGGTGCTCGACGTCGCGCCCGGCATGGTGGTCGTCGACGAGGCGTACGCCGAGTTCGCCCGGCCCGGGACGGTGAGCGCCCTCGCGGTGCTGCCCGGCCACCCGCGGCTGGTGGTCACCCGGACGATGAGCAAGGCGTTCGGCTTCGCCGGCGGCCGGCTGGGTTACCTGGCCGCCGACCCGGCGGTGGTGCGGGCGGTGCAGCTCGTCCGTTTGCCGTACCATCTCTCCGCGCTCACCCAGGCCGCCGCACGCGCGGCGGTGGCCCACCGCGATGCCCTTCTCGGTACGGTGAGCGCGATCATGGCGCAGCGGGACCGGATCGTGGCGACGTTGCGCGAGCGGGGGTTGCGGGTCGCCGACAGCGACGCCAACTTCGTGCTCTTCGAGGTGGGCGGCGACCAGACCATCGTCTGGAACGCCCTGCTGGCGCAGGGGGTGCTGGTCCGTGACGTCGGCCTGCCCGGCTGGCTGCGGGTGACCGCCGGCACCGCCGCCGAGACCGACGCCTTCCTTTCTGCAATGGAGACTTCGCAATGAGTCGGACCGCCCGGGTGGAACGCATCACCAAGGAGACCAAGGTCCTCGTCGAGATCGATCTCGACGGCACCGGCGCCGCCGAGATCAGCACCGGCGTCGGCTTCTACGACCACATGCTGCACCAGATCGCCCGGCACGGCGGTTTCGACCTGACCGTGCGCACAGTGGGTGACCTGGAGATCGACGCGCACCACACGATCGAGGACACCGCGCTCGCCCTGGGTGCGGCGTTCGACCAGGCGCTGGGCGACAAGGCCGGCATCCGGCGGTACGGCTTGGCGACGGTGCCGATGGACGAGGTGCTGGTCCGGGCCGCTGTGGACCTCTCCGGTCGGCCGTACGTGGTGCACGACGAGCCGGTGCTCGCCCCCTACATCGGGCCGGTGTACGCGACCAGCATGACCCGGCACATCTGGGAGTCCTTCGGCCAGGCGGCCCGGGTCACGCTGCACGTCGACGTGCTGCGGGCGGCCCGGCCGGGTGGTCACCCGGACGCGCACCACGTGGTGGAGGCGCAGTTCAAGGCGGTCTCCCGCGCGTTGCGCGAGGCCACCTCGATCGACCCGCGTTCGGCCGGGTCGATCCCGAGCACGAAGGGCGCTCTCTAATGGGTGCCGCGTTGCCGACGTTGCTGCTGATCCTGGCCGGGGTGCTGGTGGGTGGCACCTGGTCGCTCTACCGGCAGGGCGCGCCGAAGGCCGCCGTGCTGATCACCGCGGCGCTCGCGGTGCTCGCCACGGTCGCCGGGGTGCTGCGGCTGCTGCCGGAGAACGGGTGATCGGGGTGACGACATGAGTGGCGTGGTGGTGCTCGACTACGGCTCGGGCAACCTGCGCTCGGCGGAACGGGCGCTGGCCGCCGCCGGAGCGGACGTCCGGGTGACCGACGACCTGGCCGCGGCGGCTGCCGCCGATGGTCTGGTGGTGCCGGGTGTGGGCGCGTACGCGGCGTGCATGGCCGGGATCGAAGCGCTGGGCGCCGGCCCGGTGATCGCCGAACGGGTGGCTGCTGGTCGGCCGGTGCTCGGCATCTGCGTGGGCATGCAGGTGCTGTTCGAGCACGGCGACGAGCACGGCGTGGTGACCAAGGGGTTGGGGCTGCTGCCCGGCGGGGTGACCCGGCTGGCCGCCACCCGGTTGCCGCACATGGGCTGGAACACGGTCCGGGCACCCCGGGAGTCGGTGCTGTTCGCCGGCTTGACGGAGCGGAGCCGCTTCTACTTCGTCCACTCGTACGCGATGGGCGACCCGGCGGCGCTGGCCGCTGCCGGTGCCACTGTGACCACCGCCCACCACGACACGGATTTCGTCGCGGCGGTGGAGCGGGGCTCGTTGTCGGCGGCCCAGTTCCACCCGGAGAAGTCCGCCGACACCGGTGCCGCGCTGCTGCGCAACTGGCTCGCCACGTTGCCCAGCGGTGACTGAGCGCCGTCGCGCGGTGCCCGAGCGGCGGGCGTCGCGGTGAGCCGGGAACGCGCCCGCCGGCGCGCGGAGCGGGAGGCGGAGCAGGCCCGGGAGCGGGTGGTACGGCAGCGCCAGGTCGCCCGCCGGCAGCGCCGCCGCTCGGTGGTCCGCGGTTTGACGCCGCGGCTGCGGCGGGGTCGCTCCGGGCGGCTGGCCCGGCACACTCGGGGTGAGCGGGCCGCGATCGTTCTGCTCACCGGCGCGGCGTTGCTCCTGATCTGGACGTTCGTCGACAACCTGGCGTTGCGTATCGCGCTGATCGTGCTCTTGCTGCTCGTACTGCCGGCGATCGTCGTGATCGCCCTGGACCGTCGTACCTGATCGAGGAGAAGACCGTGAGCCTCACCCTGTTACCCGCCGTGGATGTCGCCGACGGCCGGGCCGTCCGGCTCGTGCAGGGCGCCGTCGGTAGCGAGAGCATCTACGGCGACCCGTTGGACGCGGCGCTGGCCTGGCAGCAGGACGGCGCGGAGTGGATCCACCTGGTCGACCTGGACGCGGCGTTCGGTAGGGGCACCAACGCGCACCTGCTCGCCGAGGTGGTGCGCCAGTTGGACGTGAAGGTGGAACTCTCCGGGGGCATCCGGGATGACGAGTCACTGCGCGCGGCGCTGGGCACCGGTGCGGCCCGGGTGAACATCGGGACCGCCGCCCTGGAGGACCCGGTCTGGTGTGACCGGGTGGTCGCGGAGTACGGCGACCGGGTGGCCATCGGGCTGGACGTGCGGGGTCACACCCTGTCGGCGCGGGGTTGGACCCGCGACGGTGGTGACCTGTACGAGGTGCTGGAGCGGCTGGACAAGGCGGGCGCGAGCCGGTACGTGGTCACGGACATCACCAAGGACGGCACGATGCGCGGGCCGAACCTGGATCTGCTGGGCGAGGTGTGTGCCCGTACGGACCGGCCGGTGATCGCCTCGGGTGGGGTGTCCACGCTGGACGACCTGCGGGCGTTGGCGACTCTGGAGTCGGCCGGGGTGGAAGGTGTGATCGCCGGCAAGGCGCTCTACGCGGGTGCCTTCACGGTGGCCGAGGCGCTGCGGACGCTGGCCGAGGCGTGACGACGACCCGGCTGGGGTCGGGTGGCCCGTGGGAGCAGCGTTACGGGTACTCCCGGGTGGTCCGGGCCGGTGAGCGGGCCTGGACGGCCGGTTGCACGGCGACTGTGGACGGCCGGGTGGTGCACGTCGGTGACGCGGCCGCGCAGACCGCGCAGGCGCTGCACATCGGGCTGGCCGCGCTCGCCGAGGTGGGTGCGGAGCCGGGCGACGTGGTCCGGACCAGGATGTACGTGACGGATCGGCTGCACGCCGACGAGGTGGGCCGGGCGCACAACGCGGTCTTCGGCGCGGTCCGGCCGGCGGCCACCCTGGTGGTGGTGGCCGGTCTGCTGAACCCGGAGCACCTGGTCGAGGTGGAGTTGGAGGCGTACCTCGGCGATCGCTGAGGTGACCCGCCCGAACGGCCTGCTGGTCGTCCTGCGGCCCATTAGGTTGTGCACAACTTAATTGTGGGCTACGGTTCAGCGGTGACCGATGACCTGGTGCTGCGCCGGCAGGTGTGTTTCGCGCTCTACGCCGCGTCGCGCGCCCTCACCGACGTCTACCGGCCGATCCTCGACGAGGTCGGGCTGACCTACCCGCAGTACCTGGTGCTGCTGGTGCTCTGGGAGCGTCCCGACGACGCCCCCACGGTGTCCGAGTTGGGCGCCGAGCTGCGACTGGACTCCGGCACGCTCTCCCCGCTGCTCAAGCGGCTGGAGGGGGCGGGCCTGGTGGTGCGGCGGCGGTCGGCCCGCGACGAGCGGCGGGTCGAGGTCGGTCTCACCGAGCAGGGCCGGGCGCTGCGCGAGCGGGTCTGCGACGTCCCGCTGCGGATCGCGCTGGCCACCGGGCTGGGCTTCGACGAGCTCGTCGCGCTGCGCGACACCCTCACCCGGGTCACCGACACCATCCATCGACAGAAGGAGCAGTGACTCTCATGCAGGTTATCTACACCGCGTCCGCGACCGCCTCCGGCGACGGCCGGGACGGCCACGTCGAGACCTCCGACGGCACGTTCGCGCTCGACCTGGCAGTGCCGAAGGAGATGGGCGGCGCCGGTGGGGCGGCCAACCCCGAGCAGCTCTTCGCCGCCGGTTACGCGGCCTGCTTCCACAGCGCGCTGCGCCTGGTGGCCCGCCGGGCCAAGGCTGACGTGACCGGTTCCGTGGTCGGCGCCGAGGTGGGCATCGGCCCGAACGGCAGCGGCGGCTTCGGGCTCACCGTGCAGCTCGTCGTCGACCTGCCCGCCGCGCCCCGCGAGGTCGCCGAGCAGATCGTCGAGCAGGCCCACCAGGTCTGCCCGTACTCCAACGCCACCCGTGGCAACGTCGACGTCACGCTGACCGTCCGCGAGACCCTGTCCGCGTGACCTCGCGGCCCCAGGCCCCCATCCGCGGACGAGAGGACTACCACCCAGTGACCAGCAACCGCGAGATCCACCTGGCCAGCCGCCCCCAGGGCTGGCCCACCGAAGACACCTTCCGGCTCGTCGAGACCGAGGTCCCGACGCCCGGACCGGGCCAGATCGTGGTCCGCAACCAGTACATGTCCGTCGACCCGTACATGCGCGGACGGATGAACGACGTCAAGTCGTACGTGGCGCCGTTCGCGCTCGACGCGCCGCTCGACGGCGCCGCGATCGGTGAGGTGGTGGCCAGCGAGGCGGTGGACATCGCCGTCGGGACCACAGTCCTGCACGGGCTGGGCTGGCGGGAGTACGCGCTGCTCGACGCCGCAGCGGCCCGTCCGGTCGACCCGAGCATCGCCCCGGTCAGCGCGTACCTGAGCGTGCTCGGCATGACCGGGTTGACGGCGTACGCCGGGCTGCTGGAGGTGGCCGCGATGAAGCCCGGCGAGACGGTCTTCGTCTCCGCCGCGGCCGGCGCGGTGGGCAGCCTGGTCGGCCAGATCGCCAAGCTCAAGGGCGCCGGCCGGGTGATCGGCAGCGCCGGCTCGCCGGCCAAGGTCGAGCGGCTGCGGGCGCTGGGCTTCGACGCCGCCTTCGACTACCACGACGGGGTCCGCGAGTCGCTGCGGGCGGCCGCCCCGGACGGCATCGACGTCTACTTCGACAACGTCGGCGGTGACCACCTGGAGGCCGCGATCTCGGCCATGAACCTGCACGGTCGGGCCGCCATCTGCGGCATGATCGCGCAGTACAACGCCACCGAGCCGCCGGCCGCCCCGCGCAACCTGGCGCTGGTCATCGGCAAGCGACTCACCCTGCGCGGCTTCCTGGTCAACGACCACAACAACGTGCGGGCGGCGTTCGTGCGCGACGTCTCGGGCTGGCTGCGCGACGGCACGCTGTCCTACGACGAGACGATCGTGGACGGCATCGAGAACGCTCCGGAGGCGTTCATCGGCGTGCTGCGCGGCGACAACCTCGGCAAGATGCTCGTCAAGGTGTGACGCAGAGCTCTCTCGCGGCGGTCGACCGATCGGGTCGACCGCCGTGCCGCGTGCGGAGGATAGGCTCGCGGCATGACGGTGGCGGTACGGGTGATCCCCTGTCTGGACGTGGACGCCGGGCGGGTGGTCAAGGGGGTCAACTTCCTCGACCTGCGTGACGCCGGCGACCCGGTGGAGCTGGCCGCCGCGTACGACCGGGCCGGCGCGGACGAGTTGACCTTTCTCGACGTCACGGCGTCCTCCAGCGACCGGGGCACCATGCTCGACGTGGTGCGCCGCACCGCCGAGTCGGTGTTCATCCCGCTGACCGTCGGCGGTGGGGTCCGGCAGGTCGCCGACGTGGACACACTGCTGCGCGCCGGGGCGGACAAGGTCGGCGTGAACACCGCCGCCATCGCCCGTCCGGAGCTGATCGCCGAGATCGCCGACCGGTTCGGCCGGCAGGTGCTCGTGCTCTCCCTCGACGTGCGGCGCTCGCCCAACGGCGGCACGCCCAGCGGCTTCGAGGTCACCACGCACGGCGGTCGGCGCGGCACCGGCATCGACGCCGTGTGGTGGGCGCACCGGGGCGCCGAGTTGGGCGCGGGGGAGATCCTGCTCAACTCGATGGACGCCGACGGCACCAAGGCCGGCTTCGACCTGGAGCTGATCGCCGCGGTGCGCGCTGTCGTCGACGTGCCGGTGGTGGCCAGCGGGGGCGCCGGCGAGGTGGCCCACTTCCCGCCCGCGATCGGCGCCGGCGCGGACGCGGTGCTCGCCGCCAGCGTCTTCCACTTCGGCGAGCTGACCGTCGCCGAGGTCAAGGACGCGTTGCGCCTCGGCGGTCATCCGGTGCGCTGAGCCGTTCAGCGCTCGCCGGAGTGCCCCTCGGGTGACCGGCGCGGGCTGGGGATCGAACGGACCGCGTACTCCTGGACGGCAGCCGCGTGGTCGGCCTCGTCCAGGATCCAGTCCGCGCTGCCGGGCGCGTGTCGGCGGGTCAACACACCCTGAACGGTGTCCACCATTGTCGCCACACCCGCGCGCGGGCGGGTACGCCACAGCTGCTCACCCTCGGGGGTGATCCGGAACCAGCCGTCGGCGACGCTGACCAGCCCGGCGCCGACCAGCCGCTGGACCGCGGCCTCCACCTCGTGTCGCTGCGGAATCGCGTGGTTGAGGTGGTCGGCGGTGGAGAGCACGTCGGTCAGGCGGACGCCCTCCGGCCGGCGGCTTGTCGCCGACCGACGGTGCCGTCCGGCCCCGCTCGCGATGACGAGCGACACGAAGATCCAGGCGTCGTTCCAGCGCCAACCGTTCTCCCCCATGCAGAGATGATGACGGCGCGCGTCGCGGAAGGGAACACCCACCCTCCAACCGGTACGTGGCACCACCGCCACGTACCGGTTCGCGGACGGTCGGTGAGGGTTCAGCCGACGGGGGTGGCCGGTGCGGCGCTACCCGGCGGGGGTGCGGCGCTGTCCGGCGCGGTGCTCTCCGGCACGGCGAACAGCGGGATGAAGAACTGGGCCAACGGACCGATGGTCAGCGCGTACGCGACGGTGCCCACGCCGACAGTGCCGCCGAGCAGCGCGCCCAGGGCCAGCACTGTGACCTCGATGACTGTGCGCACCAGCCGGACCGAGCGGCCGGGCCGGCGGGCCACGTACCCGGTCATCAGACCGTCGCGGGGGCCGGGCCCCAACCGGGCGCCGAGGTAGAGAGCGGTGGCGGCGCCGTTGGCGACGATCCCGGTGACCAGCATCGCGATCCGGACGCTGAGCGGGCCACCCGCGGGCAGCAGGGCCAGTGTGGCGTCCACGACCAGGCCGATCACCACGACGTTGCTGACGGTGCCGAGGCCGGGCCGCTGTCGCAGCGGGATCCAGAGCAGCAGGACCAGCGCCCCCACGCCGATGGTGACGGTGCCGAAGGAGAGCTTGGTCAGCTCGGAGAGCCCCTGGTGGAACACGTCCCACGGGTCGAGGCCCAGGTCAGAGCGGATCATCAGGGCCATGCTGACGCCGTAGACCGTGAGCCCGAGGTAGAGCTGGACCAACCGTCGAACCGGCCGGTGCCGCAGATTGCCAAGCAGTGCCATGCATGCCACCCTAGGTGCCAATCCTCATCGAGGAAGAAGCCAATATCCGAGGAGTGGCTATGACCGGGCAGGTGCGCGGCGTCCAATTGGCCCGTCTGCTCGGGCAGTGGCATGCCCTGCCGGGCCGCCGCCGCAGCCCCGACTACGCCGCGCTGGCCGGCTCGGTGCGCGGGCTGCTCGCCGACGGCCGACTGCCGCTGGGCGTCCGCCTCCCGGCGGAGCGGGAGCTGGCCGAGGCGCTGCGGATCAGCCGGACCACTGTCACCGCCGCCTACCGGCAGCTGCGCGAGACCGGGCACCTGGCCAGCCGGCGGGGCGCCGGCAGCTGGACGATGCTGCCCGGCAACCACCGGGTGGCCAGCACCGGCCTGTGGACCCCGCTGGACGACCGGGAGATGCTCGACCTCGGCGTCGCCGCGCTGGCCGCACCGCCGCAACTCCTGTCGGCGGCGCGGGCCGCCACCGAGGACCTGCCCCGCTACCTGAGCGGGGCCGGTTACCACCCGACCGGCATCATCGAGCTGCGCGAGGCGGTGGCCGACGCGTACACCGCCCGGGGTCTGCCCACCTCGGCCGACCAGATCATGGTCACCAGCGGCACCCAGCACGCACTGGATCTGGTGCTGCGGCTCGCCCTGGCCCCGGGTGGCACCGTGCTGGTCGAGTCCCCGACCTACCCCAACGCCCTCGCCGCGCTGGCCGGCCGGCGGGCCCGGATCACCACCCACGGTCTGGCCGCCGACGGCGGCTGGGAGCCCGACCTCCTGCTGGGCAGCCTCCGACAGACCCGGCCCATGCTGGCCTACCTGATTCCGGAGTTCCAGAACCCGACGGGGCACCTGATGCCCGCCTCGCTGCGCGAGCGCGTGGTGGCCGCCGCGCACGCGGTCGGCACCGACCTGATCATCGACGAGTCCTTCGTGGACCTGTCGATGGACGGCACCGAGGTGCCACCCCCGGTCGCCACCTACGACCGGCACAGCCGGGTGGTCAGCATCGGCGGGATGAGCAAGCCCTACTGGGGTGGCCTGCGGATCGGCTGGATACGCGCGTCCGCGCCGCAGGTGCAGCGGCTGGCCGCCGTGCGGGTCGGGGTCGACATGGCCAGCCCGGTGCTGGACCAACTGGTAGCTGTGCACCTGCTCGCCGACGCCGAGGCCATCGTCGCCGACCGCCGCGTCCAGTTGGCCGTCCAGCGGGACGCCCTGCTCGGCGCGCTGGCGCACCAACTGCCGGAGTGGCGGGTCTCAGTGCCACGGGGTGGCGTGACGCTCTGGGCCGAGTTGGACGGCCCGGTCTCGAGCGCGCTGGCCCGGGCCGCCGAGGAGGTCGGCGTACGGCTGGCCCCCGGCCCCCGGTTCGGTCTGGACGGCACCCTGGAGCGCTTCCTGCGGCTGCCCTTCACCCTGCCCGCGGCGGACCTCGTGGAGGCCGTCGGCCGGATCGCGGCGATCCGCTACGACCTGGACCGCGCCGGCCGCCAGCGGTGGAGCGAGCCGGCTGTCATCGCCTGAGCGCCCCCGCTGCCAGGAACGCCGGTGGCCCCGCACCCGAGCGGGTGCGGGGCCACCGGCGACGCGTCAGAGCTCGGCGAGGGTGCCCGCGTACATCTTGTCGATCTCGGCGGCGAAGTTGCTCTCCACCCCACGCCGCTTGATCTTCAACGACGGGGTGATCTCACCGTCCTCGATCGTCAGGTCGCGCGGCAGGATGGCCACCTTCTTGATCGTCTCCCAGCGGTTGAGCTTGGCGTTGAGCTGGGCGACGTACTCCTCGACCATCGTCTGGGCCTCAGCCGACGCGACGATCTCGGTGTAGCTGCGCCCCTCGAGGGGACCGCCGGCGACCCAGCCCCGGATCGCGTCCGGGTCGAGGGTGACAAGCATCGTGCAGAAGTTGCGGGCCTGACCGACGACGACCGCCTGCGAGGTGTACGGGCAGATGGCCTTGAACATGCCCTCGATGTGCGACGGCGCGATGTACTTGCCGCCCGAGGTCTTGACCAGGTCCTTCTTGCGGTCGGTGATGCGGAGGTAGCCCTGCTCGTCGAGGGTGCCGATGTCACCGGTACGGAAGAAGCCGTCCTCGGTGAACGAGGCGGCGGTCTCCTCCGGCAGGTTGTGGTAACCGCGCATCACCGGCCGACCCCGCACCAGGATCTCCCCGTCGGTGTCGATCTTGCACTCCAGGTCGCCCATCGCCCGGCCCACGGTGCCGATCCGCAGCCCGGCCGGGGGGTTGACGAAGTTGCCCGCGCTGGTCTCGGTCAGGCCGTAGCCCTCGGAGATCGGCAGGTTCGCGGCGGCGAAGAAGGTGGCGATCTCCGGGCTGAGCGGCGCGGCACCGGACACCAGCACCCGCATCCGGCCGCCCAGTCGGGCCTGGAGCTTGCTGAACACCAGCTTCTCGGCCAGCCCGTAGCGCAGCTTCAGCCCGGCCGGCACCGGCTTGCCGGCCTGCTCCAGGGTGACCTTCTCCTTGCCGACGCCGACGGCCCAGCCGAAGATCTTCGCCTTCGCACCGCCAGCGCCCTGCGCGGTGGTGACGGCCTTGTTGTAGACCTTCTCGAACACCCGGGGAGCGCCGCACATCAGCGTCGGACGGATGACCGAGAGAAGGTCGACCAGCTTGTCCACCCGCCCGTCGACGTAGGTGGGCAGGCCGACGTGGATGGCGCCGCAGAGCAGGGTCTTGCCGAACGAGTGGGCCAGCGGCAGCCACAGGTACTGAAGGTCGTCGTCGCGCAGCAGCCCGACCTCCGCCTGCGCCACGGCCTCCCAGCACCAGCCGCCGTGCAACAGCTCGACGCCCTTGGGTTGGCCGGTGGTGCCGGAGGTGTAGATCAGGGTGGCCAGGTGGTCCGGACCGATGCCGGCCACCAGCATGTCGATCAGCTCCGGCTCGGCGGCCAGCGCCTGGGTGCCGCGCTCCTCCAGGTCGGCGAGCGTCAACTGCGCGATCGGCGCGTTCGGATCGACGGCGCCGTCGAGGAGCACCACGTGGGTGAGCGCGGGCAGTGTCGCCCCGGCGATCTTCGCCGCCTGGGCCGGGTTCTCCGCGAACAGCACCTTCGACCCGGAGTCAGCGATGATGTACGTCGCGTCGGCCGGCTCGGTGGTCGGGTAGACGGTGGTGGTCGCGCCACCGGCGCACATGATGCCGAGGTCGGCGATCACCCATTCCAGCCGGGTGTTGGCGAGGATCGCGACCGGGTCCTCCTGGCCGACGCCCAGACCGTGCAGGCCGGCGGCGACCGCCTTGGCGCGCTGACCGACCTGCGCCCAGGTCAGCCAGACGGGCCCCGAGTCGTCGGGGTTCGGGGACGCGAACGCGAACCGGTCGGGGGTGGCCGCCACGCGCTTGAGGAACATGTCCGGGATGGAGCGGTACGGTACATCGAGAGCCATCGCTGTAGCCGCCTTCGGGGGTGGTGGCGTGACGGTCGTCACGTCATGATGGTTACCGAAGAGTATTGCCTGTCGCCGTGCATCGGCTAGTGCTGGTGATCGTCCGGCCGGCCCATCCCACCAACCGGTACGGCCGATCAGGCGTACCGGGCGGCCACCACTGACCAGTCGTAGGTGGCCCGGACCCAGTTGCGCCGGGCGGCCAGGGCGTCGCGGATCGCGTCGTCGCCGGCGGCGCGCAGCGCCTCCTCCGCGTCCACGTACGTCGCCAACCCCTGGTTGAACCGGTGTGCCGCACTCCGGAGCGCTGTCACCTCGTCCGCGTCGCTGTCCTGGGCGATCACAGTGACCAGGTTGTGCGCGTCCGGGTCGGCCTGGCTCTCCTTGCCGTAGGAGAAGAGGTCGTTGCACCAGCAGACCAGGTCCACCGCCAGCAGGTCCAGGGCGACCAGCCCCGGGTGGGCGCGCTGGGCTGGCCCGGAGGGCCGGGTCGACGCCAGGTCGGTCAGTGTGAGGCAGGGGTGCACGCCGCCGATGTGCCGGCGCAGCTGCACGTACTCCGCCACCTCGGGTACGCGCCGACGTTCCCGGTTGCCCGCCTCCCAGAGCAGCGCCAACAGGTACTCGCGCATCTGGCTGACGAACCGCAGCAGCAGTCCGGCGTGATCGTGCAGCCGGGTCCGGCGGCAGAGGTCGTGCAACGCGTCGCCCAGTGGTCCGACGGCGGGCGGTACGACGTACGGGTCACCACAGCGGTCCAGCACGTCGAGCAGGGTGCTGATCGCCGGGCCCAGTCGGACCGGATCGGCGCCGAGGCCGTCCTCGTCGCAGGCGTCGTCCATCACGAAAAGCCAGCTGATCAGGTCGGTGAGCAGCCGCAGGCCCTCCACCGAGCCGTCCGGGCAGGCGCGGCCGGCCAGTCCGGCGGCGTCGGCCCGTTCCAGGCGGTGCACTCGTTGGCTGGAATCGACCAGCCCGAACGTGCGCGCCCACTCGATGCTCTCGCCCGCCACCTGGTCAGTGGCCCCGTGGCGTCCCGTGGGAAACGGGGGTTCCCGCAGCGCCGAAATCGCGAAGTCCCGCACAGTGTGCCCCCACTCCGTGCCGCCCGGCGCGGAGCGGCGCGGTGAAGCGTACGGGAGGAGGTATCAGCGTGTTTCGCTGGGTGTGGGAAATTCCACACCTATCCGGTGACCGTTTACGCACACATAGTCACATGCCGAGGTTGGCGGCCCGTAGCCGCCGAGCCGCCTCCGCCGAGCCGTTCAGTTGGACCCGGGCCACCCGTTGCCGGCCGGAGAAGAACAACACCAGCTCGGCCGGGGCGCCGACCAGGCGCAGTGGCTCACCACCGCGACCGAGGGAGATCTCACCGTGACCGGGCGCCTGCACGTAGAGGTCCGCCGGAAAGCGACGCAGTGCCAGCCGGGCCATCGGGGCCGCCCGTTTCCAGAGGGCGCTCTGCAGGCCGGTGGACAGATCGCGCGGCTGCCACCCGGAGCCGGCCCGCCGGACGTCCTCGTGATGGATGAAGAACTCCATCGTGTTGGCCAACTCGTCGGTCAGCGGGTTGCTGACCGGGCTCCACAGCGGCGGTCGGCGCACCTGTGTCACCAGTTCGGGGTAGGGCCGTGCGGCGAGTCGCAGACGGACCCGCTCGGCGTAGCCGCGCAGCGGCGGCAACACGATCCCACCCGCCGCGTCCGGACGGCGCTCCCGCAGCACCAGATGCGCGGCGAGGTCACGGGTCGCCCAGCCCTCGTTGATGGTCGGAGCGTCCGGCCCGAGGGCCAGTAGAAGATCGGCCAGCGCCTCGCGCTCGGCTCGGGCGTACCGCGGCATGGCCCGATCGTAGGCCCGGTGGCCCGTCGGCGCGCGACGGCGGACGCGGGTCGGCGCCTGCGGCACGCCGCCGTCCGGTACGTGATGGTCGACATATCCAGTCAGGGTCGGCGGCACTGGCCCCGACCGGTAAGGATGAGGGAGATAATTGCGGCTTACGGCGGGGGAGAGCGTGGCGAGCAAGACAAGTCGGGACGTTCTCAGTCGAGGGCTGGGAGTCCTGCGGCAGGCGATCCGTGAGCAACCGAGGATCTTCTCGGTGGCGGTCGTCGGCAGCGTGCTCTTCGGCGGGATGATCATTGTCAGCGCACGGGTCGTCGGGTCGGTCATCGGCGAGGTGGCGCTCCCGGCCATCGAACGCGGCGAGGTGGGCGCCGGCACCCTGGCGCTGGCCGCGGCAGCGTTGTTCGGGATCAGCGTGCTGCGGGTGGCGGGCATCTTCGGCCGCCGGCTCGGCGCCGGCTACATGCAGTACCGCCTCCAGGCCTCCTACCGCCGCCGGGTGACCCGTCGGTACCTGGAGCTGCCGCTGTCCTGGCACCACCGCAACTCCACCGGCACCCTGCTGTCCAACGCCAACTCCGACGTGGAGGCGGCCTGGTACCCGATCGCGCCGCTGCCGTTCGCCGTCGGAACGTTGGTGATGCTGGTCGGCGCGATCGTGTCGCTCTTCGCCACCGACTGGGCGCTCGCCCTGGTCGGGCTCGCGGTCTTCCCCGCGCTGTTCGCGCTCAACGTCGTCTACTCCCGCCGGATGGCCCCCCGGCAGGCCCGGGCGCAGCGCCTTCGCGCCGAGGTCAGCGGGATCGCCCACGAGAGCTTCGACGGGGCCCTGGTGGTCAAGACGATGGGCCGCGAGGCCCAGGAGACCGCCCGGTTCGCGGGCCGCGCCGGTGAGCTGCGCGACTCGCTGATCGCTGTCGGCCGGCTGCGTGGCATCTTCGACCCGCTGCTGGAGACGCTGCCCAGCCTCGGCACCCTCGCCGTACTGGTGGTCGGGGCGTTTCGGCTGCGCCAGGGCGCGATCAGCGTGACCGAGCTGGTCAGCGTGGCCTTCCTCTTCACAGTGCTGGCGTTCCCGGTGCGGGCCATCGGTTGGGTGCTGGCCGAGCTGCCGCGCAGCGTCGCCGGCTGGGACCGGGTGCGCCGGGTGCTCGACGCCACCGGCGAGATGCCGTACGGGCAGCGGGTGCTCGACCCGGCCGGCGCCGGCCCGGCCACCCTCACCTTCAACGACGTGCACTACTCCTACCCGCCGGCCGAAGCGCACCCGCCCGGCGCGCAGGTCCTCGGCGAGGTCGGCTTCACCGTGCCGTCCGGTCGGACGGTGGCCCTCGTGGGGCCGACCGGCGCCGGCAAGTCCACCATCACCTCGCTGGCGGTGCGCCTCGTCGACCCGGACTCCGGCACTGTGAGCCTGGACGGCGTGGACGTGCGCGAGCTGACCTCCGCGTCGTTGGCCGGCACCGTGGCCCTGGTCGCCCAGGTGCCCTTCATCTTCGACGACACGGTCCGCGCCAACATCGCCCTCGACCGGCCCGGTGTCGACGACGAGGTGGTCTGGGCGGCGCTGCGGTTGGCCGAGGCGGACGGTTTCGTCGCCGCGCTGCCCGACGGTCTGGACACCATGGTCGGCGAGCGGGGCACCTCGCTCTCCGGCGGTCAGCGTCAGCGGCTCACCCTGGCCCGCGCGCTGGCCGGTCGACCGCGCCTGCTGGTGCTCGACGACGCGACCAGCGCTGTCGATCCTCGAGTGGAGGCGGCCATCCTGGCGGGGCTGCGGTCGTCGACCACGGAGGCGGGAGTGCCGGCCGCGTCGATCCTGGTGGTGGCGTACCGCCGGGCCACCATCGCGCTCGCCGACGAGGTCATCTACGTGGAGCAGGGACGGGTGATCGCCCGGGGCACCCACAGCGAGTTGTTGGCCACCGTGCCCGGCTATGTCGACCTGGTCACCGCCTACGAGCAGGCCGAGGTGGAGCGGGCGCAGGAAAGTTCGTACGGCGACGACGTGGCGCCGCTGCCGTCGGGCCTGGAAATCGAGGTGGACCGGTGAGCGCGACTACCGAAACTAGTGACGAGCAGGAGGTCCGGCAGGAGACGACCTGGCAGACCCTGCGTCGGGGCCTGGCGCTCTCGCCGGAACTGCGGATCGGTCTGGCCGGCACGTTGGCCCTGGCGTTGGTCTACATGGTCGGTCGGGTCGCCGTGCCGGTCGCCGTGCAGCAGGGCATCGACCGGGGCCTCGTCGGTGGTCTGAATCTGAACGTGGTCTGGACGGTGGTGGCGATCACCGCGGCGATCCTGACGGTCACCACGATCTGCGGCTACCTGATGATGCGCCGGCTGTTCACTGTCAGCGAGACGGCGCTGGCCAACGTGCGGACGCGCGCGTTCCGCCACGTGCACGACCTGTCGATGTTGCACCAGCAGTCGGAGCGGCGGGGTTCGCTGGTCTCGCGGGTCACCAGCGACGTCGACCAGATCACGCAGTTCCTCCAGTGGGGCGGGGTGATCCTGCTGGTCAACCTCGGTCAGCTGGTGGTCACCACCGCCGTCATGCTGGCGTACTCCTGGCAGTTGACACTTGTGGTGTTGGCCGCGTTCGCACCGGCGGTGTTCGTCATCCGGCAGTTGCAACGCCGCCTCGGCACGGCGTACGCGACGGTGCGCCAACGCACCGGGACGTTGCTCGGCGCGATCGGTGAGAGCGTGGTGGGCGCGCCGGTGATCCGGGCGTACGGGATCGCCGGGCGCACCGAGCGGCGGCTGGACGAGGCGATCGACCGGCAGCGGCTGGCGCAGCAGCGGGCGATCCGGATCAGCATCGTGGGCAGCTCCGTCGGGGAGTTGGCGGCGGGGTTGGCGCTGGCCGGCGTGGTGGTGCTCGGCGTGCTGTTGGGGGTCGACGGCACGCTGTCGATCGGCCAGCTGACCGCGTTCCTGTTCCTGGTGACGCTCTTCATCCAGCCGGTGCAGATCGCCACCGAGGTGCTCAACGAGGCGCAGAACGCGATCGCCGGCTGGCGTCGGGTGCTGGACGTGCTGGACGTCGCCCCGGACGTGGCCGACCCGGGGGAGCAGGGGCGGGAGCTGCCGGGCGGGCCACTGGACATCCGGTTCTCCGGTGTGCGGTTCGCCTATCCGGGTGGTCCGCCGGTGCTGCACGACATCGACCTGGAGATCCCGGCGAAGAGCCGGGTGGCGGTGGTCGGTGAGACCGGCAGCGGCAAGACCACGTTCGCCAAGTTGCTGACCCGGCTGATGGACCCGTCGGCCGGGGCGGTGCTGCTGTCCGGGGTGCCGCTGACCGACGTCCGGTTCGACTCGCTGCGCTCCCGCGTGGTGATGGTGCCGCAGGACGGGTTCCTCTTCGACGCGACGGTGGGGGACAACGTCCGGTTCGCCCGGCCGGAGCTGACCGACGAGCAGTTGAGCGCCGCCTTCACCGAGCTGGGCCTGTCGGACTGGCTGGAGGGCCTGCCGGCGGGCCTGAACACCCCGGTCGGGGAGCGCGGCGAGGCGCTCAGCGTCGGGGAGCGCCAGCTTGTCGCGTTGGCCCGCGCGTACGTGGCCGATCCGGACCTGCTGGTGCTCGACGAGGCGACCAGCGCCGTGGACCCGGCGACGGAGGTGCGGTTGCAACGCACGCTGGACGCGGTCACCCGTGGTCGGACCACCCTGGCCATCGCACACCGGCTCTCCACGGCGCAGGCCGCCGACGAGGTGATCGTTGTGGACCGGGGTCGGGTGGTGCAGCGCGGCCCGCACGACGAGCTGGTCCGCGACGCCGACTCGGTGTACGGCCTGCTCTACGCCTCCTGGTTGGAGCAGACCCGGTGAGGTGCGCGGTGTGGTGGACGCCGACGGGCGGGTGCTCTAGGCTCCGGGTTAGGTAAGCCTAACCTCTGAAGGAGGTCGCGCCCATGCGGCCCAACTCCGCCGAGATCGTCCGTACCCTCGTCGCCGGCCGCCTGCCCGGCCTCGTGCACCTGGCCCACCGGCCGGGCCCGCACCACGCCCGGCATGTCACCGACTCGGACGGGCGGGTGCTGCTGCTGGTGCCGGTGGCCAGCCACCTGGCCGCCGCCCTGCAACCGGCCGCCGGGGGCAGCGACGTGGCGGTGGTGCTCGACGTGCTCGACCTGCCGCCCGCCGCCGGCGCGCCCGGCCTGGGTCGCGCCTGGGTGTCCGGCTGGGCGGCCGAGCTGCGCGGCGACGAGGCCCGCCAGGCGGCGGTCGACTTCGCCGCTGTGGAGCCGACCGGCGACCTGCTCGACCTGGGCACCCGGTTCCGGCTGTTCCGCTTCGAGGTGGTCGAGGTCCGCTGGGAGCGGGCCGGCGTCGTGCAGCGGATCGACCCGGTGGAGTACGCCGAGGCCGAGCCGGACCCGGTGCACCCGGTCGAGGCCCGCCTGCTCGCCGACCTGGCCGAGTGCCACGGCGCCCAGGTGACGGAGTATCTGCGCCGGCAGCTCGGTTTGACCGAGCAGACGCCGGACGGGCCGCCCCGGGTGGTGCGCATCGACCGCTACGGACTGGTGGTGGCCCTCGGCCAACCCGGTGCCCGGCGTCGGGTCCGGCTGGCCTTCCCGGGCCCGGTGGCCGACCCGGCCGAGCTGCCCCGGCTACTATCGCCGCTCCGACTCACTGCCGACGCCCGGCCCCCACGCTGACCGGGCTTCAACGCCGAGTCAGCTCGGCAGGGGGCCGGTGAGGTAGCGCTGGATCGTGGGGCCGATCGCGGCCACCAGGGTTTCCGGATCCGCCGAGGCGACCGGCTCAAGGCGCACCACGTGCCGCATCATGGCCAGGCCGATCATCTGGGTGGCCACCAATGAGCCCCGCAGCGGTAGCTCGACCGGATCGACGTCGAGGTTCTCCAACACCCGGCGCAGCACCTGGGTGGTGACGAACTCACGCAGCAGTCGAGCGGTCCACTCGTTGCTCACCGCCGAGCGCAGCAGTGCCTGCGCGGCGCTGCCGGTCGGAGAGTCCCAGACGCCGAGGAAGATGCGCACCATCCGCTCACCGACGGCGTCCCGGTCGCCGGCGAGCACCTTCGGCACCAGCTGGCCGGGGTCGACCGGAAAGTTCATGGCGGCCAGGAAGAGCTGGTCCTTGCTGCCGAAGTAGTGGTGCACCAGCGCCGGGTCGACCTGCGCCGTGCCGGCGATGCCCCGGATGGAGGCGGCGTCGTAGCCACGTTCGGCGAACGCCGTCCGCGCCGCGTCGAGAATCGCCTCCCGGGTGCCCGGGTTGCCGGGTCGCCGGCCGGTCCGCCGCGTCATCGCCGCCCTTCGTTCGTCCGCCTCGGCCCGTCGTGGGCCGGCCCGGCCCGCACCGGGGTCGGCTGCCGCGCTGGCCGCCGCCCCCGGCGCTGGCGGTCAGCCGCTGCGTCGGCGCAGGGTGGCCGCCGCGAGCACCAGCGCCAGCACCACCGCGCCGAACACCACAGCGACGTCGCGCCACATCCGGCCGGTCGGTTCGGCATGGGCGCCGACCTCCTGCAACGCCTCGATGGCGTACGACAGGGGGAAGGCGTCACTGAGCGCCTGGAGCCAGCCGGCCATCTGGTCGCGGGCCACGAACAGCCCGCAGAGCAGCAGTTGGGGGACCACCACGACTGGCAGGAACTGTACTGCCTGGAACTCGGTGCGCGCGAAGGCACTGCACAGCAGCCCGAGGGCGACGCCGAGCACGGCGTCGAGCACGGCGATCCCGAGCACCAGCCCGATGCTGCCGGCGGTCTCCAGATCGAAGATCCAGTACGCCACCGCGGCGGCGACGGCGGCCTGCACGGCGGCGGCCAGCCCGAACGCGATGCCGTACCCGAAGAGCAGATCGAGCTTGCCCAGCGGTGTGGTGAGCAGCCGTTCCAGCGTGCCCGAGGTGCGTTCCCGCAGCATGGCGATGCTGGTCACCAGAAACATGATCACGAAGGGGAAGATGCCGAGCATCACCAGCGCGATCCGGTCGAAGGTGGTCGGCTGGCCGGGCGGGGTCGGCTGGTCGGCGTACATGAAGTAGACAAGGGTGAGCAGGACGGCCGGCACCACCACGAGCAGCGCGATGGTGCGCCGGTCGTGCCGGAGTTGACGCAGGATGCGGCCGGTGGTGGCGGCGAGGATTCGCGGGTTCATGCTGTCTCCCGTGCAGCTGTCGCGTCGGTGCTGGTGGCGGCGGTCTCGCCGGCCCGGATGAGCCGCAGGAACGCCTCGTCGAGGTCATCCACGCCGGCGGCGGCGCGGATCGCGGCCGGGCTGTCGTCGGCGATCAACCGACCCTGGCGGATCAGCAGCAGTTGGTCACAGCGCGCCGCCTCGTCCATCACGTGGCTGGAGACCAGCAGGGTGGTGCCGGCGGCGGCCATCGCGTGGAACCGGGCCCACAGGTCGGCCCGCAGCACCGGGTCCTGGCCGACTGTCGGCTCGTCGAGGATGACCAGCTCCGGCTCCCCGACCAGGGCACACGCCAGCGAGGCTCGGCTGCGTTGACCGCCGGAGAGGGTGCCGACCAGTTGACCGGCGGCCTCGGCCAGCCCGACGTCGCTGATCGCCCGGTCGGCCTCGACGCGCCCACGCCCGTACAGGGCCGCGAAGTAGCGGGCGTTCTCCCGGACGGTCAGGTCGGCGTAGACGCTCGGCGCCTGGGTCAGGTAGCCCACCCGGTGCCGCAGCGCGGGAGTGCCCGCCGGTTGACCGAGCACGGTGACCGTCCCGCCACTGACCAGCTGCACCCCGACCACCGCCCGCATGAAAGTGGTCTTGCCACTGCCGCTGGGGCCGAGCAGCCCGGTGACCGCGCCGCGCGGGACCCGGCAGCTGATGCCGTCCAGCACCCGCCGCCCACCCCGGTCCACGACCAGGTCTCGGACGGCTATCGCATCGTCCATCACGCACCTCCACAGAAACTCATCACCTGTTGAACTCAACGCTAGATGAAATACCGGGCCGGGCGCAACGCCCGAACCGGTGTCCGGCTGCCGACCGTCGCGCGGAGCGCGAGAACGGGCAGTAGGCTCCGGACCGGACACGAAGTCCGCCAACGGGCATTGCGCGCCGATCGGACGTACGGCACGATGGCGCGGTGGGTCACGCTCCGTTACCGGATAGCGGTTTTCTTGAGGATTGGGCCGCGCGGTTGCGGCAGGCCGCCGAGCGGCCGGTCGTCGGCATCCTGTTGCGCGGCAGCCACGCCCGCCGCGCCGCCACCGCGCACAGCGACGTCGACCTCGACGTGTTGGTCGGCGGCGCCCCGTACGCTGCCCGCCGGGCCTACCTGGCCGAGTCCGCGGGCCAGGTCACTCACGTTTCGGTGGCCGCCCGGGACGTCCGGTCCTGGGTGCACCGACTCGGCGAACCGGCCGACTGGGCCTTCGGGCTGCCGGTCACCGCGCCGGCGCGGCTGCTCTGGGCCGACCCGCACTGGCGGCCCCGGATCGACCTGCCGGTGCTCTGCCAGCCCGCCGAGCCACCGCGACTGGAAGAGATGATCGCCACGCTGGGTAAGGCCGCCGCCGCCCGCGCCGCCAGCGACCGCCTCGGGGTGCGGCTCGCCGTCGCCGACCTGGCGCGACTCTGTCCCTCGGTGCTGCGGCCGGCCAACCCCTCCGTGCGGGTCCACTCCCGCCGGGCGGCCTTCGCGGCGGCCCTGGAACTGCCGGTGGCCCCACCCGGCTACCGGACGGACATGCTGCTCTGCCTCGGGCTGCGCCCGGGCGCCACCGGGCAGCTCTGGGCCGCCGCCGTACGGCTGGTCGCCGGCACGCTGCCGCTGATCCGGCCGTACGCCGAAGAGATCGCCGATGCGGCCGGCGCGGACCTGGCCGCCGCCCTGGTCGACGGCCGGCTGGACCGCTACGTCGCCCAGCTGGCCCGGCCGGCCGGGCCTCCGCCGCAGTCCGGGCCCCCGCCGCAGTCCGGACCTCCGCCGCTGTCGGGGCCCCCGCCGCAGCCCCGGCGGGAGCGGTCGGCGGTGCCCGCGCCGCGTGCGGGAGAATTGGTGACTGTGCCCGTACCTGACCCGCCGGTGACCGGCGTACCCAGCGATCCGAACGAGCTGGCCGCGCCCGCGCCGGCGCGCCCGTCCCGGCTCGACCCGGCCATCGCGGCCCAGCTGCGCCGCACCGCCGACGGTCTGGTCGCCGCGGTGGTGCGCGCGCACGACTCCGGTGAGGTGCTGATGGTCGCCTGGATGGACGACGAGGCGCTGCACCGCACCCTCACCACCGGCCGGGCCACCTACTGGTCGCGCAGCCGCCGCGAATACTGGGTCAAGGGCGCCACCTCCGGGCACCACCAGTACGTGCGGTCGGTCGCCCTGGACTGCGACGGGGACGCGCTGCTGGTGAGCGTTGACCAGGTCGGAGCGGCCTGCCACACCGGGCACCGGACGTGCTTCTTCACCGAGCTGCCCGTCACCGGGACGGAGGCACACCAATGACCGACGGCACCCTCAGCCCCGACCTGGCCACCTTCACCGCGCTGGCCGCCGACTGGCGGGTGGTGCCGGTCACCCGGCGACTGCTGGCCGACGCGGAGACCCCGGTCGGCGTCTACCGGAAGCTGGCCGGTGGACCGGGCACGTTCCTGTTGGAATCGGCCGAGCAGGGCGTCGGCTCGGCCGGCATGGCCTGGTCGCGCTACTCGTTCATCGGCGTCCGCAGCAGCGCGACACTGATCGAGCGCGACGGGGTGGCGACCTGGCTGGGTCAGCCGCCGGCCGGGCTGAGCACCGAGGGCGACCCGGTGCGGATGCTGCGCGAGACGGTGGCCGCGCTGGCCGGCCCGGTCGGGGACCCGTCCGACGGTCTGCCGCCGCTGACCGGGGGCATGGTCGGCTACCTTGGCTACGACCTGATCCGGCGCTTCGAGCGGTTGCCCGAGCTGACCGAGGACGACCTCGGCGTCCCGGAGCTGGGCATGATGCTCGCCACCGACCTGGTGGTGCTCGACCACTACGACGGCTCGGCGATCCTGGTCGCCAACGCGGTGCTGCCGCCGTTGGACGCCCCGGACCGCGCCCCGCAGGTCGCCGCCGCCTACCACCACGCGGTGGGCCGGTTGGACGCGATGACCTCGGCGCTGTCCCGGCCCATCCCGCCGATGATCTCCACGGTCGAGCGTCCGCCAGCCGGCGAGGTGCAGTGCCGTACGCCCGACGGTGGCTACCCGAAGGCGGTGGAGGCGGCCAAGGAGGCGATCCGGGCCGGTGAGTGCTTCCAGATCGTGCTCTCCCAACGTTTCGAGCGGACGACCCATGCCGACCCGCTGGACGTCTACCGGGTGCTGCGTACCAGCAACCCCAGCCCGTACATGTACCTGCTGCGCTTCGACGGGTTCGACATCGTCGGCTCGTCCCCGGAGGCGCACCTGAAGGTCACCGGGGCCGCGGACGGGCGGCGCCGGGCGTTGTTGCACCCGATCGCCGGCACCCGGCCGCGGGGCGGCACCCCCGCCGCCGACGCCGCGCTCGCCGCCGAGCTGCTCGCCGACCCGAAGGAACGGGCCGAGCACGTGATGCTTGTCGACCTCGGCCGCAACGACCTGGGTCGGGTCTGTCAGCCCGGCAGCGTGGAGGTGCCCGAGTTCGCCACGATCGAGCGGTACAGCCACGTCATGCACATCGTCTCCACAGTCACCGGCACGCTGCGTGACGACCAGAGCGCCTTCGACGCGCTGGCGGCGACCTTCCCGGCCGGCACGCTCTCCGGGGCGCCCAAGGTGCGCGCCATGGAGATCATCGAGGAGTTGGAGCCGGTCCGGCGTGGCCTCTACGGCGGCACCGTCGGCTACTTCGGCTTCGGCGGCGACCTGGACATGGCGATCGCCATCCGGACCGCGCTCATCCGCGACGGCCGCGCCTACGTCCAGGCCGGGGCGGGGGTCGTCGCCGACTCGGACCCGGCCGCCGAGGACCAGGAGACGCGCAACAAGGCCGCGGCCGTGCTGGCAGCGATCGCGGCCGCCGAAACCCTCCGGCCGGCACGGTGAACGGCCGGCGCGCGTTGACGTACGCCGTGCTGCTCTGCCTGGCCGGCGCCGGCCTGGCGCTGTGGGCCGCGACGCGCAGCTGGTCGGTCGAGCTGACGGTACGTCCGGCGCCGCTGCCGCCGGTGCGTGACACCCGCAGCGGTGCGAGCATGCTGCCCTGGTTGCCGGCGTTGGCCCTGGTGACGTTGGCCGGGGGTGGCGCGGTGCTGGCCACCCGGGGCCGCCTGCGTCGGGTGCTCGGGGTGCTGCTCGGCCTGCTCGGGCTGGCCGTGGCGGCCGGCGGCGGGTACGGGCTGGTGGCCGACGTGGGCGGCGCGGTGAGCCGGCAGTGGCCGGCGCTCTGCCTGCTCGGCGGCCTGTTGGCCGCCGTGGGCGGCTGGTGGACGGCGATGCGTGGTGGCGAGTGGCCGGCGATGGGTGCCCGGTACGAACGTCCGGCGCGGACCGCTCCGGAGGCCGCGTCGGCGCAGAGCGACCCGGCCGGGCCGCCGACGCCGTTGGCGGGGCGGCGGACCACCGAGGCGTGGGACGCGCTGGACCGGGGCGAGGACCCCACTGCCGACTGACGCCGGTGGCCGAGTGACGTGTTGCCGCAGCGGCCGGCGGGCGGTCAGCCGACCGGCTGGCGCTCCCACTGGGTGCGGCTACTGACGGCGCGGGCGGCGGTCAGCTCGGCGACCAGGCGGTTCAGCTCGGCGCGTTGGTCGGCGCGGGCCCGGTCGGCGCAGACCGCCTCCCAGGCGTTGCCCCGGGCCGTCCGCATCCGTCCCTCGCCCACCACGGCGCGTTCCACGGTGTGCACCACTCCGACGGCGAGCGACGCCACCGTCCGCGAGATGGTGGTCAGTCCGATGGTCGGTTGCGGCTCGGAAATGCTCATGGTCACCTCGCACGAGGAGTTGCTGCGGTCGGGGCAGGCGCGCCATCGAGTCTGCCCGAGGACGATGCTCGCCGGTCGACGTTTCGCCGCGGTGACCGCCCGGTCAACTGTCTCGCCTCGGCCGTGAGCAGGCACCGTCCGTTCGGCCTTGAGCTTGCTCACAGCATCGATCGATGTCGCTGTGGTCGGGCGCGGAGGGGGAACTGGTGGCATGATCGATGGATCGGCCCGGTCTGACCGCGGCCGCCAGGCTCCATACCGCGTGACGGTGGTCGATACCGGAGGTGGCGCTGCGTGACAACCCCTTCACGGCAAGTCGGCCATTATGCCGCAGCCCTTTTCGTGAGCAGCGCCATACCCCCGGCATTCCGTGTCGGTCGGCTGGCCCTAGCATCGGCCCATGACGCCCGGAGAGGGGAGTCCGTTCGTGACTGCTGAGCATGCGCACGCGGAGGGGGACGAGGCCGGCCAGGCAGCGTCCGTAAGCGTGCTCGACGAGATTCTGGCTGGCGTGCGTGAAGACGTCGCCCGGCGCCAGGAGCAGGTTCCGCTGGAGCGGATCCGTGAACTGGCAGCGGCGGCGCCGCCGCCCATGGACGCGTACGCGGCGCTGCGCAAGCCCGGCGTGGCCGTGATCGCCGAGGTGAAGCGCTCGTCGCCGTCCAAGGGCCGGCTGGCCGAGATCGCCGATCCGGCCGACCTCGCTGTCGACTACGCGGCCGGTGGGGCGCGGGCGATCAGCGTGCTGACCGAGGGCCGCTGGTTCGGCGGTTCGCTGGACGACCTGGCGGCCGTCCGTGCCGCGGTCACAGTGCCGGTGCTGCGTAAGGACTTCGTGGTCTCCAGCTATCAGATCCACGAGGCCCGCGCGCACGGCGCCGACCTGGTCCTGCTGATCGTCGCCGCACTCGAGCAGAACGTCCTGATGGGCCTGCTGGAGCGCATCGAGTCGCTGGGCATGACCGCTCTGGTCGAGGTGCACGACGAGGAAGAGGCCGACCGCGCGCTGGAGGCCGGCGCGCAGGTGATCGGGGTCAACGCCCGTGACCTGCGTACCCTGGAGGTCGACCGGTCGGTGTTCGAGCGGATCGCGCCGGGCCTGCCCAGCAGCGTCGTCAAGATCGCCGAGTCCGGCGTTCGTGGTCCGCACGACCTGATCCGGTACGCCTCCGCGGGCGCCGACGCGGTCCTCGTGGGCGAGGGCCTGGTCACCCAGAAGAGCCCCCGCGAGGCGGTCGCCGAGTTGGTCAACGCCGGCAACCACCCGGCAACGCCCCGGCCGGTGCGCTGACCCCGCGCCGGTCTGACGTCCCACCGAGAGGATTTCCGATGAGCGCCGACGCGCTGGCCCCGGTGGCCGGCCCGCAGCCCGACTCCGCCGGCCACTTCGGCCGCTTCGGCGGTCGGTTCGTTCCCGAGGCCCTGGTGGCCGCGCTGGACGAGCTCGACGGGGCGTGGCGTACGGCGATGACGGACGAGTCCTTCCGGGCCGAGTTCGGCGCGCTGCTGCGCGACTACGCCGGCACGCCCTCGCTGCTCTATGAGGCCCGGCGGTTCTCCGCGAAGGTCGGCGCGCGGGTGCTGCTCAAGCGCGAGGACCTCAACCACACGGGTGCGCACAAGGTGCGCAACGTGCTCGGCCAGGCGCTGCTCACCAAGCGGATGGGCAAGACCCGGGTGATCGCGGAGACCGGCGCCGGCCAGCATGGTGTCGCCACCGCGACCGCCGCCGCCCTGTTCGACCTGGAGTGCGTGGTCTACATGGGCCAGGTCGACACCGAGCGGCAGGCCCTCAACGTGGCCCGGATGCGGATGCTCGGCGCCACTGTCGTCCCGGTCACCAACGGTTCGCGCACCCTCAAGGACGCGATGAACGAGGCGATGCGCGACTGGGTGGCCAACGTCGACGAGACGCACTACCTGATCGGCACCGCCGCGGGCCCGCACCCGTTCCCGGCGATGGTGCGCGACTTCGTGCGGGGCATCGGTGACGAGGCCCGTCAGCAGTGCCTGGACCTCACCGGCGGGTTGCCGGACGCCGTCACCGCCTGCGTCGGCGGCGGCTCCAACGCGCTCGGCATCTTCCACGCCTTCGTGGGCGACGAGGCGGTGCGGCTGTACGGCTTCGAAGCCGGCGGCGACGGGGTGGCCACCGGCCGGCACGCGGCGAGCATCACCGGAGGATCCGCAGGGGTGCTGCACGGCACCCGCACGTTCGTGCTCCAGGACGCCGACGGGCAGACCCTGGAGTCGCACTCGATCTCCGCCGGCCTGGACTATCCGGGCGTCGGGCCCGAGCACGCGTGGCTGCACGACACCGGCCGGGCGAACTACCTGCCGGTCACCGACGACGAGGCGATGGCCGCGTTCGAGCTGCTCTGCCGCACCGAGGGCATCATCCCGGCGATCGAGAGCGCACACGCGCTCGCCGGCACCGTCGCGCTGGCCCCGAAGCTCGCCGTGGAGCTGGGCCGGGAGCCCACCATCGTGGTCAACCTCTCCGGGCGGGGCGACAAGGACGTGCACACCGCCGGCGACTACTTCGGCATCCTCGACAAGGAGCGGTGAGATGAGCCGGATCGGGGTGGCCTTCGACAAGGCCCGCGCCGACGGACGGGCACTGCTGGTCGGCTGCATGCCGGCCGGTTTCCCCACCGTCGAGGGCAGCATCGCCGCGATGACCGCCATGGTCGAGGCCGGCGTCGACGTGATCGAGGTGGAGATCCCCTACTCCGACCCGGTGATGGACGGGCCGGTGATCCAGCGGGCCAGTGACATCGCGCTGGCCGGGGGCGTACGCACCGCGGACACGATGCGCATCATCGAGGCGGTGGCGGCCACCGGCGCCCCGGTGGTCACCATGACCTACTGGAATCCGGTCGAGCGGTACGGCGTGGACGTCTTCGCCCGTGACCTCGCCTCCGCCGGCGGCACCGGCCTGATCACCCCGGACCTCATCCCCGACGAGGCCGACGAGTGGCTGGCCGCCTCGGACGCGCACGGGCTGGACCGCACGTTCCTGGTCTCGCCGTCGTCCACCGACGCCCGGCTGGCGATGACTGTGCAGCACTGCCGCGGGTTCGTCTACGCGACCGCCGTGATGGGCGTGACCGGCGCCCGGGCGCGTACCTCCGACGCCGCCCCGACGCTGGTCTCCCGGGCCCGCGCGGTCACCGACCTGCCGATCGGTGTCGGCCTGGGGGTGGGCACCGGCGCGCAGGCCGGCACCGTCGCCGGTTACGCCGACGGGGTGATCGTGGGCAGCGCGTTGGTCCGGTGTGTGCTCGACGCGCCCACCGAGGCCGAAGGGCTTGCCGCCCTGCGCACGCTCAGCGCCGAACTCGCCGAGGGTGTCCGTAACCCCACCCGCTGATCGCTGTCGCGTCGTCGGGTCGGGTAGCTCTTCCCTGGTGAGCGTGATGTCGGTGAGTCATCACGATGACTCACCGACATCAGACTCGATCGCGTGACGGCCACCGGGCCCTCGGCTCCAGGACGGCGGCGGGCCCGTCGCTGCCTCGCCGCGTTGCTCCGGTGGCTGCACGGTGCCGGGCACGCAGGGGACGTCGCGGAGCACGCCGGAGCGGCCGGCCGTCGCGTCGGTGACGGCGGCCCGGGTGAGCGGGGTGACCACCTCGGGCAGCGCGTCGGGGGAGTGCCACGACAACCGGCAGCCCGGCGGTGGGTCGCTGGCGGGTCGGACCCCGGCCGCGCGGGCCCGGAACACGTGCACGAGAACGTCCGGCAGCGGCCCGGCGCGTCCGGCGGCGGCATCGCCCGAGGGGACGCTCAGGTGGTAGACCCCGACCAGGTCGACCAGCTCGATGTCCCAGCCGGTCTCCGCGCGGATGTCCCGTAGCGCCGCCCGAACCGGGCCCTCGGCCGGGCGCAGCCGTCCGCCGGGCAACGCGTAGCGGCGGGCACCCCGACCCTGCTGGCAGAGCAGCACCCGACCGGTGTCGTCGGTGACGACCGCGGCGACCGCCCAGGTGAGCGCGCTCATGGACAAAGAGCCTACGGCGACGCAAACCAGAAGTCACCGGGATGCGCCCTCCGGCGGCCCGGGGTGCCGCTGCGGGGGTGTGCAGCGGTAGCGTGTGCACCCGTGACCCTCGCCTCGCTCTCCCCCCAGGCGGCCCTGCCCAGCCCCAGCACCGCGGTCTGGCAGCTCGGGCCGGTGCCGATCCGGGCCTACGCGCTCTGCATCATCGCCGGCATCGTGCTGGCCTGCTGGGTGACGGAGCGCCGGCTGCGGCAGCGCGGCGTCGCGCCCGGCGCGGTGCTCGACATCGCCGTCTGGGCGGTGCCCGCAGGCATCATCGGCGCCCGGATCTACCACGTGGTCACCTCACCGGAGAAGTACTTCGGCGCCGGCGGGGACCCGATGAAGGCGTTCGCCATCTGGGAGGGCGGCCTCGGCATCTGGGGCGCCGTCGCCGGTGGGGCGGTCGGTGCCTGGATCGCGGCCCGACAGCTCGGCATTCCGTTCGGTGTGGTGGCCGACGCGCTGGCCCCCGGGCTGCCGCTGGCCCAGGCCGTCGGCCGGATCGGCAACTGGTTCAACAACGAGCTCTTCGGTGGCCGGACCACACTGCCGTGGGGTCTGCAGATCCACCGGATGGACCCGGACAACCCCGGGCACGCGCTGCGCGACGATGCCGGCCAGCCGATCCTCGAACCGGGTCTCTACCAGCCGACCTTCCTCTACGAGGCGTTGTGGAACCTCGGCGTCGTGGCTCTGGTCCTCATCCTCGACCGCCGGCTGAAGCTGGGCCGGGGCCGGGCGTTCGCGCTCTACGTGATGGGTTACACCGTCGGCCGGTTCTGGATCGAGCTGATGCGCACCGACGAGGCCAACCAGATCCTCGGTGTCCGGCTCAACGTCTGGACCGCCGCCCTGGTCTTCCTCGGCGCCCTCATCTACTTCGTACGCGTGCGTGGCCCTCGGGACTACCTGATTCCGCTCGGCCCGGCGGCGACGACGACCCCGCCCCCCACGTCGGACCTGTCCCAGGTCGACCTCTCCGAGCGGGAGACCCCCACGCGGGCCGCCGCGCCGGAGGGCTACCGGGTGGTGAGCGAGGAGCAGTACGCCGCCTGGCAGGACACCGGCGTCGTACCGCCGGCGAACGACGACGACTCCCGGCCGGATGACAGCGAGCCGTCCGACGACACGGCAGCCGCCGACCTCGCGTCGAGCGACGACGAGCCGGCGGACGATCCGTCCGCCGCTCGCACCGACCGGGCCGACGCCACTGGCGCGCGTCCCGCCGACCGGGACAGCTGAGCGGCACCGATGCGAAGCGCGGTGGTGGTCGGCGCAGGGGTCGGTGGCCTCGCCGTGGCCGGCGCGCTGGCCCGTTCCGGCTGGCAGGTCACAGTGTTGGAACGCGCCGAACGGGTCCGCCCCGAGCCGACCGCAGTGGTGCTCTGGCCCAACGGTGTCCGCGCGCTCCAGGCCCTCGGCCTCGGCGCCGGCCTGGCCGCCATCGCCACCCCGTTGCCCGACGGCGGCGTCCGTCGCCCGGACGGGCACTGGCTCGTGCAGCCCCGGCCCATCCCGGCCGACCGGATGCCGGTGGTGGTGCACCGGGAGGATCTGCACGACGCGCTGATCGCCGGCCTCGGCGAGCGGGTCGAGTTGCGGACCGGGGTGACAGTGCGCCACGTCCGGGTCGAGCCGGGCGAGCGGCCGGGAGTCAGCGACGGGCGGCAGACCATCGAGGCCGACCTGGTGGTGGCCGCTGACGGCACGGACAGCGGCATCCGCCGCCAACTCGCGCCCGAGTCCCGGGTGGTCAGCTCCGGGTGCGCCGCCTGGCGGGCCGTCATCCCCTGGTACCAGGCACCTCGGCTCCCCGACGATCAGCCGTTGGCCGGTGAGATTCTCGGCGCGGGTTACCGGTTCGTGGCCGCGTCGCTGGGCGAGCGCGGCTCCTCGGGCGGGTCCAGCCGGGGCGGCATCTACTGGGTGGCCACGGCCGCCGGCGCGCCCCGCCCGGAACCACCGGAGACCCAGCTCGCCCTGCTGCGCCGCTGGTACGCGGGCTGGCCCGAGCCGGTCGGCGCGCTGCTGGACGCCACCGAGCCGGCCGACCTGGTCCAACAGGAGGTTCGCGAGCTGCGCCCGCTGCCCCGGGCGTACGGCTTTCCGGTCGGGCCCGGTGGGGTGGTGCTGCTCGGCGACGCGGCGCACGCCATGCCGCCGCACCTCGGGCAGGGCGCCTGCCTCGCGTTCGAGGACGCCGCCACGCTCGCGTCGCTGCTGCGGGAGGCCCGACTGCCCGACGCCGTCCAGGCGTACGACAGGGTGCGCCGCCCCCGGGCCGCGACAGTGGTCCGGCAGACCCGGCGGATGTCGGCGGTGCTCCAGACCCGGGGTCGGCTCGCGCTGCGCGCGCGGGACGCCGCGCTGGGCACCATCAACTCCCGACTGATCTCCAGCGCCGTCGCCTCCGCCGCCCAGTGGCGCCCACCGACCTGACCTCGGCCGAGGGGCAGGTCAGCGGGGGCCGGTCAGGGGATGAGCGCGGCGGGTTCGGCGATGCAGGCGGTTCCGATTCGGCGGAAGCCGACCCGTAGGTAGACCCGCGCGATCTCTTCGCTGCCCGCGGAGAGGAAGACCAGCTCGGTGCCGGCCGCCAGCAGTTCCCGGGCCAGGGTGGCGGTGAGCGCGGCGCCCAGCCCGCGTCGTCGGGCGGACGGCAGGGTGGCCACCCCGGCGATCTCCGCGACGTCGTCGACCCGCATCGCCATGCCGCTGGCCAGTGCGCCCTCGGTCGGCGTGCCGGCCAGCGCGGAGATCCGTCGCCCGTCGGCGATCCGGGCCCGCTCCTCGTCGAGCGCTGCCAGTTCGAGTTCGGTGACGGCGGCGTCGCGTTCGGCCGGGCCGGCCCCACCGGGCGCGGTGCCGGCGGCGGCGAACGCCACAGCTGCCACCGCACGCCGGGCGGCGACATCGGCGGCGAAGCCGGGGGAGTCCGCTGCCAGCACCCGCACCGCCGCGTCGGTGAGCGTCGCCGGGTCGGGCAGCGCGCTCGGGTCGAGCACCATCAGCGGCGCCTCCAGCACGCTGAGCCCCGCCGAGCGGGCCACCGCCAGCAGTTCGGGGGCCGTCTCGTGCACCCACTCGAACGCCTCCGGCAGGCCCAGCTTCCGCTGGCGCTCGCGGACCGAGGCCACGTCGGCCAGCGACGGCGGCTCGGTGGCGTCGATGCGGGGACGGGCGTAGAACGGCCAGCCGTCGCCTTCGCGGACGAACAGCACCAGCCCGCCATGATCCTCCGCACCGGCGACGTCGCGGGGCACCGCGTCGTAGAAGCGTTCCAACCGGTCGAAGACGTGCTTGTGTAGCGGATCCACCGCGCGAGACTACACGTCCCAGCCAGTGGACGGTGTGATCAATCTCGGGTGGCCGTGCGGCCCCGGCCCTAACGTAGACTCAATAGACCCACGGGCCGACGTCGTCCCCACCATGATCCAACCTGAGTGACGACAGGAGGCCCGGTGGCTCAGCCGTACGCGGACACAGAACAGCCGCACAGCCCGCAGGCGTCCCCGACGCCCCACCCCCGTCCGTCCGCCCAGGGCCTCTACGACCCAGCGCAGGAGCACGATGCCTGCGGCGTGGCCTTCGTGGCAGACCTGCACGGCCGGCGTTCACACTCGGTCGTCGCCAACGGGCTCGGCGCGCTCTGTCGGCTGGACCACCGGGGCGCCCGTGGCGCGGAGCCGAACACCGGCGACGGCGCCGGCATCATGATCCAGGTGCCCGACGCGTTCCTGCGCGCGGTGGCCGACGTCGCGCTTCCCCCGGCGGGCGAGTACGCCACGGGGCTGGTCTTCCTTCCCGACGACGATGCCGCCGAGGCGCGTGCCCGTCGGGTGGTCGAGAAGTACGCAGTGGTCGAGGGCGCCGACCTGCTCGGCTGGCGGGACGTGCCGATCGACCCGAGTGACCTGGGCGAGACCGCGCTGGCGGCGATGCCCCGGGTCCGGCAGCTCTTCCTGGCCGCGCACCGCCTCACCGACGCGCCCGACGGTCCGGCCGGCTCCCCGCTGCGCGGCATCGAGCTGGACCGGGTGGCGTTCTGCCTGCGCAAGCAGGCCGAGCGGGAGACCGCCGAGCGCGGCGTCCCGGCGTACTTCCCGTCGCTGTCCAGCCGCACCATGGTCTACAAGGGCATGCTCACGCCCGACCAGTTGCCGGCGTTCTACCCGGACCTGCGCGACGAGCGGGTGGACAGCGCGATCGCGCTGGTGCACTCCCGCTTCTCCACGAACACCTTCCCGTCCTGGCCGCTGGCGCACCCGTACCGGTTCATCGCCCACAACGGCGAGATCAACACGATCCGGGGCAACCGCAACTGGATGCAGGCCCGCGAGGCGCTCCTGCGCTCGCCGAACGTGCCGGGCAACATCCGGCGGGTCTTCCCGGTCTGCACCCCCGCCGCCTCCGACTCGGCGAACTTCGACGAGGTCCTGGAGCTGCTGCACCTGGCCGGGCGGAGCCTGCCGCACGCGGTGCTCATGATGATCCCCGAGGCGTGGGAGAACGACCCGGGGATGGACCCGGCCAAGCGCGCCTTCTACCGCTTCCACGCCAGCCTGATGGAGCCGTGGGACGGCCCGGCGTCGGTGGCCTTCACCGACGGCGAGATCGTCGGCGCGGTGCTGGACCGCAACGGGCTGCGCCCGGGGCGCTGGTGGCAGACCGACGACGGGCTCGTGGTGCTCGGCTCCGAGGCGGGCGTCCTCGACCTCGACCCGGCTCACGTGGTCGCCAAGGGGCGTCTCCAGCCGGGCCGGATGTTCCTGGTCGACACAGTGGCCGGGCGTATCGTGCACGACGAGGAGATCAAGTCCGAGTTGGCCGGCGCCCAGCCGTACGGCGAGTGGCTGCACGCCGGGCTGATCGAGCTGAACGACCTGCCGGCCCGCGAGCACACCGTCTACACGCACGACTCGGTGCGCCGCCGGCAGCAGACCTTCGGCTACACGGTGGAAGAGCTGAAGATCCTGCTCGGGCCGATGGCCCGCACCGGCGCCGAGCCGCTCGGCTCGATGGGTACTGACACCCCGATCGCGCCGCTGTCCACCCGGCCGCGGCTGCTCTACGACTACTTCCATCAGCTCTTCGCCCAGGTGACCAACCCGCCGCTGGACGCCATCCGCGAGGAGTTGGTGACCAGCCTGGCGTCGACCATCGGGCCGGAGGGCAACCTGCTCGACCCGGGTGCCGCGAGCTGCCGGCAGATCGTGCTCCCGCACCCGATCATCGACAACGACGAGCTGGCGAAGATCCTCTCCATCGACGAGGACGGCGACCTGCCCGGCTTCAAGGCGGTCCGGGTCTCCGGGCTGTACCGGATCCGGGAGGGCGCCGCCGGGATCAAGGCACGACTGACCGAGATCTGCCGGCACGTCTCCGAGGCGATCGAGGACGGCGTGCGCATCCTGGTGCTCTCCGACCGGGACTCCAACGCCGACCTGGCGCCGATCCCGTCGCTGCTGCTCACCGCCGCCGTGCACCAGCATCTGGTCCGCGAGCAGACCCGTACGCGGGCCGCGCTGATCGTGGAGTCCGGGGACTGCCGGGAGGTGCACCACGCGGCGGTGCTGATCGGCTACGGCGCGGCGGCGGTCAACCCGTACCTGGCTTTCGAGTCGGTCGAGGACATGATCGCCACGGGCACGTTGGCCGGGGTGGAGCCCGCCGCCGCGGTGCGCAACTACGCGAAGGCGCTCGGCAAGGGCGTCCTGAAGATCATGTCCAAGATGGGCATCTCGACTGTCTCCTCGTACTGCGGTGCGCAGGTCTTCGAGGCGGTCGGCCTGGACAGGCGGCTGGTCGAGCGCTACTTCCGGGGCACTCCCAGCCGTATCGGCGGGGTGGGACTCGCCGGCGTGCACACCGAGGTGGCCGCCCGGCACGCGCTGGCCTGGCCGCCGGCCGGCACCGCCACCTCCGACCGGTTGGAGGTCGGTGGCGAGTACCAGTGGCGCCGCGAGGGTGAGCTGCACCTGTTCAACCCGGAGACGGTCTTCCTGCTGCAACACGCCACCCGCAGCCGGCAGTACGACGTCTTCCGGCAGTACACCGCCAAGGTCGACGCGCTCGCCGCGCAGGCCGGCTCGCTGCGCGGGCTGTTCACCCTGCGCACCGGGGTCCGTCCGGCGGTGCCGATCGAGGAGGTCGAGCCGGCCACCGAGATCGTCAAGCGGTTCGCCACCGGTGCCATGTCGTACGGGTCGATCTCGGCGGAGGCGCACGAGACGCTCGCCATCGCCATGAACCGGCTCGGCGGCAAGTCCAACACCGGTGAGGGCGGCGAGGACGTCGAGCGGCTGTACGACCCGGCCCGTCGTTCGGCGGTCAAGCAGATCGCCAGCGGCCGTTTCGGTGTGACAAGCGAATACCTGGTCAACGCCGACGATCTCCAGATCAAGATGGCCCAGGGCGCCAAGCCGGGCGAGGGCGGTCAGCTGCCCGGCAACAAGGTGTGGCCGTGGATCGCCCGGACGCGGCACGCCACCCCCGGCGTGGGTCTGATCTCCCCGCCGCCGCACCACGACATCTACTCGATCGAGGACCTCGCCCAGTTGGTGCACGACCTGAAGTGCGTCAACCCGGCGGCCCGGGTGCACGTCAAGCTGGTCAGCGAGGTCGGCGTCGGCACCGTCGCCGCCGGGGTGGCGAAGCTCAAGGCGGACGTCATCCTGATCTCCGGCCACGACGGCGGTACCGGCGCCTCCCCGATGAACTCGCTCAAGCACGCCGGCACCCCGTGGGAGCTGGGGCTGGCCGAGGCGCAGCAGACGCTGTTGCTCAACAAGCTGCGCGACCGGGTGACCGTGCAGGTCGACGGCCAGCTCAAGACCGGCCGGGACGTGCTGGTAGCGGCGCTGCTCGGCGCGGAGGAGTTCGGCTTCGCGACCGCGCCGCTGATCGTCGAGGGCTGCGTGATGATGCGGGTCTGCCACCTGGACACCTGCCCGGTCGGCATCGCCACCCAGAACCCGGTGCTGCGGGAGCGCTTCACCGGCAAGCCGGAGTTCGTGGAGAACTTCTTCCTCTTCCTCGCCGAGGAGGTCCGGGGGTACCTGGCCGAGCTGGGTTTCCGGTCGATCGAGGAGGCGATCGGGCAGTCCGAGCTGCTCGACGTGGCCCCGGCGCTGACGCACTGGAAGGCGCACGGGTTGGATCTGACGCCCGTCCTGCACCTGCCGGAGCTGCCCGCCGGTGCGGCCCGACGCGGGGTCCGCGCGCAGGATCACGGCCTGGAGCAGGCGCTCGACAATGAGTTGATCGCGCTGGCCCGTCCGGCGCTGACGGACGGGGCGCCGGTGCGCGTCGAGGTGGCGGTGCGTAACGAGCACCGCAGCGTCGGCGCGATGCTCGGCGGTGAGGTGACCCGTCGCTTCGGCGGCGCGGGCCTCCCCGAGGACACCATCGAGTTCGTGCTGCACGGCACGGCTGGGCAGTCGTTCGGCGCGTTCCTGCCGCGCGGGGTGACCCTGCGCCTGCACGGCGACGCCAACGACTACGTGGGCAAGGGCCTCTCCGGGGGCCGGCTCATCGTCCGTCCGGACGCCGCCGCGCCGTTCCTCGACCCGGACGCCGAGCCGGGGCAGCGGGCCGAGGATCAGATCATCGCCGGCAACACCATCCTGTACGGGGCCACGGCGGGCGAGGTCTTCCTGCGCGGCCGGGTGGGGGAGCGGTTCGCGGTGCGCAACTCCGGCGCGATCGCCGTGGTCGAGGGCGTCGGTGACCATGGCTGCGAGTACATGACCGGCGGCACTGTGGTGGTGCTCGGCGCGACCGGCCGGAACTTCGCGGCCGGCATGTCCGGCGGCACCGCGTACGTGCACCACCTGGACCGGGCCCGGGTCAACGCGGAGCTGGTCGACCTGTTGCCGCTGGGCGAGCAGGAGCAGTCGCTCCTGCACGAGCTGGTCCAACGGCACGTGGCCGAGACCGGGTCGGCGGTCGCCGAGGAGCTGCTCAAGCGGTGGCCGGAGGCAGTGGCCGAGTTCACCGCTGTGGTACCCCGCGACTACCGCCGGGTGCTGGAGATCATGCGGGCCGCCGAAGCAGCCGGCCGCGACGTCGACGACGCGGTCATGACAGAACTGACCGCGCCCGCTCTGCCGGCGATGCCGGTGCCGCCCGCTCCGCGGGTGGCTGCCCAGGAGGTGGCACGTGCCTGACCCGAACGGTTTCCTGCGCTACGACCGGCGACTGCCGGCCCGCCGCCCGGTGCCGGTGCGGATCAGCGACTGGCGGGAGGTGTACCCGCCGGCCGGCGAGGAGTTGGTCCGTGAGCAGGCCACCCGATGCATGGACTGCGGCATCCCGTTCTGTCACGACGGCTGTCCGCTGGGCAATCGCATCCCGGACTGGAACGACCTGGTGCGTACCGGCAACTGGGACGCCGCTGTGGAGTCCCTGCACGCCACGAACAACTTCCCGGAGTTCACCGGCCGGCTCTGCCCGGCGCCCTGCGAGGCGGCCTGTGTGCTCGGCATCTCCGGCGGTCAACCGGTGACCATCAAGCAGGTCGAGGTGGAGATCGCCGACGCCGCCGCGGCGCGCGGGTTCATCCCCCGCCCGGTGCCGGCGCCGTCGGGCCGGTCGGTCGCCGTCGTCGGCTCCGGGCCCGCCGGCCTCGCCGCCGCGCAGCAGTTGGCCCGCGCCGGTCACGCGGTGACCGTGTACGAACGCGACGACGCGATCGGTGGCCTGCTCCGGTACGGCATCCCCGACTTCAAGTTGGAGAAGCGGCACATCGACGCCCGGTTGGCCCAGCTCACCGCCGAGGGGGTGCGCTTTCGCACCGGCGTGAACGTCGGGGTGGACGTCACCGCCGAGCAGTTGCGCGCCGAGCACGACGCGGTGCTGCTGGCCTGTGGGGCGTTGCAGGGCCGGGACACCCCGGAGACCCCGGGGCGGGCGCTTCGGGGCGTACACCAGGCGATGGCGCATCTGGTCGCGGCGAATCGCGCGGTTGCCACGGCGGCCATCGACCAGGCTGGCGTGGTGGCCACCGGCGAGCGTCGGCTGGCGCGGGCGGTGTTGCCCGACGGCACCCCGATCGACGCGGCCGGCAAGCACGTGGTGATCATCGGTGGCGGTGACACGGCGGCCGACTGTCTCGGCGTCGCGCACCGTCAGGGCGCCGCTGGCGTGCACCAGCTCGACCTGTACCCGCAGCCGCCGCAGGAGCGCGACGAGGCCCGGGACCCGTGGCCGACCTGGCCGTGGGTGTTGCGCAGCTACCCGGCGCACGAGGAGGGTGGCGCGCGGGTCTTCGCCGTGGCGGTGCAGGAGTTCGTGGACGACGGCACCGGCCAGGTGCGGGCGGTGCGGATCGCCGAGGTGACAGTGGAGAAGCGCGACGGCCGGCGGGTCGTCACGGTGGTGCCGGGCTCCGAGCGGGAGCTGCCGGCCGATCTGGTGCTGTTGGCGATCGGCTTCGAGGGCACCGAGCAGCAGCCGCTGCTGGCCCAGTTCGGTGTGGCCCGCAACCCTCGGGGTGCCATCGACGCTGGCGACGACTGGCAGACCGACGCCGACGGGGTGTTCGTGGCCGGTGACATGCACCGGGGCGCCTCGTTGATCGTCTGGGCCATCGCCGAGGGGCGGGCGGTGGCCGCCGCCATCCACGGCTATCTGGGTGGTGTCGGTGCGTTGCCGGCCCCGGTGGGCCCGGCCGCGCAGGCTCTCGCCGCTCGCTGAGGTGCGGGCGTCCGGTCGGTGCGGCAGGTCCGCCGCCGCACCGGCCGGACATTCCCGCTGGTGAAGCCGCTCACAAAGGTGGGCGAAAAGGTTTGAGCCGGCAAGACTTGCCGGCTGCCGAACCGCACCGCGATCGGTGTGAATGATCATGCTGCCGATCGCTGGAGGTTCGTCGTGGCCAGAGGTGCCACCTTCGCCGCGTTGCGCCACCGCAACTACCGGATCTGGGCGCTCGCCGGCTTCGTCTCCGTCATCGGCACGTGGATGCAGGTCCTCGGGGTCAACTGGTACGTCCTGAAGGAAACCGGCTCGGCGACGTCAATGGGCTTCGCCGTGCTGCTCCAGGCGGCACCCACGTTGCTGCTCAGCGTCTGGGGCGGTGTGCTGGCCGATCGGCTGCCGGCCCGCCCGTTGCTGATCGCCGCCCAGGGCGCCCACGCGATGCTCGCCGCCGGACTCGCGGCGGTCGCCCTGACCGGGGTCGGCGGCCTGCCGCTGATCTTCGTGATCTCGCTGGCCACCGGTGCCGTCTCGGCGATCGAAGGCCCGGTGATGGGACGCTGGGCCGCCAGCCTCGTCGACCGGGAGACGCTGGGCAACGCCCTGGCGCTCGGTTCGCTCACCAACTCCGCCGGCCGCATCCTCGGCATGAGCCTCGGTGCCGTGGTGGTCGCCGCCGTCGGCCCCGCCCTGCTGTTCGGCATCAACGCGGCCAGCTTCGCCGCAGTGGTGGTGGCGTTGTTCGCCGTACGCCCGAAAGCCGTGCCCGGCCTCCCGGTCCCGGACGCCGGCCGGGCCCGGGGCGGTGTGCGCGTCGGGTTCGCCTACCTGCGCGGGCAGCCGGTGCTGCTCCTCGCGCTCGCCCTGTCGTTCGTGCTCGGCAGCCTGGGTCGCAACTACCAGGTGACAATGGCCGCGATGAGCGACGGGCCGTTGGACGCCGGCGCCTCCGGGTACGGCCTGCTGTCGACGGTGTTCGCTGTCGGAACGGTGGTGGGTGCGCTCGTCGCGGCCCGCCGGAGTTCCCTGGGCTACCGGACGCTCGTCGTCGCGGGCCTGTTCGCCAGCGGGTTGCAGATCGTCGCCGGCCTCGCACCGGGCACCTGGAGTTTCGCCGCGGTGATCCTGCCGATCGCCGCGGCCGCGGTGGTCATCGACACCACCGTCGGCACCCGCGCCCAGCTCGACACCGACGGCGCGATGCGGGGCCGGGTGCTCGCCGCCCTGGCGGTCACCGGCTCGGTCTCCGCCGCGGTCGGCGCCCCGCTGCTCGGCTGGCTCGCCGAACACGCCGGCCCCCGGCAGACGCTCGTCCTCGCCGGAGCCGCCGCGGCGATCGCCACGGCGGCGGCGGGCGTCGCACTGGACCGGCAGCGCGGCCGCGCGGCGACCCTCACGCTGGTCATTCCGCGACCCCGCCATCCGGTACGACGAGCGGCGTTCCGGGCCGCCCGCATCGTCCGGCCCACCGGCGCGGTCTGTGTCATCGTGCCCGCCGACGCCGGTGTGGTGCGCTCGGGCGGGGTCCGGCTCCGGGAGTTGGCCACCGCCGGGCCGGTGTCGAACCGCTGAGACTGCTGTCACCCCCGGCGGCCCGCTTCCGGACAGGACGACACGAAGATCATCGTTACGCTGCGATCATGGACATTGAGGAGCGGCTACGGCGAACCCGCCGGTGGCTGTGGATCGTGCTGATCGGGCTCTTCCTCAGCGGTGTCACCGCCTTTCCGCTGGAGATCGAGGTGCGCTGGCTGCTGCGCGTACTGGACCCGCTCGCCGGCCAACTGCCCGCGCTGGTCGCCTGGATCGAGCGGGTGCACACCGGGCTCGTGACGGCAGGTGAGGACTACCCGTTCCTGCTCTACGGCACCGACTGGTTGGCCTTCGCCCACCTGGTGCTGGCGGTTGCCTTCTGGGGGCCGCTGCGCGACCCGGTGCGCAACGTCTGGGTGGTGCAGGTCGGCATGATCGCCTGCGCGGGCATCGTCCCGCTGGCGCTGATCTGCGGCCCGATCCGGGACATCCCCTGGTTCTGGACGCTCATCGACCTGTCCTTCGCGGTCGGGGCGTTCCCGCCGCTGTGGTTCGCCTACCGGCACATCCGCGCCGTCGAAGCGAGCACGGCCCGCGCCTGACGCCGTGCCTGACGCCGACAAAAGGCGGCGGGCGTGCCGCGAGCGCCCGCGGCCACGTGCGGGCGCTCGCGGTCCACTCCGGACTCCTAGTGCGACATCAGGTGGTGCGACTCGCGGATCTTGGCCCAGGACCTGGGCTCGACCGGCGGGGCGGCCTTACGGGCGGCGCTGGCCACATCGGGTCGGCCGGCGGTGAACAGCCAGGTGGTGAAGAGGTCGTCCAGGTCCAGCCCGGAAATCCGCTCGGAAAGGGCCTGGAACTGCTCGATGGTGCCGTTGCCGTAGCGGCGTTCGGCGGTCCAGGTCGGCAGGATCTCGAAGAACGCGTCATCGCCGACGGCCAGCCGCAGCTGGTGCAGGGTCATCGCGCCCCGGTCGTAGACGGCGTTGTCGAAGACCCGAGCGGCACCCGGGTCGCCCGGCAGCACCTGCCAGAACTCGTCGTCAGCCGGGTAACTGGCGTAGGTGAAGTCGAAGACCTCCTGGGCGGTGCCCTCGCCCTGCTCCTCCGACCAGAGCCACTCGGCGTACGAGGCGAAGCCCTCGTTGAGCCAGATGTTGCGCCAGTCGGCCACCGAGACCGAGTCGCCGAACCACTGGTGGGCCAGCTCGTGCGTCACCACGTAGGTGTTGGCGCCGCGTCGCCAGAAGCCCGGCCCGTACACCGGTCGGGTCTGCGTCTCCAGGGCGAAGCTGATGCCGTCGACCGGCCCGGCCACGCCACCCTGCGCCTCGAACGGGTACGGGCCGAAGATCCCGCTCTCCCAGTCGACGATCTCGGCGGTCCGCTCGATGCTGGCCCGCGCGGCCGGCCCGAGGGCGCCCAGTGAGGTGCTGTACGCGTTGATCACCGGCTGGCCACTCGGCGTGGTGTCGGTGACGATGTCGTACTGGCCGATGGCCATGAAGGCCAGGTAGGTGGCGGTGGGGGAGGTGGTCCGCCAGATCCACCGGGAGCGGTTGCCGGCCTCGGCCAGCGGCGGCCTCGGCTGCACGCCGTTGCTGATCACCTCGACGCCGGTGGGCACCGACACCGAGATGTCGTAGGTGGCCTTGTCCAGTGGGTGGTCGTTGCTCGGGAACCACCACCACGCCGACTCGGGCTCGTTGACGGCGAGGGCGCCGTCGTCGGTACGCGTCCAGCCGGTGTAACCGTTGACCAGGGCCTCCGACGGGACACCGGAGTAGCGCACGACGATGGTGAGCTGCTGCCCCCGGGTCACAGTGCGGGCCGGGGTGACGACCAACTCGTGCGCCCCCGCGGTGCTGGTGCTCGCCGCCCAACCGTTGACCCGCACCGACTCGACGTCGAGCAGGAAGTCCAGATTGAACGTCGAGAGGTCCGCGGTGGCGGTGGCGAGGATGGTGGTGGTGCCGGTGAGCAGGTCGGTGGCCGGTTCGTAGCGCAGCCGGACGTCGTAGTGCTCGACGTCGTAGCCGCCGTTGCCGTAGTCGGGGAAGTAACTGTCGCCCAGTCCGGGCGCGCCGGGTTGCGGCGCGGCGGAGACGACCGGACGGCCCCAGCCCGTCGGGGCGGCCTGGCCGGGGGTGCCGGCGAGCATGGTGCCGGCGGTGGTGAGGGTCAGGGCGGTGGTGGCCGCCGTGAGGACTCGTCGCACGGGGTGGACTCCCTCCATCGGGTGTTCGCCAGGTCAACCTAATCGACAACTGTGAACGTCGCCGGCCCGCCACACCCATCGGCGGTCGTCGCCCTCTGGCGTGCCTTGCACCGCAAGGTCACACTGTGTTGATCGGAGGTGACACGTGCAGCGCTCGGAGTTGCCCAAGCGGGAACTGATCGGCCAACGGCAGTCGACAGCGGGCCGGGAACGGCTACCGGCCGGCGGGCTGGAGCTGTTCGCGCTGCTCGCCCGGCTGCTGCGGCGACCCCGTCGCGGCGACCGCCGGCTGCCGCTGCTGTGGCTGGTCCGCTCCGACGCCGCGGATCTGATGGTGCCGCTGCGCCGGTTCCTCGGCCAGGGCCCCCGGCGGCGGGTCCCGCACGCCGTGCTGGACGCCGACGCGCCGCCCGGCGCCGGGGACGTGCCGGCGCTGCTGCGTGAACTGCACCGGCAGCTCTCCCTGGAGGCCTTCGGCGCCGCCCGACTGCGCTTCCGGCACTACCCGCTCGCCGACTGGCTGATGCAGCAGAGCCTCAACCTGGGCATCGACGCCGACGACAGCCGCGCCGCCCTGGTCCGCCGGCTGCGCGACCGCAAGGGCCCACGTACGCCGGAGGCGGTGCCCTCCGGCGGCGACGCTGTCAGCATCGTCTCCCAGGTGCTGCTCTGGCTGGTCCGTCGCGCCGTGCCGGGGGTGGTCTTCCGGGCCGCCGTCTCCGGTCGGGTGCCGGTGCTCGGACGGCACTACAACTGGTTCATGCGCCAGCAGTACCTGGCGCCCCGGCAGTCGGTCACCTTCCTCGGCTTCGCCGAGCGCCTCACCGCGGGCTGGCGCGACGGGGAGCAACCCGACCAGGTCAACAAGCTGCTGCTGCACGCGTTCCTGGAAGACCTGCGGCAGGCGTACCGGCGTCGGCCGTGGCGCCCGTCGGACTGGCGGCGCACCGCGTACCCGGCGCTGCTGATCGACCACGTCGCCCCCGGCAACGTCGGCGGGGAACTGGTGCGCCTGATCGGCGACGTCCGCACCGAGACCGGCCGCAACGACCCGCTGCTCGTCATCGCGTCCGGTGGGCAGCCCCCGCCGGAACTGCCCGAGCCGCACCCGTTGACCGAGGCCGACGAGGCATTCGACGAGTGGGTCGAGGCGCTGCCGGAGATGCGCCGCCTGCGCCGTCCGGCCGCCTGGCTCGTGGCGCTGGGCCCCGACGACACCGACACCGGCCCACCCTCCCGTGCCGGGGTGCGCCCCTTCTCCGCGCCCGACCCGCCGTGGTGGTCGCGGCGCTTCCTGCCGACGGCGCTCTGCCTGGTGCTGGTGGCGGTGCTCGGCCTGTGGGTGGCCAGCCTGTGGGGACCGGGATGTCACCCCTCGCTCACCGGCCAGGTCTCGGTCGAGGTGGTCGGCAAAGGCGAGTGTGTCGGCTACAGCGACAGCGCCGCCCAGGTGTTCAACAACGACCCCGGCCAGGACCGGCTGCGCACCGTTCAAGAGCGCATCTTCGCGCAGAACCGCGCCGCCGAGGAGGTCTGGCAGCGCAGCGACCGACGACGGCCCTTCCTCACCCTGGTCTACCTCGGCACCCTCACCGGCAACCTGACCCGCGCGGACGAGGAGTCGTACGTCTCCGAGCGCGAGGAACTCGAAGGGATGGCCACCGCCCAGTACGCGTTGCTGAAGGAGTCGGCCGGCGCCGACGGCGCCGCGCTGCTGCGGATCGTGGTGGCCAACGGCGGCCGCCAGATGATCTACGCCGACCGGGCCGTGGCGATGCTGGCCGAGCTGGCCCGGGACGACCCGACGGTGCTCGGGGTGGTGGGGCTGGTGGAGAGCCGCACCAGCACCGCCCGCGCGCTGCGCGAACTGAACCGGGTCGGGCTGCCGGTGCTGGCGCCCACCCTCTCCGCCGACAAGATGGACGTCAACTCCCGCCTCTACCTCCAGATCTCCGCACCGAACAAGGACCAGGTGAAGCTGGTCGACGCGTACGCCAAGCAGGTGCTGAAGGTCAACGAGGCGCACGTCTTCTACACCACACTGGAGGGCAGTACGCTCACCGAGGACCTCTACGTGGGCACCCTCGTCGACGGGCTCCGACAACAGTTCGGCCCCCGGATCACCCGCCTCGACCAGTGGCGCACCGGGCAGCGGCTTACCGACGAGTGCGGCTACCCCGGAATGCTCTTCTACGCCGGTCGATGGTCGGAGTTCGACGGTTTCCTGCGGGCGCTGCGCGAGTGCGGCGGCAACCCGCCACGACACCTCGTCGCCGACGACTCGGCCAACCGGTACATGGCCAACCCGGGGCTGCGCGCCGCCGCGCCCGGCAACCTGCCCGTCACGTACGTCTCCAAGGCGGCCCTGGCCACCTGCGCGGCGCTGCGGGCCGCCCAGGACCGGCGCGACGACGACGCCCGGGCCAGCTTCCTGTCCTGGATCCAGGCCGACGACCTGCTCGACCCGCCGCGCTGCCGGCCGGGTGCCGAGGAGGAACAGGTCGGCGAGCGGGTCAGTCTCGCCTACGACGCGTCGATGATGCTGGTCCGGGCGGTGGAGAGCCTCGCCGCCCGGCTGCACCACGGCGATCCCCGGCAACGCTGGGAACCGGATTCGGTCAACCCGGTGGGCGTGCACGCGGAGGTGCTCCGGCAGAACGCCGGGCAGGGCTACCCGGGGGTGGCCGGGCTGATCCGGTTCACGCCCGACTCGGGCGAGCCGGTCGACAAGCGACTGGCCCTGATGCGGGTGGAGCAGGTGCCCGACGTGGCGACAGCGCCGGTGGAGGTGTTCCGCTGCGGGGCGGCCGACGCGTCCGGCCCGGCGGCGTGCGGCCCCGCCTGACCGGTCCGGCGTGACACGTCCTCGCAGGACTGTCCGGGTGCCGTCGGTGTCCGTTAGGGTTCCTGGGACCAGGCGGCCGTGGCGTTGGGGGCAGAGGGTGGGCAGGCTCGCGTCGGCGTACGGGCAGGCGGTCAACTCCCACCGGGCGGCTCGGGCGCATCTGGACACTGCCCGCAACGTCCTCGGGGCGGCGCCGACCCCCGTCGCGCCGGCGGCCGGGGACGATCTGGTGGCCCGCCTCGCCCGCCTCGGCGGCGCCCTGGCCACTCCCGCCCCCGGCGTCACGCCGCTGACCGACGAACCGGCCGCGGTGCGGATCGGCGAGGCGTCCACAGCGGACGGCACCTTTCCGGTGCTGGTGCCGCTGGGCGGTGGCCACCACCTCGCACTGGACACCGACGCCCGGGACCCGCAGGTCGCCGGGCTGCTGCGGGCGCTGGTGCTGCGGCTGGTCGCCACCGCGCCACCCGGCAAGGTCCGCGTCGCCGGCATCGACACCGCAGCGCTCGGCGCCACCTTCGGCCCGCTGCGACCACTGCTCGACGCCGGGGTGCTCGACCCGCCGGCCACCGGCGAGGCCGAGGTGGCAGCGCTGCTGGACGCCGCCGAGCAGCACGCCCGCGCCGCGCAGCACGGTCAGCCCGCCGCCCGCCGCCTGCTGGTGGTGGTCGCCACCGCCGCGCCGCCACCGCGCGAGCTGGCCCGGCTCGCCGCGCTCACCCACGCCGGCCCGGCCGCCGCCGTGTGTGTGCTGCTCGCCGGCCACCCGTCCCGCCTGCCCGGCGAGACCGCGCCGCCTCTGGGCGGCACCACAGCGGTGCGGCTCAACCAGGGGTACGCGCACGTCGGCGACCCACCCGGCGCCGCGTTCAGCGCCGACGGCAGCGGGCTCGCCGCACCCGTCCTGCTCGACGGCGACCCGCCGCCCACCTCGGTACGCGCGCTCGCCGAGCACCTCGGCACCGCCACCCGTCGCGCCGACGCGCTGCCCTTCACCGACCTGCTGCCCGAACGGCGGTGGGCCGAGTCCGCCGGCAACGGCCTGCGGACGGTGATCGGCCGGGCCGGCAGCGGTGCCGCGATGACGCTCGCCTTCGACGACGCCACCCCGCACTGGCTGGTCGGCGGGCGCACCGGTGCCGGCAAGACCGTCTTCCTCCTCGACGTCCTCTACGGGTTGGCCGCCCGCTACTCGCCGGCCGAGTTGCAGCTCTACCTGCTCGACTTCAAGGAGGGCGTGAGCTTCACCGAGTTCGTGCCCACCGGCCGGGACCCGTCCTGGCTGCCGCACGCCCGTGCCGTCGGCATCGAATCCGACCGCGAGTACGGTCTCGCCGTGCTGCGCGAGCTGCGCCGGGAGGCGCAGCGCCGGGCCACAGCACTCAAACGGCACGGCGTCACCAAGCTCGCCGACCTGCCCCCTGACAATCCGCTGCCGCGCATCGTGACTGTCATCGACGAGTTCCACGTGCTGCTCGCCGGCAACGACGCGCTGGCCCGCGAGTCCGTCGACCTGCTGGAGGAGTTGGCCCGCAAGGGCCGCTCGTACGGCATCCACCTGGTGCTCGCCAGCCAGAGCATGACCGGCATCGAAGCCCTCTACGGGCGGGCCGAGGCGATCTTCGGGCAGTTCGCGTTGCGGGTGGCCCTGCCCGGCGGCGGTGGGGTGCTCGACCAGCTCAACGACGCCGCCGCGGCCCTGCCGATCGGCTCCGCAGTGGTCAACACCGCCGCCGGCGCGGTCGGCGCCGACACAGTGCTGCGCTTCCCCGACGCGCACGCCGCCGCGGCGGACCTCGCCGCGTTACGCCACGACCTGTGGCAGGCCCGCCCGCCGGGCTCGCGGGCCCCGGCGGTCTTCAAGGGGTACGAAGCCGCGCGGATCGAGGACGATCCCACGTTCGCCGGGTTGCGCCCCGGTGGTCGACGCCCGATGGCACTTGTCGGCCGAACCGTCGACGTGCACGGCACCACAGCACTGTTCCTGATGGACACCACCCCCGGCCGGCACCTCGCCGTGGTGGGCACCGCACCGACCGGCGCTGACGTGCTGCGCGCCGCGACGCTCAGCCTCGCCCGCCAGCACACCCCCGGCGACGCCCGCTTCCACCTGGCCTGCCTGGTCACCGTCGCCGACCCGGTCGCCGACGACACCGAAACGCTGCTGCGGGCCGCCGGGCACCCGGTGCGGCGCCTCGACGCGGCCGGGCTGCGCGACCGGATCGCCACGCTGGCAGCCGAGCCCACCGGCCGCGAATACCTTGTGGTGTTCGGCATGGACGCCGCCGCGCCCGTCCTCGGGGCCACCGACCCCGGCACCTTCCGCTCCGGCCTGGACGACCTGCGCACCGTCCTGCGCCAGGGCCCCGGGCAGGGTGTGCACCTGCTCGGCTGGTGGCGGGGGCTGCGCCGGCTCGCCGACGACCTCGGCGGCACCCAGAACCGCGACGACGTCGCCTGCCTGGTCGCGCTCAACGTGCCCGGGGCCGAGCTGGCCCTGCACCTCGGAGCGCACGACCTGACCTACACGCCCCGCCCCGACCGGGCGCTGCTGATCGACCGGCACGACCAGCGCACCCGGCTGATCGTCCCGTTCGTCGGCGACGGGCACGACCCCGACGGGGAGCGGTGACAGTGTCCTTCGAGGAGTACGCGGCGCTGGCCCGACAACTCTCCGCCCAGCACCGTGCGGGGGAACAACACGCCGCCGCGGAGTCCGCCCGCCGCCGCGACCTGCACGCCGCCGTCGACTACCTCCAGCAGCGGCTGACCGCCCAGGGGCAGCGCCTCGACCAGCTCGGCCGCGCCATCGGCGTCGACCAACCAGCTCCTGCCCCGCCCCCTCCCCCCACCGCACCCGGAACCGGGGACGGGGAAACCGCCGGCGCAGCCGGCGCGCCGGGGCGGGCGGAGGTCGGGGCGTACCCCCAACTGGCGGCGGGGGAGGCGCGGCTGGCGCTGCCGACGGCGGTGAGCCCGGCGGGCGGCGGGGTGCCCGCGCAGCGTGCGGCGGCGGCCGACCCGGCGGTCGAGTTGGAGCTGGCCCGGCGGATGGCCGACGAGGCCGACCGGCACGGGCAGCAGGCGGAGTTGCTGGCCCAGCGACCGGCGCTGCTGCCGACGTGGTCGCCGCTGGCCCGGGCGGTCGCCGTCTACACCGGGTGCGGCGCGGCGGCTGGGGTGCTCGTGCTGATGCTGGTGCTCGCCTCCGGGGTCGGCCTGGTCGACGGGTTCACCCTCGGCGCGTGGATCTGCGCGGGGTTGCCGGCGGTGGCGTTCTTCGGCGGGTACCTGGTGCTGGGCCGGTGGGGGCGACCCGCGATGGTCGCCGGCACCCCGCCGCGCTACCTGCCGCTCGGGTTCCTGATCTGCTTCCTGGTGGTGCCGATGGCCTACTGCGCGTATCTGCTGATGGTCCGCGGCCTGCGCTGACACTGGCTCGGCTTCGGGAGGCTCATCCCGGCGGTGATCCACTCGGCTTTCCGGAAATCGGGGTGTCCGGGCCGGTGGGATACCCCGACTTTCTGAAACTCGTGTCGATCTTCGGCGGGCTGACCGACTCGCGGTCGGTCCTCCCGGCTAATCCAGGTGGTAGGTGATGCTGCCGGCGTCGCTGAACCTCTGCTCGGCGCCGCTGTTCGAAGGGCTGAAGACGCGGCAGGCGCAGCCCTCGGCAGGCCGCCCCGCTGACGCTTCGGCGTAGTACCAGACCTGACCCAGCTGGGCTTTGAACGTGCGGCTGGTGCGCGGTGGCACCTCGATCGCCCGGTGCGGTTCACACTGAGCGTCGAAGAGCCACAGCACGTACGGCTCACTGGTCGTCGAGGCGGTGCCCCGCAGCGCTTCCCCCCACCGGCCCTCGGGGATGTCCCGTTGGAAGTACGCCACCGCCTCCTGGCCCTTGGTCTTGGCGATGCAGGCCCGGTCGAGAGGTGCCCGAGATTCCGGCGTCGGACTGGGCGGGCCCGGTGCCGAGGACGATGACTGGAGGCTGCTGAGGATGCTCTGCCCGTCACCGGTCGCCACGGAGACGGCGAGCAGGAGGGCGAGCAGCCCGATGAGACCGCCGGACAGCCCAATGACGCGAGCCCGGCGACCGCGACCGGCCGATGTCGTGTCTGTCTTCTGAACCGTCAAGCTCCGTCACTCCCTCAGCCAGCTGCGACCGAGTCTAGGAGGCTTCGCGCTCGGGCGTGGTCCCCGAGCTCGGCATCGCCGTCCATTGGCCCGGTCCGCCACCGGGCATGATCCACTCGGTTTCATTGAAGTCGGGGTATCCGTGCCGACGGGATGCCCCGACTTCAGCTATCTCGTGTCGATCTTCGGCCCTGTTGCGCTCACTGCCGGTCGGATTCGACTGTGGCGCCTGCCTGCTGGGGATCGGCGCCGTGCTCCGTGTCGTCGGCGGCCTGTGCGGCGGCCACGAGGACTTCGTCGAGCTCGCGGTCGGTGAGACCCTCGTCTTCGAGCAGGCCGAGCAGCAGCACCGTCCGCGCGACGATCGCCGCCGCATCGTGGGGCACGGGCGGACGCTCACCGAGCGCCGCCCACACCAACGCCTCGGCCAGCACCGGGTCCACGTCGCGCCCGGTCGCGTCGTAGCGTTCCCGGGCGGACGCCACGAACCGGATCACCGGCGCGCGATCCTGCCCCGCGACGAACCGCCGCCGTACCGCCACCAGCAGCGCACCGGCGAGCAGGTCCGCGTACCGTCGCCAGTCCTGCTCGGCGAACCGGACCAGCCGGCGTTCGTGGCCGCGCAGCCGCCCGGTCAGCAATCCGCGTAGCGCCGCGTGCGGATCGGTCACCATCGTCGCCCCCTGATCATCGTGAGTGCTCTCCGGTGTGCGCGTGGCCTGGTCAGTCGCTGCCGCCTGGTCACCAGGGCGCTCGCCGCCTGGCAGCCGCGGGCGATCACTTCGGCGCTGTCGGCGTCGCTGGCCCTGCCGTTCTCGTGCTTGGTCTCGCTGTCGTGCTTGGTCTTGCTGTCGTGCTCGGTCTTGCTGTCGTGCTTGGTTTCGCTGTCGTGCTCGGCATGGCTGGTGGGCCGGGGCGGCACGGGCGGTGGTGCCGGCTCTTCGGTCGATCCCGCCAGCGAACGGTCGGTCAGTGCCGCCGGCTCTTCGGTCAGTGCCGCCACCGAACGTTCGATCCGCCGGCCGCCGACCGCGAGCCGGGCAACTACCAGGTCCAACCGGGTGATCGCCGCCGCGAGGTGCCGGGCCGCAACAATGTCCGCCACCTCCCGGGTACGCCGTAGCCGGTCCTCGCTTGCGCTCAACCGCCGACGGACCCGGGCGGCCAGCGCGGCGGCCCGGTCCGCGTCGACCTGGGCGGCGCGCAGACCGGCGAGAAGGTTCCCGACCGAGCCTCCCGGTGACTCGCGATCGGCGGCCAAGCCGGCGTAGACCAGGCTCAACGCCCGCCAGCACTCCGTGACCGCGTCCTGCCAGGGCAGCCGCCGGCCGGGCGGCCCCGCCCCGTGCAACTGCGCACCGGCCCGGTCGGCGGCGGAGATCGTGGCCAGCCAGGCGGCACGCAGATCGTCCACGGCATTGGCGCTCATTCGCCGGCCTCGGCACTGGACTTGACCAACAGGGCGAAGCGCACATCGGTACAGGGGTAGTCGACGCCGCACCCGCAGAGCCAGCGACGTACCACCCGGGGCGGATGGGCGAAGAGGACATCATCGGCGTCCTCGACGTCCTGATCGGACACGAGGCGATGGCGTTGCTCGGCTTGGGCTGGTGGTTCGGTGGGGAATTCGTCGGGTCGATCGGGCATCGGGGGCTCCCGTCGGGTCGTCTCCTAGCTGCTCACGGCACTTGCGTAGGGGCGGCGTGCGGGCATGCCCCGGCACGCCCGGTCGAACGGGGGGACCGACCGACCGGGCGCTTCCTGCGCGGTGGGAACGAACCAGCTCCGGGTTGCAGACCTGGGAGCCGGCTAGGCAGAGCGTATATAACAGGTCATGTAAGCGCAAGCATGGACCGCACATTGCTTGCTATACAAAGTTCCTCGTGATCGAATGGCAGGGCAGACCTGGGAGACACCAATGCCCGCCAAAGCGAAGTGGGCGCTGATCGCCGACGGCATCCGCGCTCAGATCAAGTCCGGCGAACTTGCGCCGGGTGACAAGTTGCCCTCGACGTCTGAGCTGTGCCGTCAGCACGACGTCTCGGCCATCGTCGTTCGTCAGGCCATTAACGCGCTCAAGATCGAGGGCTTGGTGGAAGGTGTCGGTGGCGTCGGCGTGTTCGTCGCCGAGCGCTGAACCGCCTCAATCTCGTGGCGTCACTCCAGATCTTGGACAGTTTCCGTTACGAGCTAACGGAAACTGTCCAAGATCTCGATCGTCATGCATCCCCGGTCAGGGTTCAGGGAACAGAGTCCGTCGAAGCCGCTCGCTGGGGTGATCACTGTCCACGAGATGACCCGGGAGCAAGCGGCCGGTCGCGCTGGGTGCGCGGATCTCGTACGCTCCCATGTGGTCTCCGCCGGTGCGGTGGTGGAGGTGATGGTCGACCACGGGGAGGTGCGCGTGAGCGCAGCACAGATCATCGCGAGGCTGGCGGCGGCTTCGCAGAAGCTGGACGAGGCGAAGGCCAAGACCGCAGCGGCAGCACAGGATGCAGCCGAGGCACGGGCACTCGTCGCTGGTGCGCTGGAGGGTGTGGCCGCCGGCCCGCTGGTCGGCATGATCGATTCGTACCGTCAGGCGCTCGCGCAGGCGTCCCAGGGCGGCGACCCGGCCAAGCAGCACGTGCAGGAGACGATCGCCAAGGTTCGAGCGCTGGGAAACTGACCACGGGTGGTGGCAGCGCAATCCACCAACCACCCGCTGTGGTGAAGCCAGTCATCAGGTCTGCGGTCCCTCGACGATTCGACAGCGCGAACCGGAACCAAGCAGCGCCGCCGGCACCGCGCCGTCAGCATCTCAGCAGCGAGTCGATCGGGTGGTGGACCTCGGCCACGGCTGCCGCGTACGCGAGCTTTCAAGAATTCTTGCCCACGATCGTCAAGGCGCTTGCAGGTACTCTGCTGGCTGCTGCTGCCGCAGCCGGATCTTTCAAGGCGTGGAGAGCGAAGCACCGAGACGGAGGGCGGGGCCGTGAAGATCAATGAGCAGGTAGAGGCTCTGGTCAGAGCTGTCCTGGACGCTGCTGTGCACCGTGATTCTGACAGGTTCGACAGCGCCTTGGACGCCTTGAGTGCCAGTCAGGAGACGTTGACCAAGGCAGTAGAACTGACGCTGGCCGTGAACGCCGCCGTTCTGTTCGAGGTCCACGATGGCCTGCCTTCGACCCACGAGATAGACCAACTCTCGCCTAACATCGCTCATCAGGAACGATGGGCCGAGGTCTCCGCAGACGACGTGCAGGCCATCCTGGCCGCCGTGGCGACGGGCAATCCGCCACGAGTCCCGAGCACCACAGGCGGCGTGAGTGCGGTGTTCGTGGTCGCCGCCAATCTCCTCGCCGCAGCCTCTCAGCCCAACGAGGGGGAGTGGTGGTTCAACTACCTGGACAAGGTGGAGGCCGCTATTGAGGCGGCCGGGTGACGGGCGCGCCTGATCCGGTCACCCGGGGCGGCGCTAGTGATCGGCGGCGGACGACGACCGTTCGGCCGCTCGCTCAGCGGGTGATGCGGAACGTCTGCTCGAAGTTCGGGTAGTCGCAGACGTCCTGGTTGCACAGCTCGAATCCTCCGCTGATCAGAGCGACACCCTTGTGCAGGACCAGCCCGCCGCCCTCCACCCACGCCCGCCCGGTCACGGCTTGCGGCTCGCCGGTGCAGCTGTTGAGAGGCGCCCAGCCGCCTGCGTAGGCGACCCGGTCGCCCGACCGCTGCCGGACGATCAGCTCAGTGGCGCCGGACAGACCGGCTGGGCAGGTCACGGTGAGGGTGATGTCCACGGCGACGCCGCGGGCGACCAGGGTCGCGGAGGTGACCTCGACGGTGCTTGCCGCGCTGGCCGGCGTCGGCACCAGCATGACGGTGAGTGACAGCCCGAGCAGTGCGATGGCGGTGACAATGCGGCGCACGACGGTCCTCCTTGCCGGAGTGGGGTGCTTACCTGCTGTCACCCTAGCCCTCGCCGGCGATGGGTCATATCAATCACGCTCGATGACGACGACCGGGATCTCGCGGTCGGTCTCCTTCGCGTAGCGGGCGTACGTCGGGAAGACCTTCGTCATCACCGGCCACAGCCGGACGCGCTCCTCGCCGGTCGCGGTCCGGGCCTGACCCGTGATTCGTTCCGCGCCGACCTGGATCTCGACCGCCGGGTCGGCGCTCAGGTTGAGGTACCAGGCGGGGTGCTTGGCCGCGCCGCCGTTGGACGCCACCAGCAGGTAGTTGTCGCCGTCGCGCCCGTACATCAGGGCCGTGCGACGCAGTTGGCCCGATCGGCGTCCGCGGGTGATGAGCAGCAGCGAGGGTACGCCGTGGAAGGTGCCGCCGTCCGCGCCGTCGGTCCGTACGTAGCGCCGGATGTGGCTGGCGACCCAGCCGACCGGGCTGTCCTCGACCGTCTCGCGCTGCTCGTGTGTGGTCACGCCATCGCCTCCATCGTCGAGCCCGGACGGTCGAGCGGGGTGTCGATCATACGCGGGGCTTATGCGGTGGCCGGCGCTCAAGAGGGTGCCGGCGGTTGTGGTCGAACGTGATGTCTGTGAGTCATCGTGATGACTCACAGACATCAGGCTCTCCAGGGACATGGCCTCCCGGGGCCGCAAGGACCGAGCCGGCGGGGGAGGGTCAGGCGCGCGAGCGCGGCAGGCAGCACTTCTTGTACTTGGCGCCGGACCCGCACCAGCAGGTGTCGTTGCGGCCGGGTGGCCAGGCTGTCACGCCCGACTCGTCGAGGCTGTCGGCGTACTCGTCGAGGGTTTCCTCGCTGGTGGGGTCGCTGCCGGTGCGTTCGGCGAAGGCCGCCAGATCGGCGACGGTGCCGACGACCACGCCCAGGTCGGCGCCGCCCATCCCGGAAGCGTCGACGAGGGCGCGTTCGATCTGGGCGCGGTGCTCGTCCCAGGTGGCGGGGTAGCTGTCGATGAGGGTGGGCCAGCGCAGCAGCAGCGCGGTGAACTCCGCCTCGGGCCAGAACAGCAGCGTGGCCGGGCCGTCGTCGAGGGCGTCGAGCGCGTGGGTGCTCGCGGCGCGCAGCCGGTCGGCGAGGTTGTCGTACTCGTCGTGCTGTAGGCCCTGCTCTTCGCGCAGGTCGTGCCGCCGCTGGGCCAGGCCGTAGATCATGGCGGCGGCCTCGTCCTGGGCGTCCTCGGATTCGTGCTGCTGGGCGCGGGTCCGTTCCAGGATGGCGTCCAGTGCCCCGGTGAGCCATTCCAACGCCGTGTCGGTGTGGCCGGACTCGGCCAGCTCGTCGATCAGATAGGTGGCCGCCGGGTCGGTCTCCAGCAACGGACGCAGGGCGGTCAGCTCGGCCATGCCCTCGTCCGAGCGGTCGAGGCGCAGCAGCAGACCGCCGCGCACCGCTCGGGCGTGCGCGTTGTCGTCCGGCTGCTCGGCGATGGCTCGGGTGGCCAGGGCGAGCGCGTCGGCCAGGTCACCGGCCTGTCCCAGGATGTCCGCGGCGACCAGCAGGGCGTAACCGGTGTCGTCGGGGTCCGCGACCCGCCCCTCGTCGACGGCGCCCACCAGTTCGGCGACGAACGCGGCCGGGTCGGGGCTCTTGAGGCCCAGGACGCCGATCTCGTCGATGCGGTCGGCGGTCAGCAACTCGGACATGGGCTCATCCTGAAAGACGACGGTCGGTGGGTGGGGGAGCGGTCAGCGTACTCCTGAGCATGGGGCAGCCCGGGCGGCGAACCGCCCGGGCTGCGACACGTTCCCTCAGCGGGTCGCCGGCATGGTGGCGAACTCGCCGGCTAGCTCCGACTCGACGATCGTCGCGGCGGACGGCCGGCGACCGGCCGACGCCCGCCGGGCGGACGGGACGGCGAGGGCCGCGAGCGCGGCGGCCAGGGCGATCGCCGTGAGGACGAGAAACCCCATCGTGAAGCCGGCTTCCCGGGGCAGGCCGTTGGCCTGCGGGTTGGCGGTGATCACGCCGCTGACCACTGCGGCGCCGATCGCGCCGCCGATGGTGCGGATGTTGGCGTTCATGCCGGTCGCCACGCCGGTCTGGCTGGCGGGCACGCTGGCGACGATCAGGTTGGCCATCGACGCGAAGGCCAGGCCGATGCCGAGGCCGACCAGGCCACCGGCGATGGCGACCTCCCAGCGGGTGTCGTGCGCGGTGGCGAGCATCGCGGAGGCGGCCACGTTGAACGTGGCGCCGGTGGCGAGTTGCGCCTTGGCGCTGAAGACGGCCTGGAGTCGCCCGGCGATGACGCCGGCGACGAACATCGCGCTGACCATCGGGAGCATGAGCAGACCGGCCTGGCTGATGCTCGCCCCGAAGCCGTAACCGGCGGCGGTCGGGGTCTGCAGGAACTGGGGGAGGAACGCGTACACGGAGAACATCGACGCGCCGTAGAGCAGGGCGACCAGGTTGGTCGTCCAGACGCCGGGCAGGCGCATCATCCGCATGTCGATCAGCGGGTTGCTGGACCGCAGTTCGGTGACCAGCCAGCCGACCAGCAGCACCACTGCCAGCGCCAGCAGACCGAGCACCCGGGGGGAGGTCCAGCCCCAGGTGACGCCCTGGCTGATCGGCAGCAGCAACGCGACCAGCCAGCCGGAGAGCAGCAGTGTGGCGCGCCAGTCGATGCGGCCGGGGGTGCGGACCGGTGACTCGGGCACGAACAGGTGCGCGGCCACGGCGGTCAGCCCGACCACGACCATCGGGATCCAGAACAGCCAGCGGTAGTCCAGCGTGCTGACGATCGGGCCGGCCAGCACGATGCCCAGGCCACCGCCGACGGCGACGATCGCCGAGATGGCGGCCACCGCTGTGGAGACCCGTGCGGCCGGGAACTCGTCGCGGATGATGCCGAACGACAGCGGGAAGACCGCTCCGCCGATGCCCTGCACGACCCGGGCGAGGATGAGGACGCCGATGTTCGGTGCGATGGCGGCCAGCAGGCAGCCGAGGGCGAGGGCGGCGAGCGAGACGACGAGCATCCGCTCCTTGCCGACCATGTCGCCGACGCGTCCGAGGATCGGCGTGAAGATCGACGCGCTGAGAAGGTAGGCGGTCAGGACCCAGGTCACTGTGTTCTGGGAGGTGTGCAGGTCCTGCTGGATGGTCGGCAGCACCGGGGTGATCAGCGACTGGAGCATCGCGAAGAACCCGGCGCCGGCCGCGAGCACGGTGAAGGTGAGCCGACGCGAGCCGCGTCGGGAGGTCACTGCCACGAGAGAAGACTCCCTGATTACGTACGGGAATGAAGGCTTGTCGCCCGTCGTCTGTGACGGGAGGTCTGTCGGGGTCCGGGCGATCGGGGTGGCCAGGCGACGATCGGGCGGGTCCCGAGGTAGAGTAACCGGAGGCAGGCCTCCGGGATTCCGGAGGGGTGCCTCCACTAAGCTAGCGGAGGGTTTCCTCCGGATGCAACCAGGGTGAGGTGACGCACGTCATGACCAGCGCAGGGCAGGCGCCCGAGGTCTTCGCCCAGCGGCCCAAGCGGGCCGACGCGCGGCGTAACTACGACGCCCTGATCACTGCGGCGCGTGAGGCGTTCGCCGAGAACGGCGCCGCCGCGTCCCTGGAGGACGTGGCCCGTCGGGCCGGCGTGGGCATCGGCACGCTCTACCGCAACTTCCCGACCCGGCGGCACCTCTTCGAGGCCGTCTACGTCGAGGAGGTCCGGGCGCTGTGCCACTCCGCCGAGGGCCTGGCCGAGCTGCCGCCCTGGGACGCGCTCGTCGCCTGGCTGCACCGCTTCGTCGCGTACGTCGCCACCAAGCGGGCGCTCGCCGAGCAACTGCTGCACGACTCCGAGATCTTCACCAGCTGCCGGGCGGAGATCTTCTCCGCTGGTGAGCCGCTGATGCGTCGCGCGCAGGCCGCCGGCGTGGTCCGCAACGACATCGGCTTCGACGACGTGGTGCGGCTGATCAGCGGCCTCACCATGGCCCAGTTCCCGTCACCCGAGCAGCGCGACCGGGTGCTCGGCGTGGCCCTGGACGGCCTGCGCCCTCCAGTCACGCCACGCTGACGCCCCCACCGGCCGCCCCGCGCTGACGTCCACCCGACCGGTCAGCGGTCGACCAGCAGCAGCCACTCGTCGTCGAGGCGTTCCACAGTCGTGCCCGCCGGCCAACGGTGGCCCGGGTCGGCCACCGCCCGGGCCTGCTCGACCTGCGGCGGCCGACCGAACTCCGTGTCGCGGAAGCTGGCCATGCCGTGGAACCGGGCCCGGCCGAAATTCGCGGCGTCGAGAAAGCGGGCCCTGTCGAACAGCGCCTCCGCGCCGAACACCGTCCAGCGGAACAGCGCCATTTTCGTGAAACGGACGGACTGGAAGGCTGCCGACCGGCCGAACTCGGTGTGCTCCATCGACAGCGCGCCGTCGAATACCGCTTCCCGGAACTTGGCGGATTCCTCGAAGCGGGTGGCGTCGAAGCTGGTCGGCTGGCCGAAGGTCACCCGGCGAAACGAGGTCGGGCCGGCGAAGCTGACTCGCCGGCAGGACAGGCCGTCGGGAAACGCGGCGCCGTCGAAGCTGGCCTCACCGCCGACGCGTACGCCGTCCAGCATGACCTCGCCCTCGGCTGTGAGCCCCCCGAAGACCACGTCGTCGAACGCCGCCGCCCCGAGCAGAAGCCGCCCCTGGGCTGTCGCGCCCGCGAAGGTGGTCGTGCCGGTGAACACCGCATCGGTGAAGTTCGCGTCGACGAGCATGCAGCCGGCGGCGTCGAAGTCGACGAGCGTGGCGCCGGCCAGGTCGAGCCTCAGCTCCGGCCAGTGGGCCGCGTCGTCCGCGCGTAGGTGCCGGGTGAGCACGCGCTGCGCGCTGCGCCGGACCTCCGTCTCGCGCGGCTCGCCGTCCGGCGCCGGCATCCGCAGGTACGCGCACAGCACCGCCGCGATCGTCGGGCGCTGCCCCGGGTTGTCCTGACCGAGGCGCTCCAGCGCGTGCAGGCCGCCGAGTCGTACCGCCGCGCTGTCGTTGCCGAGCAGCTCGACCGCCCTGGTGTAGAGCTCGGTCAGTCGACGCTCCGCTGCGTCGTGCTCGGCGGCACCGGACTGCCGGTCCTGGTGGCGCTGCACGACCTCGGCCACCGCCTCGGCGTGCGCCTGCACCCGGTCGCGGTGCACCTGGTCCCGTGCGGCGACGCCCTCCTGGTGCCGCTGCGCGCGTTCGGCGATCCACTGGCGCCGGGCGGCGAGCAGCAGTGCCAGCCCTCCGCCGGTGCCGGCGACGACTGTCAGGCCGGTGCGGATCGCGTCGATGCGCAGCGTGGCGCGGGTGTCCGGTTGGCTGGCCCGGTCGGCCTCGGTGAGCAGCAGGTCCAGCACCAGCCAGCCCAGGGCGATGGCGACCAGCAGGCCGACCAGGACCAGCCACCACGGCATCACCCGCAGCTCGCGCTCGGTGGGTTCGTCGACAGCCACGGCCACAGCATGCCAGTCACCATCGGCGTCCGATATGGAGCGTGGCGGTATGACCGTTTACGCCCCCGCCGGAACAACGGGTTACCGGCGCGTAACAAGTCATTGACGTTTCTGAATTGTTGCGGGGATGATCGTCGCACGGTCGACCGGACACCCCCACCCACCTGCCCGGTTCGCCGGGTGCCTCCCCCCGGAGGTGCAGCGATGCTGCTCCGAAAGACCGCCCTCGTCCTGGCCCTCGCCACCGCCGCGCTGCTCGCGTCCGCCGCCACGGCGACCGCCGCCCCCGCCGATCCCGCCCCCGCCTCCACGACACCCTTCGCCGCCGCGGCGGCCAACCCCGTCATCGTGGTCGGCGGGCTCAGCGGCGTCGCCGTCGCGTACGAGCCGATCGCCGCCCGCCTGCGCGCCGACGGCTACCGCACCTTCATCTACCAGCTGCCCGGGCTGGGCCTCGGCGACATCCCCACCTCGGCCCGCGCGTTCGCCGGCTACGTCGACCAGGTACGCGCCAGCACCGGCGCGGCGACTGTCGACGTCGTCGCCCACTCCGAAGGGGGCCTGGTCAGCCGGTACTACCTCAAGCGGCTCGGCGGCACCGCCACCGTCGGCCGGTACGTCAGCCTGGGCACACCGCAGTACGGCACGTACGTCGCCAACATCGTGGCGTTCCTGGGCCTGGGCAGCTGCGCCGGCGTCGTGGCCTGCCAGCAGATGACCATCGGCTCGGCGTTCCTCGCCGACCTGAACGCCGGCGACGACACCCCGGGTGCGGTGCGCTACACCACCATCCGCACCTTGCAGGACGAGCTGGTCCGGCCGACCGGCAACGCCGCCGTCAACGACGGTGCGACGAACGTGCTGGTCCAGGCGTACTGCCCGCTTCGGGTGGTGGGGCACCTGGGTCTGGTGCTCGACGGCACCGCGTACACCATCGTGCGTGGCGCCCTGGTCGACGGCCCGGTGCGACCCAACTGCCTCGCGCTCTGATCCGTTCCGGTGCGGCGGTCCCGGAGGGGACCGCCGCACCGGACCCGCGACGGTGAGTGTCGGGTGCGCGACGATCCCGCGAATCGGTATGGCAGACATCAGATGTCCTCGATAGCCTGCTCCGGCTGTCCATTCCCGACAGTGGACGCCATCCTCCGAGAAGGAGCAGCGCTCATGACCGAGCCGCCCACAGTGCCGCCGGAGAACACCCCGCCGACAGTGCCGCAGCTCGACGTCCGGGCCGCCCAACCGCCGTCGGCCGACACCCCGCCGCCCACCGGCGGGTTCGCCGACCGCCCACCGGGCTACCCCAGCGCGCTGGTCTGGCTGCGCGCCGGGATCCTGCGGGACTGGCGCGGTGTGCTCGGCGCGTTCGTCGCCACCTGGTTCTACCTGCCGGTCGCGCTGCTCCTGGCGTTCTGGGGCGGTCTCGTGTTCGGCGTCGCCGGGCTCCTCGCCATCGGGTCGGGCGCCGACGACCAGGTGCCCCAGGCGTTGCGCGACGCCCCGCTGATCGGCTCGCTGATCGAGGCGTTCCTGACCCGCTCCGGCGGGTTGCTCGGCGGCGTGGCCGGCTTCGCCATCGGCTTCCTGGTCGGCTTCCTCGTCGTGCTGACGCTGCCCTGGCTGGGCGTCGCCGACGAACCCTTCGCGCTGCTCACCGGCCTGATCGGCACTGTCATCGCGGCGGCGCTGATCGGGGTCCTCTACACGCTCTACCGGGTGCTGCTCGAACCACGTCTGCTGGTCGTCTCGGGTGCGCGCCAGCCCAGCCGCCGCGAGTACGCGCGGCTGCGCCCCGTGCTCGACGACTGCGCCCGGCGGCTCGGCCTGCCCAGCGTGCCCCGGCTGCTCATGGAGGACGACCCGGTCCTGAGCAACGCCCGCACGTACGCCCGGCACGTGGTCGTCACCACCGCCGTGCTGACCGAACCGGACGACGAGGTCGCCGCCCTGCTCAGCCACGAGCTGGTGCACTGGCGCACCGGGGACGAGATCACCAGCGCCTTCGTCCGCGGCGTCGGCCTGCCGCTGACCCTCGCGCACGCCCTGCCGACCTGGCTGATGCGGACGTTCCCCCACCCGGGCACCAACTTCGTGGTCTTCGTGTTCTTCTGGCCGGTGCTGCTCACCATGCGGTACGTGGTGCTGCCGCTGCACGCCCGCGACGTGCGGGCCGCCGAGTACCGGGCCGACCTCGGCGCGGTGCTCACCGGGCACGTCGACGGGCTGCGGCGCATCCTGGAACGCCGGCTGTCCTTCGAGACCGGGCGCAGCGGCTGGGACGAGGCGGTCTGCGCCACCCACCCGCCGCACGAGCTGCGGCTCGACGCGCTGGAGCGGGCGTCGCTGGCCGGTGCGCCCACCGGTGCGACCGAGCCCGTCACCGTCGACCAGCTGTTCAACTCCGCCGGCCCGGTCGGCACCCGCCGCACCTGGCTGCTGGTCGGCGCCCTCACACTGGTCGCCTGCCTCGGCACCAGCGGGCTCGGCGTGGTGCAGTGGGCGTTCTTCCGCCCCCAGGCGGCGATCGACGGCTACTTCGCCGCGCTCGCCGACCGGGACAGCGACGCCGCGCTCGGCTACCTGACCGACCAGGGCAGCGGCGCCGACACCAAGCTGCTCGCCCAACTGCTGCGCGGCAAGGGCTACCGACCACCGACCGACGTCGAGATCAGCTCGTTGGAGCGCGAGGGCGACAGCGCCACCGCCACAGTGGCGTACCGGCTGGGTGACGCGCGGGAGACCACCACCCTCACCCTGCGCCGCGAGGACGAGACCACCGCCGGGCTGTTCCACGGCTGGCGGTTGAGTGGCGGGCCGACCCCGCTCAACGCCGCGATCGCCGACCCCGGGGTACGGCTCAACGGGGTGGAGCTGCCGGTCGCCACCGAGGGCCCGCCAGTGGTGCTGTTGCCCGGCGGCTACACAGCGACCGGCCCGTCCAGCGCCCTCAGCGAGACACCGAGCGCGACAGTGCTGGTGGGCCCGGGGGAGACCGCCGCTGTTCTGCAACTGGCTCCGGTGCTCAAGCCTGCGGCGATCGAGGCGGTCGAGGCGCGGGTACGAGCCTGGTTGGACGAGTGCGCCAAGCAGACGGCGACCAACCCGCCGGGCTGCCCGTTCAGCTACTACAGCGGCTCCAGCTCGCCCCAGAAGGTCACCTGGAAGATCCTGGAGTATCCGAAGATCGCCGTCGAACTCACCGGCCCGGCCAGCGCCCAGGTCTCCACCCCGACCCAGACCCAGGGCACCGTCGAGGTCAGCGGCACCACCACCTACTTCGGCACCAGCTCACCGTTCAAGGACGAGGACGCGTTCACCGTCGCGGGCGTTGCCACCGCCGACGGGGACGACGTCGCCTTCCGACCCGCCACCAACTGACCGGGAGACCGACAGTGACCGACAGCGACGCCGCAGCCCGGCTGCCCGTCCGGCTGACCATCAACCCCCGGCAGCGCCAGCCACCGTCGGTCGACCTGCTGACCTGGATCCACCGCCGCCCCGAGTACCGGCCGGTGGTCCGTCCATCCGGAGGTGGCGGGGGCCGGCCGGGCTTCAGCGACGCGGTGATCATCGCGGTGCTGGCCCAGGGGCTGCTCCCGGGGTTGTTCAACCTGTTGCAGTCCTGGGTCGACCAGCAGCGCACCGAGGCCAGCATCCGGATCCAGGCCGGGGACACCGAAGTGGAGTTGCAGGTGAGCGGGCGGACCGACTCCGCTCGGCTGCTGGCCCAGGCGACCGAGGCGCTACGCGCCGCCCGGGAGCCCGGTCCGGACGCCGCCGACTGAACCGACGGCGTCCGGACCGGTGGGTCAGCTCGCCTTGGCGAGCGACTCGAACTCGTCGTCGGTGAGCCGCACGTCGGCCGCGCCCACGTTCTCCTCCAGGTGCGCCACCGAGGACGTGCCGGGGATCGGCAGCATCACCGGCGAGCGGCGCAGCAGCCAGGCCAGCGCGAGCTGCGCGGGCGACGCGCCGTGCGCTGTGGAGATGGCGTCCAGCGGGCCGCCCGGGCGGGCCAGCTCACCGGTCGCGATCGGGAACCACGGGATGAACGCGAGGTCGTTGCGCTCGCAGAACTCCAGCACGTCCTCGGCGCTGCGGTTGGCGAGGTTGTACAGGTTCTGCACGGACGCGACAGTGGTGATCGCCCGGGACTCCTCGATCTGCGCGACGCTCACCTCGGACAGCCCGATGTGCTGGATCTTGCCTTCCTCCCGCAGCAGCGCCAGCTCACCGAGCTGGTCGGCGAGCGGCACCTTCGGGTCGATCCGGTGCAGCTGGTACAGCGGGATGCTGTCCAGGCCGAGGTGACGCAGGCTCAGCTCACACTGCTGGCGCAGGTACTCCGGGCGGCCCAGCGCACGCCAGTCGCCGGGGCCCGAGCGGCTCAGCCCGGCCTTGGTCGCGATCACCAGGTCATCGGCGTACGGGTGCAGCGCCTCCCTGATCAGCGTCTCCGAGACGAACGGCCCGTACGAGTCGGCGGTGTCGATGAACGTCACGCCCAGCTCGACCGCGCGGCGCAGCACACGAACCGCCTCGGCCGGGTCCTTCGGGTCACCCCAGACACCCGGGCCGGTGATCTGCATGGCCCCGTAGCCGAGCCGGTTGACTGTGACGTCGCCACCGATCCGGTACGTGCCGGACGCCTTCGCGGGCTGCTCACTGATATTTGTCGCCATTGCCCGATCCCCAATCGTCTCGTCGTGGCGGGCGTGGACAGCACGGGCATGAAGAGCCCACCCGCCACCGATGGATCATCCCCCGGAACCCCGCCGTCATGCCGGCGGTCGGCCGAGTGTGGGCGCGGACACGCCGCCAGCGCGCCGAGCCGAGTTGCCGGGAAGCGCCCGGTACGACAGGGGTGTCCGTGCGACGCTGGCCGGAGCCGGTGCGTTCCGGCGCGACGGCGGAGGGAGCACCCATGGGAGTGCCGCAGGTCAACTTCGCGCTCGACACGTACGAGTGCATAGTGATCTATCCCGGCGCGGCCGGGCGGGCCCTGCCCCCGGAGACCGTGCAGCGGTTGCAGGCCGAGCACGCCGAACACATGCAGGCGTTGCAGCGACGCGGCATCGTCCTGGTTGCCGGCTCAGTGGACGGGCCGGCGCGTGAGCCGGATCCGCCGATCGGCTTCGGGCTGGCCCGCACCGGCAGCGTCGACGACGTCCGCAGCGTGCTGGAGGCCGACCCGGCGGTGCAGGCCGGGCTCTACCGGGTGGAGGTGCTGACCTTCCTCTGCCCGGCCGGTTCCCTGGAGTTCCCGCTGGTCAAGGCGGGCAGCTGAGCCCCGTCCATCGGTGGCTGTCGTGATGGCGACGGCGCTCGCCCGCCTGCCGGTGCTACGGTCGCGCCCAGCGCGGGCCGCCGCCGGGGCGTACCCGGTGTCGTGGGTCGGCCCCGGTCGAGGAGTCGCCATGATCTCCGCCGCCACCCCCGATGTCGCGTCGGCCACCGCCCGACTGCGTGCCCTGCTCGGCGACCGGCTGCACGAGCCGGGCGATCCCGGTTACGCCGCCACCACCCGGCTCTGGAACGGCGCTGTGGCGCGCACGCCCGCGCTGGTGGCCCACTGTCAGGACGCCGACGAGGTGGCCGAGGCGGTCCGCGTCGCCACCCGGTGCCACCTGCCCCTGTCGGTCCGCTCCGGAGGTCACGACTGGGCCGGCCGGGCGCTGCGCGACGGCGCTCTGGTGCTCGACCTGACCGGGCTGCGGGTCGTGCGGGTCGACCCGGAGGCGGCCACGGTGACCATCGGCGGCGGCGCCACGGCGGCCGAGCTGCTCGCCGCCGCCCGCCCGTACGACCTGGTGGTCCCCACCGGCGTTGTCGACGCCGTGGGAATGGCCGGGCTCACCCTCGCCGGCGGGTACGGCCCGCTGTGCGGCCGGTTCGGTCTGGCCCTGGACAGCCTGCTCGGCGCTGAGGTGGTTCTCGCCGACGGCCGCCGGGTCACCGCCGATCCCCGGCACGACGCCGAGCTGTACTGGGCGCTGCGCGGCGGCGGTGGGAACCTCGGCATCGTCACCGAGCTGCGCTTCCGCGCGCACCGGCTTCCCGGCGTCCTCGCCGGCATGATCATGTTCGCGCTCTCCGAGGCGCCGGCCGTGCTGCGCGGCTACGGCGCGCTGGTCGCCGAGGCCCCGGACGAGCTGACCGTGATGGCCGGTTTCCTGCCCGGCCCGGCCGGCGAGCCGGTGATCTTCGTCTGCCCGTTCTACAGCGGCCCGGACCTGGCCGCCGGGGCACCGTGGCTGGACCGGCTGCGCGCGCTGGGCACCCCGCTGGTCGACCAGATCGGCCCGATGCCGTACGCGGACGCGCTGCGGATGTTCGACGGCGGGATGGTCGACGGCAACCACTACCTGCTGCGGACCCGGTGGTTGCCAGCGCTCACCGACGGTGCTGTGGACACGCTCGTCGACGCCGCCCGGCAGGTCACCTCGCCGTTCTCGGCGCTGGCCGTGCACCACTTCCACGGCGCGGCCACCCGGGTCCGCTCCGTGGACACGGCGTTCGGGCTGCGCACCGACCACCTGATGGCCGAGATCATCGCGGTGTGGGCGCCCGGTGACCAGGCCGGCCCGCACCGCGAGTGGGCCGAGCGGACCTCCGCGGCACTCGCCCCGCACGCCCTGCCCGGTGGTTACCCCAACCTGCTCGCCCCGGAGGAGACCGACCGGGTCCGGCTCGCCTACGGCGCGAACTGGGCGCGGCTGCGCCACGCCAAGCGCCGCTACGACCCCCGCGACCTGCTGCACGCGGTGCCCACCCTGCCGCCCTCCGGGCACCCGGAATGACAGGCCGCCGGCGGCCCCCCGGAGCACACGGAATGAGCCGCCGCCTGCCGCCCTCGGAGCACCCGCTGTGAGCCGCCGCCGGGAGCACCCCGACAGCGCACGCCACCAGAGGCGTACGATTCCCGGCGCGCGGTCGCTGATGCCCGTCGCCACAACGTTCCCGGTGTGGTTCCGCCCGCCGGCCCGACGTGCACCGCGCGTCGTTGGACACCTGTTCCGCTGCCTGCAAGGGGTCGGCCCCGAGTCCGACCTGAAGGAGAGACTAGCCTGATGGGCGTGACACGCCGCGTAAAGATCGTCTGCACTCTGGGTCCCGCCACCTCGTCCCCGGAGCGCATCCGGGGTCTTGTCGAGGCCGGCATGAACGTGGCGAGGCTCAACTTCAGCCACGGCAGCCACGCCGACCACGAGGCGGTCTACCGACTGGTCCGGGAGGCGTCGGAGGCAACGGGTAAGCCGGTCGCCGTCCTCGCCGACCTGCAAGGTCCCAAGATCCGGCTCGGTCGGTTCGCCGACGGCCCCCACGAGTGGCGCACCGGTGACTCGGTCGTCATCACCGGCGACGACGTCATCGGCACCAAGGAGCGGGTCTCCTGCACCTACACGAAGCTGCCCCACGAGGTGAAGCCCGGCGACCGGCTGCTGATCGACGACGGTCGAGTCGCCGTCGAGGTCACCGATGTCACCGGCAACGACATCCGCTGCCTCGTCACCGAGGGGGGCCCGGTCTCCAACAACAAGGGCGTGTCGCTGCCCAACGTGGCGGTCAGCGTGCCCGCGATGTCGGACAAGGACGCCGAGGACCTGCGCTTCTCCCTGGGGCTCGGTGTCGACCTGGTGGCGCTCTCGTTCGTCCGCTCGGCCGAGGACATCAAGCTCGTCCACAACATCATGGCCGAGGAGGGCGTGTTCCGCCCGGTGCTCGCCAAGGTCGAGAAGCCGGAGGCGGTGGAGCACCTGGAGGCCATCGTGCTGGCCTTCGACGGCGTCATGGTCGCCCGCGGTGACCTCGGTGTCGAGATGCCGCTGGACGAGGTCCCGCTGGTGCAGAAGCGCGCCGTGCAGCTGTGCCGGGAGAACGCCAAGCCCGTCATCGTGGCCACCCAGATGCTCGACTCCATGATCGAGAATTCCCGCCCCACCCGGGCGGAAGCCTCCGACGTCGCCAACGCGGTGCTCGACGGCGCGGACGCGGTGATGCTCTCCGGCGAGACCAGCGTCGGCAAGTATCCGGTGCTCACCGTCAGCACCATGGCCAAGATCGTGACGACCACCGAGGCCGGTTCCATCGGGGTGCCGCGGTTGCAGCACGACCCGCGTACCCACGGTGGCGCGCTCACCGTCGCCGCCTCGTCGATCGCCCGGGCCATCAACGCCAAGGCGCTCGTCGCGTTCTCGCAGACCGGCGACACCGTGCGACGGCTGTCCCGCCTGCACTGCGACCTGCCGCTGCTGGCCTTCACGCCCGTCCCCGAGGTGCGCGACCAGCTCGCCCTCACCTGGGGCGTGGAGACCTTCCTGATGCCGTTCGTGCAGCACACCGACGACATGTTCCGCCAGGTCGACCAGGCGCTGCTCGGCCTCGACCGGGCCAACCCCGGTGACTACGTGGTGATCGTGGCCGGTAGCCCGCCCGGCACCCCCGGCTCGACCAACACGCTGCGCGTACACCAGCTCGGCTCGCTGGTCGACGCCGCGTCGGCGCGGGCCCTGCAGTGAGCGACGGTCGGGTCGCGGTCGGCCAGGCGGCGGTGGACCAGCTGCTGGAGGTGCTCGACCTCGACCCGACCGGGGAGATGACCTTCCGGGGGATGAGCCCCCCGGTCGGCCCACAACGGGTGTACGGCGGCCAGGTCGCCGGTCAGGCCCTGGTCGCCGCCGGCCGCACCGTCGACCCGGAACGGTTCGTGCACTCGCTGCACGGCTACTTCGTCCGCCCCGGTGACCCGGTCGAGCCGATCGCGTACGAGGTGGAGAACATCCGCGACGGCCGGTCCTTCTCGGTCCGCCGCGCGGTCGCCCTCCAGCACGGCAAGCCGATCTTCTTCATGTCGGCGTCGTTCCAGCGGGCCGAGGAGGGGCTGGACCACCAGGTCACGGCCCCGCTGGACGTGCCCCCGCCGCAGGACGTGCCGACGATGACCGACCGACTCTCCCGCTACCCGGAGCGGCTGGGCATCTGGGGTCAGATCCCACGACCGATCGACGTGCGCTACGTGGGCGAGCCCGGCTGGGTCCGCCCCGGCGACCGGCCCGCCGACCCGCACCAGCGCGTCTGGATGCGCATCGACGGCAAACTGCCCGACGACCCCCTGCTGCACGCCTGCGCGCTCACCTACGCCTCGGACCTCACCCTGCTGGACTCGGTGCTCTCTGCGCACGGCGAGGTGTGGGGGCCGGGCGGGTTGGTCGGCGCGAGCCTGGACCACGCGCTGTGGTTCCACAGGCCGTTCCGGGCCGACGAGTGGTTCCTCTACGACTGCCTGAGCCCGTCGGCGTCCGGCGCGCGAGGGCTGGCTACCGGCCGGATGTTCACCACTGACGGCCGGCAGATCGCCAGCGCCGTCCAGGAGGGTCTGCTGCGCCGCGTCGGCGCCTGACGCTGTCGCTCATTCCGCCGAGTTGTTGTCGCTCATCCCCGCCAGGCAACTGGCGGGGATGACGTGGTTCAGGCCTGGTAGATGGCTTCGCCGGCGATCTCGATCTGCACCGTCTTGCCGACCAGCACCCCGCCGCTCTCCAGGACGACATTCCACAGCAGGCCGTAGTCCTCACGGTTCATCTCGGCCGTCGCGCTGAATCCGAAGATGTTCTGCCCGTACGGATCCTGACGAGCCCCACCGAAATTCACCTCAAGGTCGACGGCCCGGGTGATCCCCTTCACTGTCAACTCACCGGTGAGGACGAATCGTCCGGGAATGCCGTCGGACTGCGGCGGAACAATGTGACTCCGGCCTCGTCCGCCCAACCGGTGGTTGCGCAGACGCGCCCACTGGAATATGGGGTCCTCGTTGCCCTGCCATTTAATGCCGGTGCTTCGATATTCGAGGGTGGGAAAACGCTCCACGTCGAGGAAGTCGGCACTCTTCAGATGCGTGTCCCGATCGGCACTCCCGGTGGTGATGCTGGCCGACATGATGGTGGCCGTCACCGAGGAGAGCAGCGGGTCCTCCGCCACGAAGATCTGCGCCGTCGCCTCGGCGAACTCGCCGCGCACCGGGCTCACCATCATGTGCCGGGACAGGAAACCGATCCGCTTGTGCGCCTGATCGAGAAGATAGGTGCCGGCCACCGGGATGGTCATGCCGTCCCAGGTGCGTGTGGCGATATCGGTCATCGTGTTGCCTTCCCCCCGAGCACACCCGGGTGTTTATCAATATGTTGCTGGCGGCCGGGTAAACGGCCAGACATTCGTACTCCCCGCCCAGCATAGGGACGCTCCGGACCGGCATTTCCGCCGCCACCGTACGGTGGATCATGGCGTACTTCACCGGTCCCTACCGGCGGCCGTTTCCCGGTCCCGGCCGGCCGCCCGGGCGCGCGCCAGCGGCGCCACTTTCCATCGATGCGTGACCGATCGGCCGAGGGTCGCCCGCCCGCCCGGTTGACCGGCGACTAACCTTGCCGACATGCGCCTCTCCGCCCGGGTCGACTATGCCCTCCGCGCGGCCGTCGAGCTTGCCGCGACGGCCAGCGGCCCCGGGCGCGGCCGGCCGGTCACGGCCGACCAGATCGCCCGCGCCCAGGAGATCCCGCCGAAGTTCCTGGAGAGCATCCTTCTCCAGCTGCGCCGCGGCGGCATCGTGCACGCCCAGCGCGGCCCGGAGGGCGGCTACTGGCTGGCCCGCCCCGCCGAGGAGATCTCCCTCGCCGAGGTCATCCGGGTGATCGACGGGCCCCTCGCCCACGTACGCGGGCAACGCCCCGAGCAGCTCGGCTACCACGGCCCGGCGCACGCTCTCCAGGAGGTCTGGATCGCGCTACGGGCAAGCGAGCGGGAGATCCTGGAACTGGTCAGCGTCGCCGACGTGGCCGCCGGCACCCTGCCCGCACGGGTCACCGAGCTGGCCGCCGACCCACGCGCCTGGATCTGAGCGCCGGCTCGCCTCCAGCTTCCTGTCACAGGGTCGTTGACCCGGCGTGCCGCCCGGGCGCGTCCCATCCACCGATCGGGGGCTTGACCCTGGCTGCCCCATCCCGCATTGTCGACCAAGTCGATAGGAGATGCCGAAAAGTCTGGGGGCGCTCGTGCGCAAGCTGTTGGTCCTCGCTCTGGTCGGGCTCGTCGCGCAACTGATCGATGGTTCGCTCGGCATGGCGTACGGCTTGACCTCGTCCACTCTGCTGCTGGTCGCCGGGGTCGCCCCGGCCGCCGCCTCGGCCTCGGTGCACCTGGCCGAGATCGGCACCACCCTCGCAGCCGGGGTCGCGCACTGGCGGTTCGGCAACGTCGACTGGCGGGTGGTGACCCGTATCGCCCTGCCCGGCGCGATCGGCGCCTTCGCCGGCGCCACAGTGCTCAGCTCGATCTCCACAGAGGCCGCCGCACCGTGGATGGCCGGCATTCTCTTCACGCTCGGCGCGTACCTCCTGATCCGCTTCGCCCGGCCACTGCGCACCGACCGGGTCGGGGGACGTCTCCGCGGTCGTTTCCTCGGCCCCCTGGGCCTGGTCGCCGGCTTCGTCGACGCGACCGGCGGCGGTGGATGGGGCCCGGTGGCCACCCCCGCGCTGCTGGTCTCCGGCCGCATGGAGCCCCGCAAGGTGATCGGCTCCGTGGACACCGCCGAGTTCGTCGTGGCCGGCGCGGCCAGCATCGGCTTCCTGATCGGGCTGGGCACCGAGGGATTCCTGCTCCCCACCGTCGCCGCACTGCTCATCGGCGGGCTCATCGCCGCCCCGCTGGCCGCCTGGCTGGTGCGAATCGTGCCCGCCCAACTGCTCGGCGCGGCAGTCGGCGGCGTGATCGTGCTGACCAACGCCCGCACCCTGATGCGTTCCGCAGAACTGGACGGCTCGGCCCGCCCCGCCCTGTACGCCCTGCTCGCCGCAGGCTGGCTGGCCGCCCTGGTGTTTGCCGTGCGTGCCCTACGCCGTGCCCGCCGCGCCCGCGCCGACTCCGCGACCGCTACGCCCGCCGCCGCTGCCGGTATGCCCGCCGAGGCATCCGACGTCGCATCCGCCGGCGAGGTCCCTGCCGATCTGGCCACAACGGGTACGCCCACCCCGCGCTGAATCCCGCCGCCCGTCCCGCCGCCCGCCCGTCCCGCCCGCCGATGCCCGGTCAACGTCGTCATCACCGAGGTTGAAACCCCAAGATCGCGCAACATCCTGGATGTAGTGGCTTCCCGGCGTTTCGTGGCCACTACATCCTGGTTCGAGCGTGACCTTGACGGCGGTTACACCCGAATCCCACTTCCGGTCGGTCGGCACGGTGGTCGTCGCCAAGATCCGCGCAATATCAGGGATGTTGCCGTCTCTCGCGCGCCGGAGGCAGCAACATCCCGGAAGTTGCGCAGATCTTGGCGCGGTGGCGCGGTGGCGCGGGCGCGCGGTGTTGCGGGGCGCGGGGGCGACGGCGTGGGGGAGAGGTCGGGGTGCGGGGCGACGGCGGGTCAGGGGGTGAGCAGGGCGTTGGCTGCTTTGGAGAGCAGGGCCCAGGCTTCGTCGATGTGCGCTTCGGTGGTCTGGGGTGAGCCGACCGCCAGTCGCAGCGTGTAGCGGCCGGCGACCCGGGTGTGTGTGAGGTGCACCCGTCCGGTGGCGTTCGCCGAGGCCAGCAGCGCCGCGTTGGTGTCGTCGTCGGCGCGAAGTCGGAAGCACACCAGTGAGAACGGGTGCGCCGCCGCCACCTCGAACCGGTCGTCGGTGCGGACCCGCTCGGCGAACCGTTCGGCCAGCGCCACCCCGGAGCGGATGTGCGCCCGCAGCCCTTCGGCGCCGTACCAGCGCAGCACGAACCACAGCTTGAGGGACCGGAACCGCCGGCCCAGCGGCACCTGCCAGTCCCGGTAGTCGATCACCGCGCCGGATTCGGAGGCCGCGTTGCGGAGGAACTCCGGCAGAACGGTCAGCGCCTCGATCAGTTCGGCCCGGTCGGCCACCCAGAACGCGTCGCAGTCGAAGCCGGTGAGCAGCCACTTGTGCGGGTCGAAGCAGTAGGAGTCGGCGTACTCCAGGCCGGCGTGCGTCCACCGCAGCTCGGGGCAGACGGCGGCGGCGCCCGCGTACGCGGCGTCCACGTGCAGCCAGATCCCGTACTCGGCGCAGATGGCCCCGATCTCCGGCAGCGGGTCGACGGCGGTGGTGGAGGTGGTGCCGACGGTCGCCACCACGATGGCCGGTACGTCACCGGCGGCCAGGTCGGCCTCGATGGCGGCGCGCAGCGCGTCCGGCAGCATCGCCTGGGTGTCCGGGTCCACGTCGATCGACCGGATTCCGTCGCCGCCCAGCCCGGCGATCCGCACCGCCTTCTCGATGGACGAGTGCCCGTGGACGGAGGTGTAGGCGCGGTAGCGCCGGTCGATGCCGGTGTGCCGCCAGCGGCCGCCGCTGGCCCGGTGCAGTGCGGTCAGGGTGGCCACCAGCGTCGCCGAGGACGCCGAGTCCTGGATGACCCCACCGCCGGCGCTGGTGGAGCGGAACCGCTGTGGCAGGTCCAGCAGGTGGGCCAGCCAGTCCATCATGACCGTCTCCAGCTCGGTGCAGGCCGGGCTGGAGGCCCAGAGCATGCCCTGGACGCCGAGCCCGGAGCTGACCAGGTCGCCGAGCACGCTCGGGCCGGAGGTGTTGCCGGGGAAGTAGCCGAAGAAGCCCGGGTGCTGCCAGTGGGTCAGCCCCGGTACGACGATCGAGTCCAGGTCGGCGAGGATCGCCTCGACCGGTTCGCCGCCGGTGGTGGGCGGTTCGGTGGGCAGGGCGGCGGCCACGGTGCCCGGGGGGTCGGCCGGGGCGACGGGTCGTTGTTCCACTGTCGCCCAGTAGTCGGCGATCCAGTCGACGACGGCGTGGCCGGCGCGACGGAATTCGGCGGGGTCCATGTGGTGAGCGCTCACCCGGACGAGTTGATCAGGCATCGATCACGGAGGCAAGAGCGGGATCCGCAACCAAGCGATGATGGTCGATGTTGCGTGGTGGAAAGCGCTTGCCATACGATGCGCGGTGAGTCGGATCCGTGAGTTCCAGGGCGTTTCACCCGATCAGATCGCCGTCCGCCGCCGTCGCGGTGGGGTCGGTCCACTGTGCTTCCCGGGCAGGGCCGGTGGGTCGTAGCGATCATCACCGGATCCCCGGAGGCAGTTCATGCACCCGTCCAGACATCGGCTGACCCTGCTCGCCGCCATGACGGCGGCCACCGTCGTGGCCGGCACCCTCGGCACGGTCGTCGCCTCGGCCGCCGCCGTCGGCTGCCGGGTCGACTATCAGATCACCAACCAGTGGCAGGGCGGTTTCGGCGCCAACGTCACGGTCACCAACCTCGGCGACCCGGTCAACGGGTGGGCGCTCACCTGGTCGTACGCCGGGGGCCAGCAGGTCACCCAGGCGTGGAACGCCGTCGTCGCCCAGTCCGGCGCCCAGGTGACCGCGCGAAACGTCGACCACAACATCGCCATCGCCACGAACGGCAGCGCCTCGTTCGGCTTCAACGGTTCGTGGACCGGCAGCAACCCGGTGCCGGGCAGCTTCGCGCTCAACGGCACCACCTGCACTGGCGCCCCACCCACCGACGAGCCGACCACCCCGCCACCCACCACTCCGCCACCCACCACTCCGCCTCCGACGTCGGCCGGGGTGGTGCAGATGGAGGACCTGGACCGAGGGCTGATCAGCGTCCGCTCCGGCAGCGGCAACCTGGTGTCCTGGCGGCTGCTCGGCACCGAGACCTCCGGGGTGGCGTTCAACCTCTACCGAGGATCCACAAGGGTCAACGCCAGCCCGATCACCGGCGCCGCCAACTACCTCGACAGCGGCGCGGCGGCCGGCTCGGCGTACACGGTGCGGGCCGTGGTGGGTGGCGCCGAGCAGGCGGCGTCGGCGCCGGCGTTGCAGTTCGGCGCGGGCTACCTGGACGTGCCGTTGCAGGTCCCGGCCGGGGGCACCACCCCCAGCGGCGAGAGCTACTCGTACAGCGCCAGCGACGCCTCCGTCGGTGACCTCAACGGCGACGGCAGCTACGAGATCGTGCTCAGGTGGGACCCGTCGAACGCCAAGGACAACTCCCAGTCCGGCTACACCGGCAACGTCTACGTCGACGCGTACACACTCACCGGCACCCGGTTGTGGCGGATCGACCTGGGCCGCAACATCCGGGCCGGGGCCCACTACACCCAGTTCCAGGTGTACGACTACGACGGCGACGGCCGCGCCGAGGTGGCCATGAAGACCGCCGACGGCACCCGCTCCGGCACCGGTCAGCTCATCGGTTCCTCGTCGGCGGACCACCGCAACTCCAGCGGTTACGTCTTGTCCGGCCCGGAGTACCTGACCATGTTCAACGGGCAGACCGGCGCGATCGCCTCCACCGTCAACTACGACCCGCCGCGCGGCACCGTGTCGTCCTGGGGTGACTCGTACGGCAACCGGGTGGACCGGTTCCTCGCCGGCACCGCGTACCTGGACGGGCAGCGCCCCTCGCTGATCATGGCCCGGGGTTACTACACCCGCGCGGTGATCGCCGCCTGGGACTTCCGCAACGGCACGCTGACCAAGCGCTGGACGTTCGACTCGAACTCCTCCGGCAACGGCGCCGCCGCCGGTCAGGGCAACCACCAGCTCTCCGTGGCCGACGTCGACGCCGACGGTCGCCAGGAGATCGTGTACGGGGCCGCCACCATTGACGACAACGGCCGGCTGCTCCACTCGACGGGCAACGGCCACGGCGACGCCATGCACGTGGGGGACCTGGACCCGGGCCGCGCCGGCCTGGAGGTGTTCAAGGTCGACGAGGACGCCAGCAAGCCCAGCTCGTACTTCGCCGACGCCCGTACCGGTCAGGTCCTCTGGTCCACGCCGGCGTCCGGCGACAACGGCCGGGGTGTCTCCGCGGACATCTGGGCGGGCAGCCCCGGCGCGGAGTCGTGGTCGTCAGCGGTCGCCGGACTGGCCAACACCAGGGGGCAGAACGTCGGCCGCAAGCCGTCCTCGGCCAACTTCCTCGCCTGGTGGGACGGCGACCCGGTGCGGGAACTGCTGGACGGGACGAAGATCGACAAGTACGGCACCGGCGGTGAGACCCGGCTGCTCGACGGCAGCGGGGTGGGATCCAACAACGGCACCAAGTCCACGCCGGCGCTCTCCGGCGACATCCTGGGCGACTGGCGCGAGGAGGTGATCTGGCGGACCACCGACAGCCGGGCGTTGCGCATCTACAGCACACCCACGCCGACCAGCACCCGGATCTACACCCTGATGCACGACCCGCAGTATCGGGTGGCGATCGCGTGGCAGAACACCGCCTACAACCAACCGCCGCACCCGGGGTTCTTCATCGGCAGTGGAATGGGCACCCCACCCACGCCGGACATCCACCTACGTTGATGCAAACCCTGGCGGTCCCGAGCGGGGTCGCCTAGGGTGGCAGGCACCGGGCCGCAGCCGCGGAATCCGCTCAGCTCCGGCCCGGTGCGCCACACCGCGGCATTCCCAACCCGTCCCGACCGGGAATGCCGTACCACCACCGGCACCAACATTAGGCACCGTCCGGGTCGGCAGGGTGACGCTGACGTGAAGATCGTGTTTCACGCGCTCCGGCGCAGACCGCCCACCACCTGCTCGGCGATCAATTCGTACGACCGCACCCGGTCCTGCACGTCGTACACCAGCGTGGTCAGCATCAGCTCGTCCGCGCCGGTGCGCTCCAGCAGCTCGCTCAGCTGTCGACGCACCGTCTCCGGCGAGCCCATCGCCTGACCGTCACGGCGCGCCACGACGAACTCCCGCTCGATCTCCGAGTACGGGTACGCCGCCGCCTCGTCCGGCGTCGACAGTGGCTCCGGCCGCCCGGAGCGCAACTTCAAAAACGACAGCGCGCTCGGCCCGGCCAACCATTCGGCCCGCTCGTCGGTCTCCGCGCACACCGCGTTGACCGCCACCATCGCGTACGGCTTGTCCAGCCACTGCGACGGCCGGAAGTTCTGCCGGTAAAGGGCCAACGCCGGCAGGGTGTTCTGCGAGCTGAAGTGGTGCGCGAAGGAGAACGGCAGACCGAGCAGACCGGCGAGCTGAGCGCTGAAACCGCTGGAGCCCAACAGCCACACGGCCGGCTGCTCACCGCGGCCCGGCGTGGCGATGATCTGCCCCGGCTTCTCCCCGCTGAAGTAGTTCATCAGGTCCGTCAGCTCGCGCGGGAAACCCTCCGCCGACAGGCCCTCCATGGTGCGCCGCAACGCCAGCGCGGTCACCTGGTCGGTGCCCGGCGCCCGCCCGATGCCCAGGTCGATCCGACCGGGGTGCAGCGCCTCCAGGGTGCCGAACTGCTCCGCCACCACCAGCGGCGCGTGGTTGGGCAGCATCACCCCGCCCGACCCCAGCCGGATCGTCGAGGTGTTCGCCGCCAGGTGCGCCAGCAGCACCGCGGGGGCGGAACTGGCGATCGCCGGCATGTTGTGGTGCTCGGCCACCCAGAACCGGTGGTAGCCCAACTCCTCGGTGCGGCGGGCCAACTCGGTGGTGGCCTGCAACGCCTGGCCAGCGGTGGTGCCCTTGGCGACCGGGGCAAGATCAAGAACAGACAACGGTACGGTGATCACACGGTCAGCCAACCCGTCACCGGCCGGCTTTGTTCCGGCATACGGGTTTTCGTCGGCCACCTCACCCGCCGCTCAGCCCATCCCGCGCGCCTGCTCGAAGATCAGACTGGTCTGCGTGTGCTGCACCACCGGGTCCACCGCCAGGTGGTCCAGCACGAAGTCCCGCAACGCGTCGCCCGACGCCGCCCGCACATGCAGCACGTAGTCCTCCGCGCCGGCCACGTGGAACACCGACACCACCCCCGGCAGCCGCACCGACCGGGCCCGGAACGCGTCCACCGCCGCCCGCTCGTGCGCCGTCAACCGCACCGACACCAACGCCTGCAACGGCAGACCGAGCGCCGCCGGATCAACCTCGGCGTGGAAACCACGGATCGCACCGCGCTCGCGCAGCGCCCGGGTACGCGTCAGACACGTCGACGGCGCCACGCCCACCCGCTCGGCGAGGGCGTTGTTCGGCAGTCGACCGTCCGCCGCCAACTCGGTCAGGATCGCGCGATCCACCTCATCCAGGGCCGGATACGGCCGCACATCATTCGGCTCAGAGGGCATTCCGCCATCCTCACCCGAACCCAACACCGAAACCAACCCAGATCGCAGAATGATCTGCCGAACTGTTGCCCAACAGCCGCCAAATGTTCGACGCTTCAGCCATGACAACGATGGACACCCGGGCCGTACACGCCGGCCGCGACGACCTCCGCACCCTCGGCGTGCACGTACCACCCATCGACCTGTCGACCACCAACCCACTGCCCTCCGTCGACGACGGCGGCGCCGCGTACGAACAGCTCGCCACCGGCGGCACCCTCCCCCCGCAAGGCGGCGCCGTCTACCAACGGCTCTGGAACCCCACCGTCGCCCGCTTCGAAACCGCCCTCGCCGAACTGGAAGGCACCGCCCAGGCCGTCGCCTTCGCCAGCGGAATGGCCGCCCTCACCGCCACGCTGCTCGCCGCCGCCCGCGACGACCGCCGACACGTCGTCGCCGTCCGACCCCTCTACGGCGGCACCGACCACATCCTCGCCACCGGCCTGCTCGGCACCACAGTCACCTGGACACGTCCCGACGAGGTCGCCGCCGCCATCCGCCCCGACACCGCACTGGTCATCGTCGAGACACCCGCCAACCCCAGCCTCGATTTGGTCGACATCGCCGCCCTCGCCGCCGCGGCCGGCGACATCCCACTCCTTGTCGACAACACCGTCGCCACCCCCGTCCTGCAACAACCCGCCCGCCACGGCGCCACCCTCGTCCTGCACAGCGCCACCAAGAGCATCGGCGGACACGGCGACGTCCTCGCCGGCGTCGTCGCCTGCGACGACACCTGGGCCGTACGCCTACGCCAGGTCCGCGCGGTCACCGGCGCGATCCTGCACCCCCTCGGCGGCTACCTGCTGCACCGCGGCCTGCAAACCCTGCCGCTGCGGGTCCGCGCCCAACAGGCCACCGCCGAGAAACTCGCCGGCTGGCTCGCCGACCACCCCGCCGTACACCGGGTGCACCACCCCTCGGTGGACGACCCGGCGGCACTGGTCGGGCGGCAGATGTCCGGACCCGGCAGCCTGCTCGCCTTCGAGGTACGCGGCGGCGCACCCGCCGCGGCCGCCGTCGCCAGCGCCTGCCGCCTCATCACCCACGCGGTGTCCCTCGGCGGCGTGGACACCCTCATCCAGCACCCCGCCTCACTCACCCACCGACCGGTCGAAGGCGACGCCAAACCCGCCGCCGCCCTGCTGCGCCTCTCCGTCGGCCTCGAAGACCCCGAAGACCTGCGCGCCGACCTCGCCCACGCCCTCGACACGATCGCCTGACCCTCAGCGCAGCTCGCTGTTGCCCAACACCCGCACAGGCGAACCCTGCCGAGCCACCCGCAGCATCGCCCGACCGATCCCGTCGGTCGTGGTGACCTGGTTCGGCAGCAACCGACGCAGCAGCGGAAACAGCGGACGGGTGACCGCGTACCCGAACCGGTACCACCGCGTCTTCGACACCGCCCCGTACGTCGGCTGGATGAACCCCGGCCGCGCCGCGTAACCGTTGGGCAGCAGATCCATGATCGCGTTCTCGGCACGCCCCTTGACCCGCGCCCACATCACCCGACCCCGACCCGACGAATCGGTCCCCTGACCCGAGACGTAGACGAACGTGACCTGCGGGCTCACCTCCGCGAACAACCGCGCGGCCGCCATCGGGTAGTCGAAGCTGACCCGCGTGTACGCCGCCTCGTCCAGGCCCAACGAGGACACCCCCAGGCAGTAGAAACACGCGTCGACACCTGTCAACTCGGCCCGCACCGCGTCCAGCTCGCCCACGTCCGCGACCGTCAGCTCCCGCAGCTTCGGATCCTGCGCACCGGTCGGCCGCCGACCGACAGTCAGCACCTCCCGCACGTCATCGGCGAGCAGGCACTCGCGCAACACGCCCTGACCGACCATCCCGGTCGCACCGAAGACAACCACCCGCATATCAGACCCACCCCTGTCGTCAACCTCGCCACTCGCGTCCTCGCAGGCTCCCACGACGGCATGACCGCCGACGGCTGGGGAAAGCCCCGCCGACCGACACCACCAAGCCGGCAGGGGAGGACGAACATGCCGTTCATCACCGTTGGCACCGAGAACGACACCGCCATCGACATCTACTACGAGGACCACGGCTCCGGCCAGCCGGTCGTGCTCATCCACGGCTTCCCGTTCAACGGCGCCACCATGGAGAAGCTGGCCAACCCACTGCTGAACGCCGGCTACCGGGTGATCACCTACGATCGCCGGGGATTCGGCGCCTCCAGCCAAGCCGACACCGGGTACGACTACGACACCTTGTCCGCCGACCTCGACACCCTGATGACGGAGTTGGACCTGCGCGACACCATCCTCGCCGGTCACTCCATGGGCACCGGTGAGGTGACCCGCTACCTCAGCAGGTATGGCTCCGAGCGGGTCAGCCGAGGCGTGCTGCTCAGCCCACTGGCACCGTTCCTGCGCAAGACCTCGGACAACCCCGAGGGGGTCGACGGAAGCGTCTTCGACGGCTTCAAGCAGGCCATCGCGGCAGACCGCTTCGCCTACCTCACCGCCTTCTGCACCAGCTTCTTCAACTACGACCAGACCAAGGGCAAGCAGGTCAGCGAGGAAGCCTTCCAGGCGCACTGGGCCATCGGGCGGCTCGCCTCCGCCAATGCCACGTACCAGTGCATCGACGCCATCTCCACCGACTTCCGAGCCGACGTGCCCCGCATCGACGTGCCGATCCTCATCGTCCAGGGCGACCAGGACGCGGTGCTGCCCTACCCGGTCACCGGCCAGCGGCTCGCCCCGATGCTGCCCAACGGCAAGCTCGTCACCCTCAAGGGCGCCCCGCACGGCATCCCGTGGACGCACGCCGACGAGGTCAACAAGGCGATCATGGACTTCATCGGCGCGCCAGCCATGGCCCGCGCCTGAGCGCCAGCTCAGGACTTGGGGCCGACGTGCCGGTCCAGCGTGGCGACAGCGTCGCGCCGCGCCACCGACAGCGAGTTGCGTCGGTTCATCCGCCAAGCGACGCCGAGCAGGTCGAGGCTCCACTGGCAGAGCCCCATGATGTCCGCCGACTCATTGACGAACATGTAGCGCGGGTAGACGTACGCCTTGCCCCTCACTGTCACCCGGTTGGCGAACCGACAGCCGTCGGAGTGGAACAAGCCGCGCAGGAAGTCGCCCGGGTGGGCGGCAACGAGATCGCGCTGCCAGTCGGCCAGGACGATTGGTCGCTCGTGCTTCTTGCCGGGCCCATGCTGCGGGAACAGGCACGGCCAGTGCGTCCCACTGCTCTCGACCGAGACGCAGCCTTGCTTGGGGATCCTCTGCACACGCGCGGCGAGCACTGCGAGCATGGCTTCCTCACACGCGTCGATGAGATCCGGATAGCTCTCCGTGCAAGCGACCCGAAGCACCGGCACCTTCGGTGAGACGGCGAGATGACCGTCGCCCAGGTAGAGACCGAGCAGGTAGGCGTAGGCGGCGGGGTCGGTCGGATTCTCGACACCTTCGCGGCAGCGGAAACACCGCAGCTGCGTGCCCTGGAGCTTCGCCTCCGGCCGGTCGTTGCACCAGTGCCAGACCGTCCGATAGGGCAGACCGACAGCCCGAGCGGTGTCGGCGACAGAACCTCCCGCGAGGAAGAACTGTCGTGCACGGGCACGGATCTCAGGTGGATGCACGAGGTCATCCTCGAACATCCGTACGACATTAATTTGTGCCCTCGGTGGGATTCGAACCCACACTGTATGGAGTTTGAAGCCATTGCCTGCTGCCAGTTGGGCTACGAGGGCGCTTCCCTGATTCAGCCCTGACAGGATACCCACTACGCTGAAGGCGGTGACACCCGGCTGGGCGGGTGTCGGGTTCCGACTGGTGGGGGTAGGGCTGGTGGCTGAGACGCCGACGGATGCCGAGCGTAGGCGCGTACTGATCGCCGAGGACGAGGCGCTGATCCGGCTGGACCTCGCCGAGATGCTGGTCGAAGAGGGTTACGAGGTGGTGGGGGAGGCCGGTGACGGCGAGACAGCCGTCCGCCTCGCCGAGGAGTTGAAGCCCGACCTCGTCATCCTCGACATCAAGATGCCGATCATGGATGGGCTGGCCGCCGCCGAGCGCATCGCCGGTGCCCGGATCGCCCCGGTGATCATTCTGACCGCGTTCAGCCAGCGTGACCTGGTGGAGCGGGCGCGGGCGGCGGGCGCTATGGCGTACCTGGTGAAGCCCTTCCAGAAGAGCGACCTGGTCCCGGCGGTGGAGATTGCGCTGTCGCGTTACTCGGAGGTCGCGGCGCTGGAGGCGGAGGTCGCGAGCCTGACCGACCGCCTGGAGATCCGTAAGTCGGTGGAGCGCGCCAAGGGCGCGCTGATGACCACGTACGGGATGACCGAGCCGCAGGCGTTCAAGTGGATCCAGCGCACGGCGATGGACCACCGGATGACCATGAAAGAGGTCGCCGAGCGGATCCTCGCGGAGACCGCCGGCGGCGAGGTGTCGCAGCAGCCGACCGTCTGAGCGCTCCTGGTGACAACGGGCTGCGCCGGGCCACCGTGCGCGGGGTCTGGTGGTTAGCATCGACGGGTGTCCGTCCGACGGGTGATCGCGGTGTTCGGCCTCTTCGCGCTGCTGCTCGCGGGGTGCGACGGGTCGGCCGCGCCGAGCGGGGCGGGTTCGACGACGGCCGCCGCGCCGGCGCTGCGGCCGGGTTGGCAGCCGTTGACGCTTCCGGCGCCGCCGGGTGGCCCGGGCCGTCCCCTGCTGCGGGACGCGACGTCGTGCGCGGGTCGGTGGTTCGTGGTCGGTGGTGTCCTGGCCGCCGACGGTGGCACGCGTCCGGCCGGCTGGACCAGCGTGGACGGTACGACGTGGACGGTGCTGCCGGTGCGTCCGGATTCCTTTTACGGGCGGCAGAACGTGTTCCTGTCGGCGGCCTGCCGCGATGGTCAGGTGGCGTTGATCGGCGCGAAGGTCGGCGGTGCGCACGGTTATCCGCGGGTGAGCACGTGGCGGCAGGTGGCCGATGGCGCGCTGATCGAGGTGCAGGCGTCGTTCGAGACGTACGGCGGGCCGACGGCGGTGAACGTGTCCCGGTTGGCGGCCGGCCCGCAGGGTTGGTTGATCGTCGGTAACCGGTCGGCGGGTGCCGCGTCCTGGGTGGCGTCGCCGGCGGCGGCGGAGTTCGCGCTGGTCGAGGGCGCGCCGGAGCTGGCCAGTGACGCGGTGGGGGTGACCTGGGCGTTCGACGCGGTGGCGACGTCGTCGGGGTGGCTGGCGGTGGGTGGTTTGTTGCCGGCTGGCCGGATCGACCGCGATCCGGCGGTGTGGTCGTCGCCGGACGGGCGGTCGTGGCGGCGCACGGTGTTGCCGGGTGGGTCGGAGTACGAGGAGATGCAGCGGGTGGTGTTGGCCGACGGCGTGCCGGTGGCGGTCGGGCTGCGCGGGGGGACGTTCGGCGCGTGGCGCCAGGAGGCGGCGGGTTGGGTGGCCGTCGGGACGTTCGGGCGGCGGGCTGGGGCCGGGGTGCCGGGGGTGGGGTCGCTGGTGTCGTCCGGTGGCAGTCTGTTCGCCGCGGTGACGGATGGGGCTCGGAATTCGGTGTGGGTGTCGACCGACCGGGGTGGTTCGTGGCGGGAGGCGACGATGCCACTCGATGTGCCGGCGGGCGTTGACCGGGATGTGACGCTGGTGGCGGTGGGTGACCGGTGGTGGTTGGCGGCGGACGACGGCACCCGCGCCGGGTTGTGGTGGGCGGCCGGCGCGGGCACCTGATCGTCGATGGTGCGGTGACGCTTCCATCCGATGCGCGATCTGTGCGGACGTTTCCGCAGGTCAGTCGACTTTTTGTCAGGTGCGCGCGGTCCGGGTTGCTGCGGGTGGAGTGCGACCGGGCGTGGGTTTAAGGACCGTCTGGCGGGTTCACCTGTTACGGACATCGACATGATTGCCCACGTCTTCGTAACGGTTTCGCAGACCCAGCCTTCAGGCCTTCCGGGACGGTATGTCGTGTCGGTACGCTCCGCCATCACGAGCCGTAACGCAGGGGGAGTCCCTGCGAGGTGGGTGGAATTGCGGGTTTGCTGCTGTCGCCGTCGCTTCGGGTCAGTCGCGTCCGCATCTCGAGGAGGTCAGGAAGCCGTGAGGCGAAGCTATGTACGGGCGCTGGGTACCGTGGCGCTCGCCGCGACCCTGGTGGTTGCGGCTGGTTGCCAGGATTCCGGTGGCGGCGAAGGTGGGACCGCGTCGGGTGACTGCGGTGGCAAGATTGCGATCTTCGGTGCGTTCACGGGTGACAACGCGGGTCTGGTGATCCCGTCGCTGAACGGCGCGAACCTCGCCGTGGAGCAGTTCAACGCGGCGAACCCGAACTGCAAGGTCACCATGCAGCAGTTCGACACCCAGGGTGACCCTGCGGTGGCGACCCCGTTCGCGAACCAGATCGCGGGGGACAACTCGTTCCTCGGTGTCATCGGTGGTCACTTCTCCGGTGAGTCGGACGCGACGATGCCGATCTACCAGGCTGCCGGCCTGGCGATGGTCAGCCCGTCGGCGACCCGCACGGACCTGACCCAGAAGGGCAACACGTCCTTCTACCGGGTGGTCGGTAACGACGGCACGCAGGCCGGTGCCGTGGCCAGCTACCTGAAGACCCAGAACGCGCAGAAGGTCTTCATGGTCGATGACGCCAGCGCGTACGGCGCGGGCATCACCGATGAGCTGGGCAAGCAGCTCGGCCCGCTGGTCGTGAACAAGGACAAGATCCAGGAGCGGCAGACGCAGTTCGACGCCACCGTCTCCAAGATCAAGTCGTCGCAGGCCGACTTCGTCTTCTACGGCGGCTACACCCGTGAGGCTGCTCCGCTGGTGAAGCAGATGCGTGCCGCTGGCGTCAACGCCAAGTTCGTCGGCCCGGACGGTCTCTACGACACCGCGTTCCCGTCGGGTGCCTCCGGTGGCGCCGAGGGCGCGATCATCACCTGCCCGTGCCTCCCGGCCGACAAGGCTGGCGGCACCTTCTCCGCCGACTACCAGAAGAAGTTCGGCATCCCGCCGGGCTCCTACGGTGCGGAAGGCTTCGACGGCGCCACGATCTACCTGGACGCCTTCAAGGCTGGCAAGAAGACCCGGGCGGACATCCTGGCGTTCGTGAAGTCGTACGACAAGCAGGGTGTGTCGAAGTACATCAAGTTCGATGCCAAGGGTGACGTCGACCCGACGAAGGTTGTCATCTGGGCCTACCAGATCAAGGGCAACGCTATCGAGGCGCTGCAGGAGCTCAAGCTCAGCTGACGCCCACGAAATGGAGTGCGGCCGGGGTGTTTCACCCCGGCCGCTCTCGATTCAAGGAGACCCCCGGTGCATTTCGATGAACTGATCGGCCATCTCGGCCAGCACACGGTCGATGGCCTGTCCAAGGGCGCCATCTACGCCCTGATCGCCCTTGGTTACACCCTCGTTTACGGCGTCCTTCGTCTGATCAACTTTGCGCACTCCGAGGTGTTCATGGTCGGTACCTTCGCGGTGCTGATCCTGTGGACCCAGCTCGGGGTGCAAAATAACCCCCCTGTCGGCCAGGCGATCCTGTTCCTGGTGCTCGGTCTGGTCGTCGCGGCGGTCGCCTCGGGCGGTACGGCCCTGGCGCTCGAGCGCATCGCGTACCGGCCGTTGCGGCGCAAGAACGCACCGCCGCTGATCTTCCTGATCACCGCTATCGGCCTGTCGCTGGTCTTCGTGGAGCTCTTCGGGCAGGTGCTGCCGAAGCTGCTCGGTACGGTGCTGCCGGAGGCGTTCGGCCGGCCCCGGCAGATCGTCGGTATGCCGACGATCATTCAGCAGGAAACCCTGTTCACCATCGGCAACACCGCGATCACGAACATTCAGCTGATCGTCTTCGTGGCGGCCGTGGCGATGATGGCCCTGCTGGACTGGTTCATCAACCGCACCCGGTACGGCCGGGGCGTGCGAGCGGTGGCCCAGAACCCGGAGACCGCCGCGCTGATGGGCGTCAACCAGGAGCGCGTGATCATGCTGATCTTCGTGCTCGGTGGCATCATGGCCGGCGCCGCCGCGCTGTTGTGGAGCATGCGGTTCGGCTTCACCCAGAACAGCATCGGCTTCGTGCTCGGCCTGAAGGCGTTCACCGCCGCCGTGCTGGGTGGCATCGGCAACCTGCGCGGTGCTCTGCTGGGTGGTCTCTTCCTCGGCGTCGTCGAGGTCTACGGCGCCACGCTCTTCGCGTCCAACTGGGAGGACGTCATCGCCTTCGTGGTGCTGATCGTGGTGCTGATGTTCCGGCCCACCGGCCTGTTGGGTGAGTCGCTCGGGAGGGCCCGCGCATGATCGACAAGATTCGCTCCGCAGACCGCCGCCGGGTCGGCATCCTGACCTCGGTCGGCGACCGTTGGCGGGCCCTGCCGAAGTGGCAGAAGGCCATCGGTGTGGTGGCTCTGCTCGTCTTCCTCTACCACCTGCCGTACCTGGGCAAGCTGCCCGGCGGTCTCATGATCCCCGGTCTGAACAACCTGCGTACCGACTCGATCGAGGGCGGCAACAACTGGGCGGGCGTGCTCTTCGTCTGCGCCATCTACGTGCTGGTCGCCATCGGGCTGAACGTGGTGGTCGGTCTCGCCGGCCTGCTCGACCTGGGCTACATCGGCTTCTTCGCCATCGGGGCGTACAGCGTGGCGCTGTTCGGCTCGGTGAACTCGCCGGTGGTGAAGTGGATCCAGCAGGAGTTCAACCTGCCGCCGACCTGGGCGGTGACCTGGGGCATCTGCCTCCTGCTCGCGATCGTGCTGACGATGATCTCCGGTGTGCTGCTGGGTTGGCCGACGCTTCGGTTGCGCGGTGACTACCTGGCCATCGTGACGCTCGGCTTCGGTGAGATCATCCGCATCGTCGCCCGCAACGCCACAGGTGTCACCAACGGTCCGGTCGGTATCTCGGCCATTCCGGGTCCGGAGGGTCCGCCGTCGGCGGACAACAAGGTCTTCGGTCTGATCGACGCGAAGCCCTGGTACTGGCTGGCGATCACCTTCGTGCTGTTGATGGTGGTGCTGGTTCGCCGGCTGGAGCACAGCCGGGTCGGTCGCGCCTGGCTCGCGGTCCGTGAGGACGAGGACGCCGCCGCGGTGATGGGCGTGTACCCGTTCAAGTTCAAGCTGTGGGCGTTCGCCATGGGCGCGGCGCTCGGTGGCCTGTCGGGCTTCCTCTTCGGCAGCCGGAACGCGTTCATCGACCCGACCCAGTTCAACGCGAACCTCTCGATCCTCTTCGTCGCCATGGTCGTGGTCGGCGGGTCCGGCAACATGATCGGCGTCTCGCTCGGCGCGGTCCTGCTGGCGTACCTGCCGGAGCGGTTCCGCGACTTCGCCGACTACCGGTGGCTGGTCTTCGGGCTGGCCATGGTGCTGGTGATGATCCTGCGTCCGCAGGGCCTGATCCCGAGCCGGCGGCGGGCCCGCGAGTTGAAGGACCGCGCGGCAGAGGCAGAGGAGGCGCCCGCTCATGTCTGACCAGACCACCAGCACGTCCGCGCCGAAGATCCCGGCCCAGCCGGGGCCCCGGTCGGTACTGCTCGAAGTCGACGATGTCACGCTCCGCTTCGGTGGCGTGGTCGCCCTCGACAAGATCAATTTCCAGATCTACGAGGGCGAGATCCTCGGTCTCATCGGTCCCAACGGTGCCGGCAAGACCACCAGCTTCAACGTGATGACCGGGGTCTACAAGCCGACCTCCGGAGCGGTCCGGTTCCGCGGCCAGAAGGTGACCGGCCGTAAGCCGCACCAGATCAGCCAGTTGGGCATCTCCCGGACGTTCCAGAACATCCGTCTCTTCCCGGAGATGACGGCGCTGGAGAACGTCATGGTCGGCACCGACTCCCGGCACAAGACCAGCGTGCCCGGGGCGCTCTTCCGGCTGCCTCGGCGCAAGCCGAAGCCGCACGAGTTGCCGCAGGTCACCGCCGCGTCCGGGATCGTCCGGAACTGGCAGCAGGTGCGCCGGACGTTCGCCAAGACGTTCGGGTTGTCCCGGCACATCCTCGAGGAGCGGGCCGCCGAGGCCAAGGCGCTCGAGCTGTTGCGCTTCGTCGGGATCGCCGACCGGGCCAACGACGAGGCGCGCAACCTGCCGTACGGCTACCAGCGTCGGTTGGAGATCGCCCGCGCGTTGGCCACCGAGCCGAAGCTGATCTGCCTGGACGAGCCGGCCGCCGGCTTCAACCCGGCGGAGAAGGAGGAACTCCTCACCCTGATCCGCAACATCCGTGACATGGGGCTGACCGTGCTGCTCATCGAGCACGACATGCGGCTGGTCATGGGTGTCACCGACCGGATCGTGGTGCTGGAGTTCGGCCGCAAGATCGCCGAGGGTGCGCCCGCGGAGGTCAGCCGCGATCCGAGGGTGATCGCCGCGTACCTGGGGGAGCCCGCAGATGACGCTGCTTGAGCTGGAGAACGTCGCCGTCGCGTACGGCCGGATCGAGGCGCTGCACGGCATCAGCCTCACCGTCAACGAGGGTGAGGTGGTGGCCCTGATCGGCGCGAACGGCGCCGGTAAGACCACCACCATGCGGGCCATCTCCGGGACCCGGTCGCTGGCCGAGGGCAAGATCACGTTCAACGGCGAGGACATCAGCAGGCTCCGGGCCGACCTGCGGGTGGTCCGGGGGCTGTGTCAGTCGCCCGAGGGTCGCCAGATCTTCCCGGGTATGACGGTCATGGAGAACCTGGACATGGGGGCGTACACCCGGCGGGACTCCGCCGGCATCGCCGCCGACCTGGAACGGGTGCTGACCCTCTTCCCGCGGTTGGCCGAACGGCGCAAGCAGGCCGGTGGCACCCTGTCCGGCGGCGAGCAGCAGATGCTCGCTGTCGGTCGGGCGCTGATGAGCCGGCCGAAGCTGCTGCTGCTCGACGAGCCGTCGATGGGGCTGGCCCCTCTGGTGATCCGGCAGATCTTCGACATCATCACCGAGATCAACCAGCAGGGCACCACGATCCTGCTGGTCGAGCAGAACGCCCAGCAGGCGCTGTCGCGGGCACACCGCGGTTACGTGCTGGAGACCGGCCGGATCGTGAAGGAGGGGTCCGGTCAGGACCTGCTGCACGATCCGTCGGTCAAGGAGGCGTACCTCGGCGTGGCCTGAGCCACCCAGTTCGGCGGCCGGTCATCCCCTCGCGGGGGTGGCCGGCCGTCGGCGTTCGGCCCGGCGTCGCGGCACCCCGTGCCGAGCGCCAGGGATGTCGGTGCGACGGACTAGAGTCGCTGCCGTGACAGCTACGACACCGCGCCTGCTTCTCGTCGACGGACATTCCATGGCATACCGGGCGTTCTTCGCTCTGCCTGTGGAAAACTTCTCCACCACGACGGGTCAGCCGACCAACGCGGTGTACGGCTTCACCTCGATGCTGATCAACGTGCTGCGCGACGAGCAGCCCACCCACATCGTCGTGGCATTCGACGTCTCCCGCCACTCCTTCCGCACCGACAGGTACGCGGAATACAAGGCCGGCCGCAGTGAGACCCCGACCGACTTCAAGGGCCAGGTCAGCCTGGTCAAGGAGGTCCTGGCGGCGCTGCAGATCCCGGTGGTGGAGAAGGAGGGCTTCGAGGCCGACGACGTCATCGCCACGCTCGCCTGCCAGGCCCGCGACCAGGGCATGTCGGTGCTGATCAGCAGCGGTGACCGAGACGCGTTCCAGTTGGTCGACGACCAGATCACCGTCCTCTACCCGCGCAAGGGCGTCTCCGACCTGGCCCGGATGGACCCGGCGGCGATCGAGGCGAAGTACGGCGTTCCGCCACAGCAGTACCGGGACCTCGCCGCGCTCGTCGGTGAGACCAGTGACAACCTGCCCGGCATTCCGGGCGTCGGCCCGAAGACCGCCGCCAAGTGGATCACCACGTACGGCGGGGTCGACGGCGTGATCGCCCGGGCCGACGAGATCAAGGGCAAGGCCGGCGACAGCCTGCGGGAGCGGCTCGCCGACGTGATCCGCAACTACGAGATCAACCGGCTCGTCTCCGACCTGGAGCTGCCGCTGCGCCCGGAGGAGACCCGCTGGACGGGTTGGGACCGGGAGGCGGTGCACCAGGTCTTCGACACCCTGGAGTTCCGCATCCTGCGCGACCGTCTCTACCAGTACCTGGAGGCTGTCGAGCCGGAGGCCGAGTCCGGCTTCGACCTCACCGGCGAGGTGCTCACCGAGCCCGGCGCGCTGGCCGGGTGGCTGACCACGCACGTCCCGACCGGCACCCCGGTCGGGTTGGCGGTCAAGCTCGACACCGGCCCCAACCGCCGGCACACCGCCTCCATCACCGGTCTCGCGCTGGCCACCGCCGGCGGCGCGGCGGCCTGGGTCGACCCGGCAGGTCTCGACGCGACCGACGAGGGCGCCCTGGCCAGCTGGTTGGCCGACGCGCAGCGCCCCAAGGTGCTGCACGACAGCAAGCCCGCCGTGCTGGCCTGCGCCGCGCACGGCTGGCACCTCGCCGGCATCGTCCGGGACACCCAGATCGCCGCGTACCTGGCCCGCCCCGACCAGCGGTCCTACGACCTGACCGACCTGGCGCTGCGCTACCTGCACCGGGAGCTGCGGGTGGACGTCCCCGAGTCCGGCCAGCTCACCCTCGACGGCCTCGGTGACGAAGGGGTGGTCGAGCAGAACCTCATGCTCCAGGCCCGGGCCACCCTCGACCTGGCCGACGCGATCGACGCCGAGCTGTCCCGCGACGGCGAGCAGTCCGCCCGGCTGATGGCCGGCGTGGAGCTGCCGTTGATGCGGGTGCTGGCCACCATGGAGAGCACCGGCATCGCCGCCGACACCGACTATCTGTCCGAGTTGGAGGCCCACTTCGCCGCCGAGGTGAAGGCCGCCGCTCAGGGCGCGTACGAAGCGGTGGGTCGGGAGTTCAACCTCGGCTCGCCCAAGCAGTTGCAGGAGATCCTCTTCACCGAGCTGGGTCTGCCGAAGACCAAGAAGATCAAGACGGGCTACACCACCGACGCCGACGCCCTCCAGTGGCTCTACGCGCAGCAGCCGCACCCGGTGCTGGCCCACCTGCTGCGTCACCGGGACGTGGCCAAGCTCAAGTCGACAGTCGACGGGCTGCTCAAGTCGGTTTCCGACGACGGTCGGATCCACACCACCTTCAACCAGACCGTGGCGGCCACCGGTCGACTCTCCTCCACCGAGCCCAACCTGCAGAACATCCCGATCCGCACGGAGGAGGGCCGGCGGATCCGGCGGGCCTTCGTGGTGGGAGACGGCTACGAGTCCCTGCTCACCGCCGACTACAGCCAGATCGAGATGCGCATCATGGCGCACCTCAGCTCGGACGACGCGCTGATCGAAGCGTTCAACTCCGGCGCCGACTTCCACGCCGCCACCGCCTCGTCGGTCTTCGGGGTGCCGCTCGACGAGGTCACCCCCGACCAGCGCCGCAAGATCAAGGCCATGAACTACGGCCTGGCGTACGGGCTCAGCGCCTTCGGCCTGTCCCAGCAGCTCAACATCAGCACCGAAGAGGCGCGCGGTCTGATGGAGAACTACTTCGCCGGCTTCGGTGGGGTGCGCGACTACCTGCAGCAGGTGGTCGCCCGGGCCCGCCAGGACGGCTACACCTCCACCATCCTCGGTCGCCGCCGCTACCTGCCCGACCTGGTCAGCGACAACCGGCAGCGCCGCGACATCGCCGAACGGATGGCGCTCAACGCCCCCATTCAGGGCTCCGCCGCCGACATCATCAAGGTGGCGATGCTGCACGTCGACACCGCGCTGGGCGAGGCCGGGCTGCGCTCGCGGATGCTGTTGCAGGTGCACGACGAGTTGGTCTTCGAGGTCGCCCCCGGTGAGCGGGAGGCCCTGGAGGCCCTCGTCCGGCGGGAGATGGGCGGGGCTCACCCGTTGTCAGTGCCGCTGGAGGTGTCCGTCGGTCTGGGCCGCGACTGGAACAGCGCCGATCACTGATGTGGCTGCGGTGTGGGGGTTCCGGGGCAGCCCGACCCACTCCGGGCGGTCAGGCTTGATCCCTGCGTGGGTCGGGCTGCCCCGGAACCCCTGACCGGGTCGCGCCCGTTGGCGTGGTGGGTGTCGGCCAGGTCAAGCGGGCCCCTGCCGGCGCGCGTCGTTCCAAGATCTGCGCAACACCGGGGAAAGTGCTGGGTCGTGGCACCTCGAGGGACCACCTTCACCGACGTTGCGCGGATCTTGCGGCCGGATGGCCGGCTACTTCATGGGGTCGTGGCCCCAGTTCATGAGGGACCAGCGCCACTTGGTGTCGCGGACGCTGCCGGAGGGGCGCTGCGCCATGTGCCGGCGTACGTAGCCGACGACCTTGCGCATGTGCTTGTAGTCGCCCTCGGACAGGTCACCGCGCTTGCGGCGGAGCAGGTTGATGATCTTCCGTCCGGATTCGTGCCCGACGGACTCCCCACCACCAGCACGACCGCCCTTGTGCCAGCCGACCTGCTTCGACTCGTCGGTCTCCAGCCACGTGGACAGCTCACCGGGCTTCATGTTCACCGCTTCGGTGAACTCCCGGTAGGTGTCCCGGCCGTCGTCACCTCTGCTCATGACGCAGCGCCTCGGGGCGGTGGGCCACCTCGCGGCCCGTGCCGTCACTGCGGACCCGGTACTGCGGGTCGTCGGGGGCGGCGTTCACGGCCCGCCCGCGGATCCGCGTCCGCTCGGTGATCGTCCCCCGCACCACGCCGTACGCGCGGCTGCCGTGGGCCGACCAGGAGACATGGTCGCCCTTGTGGAATCGCTGTTCGGCCATGGTCCTCGGCTACCCGTGGCGGCCACTGCGAAACGACTACGGGGTGATCTCGGCGACCGGCAGCTTGATCTCGAACGGCTCGGTCAGCTCGATCACGTCGGCACCGTCGGCGACCAGCTCGTACTGCCGCTCACCGCCCGGCCCCACCCGGTCGCCGATCCGGTACGCGTACACGTGCACCGGGTCCTGCTCGATCCGCCAGTAGAACGGGATGCCGGCGGCGGCGTACTCACAGGGTTTCGCGAAACGGTCGACCCGTCGCGTTCCGGGCGAAACGATCTCCACGGCGAGCACGACTTCGTGCGGCCGTAGCCAGGACCGGTCGGACGGCACGTCGGCGCGGCACAACAGGACATCCGGGCGTCGGCTGGTGTGGTGATCGAGCTCGACTGCGACGGCCTGGGTGGCCCGGATCTCCGCCGGCGCGTGGCTTCGCCACCACCTCCAGAGCAGGCCTGAGATGTCCTGGTGACCGAGGGTCGGGAAGGGCATCACCCGGACGGCTCCGTCGACCATTTCGACACGCGGGCAGTCGTCGTCCGGCAGGTTCTGCAGGTCCGCGACCTGATAGTCGGCGCGCTGTTGTCGTGCCGGGTCCGGACGCCAGCGGTCCGGCGGTGTCGGGTTCGGCCATGCGCTCACCAGCGGACCGTAGCGTCCGTGGCGTGCGGGGCCGTCGCACTGAGCGTGCGGCGCTCAGGCGGTGGGCTTCTCGGTGACGAAGATGGCGGTGCCGGGAAAGAGCCGTCCGCGCAGCGGGCTCCACTGCCCCCAGATCCCCTCGTGCCCCTCCGGCCACTCCGGCTCCACCAGGTCCAGCAGCCGGAACCCGGCGCCGACCAGCTCGCGGATCCGGTCGCCGAGGGTGCGGTGCTGCTCGACGTAGGTGGCCACGCCGGTCTCGTCCTGCTCCACGTAGGGGGAACGGTCGAAGTACGAGTGCACGGCCGTCAGGCCGCCCTCGCCGGGGTCGTCGAGGAAGATCCACCGCATCGGGTGGGTCACCGAGAACACCCACCGGCCGCCCGGGCGCAGCACCCGGTGCACCTCGGCGAGCAGCGCCGCCGAGTCGTCCACGAACGGGATCGCGCCGAACGCGGTGCAGGCGACGTCGAACGACCGGTCGGCGAACGGCAGCGCGAGCGCGTCGGCCTGCACCAGCGGTACGCGTACCCCGGTGCGCTCGGCGGCCTCGGCGGCGTGCCGCAACATGCCGGCGGACAGGTCGAAGGCGACCGGCCGGGCGCCCTGGGTGGCGAGCCAGCGGGCGGCGGCCGCGGCGCCGGCGCCGACCTCCAGCACCCGCCGTCCCGCCACGTCGCCGAGCAGCCGGGCGTCGGCCTCGCGCAGGCCCTCCGGGCACCACACGAAGTCCACGTCGCCGAGGAACGCGCCGTGTTCGGCCTGGTAGTCGTCGGCGTCGGTGTCCCACCAGCCGCGGTTGGCGCGCCGGGCCTCGGCGTCACCGACCCGGCGCCGGGTAACCCGGCTGTCGTCATCCACGCGCTCACGCTAGGCCCCACCCACCCCATTGGGTGCGGCGGCGCGTCCAGGATCTGCGCGGCCGCTCGCCGAGCGGCCGGAGGGGCTGCTGTGACGCAGGAGACAGCAGGGGTGTTTTCCGGGCGATTGTTCGGCTTTCGCAGGTCATCGCACGAAGAGAACCCGGGAGGGCTTGCACGCTGTGGTAATGCGCACGGTAGGCTAGACGATGCGCTCGCGGATCGCGTTGCCTCGGCAGGGAGCAGGTGCGCGGTCGACGGAGCCACATCATGATCTCACTAGGCGATCGTTCGGTGTGCCCGGCGACGGATCCGCTGGCGCGAACAGGTCACTGCGACACACCAGCCTGCTGTGACAACCCACCGACCGGAGCAACCGCCCACATGACGAGCAGCATCGAGGCCCCCTCGAGCGCCACCCGGGTCACCCACGACGATCTCGGTTCCGAGGAGGCATTCCTCGCCGCGATCGACGAGACCATCAAGTACTTCAACGACGGCGACATTGTCGAAGGCACCGTCGTCAAGGTCGATCGGGACGAGGTCCTGCTCGACATCGGCTACAAGACCGAGGGTGTCATCCCCTCTCGGGAGTTGTCGATCAAGCACGACGTGGACCCCGCCGAGGTTGTGACGGTTGGCGACCACATCGAGGCCCTGGTCCTCCAGAAGGAGGACAAGGAGGGTCGTCTGATCCTCTCCAAGAAGCGGGCACAGTACGAGCGGGCCTGGGGCACGATCGAGAAGATCAAGGACGAGGACGGCGTCGTCCGCGGTTCGGTCATCGAGGTGGTCAAGGGCGGCCTCATCCTCGACATCGGGCTGCGCGGCTTCCTGCCCGCGTCCCTGGTCGAGATGCGTCGTGTGCGCGACCTGCAGCCGTACGTCGGGCGGGAGCTCGAGGCCAAGATCATCGAGCTGGACAAGAACCGCAACAACGTGGTCCTGTCCCGCCGGGCCTGGCTGGAGCAGACGCAGTCCGAGGTGCGCACCGAGTTCCTCAACAAGCTGCAGAAGGGCCAGGTCCGCAAGGGCGTCGTGTCCTCGATCGTCAACTTCGGCGCCTTCGTGGACCTCGGCGGCGTCGACGGTCTGGTGCACGTCTCCGAGCTGTCCTGGAAGCACATCGACCACCCGTCCGAGGTCGTCGAGGTGGGCCAGGAGGTCGAGGTCGAGGTCCTGGACGTCGACCTGGACCGCGAGCGGGTCTCGCTGTCGCTGAAGGCGACCCAGGAAGACCCGTGGCGGCAGTTCGCCCGCACCCACGCGATCCAGCAGATCGTGCCGGGTAAGGTCACCAAGCTGGTTCCGTTCGGTGCGTTCGTCCGCGTGGACGACGGCATCGAGGGCCTGGTCCACATCTCCGAGCTGGCCGAGCGCCACGTGGAGATCCCGGAGCAGGTCGTCCAGGTTGGCTCCGAGGTCATGGTCAAGGTCATCGACATCGACCTGGAGCGTCGCCGGATCTCGCTGTCGCTCAAGCAGGCCAACGAGGGCTTCGTCGAGGGCGAGGAGCACTTCGACCCGACCCTCTACGGCATGGCCGCGACGTACGACACCGAGGGCAACTACATCTACCCGGAGGGCTTCGACCCCGAGACGGGCGAGTGGCTCGAGGGGTACGACAAGCAGCGCGAGACCTGGGAGAACCAGTACGCCGAGGCTCGTGTGCGCTGGGAGGCCCACACCAAGCAGGTGCAGACCTCTCGGGCTGCCGACGCCGAGGCTGCTGCCAACCCGACTCCGGTCGTTCCGGCCGCAGCCGGTGGCGGTGGCGGTGGCACCACCTCCTCGTCCAGCCCGGCCCCGAGCCGGCAGGCCGAGGAGCCGGCCGGCACGCTGGCCACCGACGAGGCGCTCGCCGCACTGCGGGAGAAGCTCGCCGGCGGTAAGTGACCCGCTGAACGACGACGGGCCCCGTCCCCGCGATCTCCGGATCGCTGGGGGCGGGGCCCTCGCCTTGCCCCGGGCAGGGTGCGCCGGCGGCTGGGTGTGCCGGCGGCTGGGTGCTGTGGCCGGCGCGGCATGCGCGGCTGGTGCGGACCGCCAAGATCGCGCTCGATCCATGATGTAGGGGCCTCCCGGGCACCGCACACCACTACATCCCGGATCGAGCACGATCTTGCGGGGCGCGGGGCGCGGGGCGCGGGGCGCGGGAAACGGGCACGGGCGCGGGAAACGGGCGCGGGCGCGGGGCGGGACCGTGAGCGGGGCCGGCGCCGGGTGCCAGGCGCCGGGACGGGAGTGGTCGCGGCCGGGGTGGGTTGGGAGGTCACCGGGCCGTGGGTGGGTTTGGCGGCGGGCTTGTCGATCCGGTTGACTGTTCGGGTGCTGAGGGTGGGGTTGACCGGCGGAATCGGGTCAGGCAAGAGCGCGGTGGCAGCGCGGTTCGTCGAGCGGGGCGCGGTGCTCATTGACGCCGACCGGGTGGCCCGGGAGGTGGTGGCCCCGGGTACGGACGGGCTGGCCGAGATCGTCGCCGCCTTCTCCGACGCGGTGCTGGACGCCGACGGCGCCCTGGACCGTGCCGCACTGGGAGCTGTGGTGTTCGCCGACGAGACCGCCCGCCGTCGACTGGAGGCGATCACCCACCCCCGGGTCCGGGCCCGCACCGCGGAGTTGGCCGCTGCGGCGGCACCCGACGCGTTAGTCGTCAACGACGTGCCGCTGCTGGTCGAGGTGGGTCTCGCTCCGACGTACCACCTGGTGGTCGTGGTGCAGACGGCAGTGTCGACCCGACTGGAGCGGCTGGCGCGCGACCGGGGGATGGGTCGCGCGGAGGCTGAGCGGAGGATCGCCGCCCAGGCCGACGACGCCCGCCGCCGGGCGGCGGCGGACGTGGTGCTGACCAACGACGGGAGTCTGGCGGCGCTGCACGACGCCGTCGACCGGCTCTGGAAGCAGCGGTTGGTGCCCTACGAGGACAATCTGCGCCAGCGGCGGGTGGTTGCGCCGGATGCGGCCGAGTTGGCCGGGGCCGACGCGAGTTGGCCGGAGCAGTACGCGCGGCTGGCCGCCCGGATCCAGCACGCGCTCGGCTCGGATGCCCTACGGATCGATCACATCGGGTCCACCGCGGTGCCCGGCCTGGCCGCCCAGAACGTCATCGACGTGCAGGTGGCGGTCGCCAGCCTCGCCGACGCCGACGGGCCGTTGGCCGATCGGCTGGCGAGCGCCGGGTTCCCGCGGGTGCCGGGGCAGTGGTGGGACGACCCGCGCCCGGCCGGCCGGGGCCGGTGGGAGAAGCGCCTGCACGGCAGTGCGGACCCGGCCCGGCCGGTTCGTCTGCACGTGCGGCTGACGGATTCGCCGGGCTGGCGGTACGCGTTGCTGATGCGCGACCACCTGCGTGCCGACCCGGATCAGCGGGCCGCTTACCTGGTGCTCAAGCGGGACCTGGTCGACGCGGCGCCGGAGGCCGGCGATTCGGGCACGGCCCGGAACCCGTGGTTCGACGAGGAGTACCTGCGCGCCGAGCAGTGGGCCGGGCAGACCGGCTGGCGCCCCTGAGGGTGCCGGTCAGCGGGGACCGGGCCGAGGGGCTGAAGACCGACGGGTCGACGGTCGAGGGGCGGCGGGCCGAGGGTTGGCGGCCAGTCGGGGCACGACGGCGGGCTGGAGATCCAGGTGCGCCCACGCCCCGGCGTCGGTCCGCATTTCGAGCCGGCGGAGCGACCCGTCCCGGTCGAGCCAGTACCGCAGCCGGGCGTCGGCCGGACCCGACTCGATCACGTCCACGGTCCGTCCGGCGGTGAAGTCCTCGCGTACCCGCACGGCCGCGCCGCGCTGCCCGATCGACCCGGCGGCGATTGCGGCGTCGACCAGCATGCTCAGGTCGTCCAGGCCGGGCCGGGAAACCCGCCAGCCGCCGGCCGGGGGCGGCAGCGGCGGCCGGGCCGGCGCTTCCGCGGTCCCGCCGCCGGCATCGACCGCCGGCAGGTCCGCCCGGGCCAGACCGGCGGCGTCGCGTCGCAGCAGGGTCCGGCGATCCGGTACGCCCAGGTCGGCGACCGCGAGGTACGCGGTACGCGCGGTCCAGCTCAACCAGCCGGCGCCCCGCAGGTTCGTGTCGGTCCCCGTCGGCGCGGTCAGCGTCACAGTGGCGCCGCCCTGGTTGCGGAGCCGGGCCGGCAGCCGGTCGAGCCGACGCTGCTCGGCGTCGGTCAGCGCGCGGGGCAGACCGGGGCGACCGCCGAGTGCGTCCACCGGTCGTAGTGTCGGTCGGTCCGCCCGGTTGAAGATCATCGTGACCGGGCCGGCGCCGGGCAGTCGGGTCACCAGTTTGTGCAGCCGGGCGTCCTGGTCGAGCCAGTACCGGGTCGGTCCGTCCGGGGCGGGCGTCGCGGCGCCGGGGGTGCCGATGGCCGTGCTGGCGGTTGGCGCGCCGCTGGGCAGTGGTGCCTGTATGACGTCCAGGGGGCCGGCCGGCACGGTCTCCCGGGCGATCCAGCGCGCCCCGTCGGAGGGTGTCGTCCGGGTCGTGGTGTCCGGGCGGTCAGCGGCGAGGTCGAGGAGCAGGTCGAGCACCGGTGCCAGGTGCGCCCCGGGCGCCAGTCGGTGCAGCCGCCACCGATCCGCCGGGGGCATCAGCGGTGGGGCCGCGGGGGTGGGCACCGCCGCCGGATCGGGCCGGATCACCAGCACCGGACCGCTTCTCTGCAACAGTCCGCGTTCGGCACCCGCGCCCGGCCCGCCCACGTCGAGGTAGAGCAGCGACCGGGACCAGTCCACCCAGCCCACCAGTTCGATGCGGGCGGCGCCGGCGCCGGCTGTGACCCGTACGCCGGCGCGCAGGTCCCGCAGGTTGGTGACCCGCGTGGCGGCCAGCCGCTTGCCCTCCGCCAGTGTCAGCGGCCGGGCCGGCTCGGGCGGGTCGGGCGCCCAGCTCAACAGCCCGAGCACCAGGGCCGTCGCGGACGTCACCGCCGTCAGGCCGAGCAGCAGCACCGTACGCCGACGTCGCCCGGCCGAGGGCGGGCCGGCGGTGTCGGCGGCCTCGGCGGTGTCGGCGGTGTCCGGGGTGTCGTCGCGGCGGGCGGTCTCGCGGTTCCGCTCGGCGGCGGCCCGGCGTGTGTCGTCGGTCGTGCGGCCGGCGGTGGCCCGGCGCGAGCCGCCGCCGGACCGGTTGGCCGTGGGCCTACCTCCGGTGTCGCCGGGGGTCCGGCTGGCCGCCGAGGCGCTGCCGGCTGGGCCGGTGCGGTGCCGCCCGGTGCTCGGGTCGTCCGGCCGGGGGGTGGCGGTGCGGGCGGTGTCGGGCGCCGGGGTCGGGGAGGTGTCCACGGAGATGAAACGGGCGGGGAGGCACCGGGGTGACGAGCAGGGGCGCTCGCGGCGGCCGGTCTGCGCCTCGAGCGCGACCACACGGGTGCGCACGCCGGACGAGCCGGGTGCTGCGACCGCAGTGCCGGGGGCGACCGGCCGTGATGTTGGCCTGGCCACCGGCCCGGTCGGCCGCCGCGAGCGGCCTACATGAAGAGGGTAGTCCCGGTGACATGGGCCACACAATGGGAATATTGAAGCCGATCACGTACCTGGCGTGACGGCCGTTCCTGTCGGACCTCCGGCGTACCGTTGATGGCATGGCGCTCGACATTCCCCGGCTGGACAGCCGCTTCCAGGTCGTCAGTGACTTCCAGCCGGCCGGCGACCAACCGGCGGCCATCGATGACCTTGAGCGTCGGGTTCGGCGCGGCGACCGCAACACCGTTCTGCTCGGCGCGACCGGCACCGGCAAGAGCGCCACCACGGCGTGGCTGATCGAGCGGCTGCAACGCCCCACCCTGGTGCTCGCCCCGAACAAGACGCTCTGCGCGCAGCTGGCCAAGGAGTTCAGCGAGCTGCTGCCGCACAACGCTGTCGAATACTTCGTCTCGTACTACGACTACTACCAGCCCGAGGCCTACATCCCGCAGACCGACACCTACATCGAGAAGGATTCCTCGATCAACGAGGAGGTGGAGCGGCTGCGGCACTCGGCGACGATGTCGCTGCTCACCCGCCGCGACGTGATCGTGGTGGCGACCGTCTCGGCGATCTACGGCCTGGGCACCCCGGAGGAGTACCTCAACCGGGCGGTGAAGGTGCAGATCGGGCAGGAGCTCGACCGCGACCAGTTGCTGCGCCGGCTGGTCGACATTCAGTACACCCGCAACGACATGGCCTTCCAGCGGGGCACCTTCCGGGTCCGCGGCGACACGCTGGAGATCATCCCGGCGTACGAGGAGCTGGCGATCCGCATCGAGCTGTTCGGTGACGAGGTGGAGAAGCTCTACTACCTCAACCCGCTGACCGGTGACGTGGTCCGCGAGGTCGACCAGCTGGTGATCTTCCCGGCCACCCACTACGCGGCCGGTCCGGAGCGGATGGAACGGGCGATCCGCGACATCGAGGTGGAGCTGGCCGAGCGCCTCGCCGAGCTGGAGCGGCAGGGCAAGCTGCTGGAGGCGCAGCGGCTGCGGATGCGCACCACCTACGACATCGAGATGATGCGGCAGGTGGGCTTCTGCTCCGGCATCGAGAACTACTCGATGCACATGGACGGGCGGTTGCCCGGCAGCCCGCCGCACGCCCTGCTCGACTACTTCCCCGACGACTTCCTCACTGTGGTCGACGAGTCGCACGTGACCATCCCGCAGATCGGCGGCATGTACGAGGGCGACGCGTCCCGCAAGCGGATGCTCATCGACCACGGCTTCCGGCTGCCCAGCGCGGCCGACAACCGGCCGCTGCGCTTCGACGAGTTCCTGGAGCGGGTCGGCCAGCTGGTCTACCTCTCCGCGACCCCCGGCACCTGGGAGATGGAGCAGGCCCAGGGCGAGTTCGTCGAGCAGGTGATCCGACCCACCGGTCTGGTCGACCCGGAGGTCGTGATCAAGCCGACCAAGGGTCAGATCGACGACCTGATGCACGAGATCAAGCTGCGGACCGACCGGGACGAGCGGGTGCTGGTCACCACGCTGACCAAGAAGATGGCCGAGGACCTGTCCGACTACCTCCTGGAGAACGGCATCCGGGTGCGCTACCTGCACTCGGAGGTCGACACGTTGCGCCGGGTGGAGCTGCTGCGCGAGCTGCGCAAGGGCGACTACGACGTGCTCGTCGGCATCAACCTGCTCCGCGAGGGTCTGGACCTGCCCGAGGTGTCGCTGGTGGCGATTCTCGACGCCGACAAGGAGGGCTTCCTGCGCAGCGGCCGATCGCTGATCCAGACCATCGGGCGGGCCGCCCGTAACGTCTCCGGTCAGGTGCACATGTACGCCGACAAGATCACCCCGTCGATGGCGGCGGCGATCGACGAGACCGATCGGCGTCGGGCCAAGCAGATCGCGCACAACGAGGCGCACGGCATCAGCCCGGAGCCGCTGCGTAAGAAGATCCACGACATCCTGGACGACATCTACCGCGAGGCGGAGGACACCGAGAACTCCCGGGTCGGCGGTGCGGTGCGTCAGCTGTCCCGAGGCAAGGCGCCGGTCAAGGAGACCCGTAGCCGGAGCCGGTCCGCCGCGACCACCACCTCACGGGAGGGGATGGCCCGCGCCGACCTCGCCCAGCTCATCCAGGAGCTCAACGACCAGATGTTGGCCGCCGCCCGCGAGCTTCAGTTCGAGTTGGCGGCCCGGATCCGCGACGAGGTCTCCGACCTGAAGAAGGAGCTGCGCGGCATGGACGCCGCCGGCGTGAAGTGACGGCCACCCGGTCGGCCCCGCCCAGAGCCCCGCTCGGGCCCGGCCGACCGGGGCACGCGAAGGGCGGGCACTGTTGACGGCGGTGGCGCCGATCGGCGAGATGGTCCTCGGGCTGCCCGACGCCGGCCTGCGTCAGTTCGTCGACAGGTACGTGGGCTACCGGGAACGGGCGGACGTGCCACTGGTCCGCCGGGAGTCGGCGGGCGTCTTCGTGGTGCTGATCCTGGGCTGGGGCGCTCCGCTGGACGTGACCGACCCGCGCAGCGCGCAGCGCGGCGTCACCGCTGTCGACTCGTTCGTGGCCGGCACCTTCGACAGTTGGTGCACCACGCGCACTGTGGGTGTGGGGGAGGGCGTCGAGTTGCTGCTCGCCCCCCTGACCGCCCGCCGGCTGCTCGGTCTGCCGCTGAGCGAGCTGACCAATCGGGCCGTCGGCGTCGGGCAACTCCCGGGCCGTTGGCTGGATCGGCTGCGCGGCCGGCTCGCCGAGGCCCCCGGCTGGCCGGAGCGGTTCGCCCTGCTCGACCGGGTGCTCACCGCCCGGCTGGCGGCGTCCCCGCCGGTGGACCCGCGGCTGGACTGGGCGTGGCGGTGGCTGGCCGCCGGCGGCGGGCGGGGGAGCGTCGGTGCGCTCGGCGACGAGCTGGGCTGGAGCCGACGGCACCTCGCGTCCCGGTTCCGGCAGGAGGTCGGGCTGCCGCCCAAGATGGCCGCCCGGCTGCTGCGTTTTCAGCGGGCTTCCGCCGCGTCGACCCAGGTCGGGGTGGACGGGCGAGCAGTCGACTGGGCCGCCGTCGCGGCGGGCTGCGGCTACTACGACCAGTCCCACCTGATCCGGGACTTCCACCAGTTCGCGGGCGCCACGCCGGCCGCGCTGCTCGCCGGCCGGTGACGACGGCCGGCTGACCCGCGGGCGGGTCGGGGCTCCGCCGAGGTCACATTCGTCCAATCCGGATTAGTGTCGCCGGCCGCAGAATCGGTTCATGCGAACCATCTATCCGATCTTCCGTTATCCCGATCCCCGGGCCGCGATCGACTGGCTCGGCGTCGCCTTCGGTTTCCGGGCGCATGCCGTGCACGAGGCGCCGGACGGCACCGTCGCGCACGCCGAGCTGGTCCTCGACACCGGCATGATCATGTTGGGTGGTCGGGCCGACGCGGCGCCTCGGCCGGCCGACGACGCCTGGTCGGTCTACGTGGCCGTACCGGACGTCGACGCGCACTGCGCCCAGGCCCGCGCGGCCGGCGCCGAGATCGTCCGCGAGCCGTTCGACACCGACTACGGCTCCCGTGACTACGCCGCCCGCGATCTGGCCGGCAACGTCTGGTCCTTCGGCACCTACCGACCCTGAGCCCAGCCGCGCCGAGCGGGGACTCGCGGCCCGCCGGAACCAGCCTTCGCCGCCTTCAACCGCTCCTGAGCTGCGGAAACGGTGTGTGCGGGCCGGCCGGGTCGGTCTGCGGCGCTGAATGCCCTGATTGCGGTGCGCGAGCGAGCTATTGCACTGGGTGATCGTCCTGCGTAGTCTCCCTCGGTGGGGAGGCCGGGATGCCGCTGCCAACAAGTCCTGTCATTCGACGTGCACGTCTCGGCGCAGAGCTGCGCCAACTCCGTCGGCGCGAGTCGCTGACCCTGGAGCAGGTCTGCGACCGGCTGGGCTGGGCCTCGACGTCGAAGCTGTCCCGCATCGAGCTGGGTCAGAGCCGTCCGGACCTCGCCGACGTGCTCGATCTGCTGGATGTCTACAAGGTGCCGACGCCCGCCCGGGAGGCGCTGATCGTCATCGCCCGGGACGCGGCCACCAGCCGGGGCTGGTGGAAGACGCTGGGCGAGATGAGCGAACGGCAGCGCACCTACGCCGAGTTGGAGGCGGGCGCCGCCGACATCGTCGAGTACCAGCCGTCGGTGGTGCCGGGGCTGCTCCAGACGCCCGCGTACGCCCGGGTGTTGGTCACGGCCGGCGTCCAGCTCACGCCGGAGGTCGATGTGGAGGCCGAGGTGCGCGCCCGGGCCCTGCGGCAGGAGGTGCTGCGGCGGGCCTACCCGCCGCGCTACACGGCGGTGCTCGCCGAGGCCGTCTGCGACCCGGGTGACCTGCCGGTGGCGGTCTGGCGTGAACAGCTACGTCATCTGGTCGCCGTGACCGGCCTGTCCCACGTCACTGTGCGGCTGTTGCCGCGCGGGGCGGCCGGTGGCGGGCTGCATCCGCTCACACCGTATTCCTGCTACGCCTTTCCCGACCCGGCGGACCCGCGCACTGTGATGCTCGAGGCGTTGACCACCGACGTCCGGTTGGCCACCGTGCTCGACGTCGACCGCTACGAGCGGATGACCGCGGCGCTGCTGGCCGCGGCGCTGTCACCGGAGGAGACGGTCACAGCGCTGGCCCGCCGCGTCGGCGAGTAACGGCTCAGGGGTGTCGACGGTGACGCGCCGCGCGGCCACCGGGCCCGGCGCCCCCGAGTCCGTCGGGACCGGCGGCCGGCGCGTGCGCCCGGCACGATAACCGTGGGGTACGACAGCCCGGCTCAGGCCGGTACGTCGAGGAAGTGTTCGACGACTGGCGGTCCCGCGAAGTGCGGCCCGATCAGCGCCCGCCACGTGTCGAACCGTTCGGTGGCCCGGAAGTTCTTCTCGTGCGCCTCGACCGAGTCCCATTCGACGAGCAGCACGAAGCGGGTCGGTGACTCGATCCCTCGGGTCATCCGCACGGACCGGCAACCGGTCGCCCCGGCGAGCACCGGGTGACCCTCGGCGTACGCGGCGGCGAACGCGTCCTCGTGTCCGGGTAGTACGTCGATCAACGCGACCTCAAGCACCATGTCGGACAGCCTCCCACGGCGTTCGGGGCGGTCGGTGTCGCGGGGTCTGTTCCGACGTGGCCGACGCCCCTAGGGTGGCCTCGTGATCATCGATTGGCTCACCGGCACCGCGTTTCGGGTGGCCGGTACGGGCACCACCTGGGCGGAGCTGCTGGGGTTCGCGACCGGTGTGCTCAACGTGTGGTTGGTGGCCCGGCAGAAGATCGCCAACTGGCCGATCGGCATCGCCAACGTGCTGCTGCTCATGGTGCTGTTCTGGACCGCCGGGCTGTACGCCGACGCCGGCCTCCAGGTCGTCTACGTGGCGCTCGGCTGCTACGGCTGGTGGCACTGGCTGTTCGGGGGCGAGCGGCGCACCCGGCTCACTGTGAGCCGGACGGGGCGGCGGGAGTGGCTGGCGCTGGCCGCCGCCGGGGTGCTGCTCACCGGGGCGCTCTGGGTGCTGCTGGACCGGGGCACCGACTCGACAGTGCCGCTGCCGGACGCGTTGACCACGGCGCTGTCGCTGCTGGCCACGTACGGGCAGACCCGCAAGCGGGTGGAGAGTTGGTGGCTCTGGATCGCCGCCGACCTGATCTACATCCCGTTGTACGCGTACAAGGGGCTGCACCTGACGGCCGTCCTCTATCTGGTCTTCCTCGCCCTGTGCGTGCTCGGGTTGCGCGCCTGGCGGGCCGACCTGCGTCGGGCCGACCGGCCGAGCGCGGTCCCGCAGGGCCCGGCCCCGGCCACCGCGTGAACGCCGAGACATCCGGCCGTACGCCGGCGCCACGCGTGCCGGCGCACTCGGCCGCCGCGGAGTTCGGGCACGGAATGGTGGTGGGCAAGTTCTATCCACCGCACGCCGGGCACCACGCGCTGATCCGGGCCGCCGCCGCCCGCTGCGCCGAGGTGACAGTCGTCGTGGCACCCTCGCGTCGGGAGTCCATTGCGCTTGCGCTGCGCCTCGACTGGCTGCGGGAGGCGCACGCGGACACGCCGTGGGTCCGTGTCGTCGGCCGGTACGACGACCACCCGGTGGACTACGCCGATCCGGCCGTCTGGGACGCGCACTGCGCAGTGTTCCGGGAGGCGGTCGGGTCGGATTCGGTGGACGCGGTCTTCTCCTCCGAGGCGTACGGCGCCGAGCTGGCGCGCCGCTTCCACGCCGTACCCGTGTCGGTGGATCCGGATCGGCGGACCGTGCCGGTGTCCGGGACGGCGGTGCGCGCGGACCCCGCGGGTCACTGGCGGTGGCTCAGCCCGCCGGTGCGGGCGTGGTTCGTCCGGCGGGTGGTGGTGGTCGGGGCCGAGTCGACCGGGACCACGACGATGGCGGCGGCGCTCGCCGAGCACTACGGCACGTCCTGGGTGCCGGAGTACGGCCGGGAGTTGACGGCTCGCAAGCTGGCCCGGTTGCGGGAACGAACGCCGGAGGCGACAGTGTTCGACGTCGTCTGGGACCGTGACGACTTCCGCGCTGTGGTCCGCGAGCAGCAGGCGGCCGAGGACGCGGCGGCCCGGACGAGCGGGCCGCTGCTGGTCTGCGACACCGACGCGCGGGCGACGGCGGTGTGGGAGGAGCGCTACCTGGGCAGCGCGTCGGAGGAGGTGCGGGCGGCGGCGCGTCGGCCGGCGCTGTATCTGCTGACGGATCACCGGGGGGTGCCGTTCACCGATGACGGGCTGCGCGACGGTGAGCACCTGCGGGCCTGGATGACCGAACGGTTCCGGGCCGAGCTGGCCGGGTGCGGGGTGCCGGTGGTGGAGTTGACCGGGTCGCACGCCGATCGGTTGGCCCGGGCGGTGCGGGCCTGCGACGACCTGCTTTCCGCCGGCTGGTTGCTCGCCGACCCGATCGCCGCACCAGACGTGCACTAGCCTCCTAGGAAGCCGTAGCCGGTGTGACGCGTCGAGCGGGTGTCCGGCGCCACCGGGTGCCCGGGGTGTGATCACGGGGCGTGGTGGGCAACAATGGTCACCGAGGAGGGGAGTATTCCCCCGCAACGGAGTCGTCAGCACGGTCGATCGCCGGAACCACGGCGTCCCGACCCGGCCCCGTAGGTCGCCGCCCCTTGGGGCGACGGCGGAAGAGACCTCCGACAGTCACCAGAGTGAGCGTCAGCGGCACGCCGGCTCCCGCAGGGGCGTACGGTGTGCCCGACGCCGCGTGTCTGCCGGAGGAATGAACGTTGGACGTGTCCGGATTGGTGTGGGCGGGAACGCTTGTCGCACTGACTGCGGTCCTGCTCGTCGACCTGTTGATCATCGGTCGGCGCCCGCACGAGCCGAGTGTGCGGGAGTCGAGCCTCTGGGTCGGCTTCTACGTCGGCCTCGCCCTGCTCTTCGGTGCGGGTGTCTGGCTGACCTCCGGGGCCAGCGCGGCCGGCCAGTTCTACACCGGCTGGCTCACCGAGTACAGCCTCTCGGTGGACAACCTCTTCGTCTTCGTGATCATCATGGCCCGCTTCGGGGTGCCTCGGCAGTACCAGCAGAAGGTGCTGCTCGTCGGCATCGTGCTGGCGCTGGTGATGCGCGGCGGGTTCATCGCGGCCGGTGCGGCGCTGATCACGCAGTTCTCCTGGGTCTTCTACATCTTCGGCGCGTTCCTGATCTACACCGCGGTGAACCTGGCCCGGCAGGGTGAGCCGGACGAGGACGAGTTCTCCGAGAACGTGCTGATCCGGTGGAGCCGCAAGGCGCTGCCGATCTCGAAGGACTACGACGGCGCGAAGCTGACCACCCACGTGGCCGGCAAGCGGCTGTTCACGCCGATGCTGATCGTGATGATCGCGATCGGCACCACTGACCTGATCTTCGCGTTGGACTCGATCCCGGCGATCTTCGGCATCACCCAGGAGCCGTACCTGGTCTTCACCGCCAACGTCTTCGCGCTGATGGGCCTTCGGCAGCTCTACTTCCTGCTCGGTGGCCTGCTCGACCGGCTGATCTACCTGAGCTACGGCCTGGCCGTCGTGCTCGGCTTCATCGGGGTCAAGCTGGTGCTGGAGGCACTGGCCGACAACAACCTGCCGTTCATCAACGGCGGCGAGCACGTCGGCTGGGCGCCGCACATCCCGATCTGGCTGTCGTTGCTGGTCATCATCGGCACCCTGGGCATCGCCACCGCCGCCAGCCTGATCAAGTCCTCCCGGGACCGGCGCCGCGAGTTGGCCGACGCCCGACACTGACCGGTCGCCGGCCGGGTGCGGACACGCGCCCGGCCGGTGAAGGGCTTGTCCTGCACCTGCTGGCCGGCCTGCGCCGACCGACACGTCCGAAACGCGCCCTAGACCCGGTGCGCGCCCACCAGTGTGGCGGTGCGGTCGGCCGGCAGTTCCTCCTCGATGACCCGCCGCCGCCGGTAGCAGGCGTGCAGCATCCGGCGTTGGCCGCCGTCGCCGGGGGTGACGGTGACGATGCCGATGTGGTGGATCTTGCGGCCGGGTCGGGCGAAGAAGTAGAGATCGCCAGGGCGTTCCGCGCCCAACGGCAGCGGGGTGGTGGCCACGGCCTGGTCGTCGGCGTCGCGGGGCAGCAGCACCCCGAACCTCCGCCAGGCCAGATGCACCAGGCCCGAGCAGTCGATGCCGTGCGCGGAGAGACCGCCCCAGATGTAGACCACGTCCAGCAGGCGCTGTGCCACAGCGAGCGCCTGCGCGGCGGTCGGCGACGCGGCCGAGGACGCGACCAGGTGGCGCTCGGGCAACCAGAGCGGGGTGGCCCGGCCGGGGACGTGCACCGGCTGCCAGTCGTCGAGCGAGGGGCCGGCCGGGACGAGCCGGGTGCCGACGACGACACCGGGGAGCACCACTGGCCCGTTGGGGGCGGCGTGCAGCCCGGTGACAGTGGCGTCCACCACCAGTGGGTGGTCGGTGCTGGTGTGGGCCGGGTCGAGAACGGCCAACTGCTCGGCGGGGAGCCAGCCCGGGTAGCCGCGGGGGTCCAGCTTGGCGGCTGGTTGTTCGACGGCGACGACCCGGGCCCAGCCGTCCGGGCGCAGCTCGCTGACGAGGACCCGCTCGCCGAGCAGAAGTTGGCTCAGCACGCAGTCGCCGACCTGCTGGTCGGTGTCCATTCCGGAGACCCAGGTCGGGATGTCGGCGCCGGCGGTCAGCGCCGGACGGTCGACCGGGCGGACTGCCTCGGGGGAGGTCCACAGCGTCGCCACGGCGACCCGGACGACGGCCTCGCGGCCCGGTTGCAGCTCCACGTCAACCCCCAGATCGTGTCGGCTGTCCAGGGGAACCCTATGAAAGAAACCGACGGTCATCAACCACGAGCCTGCACTTTTGCTTCAGCGAGGCCGGAAATGCCCAGGCCAGGTGCGTCCGGCAGCACCACGCTCGCCCCTTCGTAGCGGATGCCCCCCTGCACCGGTGACCACGCCAGCCACCAGGCGGCGTCCAGGTCGGGGACCGCTGTGGTGCCGTACGCGGCGACCAGGCTCGCGGCAGCCCCGATGCCGACCTGGCTCTCCATCATCGAGCCGACAACGGTGCCGAGCCCGTGCGCGGTGGCCAGGTCGAGGAGGGTACGGGCCGGATGCAGCCCACCGCACTTGGCCAGCTTGACGTTTACCAGGTCGGCGGCCCGGCGGCGGATCACCTCCACCAGGTCACGGACCCCGAACACCGCCTCGTCGGCCAGGATCGGCACTGACACCCGGTCGCTGACCCAGGCCAGCCCGTCCAGGTCCCAGCGGGCCACCGGCTGCTCGACCAACTCCACGTCGAGCCCGGCGTCCTCGATGCCGCGGATCACCCGGACCGCCTCCCGGGGCGTCCAGCCCTGGTTGGCGTCCAGCCGGATCCGGGTGCCCGGGCCCACGGCCGCCCGTACCGCGCGTACCCGGTCCAGGTCGCTGGCCGCGTCGGTGCCGACCTTCAACTTGAGCACGTCGAAGCCGTCGGCCTGCCGCTGCCGTGCCGCGGCCGCCAGGTCCACCGCGTCGCCCGCGGCGAGGGTGACGTCCGTCGGGACCCGCAGCGTGGTGCCCCCGAGCAACCGCACCAGGGGTACGCCGAGCCGCCGCGCGGCGAGGTCGTGCAGGGCGACGTCCACCGCCGCCTTCGCGGCCTCGTTGCCGACCACCGCGCGCTGCACCTCGGCGCAACGGGTCACCAGGTCGTCCGGGTCACGGCCGATCAGCTGTGGGCCGAGCATCTCGCGCACGCACGCCTGCGCACCGGCGACCGACGCGCCGGTGACCTGCCAGACCTGCGGCGCCTCGCCGAAGCCGGACCGGCCGTCGCTGTCGACGAGTTCGACGATCAGGGTGTCCACAGTGGTGGTACGGCGCAACGCGGTGACGAATGGGGTGTGTAAGGGGGCGGAAACCCGGTGGGTGCGTACCGCCGAGATCGTCATGTAGGGCACCCTATACGGAGGTTCACGGTGGGAGGGGAGACCGGATGACCGGGCAGGGCTGGGAGCTGGTGGGTGCACCGAACGCGCGTGACCTGGGTGGGCTCGTCGGCGCGGACGGGCGGCGGGTCCGCGTCGGGCAGTTGATTCGCACTCCGGCGCTGGGTCGGCTGACCGACGAGGACCTACCGGTGCTGGCGAAGCTGGGGCCGGCGTGCGTGGTGGATCTGCGCGACGCCTCGGAGATCGCTGTCGCCCCGGAGGACCGGTTCGGCGGTGAGCCACGGGTGGTGCGCCTGCCCGTGCACGACGCGGAGCACCCGGTCTTCACGTACGTCTCGGCGGTGCTGCTCGGTCACGACCTGGACGCGTACGCGGAGCTGGCCCGGCAGGGCACGGCGGGGGCGATGGCGGCGATCTACCGCTGGTTCGTCACCGGGGAGTCGGCCCGGGTGGGTTTCGCCGAGGCGGTGCGGCTGGCGACCCGGCCGGAGAACCTGCCGCTGCTCTACCACTGCTCCGCCGGCAAGGACCGCACCGGTTGGCTGACAGTCATCCTGTTGACGGCGCTCGGGGTGGACGAGGCGGCCATTCGCGCCGACTACCTGCGCAACAACGAGCTGACCGGCAGTCTGCGGGCGGTGATCGTCGAGGCGATGCGCCGGCGCAACCCCGAGCTGGACGTCGACGCGGTGGTGCCGGTGCTGGAGGTCCGCGCCGAGTATCTCGACGCCGCTTACGCCGAGGTGCGTCGGGTGCACGGCTCGTTCGAGGCGTACCTGCGCGACGGGCTGGGGCTCACCGACTCCGACCTCAGGGCGTTGCGGGCGCAGTTGCTGGAGTGACCGGCGCGTCGGTGGGTGTGCCGGTGCGGGCGGCGCGGCCGGTGACGATCAGTGCCTGGCCGGCGGCGTAGGTCGCCATGACCAGCACCGGCGCGCCGGGTGGTCGGGCCACCTCGGCCACCCCGGCGGCGATCAGCAGGTCGGAGCCGAGGAACAGCGCGGCGCCGAGACCGACGCGCCAACCCTGGGTGGCGGCGGTGCTGGCCATGGCGGCCAACGCGAGCGCGTAGCCGGCCACCGGCACGGCCAGCCCGGCGTCGCTGAGCCCGGCCCACATCCAGGTCAGGGCGACGACGGTCAGCACCGCGTACCCCAGGGGGACGGCGACCAGCGGCGCACGGCGCAGCGCGGTCGCGGCGCCGTGCCGGGTGAAGGCCGCGAGGTAGCAGAGGTGCGTGCCGAGGAAGCAGGCCATGCCGGCGAGGAACCAGCCGGTGCCGTCGATCATGAGGGCGACGTCGCCGCCGGTGGCGAAGGCCAGCGCGGCCAGTAGCAGCCGGTCGGGTCGGGTGGCGCGTTCGGCGCTGACCTGCCACAGGTACGCGGCCAGCAGCGGCATCAGCAGCGGCTTGGTGAGCAGGAAGGCCAGGCCGCCGCCGGTGGCGTTGGCCAGCAGGTTCGCCGCCGTCACGACGAGGAAGGCGATCAGCACGGTGCGACTGCGGGGCATCTGCGGCTCCGGGGTGGGGGTGCGAGCAGCCTAGCCCGCACGTACCGCTGGAGTCGGTCGGGTCAGAGCTGGTGGCGGGCCGCCCAGACCTGCGCCGAGATGTGCGCGATCAGCAGGCAGGCGTCGTCCTCCACCTGGTCTTCGCTGTCGGCCAGGTCGGTGGTGGTGCAGACGGCGATCAGGTAGGGCGGGGCGTCGTCGGGCAGCACCACGCCGGCGCCGTGGCGGACGCCGCGGACCCAACCGTTCTTGTGCGCGATGCGGGTGCCCGCGGGCAGGCCGGCGGCGAGGTCCTCGCGGTGTTCCTGGGCGAGCAGGACGTCCAGCATGGTGGTGCAGGCGGCCGGTGAGGCGAGTGGGCCGGGGGTCTCGGCCCCGGTGGCCAGGGCGCCGAGCAGCGCGGCCAGGTCGGCGGCGGTGACCGTGTTGGTGATGCCGGCCTCGCGGGCGGCGAAGTCCTCGATGCCGCGGCCGGTGACGCTGTTGCGGGCACCGGCGAGCGCCCAGATTTCGGCGACCGCTGGCAGCCCGACGTGGCCGAGGACGAGGTTGGTGGCGAGGTTGCTGGAGCGCACGATCATCCGGTCGGCCAGCCAGCGCAGCGACGCGGTGCCGCCGACGCGGTCCCAGACCGCGTCGTCGTTGTCGTAGGGCTGCGCGTTGGCGAAGCGGGGTGCGCCGGGTTGGGCGGAGTCGAAGTCGTTGACGACCGGGACCGGGGCGTCCAGGTCCAGGGTGCCGGCCTCGGCGGCGCGGTGCAGCGCGGCGAGCACCGCCACCTTCATGGTGCTCGCGGCGTAGTGGCCGGCGTCCGCGTGGCGGGTCCAGGTCGGCGGGGCGTCGAGTCGTCCCACGTACGCGGAGACGGTGCCGGGCACCCGGTCCAGGTGGGCGTCGAGATCATCCCAGGTCATGTCGGTGACCGTAGCGGATCAGGTGTGGGCGGGTCCGCGTACCCGTCGGGGGAAAGACGACGGGCGCGCCGGCCGCAAGCGGCCGGCGCGCCCGGTGTCGGGTGCTGGTGGGTCAGCCGGCGTGCTTGCGGCGGGCGGTGGCCCGGCCCCGCAGCTGCTGGTCGAGCACCACCTTGCGGATGCGCACCGTGGCCGGGGTGACCTCGACGCACTCGTCCTCGCGGCAGAACTCCAGCGCCTGCTCCAGGGTGAGCTTGCGCGGCGGGACCAGCTTCTCGGTCTCGTCGGAGGTCGACTGCCGCATGTTGGTGAGCTTCTTCTCCTTGGTGATGTTGACGTCCATGTCGTCGGAGCGGGAGTTCTCCCCGACGATCATGCCCTCGTACACCTCGGTGGTCGGCTCGACGAAGAGCTGACCGCGCTCCTGCAGGTTGGTCATCGCGAAGGCGGTGACCGCGCCGGCCCGGTCGGCGACCAGCGAGCCGTTGTTACGGGTGCGCAGCTCACCGAACCACGGCTCGTACGACTCGAAGACGTGGTGCAGGATGCCGGTGCCCCGGGTGTCGGTGAGGAACTCGGTGCGGAAGCCGATCAGGCCGCGCGCCGGCACCAGCCACTCCATCCGGATCCAGCCGGTGCCGTGGTTGACCAGCTGCTCCATCCGGCCCTTGCGGGTGGCGAGGAGCTGGGTGATAGCGCCCAGGTATTCCTCCGGGGCGTCGATGGTCAGCCGCTCGACCGGCTCGCAGGTCTTGCCGTCGATCACCCGGGTGACCACCTGCGGCTTGCCGACGGTCAGCTCGTAGCTTTCCCGACGCATCTGCTCGACCAGGATGGCCAGCGCCAGCTCGCCGCGGCCCTGCACCTCCCAGGCGTCCGGCCGCTCGGTCGGCAGGACCCGCAGCGAGACGTTGCCGATCAGCTCCTTGTCGAGCCGGTCCTTGACCATCCGCGCGGTGACCTTGGCGCCCTTGACCCGGCCGACCAGCGGCGAGGTGTTGGTGCCGATGGTCATCGAGATGGCCGGCTCGTCGACGGTGATCAGCGGAAGCGCGACAGGGTTCTCGACGTCGGCGAGGGTCTCACCGATCATGATCTCCGGGATGCCGGCGACGGCGATGATGTCGCCCGGGCCGGCGGTCTCGGCCGACGTGCGCTCCAGGCCCTCGGTCATCAGCATCTCGGAGATGCGGACCCGCTGGGTGCTGCCGTCGGTGCGGCACCAGGCCACCGTCTGACCCTTGTTGATGGTGCCCTGGCGGACCCGGCACAGCGCCAGCCGGCCGAGGAACGGCGAGGCGTCCAGGTTGGTGACGTGCGCCTGCAACGGCGCGCCGTCCTCGTACGAGGGTGCCGGGATGGTGTCCAGCAGGGTGCGGAACAGCGGCTCCAGGGAGGTGCTGTCGTCGGGCACCGAGCCGTCGGCGGGCTGGGTCAGCGAGGCGATGCCGTCGCGGGCGCAGGCGTAGACGATCGGGAAGTCGATCTGCTCCTCGTCGGCGTCCAGGTCGAGGAAGAGTTCGTAGGTGTCGTCCACGACCTCCTTGATCCGGGCGTCCGGACGGTCCACCTTGTTGATCACCAGGATGATCGGCATCCGGGCCCGCAGCGCCTTACGCAGCACGAAGCGGGTCTGCGGCAGCGGGCCCTCGCTGGCGTCGACGAGCAGCACCACTCCGTCGACCATGGTCAGGCCGCGCTCCACCTCGCCACCGAAGTCGGCGTGGCCAGGGGTGTCGATGATGTTGATGGTGACCGGGTCGGAGCCGTCCGCCGGCAGGTACCGCACGCCGGTGTTCTTGGCCAGGATCGTGATGCCCTTTTCCCGCTCCAGGTCACCGGAGTCCATCACCCGCTCGGTGTTCTCGCCGCGTGCGCCGTACGCGCCGGCCTGCCGCAACATGGCGTCGACCAGGGTGGTCTTGCCGTGGTCGACGTGAGCGATAATGGCGACGTTGCGGAGGTCGGTGCGAAGCTGCATACCCTCTATCCTTCCGCCTGCGCTCGCGCAGGCTGCGTCGGGGTCACCCCCAGGTGCCCCTGATCTATGGTGAAACCGCTGTGCCGGTGGTTCTCCCGGCTGGCATGCTGGCACCCGTGTCCCGGGGGCCTGAGTGCACGACCTGCTGACCTGGGTGCAGGGTCTGCCCACCCTGTGGATCTACCTGGTCGCCGCGCTGATCGTGGCGGGCGAGACCGCGGTGATCTTCGGCCTGCTCGTGCCGGGTGAGGCTACCCTGCTGCTCGTCGGCTTCCTCACCTACAACGGTACCTTGCGGCTCGGGCCGGCGTTGCTCGCGATGATCGTCGCGGCGGTCCTCGGCGATGGGCTGGCCTTTCGCGCCGGACGGCGGTATGGCTCCCGGTTGCGCGCGGGGCTGGGGCACCGGGTCGGGCCGCAGCGGTGGGCCCGGGCCGACGCCATGCTGGCCCGCCTCGGTGGGCGGGGGGTGTTCGCCGCCCGATGGGTGGCTTTCGCCCGGACCCTGGTGCCCCGGTTGGCCGGTGCGGCCGGCATGCCGTACCGGCGGTTCGCCCTCTGGAACCTGGCCGGGGTGGTGACCTGGGTGAGCGGTTCGGTGCTGCTCGGTCACCTCGCCGGTGAGTCGTACGACACGGTCTCCGGGCTGCTCGGCCGGGCCACCGGGGTGGCGCTCCTGCTGCTGGCCGGCCTGGTGGGCGTGGTGCTCGTGGGTCGGTGGCTGGGTCGTAACCCCGACCCGGTGCGCGCGCTGCTGTCCCGGGCCGGCGCGCTGCCCCCGGTGCGCTGGCTCACCGCCCGCTACGGGGTGCTGTTCTTCCTGGTGGCCATGCGGATCGGCCCGGCCTGGACACTGCTGCTCAATCTGGCCGCCGGGCTGCTGCTGCTGTTCGCCGCCGGGCTCGCCATCGCCGGTCTGCTGGCGGTGGCGGTCCGCAACAGTGGGCTGGCCGCGCTGGACGGCGCCATCGCGGGGTGGTTCGCCGCTCGGCGTACCCCGGACGCCGCCGACGTCACGCTGGTCGTGGTGTCGGTGGTACGCGGGTCGGTGCTGATCCTGTTGGTGGCGCTGGTGGCGGCGGTGCTGGCGTGGCGCAACCGACCCTGGCGGACGGACCTGCTCAGCGTGGTCGGAACAGTCGGCGCGTTCGTGCCGCTGGTGGTCCTGGCCGTGGTGGCCGAGCTGACCGGCCCGAACGGGACCGCCCCGGGCGGCGGCGAGGTGGCCCCGCTCTCGACCCAGAACGCCGTGGTCGCGGCGAGCTTCTGCACCCTGGCGTGGCTGGTGTCGCGCAGCGCCCACTGGCCGGTGGCGGTGGCCGCCTGGACCGCCGCGGCGGCGGGGGTGCTCGGGATCGGCGGCGCGCGGCTCTACCTCGGGCTGGAGACGGCGAGCGGAACGGCCGCGGCGGTGCTGCTCGGGGTGCTCTGGACTGTGGTGTTCATGGTCGCCTGGGCGACCCGGGACCGGGCGGTGGGCAACGGTCAGCCCCCGGTGGACCAGACCCCCCGACGGCCGTCGCAGGGGCACCGCCGCCCAGTCGAACCTTGTTAGGGTGCGGCGACAATCACACGGGGGAGGCAACGCCATGGTGCGACGCACCGATCGGCTGGGCGCCGTGGTGCTCGCCGGGCTCCTGCTGGCGAGCGCACTGACCGGCTGCGCCGCCAAGGGGGAGAGCCCCTCGGGCCTGGCCGCGCCGGCCGCCGTCACCGACGGGCCGACCGACGCCCCGTCCGACGAGGCCAGTGGGGAGCCGAGCCCGTCGGTGAGCGCCGTCGAATCGATGGGTTCCGCGCCGAGTCGTAGCGCGACCCCGAAGCCGAAGCCGACGAAGAAGCCGACCCGGGCGGCACCGAAGCCGCGCCCGGTGCCGAAGCCGCCCACCGAGACCGAGGTTCCGCCGGCGCCCCCGAAGCCCGCGCCGAGCTCCTGCAAGCCGACCTACAAGGGCAGCCAGGCGACCCGGGCCGAGGTGAAGGCGGCGCTGACCGATGCGGCCGGCCGCACCTACTGGCCGGTCTCGGCGCCGGACATCAAGATCCCACTCACCCTGCTCAAGGCCACCGCGTGGCAGGAGAGCGGCTGGCAGTCCAACATCTACGCCTGCGACGGCGGGGTCGGGCTGTTGCAGGTGATGCCGGCCACCGCGACCTGGATGAACCAGCGGTTCGAGCAGAGCTACAAGATCGACACCTACCAGGACAACGCCTACCTCGGCGCCACCTACCTGGCCTGGGCGACGAAGTACATCGGCGACATGTACTTCGAGTCCGACTTCCGACTCGACCCGGCACTGTGCACCAGTGAGCTGAATTCCTGCCTGCTCAACGCGGTCATCGCCGCGTACAACTTCGGGCACGGTGCGGTGGCGCAGGAGGGGAAGCCGCTTGCCATCCCCAACCCGTCGTACGTGCGCAACGTGCGGGCGCTGATGAGCGAGTGCGTCTGCCTGTCGTACTGACCCCGTCGGGGCCGTGGCGGATTCGCCACGGCCCCGACGTGTCGGTCAGTCGTGTGCGGCGACCGGCTCGGGCGAGCGCGGGGTTTCCCGCACCGGGTCGCGCGTGATGCGGCCGGGCCACCAGAAGCGGTCGCCGAGCAGGAACGTCAGCGCCGGCACCAGGACCGTGCGGACCAGCAGGGTGTCCAGCAGGACACCGATGCAGACGATGATGCCGATCTGGGTCAGGGTGATCAGCGGCAGCACGCCGAGCACGGCGAAGACAGCGGCGAGCAGCACGCCGGCGCTGGTGATCACACCGCCGGTGACCCGCAGGGCGGAGAGCATCCCGGCGCGGGTGCCGGCGCTGCGGGCGTCCTCCCGGGCCCGGGTGACCAGGAAGATGTTGTAGTCCACCCCGAGCGCCACCAGGAACACGAAGGCGAGCAGCAGCACTCCGCTGTCCAGGGCCGGGAAGCCCAGCACGTGGTCGAAGAGCAGCCAGGCCGCGCCGAGGCTGGCGAAGTACGACGCGATCACGGTGAGCACCAACAGCAGCGGCGCGAGCAGGCCGCGGAGCAGCAGCACGAGCACGGCGCCGACGAGCAGCAGGATGATCGGCAGGATGAGGCGCAGATCCCGGTCGTTGGCCTCGTCAGAGTCGTACGTGGCGGCCACGGAGCCACCGACGATCGCCCCGGACGGGGCGTCGGCGCCGGCGGCGGCCGGCGGCGCGGAGTCGGGAACGGCGGCGACCGCCGCCCGCAGCGCCTCGATCGCGCGGTCCGAGGCGGTCGTGCCGGGTTCGGCGTCGAGGACCACGTCGACCTGGGCGACGGCCGCACCGGCGTCGCCGGGGCGAGCCGAGGCGACACCGGGTACGGCGGTGGCGGCGTCGGTGACCGCCTTCACCGCCGCCGGGGTGGTGATCACGGCGACGGGTTGGGTGCTGCCGGCGGGGAAGGCGCGGGCCAGGGTCTGCGCCCCGGTCACCGCCTCGGGCTCGGCCCGGAACTGTTCGGTCTCGGACAGGCCGGTGCGGATGCCGAGCCCACCCAGTGCCAGGCCGCCGAGCAGCACTGTGGCCAGCGTCGCGACCACCACCGGGCGGCGCTGCACGGCGGCGCCGAGTCGACCCCAGAGCCGGCCCTCGCGGACCGGGCCGCCGACCCGGGGTACGAACGGCCAGAACAGGCCGCGGCCGAAGAGCACCAGCACGGCGGGGAGCACGAACAGGGCCGAGAGCATGGCGAAGACCACACCGGTGGCGCACGCCACGGCGAGTGCCCGGTTGGTCTCCTGCTCACTGAGCAGCAGGGTGAGCACGCCGAGCACGACGGTGCCGCCACTGGCGAGGATGGGCTCCGCGGTGCGGCGCAGCGCGGCCCGCATCGCCGCGAACCGGTCCTCCTCGCGGCGCAGTTCCTCCCGGTAGCGGGCGATGAGCAGCAGCGCGTAGTCGGTGGCGGCGCCGAAGACCAGCACGCTGGCGATGCCGGTGACCTGACCCTGCTGGAGGTTGATGCCGACGCCCGGCACGATGACGTCCACCGCGCGCAGGGTGAGCTGCTCGGTCGCGGCGACCACTGCCAGCGGCACGATCCACAGGAACGGGCTGCGGTAGGTGATCAGCAGGAGCAGCGCGACCACGGCGGCGGTCACCACGAGCAGCGTGACGTCGGCGCCGTCGAACACCGAGGAGAGGTCGGCGGTGAACGCCGGGGCGCCGGTCACCTCGGCGGTCAGCCCGTCGGGCAGGTCCGCGAGGGTGGCGCGCAGCTGGGTCACCGTGTCGGTGACGACCTCCTGCCCGCCGGCGGTGTCCAGCGGCACGGCGACCAGGGCCACCGCGCCGTCCGGGGAGATCTGGGCGGGGCTGACCTGCCCACCCACAGCGAAGCGGCGCAGGTCGTCGGCGCGAGCGCCGACTGTCGTCCGGTCGGTCTCGCTCAGCGCCCCGCCGTCACCACGACTGATCACCGCGATGGCCGGCTGCACGTCGCGCGACGGCAGCTGATCCTGGAGACGTTGCACCTGGGTGGACTGCCACTGCACGGACAGGCCGGTGGCGGAGACCGGCGCCGGGTTGTCCGGCTGGGGTGTTCCGAAGACGGCAGCGCCCACGACGATCGCGGCGGCCACGGTGAGCCACGCGGCCAGCCGGCCCCGAGCGACTCTGGTGAACACAGACATCAGGTGACCTCAAGGTCCTTCGAAAGTCGAGTATCTTGATGGCCGAGATTATCCGGGGCTGTTCTATGCTGCAACCCGGGGGACCGACGACGGGAAGAGCGGCGCGAGGTGGCGACTCACGGCATGTACCGACGGCGCGACACGCGCCGTGAGCAGCTGGTCGCGGAGATCACCAACAACCTCCGGCGGTACGCGGTGGACGCCCAGCAGGTCGGCCACGCCTTCGCCAACCTGCACGGCCTCAACCCGACCGACCTGCAAGCGTTGATCGCGGTGATGGACGCCGAGCTGCTCGGTGACCCGATCACCCCCGGCCGACTCGGCGAGCAGCTGAACCTCTCCTCCGGCTCGGTCACGGCCCTGATCGACCGGCTGGAGCGGGCCGGGCACATCCGCCGCGACCGGGACACCGTCGACCGGCGCAAGGTGCTGCTGCACTACGCCGACCAGGGCGCCGCCCTGGCCATGCAGTTCTTCCAGCCGCTGGGCGCCCGCACCGACACGGTGATGGCCCGCTTCAGCGAGGACGAGCTGGAGGTGGTGCACCGGTTCATGGCGGAGATGAGCGAGTCGCTGCGGGGGCACCGCGACGCGGTGCGCGCCGCCCGGCCGGAGTCACCCCGCCGCCCGACGGGCTGACCGGTGCCCGACCGGCTCGTCACCCGCCTCGCCAGCGCCGCGCTGCGCCTGCCGCCGACCCGCCCCGGCCCGGTGCGGGTCAGCCGCGACCTCCCGGTGCGGGCCCGCGACGGTGTGGTGCTGCGCACCGACCACTACGCTCCGGCCGTCCGCGGCACGCCGACCGTGCTGATCCGCACCCCCTACGGGCGGGGTGGACCGCTGCGGCTGCTCGGTCGGCTGCTCGCCGCCCGGGGTCGACACGCGGTGATCCAGTCGTGCCGGGGCACCGGCGGCTCCGGTGGAACGTTCGCCCCGCTGGTGCACGAGCGCGACGACGGCGCCGACACCCTGGACTGGCTGCGTCGCCAACCCTGGTGGTCCGGGCAGCTCGGCATGTTCGGGGTCAGCTATCAGGGCTTCGCCCAGTGGGCCCTGGCCGCCGACGCCGGCGAGGAGCTGCGCGCGATGGTCGCCGTGGTGACCGCCTCGGCCACCCGCGACTCGACGTACGCGGGGGAGTCCTTCGCCCTGGACACCGTGCTGACCTGGGCGGAGCTGCTGCACGCGCAGACCGTGCCGTGGCTGGCCCGGCAGTGGGAACTCAAGCGCGGGCAGCCCCGGCTGGCCGCCGCGCTGGATCACCTCCCCCTCGCCGACGCCGACCGGGTGGCCACCGGCGTGACCATCCCGTTCTTCCAGGAGTGGCTGCGCCACCACACCCCGCAGGCCGCGTACTGGCGGACCCGGGTCTTCGCCGACCAGGTCGCGAAGGTGCGGGCGCCGGTGGTCATGGTCAGCGGTTGGCACGACATCTTCCTGCCCGCCCAGCTCGACGACCACGCCGTGCTGCGCGCCGCCGGCACGCCGCCGCGCCTGGTGATCGGCCCGTGGACGCACGGCAGTCCCGGACTGTTCGTGGCCGCGCTGCGCGAGGGGCTGGCCTGGCTCGACGAGCACCTGCCGGCCGTGCCGCGATCGCCCGGTCCGGCGCGGCCGGCCCGGCCGCCCGTGCGCATTCACGTCGGCGGTGCCGGCGGCGGCTGGCGGGACCTGCCGGACTGGCCGCCCCCGGCGACCGAGACCGCCTGGCACCTGCAACCCGGTGGCGAGCTGGCGGCACGCCCACCGGTCGCGTCGGCACCGGACGCGCTCCGCTACGACCCCGCCGACCCCACCCCGTCGCTGGGTGGTCCACTGCTCGTCGCCCAACGCGCCGGCCCGGTGGACAACCGGCGCGTCGAGGTCCGCCCCGACGTGCTGACCTACACCAGCGCCCCGCTGACCGGGCCCGTCGAGGTGATCGGCCCGGTCCGCGCCGAGATCCACGTCCGCAGTGACCTGCCGTACCTGGACGTCTTCGTTCGTCTGTGCGACGTGGACCGCCGGGGTCGCTCGTGGAACGTGTGCGACGGCCTGGTGCGGGTCACACCCGAGCGCTTCCCGGCCGACCCCTGCGGGGCGTTGCGGATTCCGGTGCCGCTCTGGCCGACCGCGTACCGGTTCGCCGCCGGGCACCGGCTGCGGGTGCAGGTCTCCGGTGGCGCCCATCCACGGTGGGCCCGCAATCCCGGCACCGGGGAGCCGCTCGGCACGGCGGTGACGCTGCGTGCTGGTTGGCGGCAGGTCCTGCACGACCCGGCGCACCCCTCGGCGCTACTGCTGCCGATCGTCCACTCTGCCCCGCCGCAACCTCCAATCTGAACAGACCCGTCCTGAGCTGGGCATTTGCCGAAAACGCGGGCTATGGTTGAGTCAACGCCCGGCGCCGTGCACCAGTAGGCCGGGCTCGCCCGAAGCCCAGCACCGCGTACGCGGTGTGACGTCGTGCCCGGTCCCCACCTCTCGGAAAGGGGGACCCCATGACCCGGGCCCCGGCTAATCTTCTGGCCGTCCGAAGCCTGCTCCTCACTCACCTCGACAACGCCCCTGGGCCAGACGACCTGGACCCGGGCGAGGTCGGCATCGTCGGCGACTCGGCTCACCGGGGTGGCTACCACTGCGGATCGGACCGGGTGGTCACGAACGACTACTCGGTGGTCGAGTCGCCCCGCGACCGGGCCGGGTTGACCCTCGACGCGGCGGCGCTGGACGTCGGCCAGTTCAATGTCCGCTCCGGTGGTCGTACGAACACCCTGCCCAGCTTCTCGGTCTGGTGCGTCGCGCAGTGCGCCGCGAACGCGGCCGACGCCCGGGACATCCGGGAGATCATCTACAGCCCCGACGGCACCACTGTGAAGCGGTGGGATCGCCTGGGCAAGCGCACCAGCGGCGACAGCTCACACCGCTGGCACACCCACTTCAGCTTCTTTCGCGACGCCATCAAGGCGGGCCGCGACCAGCGACCCCTGTTCCGCCGCTACCTCAGCTCCATCGGACTTCTGGAGGACGACGACATGACCCCCGAAGAACACAACTGGCTGGCCACCGTCCACAAGAACCTCACAGTGCTGGACGGCCGCAACCCGATCGGGCAGATCTACACCCGGATGTCGATGGGTGAGGATGTCACAGTCCCGAACTTCGTCTCGGCGCACCCGACGTTGAAGTCGCTCGGCGCCCAGATCAGCGCATTGCAGACGGCGCTGACCGCGTTGTCCAACCAGGACTTCACCGACGAGCCGGCGATCGTCCAGGGTGTGTTGGCCTCGCTGACGCCGGAGAAGATCGCCGCAGCCATCCCGCCCACCATGGCCAAGCAGGTCGCCGACGAGCTGGCCCGACGGCTGGTCGCCTGAGCGGGGGGCGGCCCGAGGCCGCCGGGTCGCCCCTCTTGACGCATCCGCAACAGCTCTTGGGCAACAAATATTGCGCAAGAGCTGTTGCGGATGCCATTGTGTCGTCATGGACAGCTCCGACGTACGCCAGGTCACCGACTCCCGGGTGCTGGCCGCCATGTCCCACCCGCTACGCCGCCGGCTGATGGACGTGTTCAAGGTCCACGGGCCCTCCACCGTCGGGCTGCTGGCCGAGCGCACCGACCAGGCACCCGCGAACGTCAGCCACCACCTCAAGGTCCTCGCCGCGGCCGACCTGGTCACCGAGGCGCCCGAGTTGGCCCGGGACCGGCGCGAGCGGTGGTGGCGCCTGGTCACCCGGAAGCTGCGCTGGTCCAACGCCGACTTCGACGCCGACCCGGCCGCCCGAGCGGTCGCCGACGCCGCCACCTCGCTCAACCTGGACCGGCACGTCGCCCTGGCCCGGGCCTGGCACGCCGCCGACGAGAGCACCCAGGCCACCTGGAACGACGCGCCGTTCTCCACCGACCACTGGCTACGCCTCACACCCGAGGAACTGGCCGAGCTGAGCCGCGAGATGATCGACGTCCTCGCGCGCTGGGCCGACCGGGAGCTACCCGACGACGACGCCGACCGCAGGCCGGTCTTCGTGTTCGTCCACGGTGTGCCGGCCCGACCGTGACCACCGCCACCCGCGGCGACACCACCGACGTCCGACCGACCGGAGGGCTGCTGCGGCACCGCGACTTCCGGCTTCTCTGGGCCGGCCAGGCGGTCAGCAGCGTCGGCAGCAACGTCACCACTGTCGCGCTGCCCCTGGTAGCGGTCGCCGTCCTCGACGCCGGCACCTTCCAGGTGGCGGTGCTCACCGCCGCGGCCTGGCTGCCCTGGCTGCTGATCGGGCTGCCGGCCGGCGCGTGGGTCGACCGGCTGCCCCGTCGACCGGTGATGGTGATCTGTGACCTGCTCTGCGCGGTGGCCTTCCTCAGCGTGCCGCTGGCCGCCCTGCTGGACCGGCTCACCGTCGTGCAGCTGCTGGTGGTCGCTCTCAGCGCCGGCGCCGCGCGGGTCTTCTTCGAAACCGCCGACCAGGTCTACCTGCCGGTGCTGCTGCGACCCGGGCAACTACCGGAGGGCAACGCCAAGCTCCAGGCGACCCAGACCGTGAGCTACGTCATCGGACCCGGCCTCGCCGGACTGATCGCCCAGCTCACCGGCGCCGTCGCCGCACTGCTGCTGGACGCGCTCACGTTCCTGCTCTCCGCGGTGTTCCTGCTGCGCATCCGCACCCGCGAACCACGCGTACGCCCTGCGCAACGGTCCCGATCGCTGCGCCGGGACATCACCGAGGGGCTGCGTTTCGTCATCCGGGACCCGTACCTACGGGTGCTGACGGTCTTCGGCGCGGCCAGCAACATCGGGCTGACCGGCTACCAGGCCGTTCTGGTGGTGTTCCTGATCCGCGAACTACGTCTCCAGCCGGGGCTGGTGGGAGGGCTCGTCGGCGTGATGAGCGCCGGCGGGATCATCGGCGCGCTGCTCGCCACCACGCTGGCCCGGCGCTGCGGCACCGCGCGGGCACTGCTGATCGCGGCGGCACTCACCGGCCCGCCCGCGCTGCTCATCCCGCTCGCCGCACCCGGCGTCGGGCTGGCCTGGCCAGCCGTCGGCGGTCTGCTGATCGGCCTCGGGGTGGCCATCGGCAACGTGGTCAAGGGCGCCTTCCGGCAGACCTACACGCCGCACCACCTGCTGGGCAGGGTGACGGTGAGCATGCACCTGCTCAACTACGGCACGATCCCGCTGGCGGCCGTGCTGGCCGGCGCGATCGGCGCACGTTACGGCGTCGGGACGGCAATTGTCGTGATGACCGCCTGGCTGGCGCTCACCCCGTTGATTCTGTTGGTTGGGCCAATCCGGAGGCGGCGGGACATGCCCGCCGCCCCGGCGGCGTCTTGAGTGCGCTGCGACGGCGGCCGGAGACCGGCCGCCGTCACCGGCACGGAGCTACATCGGGCGGACGTTGTCCGCCTGCGGACCCTTCTGCCCCTGGGTCACCTCGAACTCGACCTTCTGGCCCTCGTTGAGCTCCCGGTAGCCGCTCGAAGCGATGGCGGAGTAGTGGACGAACACGTCCGGCCCTCCACCGTCCTGCTCGATGAAGCCGAAGCCCTTTTCCGAGTTGAACCACTTAACCGTGCCGGTTGCCATGCATCTCTCCCTGTTCAAAGCGGCTGACCCTCGGCCTCTGGCCGATGATCGCCCGTACCTGTTCGACAGTAACGGGCAAAACCCCGATCCGCTGGCCGAAGTGCCGTAGGTATTTGACTGAACTCGGGTGAACTCTGCGCGGCGGCATGTGAAACCCGCCCCGACCAACCGCCGCTGGGGCATGCTTGCGCCGATGAGCGATGCCGCAGCCGACGCGCTGACCGAACTGGAACGCGAGATCCACGCGCCCGGCGCCGGTCTGGACCGGCTCCGGTTGATGCCCACCCCGTTCGTCCCCGAGGTGCGGCTTCACCTGGCCGAGGACGCGATCGTCTGGTGGGCCCGGATGGAGGCCAACGCCGGACACACGCTGCCGGCGCCGTACTGGGCGTCCGCCTGGGCCGGCGGGCAGGCCCTCGCCCGCCACCTCCTCGACCACCCGGAACTGGCCGCCGGCCGCCGGGTGCTCGACCTCGCCGCCGGGTCCGGGCTGGTGGCCATCGCCGCCGCGCTGGCCGGCGCCGCGGAGGTGATCGCCAACGACATCGACCCGTACGCCGTCGCCGCCGTCACCCTCAACGCGCGGGCCAACCACGTCACCGTCGACGCCACCGGGGACGACCTGCTCGACAGCACCGAAGCGAAGGTCGATCTGGTCGTCGCCGGGGACGTCTTCTACGACCGCGCGATGGCCGACCGGATGCTGCCCTTCCTTCAGCGGGCCGCCGCCGCAGGGGCCGACGTGCTGGTCGGCGACCCCGGCCGCGGACACCTACCGGCGGACCGCCTGACCGTGCTGGCCGACTACCCGGTGCCCACCACCGAACCGTCAGTCGACTCGTCGCTCCGCCACGTGCAGGTGCTACGCCCCGCCTGAGGCGGACCCCGACTCAGGGGCGACCCCGAGGCGGATACCAGGGGTCACTCGGGGCTACGACCCGATGTCCGAAGTGGTGCCGCGGCCATAGCGTCAACGCATGACGCAATGGCTGGCCCAGATCGGAGAACTACCGATTCTGCTGCTGATGGGTGCGCTCGGGCTCGTCATGCTCTTCGACGCCGTACCGCTGCTGGGTGTCCTCGTCCCCGGCGACGTGGCGATCCTCGCCGCCGTCGGCGTCGGCCGCCCGAGCACCGGGCTGGCCACCTTCACCGCGGTGCTGATCGGTTGCCTGGCCGGCTGGTCGCTGAGCTTCCTGGTCGGCCGTCACTACTCCGACCGACTGCGCGACAGCCGCATCGGCGGCTGGATCGGCGAGAGCCGTTGGACAGCGGCCGAAGGAATCCTGCGCCGCGGCGGCGGCCGGATGATGGTGGTCGCGCCGTTCCTGCCGGTCTTCAACGCGCTGCTGCCACTGGCCGCCGGCGGGCTGCGGATGTCGTACCGTCGATTTCTCGGCTGCGCGACGCTCGGCGCGGCCGCCTGGGCCGGTCTCTACCTCGCCCTGGGCACCGCGTCACGGTCGGTGGCCGGGCTGCTGCCGGGCGACCCCAGCCCACTGCTGGTCACCATGGGGGTCGGGCTGGTGCTGGCTTCCGTCGCGTTGCTGGGGGCGCGGCGGCGGTTGTTCTCCGTCGTGGCCTGAGCTTGTCTTTGTTCTGGGGGGCTCTGGAGCCGGGTGCGGTGGGTGGGGGCGGGGGCCCGCCGTGCCCGGCTCCGGGCGGTCAGGCTTGATCCCTGCGCCGGGCACGGCGGGCCCCCGCCCCCGTCGTGGTTTCGGCTCGCGCACGGAGGTGCCGCCACCGTCAGTGGGTTTTGATCTTGGTGGTTCTTGGTCGACGTTGGGTCTTTTGGTTGGTGGTGGGTTACCAGCCTCTGGCTTTCCACTGGGGGAGGGCGGGGCGCTCGGTGCCCAGGGTGCTGTCCTTGCCGTGGCCCGGGTAGAACCAGGTGTCGTCCGGGAGCCTGTCGAACAGCTTGTGTTCGACGTCACCGATCAGCGCCGCGAAGCGCTCCGGGTCCTTGTCGGTGTTGCCCACCCCACCCGGGAAGAGACTGTCGCCGGTGAAGAGGTGCGGGGTGCCGGCCGGGTCGCGGTAGAGCAGCGCGATCGAACCCGGGGTGTGCCCCTTGATGTGGATGACCTCCAGCGCGCAGTCGCCGACCGCCACTGTGTCGCCGTCGGCCAGCCGCTCCGCCTCGATCGGCAGCCCCGCCGCGTCGTCGGCGTGCACCAGTGCCCGGGCGCCGGTCTTGGCGACGACCTCCTCCAGCGCCACCCAGTGATCCATGTGCTGGTGGGTCGTCACCACGGCGGTGAGCCCACCGGCACCGATCAGCTCGAGCAGCCGGGGTGCCTCGTTGGCGGCGTCGATCAGCACCTGGTCACCGGTGCCCGTGCAGCGCAGCAGGTAGGCGTTGTTGTCCATCGGACCCACCGACAGCTTGCTGATGGTCAGCCCGTCCAGCTCCCGAACCGCCGGTGCGCCGCCGTGCGTGACGTCTCCGCTGTATGTCATGACGTTTCTATATCCATTCCGGTGGAGTAGGCAGGGGACCGTCAGGGGTGACGGAGAGCAGGGCGCCGTCGGCGCGGCCGATCAGCCAGGCGGCGAGGTCGGGCGCGGGACCGGCGACGACCGGGGCGTCCACACCATGCCCGATCACCACCTCGTGCTCGCTGCCGTCGAGACGCAGCACCATCGACGGCGGTGTCGGCCCCGTGGCGTGATGACTGGCCGCCTCCCGCAGCAGACGGTGGGCGAACGTCTCGGACCAGTCAGCGGCCCGGTAGTCGGCGGCCAGATCAAGGTGGTGCACCTCGATCTCCCGCAGCCGGCCCCAGACGAGCAGCGCCGCCGGCCACGGGCCCTTACGCGCCTGCACCGTCGCCGCCCAGGCATCGGCCGGCATCGCCGCGACCGCCTCGGAGAACAGGTCCGCTGTGCGTCGCAGGTCGTCCAGGTGTGCGGCCGCTGGCCGGCCCGAACCGGATTCGATGTCCGCGGTGCGGGCGTCCAGTGAGGCGTACATCGGCAGCGCCTCCCCGGTGCGGGCCGCGGTGAGCAGGTTGACGAAGCCGTCGGCGTTGCGCGCCACATGCGCCAGCACGTGGCCGCGCGTCCAGCCCGGCAGCAGCGACGCGGCGGCCAGGTCCGCGGCGTCGAAAGAAGCGGCGGTACGCAGTAGTCGGCTGGTGGCCGCGTCCACCTCGCCCATCAGCAGCAGCGGATCCGTGGTCACCCGTCGACCCTAGCGGTCCGCCGTCGCGCCGTCGCCGGGGAAATCGCTTTCGGCGCGTCGGCGCGCGACCTACCGTCAGCGGCAGACGCGGCACCGGGACATCGGACGGAGGTGGTGATCATGCCGGACGTGGCACGCGTGTTCCGCCATCACCAGCTTCGACACCGATGAGGATGCCATGACGATCGATCTGACCGCCCTCGGCTGGGACGCCGAGCGGGCGGCGTACGCCGCGCGACGCGGCGAGCACCAGCCGGGTCGGGTGGCCCGGGTGGACCGGGGGGTCTGCACGGTGCTGACCGCAGTCGGCCCGGTCCGGGCCAGCCTGGGTGGGGCGGTGCTGACCGCCGCCGCGCGGGACCCGTCCGCGCTGCCCTGCGCCGGGGACTGGGTGCTGCTCATTCACTGGCCGGACCGCCGCCTCACCGTCGAGGCGGTGCTGCCCCGGCGAGGGGCGCTGATCCGGCGCACCGCAGGCAAGGACGCCAGCGGCCAGGTGCTGGCCGCCAACCTCGACGCCGCCGCCGTGGTGGAGCCGGTGCACCCCGAGCCGGACGTGGGCCGGATCGAGCGGCTGCTCTCCCTGGCCCACGAGTCCGGCGCCCGGCCACTCGTCGTACTGACCAAGGCGGACCTCGCGGCCGACCCGGCCGCGCTGGCCCGCCAGCTGGCCGACATCGCCCCCGGGGTGCCGGTGCTGCCGGTCAGCGCCGAACGAGGCCTCGGGCTGGAGCCGTTGCGCGCCGAGGTGACGCCCGGCCGCACGCTCGGCCTGCTCGGCCCGTCCGGTGCGGGCAAGTCGAGCCTGGTCAACGCCCTCGTCGGGGCGGTGATGATGCCCACCCAGGCGATCCGGCGCGTCGACGGCAAGGGTCGACACACCACCACCTGGCGGGCCCTCGTACCCGTCCCCGGTGGCGGTGCGGTGATCGACACGCCCGGTGTCCGGGCGGTCGGCCTGCTGGACGGCGCAACCGGCCTCGACCGGGCGTTCGCTGACATCGCCGGGCTGGCCGAGGGCTGCCGGTACGCCGACTGCGGCCACGACGGCGAGCCGGCCTGCGCGGTCCGGGAGGCGCTGCACGCCGGCGAGCTCTCCACCCGTCGATGGGAGAGCTGGCGGCGGCTGCAGGGTGAGGTGGCCCACGAGAGCCGACGCCGGGAGGCCCGGGTGGCGGCGGAACGGCGCGGCGGGTGGCGTTCGGCGCGGCGTCGGGCCGCGCGTCCGCCGACGCCCGGCGGCTACTGACCGGGCGCCCGTCGACGCGCGGGCGCCCGGGCTTGCGGGCGGCGCGGCCGACCGGGCTGAGCTGGGGGAATGTGCGGGCGAGGGAAACTGTCATACCTCGGGGCTAGAGTTGCCGAGGCGTGTTTTCCGCGCCCGCACGACCGCTCAAGACCACCCAGAGCGGGACAGATCCTTCGCTTCGTCTTCTCCCGGGAGTACACGCACCGTGGCCGACCGTCTGATCATCCGTGGCGCGCGCGAGCACAACCTGCGTGACGTCAGTCTCGACCTGCCCCGGGACGCACTCATCGTGTTCACCGGGCTGTCCGGGTCGGGCAAGTCGAGCCTGGCCTTCGACACGATCTTCGCTGAGGGGCAGCGCCGCTACGTCGAGTCGCTCTCGTCGTACGCCCGGCAGTTCCTCGGTCAGATGGACAAGCCAGACGTCGACTTCATCGAGGGTCTGAGCCCGGCCGTCTCGATCGACCAGAAATCCACCTCACGCAACCCGCGCTCGACCGTCGGCACCATCACCGAGGTCTACGACTACCTGCGTCTGCTCTACGCCCGCATCGGTGAGCCGCACTGCCCGGTCTGCGGTGAGCGCATCTCCCGGCAGAGCCCGCAGCAGATCGTCGACCGGGTCCTCGCCATGGCCGAGGGCACCAAGTTCATGGTGCTCGCCCCGGTGATCCGTGGCCGCAAGGGCGAATATGTCGACCTCTTCGCCGAGCTCCAGGCCAAGGGCTACGCCCGGGCCCGGGTCGACGGCGTGGTGCACCCGCTGACCGAGCCGCCGAAGCTCAAGAAGCAGGAGAAGCACACCATCGAGGTGGTGATCGACCGACTCACCGTCAAGCCGAGCGCCAAGCAACGCCTCACCGACTCGGTCGAGGCCGCCCTGGGCCTGTCCAGCGGCCTGGTCCTGCTCGACTTCGTCGACGTTCCCGAGGACGACCCGGACCGCGAGCGCCGCTACTCCGAGCACCTGGCCTGCCCCAATGACCACCCGCTCGCCATCGAGGATCTCGAGCCCCGGGTCTTCTCCTTCAACGCGCCCTACGGCGCCTGCCCGGAGTGCACCGGCCTGGGCACCAAGAAGGAGGTCGACCCGGAGCTGCTGGTCCCCGACCCGGAGCGCAGCCTGCGTGAGGGCGCCATCCAGCCCTGGTCCACCGGGCACAACCTGGAATACTTCCTGCGCCTGCTGGAGGCCCTCGGCGAGGCCCAGCACTTCGACATCGACACCCCGTGGCGGGCGTTGCCGGCGCGGGCGCAGAAGACGATCCTGCACGGCTCCGACGATCAGGTGCACGTGCGTTACCGCAACAAGTACGGCCGTGAGCGCTCCTACTACACCGGCTTCGAGGGCGTGGTGCAGTGGATCGAGCGCCGGCACTCCGACACCGAGTCCGAGTGGTCCCGCGACAAGTACGAGGGCTACATGCGCGACGTGCCGTGCGCGGCATGCGGTGGTGCCCGGCTCAAGCCCGAGGTGCTCGCGGTCACGTTGGCCGGCAAGAGCATCGCCGAGGTCTGCAACCTGTCGGTGGGCGAGTGCGCCGACCTGCTCGCCGGCATCGAGCTGACCGACCGGCAGAAGATGATCGCCGAGCGGGTCCTCAAGGAGATCAACGCCCGGCTGCGGTTCCTGCTCGACGTCGGCCTGGACTACCTCTCCCTGGACCGCCCGGCCGGCACGCTCTCCGGCGGTGAGGCACAGCGCATCCGGCTGGCCACCCAGATCGGCTCCGGCCTGGTGGGCGTGCTCTACGTGCTCGACGAGCCGTCGATCGGGCTGCACCAGCGCGACAACCACCGGCTCATCGAGACCCTGATCCGGCTGCGCGGGCTCGGCAACACGCTGATCGTGGTGGAGCACGACGAGGACACCATCCGCACCGCCGACTGGATCGTCGACATCGGGCCCGGCGCGGGTGAGCACGGCGGCAAGATCGTGCACAGCGGCTCGGTGCCGGCCCTGCTGAAGAACAAGGAGTCGATCACCGGGGCGTACCTGTCCGGTCGGCGGTCGATCCCGACGCCGACGGGCCGCCGCCCGCAGGACCCGGCCCGCGAGCTGGTGGTGCACGGGGCGCGGGAGCACAACCTGCGCAACCTGACCGTCGGGTTCCCGCTGGGCCAGCTGATCGCGGTCACCGGCGTCAGTGGCTCGGGCAAGTCCACGCTGGTCAACGACATCCTGTACGCGGTGCTGGCCAACCAGATCAACGGCGCCCGGCTGGTGCCCGGCCGGCACACCCGGGTCTCCGGGCTGGAGCACGTGGACAAGGTCGTCGGCGTGGACCAGTCGCCGATCGGCCGGACGCCGCGCTCTAACCCGGCCACCTACACCGGCGTCTGGGACCACGTCCGCAAGCTCTTCGCCGAGACCACCGAGGCGAAGGTGCGCGGGTACGGCCCGGGTCGGTTCTCGTTCAACGTCAAGGGCGGGCGCTGCGAGGCGTGCTCGGGTGACGGCACCATCAAGATCGAGATGAACTTCCTGCCCGACGTGTACGTCCCCTGCGAGGTCTGCAAGGGCGCCCGGTACAACCGGGAGACCCTGGAGGTGCACTACAAGGGCAAGACCGTCTCGGACGTCCTGGAGATGCCGATCGAGGAGGCCGCCGAGTTCTTCTCCGCCATCCCGGCCATCCACCGGCACCTGAAGACCCTTGTCGACGTCGGCCTGGGCTACGTCCGCCTCGGTCAGCCCGCGCCGACCCTCTCCGGTGGTGAGGCGCAGCGGGTCAAGCTCGCCTCCGAGCTGCAGAAGCGCTCCACCGGTCGGACGGTCTACGTGCTCGACGAGCCGACCACCGGTCTGCACTTCGAGGACATCCGCAAGCTGCTGATGGTGCTGGAAGGGCTTGTCGACAAGGGCAACACGGTGATCACCATCGAGCACAACCTCGACGTGATCAAGACCGCGGACTGGCTGATCGACATGGGTCCCGAGGGTGGCCACCGGGGCGGCACCGTGCTCGCCACCGGCACCCCCGAGGAGGTCGCCGAGGTGGCCGAGAGCCACACCGGCGAGTTCCTGCGCCAGGTGCTCAAGCTCGACGGCAAGGCCAAGGGTGCGGCTGCCGCCACCACCCGGGCCGCCAAGGCCAACGGCGTGACCAAGGCGCGGGCCAGCCGTAAGGTGCCGGCCGCCGCGCGCTGACCAATCTGTGCGTGTTCGAGGGGCGGGGCGGGTCGGTCGACGACCCGCCCCGCCGCATTTGCCGGGTCGGACGAGTGCCGCGATGAACCATCCGGCACAGTTGCCCGTGTGGAGAAGTGTGGCCGGCTTTCGACCGGCGCAGCGGGCTAGAGAGAGGCGAGGCATGAGTGACGATCAGGCGCTGACCGGTCCGGGTACGCAGACACGTCGTACCCTGCTCACCGGCGTCGGGGCGGTCGGCGCGGCCGTCGTGCTGGCTGCCTGCGGCAGCGACGACGGCGGCAGCGGCAGTGGCGCACCCACCAGTGGTGGTCCCGCCGTGCCCAGCACCGGTGACGCCGGCGGCGGCGACCGGCAGAATGCCCAGTCGCTGGCCACCACCGCCGACATCCCGGTCGGAGGCGGCAAGGTCCTCGCCGCCGAAGGTGTGGTCATCACCCAGCCCGCAGCGGGCCAGTTCAAGGGCTTCAGCCCGATCTGTACGCACCAGAACTGCCCGGTGACGAACGTCGACGGCGGCACCATCAACTGCACCTGCCACGGCAGCAAGTTCTCGATCGAGGACGGCTCGGTGAAGGCGGGCCCGGCCACCAAGCCGCTGCCGCCCAAGGAAATCAAGGTCACCGGCGACCAGATCTCGCTGGCCTGATCCGACGCGCGGCCGGCGGGCTGCCCCGGCCGCACGCCGGCCGGTCGGCCCGGTGTCGCAGGATCGACTCGCGTTTCGGGAAGTCGGGGTGTCAGCGGTGTGCCGACACCCCGACTTCCCGTAAGGCCGAGTGGATCACGCCTGCGGTGGGGTGTCGGTGCTGCGGACTAGGCTTGTTGGTGTGGCTGACCCCTCGACCTACCGCCCCGCACCCGGCACCATCCCGGAGCTACCGGGGGTCTACCGCTTTCGCGACGGCACCGGCCGGGTGATCTACGTCGGCAAGGCGCGAAATCTGCGCAGCCGACTCAACTCCTACTTCGGCGACGTCTGGAACCTGCACGAGCGCACCCGGCAGATGGTCACCACCGCCGAGTCGGTGGACTGGATCACCGTCGGCACCGAGGTCGAGGCGCTCCAGCAGGAGTTCACCTGGATCAAGCAGTACGATCCGCGGTTCAACGTCCGCTACCGCGACGACAAGTCGTACCCCTATCTCGCCGTCACCCTCGACGAGGAGTACCCGCGGCTCCAGGTGATGCGCGGCGCCAAGCGCAAGGGCGTGCGGTACTTCGGCCCCTACTCGCATGCCTGGGCCATCCGGGAGACCCTCGACCTGCTGCTGCGGGTGTTCCCCGCGCGGACGTGCTCCGCCGGGGTGTTCAAGCGGGCCGGCCAGGTCGGTCGCCCCTGCCTGCTGGGCTACATCGGCAAGTGCTCGGCGCCATGCGTGGGCACCGTCTCCGCCGACGAACACCGGGCGATCGTCGACGGGTTCTGCGACTTCATGGCCGGGCGCACCGACACCATGGTCCGCAAGATCGAACGCGAGATGACCGAGGCGAGCGAGCAGCTGGAGTTCGAGCGGGCCGCCCGGCTGCGCGACGACGTGGCCGCGCTGCGCCGGGCCATGGAGAAGCAGACAGTGGTGCTCGGCGACGGCACCGACGCCGACGTCGTCGCGTTCGCCGACGACCCGCTCGAGGCGGCCGTGCAGGTCTTCCACGTCCGCGACGGCCGGGTCCGCGGCCAGCGCGGCTGGGTGGTGGAGAAGACCGAGGACCTGACCACCGGGGACCTGGTGCACCACTTCTGCACCCAGGTGTACGGCGGCGAGCACGGCGAGGCCGACGTGCCTCGCGAACTGCTGGTCCCCGAGCTGCCCGCGGACGCCGACGCGCTGGCCGAATGGCTCTCCAACCACCGGGGCAGTCGGGTGTCGCTGCGGGTGCCGCAGCGTGGCGACAAACGCTCATTGATGGAGACGGTGGAGCGCAACGCCAAGGACGCGCTGGCCCGGCACAAGCTCAAGCGCTCCGGTGACCTGACCACCCGGGGCAAGGCACTGGACGAGATCAGCGAGGCGCTGGGCATGAGCACCTCGCCGCTGCGCATCGAGTGTTTCGACATCTCCCAGATCCAGGGCACCGACGTGGTCGCCAGCATGGTGGTCTTCGAGGACGGGTTGCCCCGCAAGAGCGAGTACCGGCGGTTCATCGTCCGGGGCGCCACCGACGACCTCTCCGCGATGTCCGAGGTGCTCCGTCGGCGCTTCGCCCGCTACCTGGACGCCCGGGCCGAGACGGGCGAGGTGGGCGTGGAGTCCGCCGACGACGCCGCCGCCCCCGAGGACGCGGTCGAGCCGCAGGTCGGCGTCCTGATCGATCCGACCACCGGCCGGCCCCGGAAATTCGCGTACCCGCCGCAGCTGGTGGTCGTCGACGGCGGTGCCCCACAGGTCGCGGCCGCCGCGCAGGCCCTCGCCGACCTGGGCATCGACGATGTGGCGCTGTGCGGGCTGGCCAAGCGGCTGGAGGAGGTATGGCTCCCGGACGACGAGTTCCCGGTCATCCTCCCGCGCACCTCCGAGGGGCTCTACCTGCTGCAACGGGTGCGCGACGAGGCCCACCGGTTCGCTATCACCTTCCATCGGCAGCGCCGCTCCAAGCGGATGACCGAGTCGGCGCTGGACCAGGTACCCGGGCTGGGCGAGGTGCGCCGCAAGGCGCTGCTGCGGCACTTCGGCTCGCTCAAGCGGCTGTCGGCCGCAACTGTCGAAGAGATCACCGAGGTGCCGGGGGTGGGGCGGCGCACCGCCGAGGCGATCCTGGCCGCCCTCGACAAGGACACGAAGGCCGGCGACGGCGCGGAGGCGAAGCCCAGCGCCTGAGCACCGCCCTCGCTCGCCTGGTCGGGAGGCGGCCGACCACCTCACGTTGGCTGTCCTCGCTCGCCCCTTGATGGGCGGTCGTGCCCCCATGATCGTGCTCGATCCTGGATGTAGTGGCCTCGAGGCGTCGGGAGGGGCCTGTTTCCTGGATTGAGCACGATCATGCGAGGCGCGAGGTTCCGTACGGCGGGTTTCCCCTGTCCCGGCCAGCTGTCCTGGCCAGCCACAGGACGCACTGCCCCCTGGCCGGTCCGGTCCGGTCCGGTCCGGTCCGGTCCGGTCCGGGCCGGTCCGCAGGACATCTCTGCCCCAAGAGTCGGTCCAGTCCACCACGATGCCCTGCCCCTGAGTCGGCCTGATCCGCGCCCACGCTCTGGCTCCGAGTGGGCCCGGTCAGGCCGCGTGAATGGCGCAGACCGGCATGATCGACTCGGCTTTCATGATGTCGGGGTATCCCCGGCACCCAGACCCCGCGATTTCCGTGAACCCGAGTCGATCACGCCGGCTTGTCCGCTATGACGGTTTGCGGGTGGGCGCTGACCGGCGTCTGGTCAATCCCGGCCCTGCCCCGAGTTCCGTGCCGCTCGGCAGCCCGCAGTGGCCCTCAGGTCGGGCCGAATCGCGCCAGATCTTGGGCCCCGCCCGCCCGCGCCCCGCCCGCCCGCGCCCCGCCCGCCCGCGCTCCGCCCCGCCCGCGCTCCGGACCGCCCCGCCCAGACCGCTCTGGCACCCGAAACGGCGCAGACCCGCATGATCGACTCGGCTTTCATGATGTCGGGTTGTCCCCGGCGCTCGGACACCGCGACTTTCAGGAACCCGAGTGGATCACGACGCCGTGGACGCCATGTCGGGTTCGCCAGATGGGCGGCGTGGGTGGTTGTCGGGTTTTGGCCTCAGGTGTCGGGTGGTCGGGGCCACCCCGACGGCGGAATCGGTGGCCGGGCCGGGTCGTTATACCTGGCAGACCACCGCAACAGCCCGGGTCATGGTCCGCCGGGCCCGCCGGACAGCCGCCCGGCCCTCCCGCCGGAAGCAGCCGCCGGGGAACATCCGGCAGGCCGCTCCGGTTACATCCCCCGCCCGGCCGAGCACCACAGGCCGGCCCCCGCGGTAGGCGGAATGACTCGCCACCGGCACCCGTTGCACCCTGTCCCGACGCCGACCCCCCAGCGCGGGTCACCGGGCAGAACCCCTCGAACTTCCCCCGCACAACCACAACCCCCTGCGGTTGTGTGGGCAGGCACCCCCGATGCAG
>NZ_JAKKFD010000035.1 GCF_022229005.1 Micromonospora trifolii
AACCACACCGTCCTGCTACGCCAGTACTTCCCCAAAGGCAGCTACGACTTCCGCAGCATCGATCAGGCAGGCCTCGACGAAGTCGCCCACGAGATGAACACCCGCCCCCGCCAGACACTCGGCTGGGCAACCCCAGCCGAGCGCCTGGACCACCTCATCGCCACCTGACGATTGCACTCACCCCTTGACCCCAAGCGGCGTGTCGGCGCAATAACTTCATGATCACCAGGATGGGGTGGGGTCACCGGGAGGGGGTGGGGGTGCGGAGGGTGCTGCGTTGGACGGCGCGGCTGATGTCGCTGGGGGAGACGATCCCGGTCAGGTGGCCGTCTTCGGTTACCACCAGGGCGCGGCCGTCGGCGCACTCGCTGAGCCGGGGAAGCAGGTCGTTGAGCTGTTCACCGGGCTGGGCCAGCACCAGTTCGTCGGCTCGGCAGGCCACCTCGGCCAGCGTGGTGGATGCCCGCCGCTCCGGCGGCACGCCCCGCACCCGGTCGACGGTGACCAGGCCGGTCGGCCGGCCGTCCTCGGTCAGCGGCAGCGCCGAATGCCGGTACGCGAACAGGTAGTGGTCGACGAAGTCCGCGACTGTCATCTGCGCCGAGGCGGTCTGCGGCTGCGGGGTCATCACATCGCCCACCCGAATCCCGCGCAGGGCGGTGCCGGTGCGGGCCTGCCGCTCCTCCATCCCGGCCGCGCCGATCAGGAACCAGCCGATCAGGGCCAGCCAGAGCCCACCGAAACCGACCCCGGACAGGAACTGCCACAACCCCAGGCCGATCAGCAGCACACCCAGCACCCAGCCGGCCCGGGCGGCGACCACTGACGCCCGGGTCCGGTCACCGGTGGCCTTCCAGACCGCGGCGCGCAGCAACCGGCCACCGTCCAGGGGTGCGGCCGGCAGCACGTTGAAGATGGCCAGCAGCACGTTGATCCCCGCCAGCCAGGCCACCGCACCGAACAGCAGCCCGCCCTGCCCGGCCAGCGCGAGCAGCGCAGCGATGGCACCGAAGAACGCCCCGATCAGCAGGCTGACCAGCGGGCCGACGCCCGCGATGCGCAACTCCGCGCCCGGGTCACGCGGCTCGCCCCGCAACTCGGCGACCCCGCCGAACAGCCACAGCGTGATGCCGTCGACGGTCAGTCCGTTGCGCTTGGCCACCACAGCGTGCGACACCTCGTGGGCGAGCAGGCCGACGAAGAACACCACAGCCGCGGCCAGCCCGGCGATCGTGTACGCCACCGGCGAGTGGTCGGGGTACGAACGGGGGAACAGGTTCGCGGCCAACCCCCACGCGATCAACGCGAAGATGACCAGCACGCTCCAGTTGACGCCGACCGGCACTCCCGCGACCCGGCCAAGCCGGAAACTGGCCCTCATCGCACCGAGATACCCCGCCAGGCCTCGGGCATGCGAGAAAGGATCCACTCCGGTTTCATGAAGTCGGGGTGTCCTGGCGCCAGGGATACCCCGACTTCATGAAAGACGAGTGGATCATGTCCGCCTGTCTGGCGGTCGAGCCCAGGTCAGCGGCGGGGGGTTTCGCTGGCGATGGTCGCCTCGCGGGGCAGGGCCGCCGCGCGCATCGCCCAGTCCAGCGCGTAGTCGGCGATCTGCTCCCAGCCGTCCTGGCCGACGGTGAAGTGTGACCGGCCGGCGAACTGCTCGTACGCGGTGAGGGCCCGGGACTTCTGGTAGAGCCCGGCGTTGGCGCGGACCACCGACGCCGGCACCACGTGGTCGACCTCGCCGGCCATCAGCAGCAGCGGCGCCCGGTCGGTACGCCCGAAGTCGACGCGGGCCGGCGAGCGCGGGTCGAGGTTGGCGAACGCGCCCTCGAAGAAGATCCGCCCGGCGCCGGGAACGGCGTAGCGCCGCCAGGCCCGGTCGGAGTCCTCGCGACTCATCGTGTTGCCGAAGGTGTAGGCGAAGTCGTCCGGGGTGAACGGAACGGCCTTGCCGCGGTTGGCGGGGCTGCGCAGGATCGGAAAGCCCGAGCGCAGCTGACTCAGTGGCACCTTGAGCACCCCCTTCACCGCCGCGGGATGCACCCCCACCACCGCCGCGCCGAGACCCCGATCGGCAAGGACCTGGGCGAACAGGCCGCCGAACGAGTGCCCCATGATGATCGGCGGGCGGGGCAGCGCCCGGATGATCCGGTCGTAGTGCGCCACGATCGTGGCCATGCTCTGCTCGGCGATCGGGCCGGGGTCGTCGCGCAACTCCTCCACGGACCGGTCCATGCCGGGCCAGGCGGGGGCGATGACGTGCATGCCGCGCTCCGTGTACCGCCGAGCCCACCCCTCCCAGCTGCGCGGCGTCATCCAGAGCCCGTGGATCAGCACGACCGTGTCGACCTGACCCTGCGGCGTGGCACCCATCGCGTCCTCCCGGTGTCGCGGTTCGGCCCGGCGGTTACCCGCTGTGCCCGTCCGGAATCCGGCCGCCCTGACAAATGTCACGGTCGGGGCGTGACGACCGCTCCGGGCATCGGGGTACGCGCCGCCGGAGCATCAGTGGCATGACCAGTACGCATCCGGCTGTCGAGTTGGACGGCCTCACCAAGAGCTTCGGCGCGGTCACCGCTGTCGACGGATTGAGCCTACGGGTGCAGCCCGGCGAGGTGGTGGCGTTCCTCGGCCCGAACGGCGCGGGCAAGACCACCACCATCGACATGCTGCTCGGGCTGTCCCGACCGGACACGGGCACCGTCCGCGTCCTCGGCGGCACCCCGGACGACGCGGTGGCGCGAGGTCGGGTCGCCGCCGTACTCCAGACCGGCGGGCTGCTCAAGGACCTCACTGTGGGAGAGACGGTACGGATGACCTCGCACTTCTACCGGCACACCCGCCCGGCGGCGGAGGTGCTGGAGCGGGCCGGTATCACCGACATCGCCGACCGGGTGGTCGGGCGCTGCTCGGGCGGTCAGCAGCAGCGACTGCGCTTCGCGCTGGCCCTGCTGCCCGACCCGGACCTGATGGTGCTCGACGAGCCGACCACCGGCATGGACGTCGAGGGCCGGCGGGACTTCTGGCAGGCCCTGCGCCGGGACGCCCGGCGCGGACGGACAGTCATCTTCGCCACCCACTACCTCGACGAGGCGGACGCGTACGCCGACCGGATCGTGCTGGTCCGGCAGGGGCGCATCGTCGCCGACGGCACCACCGCGGAGATCAAGAACCTGGCCGCCGGTCGTACCGTGCGGGCCACCCTGCCCGGTGCCGACCAGGCCGCGCTCGCCGCGCTGCCCGGCGTGGACGCCGTGGAGGTGCGCGGCGACAGCGTGCTGGTGCGGACCGGCGACTCGGACGCCGTCGCCCGGCACCTGCTGACCCGGACCGCCGCCCGGGACGTCGAGATCACCTCCCGAAACCTCGAGGACGCCTTCCTCGCCCTCACCAGCGCGCAGACCGGAGCCTGAGATGACCCCCTCCACCCCCACCCGCGCCGGTGTCACCGAGCCGGACCGTCGTCTGCCCGCGCTGGGCGGGTTCGCCCCCGGCGCCCTGGGCATCGAACTGCGCCGGGTGCTGCGCAACCGCCGCACCCTCGCCTTCACGCTGATCATGCCGGGGGTCTTCTTCCTCATCTTCGGCCTGCCGCAGGGCGGGCAGTCACTGGACAACGGTCGGCCGGTGGCGGCGTACGTCATGATCAGCCTGGCCGTGTACGCGGCTATGGTGGCCACCACCAGCGTCGGTGGCGCGGTGGCCACCGAGCGGGCGCTGGGCTGGAGCCGACAACTGCGGCTCACCCCGCTGCGCCCGGCTGCGTACGTGGCGACCAAGCTGATCACCGCGATGAGCCTCGGTCTGCTCGCTGTCGTCATCGAGTTCCTGGTGGGGGCCGTGGCCGGCGTCCGCGTCCCGGCGTACGTCTGGTTGCTGTCCGGGCTCGCCGCCTGGCTCGGCTCGCTGGTGTTCGCCGCGTTCGGTCTCTTCATCGGCTACCTGGCGCCGGCCGAGAACGTCATGCAGATCATCGGCCCCGTCCTGGCGGTGCTGGCCATGTTCGGCGGGCTGTTCGTCCCGGTCGAGGTGCTGCCGGACGTGCTTCAGCAGGTCGCGAAGTTCACCCCGGTGTACGGCATGGGCGTGCTGGCCCGCGCCCCACTGACCGGCGACGGGGTGAGCATGGCGGCGGTGGCGAACCTCGTCGTCTGGGCTCTGCTCTTCGGTGTCGGCGCGGCCCGGCTGTTCCGCCGGGACACCGCGCGGGTCTGACCGGCCGCGACCGCTAGCGTGAACCCGATGGACCTCTCGACCGGGCAGCCCTGGCCGGTGAGCCGCCACTGGCGGGTCACCGGCTGGCTGCTGGCCGCCGTCTGGCTGTTCTTCCTCAACGTGCCGCTCGCCACCGCGCTGCACCAGCCGGAGCCCTGGCGGCGGGTCCTCGGCGTGGTGGCCCTGGTCGTCTTCGGGGTCGGTTACGTGCTGCTGTTCCAGTGGGCCCGCAAGCTGCGCCAGTCCCTGCAGCCGATTCCGGTGGGCCGGGCGCGGGCCGGGCTGGCGCTGCTGCTCGCGGTGGGCCTGGCCAGCCTTCCGGGCACCGAAGGGGACTGGCTGGCCACACTGGTCTACGTGGCCGCGGCGGCGGTGTTCCTGCTGCCGCCGTGGGAGGCGTTGGCCGCCGTGGCGCTCTGCGCGGTGACCCCCGTGCTGGCCTCCTGGCTGGTGCCGGGGTGGGAGGCGGAGAACGGCATCGTCTTCGCGGTGCTGCTCGCCTCGTTCGCCATGTTCGGGGTGTCCCGGCTGGCCCAGCGCAACAGCGAACTCCGGGCCGCCCAGCAGGAGATCGGCCGGCTCGCGGTCGCCGAGGAGCGGTCCCGCGCCGCCCGCGACCTGCACGACATCCTGGGGCACTCGCTCACCGTGGTGGCGATCAAGGCCGAGTTGGCCGGGCGTCTGATCGAGGTCGACCGGGAGCGGGCCGCCACCGAGATCGCCGAGGTGGAGGCGCTGGCCCGGGCCGCGCTGGCCGACGTACGGCAGACGGTCGGGGCGTACCGCGAGGTCAGTCTCGCCGCGGAGCTGGCCGGCGCCCGCTCCGCGCTGGCCGCGGCGGGCATCGCGGCCGACGTGTCGACGGAGGTGCCGGCGCTGCCGGAGGAGTGGGACCGGTTGTTCGGCTGGGCGGTACGGGAAGGGGTGACAAACGTGGTCCGGCACAGCGGGGCGCGGTGCTGCGTGATCCGGGTGCACCCCGATCGGGTCGAGATCAGTGACGACGGTCGTGGCCCGTCCACTCCCGACCCGAGCGGGCACGGGTTGGTGGGCCTGCGGGAGCGGGCGCGGCGGCTGGACGCTGTGGTGACAGTCGGCCGTCGGCCGGCGGGTGACGGTTTTCTGCTGCGGGTGCACGCGCCGGGGGAGGCCCGGTGAGCGGCGGGTCCACGCCGATCCGGCTGTTGCTCGCCGACGACCAGGCGCTGGTCCGGGGTGCGCTGGCCGCCCTGCTCTCGCTGGAGGACGACCTGACAGTTGTCGCCGAGGTCGGCCGGGGCGACGAGGTGGTGCCCGAGGCGCGACGTAGCGCACCCGACGTCGCCCTGCTGGACGTGGAGATGCCCGGCCTGGACGGGATCGCCGCCACCGCGGCGTTGCGGGCCGCGCTGCCGACCTGCCGGGTGCTGGTGGTGACCACCTTCGGCCGACCCGGCTATCTGCGCCGGGCGATGGAGGCCGGTGCGAGCGGTTTCGTGGTCAAGGACACCCCGGCCCGGCAGCTCGCCGACGCGGTCCGCCGGGTGCACGCCGGCCTGCGGGTGGTCGACCCGACGCTGGCCGCCGAGACGCTGGCCGCCGGGGTCAGCCCGCTGACCGAGCGGGAGACCGAGGTGCTGCGCACCGCGCGCGGCGGTGGCAGCGCCGCCGACCTGGCCAGGGCGTTGCACCTCTCCGAGGGGACGGTACGCAACCACCTGTCGGCGGCGATCGGCAAGACCGGTGCCCGCAACCGGGCCGACGCGATCCGGGTCGCCGAGCAGAACGGCTGGCTGCTCGGCGAGTGACAGTGCGTGCCGCCGCTCAGGCGGTCGGCGGCGGGGCGGCCAGTTGGTCGACCACGACGACACTGCTGCCGGGACGGACCTCGGCGAGCAGTTCCCGCTGACCGCTGCGGGTCAGCCGGATACAGCCGTTCGTGGTGTTCTCGCCCAACTCGTCGTCGTGGTGCCAGGTGTGCACCCCGATGTGCGCGCCGCGCAGCCCGGAGGGCACCGACTCCGGGTCGTCGGGCACCGATCCGAGGGCGTAGATGTCCACTCCGCCGTAGACCTCCTCCGGCGGTGGGGTGCGGCCCAGGATGAAGGTCCGTCCCAGTGGAGTCTCCTGGCCCGACTGGCCGAGGCTGACCTCCCAGGAGCGCACCGCCCTGCCGGCCCGGTACCAGGTGAGCCGGTGGACCTTGCGTTCCACCACGATCTGGTCGCGCAGCGGCACCGTCTCGAACCCGCCGGACGGTAGCCAGGCGAGCCGGCGGTTGGCCGAGGGCAGCAGGACGGCCGTCCAGCCGGCGCGCCGCTGGGCGATCGGCATGGTCAGCTCGACACCGCGGATGCTCGGTTCGAGGAAGGCCCGCGGTCGACCGCCGGGCGCGTCGTACGCGGCGATCCGTCTGGTCGGGTGCACGCCGTCGGTCAGCGGTGTGACGTCCATGGTGAACGGATCGGCGGGGAACCCTCCGGGTGCGGGGTCGTAGTCGACCACCGGCAGCCCGTCCGGGGCGGGCGCGGCCGGGGGGATCGACTCCTCCGGGCTCTGGTCCACACTGCTCGGAGTCGGATCGGCTACCACCACGTTGCGGTCGTCGGGGGCCGTCGAACTCGGGGTGAGGGCCTGGCCGACCAGCAGTGCGGTCACCAGCAGCGCGGGTACGCCGATGGCGGCGGCGATCCAGACGCCGCGACGACGGTACGGAGTCTTTCGGTCAAACGGCACGAAACCACTCTATGGTGGCGGATGCTCCGGGGCCCCCGGTTCGGCGAGACCCGCCGTCCGGAGGCCCCGGGTCGAATCAGACTCGCGCGCCGATGTGGATGGCCACGGCGTCGTGCGCCGGCACGTTCGCCGCGAACCAGCCACTACCGTCCACCGTGATCACCGGTCCGCTGCACGTGCCACCCGCGTACGTGCCGTGGATGACGTCGCAGTATCGACCGGCGGGCAGCCCCGTGAAGTAGGAGCGGCCGTTCACCGCGGCGTCCTCGTCGTTGACGGTGAGGAAGCCCTTGCCGCTGCGGCTGAACGCGATGTGGTTGTTGCCGTTGTCGTACCAGTTGGCCATGCCGGCGCCCTCGGTGGCGTTGCGGAAGCCGACCATGTTGGCGATCACCGGCCAGCGGTGTTCGCACTCCCAGCCGGAGTAGCAGGTGGCGTTGAGCGTCTTGTTGGCACCGTCCGACGGTGGGCCGGCGTCCCGGTTGCTGAAGGTGTAGCTGGACATGACGGTCGGGGAGCCGTACGGCCAGGCCAGCATGAAGGCGTTCGCCAGCGCGTAGATGCCCCGATCGCGGTAGGTCAGCACCCCACCGGAGTCGCGCTGGGTGTCGTGGTTGTCGACGAACACCGAGGCCGGGCCGGTGGGCAGGTGTCCCCAGCCCTCGCCGAAGTTGCGCAGGTACGCCAACCGCTCGGAGCGGAACACCCGGGCCAGGTCCTTGCCGTAGCGGAACTCGTGCACGTCACCGTTGCCGGTGTACTCGGTCGGCTGCACCGGCTCGCCGGCGCCGTGGATGACCTCCTGAACGATGTACGCGGAGCGGGACAGCTTGCCCCTGATGGCGGCGATGTCGGCGGCCGGCATGTGCTTGCTGGCGTCCATTCGGAAGCCGTCGACGCCGAGCGAGAGCAGGTCGTTGAGGTATGAGGCGATCTTCGTGCGGGCGTAGTCCGACTCGGTCTTGAGGTCCGAGAGGTTGACCAGCTCGCAGTTCTGCACCTCGTACCGGTCGTTGTAGTTGGCGATGTCGTCGCCGCCGTTGCGGCCGCAGTGGTGGAAGTCCTGCGTCTGGTAGATGCCCGGGTAGTCGTAGTGCGAGTAGGACGAGCCGGCCCAGCCGGTGCCGCCGTTGTCCTGACCGGACATGTGGTTGACGACCGCGTCGACGATCACCTTGACCCCGGCCGCGTGGCAGGTGTTCACCATCGACTGGAACTGGGCCCGGGTGCCCTTGCGGGACTCGATCCGATAGCTGACCGGTTGGTACGCCAGCCACCACTGGTTGCCCCGCACGTGCTCCTGCGGGGGTGAGACCTGTACGTAGCCGTAACCCTTCGGGCCGAGGGTGCTCTGGCACTCGCTGGCCACCGAGGGCCAGTTCCACTCGAAGAGCTGGACGATGACCTTCTTGCCGCCGGACGGGGCGGCGACGGCCGGGGGTGCCGTCACGGCGGTGGGGACGAGCAGGCTGGCGATCAGGCCGAGGGCGAGGAGCGCCGAGCCGCGTCGACGTCGGTGCATGGGGACTCCTGACGGGAGCGGAAGCGGGGGTGGTGGTGCGGTGGGGGGATGCCGGCTTGCCGAAATCTTGCAAGGCTGGCTGAAATTTGCTGAAAGGTTACAAGCGTGTTGCAGCGACTGTCAACGCATGGACATCCGTCGCTGTCCGGATCGGTGGTGGGAGCGGGTACAACGCACGGCCGCACCCCTCGGTTCGATGTCGGCCCAGAAATTTTCGTCGGCGGGTGATCCGCGCGCCCCGCCGGTCCGTACTGGATGGGGGAGCAGGGGTCGGCCGGTGGTACGCCGCCGCGAGACGATCGAGGAGCAGATGGCCCGGGCACAGCAGGACAAGAAGGCGGCGACGGTCCGGACCAGCGCCAGCAGTCGAGGGGTGCGCACCCCGTCGCGGTCGGCGGGCGCCCTGCTGATCGCGTCGTTGCTCGCCGCGCTCTGGGCGGCGGTCATGCTGACCGGCGCCGGTCAGACGGCGTACGCGTACGGCTTCTTCTTCACCGAGTTCTTCGCCGGGGTGGTCTCCCTGGTGGCGTTGAGCCTCACAGTGATGCTCGGCCTGCTCGCCACCGACCGACTGGTGCTGCGCATCTCGCACCGGGTGCTGATGCAGTCGGCACACCGGGCCACCGGCGTGCTGGGCGTGGCCGGGCTCGGCTTCCACGTCCTCACCAAGGTCGCCACCGGGCGGGCGGCGGCGACCGACGCGCTGGTGCCGTTCGTCGGTGGCCGGGGGCTCTACGTCGGGCTCGGCACGGTGGCCGCGCTGTTGATGGTCAGCGTGATCTGGACCGGCATCATCCGGGCCCGCTTCGCCAGCGTCGGTCCGAAGTGGTTGTGGCGCACGCTGCACTCCACCGCCTACCTGGCCTGGCCGTTCGCTGTCTTTCACGGCCTCAACGCCGGTCGGGCCGCAGCGCCCTGGGTGATGTTCAGCTACCTCGGCTGCATTCTGCTGGTGGTGCTTGCCCTGCTGGTCCGGTTCTCGGTCACCATCGGTCGGCGCAGCCGCGAGCAGCACCAGGCCGCGGTGCGCAACGCGGTGATGGTAGGCCGGGCCGAGGAGGCGAAGACCGCCCGATCGCTGCTGGCCGGGTTGGGTCGGCGCAGCAAGGCCGCCGACAAGCGTCCCGCCTGGGCGGAGACCACCACCGCCACCTGGGCCGCGCCGGCCGCGCGACGTGATCCCGAACGGTTCACAGTCCCGGTGGTGCCCGAGCCCGGTTCCCTCGTCGAGCCGACCCGGCCCAGCCGACGTCGGCGGGAGGAGGAGCCGGCGGCCCGCCGCGACACCGAACGGTCCTCGCGCAGCCGTCGGGCCGAGGAGACCACCACCAGCCGATCGGCCCGCCGCAGCGTGGAGGACACCGGCACGTTCCGACGTGACGAGGAGGAGCTGGAGCCGGTGACCCGGCGGCGCGGCTCCCGCACCCGCGACGAGGCCGTGCCGACCGGCCGGCGGCGCGCCGACGAGCCGGCCGCCGAGCGGTCTCGTCGCCGGTCCCGCAGCGAGGACGACGGGAGCCGTTACTCGGCGCCGCCGCAACCGACAGTCGAAGACGCCGAGGAGCCGTGGGACAGTCCACGCCGGTGGCAGGCTGACGAGCCCATCTCCGCCGGCCCCATCTCCGTCGAGCCGATCTCGGCCGGCCCGGTCTCCAGCAGCCCGATCTCGTCGGCGCCGCGCAGCGGCAGCGGTCGACACAGCGTCGAGGACGACCTGCCCGAGGAGCCGGACTACTGGCGTCCGCCGGCCAGATACGTGCCGGACGAGGTGGCGCCGCCCGTCGACGACACCCCGACCCTTGTCGACCTGGCGTCCCGCCGTGCCCGACGGGCAGCCGGTGAGGGCAAGTCCAAGCGCCGCAAGGCCAGCGCCGACGCGGTGGACGGGGCGTACTGGGCCGGGCTGCGGGGTGAGGCGAAGTGATGCGGACCGCCGTACCACCTGTCGCCTGTGTCGGCGAACCCCGGCTCACCGCCGGCTTCGCCGAGTACGGCCGGCTCGACCTGCTCGCGCACGAGGAGGTGCACGGACCGATCGGCCCGATGGAGCCGGCGCAGCTGCTCCAGCTCGCCGAGGGCATGCAGCTCAACGGCAAGGGCGGAGCGGGTTTCCCGTTCGCCCGCAAACTGCGCGCGGTGCTGGAGTCCTGCGAGCGGCAGGACCTGGCCGCCGTGGTGGTCGTCAACGCCACCGAGGGGGAGCCGGCCAGCTGGAAGGACAAGGTGCTGCTGACCCGCGCCCCGCACCTGATCCTGGACGGGGCGGCGCTGGCCGCGTACGCGCTGGACGCCGACGAGATCGTGATCGGCGTGGCGGACGACGGCGTCGGCCGGGACTCGCTGATGGAGGCGCTCGACGAGCGCCGGATGCCGGTGCAGACGACTATCGTCACAGTGCCGCACCGGTTCATCTCCGGTGAGGGCGGCGCACTGGTCAACGGGATCAACGGGCTGCCGCACATCCCGCCGGGCACCAAGAAGCGCTCCAGCGACTCCGGGGTCAGCGGCCTTCCCACACTGCTGTCCAACGCCGAGACGTTCGCGCAACTCGCCGTCGGCGCCCGACTGGGCCCGTACGAGTACGCGGCGCTCGGCACCGACGACGAGCCCGGCACCGTACTGCTCACAGTGACCGGTGCGGCGGGCCGACCGGCCGTGGTGGAGTGCACCGCCGGCATGCCGCTGCGCGACGTCCTCGACCTCTGCGAGGTGCCGGACGTCCAGGGCATCCTGATGGGCGGGTACCACGGTAAGTGGATCACCCCGGAGGCGGCGGAGAAGGCCGAGGTCTCCCGCAAGGGCCTGGCCGCTGTCGGCGGCACCCTCGGTGCCGGCATCATCGTCCCGCTCGGTGTCGACACCTGCCCGCTCGGTGAGGCCGCCCAGGTGGTGCGCTACCTGGCCGGCGAGTCCGCCGGCCAGTGCGGGCCGTGCAAGATGGGCCTGCCGGACCTGGCTCGCGCCGTGGACCTGGCCGTCGCCGGCAGCCAACCGGCGGACGTGGTGCGCGCCGCCGCCGGCGAGGTCAAGGGCCGGGGCGCGTGCAGCCACCCGGACGGCACCGCCCGGTTCGCGCTCTCCGCGATCGAGGTCTTCGCCGAGGACCTGCGGCTGCACAGCACCGGTGACGGCTGTGGCCGGCGGGTCAAGGGCGTGATGGGGCTGCCGGGCGCACCCGACGCGAACCCGCAGAAACTCACACTGGACTGGTCCCGCTGCGACGGGCACGGCCTTTGCGCGCACGTCGTACCGGACTTCATCCGGCTCGACGCGAACGGATACCCCGCCTTCCCGGCCACCCCCGTGCCGACCTGGCTGCGCGAGGGCGCGCTGAAGGCGGTCAAGGTCTGCCCGGAGTTGGCTCTCCGACTCGCCAAGGCCGAGTAGCGAACCGACAGGCCCAGCAGGGGTCCCTTCCGGACCGGAACGGAGAAGCGGATGCGGATCAGCAGGGCGTGGACAGGGGCCGGGCAGCTACGCCGTGCCGCGACCGCCGGGGCGCTGGTGGTGGCCCTGTTCGGCGTCGCCGCCTGCACCGGCACCGCGCCGGGTGGGCCCACCGCCGCCGGATCGACCCCGGCCTCGACCGGTGCCCCGCCCACCCCGACCGGCACGGCGACCGGCGGACCACCCGCCGCGCCGGCGCAGGTCCCGGCCGTGCTGCGCTTCACCGGGACCACCCTCGGCGGTGCCGCGTTCGACGCGGCACAACTCGCCGGCAAACCGGTGGTGCTGTGGTTCTGGGCGCCGTGGTGCGCCACCTGCGCCAGCCAGGCCTGGACGGTGGCCGAGATCGAACCCCGGTACCGGGACACCGTGCCGATCATCGGCGTCGCCGGGCTGGGCGAGCGCAAGGCCATGAAGGAGTTCGTCACCGAGTTCGACCTCGGCGCGACGCCCCAGATCGAGGACACCACTGGCGCGCTCTGGAAGCGGTTCAAGGTGACCGAGCAGAGCATCTTCGTGATCATCGACCGGAACGGCACTGTCGTCCACCAGGGATTCCTGGACGGTGAGGCGCTCACCGCCAAGGTCGCCGCACTGGCCGGGGCGTGACCGCCACACTGCTGCTCGCGCTGACCGCCGGCATGCTCGGCGCGGTCAACCCGTGCGGCTTCGCGTTGCTGCCCGCGTACCTCTCGCTGTTGGTCGCCGGGACGTCGGACACCCGCGGCGCGGTCGGCCGCGCGCTCACCGCGGCGGCCGGGCTGACAGTGGGGTACGTGCTGGTGTTCGGCGCGTTCGGCCTGGCGCTCGCGCCGCTGGCCGGCTGGCTGCGGCCGCGGCTGCCGTGGCTGACCGTGGCGCTCGGGGTGCTGCTGGTCCTGGCCGGCTGCTGGTTGCTCGCCGGTCGGCGGCTGCCCGCCCCCGGCCGGTCCGCCCGGGCGCCCCGGCTGACCCGGTCCTGGCCGTCGATGGCGCTGTTCGGCGCGGCGTACGCGCTGGCGTCGCTCGGCTGCGCCATCGCGCCGTTCCTGGCCATCGTGGTGACCAGCCTCCAGGCCGGCTCGACCGGTCAGGGGTTGGCGCTGTTCGGCGCGTACGCCCTCGGGATGGGTCTGGTGGTAGCTGTCGCCGCGCTCGGGGTGGCGCTGCTGCGCGACGGCCTGGTGGCCCGGCTGCGCGTCGCCGGCGCGCTGGTGCCCCGCCTCAGTGGCCTGGTGCTGCTGCTCGCCGGCGGCTACGTCGCCTGGTACGGCTGGTACGAGCTGAGGCTGGCCGCCGGCCGCCGCGACGCCCTGCACGACCCGGTAATCCAAGCGGCGTCCCAGCTACAACACACACTGGCCAGCGCCCTCGACTCGGTCGGCCCGGCACTGCTGCTGGCCGCTCTCGTCCTGCTCGCCGTGCTGGGCGTGCGGATGCGTCGACGGGGGCACGGGGTGGACCCCGCCCCCGTCGAACGACCCGGTTAGCGGGGGGTCAGGCGGTCGGTGCCCAGGCGGTCCTGGAGGACCTTGGGGACCAGGACGCTGCCGTCGGCCTGCTGGTACTGCTCCAGGATGGCCGGGAAGAGCCGGCTCGTCGCCAGCGCCGACCCGTTGAGGGTGTGCACGAAGCGCGTCTGCTTGCCGCCCGGCTCGCGGTAACGGATGGCCGCCCGACGAGCCTGGTAGTCGCCGGCCCAGGAGACCGACGACACCTCCTTGTACTTGCCGGTGCTCGGCATCCACACCTCGATGTCGAGGGTCTTCTTCATCGAGGCGCTGGCGTCACCTGCCGAGAGCAGCGTGCGCTGGTAGTGCAGACCCAGCCCCTCGACCAGGCCCTCGGCGTGGGCGAGCATCTCCTCCAGCGCCGCGTCGGCCTGCTCCGGCAGGGTGAACTGGAAGATCTCCACCTTGTTGAACTGGTGCCCCCGCACCGTGCCGCGCTCGTCCGAGTGCGAGCCGGCCGACTCGCGCCGGTAGCACGGGGTGTACGCGAACGCCTTCAGCGGCAGCTTCGGGGTCTCCAGGATCTCGTCCTGGTACGCGCCGAGGATCGCCGTCTCCGACGTGGGCAGCAGGAACTGGCCGCGCGGGGCGGACGCCGAGTCCAGGTGGTAGACGTCGTCGTAGAACTTGGGGAACTGCCCGGCGGCGAAGCCGGCCGAATCCAGCAGCAGGTGCGGCGGGAGCAGGAACTCGTAGCCGGCCTTGATGTGCTGGTCGACGAAGTAGTTGAGCAGCGCCCACTCCAGCCGGGCGCCAACCCCGGTGTAGATCCAGAAACCGGACCCACCGAGCTTGACCCCGCGCTCGTAGTCGACCAGGCCCAACGCGCGGCTCAGCTCCACGTGGTCGCGGACCTTCTCGATCACCGGAGGCTCACCGAAGGTCTTCACCACCCGGTTGGCTTCCTTGCCGCCGGCTACCACGTCGTCGCTGGGCAGGTTGGGCAGCTCACTCATCGCGTCGCGCAGCCGGGCCTGCACCTCGTCCAGCTGGGACTCCAGCTCGGCGAGCTGCTTACGCTCCGCCTCCGGCGCGGCGGCCTGCGGCTCCTCGCCGGCGCGCTTCGCCTGCGCGTACGCCCGGGCCTCGGCCTTGCGGCGCTGCCGCTCGGCGTCGATTTCCGTGATCAGGGCGCGGCGTTCCTGGTCGAGCCGCTGGATCTCGTCCAGGGCACTGGTGACCTCGGCGGGATCCAGACGCTTCGCCAGCGCGGTCGCCACCGCCTCGCGATCCTTCCGGATCAACTCCATGTCGAGCATGCTGCTCCGTACGCCTCCGTCCGGGGTTCACAGGTGAACCACCCGATGCTACCGTCGCGCGCATCTCTGTTCGGGACGGGGAGTGCCGGCCGCGCGGTCAGAGCCGGATCGGCATCAGCACCGAGTAGGTGTCCGCGTCGTCCGTCCGGCGCACGGCCAGCGGGGCGATCGGCCCATCCAGCTCCAGTACCAGTTGCGGCGCGCCGGCCGCGTTCAGCGCGTCCAGCAGGTAACCACCGTCCACCCCGACCCGCAGCGCGTCGGAGGTCAGCTCGGCGGCCGGGAGCAGCCGCAGGCAGCCCTGGTCGTCGACGCCGAGCACTGTGACCTCCCGGGTCGTGCCGTCGTGGTCGAGGGCGACGGTGGGGGCCGCCGGGTCGGCCAGCGCGGCGCGCAGCGCTGCCACGTCCACCGGGATCCGGCGCGCGGTCGGCCGCTCACCGACGGACTGACGCAGCAGCCGGTGGTAGTCCGGGAAGTCGTACGGCAGGGCGGTGCCGGTCAGCGTGCTGTCGGCCACCCGCACCCGCAGGTCCGCGCCCGCCACTGTCAGCCGTACCGGCCAGGTGTCGGCGGTGTCGAGCAGTGGCCGGAGCTGGTCGACGAGGGCCACCGGCAGGAACACCCGCACCGGCGGTCCGTCGACGTCGGCCGCGGCCCGAGCCAGCGCGAGCCGGTACCTGTCGGTGGCAACGAGCCGGACGCCGTCGGACTCCAGGTCGAACAGCACTCCGGCGAGCATCGGCAGCTCCGGATCGACGCCGACGGCGAAGCGCACCGCGTCGAGCGCGGCGGCCAGGGCGGCGGGGGCGACCAGGAGCGTGGTGGCGGTCGGCGGGGCCGGGTCGACCAGGGCCCGGAGCCGGTCGACCTCGCGGCGGGCGTCGCTGAGCCCGTCGATCAGCCGGCGCAGGTGCGCGTCGAGCAGTTGGTGCACCACCGCCGGCTCGGCGCGTACCGCGGCGGCGATCTCCGGCACCGGCATGCCGATCCGACGCAGCCCGGCCACCAGCCGGGCCGGGGCGATCTGCTCCCCGGCATACCAGCGGTAGCCGGTCACCGGGTCGACCAGTGTCGGCTCCAGCACCCCCGCCGAGTCGTAGAAGCGCAGGGCGCTGACGGTCAGGCCGCTGGCCCGGGCCAGCTCGCCGATGCTGTGCAGGTCGCTCACGCTGGGCATCCTGCCCCCTCGACCCGGTCGAGGGTCAAGCCGAGGGCTCCCGCGTCTCCTGCTTGAGCACCCGGAAGGTGAGCCCGGCCCGGACGAGCCGGTCGAACAGCGCGTCACCCATCGCGGCGACCGGGGTGAGCTGCCCGGCGGTCGGTGGCAGCTCGTCGAGTGCCAGGCACAGCGCCGACTCGGCGAGCATCTTCGCCGTCTCGTCGTAGCCGGGGTCACCGCCGGCGACCTCGGTGACCACCCGCTGCCCACCGCCGGTGCCGACGAACCGGACCCGGAACCAGGACGACGCCCGCTGCTCTGCCGTGGGCCCCTGCCCGGACGCGAGCCGGCCGAGCAGCCAGCGTCGGCTGGGCGGCAGCTTCACCAGCCCGATCAGCGCGCCGAGCCCGGCCGCCCCGGCCAGCACTGTGGGCAGCCGCTTCACAGCGGCGAAGTGCCGGTAGCGGAAGTCCGGGCCGTACTCCGGGCGGGCCGCGGCCGAGCGGCGGACCACCTGCGGGTCGATGGTCGGCAGCGGCACGGTCCAGATGCCCAGCTCCGCCGAACGGGCGAGCCGGCCGGGCACCGCCCGAACCCGCCGGTCGGTGGGGCGCGGCTCGACCGCCCGGCGATCCCGGGCGGCCTGGCTGGCCTGCCCGGTACGGGAGAACGCGGTGAGCGCCGAGTGGTACGTGCCGGCGGAGAACCGGCCGCCGGCGCGCACGTACCCGTCCACCGTGATCGGGACGTCCGCGGGCAGCTGCTTGACGGTGAACCAGACGCCCAGGTCGTGCGGGATGGAGTCGAAGCCGCAGGCGTGCACCAGCCGCGCGCCGGTGCGTGTCGCCTCGGCGTGGTGACGCACGTACATGCTGTCGACGAACTCCGGCTCGCCGGTGATGTCCAGATAGTCGGTGCCGGACCGGGCACAGGCCGCGACCAGCGGCTCCCCGTGGTGGACGTACGGGCCGACAGTGCTGGCCACCACCCGGGCGCTCTCCGCCACCGCCCGCAGGGAGTCGGCGTCGGTCACGTCGGCGGTGAGCAGTGGCAGATCGGCCAGCCTCGGCTCGATCGCGGCGAGCCGGTCCCGTACGGCGGCGAGGCGCTGCGGGTTGCGCCCGGCCAACGCCCAGCGCAGCTCGGCCGGCGCGTGTCGGGCCAGGTATTCGGCGGTCAGGCCGCCGGTGAACCCGGTCGCTCCGAACAGCACCACGTCGTACGTTCGCTCGCCAGTCATCCTCAGAGTCTGCCATTCGTGGTCGCCGATCAGCGATCACGAGGAGGCGGTCACGGCGTGAACACGGCGCGTACGCAGCCGTCGGCCCGGTCCCGGAACAGCGCGTACCCCTCGGGGCCCTGCGCCAACGGCAGCCGGTGGGTGGCCAGGTGTTCGGTCCGCAGCTCGTCGCGGGCCATCCGGTCCAGCAGCATCGGCACGTCCCGCAGATCCGGTCGACCGACGCCGCGCAGCGTGAGCCGCCGCTCGGTCAGCGCGCCCAGCGGGAACGCGTCGACGAACCCGCCCGCCGTGCCGAGCACCACCACCACGCCGCCCTTGCGACACGCGTGCACGGCCTCCCGCAGCGCGTCCGGTCGGTCGGCGTGCTGGCCACCGAACCGGTCGGCCCTCGACCGGGGCGGTGGCGTGCCGACCGCCACCACGCACACGTCCGGCCCGCGCCCCCCGCTGCTGTCGCGCAGCTCGGCCGCGACGTCGCTGCGGCGGTAGTCGAGCGGCTCGGCGCCGGAGTGCCGCTCGGCCATCCGCAACCGCTGCTCGTGCCGGTCCACCACCAGCACCCGGGCGGCGCCGCGCAGCACCGCAGCCCGGGCGGTCAACTGGCCCACCGCACCGGCGCCCCAGATCGCCACCACGTCACCGGGGCGCACCGCACCCAACTCGGCGGCGAGCCACCCGGTCGGCGCCACGTCGGCGGCGAACACCGCCCGGTCGTCGTCGACGGCGTCCGGCACCCGGAAGGCGCTCACGTCGGCGTACGGCACCCGCACGTACTCGGCGTGGCCGCCCGCGAAGCCGCCCGCCGCCCGGGGCCGGCCGAAGCAGCCGGCGTCGGAGCGGGCCCAGTCGGGGTCGGCACCGGGCAGGTCGGCCTGGGCGTTGTCGCAGCAGGAGTGCAGGCCCTGGCGGCAGTACCAGCAGCCGCCGCAGGCCACGCTCGCGCCGACGACCACCCGATCGCCGGCACGGTGTCGGCGGACCCCGGGGCCGACCTCCACCACCTCGCCCAGGAACTCCGCGCCGAGCACGTCGCCGGGCCGCAGCAGCGGGTGGCGGCCGGCCAGCAGCGGCAGGTCACCTCCGCAGGTGGCGCTGCGCCGGACCCGGACGATGACGTCACGCTCGTTGCGCAGCTCCGGGTCGGGCACCTCGCGTACCGCCAGGTCGTCGGCGGCCACCCAGCACAGCGCCCTCACCCGTGGACCTCGGGGCGGTCCAGCGCGGAGCGGTCCGCGCGGAGCACCTCACCGGCCTCCACCCGTTGCTTGATCTGGCGCAGGGTCCGGCGGACCAGCAGACCCGGGTCGTCGCCGACCAGGTGCGCGGCCAGCCCGGTGGGCGGGGTGACGCCGGCCAGTGGCCGGGCGGCCAGCTCGGTGCCCCGGTCGCCGGGCGCCGGGCGCACCCGCACCTCGACAGCCCCGTCCAGGCGGCGCAGCGGCTCCGGCCAGCGGCCGTCCGGAAGCACCTGCTCCGGCGGCCGGTCGACGGTCACCACCTCCCACCGGGCCGGTCCGGCAGCGTCGCCGTCCGCGCCCGGTCGGCCACCCCGACGGGGTACGCGCAGCAACCGCGTCGCCCCGGCCAGCGCCGCGCCGCCGAGGGCGGGTCCCGCCCGCGCCAGCCGTCCCATCGGTACCACCCGTCCTCCCGGTCCACGTCCCCCGATCGTCTGTCGCTCCCGGGTGAAGCGCGCTCGCCCGGAAGGGGTGAACCGGCCCGTGCCGGGTAACCGCTCGCCGACCGGGGGCGGAGCGCGTGGTGGGGGTGGGGCTGGGTGCCGGAACAGGAACACCTACGCGTCGAACCGGCACCTGGGCCACCGCTGTTGGCGTCCCGGTTGACGCCGGCCGTGCCGCCGGAGCCGGTGGTGGCGCGGCCCCGCCTGCTGCGCCGGTTGGACGAGGGCAGCGCGGGGCCTGTCACCCTGGTGGCTGCCCCCGCAGGCTGGGGCAAGACCACACTGCTCGCCTCCTGGGTGCGGCTGGGCGGCGCGCCGCCCGACGTGGAGCCGGGCGCTGTCGTGCCGGACTCCGGCGACCTGTCGGTTTCGTCGGCTGACGACCCGGTCTCGGCGTGGATGTCGGTGGAGGCAGGCGACGACTCCGACCGGCTCTGGGCGTACCTCGCCGCGGCGTTGCGCTCGGCGACCGGGGCGACGGAGGACGGCCCGGTGCCCGACCGGCCTCCGCGCCCCGACCAACTGGAGGCGCTGGCCGCCACGCTCGCCGCCGCCGACCGGCCGGTGCTGCTGATCCTGGACGACCTGCACCGGGTCGCCGACCCGGCGGCGTTGACCGGCCTGGAGTTCCTGCTGCGGCACGCCGGACGACGGCTCCGTCTGGTGATCGGCGCGCGGGCCGGACTGCACCTGCCACTGCACCGGCTCCGCCTCGCCGGCGAGCTGACCGAGATCGGCCCGGACGAGCTGGCGTTCACCGACGACGAGGTGGCCGACCTGCTCACCGCCCACGCCGCAGCGCTGCCGGCGACCACAGTGCGCCGGCTGCGGGAGCGCACCGGCGGCTGGCCGGCCGCGCTGCGTATCGCCGCCCTGGCGGTACGCGGACAGCCCGACCCGGAGCGCTGGGTGGGGCAGTTCGGCGGAGACCAGCCGGAGATCGCCGGCTACCTGCACGAGGAGGTGTTGGCGACGCTCGACCCGGCCGAGGCGGACCTGTTGCGCCGTACCGCCGTCGTCGACACCGTCTGCGCCGATTTGGCCGAGGCGCTGACCGGCCGCGCCGACGCCGGGCAGGCGTTGGCCGACCTGGCCGGGACCGGTGGTCTGCTGCACCGGGAGGACACCCGGCCGCCTTGGTACCGGTGCGAGTCCCTGCTCGCCGACCTGCTCCGCGCCGACCTGGCCCGGTTGCCCGCCGACGAACTGCGCGAGCTGCACGTCCGGGCCGCCGACTGGTACGCGGGCGACGGCCGGCCCGCCGACGGTCTGCGGCACGCCCTGGCCGCCGGCCGCTGGGACCTGGCCGGTGACCTGTTCGTCGCGCACTGGCCGGAGCTGACCCGCTACGACCGGGACCCGGTGCACGCCCCGGCACCCGCGCCGCCGCCGGCGGAGGTGATCCGCGCCGACCCGGAGGTGGCATTGGCCTGCGCCGCCGAGCGCGCGTACGCCGGTGACCTGCCGGCCGCCAACGGTCACCTGCGGACCGCCGCCGGGCACGCCGCGGGACTGCCGGTGCCGCGCCGGGACCGGTTCCTGCGGTTGGTCACCGCGCTGGAGTTGACGGTGGCCCGGCTCGCCGACGACCGCGCTGAGGTTCGGGCCGCCGCCGCTCGCCTGCTGCGCACCCGCCCGGCGGAGGCGACGCCGACCCGGCTGCCGACCGGGGTGACCGGTTCCGCCCCGACGGCCGGTGGTGGCGGCGCCGCCGACGACCTGGACCTGCGGGCGTTCACCGGCACCGCGCTGGGGCTGGTCGAGTTGGCCGACGGGTCGCTGCCCACCGCCCGGTTCGTCCGAGCCCGGGCGGCGGCTCGTGAGGCCGGCCGACGGCGCACCGAGCTGGTCGCCGCGAGCCGGGCCGCGCTGCTGCTCGCGGTGCGCGGCGAGCTGCGGGCAGCCGAGCAGGCGGCCCGGGACGCACTCGCCATGCCGCCCTGTCGGGGCTGGTCCTGTCGGCTCGACTGCGGCCACGCGTATCTGGCTCTCGCCGTGGTGGCGCTGCTGCGCGACCAGCCCGAGGAAGCCACAGCGAACCTCGCCCTCGCCCTCCCGGCGCTCGACACGGCGGGCGGCTGGGCCGGCAACCCCGAGGTGGGCGACGACTGGTTGGCCGCCGTGTCCGACGAACCGGTGGCGGCGGCGGTGGCCGCGCTGTGCCGGGCGCAGCTTGCCCGCGACTCCGGTGACCCGGCGGCCGGTCAGCGGCTGCTCGTCCGGGCCAGGGAGGCGCTGGCCCACCGGCCGTCCGCCGCCGAGGTGACCGGTCTGCTGCGGGCCGCCGAAGCCGAACTGCGGGCCGCGCGGGGCGACCTGGACTCCGCCCGCGACCTGCTGGCCGACGCCTCTGACGACGGTGCCGACCCGGTGCTCGCGGTGACGTTGGCGAAGGTGCAACTGCTCGCCGGCGACGCCGGCGCAGCCGGGAGGACCCTGCCGGACTGGCAGGCACCGGCCGCCACGGCCTGGCCGCTACCGGTACGCCTGGACGCCGGTCTGCTCGACGCGGTGCTGGCCGAACGCGCCGGGGACGGACGTCGGGCGGGCCGGATCCTGGAACAGACGCTGGACCTGGCCGGCCCGCAGGGCTGTCGGAGGGTCTTCACCCGCGCCGAACCACAGGTGCGGGACCTGCTGGCCGTGCACCTGGACGCGGGCACCGCGCACTTCGCCCTGGTCAGTGACCTGGTGCGAGGGGCCGGGCAGAGCACCCCCGGGCCGGCCGCCGGGCCCAGGGGCGCGCTCGACGAGCCGCTCACCGAGCGGGAGCTGACCATTTTGCGCTACCTGCAGAGCATCCTGTCCAACGTGGAGATCGCGAGCGAGTTGTCCCTCTCGGTCAACACTGTGAAGACTCACGTCCGCAACATCTACCGCAAACTCGACGCGACCCGCCGGCGCGAGGCGGTCCGGCGGGCGCGCGAGCTGCGGCTGATCTGATCGGGTCAGGCGTTGGCGGCGGCGTCAGCGGCCGTCAGCAGGTCGGGCAGGTCATACCCGCCGTCGTGCCTGACGCCGTTGACGAACAGGGTGGGGGTGCCGTTCACCCCGCTGCGGATGCCCCCCACGAAGTCCCGGCGCACCCGGTCCGCGTGCGCACGGTTCTCCACCTCGGCGTTCAGCTCGTCCGGCGGCAACCCGACCTGCTCGACGCCGAGCGAGAGGTGCACAGGGTCGAGCTGGTCCTGATGCTCGTAGAGCCAGTCGTGCATCTCCCAGAACCGGCCCCGAACCCCGGCGGCCTCGGCCGTCTCGGCGGCCCGTTCGGCGTACGGGTGCACGTTGGCGATCGGGAAGTAGCGGTACACCAGTCGTACGGTGTCGGCCCGTTGCCGCAGCAACTCGTGCAGGTTCGGGTACGCGGCACCGCAGAACTGGCACTGGAAGTCGCCGTACTCGACGATGGTCACCGCCGCGTCGGACGGCCCCCGGATGTGGTCGTCGGTGGTCACCGGGTCTCGAAGTCGGGCGGTGACCTGCAGTGGCGTGCTCATCCGGCCATCACCTTCCGATCGGCGGCGAGTCGGTCCAGCGCGTCGAAGATGCCGTCGGCGCCGGGGTTGACCTCGGGCGGCGACAGGTAGCTCCAGGTCACCTGCCCCGCCGGGTCCAGCACCACCAGCGCGCGGGCCGCCTCACCGTGCGGCATGTACGCGCCGTAGCTGCGGGCCACCTCGCCCTTCGGCTCGAAGTCGGCCAGCAGGGGGAACTCGATGCCCCGGCTCTCCGCGAACGCCCGGTGTGACCAGATGCCATCCACCGACAGGCCGAGCACCACCGCCTGGTACTGGGCGAAGACGGGTGCCGCCGACTGGTAGAGCGACATCTGGTCGCCGCAGACCGGGCTCCAGTCGGCGGGGTAGAAGGCGAGCACGACCGGCCGGCCACGGAACTGCTCGGGCCCCAGCAGAGCCCCGTCCGGGGTGGCCGGCAGGGTGAAGCCGGGCGCGGTGCGTCCCGGTTGGATCAGCCCGTTCGGATCACTCATGCCACCAGCCTGCTCCCGGGGTGGGTGAGGCGGGCTCACCCACCCCGGGTGGTTCCGCGTCCGTTCAGCGCCCGCTGAGCGGGCGCCCGCGTCCGTTCAGCGCAGGACCGGGGCGACAGCGATGTGGTTCTGCACCTCCCGGATGCCCGGCGCGGACCAGGCCACCTGCTCGACCTCGGCCCGTTCGGGCATCGAGTGCACCAGCCCGGCGAGTATCGCGGTGTCGCCGTGCACCCGGACGCTGATCCGTTCGGCCTCGGTCGCTCCGGCCCGGGTGAGGGCGTCGACGATCCGGTCGGCGAGGTTGCGGGCGTCCGGCGCGGTGGCCGGTCGGACGGTGATGCCGTTGCTCACCCCGCGTACGCCGGTCAGTCGGGCCACGGCGCGTTCGGCGGCTCGGCGCTGGTACTCCCACTCGACGTCGCCGTGCAGCGTCACCCAGCCGGCCGAGACGGTGACCTGGAGCTTCTCGATGGGCACGAACGCGTCCCACTCCAGCCCGTGGCTGGCCGCTGCGGCCAGGTCGCTGTCGGCGCGCTCGGTGCCGTTGGCGAGCTGCACGGCCACGTCGTTGGCGACGGCCCGGACCGAGGTGACCCGGTGGGCGGCCCGTTCGGCGGCCCACTTCTTGGCGTAGCTGTCCACGCGGCCGGTCAGGGTGACGACGCCCTCGGCGACGGTCACGCCGATCTCGTGCGGCTGCACCCGCGGTTCCCAGGTCAGCTCGTCGAGCACGGCGGACTGGATGTCCTGGTCGGTGCGGTTTATCTCCGCGATGGCCATCTGTCCCTCCTCCGCTGTTCGATGGCGGACCGTGTGCTGGCCGCGGCCGGAGGTCCGCCGTGCTGCGATCCTGCCGCCGCCCCGGGTGAGTCGCCCTCGCCCGGACCGGGTGACGGCGTGGCCCGACCTGGGCGGCACGGATGGGAGGCGGGGACGAACATCGATGATGGGAGCGCTTCCAAAGCGAGCAGCTTTCGGTTACGGTAATCGCGTTCCTCGATCGCGGGAGCCGTCGCGTCGGGTGGTGGAGCCAGGGCAGCTCCGCTCGTCCCTGTCGTCGTGCTCGTCCCCCGGGCCACGGCGTCACCCAGGCGATCGACCCCGTCCCCCGGGGTTCCCTCCCGAGAGGAACCGCAGATGCGGAGAAGTCTCGCCGGCACGGTCGTGTCCGTGTTGGCCGCCGCCACAGCCGTCGTGGTGGTCCCGTTCACCGCCGCTGGGTCGGCCCCCACCCCGGCCACAGCGGAGGCGTACACCTGGCGGAACGTCCCGGTGGGCGGCGGCGGCTTCGTACCCGGCATCGTCTTCAACCCCACCGAGAAGAACCTCATCTACGCGCGCACCGACATCGGCGGGGCGTACCGCTGGGAACAGTCCAGCCAGTCCTGGACGCCGCTGCTCGACTGGGTCGGCGCCGACCGGTGGGGCTACAACGGCGTGGTCAGCATCGCCACCGACCCGGTGCAGACCAACCGGGTGTACGCCGCTGTCGGCATGTACACGAACGGCTGGGACCCGAACAACGGCGCGATTCTGCGCTCCTCCGACAAGGGCGCCACCTGGCAGGCCACCGAGCTGCCGTTCAAGAACGGCGGCAACATGCCGGGCCGGGGCATGGGGGAGCGGCTCGCCGTCGACCCCAACCGGAACAGCATCGTGTACTACGGCGCCGAGGGCGGAAACGGGCTGTGGCGCAGCACCGACCACGGCGTGACCTGGGCCCGCGTCGCCGCCTTCCCCAACGTCGGCAACTACCGGGCGGACCCCAGCGACCCGAACGGCTACAACGGGCAGAACCAGGGTCTGACCTGGGTCAGTTTCGACAAGAGCACCGGCACCGCAGGCTCCACCACGCAGACCATCTACGTGGGCGTGGCGGACAAGGAGAACCCGGTCTACCGCAGCACCGACGGCGGCGTCACCTGGGCGCGCATCGCCGGTCAGCCCACCGGCTACCTGGCCCACAAGGGGGTCGTCGACCCGGTCGGTGGTCACCTCTACATCGCCACCAGCGACACCGGCGGCCCGTACGACGGCGGCAAGGGCGACGTCTGGAAGTTCACCAGGTCGACCGGGGCCTGGACGCGGATCAGCCCGGTGCCCTCCACCAGCGCCGACGCCTACTTCGGCTACAGCGGGCTGACCATCGATCGGCAACGCCCGAACACCCTGCTCGTGGCCACCCAGGTCTCCTGGTGGCCGGACGCCATCTTCTTCCGCAGCACCGACGGCGGGGCGACCTGGACGCGGATCTGGGAGTTCAGCAACTACCCGGAGAGGTCCCGCCGCTACACCATGGACATCACCTCGGTGCCGTGGTTGACCTTCGGTCTCAACCCGGCACCCCCGGAGGACGCGCCCAAGCTCGGCTGGATGAACGAGTCGGTGGAGATCGACCCGCACGACTCCAACCGCATGATGTACGGCACCGGCGCCACCATCTACGGCACCACCGACCTGACCAAGTGGGACACCGGCGGTCAGTTCACCCTCCGGCCGATGGTCCGGGGGCTGGAGGAGACCGCCGTCCTCGACCTGATCAGCCCGCCCAGCGGCGCACCCCTGATCAGCGCTCTCGGCGACGTCGGCGGCTTCCGGCACACCGACCTGGACGCGATCCCGTCGATGCTGTTCACCCAGCCGGTTTTCACGACGACCACCAGCCTGGACTACGCCGAGAGCAAGCCCGCAGTGCTGGTGCGCGCCGGCAATTTCACCGACGCCGACCGGCCCAACGACAGCCATGTCGCCTTCTCCACCGACGGCGGCGCCACCTGGTTCCAGGGCACCGAACCGTCCGGGGTCAACCAGGGCGGCACTGTGGCCGCCGCGGCCGACGGCAGCCGCTTCGTCTGGGCGCCCGGCGACGCGGGCCAACGCGTCGTCCACTCGGTCGGTTTCGGCAACTCCTGGGCAGCGTCGACCGGCATCCCGGCGAACGCCACCATCGAGTCCGACCGGGTCGACCCCACCCGGTTCTACGGCTTCAGCGGCGGGCGTTTCTACCTGAGCACCGACGGCGGGGCCAGCTTCACCCCGACGGCAGCGACCGGGCTGCCCACCACCGACGTGCGGTTCAAGGCCCTACCGGGCCGGGCCGGTGAACTGTGGCTGGCCGGGCCCGGTGGTCTGTGGCGCTCCACCGACGCCGGCGCCAGCTTCACCAGGCTGGGCGCCGTCAGCGCCTCCGGCAACGTCGGTTTCGGCAAGGCGGCACCCGGGCGGACCAACCCCGCCGTGTTCCTCTACGGCACTGTGAACGGTCAACCGGGCGTGCACCGCTCCGACGACGCCGGCGCGACCTGGGTACGCGTCAACGACGACCGCCACCAGTACGGCAATCCGACCGAGGCGCTGACCGGCGACCCGCGTGTCCACGGTCGGGTCTACCTCGGCACCAACGGTCGCGGCATCCTGGTCGCCGACCCCACCAGCGGCGAGCCCCCGACCACGCCACCCCCGACCACGCCACCGCCCACCACCCCGCCCCCGACCACCCCGCCGCCGTCCGCCGGTTGCGCGGCGACCTACCGGGTGACCGGCTCCTGGTCGGGCGGTTTCCAGGCCGAGCTGGCGGTCCGCAACACCGGAAGCGCCCCCATCGCCGGCTGGACGCTGGGCTGGACCTTCGCCGACGGCCAGCGCATCGACCAGCTCTGGGGCGGCACCCACACCCAGACCGGGGCCGCCGTGTCGGTCCGGGACAGCGGCTGGAACGGCGCGCTCGCCGCCGGCGCCAGCACCACCGCCGGTTTCCTCGGCTCGTGGACCGGTGGCAACACCTCCCCGGCCGCCATCACCTGCACGAGTCGCTGAGCGGGTGATCCGGGCCGGGACCCCGGATCACCACCAAACACCGGTCCGCCGGGCCGCCTGAGGGGTCCGGCACCCGGCGGACCGGGTCCACCCCAACACCACTGCGGGCCCCGAGCGACTCTGAGTCGCTCGGGGCCCGCAGTGGTGTTGTCGGTCAGATGGCGGGGGAGTTGGGGCGGTCGACGTCGACGAACTCCACGTCGTCGACGGCGTGGTCGTCCCGGCTGCCGGCGGCCCGAGCGGCGGAGCCGACAGCCCAGCCGACCGCGGCGCCGACGAGCGCGGCGCCGATCAGGAGCGTCCAGGGCAGTGCCGGCTGGCGGCCGGCGAGCGCGTCGAAGGCCAGCGAGGCACGGCGGCGCGCCTCGTCGGCGGCGGATCCCACCAGGTCACCCGCCCCGTCGGCGAGATCGCTGCTGTTTTGGCGGGCCGAGCGGGCGGTGTCCCGCACGCTGTCCCCGGCGTAGCTGACGGCCGAGAGCAGGTGCTCCCAGGCCTGGTCCGCAATCCGCTCCGGCTTGCTGCGACGGTCCAGCAGGTTGGTTCCGAACATCGTGGTTACCTCCTCAGGTGCCGAAGCCGCCGGCCACTTCGGACTTCGGCGTCTTTCCAGCGCGTCACGGTGTCGCCTACCCCGCAGTGCCCCGCGTCAGCCGGACGCAAACCCCGACCTCCGCGGAGCACCGGTAGCTCGGCGCGCCGCAACTCGGCGCGCCAGCCGACTCAGCGCACCGCAGACACGGCGACACCTCGGGCGAAGTCGTCGTCATCGTCGTCATCGTCGCCTCCGCCACCGAAACCGCAGGCCAGGACGAGGGCGAGCAGAACACCGACGCCGGCCAGCCCGGCAAGTCGCTTGATCATTGAAGATCCTCTCCGTCGCGGGGTGTCCCGGCCGATGCTAGGGCGTGCCGGCAACCGGCGGTGCGGATCGCGCCGGCCGGCGGTGGGCGACACGCCGACGGCACACGGGGCAGGCGTACGTCCCGGGCCGCTTGTCGGGTGCGCCGGGTCCGGACCGCTACCCTGGTTCGGCGGCGCGTCGGTCACGACCGATCGGCGATGGTGAGATAACGAAAAGTCTTGAGTAATCAGATACTGAAAAGTACGGATATGGGTGGCTTTGTGGGCCCGGATCCGCGAATTGCTCATCCCGAGGGGTGGCGACCGAGGCCGTCAGAGGAATACTCTCGGTCGCGGCCCGCGTACTGATGAGGCGCCCGGGGGACGGGCGGGTGGAGGTGCTCGCGTGAGCCTGTCGATCGTGAAGTCGGTTCTGTCCGGTGGTGTCGTGGAGATAGCCCCGCGGGGCGAGATCGACGTCGACACAGCGTACGAGGTGCGCGAAGCGATCGCAGAGGTGCTGGCCAAGGGCCGCCCGCTGCGCATCGAACTCAACATGAGGTTGGTCACCTTCATCGACTCGGTCGGCATCAGCGCCATGGTCGCCGGCTTCCAGACAGCCGAGGTCAGCGACGTCAAGCTGGTGGTCACCGAGCCGAGCCGGTTCGTGCACCGGCAGCTCTGGGTGACCGGCCTGCTCGGTCTCTTCGGCGCCCCGGAGCCCTACTTCGCCGGCGCTGCCACCCCCGAGGTGCTGCCCGGCGCCTGAGCGCGCCGGGCGTCTCCGTCAGGGCTGTTCGTCCAGGCCGGTCAGGTCGACGTCGGTCGCCTCGGTGACCGCTCGGATGGCCGTCACCGACGCGTACCCGGCGGCGAGCAACGCCACGTCCGTGCCCGGCTGCGCTGCCTGCCCCGGCTCCTCCAGCGAGGTACGGACGAACCCGTGGCCGGATTCGGCCACAGTCATCTGCACCTGACCGAAGCTGGCCAGGGTGCCGCGCCGTACCCCGCGCAGCTGCCCGTGCGGCAGATCCGGGGTGTTCACGTTGAGCACGCTCTCCATCGGCGCGGAGGTCAACCGGGGGAGCAGGTCCAGGGCGACCCGCGCGGCGGTGCTCCAGTGCCGCTCGGCGTCGCGTACCCGGGCGGCGGCGTCCACGGCGGCGCCACCGCTCGCGGCCGTCGCCTCGCCGGCGGAGAGCACGTCCAGGGAGACCGCCATTGCCCGGCAGCCGTTGGTGGCGGCGGTGAACGCGGCGCCCACGGTCCCGGAGTGCAGCACCGCCCGGCCGGCGTTGGCGCCCCGGTTGACGCCGGAGAGCACCACCGACGGCGGTGGGCCGAACGCCCCGTGCAGGGCGATCAGGGTGATGAAGCCCGGTGACCCGGCGACCCCGTACGCCGGCACACCCGCCAGGTCCGGCAGCGGGTGCTCGTTCACGACGACTCGTCCGTCGCGTTCCATGGCGCTCATCGCGGCGCTGGTGCCGCTCGCCTCCTCCATCGGCGCGGCCACCACCACGTCCAGGCCCCGCTGGCGGGCAGCCCAGGCCAGCGCCTGGATGCCCGGCGCCGCGATCCCGTCGTCGTTGGTGATCAACACCCGCACTGTCATCGCTCGGCCACCCGCTCGGCCAACTCGTCCGGTGTGGTCCGCTCCTGTTGCCGGCTGTCCGCCGGCACCAGCCGGACGCGGTCCACCAGGCCGGTGATCGAGTCCAGTCGCCCGGTGCCCAGGCCGTGCCGGGTCACGTTCAGCGCGCCGGCGGCGGCGCCGGTGCGGATGGCGGTCCGAATGTCACCGCCCCTGGCCACGACGGCCGCCACTCCGGCGGTCATCGAGTCGCCCGCGCCGCGCGGGTCGGCGGCCTCCAGCCGCGGCATCTCGACCTGGAACAGTTCCCCGTCGATGAGCGCCAACGCCGGCTGGTCGGCGCGGCTCACCACCACCGTCTCCGCGCCGCCCGCGTGCAGCTCGTACATGGCCCGGGTCAGCTCCTCGGTGTCGTCGCTGCGGGCGCGACCGTCGCGGATCAACTCCTCGTGACTCACCTTGAGGAAGAACACCCCGCTCTCCAGCACCGAACCGAGGTGATCGCCGGAGAGGTCGACCACCACCCGGCCGCCGTTCGCGCCGAGGTCGGCGGCGAAGCGTCGGTACAGGTCGGCTGGTACGAGCCACGGTTCGTTCGGCCCACTGAGGATGCTCACCGAGGCCCGCAGGCCCTCGCCGAGGGCGAGGTTGTACAGCTCGTCGATCTCGTGCCGGCTCAGCGGCTGCCCGGGCACGTCGGCGATCTCCTGCCGGGAGCCCTCACGGCGATCGTGCACGTACCCGCCGCTGCCGGAGTCCCGGACCACCGCCTTGAGGTCCACGCCCTCGCTGACCAGCAGCGGCTCCAGCACCTGGCCGATCTCACCGCCGAGGGCGGCGCAGAGCACCACGTCGACGCCGAGGGAGATCACCATCCGGGCCTGCCAGACGCCCTGCCCGCCGGGGTGCAGGTGCAGCTCGGGGTGGTCGTTGGGCTGGTCCACTGTCACCGTCAGCTGTGGAGTGGGCGCGAAGACCATCACGTGCCCACTCATCGGTAGTCGCCGTTCATGCTGGCCGCCCTCCGGCACCTTCGGAAGATTTTGTACTAACCGACCTTAATGGCGCAGGGAGTGACAGGTCGCCGCATCGGCCCGGTCCGGCGCGGCGCTGGGGGCCCTGGGGCGTTGCCAGCCAGACATCGGTACGGGACGATCGGGCGACCAGACGACGGCGGGAGACGGTGTGCTCAGCAGCGATACCTTCAGCTACACCGTCCAGGCCCGGTGCTCACCCGCCGAGGCGGCGGCGTTGCTCAGCGACCTGACCCGGCAGGGCGAGCTGCATCCGCTGATCGTCCGGGTCCGCCGGGTGCCGCCCCGGCCCGGGGCCCAGGCCAGCTACACGATCAACGACCGGTTGGTGGCCGGTCCGCTGCGGTTCCGGACCACCTACCACGCGGACGTGCTGATCAGCGGGGCCGACGAAATCGTCATGGTGGCCCGCCAGTGGCCGGCCACCACGGTGCGCAACCACACCCGACTCCGCGCCGAGCCGGACGGCCTGGTCCGCATCGACGTCGAGATCACCCTGACCGCGCCGACGCCACTGTTCCGGTACGCGTTCCGCCAGGCCCAAGCCGCTCACCTGGCCCTGGCCACCCGCCTCGGCGCGGCCCTGGACCACACCAACACCCCCCCAAACCCCACCTGACCCGCCCCGCACCCTTGCTCGCCGATCATGGAGTTGTGGTGGGGCGGGCGGGTCGGGAGGTGGGACGGCGGCCCCACGGCTTGTAGGTGGACAGCACCGTCGCGATGATCATCAGGCTGGTCGACACCGCCGGCGCGATGACCAGGTCGGCGCGATCCCGTGCGGGCAGGGCAGCGCCGACCACTCCGGCGTGGCGCAGGTTCGGGGTGAGCAGGAACAGCACCAGCCCGACCATCACGGTGGTGAGCACGAGCTTGACCAGGACCCAGCGGTGGCGCAGCAGGCCCCACGGGGTGAGCAGCGAACTGGCGACTCCGATCAGCCAGACCAGGACGCTCAGCGGCGCGAACAGCACAGTGCCGACCAGGGCCGTGACCGGATAGACCACAGCCGGGTCGGCGCCCCGCTGCACGGCGATGCCGAGGGTGAGCAGCACCAGGTCGGCGCCGAGCCAGCCGAGCGAGGTGACGAGGTGCAGGGTGAGCAGCGCCTTGCGGGTGGTGGGTCGGATCCGAGGCATACCGCGATGCTGCCCGCCGACCGCGGCCGGGTCGTCCGACGAGCGACGACATCAGCGGTACGTCCGGCGACGTAGCCAGGCCCGGACACACGTGATGCCTGTGAGTCATCAGGATGACTCACAGGCATCACGACGCGTGGCTCAGTAGACCGACAGGTGTACGTGGTTGGTGTGGTCCGTGGACGGGGTGCCGTGCGCCCCGCTGTACGACTTCCACCCGCTGCTGGGCAGCCAGATCTGCCGGTACCAGATCACGTAGAGCACGGCGAGCCGGTCCGCGTTGCGGATGAAGTACGCCGCCAGGTTGTTGCCGTACGTCTTGTCGCCGCCGGTGGCGTTCCCGCCGAAGCCGCCCTTCTGCGCCGCGAAGTCGCAGGCCCGGCCCTTCGGGTGTTCACCGGAGCCGCTGGGGCGGTGGCACGAGACGTACCTGGTGAAGCCCGCGGCCTTGGCCTGGTTGAGCGCGTGCAGGGTGCGTGGGGTGATGCAGCCGCTGGCCGGGGTGGGGTCGTTGACGCTGCACGACTCGGAGGGCCAGGAGCCGTCCGAGTTGCGCGGCGCGGCTGTCGCGTTGGCGCTGGAGGTGCCCCGGTTGGAGCCGGCGTCGGCGGTGGTCTGCGGCTTGGGTGTGGTGGCCACGGTCAGGGCCCGTTCGGCCTGCTCCTTGCGCTTGGCCATCACCGCGACCTGCTTGCGCTGTTCGTTGATCTCGCCGTCCAGGGCGACCCGGGTGCGGTTGGCCTTGTCCTTGCTGTTCAGCAGGTCGCGCAGTACCCGGTCCTCGTTGGCCGCCACAGCGTCCAGCGCGGCCGCCCGGTCCATGAACCCTTCCGGGGTGTTGCTGTTGAGCAGCGCCGACATCGCACCGAGCCGGCCGGTGCGGTAGGCCACTTCGGCGATCTCGCCGACCTTGCCGTTGCGCTGGTCGATCTCGACCTCGATGGTCTTCAGCTGGGTGGCGAGTTGCTTCTGCCGTTGCACTGAGGTGTCCAGGGCGCGCTTCGCGTCCAGGTAGCCCTTGCTGGCCGCCTCCAGTTGGGCGCGCAACGCCGGGGTGCCGCCCTCCTCGTCGGAGTCGGGTGCGGCGGCCCGCAGGCCGGTCGGGGGAGCGGCCGAGGCGGTGCCGGCCGGAAGCGCGACGCCGAGGGCGAACATCGCGACGATCAGGGCCGCCAGTCGGGCGGCGGGTGGTCGTGCTGGTGCCACTGCGCATGTCCTTCCGTCAGCCGCCGACCGGGTTAGCTGACGGGTTCGGGACGGAAGATCCCTACCGCTGACGCGGATGCACCCCAGGAACATGGTTCCCCGGTTCGCCCAGCTGGGCGATTAGGCGACGACCACCACCGGCGCCGGGAGGGCGCCGCCTGGTGGAGGCCGGGACCGAGCCTACCGGTGCCGATGGGGCCGCTGCAGCCAATGTGACGGACGGTGCGTGCGTCACCACGGAAAATTACCGCGCAAGCCGAGGAATGCTCTGAAAAGCCCCGGTCACCATTCGATGGAGCCACACGCTCCGGAGGCGGCGCCGGGCTCGATCTGCAACGTCGCGTGCTCGATGCGGAAGTCGTCGTGCAGGGCCGTACGCGCCGCGGTGAGCACCGCGCCGACCTCCGCGCCGGGTGCCATTGTCAGGTGGGCGGAGGCCACCTCCATGCCCGAGGTGAGCGTCCAGACGTGCAGGTCGTGCACCTCGACGACGCCGGGGACGGCGGCCAGCCGGTCGTGCACGGCGGTCACCTGGAGGTGCTCCGGGGCGGCCTGCACCAGGATGCGGATGGCGGCGCGGGCCAGCCGCCAGGTGCGCGGCAGGATGAACACGCCGATGGCGACCGCTACCAGGGGATCGGCCCACCACCAGTCGGTGACGGTGATGAGCAGTGCCGCGCCGATGACGCCGAGCGAGCCGAGCAGGTCACCGAGCACCTCCAGGTAGGCGCCCTGGAGGTTGATGCTCTCGCGGGCCCCGGCGCGCAGCAGCGCGAAGGCGGCGATGTTCGCGAGCAGGCCGAGCACTGCCACCGCGAGCATCGGGCCGGCGATGACCTGATGGGGGTCGCCGAAGCGGCGGATCGCCTCGATCACCACGTAGATGGCGACGCCGGAGAGCAGGACGGCGTTGGCCAGCGCGGCGAGCACCTCGAGTCGGTAGAGCCCGAAGGTGCGCTGCGGGTCGCCGGTGGCCCGCCGGGTCGCCGTGATGGCGGCGAGGGCCATCCCGATGCCGAGCACGTCGGTGAACATGTGCCCGGCGTCGGAGAGCAGGGCGAGCGAGCCGGTGTGCAGGGCGACCACCGCCTCGACCACCATCAGGGTGGCGAGCAGCCCGAATGCCGCCCAGAGTCGACCTCGGTGCTGGTGCGCGGCATTGGCGACGGACCCATGGTGGTGGTCATGACCTGCGCCCACGAGAACCACCTTCCGCCGCTGGTCGGGACCCGGTCAAATATATGTTCACATCGCAATGTGTGCAAGTGTACGGGCAGCGCCTCCCGCCGGCGGCAGTCCGCACACGTCAGCCGATCGGGTCGATGGTGGTGAGCCGCTGGGTGGCCCGGGAGAGCGCCACGTACAGGGTGCGCACCCCGGCACCCGGATCCGCCCGGATCTCGCTCGGAGCGACCAGCACCACCCCGTCGTACTCCATGCCCTTGGCCTCCAGGCTGGTCACCACCTGCAACCTCGGCGCGCCGAGCGCGCCGAGCCAACCGGCGACCTCGTCCCGGCGGGGGACCGGCGTGATCACCCCGACCGTGCCCTCCACCTCGGCCAGCAGGCCGGCGGCGGCCTCCACCGTCGCGGTCTCCAACCCCGTCGCGGGCACCACCAGCTCGACCGGCTCGACGCCGGTGGAGCGCACGGCGGTCGGCAGCGGCAGGTCCGGATAGAGCCGGCGGATCTCCGCCGCCGCCACCGCGAAGATCTCCGACGAGTTGCGGTAGTTGGTGGTCAGCGTGAAGTCGTGTCGCTTGCGCCGGCCCAGCGCCTGGTCGCGGGCTCGGTCCAGCTCCTCCGGATCGCCGGTCCACGCGGTCTGCGCGGGGTCGCCCACCACCGTCCAGGAGGCCAGCCGGCCGCGTCGACCGATCATCCGCCACTGCATCGGCGAGACGTCCTGCGCCTCGTCCACCACCACGTGCGCGTACTCGCGGTAGTCCTCCGGACGCTCCCGGGCCGCCGCGCGGGCCGCCCGCTGCCGTTCACCGAGGGTGCTCAGCTCGCGGACGCCGCCGGCGAGCTGGAAAGGATCCCGTCGCGCGCGGGCCGGCTGCGCGGGCTTACCGAGCAGCGCGTCCAACTCGTCCAGCAGCGCCACGTCGGCGATGGTCAGCCCGGCCGAGTCCAGGTTCCGGTACGCGGCGTTGAGCAGCCGGATCTCCGCCGAGGAGAGGATCCCCCCGGCGTACCGGCGCAGTCGGTCCGGCTGCGCCAGCCAGCCGAGCACGTGCCGGGGGTGCAGCCGAGGCCACCAGGCCTTGAGGAACTCCCGGAACTCCGCCCGCTCGGCGATCTCCGCCTCGAAGGCCGGTTGCTCCGGCAGCCGACCGCTGCTCAGCTCACGGGCCTGCGCCCAGAGCGCGGCGAACACCCCGTCGAAACCGGCCCGGCGCACCTCGTTGCGTCGTGCGCCGCGTTGCAGCGCGCGGTCCCGGATCCGGTCCAGCGCGGCCCGGTCCAGCCGCAGCAGCGTGCCGCGGTAAAGCAGCCGCAGCTCACCCGGGCCGCCCGGCACCGCGTCGCGGGCCGCCCGCTCCAGCACCCGGCGCATCCGCAGCGAGCCCTTCACCGCCGCCACCTCGGGCGGGTCGGGGCGGGTGGCGGTCATCCCCGGAAAGAGGGTGCCCAGCGAGTGCAGGGTCGCGGTGTCCTCACCGAGCGACGGCAGCACGGAGCCGATGTACTCGACGAAGACCGACGACGGGCCGACCACCAGGATGCCGCCGCCGGCGTAGCGGCTGCGGTCGGAATACAGCAGGAACGCGGCCCGGTGCAGGGCGACAGCGGTCTTGCCGGTGCCGGGGCCGCCCGCGACGATCGTCACCCCGGAGCCGGGCGAGCGGATCGCCTCGTCCTGCTCCCGCTGGATGGTCGCCACGATGTCGCGCATGCCCCGGCCGGTGGCCTTGGACAGGGTGGCCAGCAATGCCCCGTCACCGACGACGGTCATGCCCTCCGGGGCCGCCGTCGGGTCGAGCAGGTCGTCCTCGATCCGGGTGACCCGCTCGGCGCGGGACTGGATGGTGCGCCGCCGCACCACGTCCAGCGGCTGCGCCGGCGTGGCCTGGTAGAAGGCGGCGGCGGCCGGCGCGCGCCAGTCGACGACAAGCGTGACGGCGTCCTCGTCGCGGATCCCCAGTCGCCCGACGTGCAGCACCTGACGGTCGCGCAGGTCCAGCCGGCCGAAGACCAGCCCCTCGTGCTCGGCGTCCAGGGTGTGCCGTCGCTGCGCCGCGTGGAAGACCATCGCGTCGCGCTCGACCAGGGCCCCGTGCGTGCCCACCCGGGCCATTCGGTAACCGTCCCGCTCGGCGCGGACGGCCGACTGCCGCAGTTCGGCCAGTCGGGCGTACACCCGGTCGAGGTGTCGTTGCTCGACGGCGATCTCCTGCTCCAGGCCGGTCTGGTCGGTCAACGCACGCTCCTTCAGAGGTCGCCGGCAGGCGGCGGGAACCGCGCGGGCCAACCGAGAAGAGTACGGCCCTGGGCCCGACCCGCCGCGCCCGAGGTGCGCGAACGTACTCAGGCACCTGCCTCGGCGGGAGTAGCGCCACTGTGGGCCGGTGGCGATTCGGCGAGCACCCGCCGCAGCACGCCGGTGAGCGCGGCGTTCACCTCCTCCGGCCGTTCCATCATCAGCATGTGCCCGGCACCTGGACAGACGGTCAGCTCGGTGGCCGGCAGGGCGGCCGCGATCGACTCGGCGCACGGCGGCGGGGTCAACCGGTCCCGGTCGCCGACCAGGGCGGCGGCCGGCAGGTGGGCCAACGCGGCGAGGGTGTCCAGTCGGTGCTGGGTGCCGATGGAGGCGCGGAACCCGCCGATCGAGCGCAGCGAGGCCCGAGCCACCGCCGACGTCACCAGGCGGATGTCGGCCGGTTCGCAGCGGTCACCGAAGAGCATCCACCGGATGCTCGGTTGCAGCGCGTTCAGCAGTGCCCGGGGCGGGCGCCACGAGCCACACCGGGCCAGCACGCCGGCGCCGGTCGTCTCGGCCAACCGGATCAACCGGGCGATCCGCGGCGAAAGCCCGTAGACGGTGTGCGTGTGCCCCTCGGCGGTGGTCGAGACGAAGACCAGGCCCGCGGTGCGGGCGGCGAAGTGCGCGGGGTGGCGGTGGGCGTACTCCATGATCGTCATGCCGCCCATCGAGTGCCCGACCAGCACCACCGGGCCGGTCGGCGCGACCGCGTCGATCACCGCGGCCAGGTCGTCACCCAACTGGGCCACTGTGGCAGTGGGCAGCGCCATGCAGCTGGACCGGCCGTGCCCCCGCGCGTCGTAGGCGACCACCCGTACCGCGCCGCCGAACTGTGGTGCGGCGAGCGCGTCGACCTGCCGGTGCCAGGCGCGCCCGTCCAGCGTCCAGCCGTGCAGCAGGATGGCGGTGACCTGGGCGTCCGTCGGACCCGTCGCCTCGACGTTGAGCCGTACACCGTCCGGCAGACCGACCTCGAACCGCTCCGGCATCGCCACCTCCCCAGGGCCGCCCAGTACCACCAGCACCGGGATACCCGGCGGTAACACCGGCTACCCGCCATGACACCACGCCAATCGCGCCGTGGCGAACATTCCCGACCTCGCCCGTGCCGGACGACGGCGGGCCAAGCTGAACGGCATGGGGTCGTCGGGAGCGCCCATGGGCGCGACGTCGGGGCAGGGGCGGCAGGCCGGCGGTACGCCCCGCGCCGCGCTGGCCGATCTGCTCGCCGGCAATCGGCGGTTCGTCAGCGGCCAGCCGGTGCACGGACACGACGTCACGGCCGCCGCCGCGGCCTCCGGCGACCAGCAGCCGTACGCAGTGGTGCTGGGCTGCATCGACTCCCGGGTGCCGCTGGAGGCGATCTTCGACCAGACCTTCGGCGCGATCTGCGTGATCCGTACCGGGGGGCACGTGCTCGATCGCGCGGTCTGCGGCTCGATCGAGTACGTGGTCGGCCAGCTCGGCGTACCGCTGGTGATGGTCCTCGGCCACGAGCGGTGCGGCGCGGTGCAGGCCACTGTGGAGGCGCTGCGCACCGGGCAGCGTCCCGGCGGGTCGCTGGCGCACCTGGTGGACGAGATCGCCCCGGCGGTGACCGAGGCGGGGCTCGACGACCCGGCGGTGCAGCCGCTGGCGATCCGCCGGCACGTCCGACGCACGGTGCGCACCCTGCGCGAGGACGATCTGCTGGCCGGGCCGGTGGCTGCCGGCAAGGTGGCAGTGGTCGGCGGCCTCTACGACCTGGCCACCGGCGAGGTCGCCCTTCTCGATCCGGGCTGAACCGCCCCCGGACGCGCCAAACCGCCCGCCGGGGAGCCCCGGCGGGCGGTTCAGTTGGTGCGGTGGGGGAGGGCTCAGCCCTCGAAGACGCCGGCCGCGACCAGGCGCTTCTCGGTGGCCTCCCAGCCGTCACCCGGGTGGGTGGCAGCCAGGTTGTTGATCTCCGCCCGGATCTTGGCGGCGTGGCCGGCGGCGGCCAGCACGCGGATCTCCTCGACGAAGGCGTCGGAGTCCGTGCGCAGGTGCGCGGTCTTGCCGTTGGTCAGGTTCCGCACGTAGGCGTGCTTGCCGCCGTTGAGCGGGATGAGGTACTTGAACTCGCCCAGCACGCTGAGGGCGCCACCCTGGCCAGCCTGGCCGGCCCGGACGGACGCGCGCGCGGTCTTAGAGGTGTTGCTCGCCACGGAGGTACTCCTTGCAAGACGTACGGGAGGACTGGACGTCCGGGGGCTGTGTGCGGGTCCTACGTGACTCGACCCGCGAAGGTGTAACGCGGCATAAGCCGCCGGTGGAACTGTACAGGACCACGACATCATGCTGGTCGTCGCGGTGTCCTGAGAGGCAACGGGGACCACCCGTCCGGCTATTCCACCCGGCGTTTTTTCCGATTCCCTGGCGCACCACGCGTCACAGGAGTCATCATGTGTTGCAGCAGCCACCTGGGTGGACGAGGTCGTAGGGGAAGACGCACCTCGCTCTCCGGGAGGTCACCGTGCCAACGCGTGGCGTCGTATACGTCCACTCGACCCCGCTCGCCGTGTGCTCGCACGTCGAGTGGGCGATCGCGCGCGTCCTAGCCGCGCCGGTCAACCTGCAGTGGACGGCTCAGCCCGTCGACCCCGGCGCACGCCGGGCCGAGTGCGGGTGGACCGGTCGTCCGGGGACGGGCGCCGAGCTGGCTGCTGCCCTACGGCAGTGGCCCATGATCCGTTTCGAGGTCACCGAGGAGCCGAGTCCCGGCGCCGACGGTGAGCGCTTCATGTACGTGCCAGCCCGTGGCCTGTTCCGGGCAACTGTCGGCGTGGCCGGCGACATCCAGCTCGGCGAGGACCGCCTTCGGGCGCTGATGGCGGCCTCCCGGGCCCCCGAGGCGCTGGCGCACGCCCTGGACAAGGCGCTCGGCACCGCGTGGGACGCTGACCTGGAGCCCTACCGGTACGCCGGCGACGGCGCCCCGGTGACCTTGCTCACTCGGGTCGGCTGAGCCGGCCGGTGGGCCGCTGGCCGTACGCCGTCGCGCCAGTGACGACCGGTAAGGTCAAGTTGCCCCGATAAGGGAGAAGCTGGTGGGATGGGCGGCGTGTCGAATCGCCCGTGGCGCGCCAGTGTCGCTGTCGCCGCCCTGACCGCCCTGCTCGTCTCCGGCTGCTCAGGTGACCCGGAGCGCCCCACGCCGACGCCCAGCCCGGTCGGCACGTCCGCGGGCCCGAGCGTCCCGGCCGCGCCGCCGGCCAGCGACCCCGCCAGCCGCGCTGCCGCGCTGGTGGCGACGCTGTCCGACGAAGACCTGGTCGGCCAGGTGCTGATGCCGTACGCCTACGGCGACTCGGCGACGAAGGTCTCCGCCGGCTCGGCGGCCGGTAACCAGGCCCTCGCCGGCGTCGACACCCCCGCCGACATGATCGCCAAGTACCGACTGGGCGGCCTGATCCTGGTCGGCTTCAGCGCCGACGACCCGACCAAGGGCAACCAGGAGACCACGAACGTCGACAACCCCAAGCAGGTGCACGAGCTCACCACCGGGCTGCGTACCGCCGCCGGTCGGCTCGCCGCCGGGTCCGCGCCGCTGCTGATCGGCACCGACCAGGAGTACGGCGTCGTCACCCGCGTGACCGACGGGGTCACAGTGCTGCCCAGCGCCCTCGCTGCCGGCGCGGCCGGTGACCCGAAGCTCACCGAGGCCGCCTGGCGGGCCGCCGGCACCGAGTTGGCGGCGATGGGCATCAACATCGACTTCGCCCCGGTGGCCGACGTGCTGGCCACCCGCAGCACGGTGATCGGCTCCCGGTCGTACGGCGCCGACCCGAAGCAGGCCGCAGCGCAGGTGGGCGGCGCGGTCCGTGGCCTCCAGGCGGTCGGGGTCGCGGCCACCCTGAAGCACTTCCCCGGGCACGGCCACAGCGCCGACGACTCCCACCAGGACCTTCCGGTGCTCACCCAGTCCGCCGCGGCGTTGCAGAGCGGCGCGTGGCCGCCGTTCACCGCCGGGATCGACGCGGGCGCGATGGCGGTGATGTCCGGTCACCTGGACGCGCGCGCGATCGACCCGGGTACCCCGGCGACGTTCTCGCACAAGCTGCTCACCGACGTGCTGCGCGGCCAACTCGGCTTCAAGGGCGTGGTGATCACCGACGGGATGAACATGCCGCCCGCGAAGCGCTGGGCTCCCGGCGAGGCGGCGGTCCGGGCGCTCAACGCCGGCAACGACCTCATCCTGATGACCCCGAACGTCGGTCAGGCGTACGACGGACTGCTCGCCGCGCTGCGCGGCGGATCGCTGCCCCGGACCCGGCTGGTCGAGGCGGTCACCCGGGTGCTGACCATGAAGTTCCGGCTCGCGGAGCAGCCGGCGGCGCAGATGTCCACGCTCAACACCCCGGCGCACCGGGCGGCGGCCGACGCGCTGGCCGCCGCCGCGGTCACAGTGCTGCGGGGCGCCTGCGGCCCAGCGGTACGCGGGCCGGTCACCGTCACCACGTCGGGCGGTCGGGACGGCACCCGGGCCACGCTCACCGCCGCGCTGACCGCCGCCGGGGTGCAGGTGAAGCCCAGCGGCGGCACGATAGTGCACCTGGTGGGCTACGGCGACGGTGCCAAGGACCTGAGCCCCGACGCGGCGGTCACCGTCGCCATGGACACCCCGTACGTGCTGGCCGACGCGAAGTCGCCGACGCTGCTGGCGACGTACTCCTCCAGCCGGGCGTCGATGACCGCCCTGGCCGCGGTGATCGCCGGCAAGGCCCGGCCGGGCGGCCGGTCCCCGGTGGCCGTTCCCGGACTGCCCGCGACGACCTGCCGCACCTGACCGGTCGGCGCGGACGGTTCAGCGCGCCCGCCTCACTCGCCCGGCCCGCGGGTCGGTGGCGACCCAGGTCATTCCGGTGGCGCCGAAGTCGCTGGCGCGGAGGTCGCGGAACCCTCGACGTCAATCGGGATCGTGTGCCCGCGCGGCGTTAATCGGGTCGCCGCCACCCCGGTCGGTCTGACAGCCTCACCCCCATGGGAGCGGCAGCAGGATTTCAGCACACGCAACGGGCGGACGGCACTGTGGTGATCACCCACCACGGCCGGGTCGCCGGCACGCTGCGCGGCGCTCGGGCCGCGGAGTTCCTGGCCGAGGTCGACGACGACCCGCAGTTGGTGATGGCCCGCTGGACGGGCAACTACCGCCACGGCAACGAGCGCACCGCGAAACAGCACCCCCGCAACCGAGGCTGAACGACGCAAGGGCCCCTCCTCGACGAGAGGAGGGGCCCTTGCGGAGGATCTCAGGGACGAGCGAAGACGAGCGCCACGTTGTGGCCGCCGAAGCCGAACGCGTTGTTCAACGCGGCCGGGATCTCCATGTGGCGGGCCTTATGCGCGGCGACATCCAGGGTGAGGCCTGGGTCCGGGTCGTCGAGGTTGATCGTGGGAGGGACGACACTGTCGCGGATCGCCAGAATGGTGGCGATCGACTCCAGCGCACCGGCCGCACCGAGCAGGTGACCGGTCATCGACTTCGTCGCGGACAGCACCGGGTGGTCGCCGAGCGCCTTGTGCAGCCCGCCGATCTCCAGCATGTCCCCGATCGGCGTCGAGGTGGCGTGCGCGTTGACGTGCACGATGTCCCGCTTCGCCACGTCCGCGTCGGCGATCGCCTTGGCGATGGCCCGGATGGCGCCCTCGCCCTCGGCGTGCGGCTGCACGATGTCGTACGCGTCGGAGGTGATGCCGGCGCCGGCGAGGCGCGCGTACACCCGGGCGCCCCGGGCCGCGGCGTGCTCGGCCCGCTCCAGCACCACGATGCCGGCGCCCTCACCGAGGACGAAGCCGTCCCGGCCCCGGTCCCACGGGCGGGAGGCCCGCTCCGGGTCGTCGTTGCGGGTCGACATGGCCCGCATCGAGCTGAAGCCGGCGATCGGCAGCGGGTGGATGACCGCTTCGGTGCCGCCGGCCACCACCACGTCGGCCCGGCCGGAGCGGATGATGTCCAGGCCGAGGGCGATAGCCTCGGCGCCGGTGGCGCAGGCGCTGGCCACCGAGTGCACGCCGGCCTTGGCGCCCAGCTCCAGCCCGACCCAGGCGGCCGGACCGTTCGGCATCAGCATCGGGATGGTGTGCGGGGAGACCCGCCGCGGCCCGGACGCCTCCAGGATGTCGTCCTGGGCGAGCAGGGTGGTGGCACCGCCGATGCCGGAGCCGACGCTGACGGCCAACCGCTCACCGTCGAGGTCGGAGCCGGCGAGGCCGGCGTCCGCCCAGGCCTGCTGCGCCGCGATGATCGCGATCGCCTCGGAACGGTCCAGGCGGCGCAGGCGGACCCGGTCCAGCACCTCGGACGGCTCCACTGCCAACTGGGCGGCGATCCGGACCGGCAGTTGCTCGGCCCACTCCTGGGTGAGGGCACTCACCCCGGAGCGGCCGGCGAGCATTGCGTCCCAAGTCGACGCGACGTCCCCGCCAAGCGGGGTCGTCGCGCCGAGCCCGGTGACGACGACGTCAGGACGACTCATGATCAGGACTGCGCCGCGATGTAGCTGACAGCGTCGCCGACGGTCTTGAGGTTCTGCACCTCGTTGTCCGGGATCTTGACGCCGAACTTCTCCTCGGCCGCGACCACTACCTCAACCATGGAAAGCGAGTCGACATCGAGGTCGTCGGTGAAGGACTTCCCCTCGGCCACGTCGTCCGGGTTCACCCCGGCAACCTCTTCGAGGATCTCGGCGAGGCCGGTGGTGATCTCGTCACGGGTCATTGCGGTTGGTTCCTTTCATCGGGGTTCTCCGGCGGTCGGCGTCGCCGACCGCCACTCCTGGACGCGTACGCGTCCGAGGGGGTCATCAGGGGCAGCGGACGACCTGACCGGCGTAGGTCAGGCCACCGCCGAAGCCGAACAGCAGCACCGGTGCGCCCGAGGGCACCTCCCGGCGCTCGACCAGCTTGGACAGGGCCAGCGGCACGCTCGCCGCGGAGGTGTTGCCGGACTCGACGATGTCCTTCGCGATGATCGCGTCGGGGATGTTGAGCCGCTTGGCGATGCCGTCGATGATCCGGGCGTTGGCCTGGTGCGGCACGAACGCGGCCAGCTCCGACGGGTCGACCCCGGCCCGCTCGCAGGCCTGCAGCGCGAGTGGCGCGATCGCGGTGGTGGCCCAGCGGAACACCGCCTGCCCCTCCTGCTGGATGTACGGGCGCCAACCCTCGATGCGGACCGCGTCGCTCTTGTCCGGCACCGAACCCCAGACGACCGGGCCGATTCCGGCCGGCTCGTCGTCGGCGGTCGCGGAGACCACTGCGGCACCGGCGCCGTCGGCGAAGATGATGCAGGTGGAGCGGTCGGTCCAGTCGGTGAAGTCGGACAGCTTCTCCGCACCGATGACTATCGCGTTGCGCGACGCCCCGGCCCGGATGGCGTGGTCGACGGTGCCCAGCGCGTACGCGAAGCCCGAGCAGGCGGTGTTGAGGTCGAACGCGCCAGGGGCGGTGATGCCCAGCTTGGCGGCGACCCGGCAGGCCACGTTGGGGCTCCGGTCGATGGAGGAGCAGGTGGCGACCACGACCAGGTCGATGTCGGCGGCGGTCAGGCCCGAGTTGGCCAGCGCCTTACCGGCGGCGGCGGCGGCCATGTCGGCGACCGTCTCACTGTCGGCGATCCGCCGGCTGACGATGCCGACCCGGTCGCGAATCCACTCGTCGTTGGTGTCGACGAGCTGGGCGATGTCGTCGTTGGTCACCACCCGGGAGGGCTGGTAGTGCCCCATCGAGACGATGCGACTGCCAGTCATGAACGGCCTCCGATACGGGCGATCAGGTCCCGTGCGGCCGGCAGGTCGTCCGGGGTGTTGAGGGTGACGATCTCCGGGGCGCCGTCGCCCTTGAGTTCCCGCTTGACCAGACCGGCGAGAGTGCCGGCCGGGGGTAGTTCGATCACGCCGGTGACCCCGAGGTCGGCCAGCGTACGCATGCACAGGTCCCAGCGCACCGGCGCGGTGACCTGACGCACGAGGCGTTGCACCATTGCCGCGCCGTCGTCGACAGCGGTGCCGTCGAGGTTCGACAGCAGGGTCCGGGCCGGGTCGGCGGGGGTGATCCCGGCGGCCTCCACGGCGAGCGCGGTCTCGGCCGGAGCCATGTACGGGGTGTGGAACGCGCCGGCCACCTGGAGTCGGATGATCCGGGTCCGGGCGGGCGGCGCGGCGGCGAGCTTGTCGAGGCCGTCCAGGGCGCCCGCGGCGACGATCTGCCCGGCGCCGTTGCGGTTGGCCGGGTACAGCCCGTTCGCCTCGATCGCGGCGATCACCTCGTCGGGGTCACCACCGAGCACAGCGGCCATTCCGGTCGGCTCCAGCGCGCACGCGGCGGCCATCTCCCGGCCGCGTACGCCGGCCAGGGTGATCGCGGCGTCGGCCGACAGCACACCGGCCAGGGCGGCGGCACCCAACTCGCCGACGCTGTGGCCGGCGGTGAGCCCGACGCCGTCCAGCGGCAGGTGCTCGGCCGCGAGCAACGCCGCGGCGACCAGCAGCGGCTGGGTGCGGGCGGTGTCCTTGATCTCGTCGGCGTCGGCGTCGGTGCCCAGGTGCAGCAGGTCGACCCCGGCCAGCGCCGACCACTCGCGCAGACGCGCCTCGGTGCCGGTCAGGTCGAGCCAGGGGGTCAGGAAGCCGGGTTTCTGAGAACCCTGGCCGGGACTAAGTACGGCGAGCACGCCTATGACTCTCCCGGATAAAGGCGGGTAACGCTGTGCCGCCTTCGACCAAACCGTACTAGGACCTTTGGAGGTTTCCTACAAAGATCGGCGGGGATCATCCTCAGTTTGGGCTGATTTCCGGCTTGCCGGGGTCATTGTCTGAGTCGGGACCGGCGAGGCGAGCGGGGCGACCGGATCCAACCGACCCACTGTCAGCGCGACCTGAAGGGCGAACGCGTCGCGCGGCGACAGCGGCGAGAACCCGGTGACCTCGGCGATCCGGCGCAACCGGTAACGCACAGTGTTCGGGTGTACGAACAGGGCCCGAGCCGCGCTCTCCAGCGTGCCACCGGCGGCCAGGAAAGCGTCCAGGGTCGCCAGCAGTTCCCCGCCGGCGCGCACCAGCGTCGCGTACACATCGTGACGTAGCCGCCGACGGGCCTCCGCGTCGCCGGCGAGGGCCCGCTCCGGCAGCAGGTCCGCGGCCGGCACCGGCCGGGGCGCGCTGGGCCAGGCCGGCGCGGCCCGAAAGCCGGACAGCGCCGCCCGCGCCGACTCGGTCGCCTCGTCCAGGCTCGGTACGGCGGGACCGACCACCACCGGGCCGTCCCCGAACGCGCTCAGCAGCTTCGCCGTGGCGGTCAGCGGGTCCGGTGCGCCGCCCAGCACGATCACCAGGCGGTCGCCGTGGACGCCGCCGATCACCTCCACGCCGATCCGGCGGGCCTGCCGGTAGACCACGTGCAGCACCGCGGAGACCTCGCCGCCGGGCGACCGACCGACAGCCACCGCCACCGGCGGCGCGTCCGCCCAGCCGAGCGCGGCGGCCCGACTGGCCAGGACGTCCGGGGAGTCACCGCGCAACAGCGCGTCGACAAGCAGCGCCTGCAACCGGGCGTCCCAGGCGCCGCGCGACTCGGCGGCCCGCGCGTACACCCGGGCGGCGGAGAACGCGATCTCCCGGGAGAAGCGCAGCACCGCCTCGCGCAGCTGCTGCTCCTCGCCCTCGGCGGCCAGGTGCGACACCTGCTCCTCGACCACGTCGATCGTCACCTTGATCAACGCCACGGTCTGCTGGAGGGTGATCGACCGGGCCAGCGCCTGCGGTGCGGCGGCGAAGACCTCGTCCGAGACCTCCTGGGTGCTGTCCGCAGTGCCGCCGCCCTCGCGCAGCCACTGCACCAGCGACCTCGCGCCCGCCTGGGCGACCAGCATGACCCAGGAACGCTGGTCGGCCGGCAGCGCCCGGAACCAGGGCAGCGTCTCGTCCATCCGGGCCACGCTGGAGGTGGCCAACGCCCCCGCCGATCGTTCGATCCGGCGCAGCGTGGCCGACAGCTCCCCACCGCCCTGCGTGCTCACCGCCCTAGCCTGACACGTCGTGAGCAGGCCAACCACGCCGGCACCGGTCCGCCGACCACAGCCGGCGCCGGCCTCACGGCTGCGGGGGAGCGGGCAGACCCACCTCCTGGGCCAGGATCGCGGCCTGCACCCGGCTGCGCAGGTCCAGCTTGGCCAGGATCCGGCTCACATGGGTCTTTGTGGTGCTCTCCGCCAGCACCAGCCGATCGGCGATCTGCTGGTTGGACAGACCCAACCCGAGGCAGGCCAGCACGTCGCGCTCGCGCGGGGTGAGGGTGCCCAGCGCGGCCCGGACGTCCGCCGAGGCACCCGGCGCGGTGGCCGCGAACGCGGTGATCAACCGGCGGGTCACAGTGGGCGCGATGAACCCGTCGCCCCGCGCCACCGTCCGCACCGCGTTGACAAAACCGTCGGCGTCGGTGTCCTTGAGCAGGAACCCGGCCGCGCCGGCCCGCAACGCCCCGAAGACGTACTCGTCCAGGTCGAAGGTGGTGAGCACCAGCACGTCGGCGAGCCCGTCGCTGACTATCGCCCGGGTCGCGGAAATCCCGTCCCGGTGCGGCATCCGCACATCCAGCACCGCCACGTCGGGGCGCAGCTCCCGGCACAGGCGCACCGCCGCGTCGCCGTCGGCCGCCTCGCCGACCACCTCGACGCCCGGCGTGCCGTTCAGGATCAGGGCCAGTCCGGCCCGTACCGCCGGCTGGTCGTCGGCGAGCACCACCCGCACCGTCGCCACGCCAGCGTCGTCCGGTGGCCGCGCCGGCCCGGTCACCCGCCCTCCCCGGTGGGCAGGGCCGCCCGCACCTGCCAACGGCCGTCGTGCGGCCCGGCGGTGAACCGGCCGGCCAGCAGCGTGGCCCGCTCCCGCATGCCGATCAGCCCGGCACCGGCGCCCGGAAGCCCGGCCCCGCCCCGGCGCACCGGGTTCTCCACAGTCAGCACCACCTCGGCCGGTCGGTACGCGATCGTCAGCTCCGCCTCACCCGTGCCGTGCTTGAGCGCGTTCGTCAGCGACTCCTGCACGATCCGGTACGCGGCCAGGTCCACCCCCACCGGCAACGCGCCCGGTGTGCCATCGGTCCGGACCCGCACCGTGAGGCCGGCCGCCCGGACCCGCTCGACGAGGCCGTCCGCCTCGGCCAGCCGCGCGGTGACCACCTCCGGCGTGGCCGGGTCGGCGCTGGTCCCGGGCTCGCGCAGCACCTCGATCATCTGACGCATCTCGGCGAGGCCCTGCACGCTGCTCTCCCGAATCACCCGCAACGCCGACTCCACCTGGCCGCGATCCAACCCCGGCACGGAGAGCACGGCGGTGGCGTGGATGGCCACCGCGCTGAGGTGGTTCGCGACCACGTCGTGCAGCTCGCGGGCCATCCTGGCCCGTTCGGCGCTGACCGCCTGCCGACGATCCAACTCGACCAGCCGGGCGGTCTGCTCGGCCCGCGCCCGCTCGGCGGCGGCCTGATCGCGGTACTGCCGCACACTGATGCCGGTCAGCACCGGCAGCAGCCCGGCGAGCACCACCAGCACCCCGAGCGCCGCCCCACGCCACTGGCCGTACCCGAGCACGCCGCCGACCACCCCGACCAGGCTCAGCGCCACGGTGATCCGCAGCAGCCACCGCCACAGCCGGGGCGGGCCGTACACGCAGGCGTCGTAGAGCACCTGCGTGTAGACCAGGACCGTACCCAGCGAACTGCCCAGCGCCGTGTCGACCACCAGCGCGCCGGTCCCCACGGCCAGGCTGGCACGCGGTGCGACCCGCCGCAGGCCGACGGCGACGCAGACCGCCACCAGCGGCGGCAGGAACAACGCCGACGGCACGTTCGCGTCCGGGCGGACCTGCGGTTGCCAACCCAGGGCGTGCAGCACCAGGCCACCGGCCAGCGACGCGCCAGCCAGCACGAGGTCGCGGCCGAGAGTGCCGGAGTCGAGCCATGGTGGCGCACGCATGCCCCGATCCCACCACAGCCGTCGCCCGCCGAACTCCCACCGGGGGAGGACCTCGGCCGCACCGCCATGCGCCGAAAGGGGTACGCGGACACTTCCCGACCGCCGCTGCTGACGCGTTGGGTGAACGGCACGAAAAGAAGCTGTGAACTGCGTAACCGGCTTCCGCGCTCAGCGGCGTCTGCGAGGCCCGGCCGGTCCGGACCCCGGGTACGCTGCGCGCGGCCCGTCGGTCCCGGCCAGTACGGTGACAGGGCACCTCGGGGAGAGCACCCGAGGGTGAGGCGAGCGTGAGGAGACCGGGGATGGCGCACGGGGAGGCCGAGAACGGCTGCGCCCAGGGCGAGCCCTGCCGGCCGGGGCACCACGACCCGCAGGCGGCTGGCAAGCACCGCCGGCCGGTCGGCGGCTCACCATCGCACCCGGTGGAGCCGCTGCACGGGCGCGTCGATGACGAGCCCGTGCTGCCGCGTCAGCGCTCTGCCGAGCCCGCCGGCCTCGCCGAGCCCGACCTGGACGTTCCCGCTGGTTGCCTCAGCGAACTTCCCGGCTGGGCCGGGGCACATCGGCACGGCGCTGTCCGACCGCGGCCGCGGGCCATCCGCCGGGAGCGCCCACCGCGCCGCTGGTGCTGAACACCACCGACGCACCCGCTGATCAGCGGGTGCGTCGGGTCAGCGAGTGCGTCAGTTCAGCGGGTGCGGCGGCGGATCAGCAGGGCGATCCCGGCGAGGCCGACCGTGATGGTCAGCATCACGCCGACGTTGAGCAGCAGCAGGCGCTGCAGGTCGCCGAGCGCCTCGTCGAGGTCCTTCGCCGGGTCGAGCGTGTCCTCCGGGAGGACTCGCTCGCCGCCGCCCGCGCCGCCACTGACCGTGTCGAACTGCCGCTCCAGCGGCACACCGGCGGTGCGCAGGGTCTCGGACATGCTGAGCCGACCCAGGAACCAGCCGGCGCTGGTCTTGCGGCCGTCCGGCTGCTTCGCCGGCCGGAAGACGCGGGGGCCGCCGATCGCTTTGGGATAGAGGTCGTAGGTCTGTTTCGGCGTCTCGCCGGCGAGCACCACGACTGTGTATTTCGGACCGAGGTTGGCAGCCTTCGGACCGGTCGGCATGCCGGTGCGAGCGAGGAAGTTGACCTGGTCGATGACCGCGCCCACCAGGGCGGGCTCCTTGTCCGCGTGCAACCGCAGCGGCGCGGAGAGCCCCGTGCCGGAGATGTCCACTCCGGCGGGTGCCGGCTTCGGCGCCGCCGAGGCCGAGCCGGCGGTGCCCAGCGACAGCAGTGCCACCGCCAGCGTGCCCGCCAACACGGCGGCCAACCGCCTCATGTGTCGGACCATCCCGCCTCCTCGCCCCGTTCGATGGATGGCTTCGTCGTAACGTCTGGACCGATCTGCCGGTGCGGCATCGACCAGATGGTCGCGTCCACTCCTACAGACTCCGCAGAACGTCGATAAGTTGCAGCATTCGGAACAGTAATTGGAACTATCTGCGATCTCTGCTCGACTAATGAGGAGCCGTTTGATCAGCGGGCGGATCGTACCCTTACGGAGGGGTTCATGGGGGGCAGGGTTACACGTACGGTGCGGGTCATGCCAGTGGTGCTCGGCGTGGCGTTCGGTGTGTCGTTTCTGGTGCCGGCGGCACCAGCCGCCGCCCACAACGAGCTGACCGGCAGCAACCCGCGCGACGGCGCCCGCGTGGCGTCGGCACCCGCCCGGGTCGAGCTGCGGTTCCTCGCCAAGCCGTCGCCGACTACGACGAAGATCACAATAACCGGACCGGACAATGTGGTCGCTGGCGGGACTCCGGCCTTCGACGGCAGTCGGGTGCGGGTGCCGTTCAAGCCGGCCGCCGCCGGGCTCTACATCGTCGGCTACCAGCTCACGTCGTCCGACGGGCATCCGGTGAAGGGCGAGGTGCGGTTCACCCTCACCGCCGGCACCGCCGCCGACCCGTCCGCCTCGCCGTCGGCCGCAGCCAGCGCCAGCCCGACCGGTTCGCCCTCGGCCGTCGGCGTACCCTCTGCCGGGCCCGCGTCGGCGACACCCGGCAGCTCGACGGCCTCCACAGTGCCGGCGGCGTCGGAGCAGTCCGACTCCGGCGGTCGCTGGTGGATCTGGGCGCTCGGCGGCCTGCTGCTGCTCGCCGCACTCGGGGCCGGCCTGGTGTTCCGCCGCAGACGCGGAGCCCAGTGACCAACGGAGCGGAGCGCATTGCGCTCCGCTCCGCGATCTTGCACTTGCTGCCCCGACACAAGGGGCATCGCACTCATGTCGACAACCGAACCCGCAAGATCGGCGCGCGGGTGGGGCGGGGCCGTCAGACCAGGCGCAGGCGGGCGGCGCGCATCCGGGTCAGGGTGCGCTCGCGACCGAGCACCTCCAGCGACTCGAACAGCGGCAGACCCACGGTGCGGCCGGTGACAGCGACCCGTACCGGCGCCTGCGTCTTGCCGAGCTTGAGGCCCCGCTCGGCGCCGACCGCCTCCAGCGTCGACTTCAACGACTCGGCGTCCCAGGACTCCAGCGCCTCGAACGCCGCGACGGCGTCGTCCAGCAGCTCGGCGGAGCCGTCCTTCATCGTCTTGGTCCAGGCGGCCTCGTCGATCAGGGGCGAGGCCAGGAAGAGGAAGTCGACGTTCGGCACGATCTCGCTGAGCACCGCGATCCGCGTCTGGGCCAGCGGCGCCACGGCGGCGAACGCGTCGGCGTCGAACTCCTCCGGCTGCCACGGCGGTGGCGCGATGGTCCCGGTGCCGGTCAACCACGGCTGGCAGGCGTCGATGAACTCGGCCACCGGCAGCGCGCGAATGTAATCACCGTTGAACGCGCGCAGCTTCTTCTCGTCGAAGAACGCCGAGGAGAGGTTGACCTCGTCGAGCCGGAACTCGTCCTCGATGACCGACCAGGGCACGATCTCCCGGTCGCCGGAGGGGGCCCAGCCGAGCAGCATGAGGTAGTTGCGCATCGCGCCGGCGAGGTAACCCTCGTCGCGGTACGCCTCCAGGGCGACCTTGTCCCGGCGCTTGGAGAGCTTCTGCCGCTTCTCGTTGACCACCACCGGCACGTGCGCCCAGATCGGCGGCTTGACCCCGAGGGCTTCCCAGAGCAGCTGCTGCTTGGGGGTGTTGGGCAGGTGCTCCTCGGCCCGGATCACGTGGGTGATCCCCATGGTCATGTCGTCGACGACGTTGGCCAGCAGGAAGACCGGCGAGCCGTCGCCCCGGGCGATGACGAAGTCCTCGATGAGCTTGTTCTCGAAGGTGGGCTCACCACGGATCAGGTCGACCACCACTGTCGCGCCCTCGTCGGGCGTACGGAAGCGCAGCGCGTGACCCGGGCCGGGGCCGAGGCCACGGTCGCGGTGGTAGCCGTCGTAGCCCTGGTACTGCGAGCCGGTGCGGGCCTGCACGTCCTCGCGGGTGCAGTCGCAGTAGTAGGCGCGGCCCGAGTCGTACAGGCGCGCGGCGGCGGCCCGGTGCTCACCGGCGTTCGCCGACTGGAAGTACGGGCCCTCGTAGCTGCCCCGGGAGATCCCGATCCAGTCCAGCGCGGAGAGGATGCCCTCGGTCCACTCGGGCTTGTTGCGCGCCGCGTCGGTGTCCTCGATGCGCAGCACGAACACGCCGCCCTGCTGCTTGGCGTAGATCCAGTTCTGCAGCGCCGAGCGGGCGCCGCCGACGTGGAACATACCGGTCGGGGAAGGGGCGAATCGCACACGTACTGTCACGTCCCCCAGCCTACGGCGGTACGCGACTGCTTTCCGCCACCGCCCCCTACGGCACCGAGCGGATCTTGACGACCAGGGCGCTGCCGAGCAGGGTGACCGCGGCGGTGACCGCGTAGAGCGTGGGATAGCCGCCCAGGTACACCACGAGCGGGGCGGAGAGCGCCGGCCCGAGCACCTGCGGCGCCGAGTTGGCGATGTTGATGACGCCCAGGTCCTTGGCCCGGTCGGTGGCCCGGGGCAGCACCTGGGTGATCAACGCGGCGTCCACCGAGAGGTAGACGCCGTAGCCGGCGCCGAGCAGCAGCGCCGCGACGACGGCCATCGGCCAGACCGGCGCGACCGCCAGCAGCAGCGCCGCCACCGCCATGATCAGCCCGGAGACGATCACGTAGATCTTGCGGCGACCGGAACGGTCGGACATCCGGCCGGCGACCACGGCCGTCAGCATCATCCCGAGCGTGTAGAGCAGGATCAGGATCAGCAGGCCACCCTCGGGGTCGGGGTGGCGCACCCCGTCGGTGAGGAAGTACAGCAGGTAGAGGGTGCCCAGGGCATTGCCGAGCTGGACCAAAAACCGGGTGATCCAGGCCCAGGCGAAGTCCGGGTGCTGACGCGGGCTGATCCACATCGAGGCCAGCAGCGCCCGCGTGCGCACCACTGGCCGATGGGTACGCGGCAGCGGTTCGTCGGGGGTGAGCAGCGCGAACGGCAGCGACAGCAGCAGGATGGCCACGGCGATGGCGAGGTATCCGGCGGCGTTGCCGGTGACGACCGCGGTGACCAGTACCGCGCCGAGCACCAGCCCGAGCGCCTGTGGGATGCCCACCCAACCCGAGACGCCGCCGCGCTGCGTCACCGGAACCCGGTCCGGGATGGCGGCACTGAGGCTGGCCAGCATCGCGTTGAAGCAGACCTGCGCGGCGACCCAGCCGAGGGCGACCCCGAGGATGGTTCGTTGCTGGGCCAGCAGCACCAGGGCCGCCGCGCCGAGCACGGCCCCGCCCGCCGTCCAGACGTGCCGACGACCGAACTCGCGGCCGGCGATCCGTAGGCAGGTCCGGTCGGAGTACGCGCCCGCCAGGGGGTTGGCCAGCACCGCTGCCAGCGCACCGAGGCCGGTGACCACGGCCAGCATGTTCTCCTTGTCGCCGGGGGCGATCTGCTCGATCTGCTGCGGCAGCAGCACCTGGATCGGCGTGAAGAACGCCATCCACACGCCGAGGTTGGCCGCGAAGATCAAACCGATCCAGCCGCGGCGCACCGGCACCGTCGGCTCGGCGAGCGCCGCCGGCAGCGACGCCGGCGTCGGATCGAGGGTGGTCACCGCGTCGACCCCGGTCGGCTGGCCGCGATCACGTCGCGCAACCAGGTGTACGACGACTTCGGCGTACGGGTCTGGGTGGCGTAGTCGACGTGCACCAGCCCGAAGCGCTTGGTGAACCCCTCGGCCCACTCCCAGTTGTCCAGCAGGGACCAGACGAAGTACCCGCGGACGTCCACCCCGTCGTCGATGGCGGCCCGGACCGCCCGCAGGTGCCCGTCGAGGTAGGTGATCCGCTCCGGGTCCGCCACCTGCCCGTTCGCGTCGGGTGCGTCGTCGTACGCGCAGCCGCCCTCGGTGATCTCGATGGGCGGCAGCGCGTCGCCGTAGGTGTCGCGCAGCCAGCCGAGCAACTCGCGCAGCCCGTCGGGGGCCACCGGCCAGTCGAAGGCGGTACGCGGGTAGCCGTCCAGCGGCACGAGGTCGAACGGCAGGGGTGAACCCTCCTCGGCCGCCCGTACCCCGGTGGGGTTGTAGTAGTTGACCCCGAGCGCGTCGATCGGCGCGGCGATCGTGTCGAGGTCACCGGGGTGGATGACGCTCGGGTCGAAGCCGGGCAGCTCCGGGTAGCCGCGGCCGAGCAGCGGGTCGGTGAAGAGCCTGTTGTGCAGCACCTCGTACGCCGCACCGGCGGCCCGGTCGGCGTCACTGTCGCCGATCACCCGCACTGGCGAGTAGTTGTTGGCGATCGCCACCGGGCTGGCGGTGTGGGCGCGCAGCGCGGCGACAGCGAGCCCGTGCCCGAGCAGTTGGTGGTGGGCGACCGGGAAGGCGTCGAACAGCAGCATCCGGCCGGGGGCGTGCACACCCATTCCGTAGCCGAGGCTCATGTGGATGAACGGCTCGTTCAGGGTGATCCAGAGCCGGACCCGGTCGCCGAGGCGGGCAGCCGTCTTCTCGGCGTACTCGGCGAACCGGGCGGCGGTGTCGCGGTGCAGCCAGCCGCCGGCGTCCTCGAGGGGTTGCGGCAGGTCCCAGTGGTAGAGGGTGGCCACCGGGTCGATGCCGGCGGCCAGCAACTCGTCCACCAGGCGGTCGTAGAAGTCCAGGCCGGCCGGGTTGGCCGGGCCGGCGCCGGTGGGTTGGACCCGGGGCCAGGCGATGGAGAGCCGGTACGCGGAGACGCCCAGGCCGGCCAGCAGCGCCACGTCCTCGGTGTGCCGGTGGTAGTGGTCGCAGGCCACCTCGCCGCTGCTGCCGTCGCTGATCCGCCCGGGGGAGCGCGCGAAGGTGTCCCAGATGGACGGAGCTCGGCCGTCGGCAGTGGTGGCGCCCTCGATCTGGTGGGCCGATGTGGAGACGCCCCAGCGGAAGCCGGTGGGGAACTGGGGCATCGGTGCGGTCGACATGCGCCCTCCCGGTCAACGTGAAACGTGCTCGGGACTTTAGGGCGCTCTCGATGAATGCGCCATAGGCCGGCCTGGCGCATTCCGCAATGGTTGATCGGCGTGTCTTTTTCCGAACCCGTCCAGGTAAGTCCGATTTAGCGCATAGAGTGCCGATATCGTGGGATGTCCTCACCGGAGGAAAGACGGAAATGATCCTCGTGGAACGCAGTGCGCACGTGGCGGCGCCAATTGAAGTGGTCTGGGATGTCGTGCAGCGGGCCGAGCAGTTGCCGGCCTGGCTGGCCGGGGTCCGCGCGGCCGAAGTGCTCTCGGGAGAGGGCTTCGGGCGGCGACAACTGGTCCAGGCGGGGCGCGGCTCGGCGCATGAGGCCGAGGTGATCGCCTACCAGGAGCCGACGCTGATCGGCTGGCGGGAACGGGCCAGGGGTGCTGGATCTCGGGCGGAGGCGCGCACCGAGATCTACGTCCAGCTCACCGGAGACGAGGAGGAGGGCGGGACCATCGTGCGCCTCATCGTGGTCCGCTGGCCGGCCGGCCCGGTCAAGGCGGCCATGCTGCGCCTCGGACTGCGTCGGGTCGGCGCCGACCTGGAGGATTCGCTGGCCCGGCTCACCGACCTGGCCGCCGTCGGCTGACGAGCGCTCATCCTCCCGGCGTCACCCGCGACGGCGGTGGTCCGGATCCCCGCCAGGGCCCCCGGACCACCGCCGCTCCGTACACCGAAAAGGGCCCGGCGCATCTGCGCCGGGCCCTCCTCAGTGGTGCGGGGTCAGCTGTCGCCGCCGGTCTCGCCGACCGGGGCGGCGTTGACGTCGTCGATCGCGTACTTCTTGGCGGCCTCGGCCGGCACCGTGGTCGCCACCGCGCCGCTGCGGGCGAGCTGCCGCAGCGTGGCCACCACGATCGACTCCGCGTCGACGTGGAAGTGCCGGCGCAGCGCGTGCCGGGTATCCGACATGCCGAAACCGTCGGTGCCGAGCGACGTGTAGTCGCCGGGTACCCAGCGGGCGATCAGATCCGGTACCGCGCGCATGAAGTCGCTGACCGCGATCTTCGGCCCGTCCGCCTCGGCCAGCTTCTGCTGGATGTACGGAACCTTCGCCTCGGCGCCCGGGTTGAGCAGGTTGTACTCCTCGGTCTCCACAGCGTCGCGGCGCAGCTCGGTCCAGGAGGTCACCGACCAGACGTTGGCGGCCACCCCCCAGTCCTGGGCGAGCAGCTGCTGGGCCTTGAGCGCCCACTGCATCCCGGTGCCCGACGCGAGCAGGTTGGCCTTCGGGCCGTCGACCTGCGGTGCCGGCGAGTAGCGGTAGATGCCCTTGAGCAGGCCCTCCACGTCCACGTCGGCCGGCTCGGCCGGCTGCAGCGTCGGCTCGTTGTAGACCGTCAGGTAGTAGAAGACGTTCTCCTGCGCGTCCCCGTACATCCGGTGCAGACCCTGCTCCAGGATGTGCGCGATCTCGTACGCGAACGCCGGGTCGTACGCCACCACTGCCGGGTTTGTCGCGGCAATCAGCAGCGAATGCCCGTCCTCGTGCTGAAGGCCCTCACCGTTGAGCGTGGTCCGACCGGCGGTGGCGCCGAGCAGGAAGCCCCGGGCCATCTGGTCGGCCGCTGCCCACAGCCCGTCGGCGGTCCGCTGGAACCCGAACATCGAGTAGAAGATGTACATCGGGATCATCGGCTCGTCGTGCGTGGCGTACGCCGAACCGGCAGCGGTGAACGAGGCCACCGAACCGGCCTCGTTAATCCCCTCGTGCAGGATCTGCCCGGAGGTCGACTCCTTGTACGACAGGAACAGCTCGCGGTCGACCGAGGTGTAGCGCTGGCCGTGCGGCGAGTAGATCTTCGCGGTCGGGAAGATCGAGTCGAGACCGAAGGTGCGGGCCTCGTCCGGGATGATCGGCACCCAACGCTTGCCGAACTCCTTGTCCTTCATCACGTCCTTGAGCAGACGGACGAAGGCCTGCGTGGTGGCCACCTTCTGCTTGCCCGAGCCGCGCTTGATGTCGGCGAACCGCTCCGGGCCGGGGATGGCCAGCCGCTTCGTGCTGGTCCGCCGGGACGGCAGGTATCCGCCGAGCTGCTCGCGCCGCTCCTTGAGGTACGCCAGCTCCTCGGACTTCTCGCCCGGGTGGAAGTACGGCGGCAGGTAGGGGTTGTCCTCCAGCGCCGAGTCCGGGATGTCCAGGTAGAGCCGGTCCCGGAAGGTCTTCAGGTCCTCCAGGGTCAGCTTCTTCATCTGGTGGGTCGCGTTGCGGCCCTCGAAGTGCGAGCCGAGCGTCCAGCCCTTGATCGTCTTCGCCAGGATGACAGTGGGCTGACCGGTGTGCTCGGTGGCCGCCTTGTAGGCAGCGTAGAGCTTGCGGTAGTCGTGCCCACCCCGCTTGAGGTTCCAGATCTCGTCGTCGCTGAGCGGCTCGACCATCTTGCGGGTCCGTGCGTCACGGCCGAAGAAGTGCTCCCGCACGTACGCGCCGGACTCCGCCTTGTAGGTCTGGTAGTCGCCGTCGGTCGTGGTGTTCATCAGGTTGACCAGCGCGCCGTCGGTGTCCGCGGCGAGCAGCGGGTCCCACTCACGGCCCCAGACGACCTTGATCACGTTCCAGCCGGCGCCCCGGAAGAACGCCTCCAGCTCCTGCATGACCTTGCCGTTGCCCCGGACCGGGCCGTCCAGCCGCTGGAGGTTGCAGTTGATCACGAAGGTGAGGTTGTCCAGCTCCTCGCGGGCCGCGACGCCGATGGCGCCGAGCGTCTCCGGCTCGTCCATCTCGCCGTCGCCGAGGAACGCCCAGACGTGCTGCTGGGAGGTGTCCTTGATGCCGCGGTGCTGCAGGTACCTGTTGAACCGGGCCTGGTAGATCGCGTTCAGACCGCCGAGGCCCATCGAGACGGTGGGGAACTCCCAGAAGTCCGGCATCAGCCGAGGGTGCGGGTACGAGGGCAGCCCACCACCGGGGTGCGACAGCTCCTGGCGGAACCCGTCGAGCTGGTGCTCGCTGAGCCGCCCCTCAAGGAACGCCCGCGCGTACATGCCGGGGGAGGCATGGCCCTGGTAGAAGATCTGGTCGCCGCCGCCCGGGTGGTTCTTGCCCCGGAAGAAGTGGTTGAAGCCCACCTCGTAGAGCGACGCCGAGCTGGCGAAGGTGGAGATGTGCCCGCCGACGCCGATCTCCGGGCGCTGCGCCCGGTGCACCAGCATGGCGGCGTTCCACCGGACGTACGCCCGGATCCTCCGCTCGACGTGCTCATCACCCGGGAACCAGGGCTCGCGCTCCGACGGGATGGTGTTGATGTAATCGGTGGTGGTCAGGGGCGGAACCCCGACCTGGCGCTCACGGGCCCGCTCCAGCAGGCGCAGCATGACGTAGCGGGCGCGTTTGGCGCCGCGTTCGTCGATGACACCGTCAAGCGACTCGACCCATTCGCTGGTCTCTTCAGGGTCGATGTCCGGAAGCTGGCTCGGTAGGCCGTCGCTGATCACCGGGCGCTTGCGTTCCGTAGCCACAGGCGTTCCCTCGGTTGTGTGTGGGATAGGTCTCTAGCGCCATCCTGCCCCCTGGTGGCACCCGTCGTCACGTCTAGGTGCCCCCGACGCGATGCTGAACACAGGTACTCGCCGGTAACTTAGCGCGACGGGCGGTCGGAACCTGAGTGGTTTGACCGCCACTCCTACCGTCAGCACCATGAACGGACGTTCTGTCGCGGTCGCCGCCAGCATGATCGTTTTCGGGGTGGTTGGCCTGGTCATCGGCGCTGTCGCCCTCGCCTCCGGCAATTACTGGCCGACTGTGGGACTGATGGCCCTCGGGGCCCTCCTGGTCGTGTTCGGCGTGGTCCTGTTGCGGGCGGCGGTCCGCGCGGCCCGTCTGAACGGCCAGGCTGGCCGTCGTCGCCGCCGTCCAGACTCGGACGGCGGCGGGTACGGCTTCTACCCGATGCCCGCAGGGGACGCCGGGAGCGGGCACGTCGGCCGCCAGCGCGACGGCGACCACGACAACTCCGACGGTACGGAGCCGGCCGGCGGCGGCGACTCCGGCGGCGGCTGGTCCGACTGGGGCTGGTCCGGTGGTGACTCTGGCGGCGGCTGGTCCGGCGGCGGTGACTCCGGCGGCGGTGGCGGCAGCTCCTGACCGCACCCTGCGGCAGAATGCGACGTATGCGCAGCGACGTGATCACCGTCCAGACCGGGTCCCGACCGACAGTCCGGGACATCACCGCAGAGGCTCAGCAGTTCGTCTCGGGCGAGGGCGACGGCCTGCTGCACGTCTTCGTGCCGCACGCCACCGCCGGCCTGGCGATCATCGAGACCGGGTCGGGGTCCGACGACGACCTGCTCAGCGCGCTGGACGACCTGCTCCCCACCGAGGACCGCTGGCGGCACCGACACGGCTCGCCCGGCCACGGTCGCGACCACGTGCTGCCGGCGTTCATCCCGCCGTACGCCACGCTGCCGGTGCTCGGCGGTCGGCTGGCGCTCGGCACCTGGCAGTCGATCTGCCTCGTCGACACCAACGGCGACAACCCGACCCGCCAGGTCCGCTTCTCCTTCCTCCCCGCCTGACCCCCGCGCCGTCGTCCCGCCTCAAGATCCGCACAACTTCCCCGAAACTGCTGCCTCGGCGCGTGGCGAGGCAACAAAATCCTTGATTTTGCGCGGATCTTGAGGCGTAGGGCGGGTTACGGGCGGACGGTCTCCTGCTGGACGGTCTGCTGGCCGGGGTCCGCAGATGGCGTGGCAGTGCGGGCTCCTGACGGAAGCGGGTTGTCCGCCGTCTGGTGCAAGCCGGGCACGCGGTCCTCGATCACGAACGAGGCCCGCGTGTACGCGGGCGCGTCCGGCCGAGTGACGTACGGCAGTACGTCGAAGTCGGCCGTGAGCTGCCCCGGAGTGATCGTCGTGCGGACGTACCCCCGGAGGTTGTTCTGGAAGCGCAGGTGCGGGTTGAACGCGAACCACGGGTGCGAGCCGGAGACCGAGTCCGCGCCGTCGCCGGTCGAGGTGATCGACGAGCAGACCAGTTCGGTGCCGACAGTGCGCGAGGTCGGGTCGGCGTAATCGAGCTTGAGGTCGCTGGCCCAGTGGGCGTGCACGTCGCCGGTCAGCACCACCGGGTTGCGCACCCCGGCACCGAGCCAGCCCCGGGTGATCCGGTCCCGGGAAGCGGCGTAGCCGTCCCAGGCGTCCATGCTGGTGACCGTGAGCGGGCCGGAGTTGTTGTCCCGTTGAGCGAAGAAGACCTGCTGGCCCAGAATGTCCCACCGGGCGTCCGAACGGCGGAAGCCGTCCAGGAGCCACGCCTCCTGCTCGGCCCCGGTGATCGACCGGGCCGGGTCGGATGCCGCCGCGCAGTCCCGGTAGCCGTCGCCGCAGGCCTGGTCGTCGCGGTACTGCCGGGTGTCGAGCATGTGGAACGTGGCCAGACGCCCCCAGCGCACCCGCCGGTAGAGCTGCATGTCGATGCCGCGGGGGATCGAGGTGCGCCGCAGCGGCATGTTCTCGTAGTACGCCTGGAACGCCGACGCCCGCCGCGCGGGGAACTCCGGGTCCGGCGCCTCGGGCACCTCGTCGGCCCAGTTGTTCTCCACCTCGTGGTCGTCGAACACCACCGCCCACGGCGCCACCGCGTGCGCGGCCTGCAGGTCGGCGTCGGTCTTGTACTGGGCGTGCCGCTGGCGGTAGTTGGCCAGCGTCCGCGTCTCCGGTCCCTCATGGTCACGCGGGTTGCCACCCGGGACGTTGTACGTGTCCGGGGCGTATTCGTACTGGTAGTCGCCCAGGTGCAGGATCAGCTCCGGCTCGGTCTCGGCGAGGCGGCGGTAGGCGGTGAAGTAGCCGTGCTCGTACTGGGAGCAGGACGCGAAGCCCATCGCCAGGGCGGCCGGCATGGTCCACGGTGCCGGAGCGGTGCGAGTGCGCCCGATCGGCGAGAGGTGTCGCTCGGCGCGGAATCGGTAGAAGTACTCGCGCCCGGGCAGCAGGCCGGCCAGCTCCACGTGCACGCTGTGCGCCGAGCGGGTGCGGGCGACCGCTACCCCACGGCGCACCACGTGCCGGAACCGCTCGTCGGCGGCCAGCTCCCAGTGCACCGGCACGTCGCGGTCCGGCATGCCGCCGAGGCCGTCCTCGGCCAGTGGCTGCGGGGCCAGGCGGGTCCACAGCACGAACCCGTCGTGGTCGGGGTCGCCGGAGGCCACACCGAGGGTGAACGGATAGGTCAGCGGCCGGTGGGCCGCCGCCGCGCCGGCCGCCACCGGCAGCCCGGTGACCGCGCCCGCGGCGCCGAGTGCGGCGCCGGACAGCAGGATGGTACGTCGGGACAGTGACACGAGTCCTCCCCAGAGTCCGATCTTCGTGACTCCGGGAGCCTCGCGAGCCCCGGTGGCCGACAGGTGACAGCGAGTGGCCCTGCTCGTCGCCGGCAGTCGAACACCGATGACCACTGTCGATCCGTTCTGACCTGCCGCCCACGAACCTGATCGCTGAGTTGGACGACCGCGTACTGCGTACGATGTGGCCGTGACGCAGCAGGTGGGTTCCGCAGTGGGCGGGCCGGTGGACCGCGCCGGCCTCGCCGTCGACGTGGTGCGGCGGATGGCGCACGTCACCGACGCTCTGCGACACCGGCAGGGCACCGCGTTCGCCGAGTTGGGGCTCACCCCGGCGGCAGCCCGGGCGCTGCGCGAGTTGGACCCGGACCACCCGCTGCCGGCCCGGGATCTCGCCGGTCAGTTGGGTTGCGACAGGTCGAACGTGACGGTGCTGGTCGACAAGCTGGAGCAGGCCGGGCTGGTCGAGCGCCGCACCGACCCGACGGATCGACGGCAGAAGACGCTGCTGGTGACCGGGGAGGGCCGCGCCGTGCGGGCCCGGGTGATCGAGGTGATGTCCGACTCCCGACTCCTGTCCGGGCTGAGCGACGAGGAACTGGGCACCCTTCGTGAGCTGGTCTGGAAGGTGTCCGACGGTGGCTGTCCGGAGTCCTTCGGGCCGGAGTGAGCGCACCCCTGCCGGCCGTGTCCCACTGGGCGAGCAGGGCTTCCGTCGGTAATGCTGTCCGACGTGACCACCCCGCAAGATCTCGACGACCGGTTCCGGGAGACGCTGGCGGCGCTGCCTGCCGCCGAGCGGCGGCGTGACCCCGCCGACCCGGTCACCGACGACGCCCCACTGACCGGCGCGCAGGTGCTGGACCTGTTCGACGCGCAGGTGACCAGCCGGCAGCTCGACCTGGCCGGCCGCTGGTTGCGCAGCTTCGGGGAGGGTTTCTACACCATCGGGTCGGCCGGGCACGAGGGCAACGCAGCGGTCGCCGCCGCGCTGCGTCCCACCGATCCGGCGCTGCTGCACTACCGCTCGGGCGCCTTCTACTGCCTCCGCGCCGCCCAGGCCGCCGCCGGCCCAACGCTGGCCGCCGACTCCGAGCCGTCCGCCGACAGTGAGTCGACAGCCGACGGCGCATCGACCCGCGACCCCGAGCCGTCCGCCGATCCGCAGGTGTCCGAATCGGAGCCGGACGGGACCGGACCGACCTCGGCGACCTCGGCCGCCAACGGGTTCGGGACGTACGCCGACGCGGCCCGGGACGTGCTGCGCGGGATGGTCGCGTCCAGCCTCGAGCCGATCGCCGGGGGCCGGCACAAGGTGTTCGGCCGGGCCGACCTGGCCATCGTGCCGACCACCTCCACCATCGCCTCGCACCTGCCCCGCGCTGTCGGGATGGGACTGGCAGTCGAGCGGCTGCGCCGGCTGGACAGCGCCGGACGGCGCACCGGCGCCGGGGTGCGGGTCGGCAGCGGCGCGGGCGCCACACACGCCCCCTGGCCACCGGACGCGATAGTGGTCTGCTCCTTCGGCGACGCCTCGGTCAACCACGCCAGCGCCACCGCCGCCTTCAACACCGCCGGGTGGTACGACCACGCCGGGCTGCGGATCCCGGTGCTCTTCGTCTGCGAGGACAACGGGCTGGGCATCAGCGTCCGCTCACCGGAGGGCTGGGTCGAGACGACCCTGCGCGCCAAGCCGGGCATCCGCTACTTCAGCGCGGACGGAGCCGACCCGGTGCGGACGTACGAGGTGGCGGCAGAGGCAGCGACGTGGGTCCGCCGCAACCGCCGGCCGGCCGTGCTGCACCTGCGCACCGTACGGCTGATGGGCCACGCCGGGGCGGACGCGGAGTCGGCGTACCGGAGCCCGACCGAGCTGGCCGAGGACCTGGACCGGGACCCGGTGGCCGCCACCGCGCGGCTGCTGGTCGACGCCGGCGTGGCGACCGGCGAGGAGCTGCTGGCCCGGTACGACGAGACCGGCTGGCAGGTACGCCGGCTGGCCGAGGAGGTGCTGGGCGAGCCGAAGCTGGCCTCCGCGGCCGACGTGGTGTCGGCGCTGGCGCCCCGCCGTCCGGTGCGGGTGGCGCGGGCGGTGGCCGACGCCGCGGCGCGGGCCAGTGGGCCGGGCGCGGGCGCCCGCGCGGAGGCGTTCGGCGGCAAGCCGCCGGAGTTGGCCGGGCCGATGACACTGGCGCAGAGCATCAACGCCGCACTCGCCGACGGGATGCTCGACCACCCGCAGATGGCGCTCTTCGGTGAGGATGTGGCAGCCAAGGGCGGCGTGTACGGGGTGACGAAGGGGCTGCGCGACCGGTTCGGGGCGGCGCGGGTCTTCGACACGCTGCTCGACGAGACGTCGGTGCTCGGGCTGGGCCTCGGCGCCGGGCTGGCCGGGATGCTGCCGGTGCCGGAGATCCAGTACCTGGCGTACCTGCACAACGCCGAGGACCAACTGCGCGGCGAGGCGGCCACCATGCGGTTCTTCTCGCAGGGGGCGTTCCGCAACCCGATGGTGGTGCGGGTGGCGGGCCTGGCGTACCAGGAGGGGTTCGGCGGGCACTTCCACAACGACAACTCGGTGGCCGTACTCCGGGATGTGCCCGGTCTGGTGGTCGCGGTGCCGGCGCGGCCGGACGACGCCGCGCCCATGCTGCGGACCTGTCTGGCGAGCGCGGCGGTGGACGGCAGTGTCTGCGTGTTCCTGGAGCCGATCGCGCTCTACCACACCCGCGATCTGTACACGGATGGTGACGGCGAGTGGTTGGCCGGCTATCCGGAGCCGGGCGGGTGGGTGGCCGGGCACGTGCCGATCGGGCGGGCCCGGGTCTACCGGGTCGGCTCGGCGGACGACCTCACCATCATCACCTTCGGTAACGGGGTGCGGATGTCCCTGCGGGCCGCGGCCGTCCTCGCCGAGGAGGGCGTGGGCACCCGTGTGGTGGATCTGCGTTGGCTGGCTCCGCTGCCGGTGGCGGACATCATCAGGGAGTCCTCGGCGACCGGCCGGGTGCTGGTGGTGGACGAGACGCGCCGCTCCGGCGGGGTCGGCGAGGGCGTCATCGCCGCGCTGGTCGACGCCGGATATGTCGGTGCCGCGCGTCGAGTGGCGGGAGTTGACTCGTTTGTACCATTAGGTCCGGCAGCACGTCACGTACTGGTCTCCGAGGAAGCCATTACCGACGGTGCCCGTACGCTGCTGGCACGGTAAATTCCGTTCCACCCGGTGCGCCACTTGCGCGCAGAGGCACAACTGTGTGGACTTTGCCTGACGGCGTCGCAGCGACGCCGCGAGCAGGGACGAGATGAGGAGGCACGCGACAGTGAGCGCGACCGCTGGTCAGGCCGCCGACGGGGTACGCAGCCTGGCGGACCGGTTCGGAATCGAACCGGGGATGGTCGTCATGGAGATGGGGTACGACGACGACGTCGACCAGGATCTCCGGGACGCCCTGACCGACCGCTGTGGAGATCTGGTCGACGAGGACACCGACGAGGTGGTCGACGCGGTGCTGGTCTGGTACCGGGACGGCGACGGTGACCTCTTCGAGCTGCTCGTCGATGCCCTCGGCCCGCTGGCCGACAACGGCGTCGTGTGGCTGCTCACCCCGAAGGCGGGGCGTGAGGGGCACGTCGAGCCGAGCGAGGTCGCGGAGTCCGCGCCCACCGCCGGCCTTCAGCAGACCTCGACCGTCAACGCCGGCCGGGACTGGAGCGGCGCACGTCTGGTGCTGCGTCGAGGGGCCAAGGCCAAGAAGTAGCCAGCGCCGCTCCGCTCGCCCGACGGTCCGCCACCGCCGGGTAGCAGGCTGGTGCCGAACACCCGACTCGACGCGAGGAGAGTTCGCATGCCCATCGAGGTTGGTGCCGAAGCACCCGACTTCGTGCTCAAGGACCAGAACAACCAGGAGGTCCGCCTCTCGGACTTTCGAGGCAGGCGCGTCGTGCTGCTGGTCTTCTACCCGCTCGCCTTCACCGGCACCTGCCAGGGCGAGTTGGGCGAGGTGCGCGACAACCTCGGCGAGTACGTGAACGACGACGTCCAGGTGCTGACCGTCAGCGTCGACTCGGCCTACAGCCACAAGATCTGGGCCGACCGTGAGGGCTACCAGTTCCCGATGCTCGCCGACTTCTGGCCGCACGGCGCCGTCGCCCAGGCGTACGGGGTCTTCAACGACGTGGCCGGCTTCGCAAACCGGGGCACCTTCGTCATCGACAGGACCGGCGTGGTCCGCTTCGCCGAGATGAACGGCCCGGGCGAGGCCCGCGACCAGCAGGGCTGGCGCAAGGCCATCGCCGAAGCGACCAACTGACCGGGGTACGCCGTGCGCCCGGGTCGGTGGCGGGCAGGTAAGCTTGCCAGCCACCGGCCCGCCACACGGGCGATCCGGGCGCGTAGCTCAGTGGGAGAGCACCCGCCTTACAAGCGGGGGGTCGCAGGTTCGAAACCTGCCGCGCCCACAACCTTCTCCGACCTGCGAAGGCTCGGACGGCACGACTGGGTCACGAACGCCCGCACGACAGTGACGTGCGCAGGTTCCTCGCGTTGGTCACAGGGCGGGCGGTGGGCGTAGGCCTGACCCCCGTCGCCGCAGCGCATCCGCGCGGCCTACCAGCGGGGGACGACATGCTGACCGTGTCGGTGGCGATCGGCCTGGCCATCCAGGCGACCTCGGTCGTCGTGGTGCACCTCGCGATCCGCGGTGACTGGATGCGCCGGCCGGGCGCGTTGATGTTGCTCGTCGCCGTGCTGTTCCACGGCGTCACCGAGGTCATGCAGTCGCTCTGGCCGGGCCGGAACTTCTATCGCACCTACGTCGGTCAGGGCATCATCGACGACTGGGTGCTCCTCGTGTCCGTCGCCATGGCGGTGTACGCGGGCACGTACGCCCTGGTCGTGCGGCAACCCCGGGTCAGGCCGACCTCGCACGCGAAACCGGAGAGTGGGTTGGCGGAGCTGCGGCTGCCGTGGCTGCTGCTCCTGGCCGCGCCGCTGCTCGTCGCGACGTGGCAGGGCAAGGGGGCTGTGCAACCGTTGGCGCCGGTCAACGCCGGTGCGGATATCCCTGAGCGCGGCGGGGTCCTCGTCGACCTGGCCGGGGAGTTCCTGGTGCCGGTCCTGGCGATTCTGGGCGCCGTGGTGCTGCTGCGATGGGGGACCCGGTGGCTACTGCCGGTCCTCGTCGCCCAGAGCGCTCTGCTTGCGATGGCAGGCACCCGCGCGATGATCGTCTTCGCGGCGGTGTTGACCCTCGTCGGGGCCGCCCTGCACGGGGTGCGGCCGTCCCGCAAGCAGCTCGCGATGCTGGTGGTGATGGTGGCCGCGTTCACCGCGCTGATCTCCAGCACGCGTGCGGTCGCCGGCCGGGAGGCGTTCGACGCCGGCCAGGGCGGCGGCGACCGGCTGGAAGCGCTGATCGACGGGGCCGGGACGTTGCACACCGCGAAGAGTCGAGAGGCGATCCTCGACGACGTGGTGTACCGGTTCGACGGCAACGTGTTCGGTGCCCAGGTCTATGACAGCTTGCGCGGCTCCGGGCAACCCGTGGGGTTGACCACCGTCGGCAACAACCTCGCCATGCTGGTACCCAGCATTCTCGCCCCGAACAAGGTGGGGGGACGCAGTCTGGAACAGCGGTCCGAAGAGGCGTACATCGACGAGGCACACGGGTTGAGTCAGCACGTCGACTGGCTGCCCACGATCCTCGGCACCGGCGTCGCCTACTACGGCCCGGTCGGGCTGATCCTCGTCGCCCTGCTTCTCGGCCTGGGGGTGGGATTCACCGAGCGGTTCGTGCTCGGCTCCCGCAGCACCGCCCGGGTGGTGCTCACCATCGGCCTCGGACAGTGCGCTCTGCTGTACGGGTCGGGACCACAAACGGTGATCACCACGTTGAGGATGGTCGTCGCGATCGCCGTACTCATGTTCCTGGTGGCGTGGCTGACCCGGCGTCGGGCCGCGAAGGATGGGTCGGAGCTGGTGGGGCCGTTGCAGTGGGTGGCCCCGGGTCAGCGGCCCGGGGCCGGCGGCCGGCACGGTGATCGGCGCGCCCGCGCCGGTGGCGCCCGACGGGTGGTAACCGGCCCGGTGACGCCATGACGGGCGGGCGCAGGACAGCGCCGCCGTCGCGCTGATCACCTGACTGTCCACGGTGACCGCCGACCGGCGCCGGGTTCCGCGACGAGCCGGCAGTCCTCACCCGTCGCGCCGGCGCGCCCGCCGATCGTCGAGCCACCGCCGGGTCCGTCCGCGGCTGCCGTAGAGGACGGCCCCGCCGACGAGCACGGTCAGCAGTCCCGTCCAGAGCCAGAACCGGCCGCCCACCCCGCCCGGTGGCTGTGCGTCGCGGACCCGTCCGTCGCGGATCACCTGATCGGCGACGTCGACGGCGTTCACCTGGGCGGGCGTGGTCAGTACGGTCCGTGGCGCTGTGGCATTGGGGGTGAGCGCCAGCACCCGTACGCTGCTCACCTGCTCGGCAGTCGCGGGCGGCCCGGTCTGCTCCTCCAGCGGACGCTCGGGCGCGTCAGGGTCCCGCTGGTGGGCGGCCACCAGCGCCGAACCGTCCGGCGCCCAGCCGAGCAGCCGGATGGAGACCATCCCCGTCACGGGGGGCAGGCGTAGTGGTTCTCCATCGCGCCCGGTACGGGGGTCGACCCGGCGCAGTGTCCACTCACCGGTGGCCGGCCGGCGGGTGGCCAGCGTCAGCGTGGCCCCGTCGGGGCTCCACGCACCCTTGCCGGCCAGCCAGGACTCGTCGGGTAGAAGGAACGAGGAGAGTTCCCGACCCTGCACGTCGGCCACCGTGACGGTGCTGCCGTACTGGTAGGCGAGTCGGCCCGGGGCGGCGGCGACGGTCGACCCGAAGCGCGCCTCCTGCGCGCCGGACGCCAGCGTGGTCCACCGCCCACCGTCCAGCGGGACGATGCTCAGCACCGACGTGTAGGTGGCTCCGTCGAAGGCGACCGGCACCTCGTCCCGGACGACCAGCGACGTGCCGTCGGCGGACCAGCCGACCGGCGCGCTCGCCACTGTGTTGGTGACGCTCGACTTCAGGTGCCAGGTCCGGCCGCTGGCCAGGTCGACGACGTCGACGCCGGGCTGGTCCTCGTCGCCGTCGGACCGGGCGAGGTGCTGGCCGTCCGGAGAGAGGTGCACCGTCTCGCCGGCCGCCGCGTCCCGACCCGTGCGCATGATCCGATAGCTGTCGGAGTCCGCGCCGACCAGCCCGACGATGCTCGCGTCGTTCCAGCCGCGCAGGCGTGGTGCGGGGCCACTGAAGATGACCGAGGCGGACCCCAGCCGGGGACGGTCGCCGACGTGCAGCGTGCCGATCGGCGGCAGGCCGAGCCGGTCGGGCAGCGCGGCGTCCGCGGCGGCGGGGTCGAGGGCAGGGGTACGGGTCAGCGGCACCGTCACCCCGGCCAGCGCGAGCAGCACCACCGCGCCGGCAGCGGCGAACAGCCGGCGGCGGCGGGAACGACGGGCGGTGGCGAGAGCGCGCTCGTACACCGGGTAGGTGGGCACGTCCTCGGCGGTGGACCGCAGCGCGTCGCGAAGTCGGACGGTCATCGGGTGCTCCTCTCCGCGGTGTCCCGCACCAGCTCCGGAGCGACGGCTCGCAGCCGGCGCAGCCCGTCGTGGCCGTGTCGCTTCACGGCGCCGATCGAGCAGCCCAGCACCTCGGCGACCTGGGCCTCGGTCAGGTCCTCGTAGTAGCGCAGCACGATCACCGCCCGCTGACGGGGGCTGAGCTGGAGCAGCGCCGCGTTCAGGGTCAGCCGCAGCGTGGTGGCCTCGCTGTGATCCGCGTCGGCCCGTTCGGTGGGCGTCGGCTCCAGCCGCTCGATCGGCCGACGGCGTCGCCACCAGGAGATCTGCTGGTGGTACATGACCCGCCGCACGTACGCCTCCGGGTTGCCGTCGCGGACGCGCCGCCAGTGCCGGTAGGTCCGGGCGAGGGCGGTCTGCACCAGATCCTCGGCGAGCTGGTGATCGCCGGTCAGCAGGTACGCGGTCCGGCACAGCGCCGGCGAACGGTGCACCACGAACTCGTGGAACGACTCGACCATGCCCACCCCCTCGTTCAGGAGAAACGCCTCCCGCCCCGGAGATGGTTGGGGCCGGGCGGCGCCGGATGGCACGGCGACGCCGCCCGGGGCTCGTCAGCTGGTGAAGCCACCGTCCACGTCTACCACCGCACCGGTCACGTAGCCGGCCTCGGGGCTGGCCAGGTGCGCGACGGTGGCCGCGATCTCGGCGAGGCGAGCGCGATCCTCGACGGCTGCCGACCCGGCGGGCACCCAAGATCCGTGCAACGTCACGGATGCTGCTGCCTCATCAGGCGGGAAGGCAGCAGGATCACCGAAGTTGCGCGGATCTTCCGGGGCGGGGGAGGGTGGGACGAGCGATTTGGGGAGCGTGTGGAGTGGAACTGGCAGGAATTGGCGCGGTGCTGTTCGACATGGATGGCACCCTTGTCGACTCCGACGCCGCCGTGGAGCGGGCCTGGGAGCGGTGGGCCGCCGAGTACGCCGTCGACCCGGCGGCGGCGTTGGCGATCGCGCACGGCAGCCCTGCCGACCGGACCATCCGTCGGCTGCTGCCCGCTCTCGACGAGTCCGCGGTCGCCGCTGCCGCGGCCCGGCAGTTGGCGTTGCAGTACGACGACCTGTCCGACGTGACGGCCACCCCCGGGGCGCACGAGCTGTTGGACGCGCTGGCCCGGATGGCGTTGCCCTGGGCGGTGGTGACCAGCGCCGACAGGCGGCTCGCCGAGGCCCGGCTCGGTGCCGCCGGCATCAAGGCGCCGGTGCTCGTCACCGTGGAGGACGTCAGCGTCGGCAAGCCGGACCCGGAGGGCTACCTGCGGGGCGCGGCGCTGCTGGGCGTACCTGTGGCGCGGTGCCTGGTCGTCGAGGACGCCGAGGTCGGCCTGCTGGCCGGTCGGGCGGCCGGGGCGATGACCGCCGCGCTGAAGGGGCTCGACGGCGACCTGCGTCTGCACGACCTGGCGCAGTTGGCACACGGCCTGGAGTCCGCGCAGACGGGACAGTGATCCGGCACTGTCAACCGGCGCGCCGTCTGCTCATGCGCACGGCGGTCAGGGCGATCAGCAGCAGGGTGCCGCCGAAGAGCACCGCGTTGAGGGCGACGGTGGGGTAACCGAGGCGGGGTACGTCGAGGAACGGGTAGAGGTAGCGGTCCTCGGCCCCGCCGACGGCACCCCGGACCAGGATCACCGTCAGCCACAGCAGTGGGTAGCCGAGCAGGCTGACCGCGTACGCCGGACGCAGCGCGGCCCGAGGTGGGCGGTGGAGCCACTGCGCGGCGGCCAGGGGCGGCACCACGGCGTGCAGCAGCAGGTTGCCGGCGTCGGAGACCAGCCCCCGAGCCTCGGGGGTCGCCACCATGGCGTAGCCGCTCCACGGGTTGGCCAGCACGAGGACGAAGACCACTGCGGTGCCGACGAGGTAGACGGTGAGCGCGGTGCGCACCCGGTCACCGCAGCCGGCCAGCAACACCACCAGGTAGGCCAGGTCGACCTGCACTGTGAAGTAGAACAGCAGCTCGACGGGTTCCTCGCGGGCGGCGATTCCGGCGAGGGCCAGCCCGACGACGAGCACCACAGCGGTGCTCACCCGCAGGACCCGGTCGGCCACCGGCGGACGCTACCACCGCCGCGTCGACGGACGCCACGACGACCAGTCGACAGGCGGCAGCGACGCGTACAGCGTGACCAGTTCGGCCAGGTAGCGCTCGGCGGACCAGGACGTCGCCGCCGCCCGGCCGTCCCGGATCACGGCAGCGCGCAACTCCCGCTCGGTCAGCAGCCGGGTGAGCAACGTCCCGAACGCCGCCGGGCTGGGTTCGGCGACCGGCCGGGTGGTGCCGGTGCCGGGCCGCTCGGCGAGCAGAGTGTCCACCATGGCCACCGGCAGCCCGTACGTCTCGGCCTCGGCGAGCACCAGGCCCTGCGTGTCGGTGGTGGAGGTGAACGCGAGCACGTCCGCCGCCCGGTAGTGGGCGCCGACCCGGTGCCGTGGCACCGGACGGAGCAGGTGCAGCGCGCCGGTGACGCCGTAGCGGCGGGCGATGCGGCGGATCGCGAGCCGGTGCCGCCGGGCCCCGAGCAGCACCAGCCGGGCGGTCGGCAACTCGCGGCGTACCTGGGCGAACGCGGCCAGCAGCAACTCCGGGTTCTTCTCCGGCGTGGCCCGCCCCACGGCGAGCAGCACCGGCGCGTCCGCCGGGATGCCCAACCGGGCCCGCAGCCGCCGCCGGTCGTCGGCGTCGGCGTGTGGCGCGGCGGCCGGAGTCGGCAGAACCACGATCGGGGTACGCCCCGCCATCGTCGCCATCATCGCCGCGGTCTTCGCCGACGGGGCGATCAGGACAGTGCTGTGGGCCAGGAGGGTTCGCCCGAGCGCCACCAGCCGGGCCTGTCGACCCGGTCCGGGGTGGGCGAGCGCCCACAGGTCGCGGGCCCGCCAGCGCAGACCCAGCCGCAGCCCGGCGTACGCGGCCCCGATCGGGATCTCCGGGTAGTGCGCGGCGTACGCGACGAGGTCGGTGTGCCAGGTCAGCACGGTCGGTACGCCCTCGGTTGCGGCCCAGCGCAGGCCGGCGACGCCGAGCGGGCCGGTGGTGTGCACGTGCACCACGTCGACCGGTGCGCTGGGCGGGCGGGGCAGCGCCAACCGGTACGGCCGGGTCGGCACCGACAGCGAGGGCACCTCGCCCGGTTGGCGGCGACACCGCAACAGTGGGCCGGGGCAGTACAACGCGACAGGGTGCCCTGCGGCGCGCAGCAGCGCCACTGTGGTGCCGACCGAGGTGGCCACCCCCTCCGGGTTGGTGAGGTGGCTGTCGCTGACGTGGGCGATCCGCACAGGGCCATCGTCGCCGGCCCGCGCACCCCCCGGCCGTCCCGTCCGGCCCGGACGGGGAAACAGTTGGCGTGTCCGGGCCGGTTCTGCTGCACTACCCGCTCGCGACGACGAAGGGGAGACGCGGTGGAATTGACGTTGACGCCGATGACGGAACAGGACCTGGCCTGCCTGCTCGAATCACTGGAGCAGGGGTACGCCGAGGACCTGGTGGCGCACCGGGGAATGACGCCCGATGCGGCCCTTGAACGGTCGGTCAACCAGATCCGGGAGTCGCTGCCGGCGGGCGCTGCCACCGAGGGGGCGCTACTGCGGTTGGGCCGGGTCGGCGACACCGAGGTCGGCTGGATCTGGGTGACCCTGCCGACGGCCGCCGCCCCCGACCAGGCGTGGATCCACAACATCGAGGTGCACGAGGAGCACCGGGGACGCGGGTACGCGCGGCGGATGATCCAGCTCATCGAGGTCGAACTCGCCCAGCTCGGCGTCCCCGAGCTGGGTCTGAACGTCTTCGGTACGAACGCCGTGGCGATCGGCCTCTACCGCAGTCTGGGCTTCGAGGTCACCTCGCAGCAGATGGCGAAGCGCCTCACACCGGCGAGCTGAGCCGGCGGCGGCCCGGGGGACGGGTCCCTTCGGCAGGACTGTTCACCTGCCCAGCGGGAAACCGGCGCGGACCGCACCTGGGGAGGAGCGACGGATGACGCACGGCGCCGGACTGACCATCGGTGTGCTCGGCTCGTACGGTGGGCGAAACCTCGGCGACGAGGCGATCCTCACCGGCCTGCTCACCGATCTGCGTACACAGGAACCGAACGCCCGGATCATCGTCTTCTCTCGGAACCCGGAACACACCCGGGCCGCACACCCGGACGTCGAAGCGGTGCCCTGGGAGGGCGTGAGCCGTACCGACTCGGCCCTGGTCCTGGCCCAGCTCGACCTGCTCATCCTGGGCGGCGGCGGCATCCTCTACGACCGGGAGGCCCGCCGTTACCTGCGGGTGGTCCGGGTGGCCCAGGAACGGGGCCTGCCGCTGATCACGTACGCGGTGGGGGTCGGGCCGCTCAGCGACGGCGTGGACACCGGCATGGTCCGGGAAACGCTCTCCAGCGCGACCCAGGTGACCGTCCGGGACCAGGAGTCCCGGATGGTGCTGGAAGAAGCTGGCCTGCTCAACCCGATCACTGTCACCGCGGACCCGGCGTTCCTCCTGCAACCGGAGGAGTTCCCGGCCCATTTGCTGGCCGAGGAGGGTGTGCCGGTCGGCAAGCGGTTGGTCGGGATAAGCGTGCGGGAGCCGGGCCGGGCCGCCGAACGCCTCGACGTGGACGGCTACCACCGGCTGCTGGCCCAGATCGGTGACTTCCTGGTGCACCGGATCGACGCGTACGTGCTGTTCGTGCCGATGGAGCGCGACGACATCCGGCACTCCCACGGGGTGCTGTCGCACATGGTCGCGGCCGAGCGGGGTCGAATCCTGCACGGCACCTACTCTCCGCAGCAGGTGCTGGGGTTGATGCGTCACTTCGACCTGGCCGTCGGCATGCGCCTGCACTTCCTGATCTTCGCGGCGATGGTCGGTACGCCGTTCCTGCCCCTGCCGTACGCCGGCAAGGTCTTCGACCTGGCCCAACGGCTCGGCGTGCCGGCGCTACGCGGCGTGGAGCGGGAGGTCGAGGGGCCGCTGCTGGCCGAGGTCGACCGACTCTGGGACGAGCGGGAGCAACGCGCCGAAGCCACCGCACGACGGGTGGCGGAGGTGTGCGATCAGGCGCGGGGCACCTCGGAGGTCACCCGTGGTGTGTTGGAGAGCCTGCGCAGCCAGACCCTGACCCGGGTCTGAGCGGGCGGTCACACCGCCGGGCCGGTCCAGCGGTAGCGCCACTCGCGGGCCTCCTCGCGGGCGGTCTCCAACTCGTAGATCTGCGCGTCGGCCAGCCCACCGGAGCCGAGGTGATGATGGGTCAGCGGCGGACGGCCGTTGCTGTCCAGTTCGACGGTGATGGTCTGCCCGTCCGCCGTGCCGCCGACGAGAAGGATCTGCACGGATGAAGCCATGCGCCCATCCTGCCCGGCGCGGCGCCCGCCCGCAGCGGATAGCGGGGCAGCGGGGCGCCCGGCCCGTGGCTAGGGTCGGCGGATGGAGCAGACGATCGATCCCACGCTCGGTCCGGTGCTCGCCCGCACCGGCGACGAACGCGCCGTCCTGACCTCCTTCCTCGACTTCCACCGGGCCGTGCTGCTGCGCAAACTGCGCGGTCTCGCCGACGCCGACGGCCGCCGCCGGCTGGTGCCGTCGGCGACCACGCTCGCCGGGCTGGTCAAGCACCTGACCCTTGTCGAGCGGAACTGGTTCCCGACCCTGTTGGCACCCGAGCCCGGCGACGTCTACCTGACCTCCGACGAGGACGCGGTCGCCAGCTTCACGCTCGGCGACCAGGAAACCATCGTCGGCATCACCGAGGCGTACGAGCGGGCCTGCGCCCGCTCCCGGGAGGTCGCCGCGAGCGTCGACCTCGACCATGTGGTGCCGCACCCGCAGCTCGGTGAGGTGTCGGTGCGTTGGATCCTGGTGCACATGATCGAGGAGACGGCCCGGCACGCGGGCCACGCCGACATCCTGCGCGAGCTGACCGACGGCGAGGCCGGCGCGCTCTGAGCCCCGGTCGGCGCACGCCGTCGACCGTCAACCGGTGGGCAACAGGCCCGGCGGATACTCCATCCCGTCATGCGTACAGGCCGCAGCGGCAACCCGCGCCGCGTACCGGGCGGCACGCGCCGGTGGCTCGCCGCGCAACCGGGCGGCGATCAGGCCGGCCGCGAAGGCGTCGCCCGCCCCGTTGCTGTCCACCACCGGCTTGTCCGGAACGGCAGGCGGCACGGGCACCGTCGTGCCGTCACCCGGGTACAGTTCGGCGCCGTCCGCGCCGCGGGTCACCACCACCGTCCGGGGCGCCAGCGTGCCGGCGAGCGACGCGGCCCGGTCGCCCAACCGCACCCCGCTCAGCAGAACCAGGTCGGCGACCTCAGCGAACGGCTGATGGTAGGTGTTCTCGCCGTCCCAGTCGTGCAGGTCGGTGGAGAGCGCCACGCTCGCCGGAACGGCAGCCCGGACGACGGGCAGCGACGGCACCACCCAGTCCATGATCGAGAGGTGGACGTGCCGGGCGTCGCGGACCAGTGCGGCCAGTTCGGTGGCCGGAAACGGTGGACCGCCCTGCCATGGGCGCGGGTCGTACAGCGACGTGCGCCGCCCGCCCGGGTCCACCAGGTTCACCGACCGGCGGGTGCCGCCCCGGTGCTCGGCCAGCAACGCCGGCACCTCGGCCCGGGTCAACGCCGCCCGGACCAGCTCACCGGCCGGGTCGGCGCCGAGGGTGTCGACCACCAGTACCCGTAGGCCGAGCGCCCGGGCGGCCAACGCCACCCCGGCACCGGTGTTGCCGATCCGCAGCTCGATCGGCTCGACGGTGTGGGAGTCGGCAGCCGGTAGCGGCAGCGCGGGCACCCGAACCCGTACGTCCACGCCAAGCCCGCCAAGAACCAGGAGATCGACCACAACACCGACGCTAACCCGTTGCTCCTCCCACCTCCAGCCCCCGCGATCTTGCACTTTTTGTGGCGACAAAAGGTGCACCATTCGCAGAACGTCGACACGAACTGCAAGATCGGCGCAGGTGGGCCGGTGGGTGACGTCTGGTCAGGCGGGCCGCCTATTCTGGGGGCGGGCGGCGACTAGGGGGAGCAGGTGCTGGTCATCCACGGGCTGTGGTTGCCCGGCGGCAGCTCGACCGGCGGCCTCGCCATCTGGGCCGAGGACAGCGCCGCACCGATCCCCGCCCCGCGTTCGGGCCGGCCGGCCCGGGAACGCCCGCACCCCTTCGCGGCCGGGCACACCGACCTGGCCGCCGTCCTCGCCGATGCCGCCGAGCCGAGCCGGCCGGACACCGCGTTGCTCACCCTGCCCACAGTGGCGGGCGCGCCGACCGACTCACCCGAGCTGATCCGGACCACCGTCGCACCTGCGGCCCGCGGCCGGCTCACAATGGCCGGGTGGCGGGTCCCCACCCTGGTGTACGACCCGGACGACGCCCTTTCGCTGCTGCAAGCCCTGGACGACATCTCGGCGGTGGCCGGGGCCACGCTGCGGCACCTCGCCGAGCTGGCCGACTTCGCCGCCGACCTGGTGACCCGTGGCCGCATCCTCCCCGGCGTGCGCACGATGACGGCCGACCAGACGCCCGGCGCTGGCGCGACGGCGGCCGACCAGACGCCCAACGCTGGCGCGACAACCGCCGGTGAGACGCCCAACGCTGGCGCGACAACCGCCGGTGAGCC
>NZ_JAKKFD010000036.1 GCF_022229005.1 Micromonospora trifolii
GCGGGCCGGAGCGGGCCGGAGCGGGCCGGGCGGGCGGGCCGGAGCGGGCCGGGCGGGCCGGGGCGGGGCGCCCGTTAGCCCAGGACCAGGCCGGGGTCGGGTTCCGGGTCGGGGGTCGGGCCGGGGATCTTGTACTCCTCGGTGAGGGTGGTCATCGGGCCCGGCCAGGTCGCCTGGGACACCTCGATCGGCTTGCGGTGCGCGTCGTACGCGACGTGCAGCAGGTGCAGCACCGGGGTGTCCGGCCGGATCTGGAGCGTCTCGGCCTCCTCCCGGCTGGGCTGGCGGGCGCTGATCGTGTCGGTGGCCGAGACGTACCGCCGCCCGGTGGCTTCCTCGGCCTCCTGGTAGAGGGGGCGGCCGAAGGCCTCGGTGCGCTCCAGCGAGGTGCCGTCCGTGTCGCGGGGCAGGAACCAGGACGCGCCCACCTCGACGGGGGAGTCGTCGGTGCGGACGAGGTGCCGGCGGCAGAGCAGGTGGGTGCCGTCGGCCACGCCGAAGGCGTCGGCCACCTCGGCGGGGGCGGGGGCGTGCCCCACGGAGACGAGCTGTTGACGGTATCGGGCGGCCAGGTCGGTGTGGTAGCCGCGAAAGCCGCCGTACCGGCCTCGGGAGAGGCGGTTGAGTCGGCGGCGGGTGCCCCGGACGTACGTACCGGAGCCGGGCTTGGTGATCAGGATGCCCTCGACCCGCAGCTGGTCGACGGCGCGTTGCACTGTCTGCTTGGCGACGCCGAACATCTCGGCGATGGCCGGGATGGACGGTAGCCGTTCGCCCGGCCCCCAGTCGCCGCGACGGACCTGGGCCTTGAGCTGCGCGGCGATCTGTCGATGCGGGAACTCGGCGGCCCCGGGATTGATCTGCACACCCGCCTCCTTGATCACATCTAGGTTCCTAGGATGCCCCAGCGGGTGTGGCGGCGCTACCCCGGACACGCGAAAACGGGCCCCCGGACCACAAAAGGTCCGAAGGCCCGCAGCGAGACAGTGCTACCAGGAACCGGCGGTGGGGCCGGCCGAACCGCCCCGGCGGCGCAGGTACTTCTCGAACTCCTGGGCGATCTCGTCACCGGTCAACGGGGTGATCCCCTCGTCGCCGACCCGTTCTTCCAGCTCGCGGACGTACTCGCCCAGCTCGGCGTCCTGCTCGGCGGCGCTGCGCACCCGCTGCTCCCACTCGGCGGACTCCTCGGCCAGGTCGGCCATCGGCACCGGCAGGTCGACGACCTCTTCCACCCGGTGCAGCAGGGCGAGGGTCGCCTTCGGGCAGGGCGGGTTGTTGGCGTAGTGCGGCACGTGCACCCAGAACGAGACGGCGTCCACCTCGGCGCGGGTGCAGGCGTCGTGCAGCACGCCGACGATGCCGGTCGGACCGTCGTACCGGGTGGGGGTGAGCTGGTAGCGCTCTGCGGCCTGCGCGTCGGAGGCGCTGCCGCTGATCGGCAGCGGCCGGGTGTACGGCACGTCGGCCAGCAACGCGCCGAGCAGCACCACCCGTTCCACCTCCAGGCTGTGGCAGATCTCCAGCACCTGCTCGCAGAACGTCCGCCAGCGCATGCTCGGCTCGATGCCGCGGATCAGCACCACGTCACGGTCGGTGCCCTCCGGGCTGGCCACCATGAACCGGGTCGTCGGCCACTCCACCCGCCGGGTCTCCCCGTCGGCCATCGTGATGGTGGGCCGGCTGACCTGGAAGTCGTAGAAGTCCTCCGGATCCAGCTCGGCGATCTGCCGGGCGTTCCAGACCTGCTCCAGGTGCTCGACCGCGGCGGTGGACGCGTCGGCGGCGTCATTCCAGCCCTCGAACGCGGCGATCGCCACCGGGGACCGCAGCACCGGCAGTCCGTCGAACTCGGTCACGCCGTCACCTCACCCTGCTCGTCGCGGCTGGCGCCGGGACCGCGCCCGGTCGTCATACCGTGGGGCACGGCGGCGTCCCTGTTGTCCTTCACGTCCGTCAGCCTACGTGCAGGGCGAGGGTGCGGCCCGTCGGCCGCGCCGGTCGGCCGCTCCGGCAGCAGGTCATACCCGAACGAACCAGACAGGGTGATCCCCGTGACACAATAGGGGATCGCTCGAGGATGGTCGTGGAGTCCGGCCGAATCGCACTAACCTGAACGGGTGCGGACTTCATTGATGGATGTGCTGGCTGATCGCATTCTCATCGCCGACGGCGCGATGGGCACGATGCTTCAGGCCGCGGACCTCACGCTCGACGACTTCGACGGGCTTGAGGGGTGCAACGAGATCCTCAACGTCACCCGCCCGGACGTGGTGCGTGGCGTGCACGATGCCTACCTGGCCGTCGGTGCCGACTGCGTGGAAACCAACACCTTCGGCGCCAACCTAGCCAACCTCGCCGAGTACGACATCCCGCACCGCATCCGCGAGTTGTCCGAGGCGGGCGCCCGGATCGCCAGGGAGGCCGCCGACGCGGCCAGCACCCCGCAGCGGCCCCGGTTCGTGCTCGGCTCGATCGGGCCGGGCACCAAGCTGCCCACCCTCGGGCACGCCGCCTACGCGACCCTGCGCGACGCCTACCAGGAGAACGCCGCGGGTCTGATCGTCGGCGGCGCGGACGCGCTGATCATCGAGACCTGCCAGGACCTGCTCCAGGTCAAGGCGGCAGTGGTCGGGTCGAAGCGGGCGATGGCCGAGCTGGGCCAGTCGGTGCCGATCATCTGTCACGTGGCGGTGGAGACCACCGGCACCATGCTGGTCGGCAGCGAGATCGGTGCGGCCCTCGCCGCGATCGAGCCGCTCGGCGTGGACCTGATCGGGCTCAACTGCTCGACCGGCCCGGCCGAGATGAGCGAGCACCTGCGATACCTGTCGCAGCACTCCCGCATCCCGCTGTCGGTGATGCCGAACGCCGGCCTGCCGGTGCTGACCGCCGACGGGGCGTACTTCCCGCTGACTCCCGTGGAGCTGGGCGAGGCCCTGGACCGGTTCATCACCGAGTACGGCGTGGGTCTGATCGGCGGGTGCTGCGGCACCACCCCGGAGCACATCCGGGTGCTGTCCGAGCGGCTGCACGGCGTCACCGCCCCGGCCCGCGAGCCCCAGCACGAGGCGGGCGTCTCCTCGGTCTACCACCCGGTGCCCTTCGCCCAGGACGCGTCGGTGCTGATGGTGGGGGAGCGGACCAACGCCAACGGCTCGAAGGCGTTCCGGGACGCGATGCTCGCCGGCGACTGGCGGGCCTGTGTGGAGATCGCCCGCAGTCAGGCGCGCGACGGCTCGCACCTGCTCGACCTGTGCGTGGACTACGTCGGCCGCGACGGCACGCAGGACATGCGGGAGCTGGCCGGCCGGTTCGCCACAGCGTCCACCCTGCCGATCATGTTGGACTCCACCGAGCCGAACGTGGTGGAGGCCGGCTTGGAGATGCTGGGCGGCCGCTGTGTGGTCAACTCGGTCAACTTCGAGGACGGCGACGGCCCCGAATCCCGGTACGCGCGGGTGATGCCGATCGTTCGTGAGCACGGCGCGGCCGTGGTGGCGCTGCTCATCGACGAGGAGGGCCAGGCCCGTACCCAGGAGTGGAAGGTCCGGGTCGCGGCACGGCTGATCGACGACCTGACCAGCCGGTGGGGCGTGGACCGCTCCGACATCCTGATCGACGCGCTGACCTTCCCGATCGCCACCGGCCAGGAGGAGACCCGCCGCGACGGCATCGAGACGATCGAGGCGATTCGGGAGATCTCCCGCCGCTACCCGGGTGTCAACTTCACACTGGGCATCTCGAACATCTCTTTCGGGCTCAACCCGGCGGCCCGGCAGGTGCTCAACTCGGTGTTCCTGCACGAGTGTGTGGAGGCCGGCCTGACGTCGGCGATCGTGCACGCCAGCAAGATCCTGCCGATGTCGAAGATCCCCGCCGAGCAGCGCGAAGTCGCCCTGGACCTGGTCTACGACCGGCGTCGCGAGGGGTACGACCCGGTGCAGCGTTTCCTGGAGCTCTTCGAGGGCGTCGACGTGACCAGCGCCCGGGCCAGCCGTGCCCAGGAGTTGGCGGCGCTGCCGCTGGACGAACGGCTCAAGCGGCGGATCATCGACGGTGAGCGCAACGGCCTGGAGGCCGACCTGGACGAGGCGATGGCCGGCGGTCGATCCCCGCTGTCGATCATCAACGACATCCTGCTGGACGGCATGAAGGTGGTCGGTGAGCTGTTCGGCTCCGGCCAGATGCAGCTGCCGTTCGTGCTTCAGTCCGCTGAGGTGATGAAGACCGCGGTGGCCTACCTGGAACCGCACATGGAGACCATCGAGGACGGCGGCAAGGGCCGCATCGTGCTCGCCACCGTGCGCGGCGACGTGCACGACATCGGCAAGAACCTGGTCGACATCATCCTGTCCAACAACGGCTACGAGGTGGTGAACATCGGCATCAAGCAGCCGATCAGCGCCATCCTGGACGCCGCCGAGCAGCACCGCGCCGACGCGATCGGCATGTCCGGGCTGCTGGTCAAGAGCACTGTCATCATGAAGGAGAACCTGGCCGAGATGGCCACGCGCGGGGTCGCGGAGCGCTGGCCGGTCCTGCTGGGTGGGGCGGCGCTGACCCGCGCGTACGTCGAGGACGACCTGCGGTCGACGTTCCCCGGGCAGGTGCACTACGCCCGGGACGCGTTCGAGGGTCTGTCCCTGATGGACAAGGTGATGACCGCCAAGCGTGGCGGCGCCCCGGTGATCGACCCAGAGCGGGAGGCGGCTCTCGCGGCCCGGCGGGCGCGCCGGGAACGGCAGCGCTCGATGGTCACCACGTCGCTGCCGGAGCTGCACGACTCCTCGGTCCGCTCCGACGTGGCCGCCGACGTGGCGGTGCCCACCCCGCCGTTCTTCGGCACCCGCGTCATCAAGGGCGTGCCGATGGCCGACTACGCGGCGCTGCTCGACGAGCGGGCCACCTTCTCCGGGCAGTGGGGGCTGCGCGGCGCCCGGGGCGGCAGCGGACCCTCCTACGAGGAACTGGTCGAGACCGAGGGCCGACCGCGGCTGCGGTACTGGCTGGACCGGCTGATCGCCGACCAGGTCCTTGAGGCAGCCGTGGTGTACGGCTACTTCCCCGCGTACTCCGAAGGCAATGACCTTGTGGTGCTCGACGAGAACGGGCACGCGGAGCGCGCCCGGTTCTCCTTCCCCCGGCAGCGGCAGGAGCGGCGGCTCTGCCTGGCGGACTTCTTCAGGCCCCAGGGCGACCAGCTCGATGTGGTCGCGTTGCAACTGGTCACCGTCGGCCAGCCGGTCAGTGAGTACGCGGCGAAGCTGTTCGCCCGCAACGAGTACCGCGACTACCTGGAGGTGCACGGCCTCTCCGTGCAGCTCACCGAGGCCCTGGCCGAATACTGGCACCAGCGCATCCGCTCCGAGATGACCCTGCCCGACGGGCGTCCGCTGGGGCACGACGACCCGGCGGACCTGGCCGGCATCCTGCACAACGACTACCGGGGCTGCCGGTACGCGTTCGGCTACCCGGCCTGCCCCGACCTGGAGGACCGAGCGAAGATCATGGATCTGCTCGGCGCGGACCGGATCGGGGTCGAGCTGTCCGAGGAGTTCCAGCTGATGCCGGAGCAGGCCACCGACGCGATTGTGGTCCACCACCCGGAGGCCAACTACTTCAACGCCAAGTAACTGGCGCAGGTGCCCTGACCTGCGTCTTAGGTCACCTGGAAGACCGCTGAGCCATGATCATGCCGCCTGCAGGCCGTCAGTGGGTTCCGGGCCGTCGTTGGCGGCCTGGTCCTCACCGAACGCGGTGTCGATGGCTCGGCGCGTCCGGTCCTCGCTGGTCGGCAGGAGATGCGTGTAGGTCCGCAGGGTGAATCCCGGGTCGGCGTGGCCGAGGTACGTCGACAGAGCCTTGATGCTCTACCCGGTGTCCAGGAGGGCCGAGGCGTAGGTGTGCCGCAGGACGTGCATGCCGTTGTGGCGGTCGTCGGGGATGCCGGTGGCCCGGAGCGGGCTTCCAAACTCCGGGGTTGAACTTCGAGCTCGTAGGGTCGCCGGTCAGGGTTCCCCAGGGCAGGGCGACCTCTATGGACGGGTACTGCTCGACGTGGTTGCTCAGGCGGTGAGCTACCGAGGCGGGAAGGGGAACCTCCCGGGTCTTGCCGCCTTTGGGTGGGGCGAAGATGAGCGCGCCGCGCACGAGTTTGACCTGACGGACGACTCGGAGGGTCGGCCGGATCGAGTCGAGAGATGATCTGGGGCCTAGCGGCAGGTCGGCGGAGCGTGAGCGCCGGATCTGCCGATTCGAGTGCGCGTCACCGTCGATCGCTCTCGGCCGGCCTTGTGGCGGCGGGACGGCCAGACGCGCCGGCGCCCAGGCTCATGCCATCAATCGAGGCAGTGAACGTGGACGGCAATGTGCTGTGCCTTAGCGCCGGTGTCTCGGTGTAGGACCTCAAGCTCGACACGGTGCCGGTCCACTGAGACGGGCTTGTTCTCCTCGCCGACCAGGCAGGTTGGATACGTGCCGTCGTGGTGCAGTGTCCCGCCCGCGTCCTGCCAGCTTTCGGCGATCACCGAGTAGATCGTGTCGCCATCGGAAGGGCCCCGCAGTGCCCCGTCTTCCTCAAACGCGATGGACCTGGTCTCGTCGTTCGACCAGGTGACCGTCCCAACGAGCAGCTCCGGCTTGGCAGTGTGCGGATCGTCGGCAAGCTTGACCGCCCCGAAGCCGCCGATCAGCCCTACGGCGACCAGCGCTAGAGAGAACGCAACCGTGGGGAGGCGGCGATTTGGTGGGGTAGGGGCCGCACCTTGCATCGTGTCGGGGGATGGCACTGGCATGGGTGCAAGGTACGCGATCGGCGCTTAGAGGGCTGGCCCAGAAGTCCCTCTCCTGCCGCCATCCGCGCTGACGTCGCGGATCAGTTGGCGGACGACTGTCGCACGTCAGCCGACGGAGGACACCGGGCTGCCGGCGATGTGGTTCAAGTTTCTGTACGTCTCCAAGGCGGCCCTGAACGGGCCGCACGCGCCGCCGCCAGGGCGCGCGCCCGTTGCTCCGCTGGCGCTCCGACTCCGGCCACGCAACACGCCTGGCGGCTGGCGCCGAGGGCTGGTAGCCCGGTGGGCCGCCGGATGACGACAGGCCGTTTCCCGGTGGTGTGGTGGGCACCGCGCAGCGTCACGGAGCGGACGCCGGATTACTGCCAACGTGGGGCATCGAATCTGGCAGGTAGACGAATCCTGTTGGTTGCCTGGGGGTCAAGGGGTCGGCGTCGGCCGACGACGTTGGGGCACGGTTGCCGGGCCACGATCGAGCACACTGAGATGCATGAGGACCATGGCGACGTTCCGCCTTCGTGGTGGCGGGGAGCGTACCGCTGCGCATGTGACGGAGCTCCTGGGCATTCAACCGAGCGACGTGTTCGAGGCGGGCACACCGGTCGGCTCCCGAAGTGCGACTCGGCATGAGGAGTGCGGATGGTTGCTCAGCAGTGCCGGGAGTCCCGAGAGCGACGCCGAGCTTGCCGAGCAGTTGGGGAGCTTGCTCGACATTCTGGAGCCGGTGGCCGACCGGCTATGGCAGCTCGTCGATGGGGGCTACTGGGCGAATTGGTTCTGTCTCCTCGGCTCCCACGCCGCAGAACATGCCGTGGAGCTTGACCGTGACCTTCTCCATCGGTTGCTCAAGTTGCCGGGTGGTCTATGGCTGGACGTCTATGGGGACGACGAGGGTGCTGAGGGCGACGGCTGACCATGCACGCCTGCGACGCGAACACCTCACCCGGTGGTGAATGACGAAATGAGTGACGACCAAGGCATGCAGCCACGGACGTCGGTGGACTGTTGGCGCCGGCCACGGCGGTTATTCAGGCAGGTCGGAACACCATGATGGTTCCTTCGGGACGAAGGAGTCACCTCCGCCAGCCCGTTCCACGAAGTATGGGTCGACGGTAGACGAGGCCGACGGAACAAGATCCGGAACATGCGTGGAATGATCAGGCGCTTTGCTGAGCAGTCGTCGGGCGTACGCCCTGTTAGGACGAGGGGGTGCCCAACAGCCGCTACACCCTTCCTGAACCGTGTGCGTCTGATGCCGCCTGGGCAAGTCTGAGGTCCGGCATCGGCAGGACCAAGATCATGTCGCTCCCAGGCCGTCTTAGGTGGACCACCAATGACTGTCGATGACCGGCTATGACCCCTTCAAGCCCAGGTCACGGGGTGTCTCGTCCGGTTTGATCGACTGTGCCCGTCGACGAGATCAATACAACGCCAGGTAACTGGCGCAGGTGCCCTGACATGGTCGGCAGGAGATGCGTGTACGTCCCCAGGGTGAGCCCGGGGTCGTCTTTCGCGCACTGATAACTGTGGAGGACGGGGTCTGCGTCGATCAGTAGAGCCACCGGTCGAGCACCCCGGGCCAGAAGTGGGTTCTGTGGTCGCCGTCCCCGAACGCGGGTGGGTCAAGCTCCCTGATGCGTTCCAACAGATCGGCGAGTTCCGCGAGCGCTTGCTCTTCGGCCTGTCCGTCCTCGTCCCAGCGGTCGATGACGGTTGAGCTGGTCAGCCAGGTACCAACCAGGTGCAGCGAACACAGCCAGTGGACGATCGTGGAGTTGACGAACCCGGCGCTGCCGTCCGGCGACCATATTTGCACCTCACCGGTCCCCGGCGCGGCACCGTACACCGAGCGCGGGTCGTCGGAGTTCGCCAGCCGGTACATCGTTGGCTCTGCGTCGAATGACACCGCACCGACGAGGTCTTCGATCAGCGGTACACCACAGGAGACCAGCGCGGCCTTCTGCTGCTCGGGAAGCCACCACCTCGCCACATCCGGCTCGGTAGCCCGCACCACCCGCCCGGTACCGGCCCAGGCCGTGACCGCTTCGAAGGCGGGAGGCAGCGGAAGGTCGTCAACCGGCACGCCGATGACGGTAGTCCGGGCAGGAGGCTTTGTCGTGGGTAACCTGCCGCCCCTGTACGTCTTCAAGGCGGCCCTGAACGGGCCGCACGCGCCGCCGCCTGGGCGCGCGTCCGTCGCTCCGCTGTCGCTACACGCCGGCCACGCGAAACGCCCGGCGACTGGCGCGAGAAGCGGGAAGCCCGAGGGGCCGCCGCGGACGATAGCGGCGAGAGTGGTGAAGGTTCGGGGGCCGGCAGCCGGCCGGGCCGCGCCCGAGCGGCGCGGGGTAGGGAGGCCCGCGCCGGTCCGCGCGGCAGGTCGCGGCCGTTGGGGTCGGGGTTGGCGGCGCGAGTGTGCCGGGCCGGCCATGCCTACTATTGACCATCAATGCTAGGCGCAACAGCAGGTCACGCAGCAACTCGTCCGATTCGATCGACTACGCCCTAGCTGTTGATCAATACAACGCCACGTAACGGGCGCAGATGCCCTGACCTGCGCCCGAGGTCGGGGCATGACCATGGATCAGCGGCCTTCCGGACTCCGGCGACCAAGCCGAGCGCACGAACGGCGGCATGAGGATGCATCAGGCCAGGATCGTGGGGTTGACTCGAAAACCGATTGCGTCTCCGGCCCCTGCTAATGCAACGTACGGACATGATCAAGTCGGCTCGACTGCTTGCGGCCTACGACGAACAGCTCAGGACTGACGCCGAGACGCCGAGCGCGGTCTCGGTCACCCGACTCGGGCCACTGCGTCTCGTGACCTTCGCGGATGGTAGTGGGTTTGTCACCTACCGCGATCTCGGCGGGGCGGACGCCGACACAATTCGCTGGCTCGTCCCAGAGGCGCTCGCTCACTACCAGACAGACCCCGGGATCGGCCGGGTCAAGTGGAAGGCGCGGGGGCACGACCATGCGCCGGGGTTGCACGAGGCGTTGCTGGACAATGGGTTCACCACGGATGAGCCTGAGTCGATCATGATTGGCGAGGCACGGCTACTAGCCGTTGACGTTCCGCTGCCCGAAGGCGTGACACTGCGTCGGGTCAGCGAGGAGGCGGACGTCCGCGCGATGAGTGCGATGCAGGACGAAGCCTTCGAAAATCCGGTGAGCGATGACATGGCGAACGCCCTCCTCCGCCGCCTGGCCCGCGATGACGGAATGGAGTTGTGGGTTGCGGAGGCGGAGGGACGGATTGTCAGTGCTGGCCGGCTGGAACCGGTGCGTGGAACCGACTTCGCCGGGATCTGGGGCGGCGCGACCCGTGCGGAGTGGCGCGGCCGCGGGATCTACCGCGCGTTGACCGCGGCGCGGGCCCGCTCAGCACTCCGAATGGGCAAGACGCTCATCAACAGCGACTCGACCGAGTACTCGCGCCCGATCCTTGAACGCTACGGTCTGATCAAGGTGTCGACGACGACGCCCTACAACTGGCGGCGGTGAGCGCCCCTTTTCGCGGCCCCGTCCGGATTTAAGGCGAGAGAAGACTGCGTAATGGGTGTCGATCCTGTACTAAGGGCCGCCCTGCGCCAGCTCCGCAGCGTGCGGTCCCAGCGCCCGGCTGATTCTGCTGATCCCTGCGAATTTGCTGTGTGGCGCGAAGCGATGGCTGCGGTCCTGGATGAACTGGCCCAAGTCATGCCCTTCCCGGAAGACCGAGCCCTTGCTTGCATGGAAGCAGAGGCTGCCCATGCTGAGGCGGCAGTGCTGCGTGCGGCGGCCAGAACGTGGCATCACAGTTGATCTAGAAATTGGACGAGGCCTTGCGAGCGCGGTATCGGGATCCGAGGTTAAGACATGGCGGACTGGGCGGACTGGAGCGAGGACGAGTATGTGCAGTACCTGCACGACGAGCGCCGACGCTTTGCGTGGGTGATGCAGCGTTACGGGGGTCTCAACGCAACCCAAGCCAAGGCGGCGGCCGTGCAGCACTACCCCTTCGAGGCCAGCAATGCGCCGTACCGAGGGCTCGTCTTCCATGACGATGCATGGCACTGGGCGATGCTGAAGATCTACGGGGAGAGGTACTGGATCCAGCACCCGGAACTTGCCGAACCGCGGGCTGAGTACGGAGCGCTTGACTGAACCTTCACCGCACAAACCCCCGTCGGCTCCTGGGTGGGCGGCACTTCGGTTGAGCTGCCATCGGAGCAGCCAAGCCGCCGAACAGCAGCGGGCACCGGCAACCTGAGGCGCAGGTGATTGACCGACCGGGAGATCGGCCCGGACCTGGACGGCTTCGTGTGGGCAGTGCGCTGGCAGCCGCTCTACCCAGGTGCCAAGGTGGTGGCGGACTCCGAGTGTGCGCGGTCGTGGGCTGACAAGATCGGCATTCCCTTTCACGAGGTGCACTTGGAGATGAACGCTCACGCCATCGCTCTCGTCTTCAGCGACCTTGAGGTGACGGAGGCGGGGGAGGGCTACGCGCCCTTCACGGTCACCGAAGACGTCGACGGTCAGCCCGGTGCGCTCGCCCTGATGGAGACACGCTTCTGCCTGGCAGCGAGCTCCCACCTGTTGGCGTTCACCTCGATGCGGTTGTCATCGACCACGTTGCTCACAACTGGCAGGTGAGGCTTCGGCCGGCCGGATCTCGAACCCAGGGCCTGAGTGACTAGCGAGGTTGCACGAGGCCGGAGACGCCTGCCACGCCATTCGGCTCAGCCCGGCCAGGTGAGACGCTGTATCGATGCGACAGGTCACAGTGCTCGGCAGCTCCGGTGCCTACCCCGAGCCAGGCCGTGCCTGTAGCGGCTTCGCTGTGGACTGGGACGGCTACCGCCTGGTACTTGATCTGGGCTACGCCACGCTGCCGCGGTTGCTCGGGCACTGGCCTGATGGTGCTGTGGACGCCGTCGTCATCACCCATGAGCACCCGGATCACTGCGTCGACCTGCACGGTCTGTTCAGGATGCGCTTCTACGGTCGGCCGGGCGGACCACGGCTGCCGTTGTACTGTCCGCCCGGCGTGCTCGACCGCCTCGGCGGCTTGGAGCCCGATGTCGACCTGCACGCGGTATTCGACCTGCACCCATTACCCGGCAGCTACCGGGTCGGGCCGTTCGACCTCACCGGGTTGTCTCTGCCGCACTTCGTGCCCAACGCCGGCATCCGGATTGAGGCGGACGGAATTGCCGTGGCCTACTCCGGGGACACGGGGCCGGCTCCCGCGCTGGCCGAGTTGGGCCGTGGCGCCGACCTGTTCATCGTCGAGGCGACGGACCACGACGGCGAGACAAGCCGTCCCACCCGAAACCTCATGACCTCCACCGAAGCCGGTCTGTGGGCTCGCCGGGCGGGTGCCCGCCGCCTGATGCTCACCCACTTCTGGCCGGGCAATGACCGGGCAGCTGCGGTGGCGGCAGCGCAGGTGGAGTTCGAGGGCACCGTGCTGGCGGCTCAGGAAGGGCTCACCCTGATGCTTGGGACCTGACCGCCTCAGACCTTTGTGTTCGCCACGACCCGATCAAGGACGAGGCGGCCCATGTCGTACATGACGGGGTTGGTCTCGACGTAGTACCAGATGGCACCGAGAGCTTGTTCGAAGCTCCATGCCTTACTGCGCTCCCATTCCAGGTCGTCGCAACCCAGCTCGTCACGGAACACCGCTCGGGAGGCATCGTCGAAGAAATACCAGCCACACATGGCATCGAGGGCGGGATCGGCCGGCGCGAAGTCGCCGGTGTCGAGCACACCCACCAGCCGGCCGTCGGCCACCAACACGTTCAGCGGCTGCAGGTCGCCGTGGGACATGACGTCGGCCGACGTGTGCGGAAGCTCTCGGAAATGACTCCACAGACGCCGAAGCATCGGGACGTCGAGCAGACCCACGCTCTTCTCGAAACACTCCTCGACCCACTCGTCGTGGTCGGGTAGCTCGCCGCCACGATTGTCGCCCTGAAACCGGCGACCCTCGGTATCGGTGGCCCGAAGCGCGCTGATCAGGGAGGCCAGGTCATGGGCGAGTCCCACGGACCCGTCGATGTCAACGGGGGCGATGCTCCCCGGAACCCACGACTGCACCGGCCACGGCAGCGGGTAGTCCTTTCCCGGGGCTCCGATCGCAATCGGCAGGGGAGCCGGGAAGGGGCTGTGTTCGGCGAAGCGCCGGGAGGCCTCGGCCTCGCGCGCGAGGAGTTCGGCGGCCACACTGACATTGCGCGACCGCAGCAGGAATCGGGCCGCCACACCGTCGCCGATGCGGAAGATGGCGTTCACGGTGCCGTTCGACTCGACGCGCCGGACCGGCGCCGTCTCCCATTGGGGAAACTGGCTGGCGATCAGCTCTCGGACGACGTCGTCGCTGATGGCGATCTCATCGTCATGCATGGCCATGCGGAAGATCTCCGATCCTGGTCGGCGAGACGGCACACGGTAGTCGATCACACTATCGGGCAGGCCTGGCCAGCCCTCAACGACGGAGCAGAATGACGGTGCCACGCCTAGCCTCCAGTCGTCCTGGCGAGCTGCCGCGCGGCAGACAGCCCGCCGTGGATGTCGAGAACGGCCGGGTGGCTCCGTCCTCGGGGAGGATGCGGTCACTGTGACCGCACCAGAGCAGGGAGATCCAGCATGGCGATCCAGCGGATGGACAACGTTCTCATCGTTGTCGAGGACCTCGACGCGGTCATCGCGTTCTTTGTCGAACTCGGCATGGAGTTGGAGGGGCGAGGGCCGGTGGAGGGGCGGTGGGTGGAGCGTGTCATCGGGATCGACGACGTCCGGCAGGAGGTCGCGATGCTGCGGACCCCGGACGGCCACGGCAAGGTCGAGTTGGCGATGTTCCACCGTCCGACGGCGATCAGCGCGGAACCGAAGGACGCGCCGGCGAACACGCTGGGCATTCGGCGGATCATGTTCGCCGTCGACGACATCGAGGACGTGATCACCCGGCTGCGTGGCCACGGCGCCGACCTCGTGGGGGAGTTGGAGCGGTACGAGGACGTCTACCGGCTCTGCTACGTCCGCGGCCCCGAGGGCATCATCGTCGGCCTGGCCGAACAGCTCCGCTGACGGCCGCCGCAGCTCGAGCCCACCCGCAACGTCAGGGATGTAGGGCCTCGCGGGCGGCGGAGACCACTACATCCCTGACGTGATGCGGGACTTGAAGGAGCAGCAGCGGGCAGGCGGCGGGCTCAGGAGATCAGGGTGCCGCCGTCCACGGTCACCACCGTGCCGGTGGCGTAGGTCGCCCGCAGGAGGTAGACGAACGCCTCGGCAACCTCCTCGGGCTCGCCCACCCGACCGAGCGGAAGCGACCCACTGAGCTGCGCGTACATCTGCTCTCGGGTGTCGTTCGGTAGTGAGTTCCAGAGCGGTGAGCGGATCACGCCGGCCGAGACGGCGTTGACCCGGATCGGGGCGAGTTCGACGGCGAGCGCGCGGACCAGCGCGTCGATCGCCCCGGTGATGCTGGCCGCGACGGACCAGCCGGCGCTGGGCCGGTGGTTGGCGGTGCCGGTGGTGAGGGTGATCGACCCACCGGGGCGCAGGTACGGCAGCGCCGCGTTGACCGCCGACAGCGAGCCGAAGTAGCGCAGGTCGAAGGCGGCCCGGGCGGCGGCGAGGTCGAGGGCGTCGACGGACATCAGCGCAAGGGGTTCACCGGCGGTGAAGACGAGATGGTCGAACGTCCCGAGATCGTGGAACAGCCGGGACACGGCGTCGGGGTCGGTGAGGTTGGCGACGTACCCCTGGGTGGTGGTCGGCAGGGTCGTGAGGGCGCGGTCCACGCTGCGCTGGTTGCTGGAGGCGACCACGACCTGGGCGCCCTCGCGGGCGGCGCGGGCGGCGGTGGCGAGGCCGATCCCCGAGGTTCCGCCGAGTACGACGACGCGCTGGTCGATGAGGGTCATGATCGTGTCCTTCCGGATCGGGTGGTGGGAACGGTTACCACCGTGCTCCGCCGGGAACGCCGGCGTCCAAGACCTCTTTCACCGCCTGTGATGCCAGTTGAGCATCACTCCCGTCATACCTTGCGGGTATCGTGGAACCGCCCGGAGCGGAAACCGGACGGGGGCAGGGTGGACGTTGATCTGCGCAAGCTCCGCTACTTCGTGGCGGTCGCGGAGGAGCTGCACTTCGGCCGGGCCGCCGCGCGGCTGCACATCGCCCAGCCGGTCCTGTCGCGCCAGATCCGGGCCTTCGAGCACGAACTGCGCGCCGAGCTCTTCGTCCGGGACCGCCGCTCCACCGTGCTGACCGACGCCGGCCGCCAGCTGTTGACCGATGCCGGTCCGCTGCTCGCCTCGGCCGAGGCCCTGCGGCGGCGGGTGCAACGGGTCGCACACGGTAGGCCGACGTTCACCATCGCGTTCATGCCGGGGGTTCTCGTCACCGCCGAGGCCCGTGCCATCGGTCAGCGGCACCCGGACCTGGCCGTCAACGTTGTCCGTACGTCCTGGGACGACCAGGCCGAGATCGTCCGCGAGGGGCGCGCGGACGTCAGCTACGTGCGACTCCCGGTGGACCAGCGTGGCCTGCGCCTGCGCCCACTGTTCACCGAACCCCGCGTCGTCGTCCTACCCACCGATCACCGCCTGGCCGGCAAGGAGTCGGTCGACCTCGCCGAGTTGGTCGAGGAACGGCTCTTGCAGGACCCGGACGCGGTGCCGGAGTGGCGGGACCTACCGAACCGCCCGACGGAGCCCGACCCCCGCCCCCGGCCCGAGCTGAACTCCGTGGAGGAGAAGCTGGAGCATGTCGCCGCGTACGCGGGGATGGTGATCCTGCCGTTGTCGACGGCGACGTTCTACACGAGACCCGACGTCAGCCACGTGCCCGTCGCCGACCTCGGCCACAACCAGGTGTGCCTGGCCTGGGCCGAGGACAACCGGTCACCTCTGGTGCACGAGTTCGTCGAGATCGCCGCCCGGCAGGCCCCACAACCCGACGATCGACGCCACGGGGAGTCAGGCGGTGCCGATCGGGAAGGTCTCGCGTAGGGCCGGGTCCAGCGGTCGACCGCTCGTCGGTTCGATGAACAGGTCGGCGAGCAGGAGGTCGGCGAGGTAGCTGGGGTTCACACCCGACTCCTTGCGGCCGAGGGTCTGTAGCGCGCCGCCCAGTCGTAGGGCGGCCTTCGCTGCGCCGGACGGCATCCGCGCGACCCGGCGGGGTCGGCCGACAGCCTCGGCGATGCGCCCGATCATGTCGGTCCAGGTGAGGTTCTCGTCGGCGACCGGGATGTCCGCTCCGCTGGCCTGCTCCAGGGCGTCGACCGCGACCTCGGCCACGCTGCGGGCGGAGGCCGCGGCGCTGCCGCCGGTCGGGGCGACCAGCGGGGTACGCGAGCGGGCCCACCGGTCCAGCGGACCGGCCCAGTTGGGCAGTCGGTCGCCGGCCCGACCGAAGACGAAGGGCAGTTCGAGTACGGCGACCGGCAGGCCCTCGCCGGCAGCCGCCCGCCCCTCCCGGGCCTGCTCCAGGCGGCACCGGATGTACGTGTGCCGTTCGGCGAGGCGCCACTGCGGGTGGAGCCGGTCGAAGTAGGTGTAGTAGGAGCCCATCACGACGCCCCGGGCGAGACCTTCGAGGCGGGCGGCGGTGAACAGGCGTACCACCGGGTCGACGTTGTCTCGGCGGAACTCGGGATAGATCGGTTTGGGCAGCGGCCGTTGCTCCTCGGTGCGGGTGGCGTACACGACGCCATCGTGACCGGCGAGCAACGGGCGCAGTTCCTCGATCGAGGCCGCCCCGACATCGAGCAGATGGTCGATGCCCGGCTGGGCGGTACGCGCCACAGTGGTCGCGGCATGGCCACGCTCCCGAAGCACGTTCACGACGTGAGCGCCGATCAGGCCACTGCCACCCACCACAAGAATTCGCACGGTGCATCGTCCACTCTGGAACCGGCCCTTTGTCAAGCGCCGCGGCTGCGGCAACGGGTCGGCTCCACCAGAATGGCACCCGGAGGTGATCGAGCATGGTCGACCAGGAGAGCGTGCCCAAGCTGTGTTCGGTGGTGCTCGACTGCACCGATGCGAGGGCGCTGGCGGAGTTCTATCGGCAGCTTCTGGGCTTCGTCTACCGGCCGGGTGACGAACCGCCAGCGGCCGGCGAGGCCGACGAACGCGGCAGTGACTGGCTGGTGCTGCGGTCGCCCGGTGGCGGACCCCAGATCGCGTTTCAGCAGGTGGAGGATCTGCCGGAGGCGACGTGGCCGACGAACACCGTGCCCCAGCAGCTGCACCTGGACCTGACGGTGGAGTCCGTCGAGGAGTTGCTGGTCCAGCATGAGCGCGTGCTGCGCCTCGGCGGCCGGCTGTTGTACGACCGCATCGACGACCCGGACGAGCCTCTGCGCGTGTACGCCGACCTGGCCGGGCATCCCTTCTGCGTCTTCGTCGGCTGAGCGGGTCGCGGCCACCTCGCCGCGGCGCAGGTTGACAACGGGCGAGGATGGCGTTCGCAACCCCGACGTTGGCCTAGGTTCGAGGTACGGAACACCTTCGCTGTGAAACGGGGTTGAGGATGCCGGAACCGCGCGCCTTCTGGCTGGACGAGCAGTTCGACCGCGAGCACGGCACCGACGGGCGCGGCCGGTACGAGGCCGAGGTGTTTCGTCGGATCGACGAGTTCGCCGACACCTGGGGTGACTTCGCGCCCGTGGCGTTCGCGGTGACCTCCTGGCGGCTGGCCACCGAGCTGTCGCCGGGCTTCGTCCGGTGGCATCGGCGGATCATCTCGGCGACGTGCGCGCGCAGCCCGTGGGACGGCAGCCTGGTCTGCGCGGTGACAGTGGCCTCCCGCTGGCCGGCCGAGCTGACCTGGACCAAGCAGTGGCAGCGCGACCGTGGTTGGCAGAACTGGCCCCAGATGTTCGGCCAGTTCACCACGCCCACCGAGCAGGACCAGACGCGCCGGCCGCATCTGCGCGCGTTGCTCCAGGTGGAGGCGCCGGTCCCGCTCGACGACCTGCCGCCGACGCCGGACGGTCCGGACGACGAGGTCGCCGTGGCGGCGCGCCGGGCCGCGGCGGTGCTGGCCCGGGAGCTCAACGATCTTCTCGCGCCGATGATCGGGCAGCTCGACGCCGGGGTGCCGGCGGACTCCTGAGAAGCCCGCCGGCCGGTAGGGTCGTCGGCGTGGATCTGGACGACATCGCCGCCCGGCTCGGGGTGCCCGTCGAGGAGGTCGACCGGGTGCACCGGCTCGCCGGTGACGCGCCGTCAGCCCCGTTGCCAGCCAAGGCCGACGCGCCCGCGCTCCTCGACCGGCTCGCCGTGCCGCCGGACGACGCCGCCGAGATCATGGCGGGCTGGCCCGACCCGGACTCTCCGCTCTGGACCCCGGAGCTGCGCTGGCTGCTCGACCGCTCGATCGCCCTGGTCCGCGCCGATCTCGCGGGCCACGAGTGGCTCTCGCCCGGCCCGGAGTTGCCGCGAGAGCGCGGGCCCGCGTGGCGGCACCTCTACGTGTACGCGTACCTGGCCCTGGTCGACGTGGTGCGCGGTTATCACCGCGACCACGGCGTCCCCGATGACCTGACCTGGGTGACCCTGGGCGACCTGGGCCGCAACCTCGCCATCGACCGACGGATGCGCGGCGAGGGCTGGCCGATCATGCAGAGCTGGCTGACGCTGCACTCGCGCGGCAGCGTCTACGAGCTGGGCCGGTTACAGCACCAGCGTGGCGACGGCGCCATCGGCCTGCACGTCCCCGATTCGGGGCCGTTGACCCCGGAGGTGGTCGCGGCGTCCCTCGACGAGGCCCGCGCGTTCTTCCCCCGGCATTTCCCCGACGAGCGCTACACCGCGTTTTCCTGCGCCTCGTGGCTGCTCGACCCGCAGCTGCGGGAATACCTTCCCGAGGATTCCAACATCGTGCGGTTCCAGCGCCGGTTCGAGCTGGAGCCCTACGACGAGTCGGCGGGGCCGGACGCCGACATCGAGGTGCTGCGGTTCGGCTTCCGGACCCTGACCACGCCGCTCGACGAGCTGCCGCGCCACACGGCGCTCCAGCGCGCGATCATCGACCACCTGCGGGCCGGCGGCCACTGGCACTGGCGCCACGGCCGCTTCCCGATCTAGGGATGCGCGTCCCACCACGCGCCGTTGACGGGCGCCTGGGCTGCCGGCTCGATGACCTCCCACACCTCCGCGATGAATCCGTGGGCGATCCGCAGGACGTCGACGACCACAATCTCCGGCCCCGCGTCGGGGAGGCGGCGTCGCGAGTGCACCACGACGTGGTCACCGTCGGCCAGCAGGTGCAGGATGTCGACCCGCATGCCGGCGGTCGGGCCCAGCGCGGCGCGGACCGCGGCGAGCCACTGCGCCTTGGTCGAGGTCGTCGAGTCCGACCGGTGATGGGTGAAGTCCTCGCTCAGGTATGAGGCGAGCGTGTCGACGTCGCCGGTGTCGACCAGCCCCGCCAACGCACGTCCGACGATGCTCTTGTTCTCGGTGGTCATGGCCGCAAGTGTTTCCCCGGCCCGGGTGCCTGTCGATGACATCGCACTTCATGGCGTTCCGGGCGACGATGAGTAGGCTCATGATCGTGTATGCGGTCGGGGAACTCCTGCGGCAGTGGCGCAAGCGCCGGGGGCTCAGCCAACTCGACCTGGCGATCGCCGCGGACGTGTCGGCCCGGCACGTCAGCCTGGTGGAGACCGGCAAGTCCACGCCGAGCGCCGACATGATCCTCCGCCTCGCCGACCAACTCCACGTGCCGCTGCGTGATCGCAACCAGCTGTTGCTCGCCGCCGGCTTCGCGCCCCGGTACGCGCAGCGCCCGCTCGACGACGCCGCCCTGTCGGGTGCGCTCGACGCGGTCCGCAGGGTGCTCCAGGCGCACGAGCCGTATCCGGCGCTGGTCTTCGACCGCCGGTGGAACATCGTGCTGACCAACCGCGCGGTCGACCCTTTCTTCGCGTACGCGGCGCCCGAGCTGTTGCGGCCGCCGGTGAACCTGGTCCGGCTGGGCCTGCACCCGCGCGGGCTCGCCCCTCTGGTCGTCAACCTGGCGGACGTGCGGGCGGTGTTCCGCAGTCGGATCTCGCGCCAGCTCGCCGCCGCTCCCGACGCGGAACTCGCGGCGCTCTACGAGGAACTGCTGAACCCGCTGCCCGAGGAGCCGCCGGCCCAACCTGTCGACGCCGACGTGGTGATCCCGATGATCCTGCGGATCGGTGGACGCGAGCTGCGGCTGTTCTCGACCATCACCACGTTCGGCACCCCGATGGACATCAGCATCGAGGAGATCGCTGTGGAGTCCTACTACCCGGCGGACCAGCAGAGCGCCGCCTACTTCACACGGTAGGGCCCGGCCTGGTCACCGCCCAGGCCGGGCCCTACCGTGTGCGCGTCAGCCGGTGGTCAGGACGAACCTCTCCCAGGACCCGACCGACGTCCGGTTGGCGATCAGTGTTCCGGCCCCGGCGTTCTCGGCGGCCACGATCTGGTTGTTGGCCAGAGCCCGCAGACCGACGGTCCCGTCGGAGTTGTTGATGATCTGGAACGTCTCCCACGGTCCGATCGTCGTGCGGTTCGCGATCAACGGATTGGCGCCGGCGTTGTCGGCGCAGACGTACAGCCCGTTGGCGCGGGACCGCAGGGCGATGTTGCCGTTGCCGGCGTCCACCCGGTCGAACTGCTCAGTCGTCGAGACGCTGGCCTTGTTGGCGATCAGCGGGCTGGTGCCGATGGCCGACACATACTGGTTGTTGACCTGTGCCCGCAGCGTGATCCCTCCGCTGGGGGTGGTGGTGCCGGTGGTGAAGGTGAACGCGTCGACGTCGAACAGGTTGCCCGAGCCGCCCTTGAAGACCAGGTACAGCGTGGTCGTCGAGGCGGGCGGGTTGCTGATGGCGGTGGAGACGTCGACGAAGGTCTCCCAGTTACCGGTCACCGGCACTGTGGCGGTGCCCAGCAGGGTGCCGGTGGCGGACCCGGCGCGTACCTCGATGGTGCCGCCGGCGCCGGCCGAGGAGACCCGCGCGGTGAACCGGTTCGCGTTGGAAAGGTTGTACGGCTGGTAGGAGATCCAGTCGTTGTTCTCGATGAACCCGGCCGTGCGGCCGCCCTCGGCGTTGGTGTGGTCGGTGGCCTGGACACCGGACTGGGCGCTGAAGTGCTCACCCTGGCGGTGTTTCGGTTGCAGCGTCTTGATGCTGTGCGTGGTGAGCCCACCGTTGTCGGTGTAGGCGGCGTCGAAGACCCCGTAGATGTTGGCTGCCGCGTCGTGCTCACCGTCCGTCGGGACGGTGATCGTGCCGCTGCACCCGGTCTTCGAGGTGATCTGGTGGGCGTGACTGTCGTGGCCCAGCGCGTACGTCAGGCTCACCTTGGAGCAGTCGATCGTGCCGTCCTGCGGGTCGCTCACCGAGATCTGGTACGGCACCGTGTCACCGAAGGTGAACAGCTGTCCGTCGGTGGGCGAGGTGAGCGACACCGTCGGTGCGGTGTTGCCCACTGTGACGATCAGGCTCGCCGTGCCGGACAGGCCGGTCGGGTCGGTGACCTTCAGGGTGGGGCTGTAGCTGCCGTTCGTGGTGTACGTCTTGGTGGGGTTGGCCGCCGTCGACGTGGTGCCGTCGCCGAAGGTCCACAGGTAGCTGAGCGCGCCGCCCTCGGGGTCGGAGCTGCCGGCCGACGAGAAGTTGACAGTCAACGGGTTGGCCCCCGACGTGGGGTTGGCCGAGGCGACAGCGATCGGGCTGCGGTTGCCACCGCCGATGTACTCGATCCGGAAGAGCGCCTGGTTGTTCGAGCCGGTGCCGTAGTCCAGCACGTACAGGGCGCCGTCCGGGCCGAAGGCCATGTCCATGACCTGGGTGCCGGTCCACGGGAAGTTGGAGATCTCCCCGCGCGAGCCGTCCGAGTTGACAGCGATGGCCTTGATCCAGCGGCGGCCGTACTCACCGGCGAAGAACTGACCGTTCAGCGAGGACGGGAACTTGATGCTGGAGTTGAGCGAGGCGTCGTACCGGTAGACCGGCCCGCCCATCGGCGACTCCGAGCCGCTGCCGAACTCCGACGGCGAACCGGAGTCGCCCGCGTACTTGATCCAGGCCGGCTTTGCCGCGGGCAACGTGCCGAGCCCGGTGTTGCGGAACGAGTTGTTGGTCGGCCCGCCCGTGCAGTTGTACTTGGACTGCGACGGCCCGGACGGGAAGGTGTATTCATTGTATGTTTCCGTGCTGGTGTTGCTGCCGGTGCAGTACGGCCAGCCGTAGTTGCCGGGCGCTGCGATGCGGTTGAACTCGACCTGACCGGAGGGGCCACGGCTGGAGTTCGTGGACCCGGAGTCGGGGCCGTAGTCGCCGAGGTAGACGACACCGGTCGCCTTGTCGACGCTCATCCGGAACGGGTTGCGCAGACCCATGGCGTAGATCTCCGGACGGGTGCCCGACGTGCCGGGCGAGAACAGGTTGCCCGACGGGATCGTGTACGTGCCGTCCGCCTGCGGCTTGATCCGCAGCACCTTGCCCCGCAGGTCGTTCGTGTTGCCCGCCGAGCGCTGGGCGTCGAACTGCGGGTTGCGGTTGGTCCGTTCGTCAAGTGGCGCGTAGCCGGACGACTCGAACGGGTTGGTGTCGTCGCCGGTGGTCAGGTACAGGTTGCCGGCGGCGTCGAAGTCCAGGTCACCGCCGACGTGGCAGCACTGCCCACGGTCGTTGGCGACCTGGAGCACGATCTTCTCGCTGCCCAGGTTGAGCGTGTCGTCGCTGTTGAGGGTGAATCGCGACAACCGCAGGTGCCCCTTCCACCGGTCCCAGTCAGACTGCGAGCCGGTGGTCGGGGCGTCCCCGGACGGGGTGCTCAGCGTGGGGGAGTAGTACAGGTAGATCCACCGGTTGCTGGCGAAGTTGGGGTCGACGGCGACGCCCTGCAACCCCTCCTCGTCGTGGGTGTAGACCGACAGGGTGCCGGAAACCTTGGTGTTGCCGGCCACGTCGGTCACCCGCAGGACGCCGTTGCGGGCGGTGTGCAGCACCGAGCGGTTGGGCAGGACGGCCAGGGACATGGCCTCACCGAGCTCGCCCGAGCCGGTGGCGAGCTTGACCTGCTGATAGTCCGAGGCGGGGATGACCGCCGCCTGCGCGGTGGACGGTGCGGCCACAGCCAGGGCCACGCTCGCGACGGTGGTGACCGCCGCAAGGAGAGCCCGGGGCAAGCGCCGGGGGTACGAGAGCATGATCGTCCTTTCTCGACGACCTGTGGACGGGCGCGCGGGGGCGCGCCACGACCAGGTGGGGGTGGTGGAGAACGAGCGGGGGGCCAGGTCAGTTGGTGGTGACCAGGTCGAACTTCTCCCACTGGCCGATGGAGGTCCGGTTGGCGATCAGCGGTGACGCGCCCCCGTTGTCGGCGGCGACGTAGCGGTTGTTCACAGTGGCCCGCAGGCTCACAGTGCCGTCGGAGTTACGGACCAGCTGGAACGTCTCCCAGGCGCCGGCGGTGGCCCGGTTGGCGATCAGCGCGGCGGCCCCGGCGTTCTCGGCCGCGACGAACTGCCCGTTGCTCTTGGCGCGCACCGCCACGTTGCCGTTGGCGAGGTTGACCAGGTCAAACCGCTCGCTGGTGCCGACGGAGGTCTTGTTGGCGATCAGCGCGGTGGTGGCGTTGGGCGCGCTGACGTACTGGTTGTTGGCGCGGGCCCGCAGGGTGGAGCCGCTGGCGGTGGGCGGCGGGGTGGTCGTGCGCGGCGAGCAGTCGGCAGTCACGGAGCCCGCAGCGACCTGGAGGCCGCCGAGCAGCATCCGGGTGAAGTTCGGGTCGGTGTACGACGCCTCGGTGTGCCCGAGGCCCGTGTACCAGGCACGCCCGCCGCCGTACGACTTGCACCAGGTGATCGGGTGGTCGCCGCTCATGTTGCCGCCGCTGTAGGACGACTCGTCGAGGCTGGCCAGCACCCGCGCGCTGGACCGGGGGTTGGTGCGGTAGTTGTACCACTCGTCGGAGCGGACCCAGGTGGTGCCGAGGTGGGCGGTCGAGGGGTTGGTCTGGTCCTCGATCTTCACGGTCGCCGTCTGGATCGCCGGGTGCGAGTCGAACCATGCTCCGACCAGCGAGCCGTACCACGGCCAGCTGTACTCGGTGTCGGCGGCGGCGTGCACGCCGACGTAGCCACCACCCGCGGCGATGTACGACTCGAACGCGGTCTGCTGACTGGCGTTGAGGACGTCGCCGGTCGTCGACATGAAGACCACCGCCTGGTACTGGGCCAGGTTGGAGGTGGTGAACTGTGCGGCGTCCTCGGTCGAGGTCACTGTGAAGCCGTTGGCCGAGCCGAGCTGCTGGATCGCGGCGATCCCGTTGGGGATGGACGAGTGCCGGAAGCCGGCGGTCTTACTGAACACCAGGACCTTGGTCAGGGGTGCCGCCGAGGCGGGGGTCGGCAGGGCGACCAGGCCGGCCAACATGACGGCCAGGCCGGTGACGAGTGCCAACAGGCGGGGACGGGAACGCATGGTCTTGCTCCTCTGCTGAGCGTCGACCTCAGGCTGTGCACACGGGCAGGCCGGAGGCCGCGATGGCGGTGGTGCGGAAGCCGGGCCGCCGATGCTCGGCTGAGGTGGTGCGGAGTGGTGGGGGTGCGGGGGTGGGTCGGTGAAACCAGCCGAAGATGCAGACCACCCACAATGGACGATCAAAATTCATCGACTGGCATCGTTGACGCAGTAAACCTCCGATGTCTACGCCCCGTCAAGCCCACGTGCTCCGGCCCGAGTGCGCCCGTGCACGGCCGGCGGTGATGTGGAGGTGAGACGTATGACGTATGGTCGATGGTATGCCACCGACGAAGATCGACTACTACGACAGGGGCCTTGGGATGAACCAGGGCCGGTGGAGGAACGGCCCCTACGCGGGGCTGCGGGTGCCCCGGGTCGCCATCAGAATGAGGTCGGCGATCGCGTCCGGGTGAGTGACCATGGCGAGGTGCGATGATTCGACCTCGATGGTCGTCGCCTTCATCCGATCGGCCAGAAACCGCTCCAACTCCGGGGCGGTCGTGCGGTCCTGGGTGGAGATCGAGTAATAGCACTGCCGGTCCCGCCAGGCAGCCGTCGTCGTGCGGCCCTGGAAGAGGTCCTTGGCTATCGGGCCCTGCACCGCGTACAGGGCGCGGGCGCGGGTCTCCTCGATTCCCCCGGCGAAGTCGGCCAGGAAAGCGCTCTCGCTGAGCTGCGCGTACCCGTCGTGATGCACGAGCCCGGCGTTCGCCGGCGGCGTGGGGTATTTCGCCGCGAGCGCGTTGTAGTCCTCACCGGCGTCCGGCGCGCGGGCCGCCACGTACACCAGGGCGGTGACCCTCGGGTGGTTGCCGGCCTCGCTGATGATCGTGCCGGCCCAGGAATGGCCCACCAGCACCGTCGGGCCGTCCTGGCGGTCGAGAGCGCGGTTGGTGGCCGCGACGTCGTCGGCCAGGGAGGTCAGCGGGTTCTGGACCGCGGTGACCGTCAGCCCGGCCCGCTGTAGCAGCGGGATGACGTCGGACCAGGACGAGCCGTCGGCGTACGCGCCGTGGACCAGGACCACGTTGCGGGCCGGCTTGGCCGAAGACGTGTCGCTCATCCGAAAACCTCCGCACGACGCCGTGCCGTCGCTCGCTCGTCGACGACAGCTCTCGCCCGCCACTCTTCCCCACACCGGTCGGGCCGGTGGGCCAAACGCCCAGGCTCAGCCGGTCCGGCGCACCGGGTCCGGTGCCGGAGCGCGCCAGTTCAGACGGTCCCGGTAGCGGTGTCGCAGGACGAGCCAGCTGACCGAGAACGGAATGGCCCCCATGGCCACCACGCCCAGGACGTCCGCGCCGACCACGTCGAAGACCGCCCCGACGTCGCCGAACAACTGAGCGACCGTCTGGAAGGCGACGTGCAGGCCGATGCCGGCCCAGATGTCGCCGGTGGCGGCACGGAAGGCGCCCAGCAGCAGCGCGAAGACGAGGAAGAGCGCCAGTCGGTCGACGGATCTGGCCGCCCCGATGAGGAACCCGAACCCTGTGAACAGCACTGCCTGCCCCATGACCGCCTGCCAGGCGGGCAGCCGGGTGGCGAGGTTGTGTTGCAGGTACCCGCGGAAGAGCAACTCCTCCGGCAGCGCCTCCTTCAGGAAGACCAGTACGACCAGCAGCGCCGCCACCCGCAGCACGTCCCCGACGGACGTCCGGACGCTGATCTCGACCCAGCCGAGACCGAGACAGAGCGCGAACCCCGCCGCGGCGGGGACGAGCCAGCAGGCCGCGCCGAACAGCAGACGCCGCCAGCCGTCGCGCAGCGACGGCAACCCGAGGCCGGCCCAGGGCCGCCGGTCCAGGACGCGACGGGCGACGACCACCAGGGGTACGACGACAGCTGTGGTGAGGACCGCCCCGACCGCATGGGTGGGCCTGTCGTAGTCGGTGTCGAGCAGGGCGCCCAGGAACAGCCAGACCAGCACGGCGGCGGTGGTCACGACGAGGATCCGCCAGGGCAGGGCGAGACGAGGTCCGGCGCTCACCACGCGCAGCGTAGCCAGCGGCGTCAACCGCGGACGGTCAGCGGCCGAGGACGAGGTAGCCGAGGCCGAGGACACCCCGGTAACCGCCGACGTACTCGCGCAACCGGTCGTCGAGTTCCGCGCGGACCTCGGCCGCACGGGGGTCCTCCGGGTACGCCAGCAGCCACTCCTGCCGGCCGGCGAGCCAGGTGGACTCGAAGTCGTCCCATTCGCGCTGGTCGGCGGTGCTCAGGTGCAGCAACCGCCAGCCCCGCTCGCGGGCGGCCTCGATCAGCCCGGGAAGGGTCGGGACGTCCGGGCCGAAGACTTCGGCGATCTCCGCGGTGGGGGGCCGTTCCCAGTACGCGTCGCCGAACAGCAACCGCCCACCGGGCCGGACCACTGCGGCGAGGGCGTCGAGGGCGCCCTCGGTGCCGCCGAAGGCGTGCGCCGAGCCGATGCAGAGGACCCGGTCGGCGGGCTCCTGCCAGGCCGCCGCTTCCCCCGTCACGAAAGCGACGTGCCGGTTCAGCGACCGCCCCGCGGCCAGCCGCCGCCCTCGGGCGAGCGCGGCCTCGTCGGTGTCGACGCCGACGCCCCGCGTCGCGACCGGGCCGGACACGCCGCCGGCGGCTACCGCCCGCAGCAACAGCTCGCCCCAGCCACAGCCGAGGTCGAGCACCCGTGCGCCGGGGCGGACGTCGAGCCGTTGCAGCAGCAACGCGGCGTGCTCCGGCGAGAGCGGCGTGTTCCAGCGCATCCGCGCGTAACGGCTGGCGGCGAGGTGGTCGGTTGACTGCATCCGTTGAGGATGTCAAGCCGTGCGCCAAGTCCGGCACCGGGGCGTACGGCAGGATCGGTGGGATGGACGCGGAGCGTGCGGGGCCGCCGCGGCGGCCGACCCCGCAGGAGGTGGCGGCGGCGGCCGGCCGGGGTCTGCCGGACATCATCGGCCCCGGGCTGCGCGTGCTGTTCTGCGGCTACAACCCGGGCCTCTACTCGGCCGCGGTGGGGGAGCCGTTCGCCCGCCGGGGCAGCCGCTTCTGGCCGGCCCTGCACGGGGCCGGCTTCACCGACCGCCAGTTGCACTCGTGGGAAGCCGACGAGTTGCTGCGGCAGGGTCTGGGCATCACCAGTCTGAGCAACAGGGCCACCGCCCGCGCCGCAGAGCTGACCCCGGAGGAGTTGGTGGCCGGGGTGACCGGGTTGGCGGTGAAGGCCGAGCGTTACCGGCCGCGCTGGGTGGCGATCCTCGGGGTGAGCGCGTACCGGGTCGCCTTCGCCCGGCCGAAGGCCGGGCTGGGCCCACACCCGGACCGGCTGGGCCCGGCCCGGGTCTGGGTGCTGCCCAACCCCAGCGGCCTGAACGCGCACTTTCCGCTGCCGGCGTTGACCGCCGAGTTCGCCAAGCTGCGGCGGGAACTCGACGCCTAGCCGGCCGAGGCGACCAGCCCCTGGTAGTAGGGCTGCATCGCCGGGTGGTAGTCGTCGAACTCCGGGCGGGGCGAACCGTCCCGGGAGGCGACGAGCATGTCCAGGTAGTACTCCCAACCGGCGCCCACTTCGGCGATGCCCTCGATGCTGCTCAGGTGCTGCACGAACCGCAGTTGGGTGGTGCCGTCGCTCTCGGACAGCGACAGCTCCAGCAGCCAGGTGCCGTAGTCGTCGACCATCGACACGGCGAGGCGCTGCTGCGGTTCGCACGCGTCGATGCGTACCTCGCACCAGGGCTGCTGCTCCTCGTACGCCATCTGGACCCGGATGGTCCGTCCGGGCCCGGCGTCGCCCTCCCACGGGCCGAACCAGCGGGCCGTACGCTCCGACTCGGTCAGGCTGGCCCAGACGTCCGCCGCCGGGGCGCGGAAGGTCCGGGTGAGGACGAGATCGTGGCCGGTGTCGGTGCGAAACAGGCGTCCGGCGGGTGTGCGGGTCATGCCGTGTGCTCCCTTCGGTGCTCCGCCGGGCCGCGGCTGCGGCGCTCTCGGCGGGTGCGATAGACCTCGGTCTCCAACGCGTCGAGGTGCCGGCCCCACCGGTCGACAGTGGTGAGCGCGGTGAGCCAGTCGAGCAGCGGGGCGAGCGGGCCCGGGTCGAGCCGGTAGATCCTCCGCCGACCGACCAGTTCGTCACGGACCAGCCCGCTGTCGCGCAGCACCCGCAGGTGGCGGCTGATGGCGGGCCGGCTGATCGTGAACCGCTGGGCGATCTCGCCGGCGGACAGAGATTCGGCGCGCAACATGGTCAGGATGTGCCGCCGTACCGGGTCGGCGATCGCGACGGCCACGTCATCCACCCCAGAAGCGTAACCTATGGGTTACGGGTTTGCCTGTTGTGGACCGCCGACGTCGTAGATCGGTGCGTCGATGGTGGGCACATGATCAGCTGGCCTGGCACTCTGTACGGCATGGCCGCCCTGCTTCGCTCCCGCCTGACCGACTGGACCTTCGCCGTACCCGTGCTCGCCGTCCTGGTATTGATCGTCACCTGGGGACGGAGCCTGCCCGGCCCGATCATCGTGGTGGTCGCGGTGCTGCTCGGAGGTGCCGTGCTCGCGGCCGTGCACCACGCGGAGGTGGTCGCCCACCGGGTGGGGGAGCCGTACGGGTCGCTGGTGCTCGCCGTCGCGGTCACCGTGATCGAGGTCGCTCTCATCGTCACGTTGATGATCAGCGGCCCCGAGAAGACCCAGTCGCTCGCCCGGGACACCGTCTTCGCCGCCGTCATGATCACCTGCAACGGGATACTCGGCCTGTCCCTGTTGCTCGGGGCGCTGCGCCGTCGCGTCGCGGTGTTCAACCCGGAGGGCACCGGCGGGGCCCTGGCCACCGTGATCACCCTGGCCACCCTGAGTCTGGTCATTCCGACCTTCACCACCGCCCGGCCCGGCCCGGAGTTCAGCCCGGCTCAGCTCGCCTTCGCCGCCGTCGCCTCGCTGGCGCTCTACGGGCTGTTCGTGCTCGTGCAGACCGGCCGGCACCGTGACTACTTCCTGCCGGTCGACAGCCGGGGCCAGGTGATCGACGCGGAGGAGCACGCCAAGCCGCCGACCACCCGCGCGGCGCTGATGAGCCTGGGGCTGCTGCTGGTGGCACTGGTCGCGGTGGTCGGCGACGCCAAGACCGTCTCACCGACCATCGAGGCCGGCGTCGCCGCGGCGAACCTGCCGCACGCGTTCGTCGGCGTGATCATCGCCCTGCTGGTGCTGCTGCCGGAGACCCTGGCCGCCGCCCGCGCCGCCCGTCGCGACCGGGTGCAGATCAGCCTGAACCTCGCGCTCGGCTCGGCGATGGCCAGCATCGGCCTGACCATCCCGGCCATCGCGATCGCCTCGATCTGGCTGGACGGCCCGCTGCTGCTCGGCCTCGGCGGCACCCAGCTCGCCCTGCTCGCGCTCACCGCCGTGACCGCGGTCCTCACCGTGGTGCCCGGCCGGGCCAACGTGTTGCAGGGCGGCGTACACCTGGTGCTGATGGCCGCCTTCGTCTTCCTGGCCGCCAGCCCGTGACCCGCACCGCCCGCCGGTTCAGCCCCTGACCCCGCACCGCCCGCCGGTTCAGCCGGCGGGCGGCGGGTCGCCCGCGAGACGCTCCGCGCGGGCGTTCAGGTAGCGCTGCTGCGCCAGGTTCGTCGAGCGCGCCGCCGCCATCCGGTACGCCTCCCGCGCGGCGACCCGCTCACCCTCCCGCTCCCACAGGTGGGCGCGGGCGGCCGGCAGTCGAGGGTCGTCGGCGAGGCGGGGGTCGTCGGCCAGGTCGGCGAGCAGCGCCAACCCGGCCGGCGCGCCACGGCTCATCGCCACCGCCACCGCGTGGTTGAGCGCCACCACCGGGTTGTCGGACATCCCGAGGAGCACCTCGTACAGGGCGGTGATCTGTGCCCAGTCGGTGGCCGCCGCGCTGGGCGCCTCGTCGTGCACGGCCGCGATGGCCGCCTGGAGCTGGTACGCGCCGACCACCCCGCGCGGCAGCGCCCCGGTGATCAGCTCGACCCCCTCGGCGATCTGGTCGGCCCGCCACCGGGAGCGGTCCTGCTCGGCCATCGGCACCAGCTCACCGTGCGGGCCGATCCGCGCCGGCGCGCGGGCGTCGGCGAGCAGCATCAACGCGAGCAGCCCGGTGACCTCGGGATCCTCAGGCACCAGACGGCGCACCAGACGGGTCAGCCGGATCGCCTCGGCGGTCAGATCGGCGCGCAGCAGCCCCGGCCCGGCGGTGCGGGCGTACCCCTCCGTGAAGATCAGGTAGAGCACGTGCAGCACGGCGGCGAGCCGGCCGGCGCGCTCCGGGCCGGTGGGCGGCGCGAACCGTAGCCCACTGTCGCGGATCCGCTGCTTGCCCCTACTGATCCGCCGGGTCATCGTCGCCTCCGGCACCAGGAACGCGCGCGCCACCTCGGCGGTGCTCAGCCCGCCCACCGCCCGCAGGGTGAGCGCGATCTGCGACGCCGCCGACAGCGACGGGTGGCAGCACAGGAACAGCAGGATGAGCGTGTCGTCGGCGTCCGTCGGCGGACGGTCGGCGGCCGGGGCGCGCCACTGCTCCGGCAGCACCCACCGGGCCACCGTGTCCTCCCGCCGCATCCGGGCCTGCTCGCGACGCAGCAGGTCGGTCAGCCGGCGGGATGCCACGGTGATCAGCCAGCCCCGCGGATTGTCCGGTACGCCGTCGCGCGGCCAACCCTCCGCCGCCGCGATCAGCGCCTCCTGCACGGCGTCCTCGGCCGTGTCGAAGTGCCCGTAACGGCGGACCAGCGCGCCGAGGACCTGCGGCGCCAGCTCGCGCAGCAGGTCCTCGGCGGGAGTCTCCGGCACGGTGTCAGCCGGCCAGGTCCTCGACACCGTCGAGCACCGGCCGCACGTCCACGTACCCACCGGGGGCGTCCGGGTCGACCAGGCCGGCGGCGATCTCGGTGGCCCGGTCGAAGCTGGCGCACTCCACGATGGTGTAACCGGCGAGGACCTCCTGCGTCTCCGGGTATGGGCCGTCGGTGACCACTGGTGCTCCCTCGCGCACCTGCACCCGCCGGGCGTGCACCGGCTCGCTCAGTCCCCGGGCGTCGACCAACTCGCCGGACTCGGCCAGCGCCTGGTGGAAGGTCTCCATGTGCTGGTGCATCGCCGCGATCTGCTCGGCCGACATCGCCGGCCGGTCGGAAGCCCGCCCCGACAGCACGTCATAGTCCTGCTGCGACCCATAGAGCAAAATCATGTACTTCACGGTCTACCCCTCCTCCTGCGGAACACCACGACGGCGCCCCACAGAAAACGTCGAACCCAATCCCCCCACCCGGACACCCCGCCCCCCACCCGAACCGGTGATCATGAAGTTCGCGTCACGACACGCCGAGTGGGATGACGCTAACTTCATGATCAACGAGGTTCCGGGGTGGTGGGTGGGGCCTACGGTGGCGGGATGACTGTGGTGTGGGTGGTGGTCGGGGTCCTTGTTGTGGTGGCGGGTTTGGCGTTTGGCGTTGTGGTGCGGCGGGGGCGGATCCGGGAGGTTGAGGGCGACGATCCTCGGGCTGGGCGGGACGCTCGGGCGCGGCAGCAGCGGTACGAGGCCGAGCGGCACGGTGACCAGGGCGACACGTGGCAGCGCGGTCGGGAGTCGGGCGGGTGAGCGACTGATCAGGTTGTGACGGCCCCCGAAGCGGCGCCCCACGCCACCGGGCGTGAACCGTCCAGCCACCTCGTGCGTGGAACCGGTGACGGTCGTTTCGGTCCTATCGTCGGGGTACTAGCAGCTTGAGCACCGATGTCTGGGGAGGCACGATGGGCGCACGGTTCGGACGCGACGCGCGGGGCCCGCTGGCGGGTCTGCTGATCGCCGCCCTGGTCTCCCTCGCCTGCGCCGGCGGTGGGCTGGCCGAGCCGGAGGCCGAGCGCCCCGGGGCGAACCCGTCAGCCGCGTCACCGGGGCCGAGCACCACCCGGGCCGACAGCACCACCAGCGTCGCCGAGTTCGAGCAGGACGTCGCCGACGCGCAGGCGGTCGCCGAGCGGTACTGGGCGGCCCAGTTCAAGGAATCCGGGCAGCGGTTCCGACCGATCCGGCGGATCACCCCGTACCAGCGCGAAGGCGAGGTGTCCTGCGGCGGCCAGCCGTTGCCCCGCAACAACGCCGTCTACTGCTCGCAGGGCGACTTCATCGCGTACGACGTCGCCTGGTCGGTGGCGGCGTTCCGCCAGGTCGGCGACGCGTTCGTGTTCTACCTGCTCGGGCACGAGTACGCGCACGCCATCCAGGTGCGGCTCGGCATCAACTACAGCTTCACCATCCAGCAGGAGTTGCAGGCCGACTGCATGGCCGGGGCGTACCTCGGCGACTCGGTGCGCTCGGGCGCCCTGACCCTCGCCGAGGGCGACCTGGACGAGTTCCGGGAGGGGGTGGCGGCGGTCGGCGACGACCCGGACCAGCCGTGGTTCGCCGAAGGGGCGCACGGCACCGCCGAGCAGCGCACCGACATGTTCTTCAAGGGTTACGAGGGTTCGCTGAAGGAGTGCGACCTGGGCTGAACGGGTTGCCCGGATCACCCTGGCGCCCGTTGCCGTCACCGGCCACGGGAGGTGCTGGCAGGATCGCCGGTGTCGGTCACGACCCTGGAGGTTCCGCTGAGCAGCCATCACCCCGCCGCTGTGCTCTTCGACATGGACGGCACGCTGGTCGACAGCGAGAAGCTGTGGGACGTCGCGTTGCAGGAACTCGCCAAGGAGTACGGCGGGGAACTCTCCGTCGACGCCCGCCAGTCGATCATCGGCACCGCCATGGCCGAGTCGATGCGCATCCTGCACGACGACCTGGGGCAGCCCGAGCGGGATCCGGAGATCAGCGCGGCGTGGATCAACGCTCGGATCCTGGAGCTGTTCCGCACCGGTCTGCGCTGGCGGCCGGGAGCGTTCGACCTGTTGCGCGCGGTCCGCGCGGCGCGAATCCCCACCGCGCTGGTCACCTCCAGCCCTCGGGCGCTGGTCGAGATCGCCCTGGACACCCTCGGTCGGGACAACTTCGACACTGTGGTCGCCGGCGACGAGGTGGTGGCGGCCAAGCCCCACCCGGAGCCCTACCTGACCGCCGCCCGGCTGCTGGGTGTGCCGATCGAGCGGTGCGTGGCGATCGAGGACTCACCGACCGGGGTGGCCAGCGCGTTGGCCTCGGGCGCGGCGGTGCTCGCCGTACCGGCGGAGGTGGCGCTGCCGAGCACTGTCGGCGTACACCAGGTGGAGAGCCTGACCGGCGTGGACCTGGCGCTGCTCGCGGCGCTGCTGACCGATCGGGCCGCGGCGACCGGCTGACCCGCCCGGCGTTGGTCGGGGGCGTCGGCTGCGTCGACCGGCCGGTTCACTGGCGTTCGGCGAAGACCGCGGCGACCACCTGGTAGCTGTCGAACGCCCGCGCGGCCCCCGCGTACGCGGCCAGGTGGATGAACAGCTCGACGATCTCCTCCCGGGTCACGCCCGAGGTCAGCGCGATGCGTAGCTGCCCGCGCAGCGGCTCGTGGGTGCCGAGGGCGGCGGCGATCGCCACCGAGACCAGGCACCGGCTGCGCAGGTCCAGGCCCTCCCGGGGCCAGGCCGCGCCGAAGGTCTGCACTGTGGCGAGACGACGGAAGTCGTGCCCCACCGGGGGCTCGCCCTCGCCGAGCGGCAGGACCAACGGCTGGCCGAGCAGCCGCTCGGCGTTGTCGAGTGCCCCCTGGTACGCGTCCTGATCGGTCATGTCACCGGCCCCGGCTCTCCGGCCGCCCGGGTCGCGGGCGGGCCGACGCCTTGCCGGCAGCACCAGCCTGGCAGTCGCGTACGGGTGGCCGAGGGGGAATGGAACAGGCCGAGGCCCCCGGTCGCGGTTGGCGACCGGGGGCCTCGGCAGTGCCGGTCAGTCGTGGGCGATGGCGCCCAGGACGTTGATGCGGGCCGCCCGGATGGCCGGGAGCACCGCGGCCACCACGCCGATGATGGCGGCGAGACCGAGGAAGACACCCATCTGCCCCCAGGGCAGGATCAGGTCGGTGATGCCCTCGTCCTTGAGGGCCTCGACCACCGCGGCGCCGAGGCCGGTGCCCACCACCACGCCGAGCAGCGCGCCGAACACCGAGATCACCACCGCCTCCACGGTGATCATGCCCATGGTCTGGGATCGGCGCAGGCCGATCGCCCGCAGCAGACCCAACTCGCGGGTCCGCTCCAGCACCGACAGGGCCAGGGTGTTGATGATGCCCAGAACGGCGATCACGATGGCCAGCGCGAGCAGGATCTGGATCATCGTGAGCAGCCCGTCGAGCGAACTGGTCTGCTGCTTGATGAACGCGTCCCGGTCAGCAACCGACACCTCGGGGCTGTCCGCGAGCAACGCCTCCACCTGCGGCTGGACGTCGGACACCCGGGTGCCCGGGTCCAGCTGGATGAAGCCCTGGATGGGCTGCGGGATGGCGAAGTCCTTCGCCGCGGTCGCCGGCAGCGTCACCGGGTTGGTCAGCTGCGACGACTCGTAGATGCCGCTGATCGTGTAGGTGCGTGCCTCGCCCCGGGTCAGCTGCACGTTGACGGTGGAGCCCACCGACCAGCCACGGGACGTGGCAGTGTCCGAGCTGGCCAGCATCTGGGTCGGCCCGAGCCGGTCGATGTCACCGGCGGTCGGCTTCGCGCCGAAGATCTGCCGCAGTGACGCGATGTCGCTGCTCGCCGCGACCCAGGTGCCCTCGCCGTCGATCCGCCCCATGTCGCCGTACTCGCCGTCGACCATCCGCACACCGGGCAGGGCCTTGGCCTTGTCCAGCACCCCCGGGTCGAAGGTCGGCGGACGCGGGCCGCCCTGCTGGCCGGCGATCACCAGCTCGGCCTTGATGGTGTCCTGGGCGAGGGCGCTGATGCTGCCCTTGGCCGAGTCGAGGATGACCGTGACGCCGGTGACCAGCGCGATGCCGACCATCAGGGCGGCGGCGGTGATCGCCGTACGACGGGGGTTGCGCCCGGAGTTGAGCCGGCCCAGCTTGCCCGGCACCGACCAGGAGAAGATCGCGCCGAGCAGGCTCACCACCGGCCGGCTGATCAGCGGGGTCAGCAGCGCCACCCCGATGAAGGCGAACAGCACCCCACCGAGGATTGTCGACAACGTCTGACCGCCGGCGTTGCCGCTGAGCCCGAGGAACAGCAGCACCGCGCCGATGCCGGTGACCAGCGACCCGGCCACGGTGACCTTGGTCAACGGCCGGTCCGGAGTGGCAACGTCCTGCATGGCCGCGATCGGCGGGATCCGGGACGCCCGCAGCGCCGGCAGCAGCGCCGCCACCACGGTGATCACCAGGCCGACGGCGAACGAACCGATCACCGCAGCCGCCGGCACGCCGATCCCGGCCAGGGTGAGCCCACCGGCGAGCTTGCCGAACAGGAACGCCAGCAGCGCGCCCACCCCGATGCCGGCGGCGAGGCCGAGCACCGACGCGATCAAGCCCACCGCGATGGCCTCCAGGACCACCGAGCCGATGATCTGCCGGCCGCTGGCCCCGATGGCGCGCATCAGCGCCAACTCCCGGGTCCGCTGCGCCACGATGATCGAGAAGGTGTTGAGGATCAGGAAGGTGCCCACCAGCAGCGCCACCGCGGCGAAGCCGAGCAGGATCTTGTTGAAGAAGGACAGGCCCTCCTTCAGGCTGGCCGAGGCGTCCGCGGCCACCTGCTCGCCGGTCTTCACCTCGAAGTCCGCGCCCAGGGTGCGGGCCACGTCGTCGCGCAGCTTCTCGTCGGAGACCCCGCCGGCGGCCTGCACGGTGATGCTGCTGAACACGTCCGGCTCGCCCAGCATCAGCCGCTGCGCCACCGGCGTGGTGAAGAAGACCTCGTTGACCCCGCCGATCGAATCCCGGTCACCGCTGTAACCGAAGACGCCGACCAGTGTGAAGTCCCGCTTCTTCGACTCGAACGCGGTCAGCACGCCGACCTTCTGGCCGACCTGCACCTTCGCGGCCGTGGCCAACGCCTTGTTGATGACGATCTCGTCCTCGGCCTGCGGCGCGCGCCCCTCACGCAGCTTCAGCAGCTCGCTCTCGCCGGTCCAGTTCTCGCCCAACTGCGGCGGACCGAACGAGGTGACGACCTTGCCGTTGCTGCCGATCACCCGGGCGCCGTCGGCGTTGACCACGCCGGTCGCCGAGGCCGCCCCCGGCACCTGCTTCACCCGGTCCACCAGGGCGGCCGGCAGCGGGGCGACGGTCTGCTCGCCCTCCATCTCGTTGACCTGCACCTTCGGCTTCGCCGCGACGTTCACGTCGATCTCGGAGAAACCGTCGGCGAAGACCGAGTCGAAGGAGCGACCCAGCGTGTCGGTGAGCACGAACGCGCCGGAGACGAACATCACCCCGAGCACCACCGCCAGGCCGGACAGGATCAGCCGGACCTTACGGGCCAGCAGACTCTTCAGTGTCGCGCGGAACATCAGTTGCCCACCTCGGCCGCAGTGTCCAGCTTCTTCATGGTGTCCAGCACCGTCTCGGCGGTCGGCTCGATCAGCTCCGAGACGATCTCGCCGTCGGCGAGGAAGACCACCCGGTCGGCGTACGCGGCGGCAGTCGGGTCGTGGGTGACCATCACGATGGTCTGGCCGTGCTCCCGCACCGAGTTACGCAGGAAGTTGAGCACCTCCGCGCCGGAGCGCGAGTCCAGGTTGCCGGTCGGCTCGTCCGCGAAGATCACCTCGGGGCGGGAGACCAGCGCCCGGGCGCACGCCACCCGCTGCTGCTGCCCACCGGAGAGCTGCGCCGGCCGGTGGTCCAACCGGTCCTTCAGACCCACCGTCTCGATCACCGTGTCGTACCAGGCCGGGTCCGGCTTGCGCCCCGCGATCGACAGCGGCAGCAGGATGTTCTCCTTGGCGGTCAGCGTCGGCAGCAGGTTGAACTGCTGGAAGATGAAGCCCACCTTGTCGCGCCGCAGCTTCGTCAGCCCCGCGTCGCCCAGCCCGGTGACAGTCGTCTCACCGATCGACACCGTTCCCCGGGTCACCGAGTCCAGGCCGGCCAGGCAGTGCATCAGCGTCGACTTACCGGAACCCGACGGGCCCATGATCGCGGTGAAGCGGCCACGTTCGAACTCCGCGCTGACCCCCCGCAGCGCGATGACCTGAGCCTCGCCGCTGCCGTACACCTTCCACACGTCGTTCGCCCGGGCCGCGGCCTGCGCCTGCTGGCCTACCGTCGCGGTCACGTCATCTACCTCTTCCGTCTGTCCGAAAATGCACGCCGCCCCCCGATGGTCCGGCGCGACTGTTCAATCATCGGTGCCGCATCCGCCCACCCCGTCCGACCCTGGGGGGACACGGTGCGGATTTCCCGCTGCGGGTGCACCCCCATGCCGCGTCAGGGTTGCCCCTGAGTCGACGGCCGGCCGACCGTTTTTCCCCACGGCGGCGGGCGGCAGCACCGACACTTGCACCTGACGCCACAGGAGGGTCAACCGAACTGAGCCATCTCCGGTCACGGTAGGTGACGACGGCAACGGCAGCCGTCCCCCCATGGAGGGATCTTCGAGTACGCCGGGTGAGGTACTCGGGCCGGCGGAACTACGCCCGGGGGCGGACCAGCCCCGACTCGTACGCCAGCACCACCGCCTGCACCCGGTCGCGTAGCCGCAGCTTGGTCAGCACATGCCCGACGTGTGTCTTGATTGTGGTTTCGCTCACCGACAGCACCGTCGCGATCTCGGCGTTGGACAGCCCCCGGGCGACCTGCACGAGCACCTCGCGCTCCCGGTCGGTGAGCGCTTTGAGTGTCGCCGACGGCGTCGCCGCCGGGTCGGGCAGCAGGTCGGCGAAGCGGTCCAGCAGCCGCCGCAGGATCCGGGGTGACACCACCGCGTCCCCGCCGGCGACAGTGCGGATCGCCGCGATCAGGTCCTCGGCCGGCACGTCCTTGGCCAGGAACCCGCTGGCGCCGGCCCGCAACGCGCCCACCACGTACTCGTCCAGGTCGAAGGTGGTGAGCACCAGCACCCGTACCGGCAGCCGGGCGTCGACGATCGCCCGGGTCGCCGCCACCCCGTCCATCCGGGGCATCCGGATGTCCATCAGCACGACGTCGGGCAGCAGCCGGCGGGACAGCTCCACCGCCTCCACGCCGTCACCGGCCTCCGCCACCACGTCCAGGTCGCTCTCGGCGCCCAGCACCATCCGGAACCCGGTGCGCAGCAGCGGCTGGTCGTCGGCGAGCAGGATCCGCACCGGCCGCGCCGAGGGCGCCTGATCGCTCATCTCGTCCTCCCGTCCCGCCGACGCCGTGGCGCGCACCGGTCATCCTCGCGCACCGGAGCCGGTGCGTCGCGGATCACCGTAGAGGCCGGCCGGTCGCCCTGTCCCGACCGCGGCGGCACCGCTGCGATCGGGTCTTCAGCGGCGGCGACGTGCGGCAGGCGGCCCCGGCGGTGTGAATCGCCGCGCCGGGCGCACGCGACGGTCAGGAGGCCGTCACTCGTCGGCGCCCGGCACCACCGGCGCGGACCGGGAGTCGCGCAGCGGGTCGGCGCTCGCCGCGGCGACCGGGAACGGCGGCGGGGTGCCGCCGAAGCTGGGACAGAGCGCCTGGTGGCTGCACCAGTCGCAGAGCCGGCTCGGCCGGGGCCGGAAATCCTGCCGGGCGGTGGCCTGCTCGATCGCCCGCCACAGCGCCACCACCGTGCGCTCGAAGCGGACCAGCTCGTCGGCGTCCGGGGTGTAGTCCAACACCTCGGCGTCGCGCAGGTAGAGCAGCCGCAACACCCGGGGGACCACCCCCCGGGTGCGCCACAGCACCAGGGCGTAGAACTTCAGCTGGAACAGCGCCCGTGCCTCGAACGCCTCCCGCGGAGCACCGCCGGTCTTGTAGTCGACCACCCGCAGCGCGCCGTCCGGAGCGACGTCGAGCCGGTCGAGGTAGCCCCGGATCAGCAACTCCTCGTCGACGACCGCGGAGATCAGGCTCTCGCGTTCGGCCGGCTCCAGTCGGGTCGGGTCCTCCACCGCGAAGTAACCCTGCAACAGCCCGGCGGCGGAGCGGAGGAACTCCACCGGGCCGGCCGGCTCCGCGCCGTCGAAGATCCCGGCCAGCTCCGGCTGCTCGGCGACCAGCCGGTCCCACTGGGGGGCCACCAGGTCGCCGGCCGCCTCAGGCGTGCGGCCGGTGGCCGGCAGGTCGAACAGGCGCTCCAGCACCGCGTGCACCAACGTGCCCCGGGCCTGCTCGATGGTGGTGCGCTCGGGCAGCCGGTCGATGCTGCGGAACCGGTAGAGCAGCGGGCAGGTCTTGAAATCCGCCGCCCGCGACGGGGACAGCGAGGCCCGCACCGTCGGCGGCGCCTGCGCCGCGGGGGAGGGCTGGGAGGTGGTGACCGATTCCGCCGTCATGTCGGCAAAGGTTAGGGCACCGGTGTGACACCGACCGCCGCCCGCCCCACACAGCGACGGTCCGTAGCATCGTGGCGATGGAGCAGACAACCAGGCCGCCGCGCCGACCGGACCGACGCCTCGGCCTGAACGTCGGCCGGGTGTTCGGGGTGCCGCTGCACCTCAACGGCTCCATGGTCCTGCTCGCGGTGCTCATCGCGGTGCTGTACGGCGAGTTCGCCCGCCGGCAACTGGACCTGCCGCAGCTCAGCGGCTACCTGATCGGCTTCGGGTTCGTCGTGTCGCTGCTCGGCTCGGTGCTGCTGCACGAGCTGGGCCACGCCCTCACCGCCCGGCGGTACGGCATCGGTGTGCGCGGGATCACCCTGGAACTGCTCGGTGGTTACACCGAGATGGACCGGGACGCCCCGTCGCCCCGCGTCGACCTGCTGGTCTCGCTGGCCGGCCCGGCGGTCTCCGCGGTGCTCGGCGTCCTGGCGGTAGCCGCCACGCTCGCCCTGCCCGAGGGGACCGTGGTGCACCAGCTCGCCTTCCAACTCGCGGTCAGCAACGTCATCGTGGCGCTGTTCAACAGCCTGCCCGGGCTGCCCCTCGACGGCGGCCGGGCGCTGCGCGCCGCCGTGTGGGGGCTGACCCGCGACCGGCACCTCGGCACCGAGGTCGCCGGGTGGGCCGGCCGGGTCGTCGCCGTCGGCACCGCGGCCCTGGTCCTGCTGCTCACCGTCGAGCGGCGGCTGGCGCCGCTGGCGCTGCCGCTGATGCTGCTGGTCGCCGTCACCCTCTGGCGTGGCGCCGGGCAGTCGATCCGGGCCGCCCGGGTCAGCCGCCGGTTCCCGCTGATCGACCTCGCCCGGCTGGCCCGTCCGGTGTGGCCGGCGGCCACCGGTACGCCGCTGGCCGAGGCCCAGCGCCGACGCGCCGAGAGCGGGCAGCCCGGCGCCGCGCTGCTGGTCACCGACTCCACTGGTCGACCGGTGGCGCTGGTCGACCCGGTCGCCGCCGACGCGGTGCCGGTCGAGCGCCGACCGTGGTTGGCGGTGGACGCCGTCGCCCGGTCGCTGGGCACCCTTCCCACGTTGTCGGTCGGGTGGGACGGCGAGCGGGTGATGGAGGCCGTACAGACCCACCCGGGCGCACAGTACGTGGTGACGTCAGGCGAAGATGTCGTCGGCATTCTGCACATCGCGGACCTGGCCCAGCTCCTCGAACCCAACCGGAAGATGACACCGTGACCGCAACTCCCTCCACCGTCACCGCCGACCCGGCGCTGACACCCGTGCACCGCGGGCCGTTCCGGCCCGGCGACCGGGTCCAGCTGACCGACCCCAAGGGGCGGATGCACACAGTGACGCTGGAGCCCGGCAAGGAGTTCCACACCCACCGCGGCATCCTGGCGCACGACGCGCTGATCGGGCTGCCCGACGGCAGCGTGGTGACCACCTCCGGCGGCGGCACCGCGTTCCTGGCCCTGCGGCCACTCCTGTCGGACTACGTGCTGTCCATGCCGCGCGGCGCCCAGGTGATCTACCCGAAGGACTCCGCGCAGATCGTCGCGATGGGCGACATCTTCCCCGGCGCGAAGGTCCTCGAGGCCGGCGCCGGCTCCGGCGCGCTGAGCTGCTCCCTGCTGCGCGCCGTCGGCACCGAGGGCGAGCTGCACTCGTTCGAACTGCGCGACGACTTCGCCCAGATCGCCAAGCGCAACGTCGAGGCGTTCTTCAACGGGCCGCACCCCTCGTGGAACCTGCACGTCGGCGACGTCGCGCAGTGCCAGGAGACCGGCTTCGACCGGATCATCCTGGACATGCTGACCCCCTGGGAGACCCTCGACATGGTCGAGCGGGCCCTGGTGCCCGGTGGGGTGTTCATCGGCTACGTCGCCACCACACCGCAGCTCTCCGAGCTGGTGGAGGCGCTGCGCGAGCGCGGCGGCTGGACCGAGCCGCGGGCCTGGGAGTCGCTGGTGCGTGACTGGCACGCCGAGGGCCTCGCCGTCCGCCCGGACCACCGGATGATCGCGCACACCGCCTTCCTGGTGTCCGCTCGCAAGCTGGCCCCGGGGGTCACCGCGCCGCCGCGCCGGCGCAAGCCCAGCAAGGGCACCGAGGCGTACGCGCAGCGCCGCCAGGACCTGCGCGAGGCGGAGGCGGCCCGACAGGCCGCTGCCGCGCAGGCGGCCGGCGCACAACCCAACGGTGCGGGGGAGATGGACAGGCCGTGACCAACGAGCTGGGTGTCGGCAGCGCCGAGCAGGGGGAGACGCTGGCATGAGCCGACCGGGCTACGGCGGTGGAGACCTCCCCGCGGTCTTTCCCGACTGGTCGCCCTACCAGGATCTGGAGTCGGCGGCGCGGGCCTACCTGCGCGACCCGGACGTCGCCCTGGAGGCGCTCGGCGGCGTGCTGCGCGGCGCGTCGGTGCTCGGCTTCACACTGGAACGCTTCGTCAACGAGGTCAACGGGGTGTGGCAGGAGGTGGTGGTCTGCGACGGCAGCCGGCTCATCCTCTGGCACGGCGAGGACGTACCGCCGGAGGAGGGCCCGCCGGGCTCGATGACCTCGTCGCTGCGGGTGGTGCCGGTCTCCACCGTCACCGAGGTGGGCTGCCGGCGGCGGCTCAACCGGGCCGAGAGCGGCGAGATCCGGGTCGACAGCATCGACGTCTACCTGCTGCTCACCTCGTTGGACGAGGCGCCGCCGAGCGAGGAGTTGGCCGGCACACCCCGGCACGACGCGCTGCGCTTCGGCAAGACCCTCGACGACGGCGGGGCCGGGCAGATCGCCCGGTTGGAGGAGTTCGCGCGGATGGTCGCCTCGGTGGTCGGCCGTCCGATGCTCTGAGGCGTACCCCCGTTTGGACCCGGCCGGGCCGTGCGGCCCGGCCGGTGGGTCAGTCGTCCTCGGCCTCCGGGCCGGCGACCTCGACGCCGTCGCCGCGCACCACGTGGATGCAGTCGCCCGGGCACTCCTTCGCGGAGTCGATCACCTCGAGTCGCAGGTGCGCGGGGACGTCGACCCGGCTGCCCGGCGCCATCCGCAGCTCACCGTCGACGCCCTTGACGTAGGCCAGGCCGTCGATGTCGAACTCGAACACCTCCGGCGCGTACTGCACGCAGAGCCCGTCGCCCGTGCAGAGGTCCTGGTCGACCCAGACCTGCAATTCGTCGGTCGCGACCTCGGCCACCTGTGCACCCCCCATGTTCTCCCGTGCCACGCTCCGACGGTACCCGAACGCCGGTAACGGCCCGTCAGGCCACCCTTGGCGATCAAGGTTCGGTGACGAGGGTGTTGCATGGGACCGAATCGGCCTCATAGCGGCTAGTGTTAGGGCAGAACGTTCAAGCCCCCCGGGGAGGTGGGACGTGGCAGCACGTAGCGACGACGCGGACTCGCGCGCCGCACGGTGGGAGAAGGAAGCCCACGATCTCTCCACGCAGGTCGCGTTCCTGCAAGAGGAACTCGCTCTGGTGCGGCGCAAGTTGACCGAAAGCCCCCGACACGTCCGGCAGCTCGAAGAGCGGCTGGCGGCCACCCAGGCACAGTTGGCGCGGCTGACCGAGAACAACGACCGGCTGGTGAGCACCCTCAAGGAAGCTCGCACGCAGATCGTGACGCTCAAGGAGGAGATCGACCGGCTCGCGCAACCGCCGAGCGGTTACGGAGTCTTCCTGGCCAAGCACGAGGACGGCTCGGTGGACGTCTTCACCGGTGGCCGCAAACTGCGGGTCGCGGTCTCGCCCTCGCTCGACGTGGGTGACCTGCGACGCGGCCAGGAGGTCCTGCTCAACGACGCGCTCAACATCGTCGACGCGTTCGGTTACGAGCGGGTTGGCGAAGTGGTGATGCTCAAGGAGATCCTGGAGGGACCGAACGGCGGGCCGGGCGACCGGGCGCTGGTGGTCTCCCACTCCGACGAGGAGCGCATCGTGCACCTCGCCGAGACGCTCATCGGCTCGGCGATCCGGGCCGGCGACTCGCTCATGATCGAGCCCCGCTCGGCGTACGCGTACGAGCGGATCCCGAAGAGCGAGGTCGAGGAGCTGGTCCTGGAGGAGGTGCCCGACGTCGACTACGGCGACATCGGTGGCCTCCAGTCGCAGATCGAGCAGATCCGCGACGCGGTGGAGCTTCCCTTCCTGCACGCGGACCTGTTCCGTGAGCACCAGCTCCGCCCACCCAAGGGCATCCTGCTCTACGGCCCGCCCGGCTGCGGCAAGACGCTCATCGCCAAGGCGGTGGCCAACTCGCTGGCCAAGAAGATCGCCGAGCGGCAGGGCAAGGAGAAGCACACCAGCTTCTTCCTCAACATCAAGGGCCCGGAGCTGCTCAACAAGTACGTCGGTGAGACCGAGCGGCACATTCGGCTGATCTTCCAGCGGGCACGGGAGAAGGCCGGCGAGGGCACGCCGGTGATCGTGTTCTTCGACGAGATGGACTCGATCTTCCGGACCCGCGGCTCCGGTGTCTCCTCCGACGTGGAGAACACCATCGTTCCGCAGCTGCTCAGCGAGATCGACGGCGTGGAGGGGCTGGAGAACGTCATCGTCATCGGCGCCTCCAACCGGGAAGACATGATCGACCCGGCGATCCTGCGCCCCGGTCGCCTCGATGTGAAGATCAAGATCGAGCGTCCGGACGCCGAGGCGGCCAAGGACATCTTCTCCAAGTACATCCTCTCCGGGCTGCCCCTGCACCCGGACGACCTGGCCGAACACGGCACCGACCCCCAGGCCACCGTCGCGGCGATGATCGACGCCGTGGTGCTGCGGATGTACTCGGAAACCGAGGAGAACCGATTCCTCGAGGTCACCTACGCCAACGGTGACAAGGAAGTCCTCTACTTCAAGGACTTCAACTCCGGCGCGATGATCCAGAACATCGTCGACCGGAGCAAGAAGATGGCCATCAAGGAGTTCCTCACCTCGGGTCGCAAGGGGCTGCGCCTTCAGCACCTGCTCGACGCCTGCGTCGACGAGTTCCGCGAGAACGAAGATCTCCCCAACACCACCAACCCCGACGACTGGGCGCGCATCTCCGGCAAGAAGGGTGAGCGGATCGTCTACATCCGCACGCTCGTCTCCGGCGGTAAGGGCGCCGAGGCCGGCCGGTCCATCGAGACCGCCAGCAACACCGGCCAGTACCTGTAGGACCAGCGTTCAACCGGGGCGACGCGTTTCGACGCGCCGCCCCGGTTGTCGTTCCGCCAGCGTCCGGCGGGCTGTCCCGTGGGTCAGCTCTGACCGTCGGTGAAGATCCACTTGCGGGAGACGAAGAGATTCAGCACCGCCAGGCCCCCGGTGGTGAGCACCTTCGCGACCAGGTACGGAAGGCCGGCCCAGGTCAACCCCTGCACGAGGGCGACGGTGAGAGCCAGGTTGACGATCACCAGCAGCAGATACCGCCAGGCCTGACCGCCGACGTCGCCGGTCGAGCCGAACGACCATGCGCGGTTCAGCCCGAAGTTGACCACGAACGCCACGGCGAAGGCGAGCACCGTGGCGAACGGCAGCCACACCCCCAGCACACCGTGGAACAGATAGAGCGCGCTGGTGTCGGTGATCGCGCTGAGACCACCGACGATCAGAAACCGCACCTCGCTGCGGCGTGTCAGGCCGGCGAGCGTCGCCGAGGCCGCCGCCTTCATTGCTGACCCTTGGATGCGGACCCGCCATGTGTCGTCACGGTGGAGCACGCTATCGTCTCCCCGTCCCGCGATCGCCCCGAGACCCCCCGAAGGTGTTCAGTGACCGACATGCCGAGCGTCTCCGTCCACCCGACAGCCGAGGTGGAAGCCGGGGCCGAGGTCGGAGCCGGGACTCGGATCTGGCATCTGACGCATGTCCGGTCGACCGCCCGCATCGGCGCCGACTGCACGCTCGGGCGCAACGTGTTCGTCGACGCCGGGGTCACCATCGGTGACCGCGTCAAGGTGCAGAACAACGTCTCGGTCTACCACGGTGTCACTCTCGAGGACGAGGTGTTCGTCGGCCCGAGCGCGGTCTTCACAAACGATCTCAACCCGCGCGCCCAGAACCCGGACTGGAAGGTCACGCCGACCCTGGTCCGCACGGGCGCCTCGATCGGCGCCAACGCCACGATCGTCTGCGGCACCGAGATCGGGGAGTTCGCCCTCGTGGCCGCGGGTGCCGTCGTCACGCGGGATGTGCAGCCGTACCAACTCGTGGCCGGCAACCCGGCCCGGCATCTCGGCTGGGTCAACCGCGACGGCGAGGTGGTCGCCCGCGGCGACGAGCAGTTGCCCGCCGGCGTACTCGAAGGCCGCTGAACCTCTCAGGAGATAACCCCCATGTCTATTCCCATCACCTCGGTGGTCATCGGCCCCGAGGAAGAGGCCGCGGTCCTGTCCGTTCTGCGGTCCGGCAGGCTGGCCCAGGGACCGATGGTCGCCGAGCTGGAGCGGTCCTTCGCGGAACTCTGCGGCGTCCCCCACGCCGTGGCCGTCAGCAACGGCACCGTGGCCCTGGTGGCCGCTCTCGAAGCGCTCGGTCTGCAGCCCGGCGACGAGGTGATCACCACTCCCTTCAGCTTCGCGGCGACCCTGAACGCGATCCTCGAATCCGGAGCGACGGTCCGCTTCGCCGACATCCGTGACGATTTCACCATCGACCCGGACTCGGTCCAGGCGCTGGTCAACGCACGGACCAAGGCCATCCTCCCGGTGCACCTCTACGGCCTGCCCGCCGACATGACGGCCCTCACCGCGATCGCCGACGCCGCCGGGCTCGCAATCGTCGAGGACGCCGCCCAGGCGCACGGCGCCCGCGTCGGCGACCGCGCGGTCGGCTCGTTCGGCGTCGGCTGCTTCTCCATGTACGCCACGAAGAACCTGCAGTGCGGCGAAGGCGGCCTGATCACCACCTCCGACGACGCCATCGCCGACCGGCTCCGGCTGCTGCGCAACCAGGGCATGCGGGTGCGCTACCAGTACGAGGCGCCGGGCCACAACTGGCGACTGACCGACCTGCAGGCGGCCATCGCCGTACCGCAGGTCGGCCGGCTGGCCGAGACCACGGCCCGCCGGGCCGCGAACGCCGCGAGGCTGACCGCCGGCCTCGCCGACCTGCCCGGGCTGACCACCCCGTCGGTGCCGGCTGGGCGAAGCCACGTCTGGCACCAGTACACAGTGCGTATCGGCGCCGACGCGCCACTGAGCCGCGACGACCTCGGCAAGCGGCTTGACGAGCGGGAGATCGGCTACGGTCTGTACTACCCCCGCCTCATGCACCACTACGACTGCTACGTGGGTCACCCCCAGATCGGCACGGACGAGACCCCTCGTGCCCTTCGCACCGCCGAAGAGGCGCTCTCCCTTCCTGTTCACCAGCACCTGGCCGACGACGACGTCGACCAGGTGATCGAGGCCGTACGAGGTGCGTTCAATGCCTAATTTGGCGATCATCGGCGCGGGCATCATGGGCGCGAACCACGGTCGCGTGGCCCGCTCCACGCCGGACGTCACCGTCACCACCGTCTGCGACCCCGACCCCCAGCGGGCCGCCACCCTGGCCAAGGCCATCGGCGCGCAGTACACGACGGACCTCGACGAGGCGCTGGCCGGCGTGGACGCGGCCATCCTGGCGACCCCGAGCGAGACGCACGGCGAACTGGGCGCGCGCATCCTGCGCAGCGGCCGCGACCTGCTCGTCGAGAAGCCCATCGCGACCTCCGTCGCCGACGCGCGGCACCTCATCGACCTCGCGGACAAGCACGATCGGGTGCTGATGGTCGGCCACGTCGAGCGCTTCAACCCGGCGGTCACGGAACTCCTCCAACTGGTGGACGACCCGCTGTCGTTGGAGATCACCCGGGTCGGCCCGTTCTCCAACCGCGCCCTCGCCGACGTCCTGCTGGACCTGATGATCCACGACGTCGACCTGGCACGCACGGTGGCCGGCTCGGAGATCGTCGCGCACCGCGCGGCGACCCGGATCGTCCGCTCCGCCGAGCAGGACCTCGCCTTCGCCCTGCTCATGTTCGAGAACGGCATGATCGCCAACATCACGGCGAGCCGAGTCAGCCAGCAGAAGATCCGCCGCGTCACCCTCACCCAGCGCAATGACTGCGTCATCGCCGACCTGCTGCGCCAGCAGGTCGAGGTGCACCGGATCGAGCACTCCGAGTTCCTCTCCGAGGGCGGCGTGCGCTACCGGCAGAGCGGGCGGGTCGAGATCCCCTTCCTCTCGCAGCACGGCGAGCCGCTGATGCACGAGCTGCGGCACTTCGCCGACTGCGTCGTCAACCGTCGCCGACCCGTGGTCAGCGGCGAAGACGGCCTGGCCGCGCTCGAGGTGTGCCTCCAGATCCGCGACACCGCCCTGGTCGGCTGAGCATGTACAAGGGTCAGAAGGTCGCCGCCGTCGTCCCGGCCTACAACGAGAGCCGGCTGATCGGCAAGACGATCACCACGATGCCCGACTTCGTGGACCTCATCGTGGTGATCAACGACTGCTCCACCGACGACACCTCCGAGCGTGCCCGCGCGGTGGGCGACCCGCGGGTCGTCGTCATCGACCACGTGAAGAACACCGGCGTCGGTGGTTCGATCATGGACGGGCACGAGCGGGCCCTCGCCCTGGGCGCCGACATCAACGTCGTGATGGCCGGTGACGCCCAGATGGACCCGGCCTACCTGCCGGCGCTGCTCGACCCGATCTGCGACGACGGCTACGAGTTCACCAAGGCGAACCGCTTCTTCTCCCGCACGTCGTTCGCCGACATGCCGGCCGTACGGATGCTGGGGAGCGTCGCCCTGTCGTTCGCGACCAAGGTCGCCAGCGGCTACTGGAACCTCTTCGACCCGCAGAACGGCTACACAGCGGTGTCCCGCTCGGCCCTGCTGCGGCTCAACGTCGCCGCCGTGGCCCGCGGCTACGAATTCGAGAACGACCTCCTGATCTGGCTCAACATCGCCAACGCCCGAGCCAAGGACGTGCCGATCCCCGCCAGCTACGGCGAGGAGGTGTCGACGATGCGCATCCACCGGGTGGCCCCCCGCATCGCCAGCCTCCTGTTCCGCGGCTTCTGGCGGCGGATGCTGCTCAAGCACGTGCTCGCCTCGTTCTCCGCCGTCGCGCTGCTCTTCTTCACCGGCCTGTTCCTCATCCTGTTCGGCGGCGGCTGGGGAATCTGGGTACTGGCCGAGACGCTCGGCCCACCGGTCGCCACCACCGGCAGCGTCCTGCTCTGCGTCGGGCCGCTGCTGACCGGCATCCACATGCTGATCTCCGCGCTCACCCTGGACATCCAGTCGACGCCGGACTGACCGGTACCGCGCCCTGATCCGATCCACGCTCCCTGAAAGGCAGCGCAGAGAACCGCGATGACCGAACAACCTGCGGCCGGCGACGGCGACGGCGATCGCGCCGTCGCCGGCGCCCGCCGGGTCTGGATCCTGGCGTTCGTCGGTTTCCTGCTGACCATCGGGGCCTGGTCGGTCGCCGCCCCCTACGACGGCACACCGGACGAGCGCGAACACATCATCCGCGCCGCCGGTGTGGCGGCGGGGGAGATCGCCCCGCCGCCGGCAGCCGCCAAGAAGGGCTCCGGAGCCTTCCAGGACGTGCCCGCCGGCCTGGTCAGGGAGCAGTGCTGGCAGTTCAAGCCGGCCGTCTCCGCTGCCTGCGCGGTCCCACCGGGCAGCGACGACACCCCCGTGCGCGCCGGCACCGGCGCCGGTCGCTACCACCCCGTCTACTACGCCCTGGTGGGCTGGCCGCTCGACCTCTGGCCGGGCTGGCCCGGGGTGCTGCTCGCCCGCTTCATCAGCGCCGGCATCGCCGCGGCGCTGCTGGCCAGCGCGTTCGTCGTGGCGGTGAACTGGTCCCGGCGTCGTCTGATGGTCGCCGGCCTCCTGGTCGCCGTCACCCCGATGGCCGCCCAGATGGCCAGCGCCGTCAACCCCAACGGAGTGGAGATCGCCGCCGGGGTGGCGTTCTTCGCGGCGACCATCCCGCTGTTCCTGGACCGCCGGCCGAAGCCGCACCACGGGCTGCTCATCCTGGCCGGCATCAGCGGCCTGCTGCTCGCGATGCTGCGGCAGACCGGGCCGCTCTGGCTGGCCGCAGCGTTCGTCGCCTTCGCCTTCCCCTGGCGGCAGAGCAACGTCGGCCGACTGGTGCGCGAGAAGGCCGTCTGGTGGTGGGTGGGCGGCATCGCCGTCGCGGCCCTCACCGCGGTCGGCTGGGGCGTCGTGATGAAATCCTCCGACCTCGGCAAGTACGGCGGCCACGTGTACACCTACGGCCAGGCCGCCCTCGCCGAGGCCGACCGGTGGCGCAGCTACCTCGACCAGATGGTCGGAGTGACGTCATGGCTGGACACCCGGATGCCCGCGCCGATCTACCTGACCTGGCAGTTCGTCGCCGCGACGCTGCTGATCGGGGCGTTCGTCTTCGGCCGGTTGGTCGACCGTTGGCGCCTGCTCGTCCTGGTCGTCGCCGGCACCGTCGTGCCGTCCGTGATGCAGGTGGCCCTGGTCAAGCAGACCGGGTTCGTCACCCAGGGCCGCTACATGCTGCCGATGCTCGGCGGGGCGATGCTGTTCGCCGCGTACGTCTGGGAGGAACGAGGGCTCGACGCCACCCGCAGCCGCACCCTGGTCCGCCTCAGCGTCATCCTGCTCCTGCCGATCCAACTCTTCACGCTGGTCCTGACGATGGTGCGGTGGCAGGACGGGCTGCCCAGATACCTGACGTTCCGCACCTTCAACCCCTTCGCCGGCGACTGGCACCCGCCACTGGGCTCGATCACGCCCCTGCTGGCGAGCGTGCTCGGCCTGACCCTGCTCGGCGTCCTCGCCTGGCGGGTCTCGATGCGCCCACTGAACGAGCCCGACGAGCCGACGCCCGCGATCGCCGAGCAGACACCGGCGACGGATCTGCGCTGATCGGCCGACCGACCGACCACGCCCGGTGCGGGCGTTGCTGTCGGATTCGGACTAGGCTGGAGTGCAGGGCCGATCGAGCGGTAACGCGCCGGCCGGCGGTGGGCGTCGACCGGTACGTCAGCGAGCTGAAGCGGGGCGCGGCATGAGCGTACGGCGAATCATGGGCACCGAGGTCGAGTACGGCATCTCCGTGCCCGGGCAGGCCGGAGCCAACCCGATGGTCACCTCATCGCAGGTGGTGAACGCCTACGGGGCACGTCCGGAGCTCAACAGGGGCGGCCGGGCCCGGTGGGACTACGAAGAAGAGTCGCCGCTGCGCGACGCCCGCGGCTTCACCTACTCCGGCGCCGCGTACGACCCCGCCGAGGCCCTCGCGGACGAAGACCTCGGCCTGGCCAACGTGATACTCACCAACGGCGCACGCCTCTACGTCGACCACGCCCACCCCGAATACTCCACCCCGGAGGTCACCACCCCCCGGGACATCGTGCGCTGGGACAAGGCCGGCGAGCGGGTGATGGCCGAGGCGTCCCGCCGGGCCGCCACCATCCCGGGCACCCAGCCGATCCACCTCTACAAGAACAACACCGACAACAAGGGCGCCAGCTACGGCGCACACGAAAACTATCTGATGCGCCGGCAGACGCCGTTCGCCGACATCGTGTCGTACCTGACGCCGTTCTTCGTCACCCGGCAGATCGTCTGCGGCGCCGGCCGGGTCGGCATCGGCCAGGACGGCGGCCAGAGCGGCTTCCAGATCTCCCAACGCGCCGACTTCTTCGAGGTCGAGGTTGGCCTGGAGACCACGCTCAAGCGCCCGATCATCAACACCCGCGACGAGCCGCACGCCGACGCCGACAAGTACCGCCGGCTGCACGTCATCATCGGCGACGCCAACCTCTCCGAGATCTCCACCTACCTCAAGGTCGGCACCACCGCCCTGATCCTCACCATGATCGAGGAGAAGGCGCTCGGGGCCGACCTCGGCATCGCCGACCCGGTCAGCGAGCTGCGTGCCGTCAGCCACGACCCGTCCCTGACGCACCGGATGCGGCTGCGCGACGGCCGCCGGCTCACCGCGCTGGACCTGCAATGGGCCTACCTGGAGCGGGTCCGGTCCTTTGTCGACGACCGGTACGGCACCGACGCCGACGAGCAGACCGTCGACGTTCTCGACCGCTGGGAGAGCGTCCTGGACCGGCTGGGCCGCGATCCGATGCTCTGCGCCGACGAGTTGGACTGGGTCGCCAAGCTGCGGCTGCTGGAGGGCTACCGGGAGCGGGAGAAGCTCGGTTGGGGCTCGCACAAGCTCCAGCTCGTCGACCTCCAGTATTCCGACGTCCGGCCGGAGAAGGGCCTCTACCACCGCCTGGTCAGCCGGGGGGCGATGAAGACGCTGCTCACCGACGACGAGACGCGCAGCGCGATGACCGAGCCGCCGGAGGACACCCGGGCCTACTTCCGCGGTCGATGCCTCGCCCAGTACGCCTCCGAGGTGGTCGCCGCGAGCTGGGATTCGGTGATCTTCGACGTGGGCCGGGAGTCGCTGGTCCGGGTCCCGATGATGGAGCCGGAGCGGGGCACCCGCGCGCACGTCGGTGCCCTGTTCGACCGCTGCGCCAGTGCCAAGGATCTGCTGGAGACGTTGACCGGGGGCTGATTCCGGGTTCGTCAGCCCGTCGTGTGCCGCAAGCCGGCGCGCGGCGGGCTTTTCGTCGCCCGCGCGAGGTAAGTTCATCGCAGACGATCGTGGAGGAGGCAGCAATGGCCACTCATGACAGCGGCGGCCAGTCGCAGTCCGGCAAGTCCCGTCAGGGCGAGGAAATCGAGGACGTCACCACCGAGGCCAACCCCGAGGTGGCCGAGCGGCACGCCGAGATCACCGAGGACGTCGACGACCTCCTCGACGAGATCGACTCCGTCCTCGAGGAGAACGCAGAGGAATTTGTGAGAGGCTATGTGCAAAAAGGGGGCGAATAGGGCATAGCCGGACGAAACGGACATGCCTCGTCCTCTGGATGACCGGGATGGCCACCGCCGCTGCCGAGACTGCGGCGAGTGGCTGCCCCTTGATCAATTTTGCGCCAACAGCAGACGCCCCGACGGTCGCGGCAGCTACTGCAAGCCCTGCTTCAACCTTCGGTCGAAGGCGAGCTACGCGAAGCGCCTGAAGGAGCGGCAGGGCAGGGACGTGCGCCAGCTGCCGTTGGTGCAAGCGGGCCACCGGCGATGCCCCGACTGCGGCGCCACCAAGCCCCTCGATGACTTTCCACGGAATCGCTCCGGCCGTGGAGGTTACGGCCGATACTGCAAACCTTGCCACAATGCGAAGGGCAAGGAGAGCAAGCTTCGCCTGCACGGCGGGACTCGCGAGTACCACCTGCGGCGGCGGTACGGCATCGGTGAGAAAGAGTTTCAGGAGCTCCTGGCCGAGCAGGGCGGGCTCTGCGCGATCTGTGGCCGCGCCGACCCGCAACATCTGGACCACGATCATCGCACCGGATGGGTGCGCGGGATACTCTGCTTCAACTGCAACGGTGGTCTTGGCCAGTTCCGTGACAGTCCCATGAGGCTGGCCAGGGCGATCACGTACCTGAGAGGAACCACGTGGCAGCGGGCTTTGATCCATCCGGGCGTCTACCAGATGTGTTCACCAACGCGGGGACGTCCTCCTTCACGACGTTCCTGAGTCGGGTGGCCCCCGAGATGTTGCCCGGTCGGCGACCGCTGCCGCCGGGCATGGCAGCCGACCTGGCGCCGCACGCGACCACCATCGTGGCCATCGCGGCCGCCGACGGTGTGGTGATGGCGGGCGACCGACGGGCCACCATGGGCAACCTGATCGCCCAGCGCGACATCGAGAAGGTGCATCCGGCCGACGCGTACTCGCTGGTCGGCATCGCGGGCACCGCCGGTATCGGCATCGAGCTGATGCGACTGTTCCAGGTGGAGCTGGAGCACTACGAGAAGATCGAGGGCGCGATGCTCTCGTTGGACGGTAAGGCCAACCGGTTGGCCTCGATGATCCGGGGCAATCTGGGGGCGGCCATGCAGGGGTTGGCAGTGGTGCCGCTCTTCGCCGGGTTCGACCTGGCTGCCGCCGACCCGGCGCGGGCCGGTCGGATCTTCAGCTTCGATGTGACCGGTGGTCCGTACGAGGAGACCGGCTACGACGCGATCGGGTCCGGGTCGTTGTTCGCCAAGTCCGCGTTGAAGAAGCGGTACCGGGTCGGGCTGTCCGTCGAGGACGCGACGCGGCTGGCGGTCGAGGCGCTCTACGACGCGGCCGATGACGACACAGCGACCGGCGGGCCCGACCTGACCCGGCGGATCTACCCCGTGGTGATGACCGCGACTGCCGAGGGCACCTACCGGCTCACCGACGCCGAGACGGCGACGATCGCCGAGGGCGTGGTCGCCGGCCGGATGGAAAACCCGGGAGGCTAGTTCCGCCCGACCACCCCCACCAGCCAGCAGTCGTCAGCACAGCGCCGTTAGGAGAACCGCCGCCGTGGCCATGCAGTTCTACGCCTCGCCCGAACAGATCATGCGTGACCGCTCCGAGTTGGCCCGTAAGGGCATTGCTCGCGGGCGTAGCGCAGTGGTCCTGAGCTACTCCGGCGGGGTGCTCTTCGTCGCGGAGAACCTCTCCAGCGCCCTGCACAAGGTCAGTGAGATCTACGACCGGATCGGCTTCGCCGCGGTCGGCCGTTACAACGAGTTCGAGAACCTCCGGCGGGCCGGCGTGCGGATGGCCGACCTGAACGGGCTCAGCTACGACCGGCGGGACGTCACCGGTCGGGCCCTGGCCAACGCGTTCGCGCAGACCCTTGGCGCGATCTTCACCGAGCAGTCGAAGCCGTTCGAGGTGGAGATCTGTGTGGCGGAGGTCGGGGCCACTGCCGCTGACGACGAGCTGTACCGGCTCACCTACGACGGTTCGGTCAACGACGAGCCTGGGCGGATGGCGATGGGTGGTCAGGCTGAGGCCATCACCGGCGTGCTGAAGTCCAACCACCGGCCGGACATGTCGCTCGGGGAGGCGGTCCAGGTCGCGGTGCAGGCACTGAGCACTGTCGGTGGTGAGGGTGGCGCCGCCCGGACGATCGCCGCGAACCAGCTCGAGGTGGCGGTGCTGGACCGGCAGCGGGTCGGCCGGACGTTCCGGCGGATCACCGGGGCTGCGCTGACCGCGCTGTTGGACGGGGAGTCGGCGCCGCCGAGCAGCGACCGGCCGGACACGCCGAGCGTGCCGACCGGAGAGGCCGGTAAGCCGACCAGCTCTGCGGGGTCCGCTGACCTGGAGGACCGGCCGGGTCAACCGGACAGCTGATCAGGTGACGAGACAGCGCCGGGGCCCGCACACGCGGGCCCCGGCGCTGTTGTCTGTCGAGGGTCAGCGGCGCTGGAGCAGGGGCCGCGCGAGGGCCCAGTAGCCGGCGGCGACGGCGTTGAACACGCCCATGCCGGGCGGCGAGTCGACGTTCGAGGGGGCGACCCGGGCGGTCATCAGCTCGGCGATCACCCCGTCGGGCACTGTGCGTTCGGCCTGGAGTTGACGGCGCCGGGCGCCGACCCAGGACCGGTTGCGCCACAGCCAACCCCAGCCGCGGGTCTTCTGCCGGGTCCAACCGCCGGCGAGCGCGGCGGCGAGCATGGCGGCTTCGGTGAGCAGCAGCATCGGGGCGAGCACCACCAGCGTCCGGGTCTGGTACGCGGTGAGCAGGGTGACCAGCCGGTTGCGTTCCACCAGGTAGAGCTTGAGGTCGTTGCGGGAGAACTCGTAGTGGTGGCGCACGACGGCGTCGGGTACGTACTCCAGGCGCAGGCCGCGTTGCCAGAGCCGCAGGCTCAGCTCGGTGTCCTCGTGGTAGGCGAAGTACTCGGCGGCGAAGCCGTCGAGTTCCTGCCAACGTTGGCGGCTGATCACGAAGCAGCAGCCGCTGAGCGACGGCACCTTGCTGCGGACGGCGTGGGCGGTGGCCGGCTCGCCATTGCCGCCGGCCCAGGACAGCCCGGTGAAGTGCAGTGGGTTGCCGGAGGTGTTGATCAGCTCGGGAGTGTCGGCGAGCCGGATGGAGGCCATGGCGGCGCCGACGCCCGGTTCGGCGGCGACCGCGACCGTCTTGGCGAGGGCGTCGGGGGCGACGATGGCGTCGGAGTTGACGAAGGCGAGCCAGTCTCCGGTGGCCTCGGCGGCGCCGATCCGGCAGCCGCCGGAGTAGCCGGTGTTCTGTTCGGGGCGGACCACCCGGACCTGGGGGAAGCCCTTGACGATGTCGATGCCGTCGCCGGTGCACCCGTTGTCGACGACGACGAGCTCGATGTCGACGTCGGTGCTGGCCAGGACGGCTCGGGCGGCGTTGACCAGGTACGGCTCGGCGCCGTAGGCCAGCATGACGGCGGTCACCTGTGGGCGGGTCATCGGAGGCCTCCGGATGCGGCAGGGGCGACGGCCTCGGCGAGCGGCCGGGTGGGGGTGGTGGGTCGGCGGGCGCCGCCGCGCAGCAGCAGTGTCGCCATGGTGGCGGCGACGATGACGGAGCCGATGGTGTACGCCAACTCGACTCGCAGGGTGACCGGAGCCGGGATCAGCGTCACGGCGATCAGGGCGGCGACGCCGACGGTCCAGGCGAGGGCCTGGGCGCGGTGCCGGTCGAGGGCGAGCAGGGCCTGGCCGAGCACCATCGCCCACAGGTAGGCGAGCGTGGCGGCCGCCAACCAGGCGAAGTCGCCGTGGCCGAGGACGCCGGGCGCGTCGAAGAGTGTGCCGACCAGCCACGGGCCGAGCAGCACGGCGCCGAGGGCCCCGGTGAGGCCGAGCGCGGTGACGATGCCGAGCGCCCGACGCAGCAGGCTGTGGAAGCCGGCCTGGTCGCCGGTGGTGGCGGTGGTGGCCAGGCCGGGCAGCAGTGACGCCTGCAGGGAGCCGAAGACGAACAGGGGGATGCGGACCAGCACGAGGGCGGAGAGCAGCGCGCCGGCGGCTGCCGCGTCGGAGGGGGCGAGCAGCTGCACGTTGATCACGCCGATGTTGACCACGACCTGGGAGAGCAGGCTGGAGGCGGTGAGCAGGCCGAGGCCGCGCAGCAGGGTGGCCCAGGCGACGGGCGGGCCTGCACCGATGGCGCGTAGCACCGGCGGCAGGGTGAGCAGGACGCTGACCAGCGGGGCGGCGACGAGCACCAGCCCGTACCAGACGGGGGAGGTCACCCCGGCCAGCCCGAGCAGGGCGACCATGACGATGCGCAGGCCGCCGTCGATCCCGAGTTGGGTGCCGTACCAGGGGAACAGTTGCAGGCCGGAGAGGACGCCGCGGGTGGCGTAGGCGACGGCCATCGCGGCGAGTGCGCCGATCAGCACGGTGACCAGGTTGCCGTCACCGGCGAAGAGCTTGTCGGCGAGTGGCTGACGGCCGATGGTGACGGCCAACACCAGCACGGCGAGCAGCACGGCGGCGACGGTGACGCCGCGGGCCAGCACCGGCCCGGGGGGCAGCCCCTGGCTGTGCCGGGCGGCGACGACGCGGGCGACCTCCTGCTCGATCGGCATGAACACGCCGATGCCGAGGGTGAACACGATCGACCAGAGCACCGACAGGGCCGAGTAGTCGGCCTTGCTGAGGCTGTGGCCGGCGACCGCGAGGTGGACGTAGGAGGCGAGGCCAAGAAGGCCCAGCCCGGCACCAACAGCGATGGTGCCGGGCGGGATCAGGCGTAGCAGGCGTTGGATCACCGGCGAATGAGCGCCAGCGTGAGGACGGCGAACGCGCGGCCGAGGTAGATCATCGCCCGGGCGGGGGAGTGGCTGGGCGTGCCGGCCATCCGCTTGCGCATGGCGACCGGTACCTGCCGGATGCGGTATCCACGACGGGCGGTGTGTACCAGGGTTTCCACGGTGTCGCCGAGGTACTCGGCCGGGTACCAGGTGGCGAACATCTCGATGACCCGCCGGTTGGCGGCCCGGAAGCCGGACGTGGTGTCGGTGAGCTTGGTGTGGGCGACCCGGGACAGCACGGCGGAGAGCATCACCATGGCCCAGCGGCGGGGGCCGCGGACCATGTAGTCGCCCTCGCCGGCGAAGCGGGCGCCGATGACGAGGTCGTTGTCGTCGAGGAGGTCGACGAGCTTCGGCACGTACCGGGGGTCGTGTTGGCCGTCGGCGTCGATCTGGATGGCGACGTCGTAGTCGTGGTCGCGGGCGTAGCGGTAGCCGAGGCGCATGGCCCCACCGACGCCGAGGTTGTACGGCAGTTTGGCGACCTTGGCGCCGGCGGCGGCGGCGACGGCGGCGGTGCGGTCGGTGGAGCCGTCGTCGACGACGAGCACGTCGACACCGGGCAGCTCGCCGCGGACCTCACCGACGACGTCGGCGATGGAACCCGACTCGTTGAGGGCCGGAATGATGATCAGTGTGCGCTTGCCGTTAACCATCGGTCGACACCAGTTCGTCACGGGCCGCCCGGTCCGCGTCGATTTCCGCGCGGAGCAGGGCGAAGTCTTCGGCCAGGGTGCGGGTCTCTTCTTCGAGGGCGCTGACCTCCCAGCTCAGGTGCACGCACACGAGCAGCAGGAAGACGATGCCGAGGAAGAGCACCAGGCTGACACCGGAGGCGACGCCGAGGAGTTCGGCGACGTTGTCGAGCAGCCGGGGGAACAGGGACAGCGGGATCACGACGACCAGTACGGCGAGCCAGAGCATGCCGTACTTCTCGCGCAGCTGACGGCGGCGCAGCAGCTCGACGATGGTGCCCAGGAGCAGCAGGCCGGTCAGGCCGGTGACGAGGGTGAGCTTCATGCGACCTTCCACGGGGCGGGTGGAGCGGGGGAGTGGAACGCGTCGACCAGGGCGCTGTGCCAGTCCGGAAGCGGGGGCAGACCCACGGCTGCCCAGCGGCTGTGCCCTAGCACACTGTACGCAGGCCGGGGTGCGGGACGCGGATACCGGTCGCTGGTGGTGGGTCGGATCCGGTCCGGGTCCAGCCCGGCCAGCGTGAACGCGGCGCGGGCCAGCCCGTACCAGGTCGTCTGCCCGGCGCAGGTGCCGTGGTAGACGCCGGGTGTGGCGTGGCCGGCCAGCGCCGCGTCGGCGAGCGCGACGAGCCGCTCGGCGAGCGCGTAGGACCAGGTGGGTTGGCCGTGTTGGTCGTCGACCACGTCGAGGTGTTCGTGCTGGGTGGCGAGTCGGAGCATGGTGGCCACGAAGTTCGGGCCGTGCGCGCCGTACAGCCAGGCGGTGCGCACGACGTACCCGGTGCCGGGGAGCAGCCGCGCGACGGCCTGTTCGCCGACCAGCTTGCCGCGGCCGTAGGCGTTGACCGGCGCGGTGGGCGCGTCCTCCGGGTAGGGGGTGTCCGCGTTGCCGGCGAGGACGTAGTCGGTGGAGACCTGGATCAGCCGGGTGCCGGCGGTGGCGCACGCCGCGGCCAGGTTGCCCACGGCGTGGCCGTTGACGGCGGTCGCGGCGGTCTCGTCGGCCTCGGCGGCGTCGACGTTGGTCCACGCGGCCGCGTTGATCACCAGGTCGTGCCCGGCGACGGCGGCGTGTACCGCCGCGCTGTCGGTGACGTCCAGGTCGGCGCGGGTGGCCGCGGTCACCTTGAGGTCGGGTCGTGCCCCCAGCACGGTGACCAGGTCCCGGCCGAGCATCCCGCCCGCGCCGGTGACGAGGAGTCGGGTCATGCGGTCGGCGCGGACTTGAGGGGTTCCCACCAGCTGCGGTTGTCCCGGTACCAGCGGACGGTGTCGGCGAGGCCCTGGTCCAGAGTGATGCTGGGGTGGTAGCCGAGCTCTTCGCTGATCTTGGTGATGTCGAGGGAGTACCGGCGGTCGTGGCCCTTGCGGTCGGTGACCGGGACGACCCGGTCCCACCCGGCGTCGCAGGCGTCCAGGAGCAGACCGGTGAGTTCCTTGTTGGTCAACTCGGTGCCGCCGCCGATGTTGTAGACCTCGCCGGCGCGGCCCTTCTGCTGGACCAGGGCGATGCCGCGGCAGTGGTCGTGCACGTGCAGCCAGTCCCGGATGTTGCCGCCGTCGCCGTAGAGGGGGACGGTGCCGCCGTCGAGCAGGTTGCTGACGAACAGCGGGATGACCTTCTCGGGGAACTGGTACGGGCCGTAGTTGTTGGAGCAGCGGGTGACGACCACGTCCATGCCGTGGGTGCGGTGGTACGACAGCGCGAGCAGGTCGGAGCCGGCCTTGGACGCCGAGTACGGCGAGTTGGGGGCGAGGGGCCAGGTCTCGGTCCAGGAGCCCTCGTCGATCGAGCCGTAGACCTCGTCGGTGGAGACGTGCACGAACCTGCTGGTGCCGTGGCGCAGCGCCGCGTCGAGCAGCGTCTGGGTGCCCAGCACGTTGGTGGTGACGAACGGCGCGGCGCCGGCGATCGAGCGGTCGACGTGTGACTCGGCGGCGAAGTGCACGATCACGTCGTGCTCGGCCACCACCTCGTCGACCACGACCGGGTCGCAGATGTCGCCCTGCACGAACCGCAGTCGCGGGTCGTCGCGGACGGGGTCGAGGTTGGCCAGGTTGCCCGAGTAGGTCAGTTTGTCCAGCACGGTCACCGCGGCCGGCTCGAGCGGCGGCACGCCGTCTGCACTGCCGAGGGGCTTGCCCAGTAGCAGGCGAACGTACTCCGACCCGATGAATCCGGCTCCGCCGGTGACGAGGATCCTCACGGGTCCGGAAGTATACGCGACGGGCGACGCGGCGCCTGGCGTGAGATCCCCGTACAACCTGTCCGGGTGCGGCTAGGCTTCCCCGGTGCGCGGAATCCTACTTGCCGGCGGCACCGGGTCCCGGCTCTGGCCGATCACCCGGGCGGTCTCGAAGCAGCTGATGCCGATCTTCGACAAGCCGATGGTCTATTACCCGCTCTCGACCCTGGTGATGTCCGGGGTCCGGGAGATTCTGGTGATCACGACTCCGGACGACCAGGACCAGTTCCGTCGGCTGCTCGGCGACGGCAGCCAGTTCGGGCTGCGGCTGGAGTACGTCAGCCAGGAGCGTCCGGAGGGCATCGCGCAGGCGTTCATCCTCGGCGCGGACTTCATCGGCACCGAGTCGGTGGCGTTGGTCCTCGGCGACAACATCTTCCACGGCGTGGGTCTGGGTCGGCAGCTCGCCGACCACTGTGACCCGGTCGGCGGGCGGGTCTTCGCCTATCAGGTGGCCAACCCGCAGGAGTACGGCGTGGTCGACTTCGACGCCGATGGTCGGGTGCTCTCGATCGAGGAGAAGCCGGCCCGGCCGAAGTCCCGCTACGCGGTCCCCGGCCTCTACTTCTACGACAACCGGGTGGTCGACATCGCCCGCAAGCTCACCCCGAGCGCCCGCGGCGAGCTGGAGATCACGGCGGTCAACGAGGTGTACCGGGAGACCGGGGAGCTGGCGGTGACGGTGCTGGACCGGGGCACCGCCTGGCTGGACACCGGCACGTTCACCTCGATGATGCAGGCCGCCGAGTTCGTCCGGGTGGTCGAGGAGCGGCAGGGTCTCAAGATCGGTTGCGTCGAGGAGGTCGCCTGGCGGGCGGGCCTGATCGACGACGCGCAGCTGCGCGCGCTCGCCGAGCCGCTGACCAAGAGCGGTTACGGCAACTACCTGCTCGGTCTGCTCAGCGATCAGGCCGGCGCCGACGGGGGTTCCTGGTGAAGATCCGGGAGCTGAGCATCGAGGGCGCCTGGGAGATCAGCCCCCAGCAGCACGGTGACCCGCGCGGCATGTTCATGGAGTGGTACCGCTTCGACAAGCTCGCCGAGGTGGTGGGGCATCCGCTGCGGCTGGCCCAGGCCAACCTGTCGGTCTCCGCGCGGGGCGTGGTGCGCGGCGTCCACTTCGCCGACGTCCCGCCCGGGCAGGCCAAGTACGTCACCTGTGTGCGGGGCGCGGTCCTCGACGTGATCGTGGACCTGCGGGTGGGCTCGCCGACCTTCGGTCGTTGGGAGGGCGTCCGGCTGGACGACACCGACCGTCGGGCGGTCTACCTCAGCGAGGGGCTGGGGCACGGGTTCTGCGCGTTGACCGACGACGCGACGTTGAGCTATCTCTGCTCGGCCACCTACAACCCGACGGGCGAGCACGCGGTGCATCCGCTCGACGAGGAACTGGGCATCGAGTGGCCCGCCGACGTTGCGTTGCTGTCCGCGCGTGACGATGCGGCGCCGACCCTCGCCCAGGCCCGCGAGCGGGGCCTGCTTCCGGAGTACGACAGCTGCTGGCGGTTCGTGGCGACCCTCGGTCCGGACGGAATGTCGCACTCAACCGGTATGTGACCGCGCTCGGGGCACGACCTGTGGTCTGACAGTGACGAACCGGGCCTCCGGGCGGCTAATGTCACAGCATGGAGCGGCGAATCTTCGGCCTCGAGACCGAGTACGGCGTCACCTGCACCTATCGCGGGCAGCGGCGGCTGTCCCCGGACGAGGTCGCGCGGTATCTGTTCCGTCGCGTGGTCTCCTGGGGCCGGTCGAGCAATGTCTTCCTGCGCAATGGGGCCCGGCTCTACCTGGACGTCGGGTCGCATCCGGAGTACGCGACACCGGAGTGCGACTCGGTGACCGATCTTGTCGCCCACGACCGGGCCGGCGAGCGGATCCTGGAGGGCTTGCTCGTCGACGCGGAGAAGCGGCTGCACGACGAGGGCATCGCGGGTGAGATCTACCTGTTCAAGAACAACACCGATTCGGCCGGCAACTCGTACGGCTGCCACGAGAACTATCTGGTCTCCCGGCACGGCGAGTTCGGCCGGCTCGCCGACGTACTCATCCCGTTCCTGGTCACCCGGCAGTTGATCTGCGGGGCCGGCAAGGTCCTGCAAACCCCACGCGGCGCGGTCTACTGCCTCTCGCAGCGGGCCGAGCACATCTGGGAGGGCGTCTCCTCGGCGACCACCCGCAGCCGCCCGATCATCAACACCCGCGACGAGCCGCACGCCGACGCCGAGCGCTACCGGCGGCTGCACGTGATCGTCGGCGACTCCAACATGAACGAGGTCACGACGCTGCTCAAGGTCGGCACCGCCGACATCGTGCTGCGGATGATCGAGGCCGGGGTGGTGATGCGCGACCTGTCCCTGGAGAACCCGATCCGGGCCATCCGGGAGGTGTCGCACGACATCACCGGCCGGCGCAAGGTGCGGCTGGCCAACGGCAAGGAGGTCAGCGCCCTGGACATCCAGCAGGAATACCTCGCCAAGGCCACCGAGTTCGTCGAGCGACGCGGCGGCGACCAGGCCGCCAAGCGGGTCGTCGAGCTGTGGGGCCGGGTGCTCAACGCGGTGGAGAGCGGCGACCTGGAGCCGGTCTCCCGGGAGATCGACTGGGTCAGCAAGCTGCGGCTGATCGAGCGCTACCAGCGCAAGCACGACCTGCCGCTGTCGCACCCCCGGGTGGCGCAGATGGATCTGGCCTACCACGACGTGCGCCGTGGCCGGGGTCTCTACGGGCTCCTGGAGCGCCGCGGCGACGTCGACCGGGTGACCACCGACCCGGAGATCTTCGAGGCCAAGGAGACCCCGCCGCAAACCACCCGGGCCCGGTTGCGGGGCGAGTTCATCCGGCACGCCCAGGAGAAGCGCCGGGACTTCACAGTCGACTGGGTGCACCTGAAGCTCAACGACCAGGCGCAGCGCACCGTGCTGTGCAAGGACCCGTTCCGGGCGTACGACGAGCGGGTGGAGCGGTTGATCGCCAGCATGTGACAGGTTGCCGGCCCCGGCGGTGCGCTGTGCCGACGGGGCCGGTCAGCCCGGCGGGCTGAACGGTTAAGCTGGGCGCGCCATGACGACTTCTGGACCTTCCGACCGCTCCGAGCGCGGCGCCGAGCGGCAGAACTGGATCGAACGCCGGCGGGAGAAGATCCGCGCCGAGATCGACCGCAACCGGCGCGGTGACTACACAGTGCCGACCTGGGTGTTGGCACTGGCGCTGGTGCTCATCGTGGGCGGCTGGCTAGCCCTGATCTTCCTGGCCTAACCCCCACCCACCCCCACCCCCACCCACCCGCCCCAGCTCGCGTTGATCATGAGGTTATCGCCATGACACGCCGGGTGGTTTCTAA
>NZ_JAKKFD010000037.1 GCF_022229005.1 Micromonospora trifolii
CACCGGAAACATCCACCCCACCACCAAAACCACACCCTGGCCCACCACCGGCAGACCACGCCGCGCCGCGATCTCCGCCTTCGGCATCAGCGGCACCAACGCACACCTCATCCTCGAACAAGCACCCCACACCACGACCGAAAACAGCACCACCGCCTCCGCCGATGCCGCACCCGTCTGGGTGCTGTCCGGCAGAACCCCGGCAGCGTTGCGCGCGCAGGCCGTCAAGCTGGCCGGCCACCTCGACCGTCATCCGGACCTGCACCCCGGCGACGTCGCACACGCCCTGCTCACCAACCGCACGCACCACAGCCACCGAGCCGCGATCGTGGCGGCGGATCCAGGCGCGTTCCGGCAGGCGCTGGCCGACCTGGCCGAGGCGCGGTCCAACCCGGACGTCATCACCGCCGAGGCCGTCGAAGCTCCCGGCGACCCGGTGTTCGCCTTCGGCGGGCAGGGAGCACAGTGGGCCGGCATGGGCCGCGGCCTCTACGGGGTCCACCCGGTCTTCACCGCCGCCCTGGACGAGACCTGCGCGGAGCTGGACCGGCACCTGGACGGCGTCGCGTTGCTGGACGTGATCCGTGACCGGCCCGAGGCATTGCAGGACACCACGTACACGCAGCCCGCGCTGTTCGCCGTACAGACCGCGCTGTTCCGGACGCTGCGCCACCACGGCATCGCCCCGGCGCGCCTGGTCGGGCACTCGATCGGCGAACTGACCGCCGCGCACGCCGCTGGCATCCTGTCGCTGAGCGACGCCGCCCGCCTCGTCGCCACCCGGGCGCGACTGATGGGCTCCGCCCCGGCCGGAGCGATGGCATCGATCGAACTGCCCGCCGAGGATGTCGCCGCGATAGCCGAGCGGTACGGCGTCGTGATCGCGGCCGTCAACTCGCCGACGGCGACGGTGGTCTCCGGGCCGTCCGCGGCCATCGACGCGATGGCCGCCGACGGCGTGCCGGCCAAACGCCTCGCCGTCTCGCACGCGTTCCACTCACCGCAGATGGATGCGGTGCTGGCCGACTTCCGCGCGACAGCCGGCACCATCACCTACGGCACGCCGGCCCTGCCGATTGCAGCCACCTGCGATTTCGCCGGGGAGCCACACGTCAGTGCCGGCTATTGGGCGCACCAACTGCGCCACACTGTCACGTTCGCCCCCGCGCTGGCCGCTCTCGGCGCCAATCACACATACGTCGAGGTCGGCCCGCACCCGGCGCTGACCCCGGCGATCGGACAGACACTGCCGACGGCCACCGTGGTACCCACGCTGCGCCGTGACCGGGACGGCCGGATCGACCTGGCGCGAGCGCTGGCCCGGCTGCACGTGCTCGGCCACGCGGTGGACTTCCGCACCGCAGGCGCTCCGGTGCCGTTGCCCACCTATGCGTTCCAGCACGGCTCACACTGGCTGGCCGACCGCGGGCGGATGCCAGGCACCCCGGCTCACCCGTTCCTGACCGGAAGCGTGCGGGTCGCGACCGACGCGACGACCATCCACACTGGTCTGATCCGGCCGGGGTCACATCCGTGGCTCGCCGACCACGCCGTCGCGGGCACCGCGATCCTGCCCGCGGCCGGATTCGTCGACCTGGTGCTGGCTGCCGCCTCGTCCAGTGCGACACCGGCCCTCCTTGAGCTGATCCTGCACGCCCCGTTGGTCGTCGGGCAGGAGGCGGTGGAGCTGCAGGTCGTCGTCGGGGACCGGAACGTGACGGTGCACTCGCGACCGGCCGGCGACGGCCCGTGGACACACCACGGGACCGGCGTGCTCACCGAGGCCGCGCCGGCAGCCGGGTATGACGGCGGACCGGCCCCGGACGCCGAGGAGATCGACGGCGCTGCCGTGTACGAGGCTCTGGCCAGCCGCGGTTACCAGTACGGCCCGGCGTTCCGAGGGCTGCGCCGGGTGTGGCTCGCTGGTACGGAGATCCACGCCGACGTCGAGCTGCCCGCCGGGACACCGGCCACCGGCCATGCCGTGCACCCCGCCCTGCTTGACGCCGCCCTGCATTGCCTTGCCCCGCACGCGGTCACCCGGGACCACCCGGAGCTGCTGCTGCCGCACACGTTCGAGGGCGTCACACTGCACGGTCCGGTTCCGTCCGCGGTCCGGGTGCACGCGACCGCGACCGACCACACCGCCATCCGCTTGGAGATCACCGACCCGGTGGGCCGGCCGATCCTCACCGTGGACCGCCTGGCTCTCGCGCCGGTGGCGGCACTCGGCCCGTCCCGTGCACTGCATCGCGTCGAGTGGCATCCGGTCGATCTGCCGACCAACGCCGGTGCGAGCTCCGAGACGGTACTGATCGGCTCCCGAATGACCGGAGCACCCACCTATCCGGACCTGGACTCCTTTCTGGCCGACACGCGACCAGCACCCGCGCACGCAGTGCTCAGCCTGCCCCCCATGGCGGACACGCCCGCGAGCGCGCACGAACTCGCCGCGTTCACGCTCACGGCACTCCAGACGTGGCTGGCCAGTCCCCGTTCGGCCGAGACACACCTGACGGTGCACGCCGACCACAGCGGGGTCGCGACCGCCGCCGTCTGGGGTCTGGTGCGCACCGCCCAGAACGAGCACCCGGGCCACTTCAGCCTGCTGACCTCGGACGCAACCCGTGTCCCGGTGCACCTGCTCGGAAAATATCCCGAAGCCCTGGACCGTGCGGGGGTAACGCACGTGCCACGGCTGATGCCGGTTCCCGCGGGGGACACCGGGCCGGTCTGGGATACCACCGGCACGGTGCTCATCACCGGCGGCACCGGCACTCTCGGCGCACTGGCGGCACGGCACCTCGTCACGGTGCACGGCGCCCGGTACCTGTTGCTGCTGAGCCGCCGCGGCATGGCGGCACCGGGCGCCCGTGAGGTGCGGGACGAGCTGACCGCCCTGGGCGCCGAGGTCACCGTCGCGGCGTGCGACGCGAGTGACCGGGAGGCGGTCGCCGCCCTGCTGGACGGGGTCGACCGGCCGGTCAGTGCCGTCATCCACGCGGCCGGTGTGCTGGCTGACGCCCCGGTGCACACGATGACGCCCGAGCAGCTGCACACCGTACTGACGCCGAAGATCGACGCTGCCTGGACGCTGCACCTGCTGACCAAGGACGTGCGGACGTTCGTGCTCTATTCCTCAGCGTCGGCCGCGCTGGGCACTCCTGGCCAGGGCAACTATGCGGCCGCCAACGCCTTTCTGGACGCACTCGCCACGCTGCGGCATCAGGACGGCCTGGCCGCGACCAGCATCGCGTGGGGCATGTGGGCCGAGAGCAGCGGCATGACCAGCGGCCTGACCGACGCGGACCGCCAACGCGTCACCGACACCGGGCTGGTCCCGATCACGTCGGCGACGGGCCTTGCCCTGCTCGACCGGGCCGTCGTCGCCGGGCCCTCGGTGCTGGCGAGCCCGCTGAACTTCGCCGCGCTGCGCGGCCCGCGGGCGAACGCGCTGCTGCGGACCCTGGTGGCCACGCCTGCGGCGCCGGTCGTCGCCGCCCCGGCCGGTCTCGCGGAGAGGGTGGCGGCGGCCGTCCCGGCCGAGCGGTCCGCGATCGTTCTCGCGGCTGTCCGGGCCATCGCGGCCGAGGTTCTCGCCCACCCGGACGCGGCCTCGATCCCGGTGGACACCGGTTTCTTCAACCTGGGCTTCGACTCGCTCGGCGTGGTGGATCTGCGCAACCGGCTCAACCAGGCGACCGGCCTCGCGCTGCCGACCACGGTCGCGCTGGACCACCCGACCCCGCAGGCGATGGCCGCCTATCTGGTCGAACGGCTCGCGCCGAGCCTGGAATCGGTGCTGGTGGCCGAGATGGACCGGCTCGACGCGGTGGTCGCAGGCCTGAGCCTGACCGACGACGCCATCCGCGGACAGGCCGTCGACCGGCTGCGTGACCTGCTGCGCAAGCTCGGCGTCGACGACACTCCCGCCGTCGTACTGCCGGGCGGGCTGACCGACGCGACCTCGGCCGACGACCTGCTCGCATTCATCGACAGCGAGTTCTCCAGTCCTACACCTGCCGCGGAACAGAACCGGAGCGCACCCTGATGCCGACCGAGGCCCAGCTCGTCGAGTACCTCAAGCGGATGACCGCTGATCTCTACCAGACCCGTGAGCGTCTGCAGAAGGTGCAGAGCCAGAACAGCGAGCCGATCGCCATCGTGGGCATCGGCTGCCGGTTCCCGGGCGGCGCCGACGGGCCGGAACAGTTCTGGGACCTGGTCCGCGACGGGCGGGACGCCATCACCGGGTTCCCGGTGAACCGGGGCTGGGACGTTGACGCGATCTTCGATGCTGACCCGGACCGGCCCGGCACCACCTACACGAAGCACGGCGGGTTCCTGCACGACGCAGACCAGTTCGATCCGGCCTTCTTCGGCATCTCGCACCGGGAGGCCACTGCGATGGACCCGCAGCAGCGGCTGCTGCTGGAGACTTCATGGGAGGCGATCGAGCATGCCGGCATCGACCCGGCTGCGCTGCGCGGCAGCGGCACCGGCGTGTTCACCGGCGTGTCCGCCCACGACTACGGGCCCCGCGCGGCCGAGGCGGGTGACGGCCGGGAGGCATATCTGCTGACGGGCACCGCGACCAGCGTGGCCTCCGGGCGGATCGCGTACACGTTCGGCCTGCACGGCCCGGCGATCACCCTGGACACCGCGTGCTCGTCGTCGCTGGTGGCACTGCACCTGGCAGTACGGGCACTGCGCGCCGGTGAATGTGACCACGCGCTTGCCGGCGGTGTCGCGGTGATGCCCACGCCGGGAGTGTTCCTCGGCTTCAGCCGGCAGCGCGGGCTCGCACCGGACGGGCGTATCAAGGCGTTCTCCGCGGACGCCGACGGCACCGCGTGGGCCGAGGGCGTCGGCGTGGTCATGCTGCAACGGTTGTCCGACGCGCAGGCCCAGGGCCGGCGGGTGCTCGCGGTGATCCGCGGCAGCGCCGTCAACCAGGACGGCGCGACCAGCGCGCTGACCGTGCCGAACGGGCCCGCGCAGCAGCGGGTGATCGAGCGTGCGCTGGCGGACGCCGGCCTTTCCGCCGCCGAGATCGACGTCGTCGAGGCGCACGGCACCGGCACCACGCTGGGCGACCCGATCGAGGCCCAGGCGCTGCTGACGACGTACGGACAGCACCGCGAAGTACCGCTGCTGCTCGGCTCGGTGAAGTCCAACATCGGGCACTCGCAGGCCGCGGCGGGCATCGCCGGCGTCATCAAGATGGTGCACGCCATGAACGCGGGCGTGGTGCCGGCCACCCTGCACGCCGACGTGCCGACTCCGCACGTTGACTGGCACACGGGTGGAGTCCGACTGGCGACCGAGGCGCAGCCGTGGCCCGCGACCGACCGGCCGCGGCGCGCCGGCGTCTCAGCGTTCGGATTCGGCGGCACGAACGCGCACCTGATCCTGGAACAGGCGCCAGCCTCAACCCGCAACGACGAGCCCGCCACCGAGGGGCCGCACCCGTGGCTGCTGTCCGGCCGCACTGCCGATGCCCTGCGTGACCAGGCCGCAAGGTTGCTGTCCCACCTCGGCACCCACCCGGACCTCGACTCGCGCGACGTCGCACACACGCTGGCCACCGCGCGCACCCACCACAAGCATCGCGCCGTTATCGTCGCCGGCGATGCCGCGGAATACCGGCAGGCACTGGCCGACCTGGTCGCCGACGTGCCCAACCCGAACGTGGTCAGCACGCCAGCCGACGGCGCACCGGCCGACCCCCGGCTCGTGTTCGTCTTCCCAGGCCAGGGCAACCAGGCGGCCGGGATGGCGAAACGGCTGTACGAGACCGAGCCGGTGTTCGCCCGGCGCCTCGACGAGTGCGCGGAGGCGCTCGCCCCGCACACCGACTGGTCGCTGCACGATCTCGTCGTGAACTCGGGCGCTGCCACCGACATCGGCAGGGTCGAGGTCACCCAGCCCGCCCTGTTCGCGGTGATGACCGGCCTCGCCGGGGTGCTTGCTCACCACGGGATCGTCCCGGACGCGGTGATCGGGCATTCGCAGGGCGAGATCGCCGCCGCACACGTCGCGGGATCGCTGAGCCTGGCCGACGCTGCGCACCTGGTCGCGCACCGGGCCACCTGCATCGCGGCGATTCAAGGCAGTGGTCTGATGGCCGCGGTCGGGCTGTCCCCCGACGACCTGGCGCCGCGTCTCGCCGCCGCCGGTGATGCGGTGTCGATCGCGGCGATCAACTCGTCCACGTCGACGGTCGTCTCCGGCGACGTCGACGCGGTGCGACGGCTCGTCGCCGAGCTCAGCGACGAGGGGGTCCGCACCAGTGTCCTGCCGGTGAACTACGCCAGCCACTCCGATCACATGAAGCGGCTGCGACCGAGGCTCGCCGAGCTGACCGTCGCCGGCCATCCGCCCCGGGTGCCGCACTACAGCACCGTCGTCGGCGGTTTGTTGGCCGAGGCGCCGACCACCGAATACTGGTGGCGTAACCTGCGCGAGCCGGTGCGGTTCCACCCGGCCGTGCGGGCGCTTGCCGCTGACGGGCACCACACGTACCTCGAACTGTCACCGCACCCGACCCTCACGCCGGCGCTCGGCGACATCCTCGGTCCGGACGCCGCCGTCATCGCCACCCTGCACCGCGACCGGGACGACCGGGTGTCGCTGCTGCACACCCTCGCGCGGCTGTTCGTCCAGGGCCACAACCCGATCTGGCACACGACGGGCAACCACGTCCCGCTGCCGACGTACGCATTCCAGCACACCTCGCACTGGCTGCGGCCAACCGGCACCGCGGCGGCCCGAACCGGCAATGGGCACCCGCTGCTGACCGACGTGATTCACCTCGCCGACGTGGACGCAACCGTCCTCACCGGGCGTTTGCACCGCATCGACCAGGCCTGGCTCGCCGACCACACGGTCGCCGGCACCGTTGTGCTGCCCGCTGCCGCGATGGTGGAGATGGCGCTGCACGCGGGCACCCACACCGCGACGCCGTACCTGCGTGAACTGACCCTGCACGCGCCGCTCGCACAGGGTGCGGAGGCCACCACCCTGCAGGTCTTCGTGAGCGGCGACCGGACCGTAACGATCCACTCCCGGCCCGCTGCCGACGTGGGTGACCAGCCGTGGACCCACCATGCCAGCGGTGTCCTGACCGCGGCCCCGCCCGTTGCGCATGACCTCGTGAGCGAGTGGCCGCCCGCGGGCTCTCCGGCCGAGCCGGACGGAATCTACGCCGGGCTCGAAACGCGCGGGCTGGTGTACGGGCCGGCCTTCCGGGGCCTGACCGCCGCGTGGACGGCCGGCGACGAGGTGTACGCCGAGGCGACCCTGCCCGGTAGCGGCGAGACCAGCGGGTTCGGCATCCATCCGGCCCTGTTCGACGCGGCGCTGCACTGCCTCGCGCTGCATCCGCTCGGCGCGGGTGACGCGACCCTGGTGCCGTACGCGTTCGCCGACGTGACCCTGCACGCCGCGGACGCGACCGCCGTGCGGGTGCGGGTGGCGCCGGCCGGGCCGAACGCGGTCCGGATCACGGTCACCGACCCGCTCGGCGTACCCGTGCTGACCGTCGGATCGCTAGCGCTGCGCCCGCTCGGCGAACGGCCGGTCGCCGCCGGACCCGCCAACGTTCTGCACACCATCGAGTGGGTGCCGCTGCCTGAGCCGATCACGGCCGACGGCGACCCGTCGGACCCTGTCCTCCTCAACGTGCCCGAGGCGCCGGCCGGTGACGCTGCCGCGGCGCACCGGCTCACCGCTGGTGTGCTGGCCGACCTGCGCGCCTGGCTCGCCGAGGACCGGCCGGACGCTCGCCTGACCGTGCGCACCACCCGGGCGTTGGACGGCGATCCCGCGCATGCCGCCGTGTTCGGGCTGCTCCGGGCCGCGCAGAGTGAACACCCGGACCGGATCGCGGTGCTGGACACCGACCGCGCCGACGCGGCCATCACGCCGGCCGTGATGGCCGCGCTGCGGTCCCATCCCGTGGTGCGGGTGCGTGACGGCGTACCGCACACCCCCCGACTACGGTCGGCCGTCACGCCGCTCGCACCGCCGCCCGGGGCGACAGCGTGGAAGCTGGACAGCACCGGCACCGGGACGCTCGACGGTGTCGCGGCCCTGGACTGGCCCGAGGCTGCCGCTCCGCTTGCTGCCGGGGTGATTCGGGTCGCGCTGCGGGCTGCGGGCGTGAATTTCCGCGACGTGCTGGTGACCCTCGGCATGGTCCCCGGCCAGTCCGGGATCATCCGTGAGGGCGCGGGCGTGGTGACCGAGGTCGGCCCCGGAGTGACCGGCCTGGCCCCGGGGGACCGGGTGTACGGCCTGTTCCCGGACGGTGTGGGCCCGGTCTCGGTGACCGACCACCGGCTGGTCGCGGCCATACCTCCGCGGTGGACGTTCGAGCAGGCGGCCGGTGCGGCCGTCGCCTACCTGACCGCGTACGAATCCCTGCGTGACGTGCCCGCCCTTCGTACGGGCGGTGCACTGCTGGTGCACACGGCCAGCGGTGGCGTCGGCATGGCCGCGATCCACCTGGCCCGGCACTGGGGTGCCGAGGTCTACGCGACGGCGAGCCCGGCGAAGCAGTCGGTGCTGCGCGAACTGGGCGTGCCTGCGGCGCATCTGGCCTCGTCGCGGGACCTGGCGTTCGAGGACGGGTTCCGGGCCGCGACCGGTGGGCGCGGCGTGGACGTCGTACTCAACTCCCTCGCTGACGCCGCGATCGACGCGTCCTTGCGGCTGGTCGTGGACGGTGGTCGGTTCATCGAGATGGGCAAGACCCAGATCCGCGACGCCGGCACCGTGCAGGCCGAGCATCCCGGGCTCACCTACCAGGTGTACGACCTGACCGCGACTCCACCGGATCGGGTACAGGAACTGCTCGCCGCGCTGGCACCATTGTTCGCCGACGGCACCCTGCCACCGGCTCCGGTGTCCACCTGGGACCTGCTCGATGTGCGGCGGGCACTGGGCCACATGAGCCGCGCCCAGCACACCGGCAAGATCGTGCTCACCGTACGGCCCGCGTTGGACCCGGAGGGCACTGTCCTGATCACCGGGGCGGGCACCCTCGGCGCACTCACCGCACGGCACCTGGTCGCCACGCGTGGGATGCGTCACCTGATGCTCACCAGCCGTCGCGGCGCGGACGCCCCGGGCATGGACGAACTCCGTGCCGAGCTGGCCGCCCTGGGTGCGACAGTTACTGTCGCCGCATGTGACACCGGCGACCGGGAGGCCGTGCGGGCGCTGTTGGACGGCATCCCGGCCGATCACCCGCTGACCGCGGTGATCCACACCGCCGGTGTGCTCGCCGACGGTCCGGTGCACGCCATGACCGACGAGGCCCTGCACACAGTGCTCTCGCCGAAGGCCGACGGGGCCTTCCATCTGCACGAGCTGACCCGCGACCACGACCTGGCCGCGTTCGTCCTGTACTCGTCCGCGTCGGCGGCGTTCGGTGCGCCCGGCCAGGCCAACTACGCCGCGGCCAACGCGTTCCTCGACGGGCTGGCCGAATCCCGGCGTGCGGCGGGTCTGCCCGGCACCAGCATCGCGTGGGGACTGTGGTCCGACTCCAGCGCGATGACCGGCCATCTCACCGAGGTCGACCGTCGCCGGATCGCCCGTACCGGCCTGGTGCCGATCGACACCCGGACCGGTCTCGCGTTGCTGGACCAGGCCCTGGCATCCCCCGAGCCGCACCTGATCGCCGCACCGGTGAACCTCGCCGTGCTGCGCGACCCGGCCGCCGCCGTCCCGCCGTTGCTGCGGACGCTTGTGCGGTCGGTCGCCCTGCCACAGGCGGCCGCCGCCAGGACGAGTCCGGCGGCGGCCGACCGGCTGAGCGGTCTCCCACCCGCCGAGCGGCGGGCCGCGGTAACCGACGTGGTACGCGCGACGGTCGCAGCCGTGCTCGCACACCCCGACCCGGCGGCCATCGATGGCGACCAGACGTTCAAGGCGCTCGGCGTTGACTCACTCACCGCCGTTCAGGTACGCAATCTGCTGTCGCGAGCGATCGGCAGCACACTGCCCGCGACGCTGGTCTTCGACCATCCGACCCCGAACGCGGTGGTGGATCTGCTGCTGGCGGACCTGCTGCCGGTCCGAGAGACGCACACACCGGGTGCCGCCGAAGCGGTCGGGCACCAGCCGATCGCGATCGTCGGTATGGGCTGTCGCTACCCGGGCGGGGTCACCTCGCCGGACGGGCTGTGGGACCTGGTGCTGGCCGGGCAGGACGCGATCACCGGGTTCCCGGCCGATCGGGGCTGGGATCTCGCCGCACTCTGGGACCCGGATCCGGACCGCTCCGGTACCAGTTACACCCGGCACGGTGGGTTCCTCACCGACGCCGACAAATTCGATCCCGCGTTCTTCGGCATCTCGCCGCGCGAGGCCACCGCTATGGATCCCCAGCAGCGGCTGTTGCTGGAGACCGCGTGGGAGACACTGGAAGACGCGGGCATCGATCCGACGTCGCTGCGTGGTTCCGCGGCCGGTGTCTTCACCGGCGTCGTGCACGACTACTACGGCAGCGGCCTCACCCCGGATCAGTCCGGCGACCACGACGGCTACCTGCTGACCGGCAGTACGACGAGTGTCGCGTCCGGCCGCATCGCCTACACGCTGGGACTGCAAGGCCCGGCCATCACCGTTGACACCGCCTGCTCCTCCTCGCTCGTCGCCATCCACCTCGCCACCACGGCGCTGCGCGGCGGCGAATGCGATCTCGCCCTGGCCGGTGGGGTGGCCGTGATGCCCACCCCAGGGCTGTTCCAGGAGTTCAGCCGCCAGCGCGGATTGTCCGGGGACGGGCGGGTCAAGGCGTTCGCCGCCGCGGCCGACGGCACCGGCTTCGCCGAGGGGGTCGGGATGGTCGCGTTGATGCGGTTGTCCGACGCCCGGGCACAGGGCCGTCCCGTTCTGGCCGTGCTGCGTGGTTCAGCTGTCAACTCCGACGGCGCGTCCAACGGCCTCACCGCACCCAACGGGCCCGCCCAGCGCCGGGTCATCGAGCGTGCCCTGGCCGATGCCGGGTTGGAGCCGTCCGAGGTGGACGTCGTCGAGGCCCACGGCACCGGAACCAGCCTGGGCGACCCGATCGAGGCCCAGGCCATTCTCGGCGTGTACGGCCAGAACCGGACGGTTCCCCTGCTGCTCGGGTCGATCAAGTCCAACATCGGGCACACCCAGGCCGCGGCCGGCGTCGCCGGGGTGATCAAAGCGGTCCGGGCGCTCGATGCGGGAGTGGTACCGGCCACACTGCACGTCGACGCGCCCACGCCGCACGTCGACTGGTCGGCCGGCCGGGTCGCGTTGGCCACCGAGAACACGCCGTGGCCGCGGACCGACCGGCCGCGCCGCGCTGCGGTGTCGTCGTTCGGGATCAGTGGCACCAACGCCCACCTGATCCTCGAGCAGGCTCCGTCCACGTCGAAGCACGCCACCACACCCGAACCGGACGGCCGGCCGCTCGCCTGGCCGATCTCGGCGAAATCCCCGCAGGCCCTGCGGGAGCAGGCCCGCAGACTGCTGCGGCACCTGACCGAGCACCCGAACCTGGCCGACGCCGACATCGCGCACTCGCTGGCCACCGCCCGGGCCCACCTCACGCACCGCGCGGTGATCGTCGCCGCCGACCGGACCGCCTTAACCGCCGCGCTCGCCGACCTGGCCGCGAACCGGCCCAACCCGGACCTGATCGTCGGCCAGGGGACAGCGGGCACACCGGTGTTCGTCTTCGGCGGGCAGGGCGCGCAGTGGGCCGGAATGGGCCGCGCCCTCTACGGCACGCACCCGGTGTTCACCAGTGCCCTGGATGACGTGCTGACCCACCTCGACCACCCGCTGCGCGCGGTGATCCTGGCCGAGCCCGGCACCCCCGAAGCCGCACTACTGGACGAAACCGCCTACACCCAGCCCGCTTTGTTCGCGATTCAGGTGGCCCTGTCCGAGACGCTGGCACATCACGGAATCGCCCCGGCCCGGCTCGTCGGGCATTCGATCGGAGAGTTGACAGCGGCGTACGTCGCGGGCGTGCTCACGCTGCGCGACGCGGCACGGCTGGTCACCATCCGGGCCAGGCTGATGGGTGCGGCGAACAGTGGCGGGGGAGCCATGGCCGCCGTCGAACTGTCCGAGGCGGAGGTCGAACGGCGGATCGACCCGTACGGCGGCCGGATCTCGGTCGGCGCTGTCAACTCCCCCCGGAGCACTGTTGTGTCCGGCGACGCCGACGCCGTCGCCGAACTGACCCGCGAGGTGCAGGGCGACGGCGTACGGGTGACGGCGCTTCGGGTCTCGCATGCGTTCCACTCACCGCACATGGATGGCGCGGTCACCGATTTCCATGCGGCCGCGGCGACCGTGACGCACGCCGCGTCCCGCATCCCGATAACGCCCACGGCTGCCGTCGAGGGCCCGGCTCACCAGAGTGCCGACTACTGGGCCCAGCAGATCCGCGCGGCCGTCGCGTTCGCCCCGGCAATCTCCGAAATCGGCGCGGGGCACACGTTCGTGGAGATCTCTCCGCACCCGACGTTGACCCCTGCGATCGAGGAGACGCTCGACGGCGCGGTCACCGTCACCACGCTGCGGCGTGACACGGACGACCGGGTACGCCTGATGCACGCTCTGGGCCACCTGCACACCCTGGGCCACACCGTCGACTGGCGCACCGCCGGCACAGTGGTTCCGCTGCCGACCTACGCGTTCCAGCACACCTCGCACTGGGCGCGGCCCGCACCGGCGGCCGTCGCACCGCGCGACGAGCACCCGCTGCTCGGCACGCCGGTCCGGCTAGCCGGCGCACCGGGCAGCTGGTTCAGCCGGACGCTGACCCCCGAGGACCCGGCGTTCCTCAGCCAGCACCGCCTGCACGGCGTACCCGTGCTGCCCGCCGCGGCCATGGTCGAGTGGGTGCTCGCCGCGGCCCGTGCCGCCCGGCCGAGCCCCGACTGGGAGCTGTCCGATCTGGCCTTCACCGAGTTCCTGCACTTCGCGGACGGGGTCGGCGTGACCGCGCAGGCCGTCGTGGAGTCCGACGGCGACGCGCTGCGAATTCGCGGCTACGGCCAGGCCGCCACCGGGCACGACGCGGACTGGACTGTGCACGTGATCGCCACGGCCGCGCCCGCGGAACCGCTCGCCGGCACCCTCGACCTGGACGGATTGCGGACCCGGCTGGCCGAGCGCCCGACCGGCGACCTGTACGAGCGCCTGCACCGCAGCCGCGTCGAGTACGGGCACCTGTTCCGAGGGCTGCGCGAGGTACGCCGTACCGGTTCGGCTGCGCTGGCCCTGATCGAGGTCGACGGGCTCGACGGGCGCGGACTCACTGCCCACCCCGCGATACTCGACGCCTGCTTCCAAGTGGTCACCGCGTTCGTGGAACCGGGCGGGGACACTCTGCTGCTGCCCACCGGCGTACAGAGCCTGCGAATGGGTGCCGACCTACCCGCCCGAGTCTGGTGCCATGCCCGTAAGCAGGACGGCGACGGCGTCACCATCGACATCGACATCGCCGACGACAGTGGTGTCGTGCTCGCTGCCGTACGCGGCCTGGTGTTCCAACCGGTGCCCCGTAGCCGCCTGAGCCGTCTCGCGGGCGCACGTCCGAAGGTTCTCCAGCGGGAGTGGCGGGAGGCCGAGCCCGTCGGCGCGCCCGCCCTGGATGGTGTGTGGCTGGTGATCGGCGACGACCACGAGAGTCAAGCTCGCTGGCGGGAGGCACTTGCCGAATTCGGTGCCAAGTCGGTGGAGCTGAGCATCGGGGACGGGCCTGAGCCCGAGCCCGAGGTGAGCGGCATCATCCTGGACACCCGACCACTCGACGGCACCTGGACCCCCGACGCGTACAGCGCTGCGGCGCGGCAGACGCTGCTGACGCTCAAGGACGTGCTGCGCGTCTACGCCGGTCAGCGGCCTGACCTGGTGCTGTGCTCGGGCGGTGCCGGACACGACGGGGACCTCAGCCAGGCGGTGATCACCGCAGCGGTCGCCGCCGTCACCGCGGAGTACCCGGACCTGCGCTGCTTACAGGTCGACCAAGCCGTGACCAGCCCACGCGAAGTGCTGACCGCCGCTTGCGGACTGCCCGGATCCGGCCACCTGGCCATGCGGGACGGTCGCTGGCACCGCGCGGTCCTCACCGAGCGGTCCCTACCCGCATCGGCGACGGCACGGATGGGCATCCGCCCGGACGGGACGTACCTGGTGACCGGCGGCCTCGGCGGCCTGGGCCTGGAGCTGGCCGGGTGGCTGGCCGACCAGGGAGCCCGGACGCTGGTGCTGACCGGTCGCGGCACGACGGAGCCCGCACAGGTCAGCCGTCTGCGGGCGACAGGCGTACGGGTCGAGGTGCGGCGTGCCGATGTCACCGTCGAGGCCGACGTGCGGACCCTGTTCGACGACGTCGCAGCCGGTCTGCCCCCGCTACGCGGGGTGTTCCACCTCGCGGGTGTCACCGAGGACCAGCCGCTGGCGGACCTCGATCCCGGCGCGCTGGACAGGGTTCTCGCCCCGAAGGTGACCGGTGCTTGGCGGCTGCACGAGGCCACCGCCCGACTCGACCTCGACCACTTCGTGTTGTTCTCCTCGATGGCCTCGCTGATCGGCTCGCCCGGTCAGGCCGGGTACACCGCGGCGAACGCGTTCCTGGACGCCCTCGCCGTCCGGCGGCGGGCCGACGGGCTGGCCGCGACATCGGTGAGCTGGGGTGTGTGGGCGGACTCCGGGATGGCCGCCCGGCGTGACCTCACCGAGCGGCTGGCCGCGGGCGGTATCGACGCGATGCCCGCCAGGCACGCGCTGGACGCGTTCGGCCGGGTGGCCGCGACCGCGCCTGCCCACCTGGGTCTGGCTGCCGTCGACTGGCTGCGGTACGCGGCGGCCAACCCGCGGCGGCGGCCGTACACGTTGCTGGGGGATCTCGTCGATGACGAGCCGGTGGCCGCCGACGTGCTGGACCTGACCGCGCTGACCGCGCTGGCCGCGAGCGACCCGGCCGCGGCCCGCCGGGCGGTGCTCGACGGATTGCTCGATCTCACCGCGACGCTGCTGGGAATCGGCCCGGCCACGCAGGCGGAGCTGCGGCCCGGATTCGCCGACCGCCACCTCAATACGTTGGGTCTCGACTCGCTGACCACGGTCCGGCTGCGTGGCCGGGTTCGGTCGGACTTCGGTGCCGAGGTGCCGTCCGATGTCATCTTCGGCGGCACGGCCGACGCGGTCGCCGATCACGTCCTGCGCGGGCTCGCGGTGCGCGGCGTGCTCGCTGACGACGACACCCCGTTTGACGACGATGCCGAGGTGTTCACGCTGTGACCATGCCCGGAACTGCGAAAGGAAGCCGGCTGTGAACACCGTCGAACGCGTACTCGCCGAGCTGGCCGGTGTCGGCGGCCGAATCAAGCTCGTTGGCACGGACGGCCTCCAGCTCAGTGCGCCCAAGGGCAGCCTGTCCGCCGAACTGCGCGCCGCGCTGGCCGAGCACAAGGCCGACATCATCGTCGCGCTCTCCCGGGCCGGTGCGGTCGGACCCGATCCCACAGTGCCGACCGTGCAGGCGGACCGGGCGAACTGGACCGAGCCGTTTCCGCCGTCGGACTTGCAGCAGTCGTTCATCATCGGCAGCCGCGAGGGCTTCGAGTTCCATGTCCGCCCGCACCAGTACGTCGAGCAGGAGTTCGACGAACTGGACCCGGCCCGGTTCGAGAGGGCGTTCAACGCGGCGCTGCACCGGCAGCGGCACAATCTGGTCGTCGTCGGCCCGGACATGATGCTGCGGCCGGTGGTCGACCCGGCCCCGGTCAGGGTGACCGTGGACGACCTCACCGGACTGCCCGAGGCCGAGGCGTACGACCGGATGGAGCAGGTGCGGGCGATCATGCGGCGCGAGGAGCCCGCCCACGACCGGTGGCCGTGGGTGACCCCGCACCTCAGCGTCTATGGGCCGGGCCGGGTCCGGTTGCACTACAACCACAACAGCCTGTTCGGCGACGCGCCGAGTGGTGTCCGGCTGCTCGCCGATGTGCTGCACTACTACGAGCACCCCGACCAACCGCTGCCCGAGTTGGAGGTGTCCTACCGGGACTGCGCGCGCGCTCTCGCCGAACTGGAGGACGGCCCGCTCGGTCAGGCGTCGGAGAAATACTGGCGGGAGCGGATGGCTGACTGGCCGGAGGCACCGAACCTGCCGCTGGTGGCCGGTGCTGAACACCGTGGGCGCTCCCGGCTCAGCCGGCGCGAGCTGCTGATCGACCCGCCGCTGTGGGACGCGCTGAAAGCTGAAGCCCAGCGCCGGGCGCTGACCATGACCACGGTTCTCCTGGGCGCGCACGCGGAGGTGCTGGCGTACTGGAGCGGGTCACGGCATTTCCTGCTGAACAACATGGTCACTCACCGGGTGCTGCCGCTGCATCCGCAACTGCCCGAGATCCTGGGCAACTTCGCCTCCCTCTACCCGCTCGAAGTGGACTGGCGGCCCGCCGAGGGTTTCGCCGAGCGGGTCAAGCGGTTGCAGGCGCAGGTGCTCGCCGACGCCGAGCACGTCTACTGGAGCGGCACGAAAGTCCTGCAGACCCTCAACGAGGTACGTCGGACGCCCGGTCGCGCGGTGTGCCCGTTCGCGGTGGGCAGCGCGTTGTTCGTCGGCCCGACCGATCGGCCCCCGTACTCGATGCTGGAGACACCGCAGACCCTGCTCGACACGGAGTTCTGGGAGCTGCGCGACGGTCGTCTGTGGGTGATCTGGGACGTCATCGAGCAGATGTTCCCGGACGGCCTGGTGGACGCGATGTTCGACGGCTTTCGGCGGGTGCTGACCGCCCTGGCCACCGATGCCGACTCCTGGTCACGACAAGCGTTCGACCTGTTGCCCGAGGCGCAGCGGGACCGGCCGGCGACGGTGGCCGCGCCGCCCACGGGGCTGCTGCACGACGCGTTGTCCGCTCGCGCCGCCGATTTGGCGGACACCACCGCCGTGGTCGACGCACACGGCACAGTCTCGTACGGAAGCCTCGACGCGCACGTGACCGCCCTGGCCCGGCGTCTGCAGGACGCGGGTGTCGGCCCGGGAGACTACGTCGCAGTGGCCATGGCCAAACGCGCCGAGCAGGTCGCCGGCGTGCTCGGCGCGCTGACCGCGGGCGGGGCGTACGTGCCGATCGACCCGTCGTGGCCACGGGAGCGGCTCCGGTTCCTGCTCGCCGACACCGCGGCCACGGCCGTGGTCACCACCGAAGACCTGCGGGATGAGCTGACCGCGGTCACCGACGTACCGGTGCTGACGGTAGACATCCAGTCGCCGCCCGTCGTCACCGAACCGCCCGCACCGGTCCGGCGCGTCGCCACCGAGCACGCGTACGTGATCTACACGTCCGGATCGACGGGTACGCCGAAGGGTGCGGTGCTCGACCACCGTGGCCCGCTCAACACCGTCATCGACATCAACCGCCGCTTTGGCATCGGCGCCGACGACGTCGTGTTCGGTGTCTCCTCGCTGTGTTTCGACCTGTCGGTGTACGACGTGTTCGGCACCGTCGCGGCGGGCGCCAAGCTGGTGCTGCCGGACGGCAACCAGACCGACCCGGCCGCCTGGCTGGACACGGTGGCGGGGCACGGGGTGACCGTCTGGAACTCGGTGCCGGCGATCATGCAACTGTTCACCGAGGCGGCGATTCGCGCCGACATCCGGTTGCCCGCGCTGCGGACCGTGCTGCTCAGCGGTGACTGGATTCCTGTCGGCCTGCCCGCGAAGATCAACCAGATCGCGCCGAACGCCCGGGTGATCAGCCTGGGCGGGGCGACCGAGGCGTCGATCTGGTCGATCTGCTACCCGATCGACGAGCCGGATCCGAGCTGGGTCAGCGTTCCCTACGGCAAGCCGCTGACCGGGCAGAGCTGGCACATCCTGGACGAGCACGGCCGGGACGCACCGACCTGGACGACGGGGCATCTGCACATCGGCGGCGTCGGTGTCGCCCTGGGCTACCTGGGTGACGCGGACCGGACCGCGGCGGCCTTCGTCCGACACCCGGTCACCGGCGAGCGGTTGTACCGCACCGGGGACCTCGGCCGCTACCTGCCCGACGGCAACATCGAGTTCCTCGGCCGGGCCGATTTCCAGGTCAAGATCCAGGGCTTCCGGGTCGAACCCGGGGAGATCGAGCAGGCGCTGCTGGAATGTGCGGGCGTCGAGCAGGCCACCGTACTGGCCCGCGCCACCGGTTCCGGCCGGCAGCTGGCCGCGTTCGTGGTCGGGCCGGACGCGGCGCAGGCCGCCGCGCTGCGCGCTGAGCTGGGTGCGCGGTTGCCCGCGTACATGATTCCCAGTGCCATCACCGCGCTCGCTGCGCTGCCGCTGACCGGCAACGGCAAGCTCGACCGGGTGGCGCTCGAATCGCTGGCCCGGCCTGAGCGGACCGACGACGCCGACGCGGCGCCGAGCACCGCGACCGAGACGGCACTGGCCCGGATCTGGGCGGAGATCCTGTCCGTGGACGAGGTCGGCCCGCACGACGACTTCTTCGACCTGGGCGGGCAATCGTTCGCCGCGCTGCGGGTGATCGGGCGCATCTCCGAGGTGCTGGGCGGCCGCGTGCCGATGGGCATCCTGCTGGAGAGGCGGACCGTACGGGCGCTGGCGGACTTCCTCGACTCGGCGCCCAGCGCGTGGTCCCCGCTGGTGCGGTTGCGCACCGAGGGCACGGGTACGGCCTGGTCCCTGGTGCATCCGGCCGGCGGCAACGTGCTGTGCTACCGGTGGCTGGCCGAGATGTTGGACCGGCCGAGCTGTGCCTTCCAGGCACCCGGCCCGGCCACCGGCCACCCCGCTCTGAGCACGGTCGAGGAGTTCGCCAGGTTGTACGTCGCCGCGCTGCGCGAGGCGCAGCCGGAGGGCCCGTACCTGCTCGGTGGCTGGTCCTCGGGTGCGGTGATCGCACTGGAGATGGCACACCAGATGGAGAGCCGGGGCGAGCGGGTCGAACAGCTGGTGGTCATCGACTCGCCGCCGCCGACCGCACCGCGCGAGGTCAGTGCCGTCGAGCTGGTCCGCTGGTTCCTGGCCGACCTGAACCTGGGCATCGAAGGCCTGGCCGAGGGCCGCTACGACGCCGAGACCACGGCCATCGCCGCGCTGCCCGTGGCTGATCAGCCCGCTGCGATCAGCGCGCTGATCGACCATCCGGCAACGGCGGACGTCTCCGACGTGGCCGCGACGTTCGCGGTGTTCCGGGGGGTGGTGCTCGCCTGCAACTCGTACCACCCGCCGACAATCGCCGCAGACGTCATCGTGGTCCGCGCCGCGAAGGGAACGGTCGGCGAGTTCGCCGGCCATCCGGACCGAGCGGCCCCGGACTGGGGATGGTCTCGGGTCACCAGCGGGGCGACCACCGCGACCGCCCTCCCCGGAACGCACTACAGCCTGCTCAACGACCGCGGTCTCGCCGCGGACGTCGCGCGCCTGCTCAACCGCCGTTGATGACGAGGTCCGGTGCAGCCGGCCCGCAAGGAGGAACCCCCCGATGGCACAGCACCTGCTCACCGCGCTCGCCGATAAGGGCATCAGGCTGCGGCTGACCGACGGCGGCCTCGAGGTGATCGCGCCGCCCGGAGCGCTCACCCCCGAACTGCGCGACGCGCTCAAGCAGCGCAGGGACGAGGTGATCCACTTCCTGCGCACCGGCCGGGACGCCGAGCCGGAGGCCCTGGTGCCCGCACCCGCGGACCGGCACGAACCGTTCCCGCTGACCGACATCCAGCACGCCTACTGGATCGGCCGCACCTCCGCGGTGGATCTGGGCGGGGTGGCCACCCATCTGTACTTCGAGCTGGACGGCCGCGACCTCGACCACGGCCGGCTCACCGCGGCGCTGCGCAAGGTGATCGCCCGTCATGACATGCTCCGCTCGGTCGTGCGGCCGGACGGGCGCCAGCGTGTCCTGACCGACCTGCCCGACTACGAGATCGAGCTGACCGATCTGCGCCACCTGGACGCCGCCGGGGCGCAGGCCCGCATCGAGGACATCCGGGCCGGGATGGACCACCAGATCCGGCCGGCCAGCCGGTGGCCGCTTTTCGACATTCGCGCCGCCCGTGTCACCGAGACCAATCTGCACCTGTTCGTCAGCTTCGACATCCTCATTCTCGACGGCCTGAGCATGTACCTGGTGTTCGAGGAGTGGCGCCGGTTCTACGAAGACCCGGACCTGGTGCTGGCCCCGCTCGAACTGTCGTACCGGGACTACGTGCAGCACGAGGAACGGCAGCGGCAGAGCCCGCAGTACGCGGCGGACGAGGCGTACTGGCTGGAACGGGTACCGGCGCTGCCGGCCGCACCGCAGCTGCCGCTGGCCAAGCAGCCCGCACAGATCGAGCGAACCCGTTTCACCCGGCGTGAGGCCGTGCTGGACGCGGAGAAGTGGAACGCGATCAAATCGAGCGCGACCCGGCATGGCGCCACCCCGTCCGCGGTGCTGATGACGGTCTTCGCCGACGTGCTGCGGCAGTGGTCGGCGCAGCCCGACCTGACCCTGAACCTGACCCTGTTCAACCGCCCGGCCGTGCACCCGGAGATCAACGGTGTGGTCGGTGACTTCACCTCGCTGACCATGCTCGCGGTCGAGGGCGAGCAGGGATCGACGTTCGCCGGCCGATTGGCGGTCCTGCAACGCCGGCTGATGCGCGATCTGGAGCACATGAGCTACAGCGGCGTCCGCGCGCAACGGGAACACGCCAAGGCGACGGGCCGCTCGTCGTCGACCATGCCGATCGTGTTCACCAGCGCGCTGGTGCTCGGCGGCACCGGCGACGACCCGTCCGTGAACATCCGCTTCTTCGGCGACCGCGTGTACGGCATCACCCAGACCCCGCAGGTGTGGCTGGACCACCAGGTCGCCGAGGAGCGCGGGCAGTTGGTGTTCAACTGGGACACCGTCGAGGAGTTGTTCCCGGCCGGGTTGCTCGACGACATGTTCGGCGCTTACCTCGGTGCGCTGGAGCGCCTTGCCGCCGACCCGGCCGCATGGACCGCCCCGGCGATCCTGGCGGCACTGCCGGAATGGCAGCAGCGGGAGCGCACCGCCGTCAACGACACGGCCGCGCCGGTCGACGGCCGGACGCTGTGCGGCCTGGTCACGGAGCAGGCGCTGCGCACCCCGGACGCGGTCGCGGTGATCGCCGACGAGATCTCCTACACCTACCGGGAGACGGTCGAGGCCGCGAACCGGCTCGCCCATCGCCTGTCCGGTCTGGGCGCCCAGACCGGCGCGCTGGTTGCGGTGGTACTGCCGAAGGGCTTCGAGCAGGTCGCCGCGGTGCTCGGCGTGACCCTGTCCGGTGCCGCCTATCTGCCCATCGACCCGTCGTGGCCGGAGGCTCGCCGCGTTCAGCTGCTCGAATCCGGCAGCGTACGGATCGTGGTCACCTCGCCGGCCTTGCGTGACGGCGAGAGCTGGCCGCAGGGCGTGGAACTCGCCACGTTCGCCGACCTCGAGGTGCGTTCCGCCCCGGTTGAGCCGCCCACGACCGCCCCGTCGACCGGCGACCTCGCGTACGTCATCTACACGTCCGGCTCGTCCGGCCGCCCCAAGGGCGTCATGATCGACCACAGGGGCGCGGTGAACACGGTGGTGGACATCAATCGCCGCTTCCGGGTCAGCCCGGAGGACCGCACGCTCGCGCTGTCGGCACTGAGCTTCGACCTCTCGGTGTATGACATCTTCGGCCCGCTCGCGGTCGGCGGCGCGATCGTGATGCCGGCGCCGGGCCACACCGCCGACCCGGCACACTGGAGCAGTCTGATCGAGCGGCACAGGGTGACTGTGTGGAACTCCGTACCGGCCCTGATGAGCGCGTGGCTGGACGCTCGGACGCAGGCGGCGGCGCCGCTGCGGCTGGCCCTGCTCAGCGGAGACTGGATCCCGGTGTCGCTGCCGGGTCAGCTGCGCGCGCAGGTGCCGGGGATCGAGGTGATCAGTCTGGGCGGCGCGACCGAGGCGTCGATCTGGTCGATCTACTTCCCGGTGGGCGCGGTCGACCCGGCCTGGCCGAGCATTCCCTACGGCAAGCCGCTCACCAACCAAACCATGCACGTGTACGGGCCGGACTGGTCGCCGCGGCCGGTGTGGGTGACCGGTGAGATCTGCATCGGCGGCATCGGCGTCGCGCTGGGCTACTTCGGCGACCCGGAGCGCACAGCGGAGCGGTTCGTCTCCCACCCGGTGACCGGCGAGCGGCTTTATCGCACCGGTGACCTGGGCCGCTACCTGCCCAGCGGGGACATCGAGTTCCTCGGCCGCGCCGACTCACAGGTGAAGATCAACGGATATCGGATCGAACAGGGTGAGATCGTCGCGGCGCTGCGCCGGCAACCCGGCGTCGCTGAGGCCGTCGTGCACGTGGACACGAACCCGACGACCGGCCATCGGCACCTGGTCGCGCACGTCGTATCCGCGCAGGAGTCCGCCGGCAGGGCGGGCGCGGCCGACCGTCGTAGCGTGCTCGACGCCGCGGCCGCGGAGCTGCGTGCCGCCGAGACGGAACTGGCCGGCGACCTCGCCGACTACCACCGGATGCTGGAGGCGCTGGAAGAGCTCTCCGGCACGGTGATCGCGCATACCGTGGCCCGGCTGGACGCATTCGGATCCGGCACCGCGACGGTGGACGGCATCATCGCCGACAGCGGGATCAAACTGGGCTATGCCGGGCTGCTGCGCCGCTGGCTCGGTGTCCTGGTCGAGGACGGCCTGCTGGCGCCGGGTGGGCGGCCGGACGAGTTCCGTGTCGTCCGCGGTCTCGACTCCGCCGAGCTGAGCGCCCGACTGAAGCACGAATGGGAGGCCGTGCCGGTCACCCGCCCCGCGCACCGGGTCCTCGCCAACTACTTCGCCCGCTGCATGGACAACCAGGTGGAGATGCTGCGCGGTGAGGTCAGCCCGCTGCAACTCCTGCTGCCCGGCGGTGACTGGACGACCGCGGAGGCGCTGTACGCGGGCAACCCGGTCGCCCGGTTGCAGAATCGGGTGGCGGCCGCGGCGGTCAAGGCTGCTGTCAGCGGCGCCGACGGACGCACGATGCGGGTGCTCGAAGTGGGCGGTGGCACCGGCGCCACCACCGCACACGTGCTCGCCGCGGTCGCCGGCAGCTCGGTGCACTACACGTTCACCGACGTGTCGACCTATTTCACCCAGCGAGCCAAGGAGTCCTTCGCCGAATACGGGTTCGTCGACTACGGCGTGCTGGACATCGACCGCGACCCGGCCGTGCAGGGTTTCCCTCCGGCCTCGGCCGACGTGATCATCGCGGCGAACGTCATGCACGACGCCAAGGACATCAAGCGGTCGCTGCAAGAGCTGGGCGGCGTGCTCGCCACCGACGGTGTCGCCGTGCTGATCGAGGGTACGGCGAACCGCCGCCAGCAGATGGTCACCGTCGGGTTCATTGAGGGCCTGGCGCAGGGCCGCGCCGAGGAACGGCTGCCGCTGCTGACCATCCCCGAGTGGCGGGCGGTGGCGCGCGACACGGTGCTGGACGATCTGACCACGGTGCCCGAGGACGCGGACACCCCGTACCGCCAGCACGTGCTGATCGCCCGGGCCACTTCTCAGCGTGCCGGTACCGTGCCGCGTGCCGGTGTCGATCCGGCCGTGCTGCGCGTGCAGTTGGAGACGCTGCTGCCGGAGTACATGGTGCCCCGGCACATCATGGTCGTGGATGCGTTCCCGCTGACCGCGAATGGGAAGGTCGACGTGTCGGCGCTGCCCTCGGTGTGGCTCGCAGCCGGCACTGACGACCAGGTGAGCCCGCGCGGCGCGGCCGAGGAGAAGCTGTTCCGGATCTGGGCCGAAGTGCTCAAGCGTGACGATTTCGGTGTCACCGACGACTTCTTCGAGCTGGGCGGGGACTCGCTGCACGCGGTGAACATCCTCGGTCGGCTGCGCGACGAGTTCGGCCTGGACGACGACGGCGACGAGGGCCTGGAGATGCTGTTCGACAACCCGACCATCGCCGAACTCGCCGAGGCCCTGACTCCCGCCGACGACCAGTGACGGCTGCGGGCTGGGACGACATCGTGCTCGGGGCGGGCACTGCGGGCTCGGTGCTCGCCGCCCGGCTGTCCACCGATCCGTCCCGGCGCGTCCTGCTGCTGGAGGCCGGCGTCGACCGGCTCGGCCCGGAGTGGGACGGGCAGCCGCTGGGCCGGTCGGTGTTGTCCGGCTACAACTGGGACTACGCCGGCTATTCCGGCGCCGAGCCGCGTGGCAGGCAGGTCCCGTACGGGCCGGGCCGGCTGGTCGGTGGCTCGGGTGCGGTCAATGGCGCGATCGCGCTGCGCGGCGTGCCCGCCGACTTCGCCGAGTGGGCCGCCGCAGGCAACCCCGAGTGGGCGTGGGATCGGGTCCTGCCGTTCTACCGCCGACTGGAGTCCGACGCTGACTTCGGGGCCGACCCGGTCCATGGCGCCGACGGCCCGATCCCGGTGGTCCGGCCCGCACCGGACCAGCTGGATCCGATGGCGACCGCGTTCCTGGCCGCCTGCCGGGCGGCGGGCATGCCCGAGGTGGCGGACGTGAACGCCGGCGGGCAGCCCGGTGCGGGTCCGCTGCCCAGCAACGCGCGGGACGGCCGGCGGGTCTCCGCCGCCGACGGGTACCTGACCCCGGTGCTCAACCGTCCCAATCTGACCGTGTGGAGCCGTACCACCGCCATCAGCCTGGTGCTCGACGGCGATCGCGTGACCGGCGTCCGGGTGGTCCGCGACGGTCACCCGGTCACCGTGGCCGCCGACCGGGTGACGCTGTGTGCGGGCGGAATCAATACGCCGCTGATCCTGCAACGTTCGGGCATCGGCGACGGTAAACGGCTGGCCGAGGCGGGGATTCCCACAGTGGTCGAGCTGCCCGGCGTCGGCGCGAACCTGGCGGAGCACCCGGCCGTCCTGATCTGGGCGATCCCCGCGGCGGGAGTCTGCGTCGAAGGCCGGCCCTGGCACCAGGCGATGGCCCGGCTCGCCACCACCGGCGGCGAGCCGGACGTGGCACTGGTCCTCGCGTCCAATGTCGCCGACGAATCGGTTTCCGCCGTCCGTGACGGCGAACGGGTGCCGATGACCGTGGCGATCTCGGTGATGCTGTTGGCCCCCGCCGGGCGTGGCCACGTGTCGGTGACCGGAGCCGGACCGGAGGCCCGGCCGCAGATCGTGCTGGACATGGCCCGCCACCCCGACGATCTGGCCGCGCTCGCGACCGGCACCCGTCTGGCCTGGTCGTTGATGACCGGTGAGCACATGTCACCGCTGCTCGACGACGTCCTGCTGTGGACGGAGAAACGGGTGTTCGACGACGTCCGGTTGCGTCGCTCGGTCGCGGCCTTCGCCACCCCGCTGTGGCATCCCGCGGGCACCGCCCGGATGGGTCCCGACCACGACGACACCGCGGTGGTCGACCAGTACTGCCGGGTACGCGGCGTGTCCGGGCTGCGGGTCGCCGATGCGTCAGTGATGCCGGCCATCACCCGGGCGCCCACCAATCTCACGTGCGTCATGCTCGCCGAAAGGGTTGCCTCGTGGATGACCTGACCGTGCCGTTCCCGCTGACCGACCTGCAGGCGGCCTACCTGGTGGGCACCAGCGAGCTGGTGGAACTCGGCGGCTTCCTGCCCGGCTATCACCTCGAACTCGACGTCGTGGGGCTCGACGTCGTTCGCGCGCGTGACGTCCTGCGCGCGCTGATCCGCCGCCACGAGCATCTGCGCACCGTCGTCACCGGCGACGCCACCCAGCGAGTTCTGGACGTCTCCGTCGCTGACGCCTTCGAGATCGAGATCGTGGACGTCACCGGCCTCGGCCGCGACGAGCAGGAGAAGTCGATTGCCGCGACCCGGCAGCGGATGCGCGAGCAGGGTGTCGACCCGACGACCTGGCCGCTGTTCGATCTGGTTGTTCATCGGATCCGCACCGGCCGGGTCCGGCTCCAGATCGCCATGACGCTGCTGCTGCTCGACGGCCGCAGCATCCACCAGGTCGTCGGCGAGTTCCTGGCCCTGGTCCGCGACCCGATGGCCGAACTGGCCCCGGTCACCACCACGTTCCGGGAAGCGCTCGCCCGCATACGGGACCGCGACGACAGCACCGACTGGGCGTATTGGGAACAACGGCTGGAAACCCTGCCCGACGCACCACAACTGCCGCTCGCCCGGCCGCTGTCGGCGGTGTCGCCGGTCCGCTTCCAGCGGCGGATGTTCACCATGACCCCGCCGCAGTGGAAGGCGTTGTGCGGCAATGCGCGCCGCCGCAAGCTCATGCCGATGGGCCTGCTGCTGCACGTCTACTCCGAGGTGCTGGGCGCGTGGGCGGCCGCGCCCCGGTTCAGTGTCACGGTCATGCACCACAACTGGGCCGGCATCGAGTCACCGGCGGACCACCCTGTCGGCCAGCTCGGCGCCACCCTGCCGGTCGAGGTCGACCTCACCTGCGCTGAGGACTTCTGGACGCGCGGGCAACAGCTGCAGAAGCAACTGTGGCGCGACATGCGGCACGCGAGCGTGACCGGAGTCCGGATCACCCGCGAGCTGGCCGCCCAGCGGGGGTGGGGCTCGCGACCGGCTTTCCCGTACGTCTTCAACAACATGCTCGGCAACGACACCGCGACACTCGCCGCCGGCCGGCCAGTGTGCCGGACCGTCACCCATGCGCTGAGCACCCCACAGGTTCTGATCGACAACCAGACCCAGGACGCCGAGGACGGTGGCGTCGAGTTCATCTGGGACATGGTCGACGCGGCGTTCCCGGCCGGCTTGCCGGACGCGCTGTTCGACACGTACCGGCGACTGCTGGAGACGATCACCAGCGATCAGGAGACCACGCTCGTCGTCACCCCGGCCGGGCACCTGGACCTGATCGCGACGATCAACTCCGACCAGACCCGCCCGCCCGCCGGCCGCCTGGAGGACTCTTTTCTGCGGTCCGCCGCTGAGCACCCGGAGGCACCGGCCGTCTTCGGCTCCGGCCGGACGCTCACGTACGGCGAGCTTGAATCGCTGTCCCGGGCAGTGGCACTCCGGTTGCGCGCCCGGGGTGTCGGCGACGGGGTGGTGGTGCCCGTGGTGATGTCCAAGGGCTGGGAGCAGGTCGTTGCAGTGCTCGGCGTGCTGCGGGCCGGCGGGGCGTACTGCCCGGTGGAGGCGAGCCTGCCGGCGGAGCGGATCCGAACCCTGGTCAACGCGTGCGCATCGGGCGTCGTGCTGACGGAGTCGTCGGTGAGGGTGCGCGATGTGGACAGTCTCGACGTCGACCTGGTCGCGCCCGCCGACGATCCGCTGCCGCCCCCGTCCGGTGACGGCAGCAGCCTCGCGTACGTCATCTACACCTCCGGGTCGACCGGCACACCGAAGGGCGTGATGATCGAGCACGGTGCGGCGCTCAACACCGTCGTCGACATCAACCGGCGGATTAGGTTGGAGCCGGACGACCGGGTGTTCGCCATCTCGTCGCTGAGCTTCGACCTGTCGGTGTGGGACGTGTTCGGCACGCTGGCCGCGGGCGCCGCCCTGGTGCTGCCCGCCGCGTCGGCCCGGCCGGACCCCGAGGCCTGGCTCCTTGCCGCTCGGCGGCACGGCGCGACCGTGTGGAACTCGGTGCCCGCGCTCGCCGAACTGCTGGTGGAAGTCGCCGCCGGGCGTGACGTGCCGCCGCTGCGCGCGATCCTGCTCAGCGGCGACTGGATTCCCCTGCCCCTGCCCGACCGGCTGCGCGCGCTGTGGCCCGCGGCCCGGGTGATCGCCATGGGCGGGGCGACCGAAGCGTCGATCTGGTCGAACATCTTCGAGGTCGGCGCCGTCGATCCGGAGTGGCGCAGCATCCCGTACGGCCGCCCGCTGCGGAACCAGACGATGACCGTCCGCGACCACCGGTTGAACGTCCGCGCCCCCTGGGCGACCGGAGCCATCTACATCGGCGGCGTAGGCGTCGCCCGGGGGTACGCGGGCGACGCCGAGCGCACCGCCGAGAAGTTCGTCCACGATCCGGCGACCGGCGATCGGCTCTATGCCACCGGCGACCTCGGCCGGTACTGGCCGGACGGGACCATCGAGTTCCTCGGCCGCGCGGATCGGCAAGTCAAGATCCAAGGCTTCCGGGTGGAGCCCGGCGAGATCGAGGCCGTGGTCCGTGAGCTGGCCGGCGTACGCGAGTGCGTCGTGGCCGCCGAGGGCACACCCGGCGGGCGGATGCGCCTGGTGGCCGTGGTGGTGCCCGAGGACGGTGCCTCTCTGGACGTCGCCGCCCACATCCGCGCACGCCTGCCGCACTACATGGTGCCGGCCCGGATCGCTGTCGTACCCGAGTTGCCGCTGACTGCCAACGGCAAGGTCGACATCAGCGCGGCCCGTACCACCGCCCCGGCCGACGAGGTGGTCCCCGCGGCTGACACCGCCCGGCTGGCCGCGATCTGGTCGTCGCTGTTGGACCTGCCCACGGTCGGTCCGGACGCGGACTTTTTCGCCTGCGGTGGCAACTCGTTGCTCGCGCTCCGTCTGGTGCACCGGGTACGTGACGAACTGGGCGTGGACCTGCGGTTTGGTGAGATTTTCGAGGTGCCTACGCTGGGTGCGCTGGCGGCCCGGATCGCCGAGGGCGGCCCAGGTCACGGCGTCGTGCGCCTGTCCGACCGGCCGGGCCGGCCGCTGTATCTGTTTCATCCGGTCGGCGGTGCGGTGACCGCGTACCGGCCGGTCGCCGCGGCATGGCCGGGCCCGGTGATGGCCTTTCAGAGCCCGGCGCTGGTGGGCCGGGAATCGGCGGGCGACCTGGTGGGGATGGCCGCGGCGGCCCGGCGGGAACTTCCGGACTCCGGCCCGTACCTGCTTGCCGGATGGTCGATGGGCGGCTTCCTCGCCTACGAGGTGTCCCGCCAGTTGGCCGACGAGGGCCACCGTAGCGCGGTCGTGATGATCGACAGCAGGTTGGGCGAGTTCCGCGTGCCGACCACCGAGGCCGAACGTCAACGGGAGTTCCTCACCGATCTGGCCGGCGGCACCTGGTTCGAGCCGGTCACCGACGCGGCGCAGGGCCATCGTGCGGCAGTGGCTGCCGGTCTGCTGCCCGAGGGCACCGACCTGGCGACCTACACCCGGCTGGCGGACACCCACGCGCACAACCTGGCCGCGCTGGCCGACTACACCCCCGCCGAGCCGGGCGGCCCGGTCCTGTTGTTCGCGGCGGGACCCGGACCCGACCCGAGGTCATGGCTGGACGTCTGCCCGCAGATCGATATCCGGCAGACCGCGGGCGACCATTACACGGTCATGCGGGCGGACTCCCTGCGGGAGATCACCGCCACCGCCCGGGACTGGTTCGAGGAGGCGCTGGACTACCGTCGGACGACCAGTTGACCCAGGCGGGCGGTCAGCTCCTCGGCGAACATCGTTGCGGAGCCGGTCACCGCCGCGGTCTGGGTGACCGAAGATCTCCATCGCCACGATGCCGTAGATGCAGGTCCAGGCGGAAAAAATTTTCCGGGCCACCTCCCGGATCTCGGCGAGCGTCGCCTCACGCAGGCGTTTCCGCCTGCTCAACGAGACATTCATGGTGTTTGACCCCCTTCTTGACGGGGGCTGACCGTCGCCGGAATACTAAACAGCCGTCAGTTATTGACAGTGTTCTCTCAGTTCACCCTCGCTGAAAGGTGATTTTCCCATTGCGGTCGGAACCAGCGGTCGAGGCAACCGGGCTTGTCAAGAAATTCCATGCAGTGAAGGCTGTCGACGGAGTTGACCTCGTCGTGCCCCGCGGCGGGATCTACAGCGTGCTCGGGCCGAACGGGGCCGGCAAGACGACCGTGATCCGCATCCTTGCCACCCTGGCGACGCCCGACGGCGGCCAGGCGCGGGTGCTGGGCCGCGACGTGGTCTCCGAGGCCGCGAAGGTCCGTGAGCGGATCGGCCTGACCGGCCAGTTCGCCACAGTGGACGAAGAGCTGACCGGCACCGAGAACCTGATCATGCTGGCCCGGCTGCAGGGCTTCTCCCGCGCCGCCTCCGTGCGCCGGGCGAGTGACCTGCTCGGCGCGGTGAGCCTCGATGCGGCCGCCGACCGCCTGGTGAAGAAGTATTCAGGTGGTATGCGGCGCCGGCTCGACATCGCCGCCAGCATCATCGTCACCCCTGACCTGCTGTTCCTGGACGAGCCGACGACCGGTCTCGACCCGCGTAGCCGCGCTCAGGTGTGGGAGACGGTGCGCGGCCTGGTTGAGGTGGGCACCACGATCCTGCTCACCACGCAGTACCTGGACGAGGCCGACCAACTCGCCGACCGCATCGCGGTGATGGAACACGGCAAGGTCATTGCGGAGGGCACACCCGGCCAGCTGAAATCCAGCGTCGGTGTTGGCACGCTGCGCATCCGCCTGCGTGAAGCGGCCCAGCGGCCGGAGGCAATCCGGGTCCTCGCCGAGGATCTCCAGATCACCGCCCAGGAGGAGGCCGACGCGGTCGGCCTGACCGCCCGGGTGCCCGGCAGCGACGCCGACCTGGCTGTGAGCGCCGTGTCCCGGTTGGCCGGGCGGGGCATCTCGGTCACCGACTTCGCCCTCGGCCAGCCCAGCCTGGACGAGGTGTTCCTCGCCCTGACCGGCCACACCACCGACCGGAACGACCAGGAGGAGGCAGCATGACCGTTCAACTCACCTCCAGTGCCGCCGACACCTCGGGCAGCTCCGACCTGCGCGATGTCCTCATGCGAGGGACCCGGCCGCCCCGGGCCAACGCCTTCACGGTGACCATGACCTTCGGCTGGCGTGCGTTGCTGAAGATCAAGCACGGCCCGATGCAATTGTTCGACGTCACGGTCTTCCCGCTGATGCTGACCCTGATGTTCACCTACCTGCTGGGCGGCGCAATTGCCGGCTCCACAACGGTCTACCTGCAGGACCTGCTGCCGGGCATCCTGGTGATGGCCATCCTGATGATCACCCAGTACACCGGCGCGGCCCTCAACAGCGACCGCACCAAAGGTGTCTTCGACCGGTTCAAGACGCTGGCGATCTGGCGGCCCGGCTCGGTGATCGGCGCGATGCTCGGCGACCTCGTGCGTTACAGCATCGCCGGCATCCTGGTGGTCCTGCTCGGGGTCGCGCTCGGCTTTCGGCCGGCCGGCGGCGTCATCGGCGTGGCGCTCGGTCTGATGGTGGTGCTGCTGTTCTCATTCGCGATCAGCTGGATGTGGACCGCGGCGGCATTCGTCATGCCGACCCCGCATTCGACCATGGCGGCGGGCGCGATCATCATCTTCCCGCTGACCTTCCTCAGCAACATCTTCGCCGACCCCAAGACCATGCCCGGCTGGCTGCAAGCTTTCATCGATGTCAATCCGGTCACGTACGTGGTGAGCGCGACCCGGAACCTGATGTTCGACCGTCCGCTGGGAAACGACCTGCTGTGGGTGCTGGTCAGCTCCGCGGTCATAGTGGCCATCTTCGGCCCGCTGACCATGTGGCTCTACAAGAACAAGCAGTAGGTCGCGGGATCCGCCCATCGAGCACTTTCGGAGGCGCGGCGGCCCGGTCCACGCCACCATGATGGTCGAATGACCGAGTACCCCGTGTGGGATTCGCTGCTCCCACCGAGTGCGCACGGCCGGGACAGCCACCGGATCGTGCGAGTGTCCGGCAACCGGGCCGTCTTCGCGGACGGCGTGGATGCCATTGACGGCACCAGCGGCTTGTGGAACGTCAACCTCGGCTACGGCAACGAGGCCATTGCCGCCGCGATCACCGGCGCGGTCCGCGACGCGTCGTACATGTCGCTGTTCCGCCGCACCCACGACTACGCCATCGAGGCCGCCGCCGCGCTGATCGAGGCGGCAGGCCCGGCGCGCTACAGCCGGGTTCTGTTCTCCACGTCGGGTAGTTCGGCCAACGACGCGATGATGAAGTTGGCCCGCCACCACGCGTTACTGCGCGGCGACACCCACCGCAAGGTGATCGTCGGTCTGGAGGGCAGTTACCACGGCCAGACCTACGGCTCGTTCACGCTGTCCGGCGACGACCTGAGCCAACACCTGTACGGCGTGGACACCAGCCTGATCCGGCACGTCAAGCACGACGACCCGGCCGCGATGCGCGCGTTGCTGACCGAGATCGGTGACCAGGTCGCTGCGGTGGTGATCGAGCCCGTCCTCGGCACCGGTGCCCATGTGGTGCCTGCCGAGATGATCAGCACATTGCTGGAGTTGCGCCGTGAGCACGGTTTCCTGCTGGTCTGTGACGAGGTGGCGTTCGGCTTCGGCCGCAGCGGCTCGCTGTTCGGCAGCGACCGCTGGGCCGAGTCCCCCGACCTGCTGGTCACCTCCAAGGGGCTGACCAACGGCACCTGCGCGGCCTCGGCCATCCTGGTCGGGCACTCGGTGTTCGCCGAGTTCGCCAAGGCTGACGCGATGTTCGTGCACGGTGAGACCCAGGCGGGCACACCCGCCAGCTGCGCGGCGATCGTGGCCACGCTCCAGCAGTTCGACGAGTTGCATGCGCTGGAAAGCGGAGCGCGGGTGGCCAAGCTGCTTGAGGAGGGGCTCAAGGACCTCGTCGACCGGGTCGAGCTGGCCGTCGAAGTGACCGGGGCGGGCTGCTTCCGGGGGCTGGGCTTGCGCGCGGCCAACGGTGCGGAGCTGTGGCCGCTGCACATCACCAAGATCCTTTCCAGGATTCGCGACCGGGGCGCCGTTGTGCAGGGCGGTCCTAGCTCCATCGAGCTGATCCCGCCGCTGACCTGCACCGAGGATGAGGTGGGGGAACTGCTGCGAGCCGTCGAGCTCGGGCTGGCCGACTTCACCGCCGAACGCCAGGCGAAGCGAGCCAGGGTCCGGCCGTCATCCTCTCCTGCACGCTGAGCGGCTCCGATGCGAGCCGTCCAGCTCACCGCCGCGCGCAAGCCGCCGGAGATCGTCACCGTTCCCGACCCTGAGCCTGGACCGGGCCAGGCACTGGTACGGGTCGATGCAGCCGGGCTGTGTCACTCGGACCTGATGCTGCTCGACATGCCGCGCGGGATGCTGGCCCGCAACGGCATTCGGCTTCCGCTGACTCTGGGCCACGAGGCCGCGGGCACGGTGATCGCCGGTACCACGCTGGCGCCGGGAACGGCCGTAGTCCTGTACGGCGCGTGGGGTTGCGGCACCTGCCGGAGCTGTCTGGCGGGCCGCGACAACTACTGCGCCACCCCCGCCCAGCCGCCCGGCCTCGGTTCGCCCGGGGGGCTGGCCGAGTACCTGGTGGCGGATGAGCGCTACCTGCTGCCGATCGGCGACCTCGATCCCGTTCTGGCCGCCCCGCTGGCGGACGCAGCGCTCACCCCGTACCACGCGATCGCCCTCGTGCGGCAAGAGCTCACCGAGGGCAGCACGGCGCTGGTGGTCGGCGTCGGCGGGCTCGGGCACCTTGCCGTCCAGATCCTGCGCGCGCTGACCCCGGCCGAGGTGATCGCCGTGGACACCGAACCGGCAGCCCGGGAACTCGCAATGACGATGGGTGCCCACCGCACCAGCGCGACCGTCACCGACCGGGCCGACGTCATCATCGATTTCGTCGGTACCCAGGAAACCCTCGACGCCGCAGCGGCCGTCGTCCGGTCGGCGGGCCACATCGTCATCGTCGGGATCGGTCGCGGCGCGTTATCGGTGGGATACGACTCGCCGGCCCGGGGCGTGTCGGTGTCCACCACGTATTGGGGCACCCGGCCCGAGTTGCGCGAGGTGATCGAGCTCGCCCAGGCCAGACGCATCACCACCAGCGTGGAAAACTTCACGATGGACGAGGCGGTGGCCGCCTATGGCCGTCTGCGTGAACGCCGGCTGACCGGCCGCGCCGTAGTGGTGCCACACCGCTGACTGGGCCGTCAGCGCTGATCGTCACTGTGTGCGTCCGCCGCGGGCGCCAAGCCGAGCCGCGCGAACAGGATCGGTGGGTCGGTCGGCTCGGGTGGAGTCAGGACCAGGTCCGACGGCACTTTCCGCAACCCGCGATCGATGTGCAGCACCGGGCCGACACAACCAGCCAGCATTGGCGCCTCGGGGTCCAGTTCGGACGGTGCGGTCTCGCCAGGCCGCAGCGCGACAGCGTGGAAGTACCAGCGTCCACACGGGAGGCCGCAGATCTCGAACGGTCCGGGCTCCGCCAGCAGCGTGGAGGCCCTGGGTTCCCCTTGCAGGATCGGGCTGTCGAACGCCCCCACGAAGATCGGCGAGGCGATCGGGTGTGGAGTGCTCACCACGCCGGTGACCCGTGCCCCCTCACACCAGCTGGCCGATCGGCCGGTGTGGGTGAAGTCGAAACGCTGACCACGGCTCATCCGGCGGTACCGGATCGGCGACAGGCCCACCGCGTCGGTGAACCGCCGGGTGAAGCTTCCTGTGCTGCTGTATCCGACCTGCGTCGCGATGTTGGCCACGTTGAGCGACGTGACGTACAGCATCCGTTTGGCCTCCTGTAACCGCACTGCGGCCAGGAAGCGCCCCGGGGTGATGTTGGTCTGCTTGTGGAAGGTCCGAAGTAGATGAAACTTGCTCACGAAAGCCGCGCTGGCCAGGTCGTCAAGGCGGAGTGGTTCGCTGTACCGAGTTCGAATGGTATCCACCACACTGCTTACCATTTGCTGCACAAGTCCCCCGAATAATGCGTAAGAGCAACTATCTATCTGCTTTGCCCGAAGAGTCTCGCCGTCATGAGGTGGTACAAAACAGAAATCCGGGCCGGTTCGATAACGAACCGCCCGTTCGGGTCGTCCGCCGCGCACGCAGTCGAGGCTGGCGCGGCAGGTTCGTCCGGTTCCATCTGGATGACCAACACGTCAAAGCTGCGTGTCACATCGGTGATCAGGGTAGCGAAAGTTGAAACTCATCGATCGAAACCGTCCGGAGTCCGATTTTGAGAACTGACGCAGCGTGGCTGGAAGGTGACAATTTGCTCATCGGGCATGCCGACAGTCTGCCAACGCAAGGCGCGGGCAGACTGTCGGTTCGAGCGGTCGCAGATCAGGAGTTCCGGGCCTGCCTGCGGCTGAAGCGGCCGATCATGATGCCGGTGCCGGTCATCACGAGCATCGCCATCACCAGCATCGTCATCGACCGATTGTCACTGTTCGGCGCGGGAGCGTCGGACGCCAGGACGATCCGGGTGTCCGACACGTCAGCGCGGGCCGGAATTACCGCGGAGCCCGCTGCGTCGGCACTGTTCGCTGCCGCCGCGCCGGCGGCGGGAGCCGCGACGACCCTGATGCAGGGTGCCGGGTGGGCCGGGTTGGGGACCGCCGCAGTGGGCACCTCGTCCCACTTGACGATCGTACCGTCGTCGTAGTGCTGGGCGGCCTTGAAGCAGACCTGACCCGCCGCGAACGGTCCAGTGAGGATCTTGAACTCGTCGAAGTCGCCGGGTGCGATCCGGCTGGACCGCGAGTCGGCTTTCCAGGTCACGCTCTGGACGCCGACGCCCACCTCGGCGGAGCTCCGCTGAACCTTGTGTGTCCACTCCGGATGCGGCTGGACGAAGGTGAAGGCGAACGTGTTGTTCTGCGGCATATCGAGGACGAGCTTGCTGGTGGCCGCGGTGTCGCTCTCGTTGGGCACACGGAACGTCACGGTGGCGAACGAACCAGCGGTCACCTCGCCTGGCAGGGCGGTGACGTGCGCGGAGGCGGGCACGGCACTGATCATTACGGCAGTCGCGGCGACAGCCGCGGTGGCCAATACGCGGTAAAGCGAGCGATTCACAGTCGACCTTCCGGAGGATTTTCCGGCGCAGGCTTTCGCGCCGGGCTCAGGATGCACGACGGTGATTCCCTGCGTCGACTCTGAAATTGCACCTTCCGGCATCGGGGCCCGCCACATCCGGCCGCGCGGCTGGGGCCGCCGACGCCGTCCGCCGGATCTCCGCAACGTCCGTCCGGATTGGACCGGTTGGCAGCTAAAACGACGCTCCTATGAGGACCGCAGGAGCCAGCCAGGCGCGGCCTTGACGAGTCGCCTGTCTGCGATACATTGAGCCCGATCGGCCACTACGTACGGCATACCGGTTGATGCGTCTGCGGAGATCGGTCTATGCGGGGATAGGATCATCGGGATGGCAGACCTCGACCATCGGTTCATGGCACCTCCGTTCCTGCGGGTGTCGGACCGGCGTACGACCCCGTCCGGCGACGAGGTCTTTCAATGGGACCTGCGGCTCGCCCAGCCCAACGTCTCGCAGGTCGCGATGCCGGTGATCCACTCACTGGAACATTTCCTCGGCACCCTGCTGCGGTCAGCCTCCGACAAGGTCACCACGGTGGCCCCGATGGGATGCCAGACCGGCTTCTACATCGTCACCATCGGAATCGGTGATTTCGAGGAGATGGCCGACCTGCTCGCCGAGGCCCTGGTGGCGATCGGTGAGGCAGACTCCGTGCCGCTGGCGAACACCACCCGGTGCGGCTGGGCGGAGAACCACACCCTCGTCGGCGTTCAGGCGCTGGCCGGCTGGCTGCTGACCCGTCGTTCCGAATGGCACGACCCCGGCAAGGATGCCCACGAGGTGTGAGGCGGCGCGGTCATCGGCGATCCTGACCCGCGCTGTCAGGTCCAGAACGTACGCCGGTAGGTGGCCGGTGGCACGCCGACCGTGCGCTGGAAGTGCCGGCGCAGGGTCGTCGCGGTGCCCATCCCGGCCCGCCGAAGCGATCACGTCGACGTTGTCGTCGGTGTTTTCCAGAACCGTGACCGCGATGACGCCGTCGGGCAAGCCGCCGATCGGCGAACGCTTGCTGAACAGACGTTGCACTTGCCGCCCCCTCTGGCACTGAGCGGCAGCCGACCCAGGAGACAATTGCTGGCCGACATAGCGCATCCACCCGGCTGGGAGATTCTGGACCCGGCAGAGCGCGCGCAGCAGGACGCCCGAATTGGCCACCGCCCCTTCAAACCCGATTGATGCTGCTAGGCGGCCTGATGCGAATCCATTACGGGGTGATGGTGCCCTGTGTGCGACAGCGGCGACACCGCTATCCGAGCGCCTCTTGCCATCGGACGGCGGGCGTCGGTCATCAGCATTCGTGAGAAGGTGGCTTCTTTCGCCCCTTGACTACCGTGAAGAGTCAGACTCGGCACGCCCTCGGCCGGCTGCGCGTCCTCGCGCCCGAGCTAACTGATCTCATCGGCGGTAGCCCGCAGGAGGTGACCCGGTGGCGCTGCCGATGCCGGCCGGCCCGCGTCACGCGTCCCTGGCCTGCCCACCCGACTCGTCGACCCGCCGCTGCGTACCGCCTCGGTCCGGGACTCGGCACCAGGGGCGGCGGCGATGCTCTTCGGCGGCCCGCCCGCTAAACCTCCTGGACCTCGATGACCCGGGTGGTCGGTGCGGATTCGCCGAGCGCGGTACGCAGGGCCGTCCGCTCCGGGTCAACGAGGAACGACTCGTAGCCGGCCCGCCCGTCGAACCGGATCACGTGCACCTCGGCCTGCCCGTCGGTGCCGCGCAGTCGCCGCTCCAACCGGCCGCCGTGCCGTTCGAGCAGGGCCAGCACGGCGTCCTCGTAGCGCTGCCCGGCGGCCTCGGCTCCGACGGCGAACTCGACGATCGCGACGAGTGTCAGCACACCGGCCCGGTCAGTCATCGAGACCGACCGCCTTGGCGCTCGCCGCCCACAGCCGGGCGGCGAGCTGCGGATCGGCAGCCTTCCGGAGCGGCCGACGCGGCCGACGGTCGACGTAGTAACCCCCGTTGATCAGCCGGGCACGTTCCTGGTTGGCCAACCACACCAGGGTCTCGGCGCCCTTCTCCGGGCTGCGGAACGGCATGAACCGCATGCCGAACGCGACCAGCCTGCTGTCGTTGGCGAACCGGGTACGGACCACCCCGGGATGGAAGCTGTACGCGGCGACGTCCGGCCAGCGCCGGGCGGCCTCGGCGGTGAACAGGACGTTCGCCTGCTTGCTGGTGCCGTATGCGCCCATCGGCCGGTAGTCACGCAGCGGCTTGTTCAGGTCGTCCGGGTCGAGCGCGCCGAAGCGGTGCGCGCCGGAGGCGGTCACCACGACCCGGCCCACCCGGTCGGCGAGCAGGTTGGTCAGCAGGAACGGGGCCAGGTGGTTGGCCTGGATCGACATCTCGAAACCGTCGACGGTGCTCAGCGGTTGCAGGGCGATCGCCCCGGCGTTGTTGGCGAGCACGTCGATCCGGTCGTACGCGGACCGGAGCTGCTCGGCCAGTCGGCGTACGTCGTCGAGGATCGCGAAGTCGGCCCGGAACAGCTCCGGACGTTCACCGGAGTTCTCCCGTACCCGAACGGCTGCAGCCTGTAGGCGGGCCGGGTCCCGCCCGACCAGCACCACCTGGTCGCCCCGGCAGGCCAGATTCACGGCGGCGGCCAGCCCGATGCCGGAGCTGGCCCCGGTCACCACCACCAGTCGGCGCCCAGTGAGATCTTCCACAGGTCCATTCACCCCGGTCACGGCGCGAGGTTACCGTGGCGTCACAACGCCCTTTGGGATCGTTAAGGTCTCGGATCTGTCGTCAGGTGGCGTCGGCATGCCCGCCGGACGCTGGAAGGAGCGCATCCATGGCCGCAGTCGGTCGCCCCCGCAGGTCCTGCCTCGCCGTGCCGGGTTCCAGCGTGAAGATGCTCGGCAAGGCCCAGGGACTCCCGGCCGACCAGGTCTTCCTCGACCTGGAGGACGCCGTCGCCCCACTGGCCAAGCCGGACGCGCGCAAGAACATCGTGGCCGCCCTCAACGAGGGTGACTGGGCCGGCAAGACCCGGGTGGTCCGGGTCAACGACCTGACCACACCGTGGACCTACCGGGACGTCATCGAGGTCGTCGAGGGCGCCGGCGCCAACCTGGACTGCATCATGCTGCCGAAGGTGCAGACCGCCGCCCAGGTGCAGTGGCTGGACCTGACGCTCACCCAGATCGAGAAGACGATAGGCCTGGAGGTCGGTCGGATCGGCATCGAGGCGCAGATCGAGAACGCCGCCGGTCTGGTCAACGTGGACGCGATCGCCGCCGCCTCGCCGCGCGTGGAGACCATCATCTTCGGCCCGGCCGACTTCATGGCGTCGATCAACATGAAGTCGATGGTGGTCGGCGGCCTGATCCCGGACTACCCGGGCGACCCGTACCACTACATCCTGATGCGGATCCTGATGGCCGCGCGCATGCACGACAAGCAGGCCATCGACGGCCCGTTCCTACAGATCCGCGACGTCGATGCGTTCCGCGAGGTGGCCAAGCGCTCGGCCGCGCTGGGCTTCGACGGCAAGTGGGTGCTGCACCCGGGCCAGATCGACGCCGCCAACGAGGTCTACCAACCGGCGCAGGCCGACTACGACCACGCCGAGTTGATCCTCGACGCGTACGAGCACTACACCTCGGAGGCCGGCGGCCGGCTCGGCGCCGTGATGCTCGGCGACGAGATGATCGACGAAGCGTCCCGCAAGATGGCGTTGGTGGTCGCCGCCAAGGGCCGGGCCGCCGGGATGAGCCGTACCTCGTCGTTCACCCCACCGGAGCAGTGACCGCCGGGCCGGGACGACCGCCGCCGGCTGTCGGTCCGGCCCGACAATCGGCGGTACGCCGGCCCGCCCGCCGGTCAGTAGCTACTGCTGCTGCTGTTGTCGCTCGTCACGATCGCGTAGATGATCGCGGCGGCGTAGATGGCGATCACCAACACCAGGAACCCGGTGAGGATCCAGCCGACGATGATGGCGGCCTTCGCCATCCCCGCGCCGCCCTCGCCGCTGAGCCGGATCTGCTTCTGCGCCACGTGCCCGAGGATCGCGCCGATCGGCGCGGTGATGCAGGACGTGAAACCGATCAGGGCCAGCACGAACGCCGCGATGGCCAGCCCGTTGGTCTTCGGCGGCTGCGGGTAGCCGTAGCCGGGGTACTGCGGCGGGTAACCGGCCGGGGCGTATCCGGGCATCGGCTGGGTCGCTGGCTGCTTGGCGCCGGCGTACGGGTCGACAGGGGCATACGGGTCCGGGGCGTATGGGGCCGCGGCGTACGGGTCGGGGGTGTACGGGTCGACCGGGCCAGGTTGTGCGGGCACCGGCTGACCGGCCACCACTGTCGGATCCGGTGCGGGGCTCGACGGTTGGGCCGACCACGTGGGGTCGCTCCAGTTGCCGGGCGGCGGGGGATTGGTCATGCGAACTCTCCGTCAGGTTGGGGTGCGGAGACAGGGTAGCCAGCGCCGCCCAAACCCGACGCCCCTGCTTCCGGGTGCCGCGTTGCTCGGGCCGGTCGTAACGGGCAGGATCCCTGACATGGCATACGACGCGCGCGCCGCGGACCGCTCCGGCAGTCGACCCCGACGGGACGTCAGCCGCCCGGGCGCGGCCCGGCGCGCCCGGACGGCCGCCCCGGCGGGCAGCCCCGGCCCCGACGAGCCGATCGCGCTCACCGACCCTGTCACCATGCGCCTCGACGGGCGGGTCGCCCTTGTCACCGGGGCGGGCAGCCCGGACGGCATCGGGTACGCCACCGCCCGGCGACTCGCCGACCTGGGCGCGCGGGTGGCCATCGTCTCCACCACCCGACGCATCCACGAGCGGGCTACCGAGCTGGGCGTGACCGGCTTCGTCGCCGACCTGACCGACGAGTCCGAGGTCGGCGCGTTGGCCGATGCGGTCGCCGAGCAGTTGGGCGACGTCGAGGTGCTGGTCAACAACGCCGGTCTGGCCAGTCGCGCCAGCCAGGGGGTGCTGCGGCCGGTGGCGCAGCTGACCTACGACGAGTGGCGCGGTGAGATCGACCGCAACCTCTCCACCGCGTTCCTGTGCAGCCGGGCGTTCATCGGGGGGATGGCCGAGCGGGGCTGGGGTCGGATCGTCAACCTGTCGGCCACGGCCGGCCCGGTCAACGCGCTGCCCACCGAAGCCGCGTACGCCGCGGCGAAGGCGGGGGTCGTCGGGCTGACCCGGGCGCTGGCCATGGAGATGATCGCCGACGGCGTGACAGTCAACGCGGTGGCGCCGGGCACCATCTACACCGCGGCCTCCACGATGGCCGAGATCAAGCAGGGGTTGGGCACCCCGGTGGGGCGGCCGGGCACGCCGGACGAGGTCGCCGCGGCGATCAGCTTCCTCTGCTCGCCGGCTGCCTCGTACATCACCGGGCAGATGCTGGTGGTGGACGGCGGCAACAGCGTCCGTGAGGCCCGCTTCCGCTGACCGCGACGGGCCACACCGGCCCGTTCGTCAGTAGCTGCCGCTGTCGCCGTTGTTGCTGAAGGCCACCAGCGCCAGCCAGCCACAGCAGGCCAGCACGGTGAGCCCGGTGAAGACGTAGCCCAGGATCAGCCCCCACGTCGCGAGCTGGCCGCCCTCCTCGCCGCTGGTGCGGATCTGCCGCTTGGCCACGTGGCCGAGGACGGCGCCGGCGGGCGGAAAGACGAAGGCGAACACCAGCGACAGGATCGCCAGCACGTTGGTGCCCCGACCCGGCCCGGCCGGCGGTGGGCCGTACTGGCCGTAGGGGCCCTGCGGGGGGTACGGCGGTTGCTGGCTCCAGTGCGCCGACTGCTGTGGCCCCTGGTGGCCGTACGGCGACGGTTCGCCCGCTGGTGGCCCGTACGGTGAGCGTTCCGCTGGCAGCTCGTACGCGGGCTGGTCCGGCTGCGGCACGTACGGCGCCTGGCCGGCCGGCGGTGGCGCGTACGGCGACTGGTCCTTCGGTGGCTCGTAGGGTGACGGCGGCGGCTCGTCCTCGGGCGGTCCCGACGGCGGCGGGTAGCTCACAGCTGTCCTCCTCCTGCCGGTGCCGGAAAAGTCCCTCTTGCCGGACGCTACCCGCAGCGGTGAACCTTTTCACAGCGGTTGTGTGGACTGGTCACCTTGGCCTCGTCGACCCGAGGGGCCGATACTGACCCAGCGTTCAGTTACCCATGAGTAGTGCGCGGATCCCCGGAGGCTGAGATGGCCCGACTCGCCCAGACGCCCGGCCTGACCGATGTGCAACAGTCGATCCTGGAGACCGTTCGGGACTTCGCCGACAAGGAGATCATCCCGCACGCGCAGCGGCTTGAGCACGCCGACGAGTACCCCACCGACATCCTCGACGGCATGCGCGAGATGGGGCTGTTCGGCCTCACCATCGACGAGGAGTACGGCGGCCTCGGCGAATCACTGCTCACCTACGCGCTGGTGGTGGAGCAACTGTCCCGAGGCTGGATGTCGATCTCCGGCATCGTCAACACCCACTTCATCGTGGCGTACCTGATCTCCCAGCACGGGTCCGCCGAGCAGAAGGCCCGCCTGCTGCCGAGAATGGCCACCGGCGAGGTACGCGGCGCGTTCTCCATGTCCGAGCCCGAGACCGGCTCCGACGTCTCAGCGATCAAGTCGCGGGCGGTCCGCGACGGCGACAGCTACGTGCTCAACGGGCAGAAGATGTGGCTCACCAACGGGGCGTACTCCTCGGTGGTCGCCACCCTGGTCAAGACCGACACCGGCGCCGAGTCCGTGTACGGCAACATGAGCACCTTCCTGCTGGAGAAGGAGCCGGGCTTCGGCGAGACCGCCCCCGGCCTCACCATCCCCGGCAAGATCGAGAAGATGGGTTACAAGGGCGTCGAGACCACCGAGATGGTGCTCGACGGCGTGACAGTGCCCGACTCCGCGATCCTCGGCGGCGCCGACCAGGTGGGTCGCGGCTTCTACCAGATGATGGACGGCATCGAGGTGGGCCGGGTCAACGTGGCCGCCCGCGCCTGCGGCATCTCCATCCGCGCCTTCGAGCTGGCGGTGAGCTACGCCCAGCAGCGCAAGACCTTCGGCCAGCCCCTCGCCAAGCACCAGGCGATCGCCTTCAAGCTCGCCGAGATGGGCACGAAGATCGAGGCCGCGCACGCCCTCATGGTCAACGCCGCCCGACTCAAGGACGCCGGCCAGCGCAACGACGTCGAGGCCGGGATGGCCAAGCTGCTCGCCTCGGAATACTGCGCCGAGGTCGTCCAGGAGGCGTTCCGCATCCACGGCGGCTACGGCTACTCCAAGGAGTACGAGATCGAGCGGCTGATGCGGGAGGCCCCGTTCCTGCTCATCGGCGAGGGCACCTCGGAGATCCAGAAGACCATCATCTCCCGAGGTCTCCTCAAGGAATACAAGCTCTGACCCGCCCCGCCCGCCCTCGCCCCCACCCTCGCGATCTTGCACTTTCGGTTGCCCGATTGACCCTTGTGCCGGGTATGCCGGGACAGTAAGTGCAAGATCGCGGGGGTGGGGAGGTGGGTCGGGTCAGGGGAGGCGGGTCAGGTTGGCGGCGGCGCGTTCGACGATGAGGCAGCGGTCTTCCACGTAGTCCATGCCGGCCTCCTCGGCGATCCGCCGTGCCTCCGCCGAGACGATGCCCAGTTGGAGCCAGACCGCGGGGGCGCCGATCGCCGCCGCGTCCCGGACCACCTGCACGGCGTCGGCCGCCGGTCGGAACACGTCCACCAGGTCGACGGGGTGCGGAATGTCGGCAAGGGTCTTGTAGGCCCGTTCCCCGAACAGTTCGTCGACAGTCGGGTTGACCGGGATGATGCGCCAGCCGTACTGCTGCATCTGCAACGGCACGCCGTGCGCGGCCTTGAAGGGGTCGCGGGACGCGCCCACGACGGCGATCACGGCGGAGTCGGCGAGGATCTGCTGAGCTGTACGCACCCGCCGACTGTAGCTCCGACTACAACAGCGTCAGCTGCTCGGCCGCCGCCGGTGGCGGAGGCTCGGGCAGGCTGCGGTTGTCGCCCCGCTCTCCGCGGTGCAGCCCGTGCCGGCGGGCGGCGATCCGCACCCGTGCGGTCAACTCCCGCTGGTATGCCTGCGGGGCGTACGCACCGGCCCGGTACAGCTCGCGGTAGCGGGGCACGAGGTGCGGGTGCTCGCGGGCGAGCCAGTGCGCGTACCACTCCCGGGCACCGGGACGCAGGTGCAGGGGCAGGGCGGTCACGCTCGTCGCACCGGCGGCGGCGATCGCCGAGACGGTGGCGTCGACCGACTCGTCGCTGTCGCTGAGGCCGGGCAGGATCGGGGCCATGAGCACGCCGACGGAGAAGCCGGCGTCGGCGAGTGCCCGGACGGCGTCCAGTCGGCGGCGTGGGTGCGGTGTGCCCGGCTCGACGGTGCGCCAGAGATGCTCGTCGACGAACCCCACCGAGAAGGAGATGCCCACAGTGGTGACCTCGGCGGCCTCGCGCAGCAGCGGCAGGTCGCGCAGGATCAGCGTGCCCTTGGTGAGGATCGAGAACGGGTTGGCGAAGTCGCGCAAGGCGCCGATGATCTGCGGCATCAGTCGGTAACGACCCTCGGCGCGCTGGTAGCAGTCCACGTTGGTGCCCATCGCCACGTGCGCGCCCCGCCAGCGCGGCGCGGCCAGCTCCCGCCGGACCAGCTCACCGGCATTGACCTTGACGATCACCTTCCGGTCGAAGTCCGCGCCGGCGTCGAGATCGAGATAAGTGTGGGTATTTCTCGCGAAACAGTAGACGCAGGCATGAGAGCAGCCCCGGTACGGGTTGATCGTCCATTCGAACGGGACGCGGGACTGCCCGGGCACCCGGTTGAGGATGGACTTGGCCTGCACCTCGTAGAAGGTCATCCCGGCGAACTCGGGGGTGTCGAAGGTGCGGGCGACGGCGCCGGGCAGCGCCAGCGGCAGGGGTGGCGTCGCTGGCGCTGCCCGCTCGGGGTCTCCCTCAACCGGGGGAGCGGTGAGGTTGTCCCAGCGCATGGCCACTATTCGAACACGTGTACGAGGCAAGCGCAAGTGACCCGCCGTACACCGGTGGGCGTTCGGGCGGTCGGAGAGGGGAGGATGGACGCCATGGAGACGTCGACCTTCGTCTACGACGGGGACTGCGCGTTCTGCACGAGCTGTGCGGAGTTCATCGAGCGCCGCATCCCCACCGCCGCCCGGGTGGTGCCCTGGCAGTTCGCCGACCTGGACGCGCTCGGCCTCACCACGGCCGAGTGCGAGGAGGCAGTGCAGTGGGTCGGCGCGGACGGCTCGCGCGCGGCCGGTCCGGACGCCATCGCGAAGCTTCTCGCCGCGAGTGGTCCGCTCTGGCGGGTCGCCGGCGCCGGCCTGCGGATTCCTCCGGTGCGCGTTGCGGCCTGGCCGCTGTACCGCTGGGTGGCGCGCAACCGGCACCGGCTTCCCGGTGGCACGGCTGCCTGCTCCCTCCCGCAGGAGGCCCGGGAGCGGCTCTACGGGCCGGCCGGCCGCCCGACCACCGGCGCCTGATCGTCGAGCGACCGCTCCGCGCCGGCAACCACCGGGTCCTGGTCAGCCGGCACCCTCTCGACGTCGGTCTGGCGCGGTTCCGGGGCATCCGTCGTCGCCGCCTCGGAAGGGCTACGGCCGATGAGCCGGCGGGCCCAGACCAGCGGGCGCACCCGCTCCAGCGGTAGGAAGCTGGTCATCGCGGCCAGGTGCGGCGCGAACGAGATCGTGATGGTCGCGATGGTGACCGCGTGGAACGAGTAGAAGAAGCCGACCATGGCGAGTCGCCAGCGGGGTGGCAGCAGGAAGACCACCGGGCTCAGCAGCTCGAACGCCACGATGCCGAACTGGGCGACGATCAGCAGGTGCGGCACCTGGGCGATGAGGTCCGCCAGGTCGGTGCCGCGCCGGATGATCGCGCGGGCCAGGACCGAGCCGGTCAGCCAGTCCAAGCCGCCGAAGCGCAGCTTGGCGAAGGCGGCCAGGAAGTACGTGCAGATGACCGCGATCTGGGTGACGCGTAGCGCCCAGCCGCCGGCCTCGGTGCGGGTGGTGTCGCCGTGTCGGGCCCGACCGGCGGTGGGCAGCACGGCCAGCGCGACGAGCAGCCCGAACCGGTCGTGGTCGACCTTCCCGTAGCTCATCGCGATGATCATCCACTCCAGGTACAGCGCGCACACCGCCCAGCCGAGCAGCCGGGGCGCTCGTCCGGTGGCGGCGAGGAGGGCGAGCAGCAGCAACGCCCAGAAGATCACCGTCACCAGCGTCTCGGTTGGCGTCGGCAGTGGGAGCAGGCGGCCGATCAGGAGTGGCCGGTACAGGTCGCCGGGCACGCTGACCCGGGTGCGTACCCAGGGGGTGAAGATCACCAGATCGGCGGCGACGAACAGGTAGATCAGAGTGCGGAAGGCGGCCACCCGGCCCCGGGGTACGGCCTCGGTCAGCCAGCGGTTCATCGGGTGGCCTGCCAGCGGACGACGGTCTGGTCGGTGTGCTGGCCGGTCGGTCGGCCGCCGCGGATGCCGTGCCAGCGGATGACGATGCGGACCTCGACCAGCGCGGGAGCGTCCGGGTGGCGTTCGGCGTACGCGTCGGCGACCTCGGTGAGCAGCGTCGGGTCGGCGGCGTATCGGGCCTGCTGGCCCTCGATCTCGGCGCGGCGGATTCCTGTCGCGTTCTGGTCGAGGTCGATCAGCGTCCCGGAGCTGTTCACCCCCTCGACGCGGGTGTCGGGTGCGGGTGCGTTCGGCGGGTTGGAGGTGGAGTACATCCGGAACGGGCCGAACGGGAAGTCGTCGTCGCTGCCCCAGAAGGTGCCGACGACGAGCAGGACGAGCCCCAGTGCGGTAGCGCCCAGCCGGGTCACGCGCCCGCGGGTGGTCAGGTTCTCCATCGGGTCGTGACGATACGGGATGTACCGACGGCCTCGGGTCCCTCCGACGGGCAGTTCGGCCTGACCAGGCAGGTGATCATGTGGAGGTTGCTGGGGGTACGACGAAGGCCGGGCCCGCATCGGGCCCGGCCTCGCGTGTCGTCGCGCTGACGACTCAGTGGTTGTGCTCGGCCAGCTGCTTGCGGACGTCGTCCATGTCCAGCGCCTCGACCTGCTCGATCAGGTTCTCCAGCGCGGACTCGGGAAGGGCGCCCGGCTGGGCGAAGACGATGACGCCGTCACGGATCGCCATGATCGTCGGGATCGAACGAATGTCGAACTTGGCGCCCAGCTCCTGCTGAGCCTCCGTGTCGACCTTGCCGAAGACGATGTTCTGGTGCTTCTCCGAGGAGCGCTCGTAGACCGGGGCGAACCGCTTGCACGGACCACACCAGTCGGCCCAGAAGTCGACCAGGACGATGCCGTCGTTGCCGGTCACCTCGTCGAAGTTCGTCGAGGTCAGCTCAACGGTTGCCATTGCACTCTCCGATCACCGCGGTTTATCTACGTCCCGTAGAACCAGGGCTGACCGTATCGAATTCCCGGGCGGTGGGGCACGAAACGTGCTCGGGGCTGCCGGGGGGTGCCGCAGGTCATCGACAGGCATCTGTTCACACCCGACCTGCGGAACGCAAGTGCATGACGCACTTGCGTGACCTGCGGTAATGGGAGCGTTTCCAGGGAGATCCACGCGATTGAGCACTACGAATCGGTAACTTGGGCCTTGACAAGGAGGTATCCCGCCTGCGGAGATCGCTGATCAACCTCCGCTTCGTCACGGACAGTAGTGTTACAAAAAGATAAATGTGACCGCGATCTCTGTGAACCTACGCAGGCGTAGGGCAGAATTCCTCACATCAGAGCGTGGGCGGCGGGTGCCGGGGAGGGCCCCGCCGCTCATTGCGTCTCCCCCCAGGTGAGTGACCGGTGTGACATTTCCGCCGCCGTCGCGCCCCGCCGGTCGCCTTAACCATCGGTAAGGCATGCTGTGCCGAACTCCATCGCCGCCCGTCGAAGGGACCAGCATGCAGTTCGGTCGCTACTACGAGGAGTTCGAGGTCGGCGCGGTCTACCGGCACTGGCCGGGCAAGACCGTCACCGAGTACGACGACCACCTCTTCTGCCTGCTCACGATGAACCACCACCCGCTGCACATGGACGCGCACTACGCCGCGACAGCCAGCCAGTTCAAGCGCAACGTCGTGGTCGGCAACTACATCTACTCGCTGCTGCTCGGCATGTCGGTGCCCGACGTGAGTGGCAAGGCGATCGCCAACCTGGAGGTCGAGTCGCTGCGGCACGTCGCGCCGACCTTCCACGGCGACACCATCTACGGCGAGACCACGGTGCTGGACAAGCGTGAGTCCGGCTCGAAACCCGACCGGGGCGTGGTGTCGGTGGAGACCCGCGGCTACAACCAGGACGGCACGATGGTCTGCGTCTTCCGGCGCAAGGTCATGGTCCCCAAGCGGGAGTACGCGGCCGCCGCGGTGCCCGACGGCGTGGATCCGGAGCGGCCCAGCTTCCCCGAGCCGCGCTGACCGTCGCGGCGGGCTCGACCGTAGACGAACACGGGCTCCTTCCCCACCGCGGGTCTGCTGGGGAAGGGGCCCTGTTCCCGTCTCGGGGCATATGCTGACGCCGGAGGTTCCGATGAGCCACTCCGTAGCGGGAGAGCCGTCCTCTGCCGGCCGCCGAGCCGCACCGTTGACCACAGCTGTCTACTCCGCCGCCGAGTGGGATCTGCTCACCAGCCTGCCCGGTCGGGTTCTCGTGGCCGCCGCGGCACCCGGTCCTGGCCGGACGGAGCGTGGAGTGTCGGCCAGCCTGGCCGGGCTGGATGCCGTGGCCGCGGGCCGAGCCTCCGACAGCGACCTGGTCCGCGCGGTGGTCGCCACGATCTACGCCCGCCACGACGGCGCCCCGCAACCCGCCGAACGGCTCACCGACCTGGTGGATCTGCTGGCCGCCTGCCGGGCGGCGAGCCGGGTCCTCCGGCGACGGGCCGACCCCGCCGACTCGGCCGCGTACCGCCAGTGGGTGCAGTCGGTCGCGGCCCGGGTCTGTCGCGCGGTGCCCGGTGCCGGCGTGCGCCGGGCGGACCCACCGGCCAACCCGGCGGACCGGCGCTTCCTGGACCGGCTCGGTGCCGCCCTCGACCTGGGGTGACCGGCAGGTCGTCGCGGCGGGCGCCGACACGGTCCGTACCCTCTGATGACCGTGACCGACGACCAGCTTGAGGTGGGTGTGGGCCCCTGGCCGGGGGACCCACCGGACGACCCCCGTTACGACCCCCAGCTGCTGGCGGAGGGGGACCGGCGCAACGTCGTCGACCGCTACCGCTACTGGCGGCACGAGGCGATCGTGGCCGACCTGGACCGGCACCGGCACGGCTTCCACGTCGCGATCGAGAACTGGCAGCACGACTTCAACATCGGCACTGTGGTGCGCAACGCCAACGCGTTCAACGCCGCCGAGGTGCACATCGTCGGACGGCGACGGTGGAACCGGCGCGGCGCGATGGTGACCGATCGGTACCAGCACGTACGGCACCACGAGACGATCGAGGAGTTCGTGGCCTGGGCGGCCGAGCGGCAGCTGCCGGTGTTCGGCATCGACAACCTGCCCGGGTCGCGCCCGCTGGAGACCGGCACCCTGCCGCGGGACTGCGTGCTGCTGTTCGGTCAGGAGGGGCCCGGCCTCTCCGCGCCGGCCCGTGCCGCGTGCGACCAGCTCTACTCAATCGCCCAGTACGGCTCGACGAGGTCGATCAACGCGGGCGTGGCCAGTGGAATCGCCATGCACGCCTGGATCCGTGCGCACGCCGGTACGCCGCCGGACTGACCCACGTACGGTGCCGAATCGGACGTTCCGGCTTGACGTGCCGCCACTGCGGGGAGACGGTGGGGATGTGAGTGTCGCGGTGAGTTGTCCGAGATGCGGGGGCCCGGTACGGGCGCCGGATCTGATGAACACCGACTCGAGGTGCGTGCGCTGCGGCCCGGTGCCGCCGCTGCACGTGCCGGAGCACATCGGAGCGGACATCGTGGCGAGCGTGGTGGAACGGATCACCGCGACCGGCGATCCGCCGGTGACGCCGTTGTGGTGCCCGTGGCCGCTGCCGCCCGGTTGGACACTCACCGGCGTGGCGTACGCCGGGGACGACCGGACGGGCGTGCGGGCGACGGTGGTGGCCTGCGCGGGCCCGGCCCCGCTCGGTGGCGGCCCGGCCGATCTGGTCTTCGTGGCCGAGGAACCGGGTGTCGGCCTGGGCACCAGGCTCGCCGGTCTGGCCGGCCCGGATCCGGGGCCGGAGTTGGTGGACGCGCTGACCGACCCGGGGTCGGGTCACCCTGACCACGTCGGACAGGCGAAGATCAAGGTCGGCGGGCACCCCACTCCACTGTGGTTGGTGAATTCACCAACGGATCGAAGCGCGTACGCCGGCGAAGCTCGGGGAATGTGGCTCCATGCGATAGCCTGGCCGGCGAGTGCGGGTCACCTGCTCGCGGAAGACGTCGTGCTACACGACCTGACCGAGTGGACTCCGCCCGAGCTCGTGTACGGCGCACCGTCCCCGTATCTACCCGGTAGAGCTTGACAACTCTTCCGGATTGACGGAGAACGGACGCAGATATTCACTGTACGACACCACACTGATACTCTGGGTGCCGCTGCGGTAATGGGACCCGGCGCCGCGCGAGAGGATGGCCCGCCATGGTCAAGAAGGTCCTCACCTGGGCCGGAATCGCATTCTTGATCTTCTTCGTCGCCTACCGGCCAAACTCTGCGGCGGACGTGTTCAAGTCGCTCGGCGGCGGGATCATGGATATTGCCCAGGGGTTTGGCGACTTCTTCACCAGTCTCGTCGCCTAGCCGCCGATGGGCAGCCCCTCCGGACCACCCTTCGACCCGGACGACCCCGACCGGGAGCGCCGCGAGCGCGACACCGAGCCGATCCCGCGGATCGGGCCTGATGACGGCCCGGGCTACGGGGCCGGTCCCGGCCTGTCCGACGGTCCGTCCCTTTCGGACGACGTCGGCTATGGCGACGGGCCCGGCTATGCCGGCCAGGGTCGTTCCGGTCGGGGGTGGGTCCGTGATCCGGAGGCCAGCTACCAGCCACCGCAGATCTCCGAGGACGAGCTGGCCGGGTTGCGCGCGGACGCGACCGGCTCGACCCCTCGGCGGGTGCTGCCACTGGAAGACGAGCCCAGTTCGCTGGTGGCTCGCTACCTCTTCCCCACCGAGCGCTACCGGGGCGAGTGGAAGCGACACTGGATCCACCTCACCAACCCGCTGTTGATCGGCGTCGCGGCGACCTTCGTGCTCGGCTACCTCTCCGGCTTCCTCGCCGGCCAGGACGTCGGCGTGCTGACCACCATCGCCGTGCTGCTGTGGTTCGCGGTGATGGGCTGGGTGGCGTGGAAGGTCGCCGACTGGTGGTATGACCGGTTCATCCTGACCAACAAGCGGGTCATGGTGGTCAACGGCATCGTCACCCGCAAGGTGGCGATGATGCCGCTGGTCCGGGTCACCGACATGAAGTACGAGCAGACCCCGACCGGTCGCGCGCTCAACTACGGCACCTTCGTGCTGGAGTCGGCCGGCCAGGAGCAGGCGCTCCGCGAGATCAAGAACCTGCCCAACCCGAACGAGCTCTACCTGCGCGTCGTCGAGGAGATGTACGAGCCGCAGGCGGTCGAGGCGCGGCTCGGCAAGGAGGCCGACGAGGCCAAGGCCGACGACGGGGCGTAAAGGTTTTCGACCGAACATCGGAGCAAGTGCGCACCTTTCGTCATGGACCAGAGCGCCCCTGACGTGGCACTCTGCCAGGACGGCAGGGGTGTGGAGGTGGGCGGTGGCGAGCAAGGACTCGTTGGAGGAGCAGTTCCGCGAGTTCGTCGCGGCCCGCTCCGCCGCGCTCCTACGCACCGCTTATCTGCTCACCGGAGACTGGGCCACGGCCGAGGATCTGCTCCAGACCGCGCTGACCAAGACCTACCTCGCGTGGAAGCGGCTCGGCGGAATCGAGGCCGTCGAGCCGTACGCCCGGCGTGTGATGGTCAACACGTCGACCAGTTGGTGGCGGCGACGCTGGCACGGTGAACGCCCGACCGAGGTGCTGCCCGAGCGGGCCGGCGTCGACGAGATCGAGCAGCAACTGGACCGTGACCTGCTCTGGCGGCATCTCCGGGAGCTGCCCAACCGGCAGCGGGCAGTGTTGGTGCTGCGCTACTACGAGGACATGTCGGAGGCGCAGACCGCCGCGATGCTGGACATCTCACCGGGAACTGTGAAGAGCCAGGCGTCCCGGGCGCTCGCCACGCTGCGTCGGCGGCTCGGCGCGGACGCACCGGAGCTCGCGGCCGCCGCCGGCATCGCCGCCCGGCCGGCCGCTGCCGCCGGTGCCGCGACCGGTGCCGCCGGCCGGACCACGGGCTCGGGCTCCCGGACCGGGCGGGTCCCGACCGGTGCCGCCACACCCCGGCCCGGACGGGCGGCCAGCCAACCCGTGCCCCGCCCCGCCGCGTCGCGCCCCGCCGTGCCGCGTGCGATCACCCCGCAGGTCGTGCTTCCCACCGCCCCGGCGGCCGTGCCCGTCGGCACGGGCTCCGGGGAAGGGCAGTGAGTCAGTTCCCAGGCCGGCGCGACAACCTGACGGCCGGCCCGCAGCGTTCATACCAGGTGCGGCCTGACGAGCTGGAAGGTGCGGTGCGGGAGACACTCTCGCACCAGGTCGCCCTTGCCCGCCCACTGCGCGTCGATCCGGCCGGCCAGGCCATCCGCCGCGCGAACCGCATCCGGCGTCGACGCACCGCCGCCGGCCTCGCCCTCGCGGCGGTCACCACAGTGCTGCTCAGTGCCGGCATGGCCCAGCTCGGTACCGAAACCAGGCGGGACGGCTCACCCATCGTGGTGATCGGCGACCCGGACCCGACCAACCGACCGCTCCCGACGGCCAGCGTTCCCGGCCCCGCACCCTCGCCCACGACGTCGTCCTCCCACCTGGTCGGCGAGACGTTGGTCAACGCCGACGGGCGGCGGCTGGTGCTGCCCGACGTCGGGCCGGCCGAACACGTCCAGCCGCTGCCCAGCGGCGGCGGTTGGCTGGTGATCGGTGCGCCGAGCATCGCGGGACGCTCGCTGTCGGTCGTGCAGGACGACGGCCTGGTGCAGGTGCTGCTGGCCGGGGCCGGCGCGATCGTCCTGGCCCCGGACAGCCGCCAGGTCGCCTGGCTCGAAGGAGACGATCTGCTGGTGGCAGGGGTGGTGGGCACCCAACTCATCGGGGCGGTGCGCACCCCGGTGCCCGCGTCGGCGGAGCCCGTCCGGTTCGTCGCTGACAGCGTGCTGGTCCGACTCGACAGGGTCGGCGCCGGTCACACGCTCTGGCGGCCCGGTGCGGGGCCGTTGCCCGACGCCGTGGACCGGAAGAGCCTCAACGTCTACGGGGGGCTGCCCGACGGGCGGCTCGTCGCCCAGGTCACCACGACCGAACCGGGCCGGACCTGCCTCGCCATCCTCGCCCCGACACGTCACCTCGACCCGGTCCGCACCGGCTGCGGTCCGGGCCTGAGCCAGGACGGCGTCGGCGGGGTCTCGCCGGACGGGCGTTGGCTGCTGGTCAACGGGGGGAGCGGCAAGGCCGGTCGGTCCCTGCTGGTCGACCTCCAGCGGCTCGGGCCGGGTGCGACAGCCGTTGCGGCCGGTCCGCCGATGACCGGGGTGATCGTGTGGAGTGACGAGACCCAGGCCTCCTACCTCGACGGCACCGGCGAGCTGGTCCAGGTCGACGTCGGCCAGGTGCGGGCGGGAAAGCCCGCCACCCCCGCTGCGGTGCCCGGCGTGCCAGCCGGAGAGCTTCCGATCCTGGTGAATGGCTTCTGATCCCGGGTGACCTGGGCGACCCATGTGAGCCGGGCTCACTGTTTCCTCGGTAGCGTCGGGCGGTGACCTCGCGTACCGGCCCCGCCCCCCGGATCGACCTGCACGCCCACTCGACGGCCAGCGACGGCACGCTGACCCCGGCCGAGCTGGTCGGCGCTGCCTCGGACGCCGGGCTGGACGTGCTGGCGATCACCGATCACGACACCACGGCCGGCTGGGCGCCGGCCGTCGGCGCGCTGCCGCCAGGTCTGCGTCTGATCCGGGGTGCGGAGTTGTCGTGCCGCTGGTCCGGTGCACAGCCGGCGGTGCCGCTGCACCTGCTCGCGTACCTGTTCGACCCGGACCACCCGGAGCTGGTGGCCGAGCTGGCGCGGGTCCGGGCCGCCCGGGAGGAGCGCGGCGAGCGGATGGTCGACCTCCTGCGGGCCGACGGCGTCGACGTGAACTGGCCGGACATCCTGGCCGGCGCGGGTGGCGGCACCGTGGGACGCCCGCACCTCGCGCAGGCACTCATCCGCGCCGGCCTCGTCGGCAGCGTTCGGGAGGCGTTCGGCCCGGACTGGCTGGGCGAGCGGTACCGGCTGCCCAAGGAGGACATCGACGTGTTCCGGGCCGTTGGACTGGTCCGGGCGGCCGGAGGCGTGCCGGTCTTCGCCCACCCGCGGGCCACCCGACGCGGCCGGGTGGTGCCCGACGAGCTGATCGCCGAGCTGGCCGCCGCCGGGCTCGCCGGGCTCGAGGCCGACCACGAGGACCACAGCCCGGCCGAGCGGGAACACGTGCGGGCGCTCGCCGCCGAGCTGGGTCTGCTCGTCACCGGCTCCTCGGATTTTCACGGCACCCACAAGACAGTCCAACTCGGCGCGTTCAGCACCAGCGTCGAGGCGTACGAGCGGATCGTCGCCGAGGGGGTGACCGAGGTCGCTTCGGGCTGATCCGGGTATTTCGCCCATCGTCGCGCGGCTAGGTTGATCACGTGGATCTGAAGCTGTTCGGCGAGGTTTTCGTGACCCTGCTGGTGATCACCGACCCGCCGGGCATGATGCCGATCTTTCTGGCGCTGACCGGCCCGCTGCCCGCCCGCGACCGCAACCGGGCAGCCTGGCAGGCCGTCGCGTTGGCGCTCGGCGTCATCGTGATCTTCGCGGTGGCGGGGCAGACCCTGCTCGACTATCTGCACGTGGACCTGCCGGCGTTGCAGGCGGCCGGTGGGTTGCTGCTCGTGCTCGTCGCGCTGGAGCTGCTGACCGGCAAGGCCGACGACCCGAGCCAGCAGGTCACCTCCAACATCGCGCTGGTGCCGCTGGGTACGCCACTGCTGGCCGGCCCGGGCGCCATCGTGGCCACCATGCTCTTCGTCCAGCAGGCCGACGGGTTGGGAGAGTTCAGCGCCATCGCCGTGGCGATCCTCGCCGTGATGGTCGCCGTCTGGATCGTCCTGCGCTTCTCCGGCGGCATCGTGAAGATCCTCCGGCCGGGCGGGATCGAGGTGCTGACCCGGATCGCCGGCCTGCTGCTGGCCGCGATCGCCGTGCAGCTCATCGCCGACGCGGTGGCCGCCTTCGTCACGCAGTACGTCAACATGGCCTGACGGCACGCGCGCGATGTCGGGGGCGGATGGCAGGATCGCAGGCGTGCGACGATCCTCATCAGCGGGGCGGCCGGCCGCCGGCGGCCGGGCCCCTCGGCAGCGCGCCGGCGACGCCGAGCAGCTCGGCTTCGAGGGCATGCCGGAGCGGCTGTTCGTCTGCACCCCGAGCAAGCTCGGCGCGTACGCGGACTGCCCGCGTCGCTACCGCTACTCCTACGTCGACCGGCCCGCCCCACCCAAGGGCCCGCCGTGGGCACACAACTCGCTCGGCGCCAGCGTGCACACCGCTCTGAAGAACTGGTATGCGCTGCCCGCCGACCGCCGGCGCCCCGAGGCGCTGGCCACGCTGCTCAAGGGCACCTGGGTCCGCGAGGGCTACCGCGACGACGAGCAGGAGCGGGCCGCCTACCGGCGCGCGTTGGGGTGGCTTGAGGCGTACGTCGAGACGCTGGAGCCGGATTCCGACCCGCTCGGTGTGGAGCGGGTGGTGGCGGTCAAGACCGCGGTGCTGGCGTTCAACGGCCGCACCGACCGGATCGACTCGCGGCCCGGCCCGGAGGGGCCGGAGCTGGTCATCGTCGACTACAAGACCGGTCGCACCGGGCTGGACACTGACGACGCCCGAGGCTCGCAGGCGCTGGCGCTCTACGCGTACGCCGCCGAGCGGGTGTTCCGTCGCCCGTGCCGCCGGGTGGAGCTGCACCACCTGCCGACCGGCACTGTCGCCGGCCACGACCACACCGTCGAGTCACTGGCCCGACAACTGACCCGCGCGGAAGAGACGGCCCGCGACATCATGGCCGCCGAGCGCGCAGTCGCCGACGGCGCCGACGCGGACGAGGCTTTCCCGGTGGCACCCGGCCCGCGCTGTGGCTGGTGCGACTTCCGGCGGCACTGCCCGACGGGCTCGCAGGTCCCGGGCAAGGAGCCGTGGGCGGCCATGGACCGGCCCGCCGACGGCTGATACCCCGGCCGAGGGTCGGGTCAGCCGGCCAGCGAGGCGGCGGCCTGCCGCGCGGCCCGCTCCTTGGCTGCCTGTATCAACGGCCCCTCCAGGTAGCGGCGGGGGACGGCGGCGAACGCGAGCCGCAGCGCGCGCACTGTCAGGTCCGCCGACAGTGCGGTGGTCGGTAGACCGAGACCTCCGTACATCCGGTGTGCCCACGTCGGCAGCAGCGCGAACGCAGTGCTGGCGATCCCCAGGTACGCCCAGCGTGGCGGGCCCAGTGTGAGCCCCAACCGGACCGGCAGGCTGAGCTTCCACGGCAGCGGTGGGGCGGTGAGGAACACCGCCGTCTCGGCTGCCTCCCGGGTCATCCGCAACTGTGGTCGTACGGCCTTGTAGTAGTCCGCGACCTCGGCGGCGGTCCCCGGGACGGTGGCCGGGTCCAGGCCGACCAGGGCGGCGGCGCGGCGCTGCTCGGTGTAGTAGCCGTCCACCTCGTCGTCGCTCAGCGGCAGCCCGGCGCGTCGGGCCGTGTTCAGGAACGACTCGACCTCGGTCACGTGCACCCAGCGCAGCAGGTCCGGTTCGTCGATCCGGAACTGCTCACCGGTGAGCGTGTCGGTGGCCCGCAGCCGGTCGTGCAGGCGGCGCAGCCGCGCCCCGGCGGCCTCCGCCTCGGCGGTGGTCCCGTAGACGGTGGTCGCCACGTAGGTGGCGGTGCGGATCAGTCGGCCCCAGGCGTCGGTGCGGTAGTTGCTGTTCTGCGCGACCCCGGCCATGGCCCGGGGGTGCAACGCCTGGAGGTAGAGCGAGCGCAGGCCGGCGACGATCAGGATCGGCTCGTCGTGCACCTTCCACGTGACCGAACCCGGACCGAAGAGGCCGAGGTCATCGGAGTCCACCGTCCAAGAGTGCCACGGTCGGGCCGGTCTCGCCGTTCACCTGCCGCCGGTGCCGTGCCTGGACTGTGGCGACGCTGGTCAGGCGTCGGCGGAGCGGCGGGCCCGGCAGCCCGGGCAGAGGCCCCAGAAGGTCACCTCGGCCTCGTCCACCTCGAACCCGTGGGCGCTGTTCGGCTCCAGGCACGGGGCGCTGCCCACCGCGCAGTCGATGTCGGCGATCTCGCCGCAGCCCCGGCAGACCACGTGGTGGTGGTTGTCTCCCACGCGCGCCTCGTAGCGGGCGGGACTGCCCGCCGGCTCGATCCGGCGCGACAGCCCGGCCCGGGACAGCGCGCCCAGCACGTCGTAGACCGCCTGGGTGGAGACCGAGTCGAGGCGTTCGCGAACCCGCCGGGTGATCTCGTCGACCTCCAGATGGCCGCCGTCGGCCAGCACGTCGAGCACCGCGAGGCGTGGCCGCGTGACACGAAGGCCCCTCGACCGCAGCAGCTCCTCGGCACCGGACATTGGCCAATGACAGCACGCCCGGTCCGCATCGACAACCGTCGCCTGCTCCGGGTGGCCACCGACACAGCCACGCAAGATCGGGAGTACGGCCCAACGGATGAACCCGATCGACGCGGCGCGCGTGTCAACGGTCGAGAGCCTGGGGACGATCGGCGGACCATAGGCTGACCACCCCTGACCATGATCCACCTGGAGGGTTCGATGTTCGAGGAGATCCTGGGTCTACCGGTGCACGTCCTGGTAATCCACGCGGTCGTCGTGTTCGTGCCGCTGCTGGCGGTGCTGGCCATCGCGTACGTGGGGCTGCCGCGGTGGCGGCACCGGTTGGACTGGGCCCTGGGCCTCCTCGCCGTGGCCGCGCCGGTGACCGCGTACGTCGCGGTCAAGTCGGGTGAGGCACTCACCGACGCGCTGGTCGCCCGGGGCTTCCAGGGGCCGATCCTCGATCAGATCTTCGAGCACTCCCGTTACGGCGACATCCTGTTCCGCATCGTGGTGCCGCTCGGGATCGTGGCCGTCCTGCTGCTCGTGGCGACGAGTGGGCATCCCCGGGTGCCGCAACTGCCCGCGCTGGTCACCCCGGTGCTGGCGGTAGCGACGGTGGGCCTTGCCATCGCCGCCCTGATCTACGTCTACCTGACCGGCCACTCCGGCGCCGAGACCGTCTGGGGCACCACCCTCTGAGCTGCCGCTCTCTGCTGCTGCCCCGGGGGTGGGGCGTTCAGAAGATGACTCGCGAGCAGAGCAGACAGAGCAGCACCAGCAGCACCACGCCGGCCGCCGCGCCGAAGCCGTAGGTGACCCGCTGCGAACGCTGCTCGGCCGCGTCCAGGCCGGCCATGTCCTGTGGTGGCAGTTGTCGCGGTGGCGCCGGCTGCAGATGTACTGGTGGACGCCAACCCGCCGGAGGCGGCACGCTCGGCGGCGGGCCGGGGTACCCGCTGGCAGTGCGCCCCGTTGACGCTGGGCCGGTCTGCCCGGTCGGTGGTGCGGTCGCGGGCGCGGCGGGAGGTTGGTCCGCCACCGCGTCGTCACCGGTGTCGGGCCGTCGCCAGTAGTCGTCCGGGGTGCTGCCACCGCTGGGGGTCGTCACGCCGTCCGACGCTACCAACGCGACCGGCGGCCCGGTCGCTTCTGGCCGGCGCGCCCGCGGTCGGCGGTTCGGTCGGTTCTGGCGAACGCGCCCACGGTCGATGGCCCGGTGCACCGCCGTCGGCTGCGCTAGTCTTGCCGCTCGTGAGCACCGAGGACCCTGGCACGCACGGCGCACGTGGCGACGATGACCGCGCCGTCGACCTGAGCGAAGACTTCGTGGTGCTGCCCGAGCAGACCACTGACGACACCGACAGTGGTTGGGGCGAGCGGTCGGGCGGCAACGACGACTGGCTGCTCGCGGAACGCCCCCCGCACTGGGACTGACCCCGGCGGCGCGGCCCGACCCTCACGACGTCGATCCGACAGTTCCGGCCCCCGCTGACGGCGGTGGGGTCGGTGCTGGTGGGGTTCGGTCTGCCACCGAGGGTGCGTCGGAGGGAACGGCGGCCGGAGGACATCCGGCAGGGGTGTGCAGGACTGCGGCGGCCAGGCCGAGCAGCGCGGCGACCAGACCGGCCCGGAGCAGGGCGCGCCCGCCGGGCCGAGTGAGCTGGCGCAGCGGGCGCAACGCCCGCGCGGAATCCGGATCGAGCATCGGCTCTGCCGCCTCCCGTCCCCGAGCGCCGCAGCGGCACTCCTGGACGGCAGGTTAGGCAGGTCCAACTGCCTCGGCCGACCCTCTGGCCGCCGCCTGTGGACAACCGCGCGGCCTGTGGACAACGCCCATCCGTCGGTGCGATCTGCTACGGCGCCCGCCTCGATCGACTCGCGATCAAGGAATCCAGGCGGTCAGAGCGGCGGGGGACAGGCCGACTTTCTGGAAGCCGAGTTGATCGAGGCCCGACCCGAGGTGGGGTCGGGCCTTCGGCGATCAGGACGTGGAGCTTGCCGCCGCAGCCTTGCCGCCGCCCGATCCACCAGAGGACGAACCGGAGGACGACCCCGAGGAGGACGACGAGCCCGAGGACGACCCGGACGACGACGAGGACCCCGAAGAGGACGAGGAGGACGAGCTGTCACCGGAGGACGACTCGGACTTCGCCGGCTTGGTGGCCGTGCCGCCGGCCGTCGTCTCGGAACCGGACGCCCGGGAGTCGGTGCGGTAGAAGCCCGAACCCTTGAAGACGATGCCGACCGAGTTGAAGACCTTGCGCAGCCGCCCCTGACACGCCGGGCACTCGGTCAGCGGCTCGTCAGAGAAGGACTGCACCGCCTCGAGCTGGTGACCGCACGTGGTGCAGGCGTACTGGTACGTGGGCACGTTCTCCTCCGGATCTGGGCTCGGCCAGTTGGCACTCGACGTATTCGAGTGCCAATGGTGCGTCATTCGGCCCGGGTTCGTCCAGCGGACGTGTGGGGCGCGACACCGTGCGCCGCATCCGGGCCGTCGTCAAGCGTACGCACCCCGTCGGCGGGGGTGACGACCGCGCGCACCCGACGGTCGTGTGGCTCCACCGGCAGCGCCTCGACCAGCTCACCGTCGTGCAACGGCACCACCGTCAGGGCTGCGTCGGGTACCCGGGCGAGCGCACGGTCGTACGAACCGCCACCGCGCCCGAGCCGGCGACCGTCGTGGTCGACCGCGAGAGCCGGTACGACCACCAGCTCCGCGTGCGCCACGGCGGTCACGCCGAGACGGGCACCGACTGGTTCTCGGATACCCCGACCCGCCGCGATCAAGGCACCCGGCCCGGTATACGCCGCCCAGTCCAGATCCAGGTCGGCGAGGAGCACCGGCAGCAGCAACTCGGCGTCCGCCGGCAGGGCCGCCCGCAGTACCTCGGGCAGGTCGGCGCCGCCCGGTTCGCTGCCGACCGGCACGTACGCCGTCATCCGGTGTGGGCGCAGCCGGCGTACCAGGGCGACCAGCTCGGCCTGCACGCGCTCGGCGGCGGCCGCCCGGGTCTCGGCGGGCAGCGACCGGCGGCGAGCGAGCAGTTCGACACGGGTGTCCCGCTTCGCCATTCGGGTCACTTCCGCTTCATCAGAAAATTCCGGCACGCAACACTCCTGACGCAACGCCTCTCCCACGGTTGCTCTGTGTCAGCATCGCAAGCAACGGAGGCGGAACTTCCGGGGGGACCGAGTGACGCTACGCGGGCGGTTGACGGCAGCCTTCCTCGTGGTGGTGCTCGGGCCGGTCCTGCTCGGGGCGCTCTTCGTCGCCTCCACCGTCGCGGCGGTTGACCGCAGCCGCTCCACCGAGCGCCTGGCGGTGGCGGCGTCCACAGTGCGTACCTCGGTCGACGCGCTCTGCCAGCAGCTACGGGCCACGGCCGACGCGGTGGCGCTCACCGCCGATCCGGCCGTCGCCGCCGCGCAACTGGTCGGCCGGGGTCTGGCCGCCGCGGTGCTGATCACCGACGTGGCCGGTCAGGTCACCTACGTCTCGCCCGGTGCGCCCTCGACCCCGTGGCAGGACTGCGCCGGCTCGACCGAGGCCACGAACGGGGGCTCGACCGAGGGCTCGGACCCAGGCCCGGTCCGTGCGCTGGCCGCCCAGGTCGACCTGCACGATCGGGCCGGCACCCGGCTGGGCACGGTGACCGCCGCGCAACTGGTCGACAGTGCCTTCGTGGCCCGACTGGCGGCGGTGACAGGGGTGGCGGTCACCCTGCTCGACAGCGGGGCGAGTGCCGCGCGGGTCACCCACACGACCGAATCCCGCGACGTCCGCGACGCGGTGCTGGCCGCCGCCGTCGTTGTCCGGGGCGAGCAGGTCACCGAGACCAACGAGGGTCGGTACGTGCGCCGCCTCGGGCCCACCGACGCGCAGCCGCTGCCACTGGTGCTCTCCGTGCCCAGTGAACGGCCACCGGGGCTGCACGCCACGCTGGTCGGGGTGGTCGTGCTGGCCGGGCTGCTCGCCGTGCTGACCGCCTGGAGACTGGCCCGGGTGACCACCCGGCCGCTGGCGGAGTTGGCCGGTGCTGTCGACCGGGTGGCCCAGGGTGACCTGACCGCCCGGGTGCCGGTACGCAGTCGCGACGAGTTGGGACGGTTGGCCGCCGCGTTCAACCGGATGACCCGGGAGACCGGCTCCTACGTCGCGGCGTTGACCAGCAACCGCGATCAGTTGCGCGGGCACCTGGCGGTGCTCGGCGACACCCTGGCCAGCACGCACGACCTGCAACGCATCCTGCGGGTGATCCTGCGCAGTGCGATCGGGGCCACCGGCGCGCGTGCCGGCGCCGTGCTGCTCGTGGAGACCGGCGGGGTGCTCGTCGCGCAGTGCACCGAGGGGTTGGACGGGCGCTGGCCGGCCGAGGCGGCCGACGGGTCGCCGACGCTCCGGGTGCCGGTCGGCGTCGGCGTGGTCGGTGAGGTCGCGGCTACCGGGGAACCGCAGCGGGGCAGGGCGGAGCCGAGCGAGGCGCCAACGGGTGAGCCACGCTGCCGCACCTACGTCGCGGTTCCGTTCGCCGCCCCGCCCGGCGGTGCCACGGCCACCCTCGGCGGACCCTCGGGGCCGGTCGACGAGGCGGGCGCGGCTGCCGCGCTCGGCGTTCTGGCCCTCTACGACCGGCTGGGCGCCGACGAGTTCGACGACGACGACCTGGCCACCCTGCGCACCTTCGCCGGCCACGCGGCCGTGGCGGTCGACAACGTCCGGGTGCACGAGGAGGCGCAGCGGCTCTCCCTCACCGACCCGCTCACCGGGCTGTGGAACTACAGGTACCTGCGCGAGTCGATCCGGCGGGAGGTGGAACGGGCCAGCCGCTTCGGGCGGATGCTCAGCGTCCTCGCGCTGGACCTGGACCGGTTCAAGGACGTCAACGACACCTACGGGCACGCGGCGGGGGACACCGTGCTGGCCGAGTTCGCCCGCCGGGTGCGCGGGGAGATCCGTGAGGTCGACCTGGCCTTCCGCCAGGGTGGTGAGGAGTTCGTGCTGCTGCTGCCGGAGACCGACGCGCGGGGCGCGGCGATCGTGGCCGAGCGACTCGGCGCGGCGGTGCGCGACACGCCCATCGCCGTCGAGGCGTACGCCGGGCCGGTCCTGGTGACCGTGTCGGTGGGCATCGCCGTCTTCCCGGACCACGGCAGCACCGGGCGGGAGGTGCTGGAGGCGGCCGACGACGCGCTCTACGCGGCCAAGGCGGCGGGCCGCGACACGTACCGGGTCGCCGAGGTGCGCTCGGATCTGCCGACCCGGGAGATTCCGGTGCTCGCGTGTGCGGTGAGCCCACCCGACGGGCTGCCGCGCGCCGGCCAGCCGGTGCAGGTCAGCCGGGAGCCGGGCGGGCCCGCCCGGTCCGACCCGGCGGTGGGCGTACCGGAATCATCGCTGGCGGGCCCGGCGCACGCCCGACCGGATTCGGCCGACGACACGCCGGACAGCGCGACGGGCGCGGCGCGGGCCGGCCCGGACGCGGCCCGGCCGGGGCCGGGTGGCGGCGCGTCTTCTGGGCCACACCCGCCGCGGCAGAGCCGTGGCCGATAGTCTCGCGGCATGTCGGAGCACTCAGCGAACCCCTCATCGACGGTCGCCGCAAACGGCCGTCCCCTGGCGGTCAAGGCCGTCATCCCGGCCGCCGGACTGGCCACCCGGTTCCTGCCGGCCACCAAGGCGGTGCCCAAGGAACTGCTGCCAGTGGTGGATCGGCCGGTGTTGCAGTACATCGTCGAGGAGGCCACGCAGGCTGGCATCGGTGACGTGTTGCTGATCACCGGTCGGGGTAAGACGTCGATGGTGGACCACTTCGACCGTCGCCCGGACCTGGAGACCAGGTTGGAGGAGAAGGGCGACTCCGAGCGGTTGGCCGCCGTGCGCCGGCCCAGCGAGCTTGCCGAGATCTACACGGTGCGCCAGCCCGAGCAGCTCGGGCTCGGCCACGCCATCGGGTACGCCGAGTCGCACGTCGGCGACCAGCCCTTCGCGGTGCTGCTCGGCGACGAGTTCGTCAAGCCGTCGGAGCCGCTGCTGCCGGCGATGCTGGAGCTGCAGGCCCGCACCGGCGGCGTGGTGCTCGCCTTCTTCGAGGTCGACCCGTCCGAGACCAAGCGGTACGGAATCGCCTCGGTCGAGCCGGCCGAGTCGGAGCTGACCGACATCGGCGAGGTCGTCAAGGTGACCGGGATGGTGGAGAAGCCGCAGCCCGAGGACGCCCCGAGCAACCTCGCGGTGCTCGGCCGCTACGTGTTGCCCGGCAAGATCTTCGACGCGATCCGGCGGACCAAGCCGGGTAGCGGCGGCGAGATCCAGCTGACCGACGCGATGGAGTTGCTGCGTACCGAGGGCATCCCGGTGCACGCGATCGTCTACCGGGGCACCCGCTACGACACCGGCATGCCGCTGGGCTACCTCCAGACCGTCGTGCAGATCGCCGCCGAGCGCGACGACCTGGGCGCCGAGTTCCGGTCCTGGCTGGCCGACTTCGTCAAGGCCGACGCGGCAGGCGGATCTGGTACATGACCGCGACGGCCGACGCCGAGGCGGCCGCGAACGAGTTGACGCCGCTCGCCGACTACCTGGGCAGCGTGCTGCGCAGGTTGCGCGCGCTGCCGCCACTCGACCTCGACCTCACCCAGGCGCACGGCAACGTCCTCGCCGAGGACGTCGTCGCGCCGCACGCCTTCCCGGCCTTCGACCAGGCGGCCGTGGACGGCTACGCCGCGCGCTGGGAGGACATTTCCGGAGGGGGCCGGGGGCCGAGCTACGTCCCGGCCCCCTCCGGCACGCCCGGTGGCCGCACCATCCGGCTCAACGTGGTCGGCGATCTCGGCGCCGCGAGCTGGCGGCCGGTCCGGCTCACCCCCGGCTCGTGTTTCTCGGTGGCCGCCGGGGCGCCGCTGCCGGTCGCCGCGGACGTCGTGGTCCCGGTGGAGTGGACCGACCAGGGCATGGCCGCGGTGGAGATCTTCCGCACCCCCAAACGGGGGTACGGGGTACGCCGAGCGGGTGAGGAGCTGCCCGCCGGCACCCTGCTCGCTCGGGCCGGCACCTACGTGTCCCCGGCCCTGGTCGCCGTCTTCGCGGCGACCGGCATCGGGCACGTGGTGGTCCGGCCCAGTCCCCGGGTGGTCATCGTGGCCACCGGTGACGAACTCGTCGACGTGGGCCGGGGCAGTCAGCCCGGTCAGGTGGTGGACGCGAACTCGCACGCGCTGACCGCCGCCGCGGCCGAGGTGGGCGCACTGGCGTACCGGGTGGGTATCTGCGACGACGACCCGGAGGGGTTGCGCGGGCTGCTGGAGGACCAGACGCTGCGCGCCGACCTGATCATCACCACCGGGGGCACCGGCACCGGCCCCGGGGACATGGTGCGCCGGATCCTCTCCCGCCGCGAGGGCGGTCGCGTCGGGCCGGTCACCTTCACCGACGTGGCGCTCTATCCCGGCACTGCGCTCGGGTTCGGCACTGTCGGCGCCGAGGAGGTGCCGGTGGTGTGCCTGCCCGGCGACCCGGGCGCTGCGTTGATCGGCTTCGAGGTGCTGGCCCGCCCCGCCATCCAACTGCTCGCCGGCGCCGAGCCGGTGTTCCGACCCAGTGTGCGGGCACACCTGCTGGAGACCGTGTCGTCGCCGACGGGCCTGCGCGAGTTCCGGCCGGCGCACGTCGCCGAGCGGCGCGGCGGCGGGTACACGGTCCAGCCGCTCAGCGGCGGGCCGTTCACCCTCTCCGGGTTGGCCGAGGCCAACGGGCTGCTGGTGCTCGGCGAGCGGGTCACCACGGCCGCGGCCGGCTCCACAGTGGATGTCCTGCTGTTGGACCGCCGCCGGTGACGCGTCCCGGCCGGTCCGCTCGCGGCCCGCGTCGGGCGCTCGTCGGATCTGTGCGGTGAACGCGGTGGGGCCACTTGCGCGCGACACGGTCCCGCGCGGGAGACTGTGCCGGTGAGTCTCTTCGGACCCGCGCGGGCACCGGGCTGGCCGGTGGAGCTGACCGACGGCCCGGTGCTGTTGCGGCCCTACCGGCGCTCCGACGCGGCGGCGTGGTCGGAGGTGCGGCGGGCCAACCGGGCCTGGTTGGCGCCCTGGGAGTCGTCGCTGCCCGGCGGTTGGGACGAGATGAACTCCCCGGCCGCGTTCCGTTGGGTCCACCGTGACCAGAGACGTTCGGCCCGCGAGGGTGAGGGCATGCCGTTCGCGGTCTGCCTGCGTGAGGCCGACCGGGACCGGCTGGTCGGGCACATCAACGTGGGCAGCATCGTGCGGCGGGCACTCTGCTCCGGCTACGTCGGCTACTGGGTGGACGCGCGGGTCGCCGGCCGGGGTGTGATCCCGACGGCGCTCGCGCTCGCCGTGGACCACGCGTTCGGCTCGGGCGGGCTGCACCGGGTGGAGGTGAACATCCGTCCGGAGAACCGGCCGTCCCGGCGGGTGGTGGAGAAGTTGGGCTTCCGCGAGGAGTCGTACCACGTGCGCTACATGCACATCGACGGCGCGTGGCGGGACCACATCGGGTACGCGATGACGAGTGAGGAGATCGCCGCCGAGGGTGGCCTGCTGGCCCGCTGGCACCGGGTACGTGCCAACGCGCGGTAGGAGGATTTCCCGACATCGGCCCACTCGTCCCACGGACGGGATCGGCGCGGCGCGGCGGCATCCCGGTCGGCGCGCCGTAACCTCAAGTAACTGCAAGCTGCGGCAAGCGCTCCCCGGCCGGACGATCCACGCGCCCAGGCGCGATCGGTGGAAGATCCTGCGGTCGGATGGCGGTTGCTTCGAATTCGGTGACGGGAGGGGTGAGGGTGCCGACCTCGGTGCTCCTCGCCGTCCTCGCCGCCGCCGGCCTGCTCGCCCTGGCTCCGGCGTTGGTTCGCCGGTACGACGCCACCGAGCGGCTGGTGGCGGAGCGGGCGCAGTCGACGGCGCGGGTGCTCCAGCGCCGCCGGCGGCGCCGCACTGTGCCGGGACGGCGACCCGTCCATCCCCCGCGCTCACTGATCGTCACCCTCAGTGAAGATGCGACTACTGGCGCGTTGAGCGCGCCGGTCTCCGCGCCCCCGGCCGGCCGTCGCTCCGGTCGGCTGCGCGCCGTGCCCGCGGCGTCCAAGCGGTCCCGTCGCCGCCCGCCGCCGCGCCGACAGCACACCCCCGCCGTGTACCGGCGTCGCCGGGTACTCGCCGCCCTGCTGCTCCTCAACGTCGTCGAGTTGATCGGCGTGCTGTTCGTCAGCCCCGGCTTCTGGGTCGGCTTCGGGGTCACCTTCCTGCTCCTGGCCCTGTATGTCGTCCACCTGCGGGGCCAGGCCCTCGCCGGGCGTCGCCGCCGCCGCGTCCGAGCCCGCGAGGCCGCCTGGTTGGCCGACCGGCAGGCCGAGGTGCGCCGGGAGCAGGCCCGCCGGGCTGCGGCTCGCCGGGAGGCGCAGCGCCGCCTGGCCGCCCAGCGCGAGGGGGTACGCCGAGCCGCCATGGGTCTGGACCGACCGGGCGACCTGCCGGCGGCGGTCAACGGCGGATCGGTGTCGTACCGGCGGTCGGGCGGCCTGCGTGGCCGCCCCTACGAGGCCGGCCGGGGCGCCTGACGCGGCGGCGCCTGACCCGGCCGTGCTTCGGCGCCGGTCGCGGCGGCTGGCTTGATCGACTCGGATTCCTGATAGTCGGGTGGTCGCGACGTCCGGGATGCCCCGATTTCAAGAAAACCGAGTCGATCTTCGTGTAGGCCGGGGGGCGGATTCGCGGTGGAGGCCGGCGACCTGTTAGCCTTGCTGCCGGCCCGCCCGGTGTAAGCCGGGTGGGACCGAAGCCGGTTCGCCGGCGGGGGGCTGTGGCGCAGACTGGTAGCGCACCTCGTTCGCATCGAGGGGGTCAGGGGTTCAAATCCCCTCAGCTCCACCCCAGGTAAAAAGGCCGTCTCCCGTGTGGGAGGCGGCCTTTTCGATCTTGTGTAGCGGCAGGCGAGGCGCGTCCCGAACGGGCCCGAACTGGCCCGAACGGCAGCAGGACAGCCCGAGCTTCCTCGCGGACCCGGCCATCGGTAACCGATACGCGTACGCCGCCGGTTGTGGTGGGTGACAAAGCGGCCGTCATGGCATCAAGCCGGCACCACAACTCCATGATCGACGCGGTGGGCGGGTCGCGCGAGGGTCGTGTTTTTCGACGTGGAACGCCAGACAGTGCTCCTCCGAAACAGCCAGCTAGGCGAAGCGTTCGGTCGTCACCGGTATCAGGCCGTGCTGTCGCAGGACGTTCGTCAGGTCGGACAGGATCGGACCCACCGCCCCGGCGGCGGCGGTCCTCAGCAGGACGGTCACGTCCAGACACCAGGCGAGGGTGTGGCCGACCCGTCGCAGCTCCCAGGTGAACCGGTCACCGCCCCGGTCGAGACGACCGCTCGCGACCGATGCGCCGGCACCGTCCACGGGCGTCTGCCAGGCCGCCCGCAGGTCCGCCACCTGCTCGGCCAGCAGATCCCTGGCGAACAGGACGCGGTACACGCGCCGTTCGTGAAAGCCGTCCGGTGGCTGCATGGGGCCGAGCCGCAGCGGCTGGGCGGTCGCGATCGGTTGGTGGTCGAGGAAGTACGTCCGAAGCGTCGTCTCGTCGGGGAGGCGCCCGCCACCGAGCGTGCGGTAGACGCTCTCGGCCTCGCGACGCCAGGTGGGCACCACCCGTGCGAGCGCGTCGGGGTCGGTGCGCAGGCCGCGGCTCAGCGACGCCGAACTCCACCAGCCGGAAGCCGGCGTCCAGCTCGCGCTGTCCAGGCCCGTCGTGGAGTGGTCGTGGTGGTGGGTGAACTCCTCGACGACGATCCCTTCCGGATGATCGCCGGTCGGGTCACGGTCCCCGTGCTGGGCGAGGACCAGGTAGTAGTCCAGGGACGGTCGCGGCCCGGTCACCTCCACGATGGCCGACACGGACGCCGCGCGGAATGGGTCGGTGGTCATCGACACAACCGTAGCGAAGGAGAACGGTTAGCATCCGGACCTCTACGTGAGGAGCCCAGATGACTTCGGTGGCCCAGACCCGGTTCGGCATCGTCGGCAGCGGTTGGCGAGGTCAGTTCTTCCTTCGCCTGGCCCGGCTGCTCCCCGAGCGGTTCCGGGTGACCGGGGTGGTGACCCGTACCGAATCGCGGGGAACTGCCGTGGCGGCCGACTGGGGCGTGCCGACCTTCCGCACGACGGCGGAGTTGCTCGCCCACGAGCGGCCGGACTTCGTCATCGTGTCGGTGCCGTGGCCGGTGACGCCCGAGGTGACCCGGGAGTTGGTGGCGGCCGGCGTACCGGTGCTCGCCGAGACGCCGCCCGCCCCCGACCTGACGGGTCTGCGCTCGCTCTGGACCGACGTCGGAGGCAGCGGCCTGGTGCAGGTCGCCGAGCAGTACCTGCTGATGCCCGGGCATGCCGCGCGCCTGGCGTTGGTCCGCGCCGGGGTGCTCGGTGAGCCGACCTCGGTGCAGATCTCCTCGACCCACCTGTACCACGCGGTCTCACTGATCCGGGGTCTGCTCGGCGTCGGTCACGAGAGCGCCGAGGTGAGCGCGCAAGCCTTCGTCGCACCGCTGGCCAACCCGCTCTCGCCGGCCGGCTGGAGCGGCGACGACACCCCGCAGCAGCTCTCCACCACCCTCGCGACCATCGACTTCGGCGGGCGGATGGGGTTGTACGACTTCACCGACAACCAGTGGTGGAACCCGCTGCGTACCCGTCGGTTGATGGTCAGGGGCTCGCGCGGTGAGCTGGTGGACGACCGGGTGGTCCGCCTGGTCGACCCGACCACGCCGGTGGAGTCATCGCTCATGCGACGCCAGACGGGTCTCGACCTCAACCTGGAGGGGCTCGACCTGAAGCACATCAGCTTCGACGGCGACGTGGTCTACCGCAACCCGTTCGTCGGCAGTGGGATGTCCGACGACGACATCGCGGTGGCCGACATCGTCGCCCGCGCCGGGGCGTGGGCGCGGGAGGAGGGCCCGGCGCCGTATTCCCTCGCCGAGGCCTGCCAGGACCACCTGATCAGCCTCGCCATCGAAGAATCGGTACGCACCGGCCGGCCGGTCGTCACCGCCACCGAGGCGTGGGGGCGGTAACCCACCCGCTACGCCTACTGACGACGCCGGAGGCGGGGCTGGCCCAACCGGGCCGGCCCGGTTCCCGGACGTTCACGGCTTCCAGGAACCGGCGGTCTGGAACTGGTCCTGGTACTCCAACGCACCCGAGGTGTCGTGCACGTCGAACACCACGCTGCCGGTGCGTCTGGTGCCGACGGTCAGGTCGTCGACGGCCGGCATCGGTTTGCCGCAACCGGAGAAGGCCCCACCGATCGCTGTGGTCTTGGTGCCGTCGGCGGCGACCCACTGAAAGTAGAGCGGGTTCGTCGACGCGGTGCCCTTGGTGACGGCCACCGTCACGTCGGCGATCACGTACATGCCCTCGCCGGGCTTCAATCCGTGGGACTTGCAGGGTTTGGTGGCGCTGCTGAACTTCGTCACGGTGATCTCGACGGTGCCGGCCTCGCTGTTGACGACCAGGGTGTCGCCCGGCGACATGCCGCGGGTGTCGCCGCTCGTCGACGGGGGCGTCGGCGGGGTGGCCCGCGCCTCGCTCACAGTGGTCGAGGTGCCTTTGGTGCCGATGACGACCGCCACGATGCCCCCGGCGCAGGAGAGCAGGGTGAGTACGGCCGCGGTGACCGCGACGACCACGACGGACCTCTTGGCGCGCTCTGTCTGCACCGGTGGTGGTGCGATGATCGGGTAGCCGGCGCCACCGGGTGCCCGATATCCGCCGCCGGCGTCCGCGTACCCGTTCGCCGCCGGGTACGCAGCCCCCGAGAACGGCGGCTGCGGTGTCGCCGCGAACGAGCGGGTCGGCGGCTGCGGGTTCGGCTGTCGAGGGTCGTGCGGCCTGGCGGGGGGCTGGGGGTGGGTCACCGTACTCCTTGACGCTTCGGTACGTGCGGTGCGGGAACTCTTCGACGTTACCGTGGGTGGCGGAACGTCCAGCCGCCACGGCGGAGCGCTTCCGACCGTGAGGGCGCGAAACCGCTCTGGCCAGCGTGGACGGTGTTCAACTGGTCACCGAACGCCAATGTGGATCGGTATTCCATCCATGGCTATGAGTAACCAGGCGAGGTCAACGCGCCGGAAGCGCGGCGGCGGTGCGGACCAACCCGTCGGTGATCACAAATCGGCCGCTGATCGACGCCGGCGGGTCGTCGACCCCCGCCGCGTCGACCCGGGCCGGTGCGATCCGGGCGGTGAACGTGCCGGCATCCGGATCAATGTCGAGTCGGGCGTCGTGGAAGTCCAACCAGCCGCGGACGATCGGGTACCACACCTTGTAGACGGTCTCCTTCGCACTGAACAGCACGACCGGCCAGTAGGTGCCGGTGGGCAAGCGCGTGCAGGCGGCCTCCTCCTCGGGCAGCAGCACGAGTCTGCGTACTCCCGGATTGACCTCGCGGTGCTGCTCGGCATCCATTCCGACGGACCGGATGTCGGTGGTGTGCGCCGCGGCGGCGGCGCAGTAGCCGGCGGTGTGGGTGATGCTGCCGACCACCCCGGCCGGCCAGACCGGCGCGCGGTCGGCGGCGGCCGGCACGGCGGTCGCCGGCAGGCCGAGGTCGCGCAAGGCCCTGCGGGCGCAGATCCTTCCTGCGGCAAATTCCCGCCGACGGGTCTGCACCGCCCGCTCGCCGAGACATGCCTGCTCAGCGGGGAGCAATTCGCCTGTCCAGTCCGCCGGCCCGGCGACGGCGACGGCGACCGTCGATGGCAGCAGGTCACGCATTCCGGTGACCTACTGGTCGGTAGGAATGACGCATCGAGTTAACCGTCAAATTTCCGACTCCCACGACCGCCGAAGGTACCGCAAAGATGTAACACCGGAGGGCCGCGCAGCGCCCTCTCTGATGGCTCCGGGGGGACCACCATCAATGCTGGCCGGCACGGCAGCCGCCAGTCCCGTGGACATCTGGAAGGACGTGCGATGACCGATGGCCTGGAACGGCCGGGGGTGCGGGCTGACGAACACGCCCCGAAGACCCCCTGCTGGAGCTGCGGCTCCTGCGGTGACGAGTGGCCGTGCGCGACGAAGCGCACCCGGCTGCTGGCGGAGTACGGGGGTGACCGCGCAATGCTCAGCGTCTACCTGGGCTCCTGCCTCGCCGCCGCCACCGAGGATCTGCGTGCCGCCCCGGTGATGTCGCTCCAGGACCGGTTCATCGGCTGGTTGCCACGCGGCTCCCGACGTAGCTGAGCCTCTGGTGGCCCCGCCGCTGGGCGGGGCCACCAGAGGGATCGCCTCAGCGACGTCGAGGCCGCCGGGTCACCGCGAAGCCGAACACGCCAGCCACCGCGGCAAGCGCGCCGCCGATGCCGGTCCAGACCCAGCGCGAGCCCAGATCCGGCAACCAGCCCGTCAGCGAGCCGCTCTCGTCGTCGGTCTCCGCGTCCACCGGGGGTACGGCGTTGAGCACCGTGCCGGCCTTGGTGTTCGGCACCAGCGGGGCGGCCAACTCGCCGTCGTCAGCCGAGGCGCCGCGGTCGGCGACGGTGCCGACCAGCAGGTCGACGTCGATCGGCGCACCCAGATCCGGCTCGGGCAGCTCGATCACGGAGAGCCGGACGACGTACGTGCCGGGCAGTGGGTCGGCCGACCAGGGCTCCGCCCACGGCCGCACCTCGCGCAGCGTGCAGCCCAGCACCACGTTCGACGCCTTCGCGTCCACTGTCGGGGTCTGGGCTCCCGCCGTACACGCCTGGCGTCGGCGCAACCCGTCGAAGACGTCCACCGTCCACGTCGAGGCGCCACTGCGCCCCTTCGGGAAGGTGACTGTGGCGTTGATCTCGTGCACCTGGCCGGCCGTCGCGGGGAACGACCAGTAGAGGTGGTCGCCGATCGACGCATCCACCCGTACCGGTTGTCCGGCGGTGATCGGGGTGGCGGTGAGGAACGACGTGCCGGCACGGTTCACCGGCGTGGCGCCCGGGGAGGGGGTCGGTGCGGCGACGGCCGCAGCGGGAAGCAGAGCGGCCCCGCCGGCGGCGAGCAGCGCCGCCATCGACCGGAAGAGTGCGGTTCGCATCAGTTCTCCCTCCAGGTGGCGACCCACCAGCGGGTGAGCAGACCGGCGAGCAGACCGGTGATCAGCCCGGCGATGGTGAGCAGGGCGAGCAGCACCCAGCCCCGGCCGAGGTCCGGTCCGTCCGGTGCGGGTGCGGCGGCGACCACGTCGATGGTCAACTCCACCGGCATGCCCGGGGTGGCCGCGGTGCCGGGACGCGGGGCGAACGAGTTGCTGACCACCAGGCAGACGGTGGTGGGTTCGATGACCGGCGCCGCACTCTCCTCGGTCTCGGCGGCATCCTCGTCGTCAGCGGCGGCCGACCAGCGCAGCCCGGCGGAGAGCACGTCGGCTCGTCCGCTGCCGGCATCGGCGCCCCGGACGAGTTCCCGGCCGTCGGCCGCGGTGGCCCGCAGCAGCACCCCGTAGTCCCGGTTGACGGCCCGATCCAACGCCATGCTCACCGAGGCCCGCAGCTCCTGCCCGGGGCGGATCGGCACCCGGTAGTAGCGATGCTCGGAGAACGCCTCCCGGTCGGCGTAGACGCCGGGGGCGAGCAGTGGCGCCGAGTCGCACGCGTTCGTGCCGCCGACAACGGTCGGGGCCCGGGTGTGCGTGTCGGCGGCCCGCTCGACGAGCTGTTTGATCCGGTCGGTCAGCTCCTCGGCGCTCTGCGCGGCGGTGTAGGTCCCGCCGGTCGCGCTGGCGATGCAGAGCAGTTGCCGGCGAACCTTCTCGTCGGGGGCCAGGCCGAGGGTGTCGACGACAAGGCTGGTGCCCTGGGCGGCCAGTTCCCGGGCCACCTCGCACGGGTCGGGCGGAGCGCAGGTGTCCTCGCCGTCGGTGATCAGCACGATTCGCCGGGTGGTGGCCCCGGTGCCCAGGTCCTGCGCGGCGGAGCGCAGCGCCAGCCCGACCGGAGTGAACCCGGTCGGCCGAAGTGTCGCCACCGCCGCCTTGGCGGCGGACCGGTCCACGGGGCCGACCGGCACGATCTGCTGAGTGTCCTGGCAACCGACCTTCTTGTCCTTGCCGCGGTAGGTCGCGCCGAGCACCCGGATGCCGAGCTGTGTCTCCTCGGGCAGCGCGTCCACCACCTCGTTGAAGGCCTGCTGGGCGACAGCGATCCGGGTGCGTCCGTCGATGTCGGCCGCGCGCATCGACCCGCTGACGTCGAGCACCAGCTCGACCCGGGGCGGCTCGGGCGCCGGCTCCTCGTCGGCCTGCGCCGGCCCGGTCAGCGCGGTGGTCGCCAGCAGTCCGAGAAGGACCGCCGTCGGTCGTCTGAAGTTGATCACGATCCGCAGTGTAGTGAGATCCACTTTGGATGATCGTTTGGGTGCAGGGGAGCGGCACCGACGGCTCCAGCCGGGTCGGGGACCGCCTCTGACCGGCCGCGCCCGCGCTCAGGGTCCACGCCGGGTCACCCTCGGTCAACTGTGTGAGGGGAGGTGTCGGTTCGGCCAGCATCCGTCGGAAATCTGACCCAAGTCGACCCGTTGTGCCGGTGGTGCGCGGTGGTTAAGCTCTTCATGCGCGCCCCAATCGCCCGCTTCCCCCGTGGCAGGCGATCGGGGCGCGCGTCTTTGTCAAGAAGGGCCCGCACGCTTCGGCGTGCGGGCCCTTCTTCCGTCGCGCTACGCGGCGCGTCGCCTGTCGATGCTTATATCCACCGACCGTCGAGCCACATCCGGGACAGCCAGTCCGAGTACGGAATCACCCGGCCGACGAAAATCGGATAGAAGTACGCGAAGCAGAGCGCCACCAGCAGCACGTACGCTCCCGCGGCAATGCTGCCCACCAGTCGGCGCTCATAACTCGGGTCACCGGGCACCAGCGGCGCCACAGCACCCACGTCACCCCCGGCGGGCGCGATCAGCGCGCCCAGCACGTACACCACGGCCAGCACCAGGAACGGCACCGCCGGCGCGGCGTAGAACGAGAACATCGTCCGGCCGTCGAGGGCGAACCAGAACCACGGCAGCAGCCCGGCGGCCACGGTGAGCAGAATCGCGCCGGCCCGCCAGTCCCGACGGGCCACGCCCAGCCAGGCCAGCGCCACCAGGGCGGGCAGGAACGACCACCAGAGCAGCGGGGTGCCGAGCAGCAGAATCTCGGAAGCGCAGGTCGGCGCGCCGCAGACGCCGTTGCTGGCGTAGTGGAACGCCACCGGCCGGCCCAACAGCAGCCACTGCCACGGCCACGACTGGTACTTGTGCGAGTCGTCGAGCTGAGCGTGGAAGCCGTACGCCGCGCGATGGTATTCGAAGAGATTGATCAGCGGGCCGATCACCGGGCGGTCGCTGAGCGGGGCACCGGGATGGGCCGACGCGAGCCGGTAGTAACCGTCGTCGGTGAGCAGCCAGCCCGACCAGGTGGCGAGGTAGGTGCCCACCATGACCACGCCGGCGAGCACCAGCCAGGGCAGCTCGTCGACGAGCGCGTCCCGCCAGGGCCGGCGGACCCCCGCCGAGCGGCGGACGCCGACCTCCCAGAAGAGCACCAGCAGCGCGAAGGCCGGCACGAAGTACAGGGCGCTCCACTTCACCGCACAGGCGCAGCCGATCAGCACCCCGGCCGCCAGCCGCCACCACGGCCAGGTGCGCCAACCGGTCGGCGGGCGGCCGGCCCGACCCGGCTGGCTCGGATCGAGCCCGTCGTCCAGAGCCCGAGCCCAGCGCCGACGGCGGGCGTCCCGATCGAGCACCAGCGCACCGAACGCCGCCAGCACGAAGAAGAGCAGGAAGATGTCGAGCAGGGCCGCGCGGGACAGCACCAGGTGGAAGCCGTCCAGGGCGAGCAGCAGGCCGGCCGCGCAGCCGAGCACCGTCGAGCGGAACATCCGCCGACCGATGCGCACCAGCAGCAGCACCGACAGGGTGCCGATCACCGCCGCCGAGAATCGCCAGCCGAACTCCGGCGCGGTGGTCATCAGGTGGCCCGGGACGGAGACCTTGGAATCCGCGTCCTGATAGCCGAAGGCCCACTCGCCGACGCCGATCAACCACTTGCCCAGTGGCGGGTGCACCACGTACGACGCGACGTTGTCCTTGTAGTTCCACTCCACGCCACGGGAGATCAGCCCGTAGGCGTCCTTGGCGTAGTACGTCTCGTCGAAGATCTTGCCCTTCGGGCTGGACAGCCCGACGAAGCGCAGGATCGCCGCGATGGCCACCACCACCGCCGTGGCCAGCCAGGAGAACCGGTCCGCCTGGGTGTCGACGGTGGCGAACCGTCGCCGGACCATGGCGGCCACCCCGCCGCCCTCGGCGTTCGATGCCGTCGGCTCCTGGGTGGCACTGGGCTCGCCCGTCACCTGGATCATCTTGTCCGGATCCGCGCTCGGGCTCTGCGCTGTCGACGCACTCGTCACCCGGCGATCGTAGGCTGCCAAGGTGTCCGGTGGCGTCCGTCGTCCCTGATACCGGTATTCCCAGCAATGAAGGAGACGAATCCGTGGGTGAAATGTCCGAAGTCGGGCGCCTGATTCTGCTCGGTGCTCCACTCGGCAACCCCGCCGACGCGTCGGCCCGGCTCCGGGAGGTGCTGATCAGCGCCGACGTGGTCGCCGCCGAGGACACCCGCCGGCTCACCCGGCTGGCCCGCGATCTCGACCTCACCGTCGGCGGTCGAATCGTCTCCTACTTCGAGGGCAACGAGGAGCGGCGCACCCCCGAGCTGGTCGAGGCCATCCTCGGCGGGTACGTGGTGGCGCTGGTCACCGACGGCGGGATGCCCAGCGTCTCCGACCCCGGCTACCGCCTGGTCCGTGCCACGTTGGATGTCGGGGCGCCGGTCACCGTCGCCCCCGGGCCCAGCGCGGTCACCACCGCGCTGGCCGTCTCCGGGCTGCCCTGCGACCGATTCTGCTTCGAGGGCTTCCTGCCCCGCACCCCCGGCGGGCGTCGATCCCGGCTGCGCGCGCTCGCCGCCGAGGAGCGCACCCTGGTCTTCTTCGAGGCGCCGCACCGGATCGGGGCGACGCTCACCGACCTGGCCGACACGTTCGGGGCGGACCGGCCGGCCGCGCTCTGCCGCGAACTCACGAAGACCTACGAGGAGGTGCTCCGCCGCCCCCTCGGCGAGCTGGCCCGGTGGGCCACCGAGGGGGACCCGCGCGGAGAGATCACGCTGGTGGTGGCCGGAGCCCCGGTGACCGCGGCCGAACGCCCCGACGACGACACCCTGCGCGCCGCCGTCGCCGAGCGGGAGGCCGCCGGCCGGTCCCGCCGGGACGCCATCACCGACGTCGCCACCGAGTACGCGATGCGCCGCCGGGACGTCTACACGATCGTGCACAGCTGACCACTGTGCTCCGACTCGCCCGACGGGAGTTCACCACGCGGCGGCCAGGAAGCCGACGGTGATCAGCGTGGGGCCGGCGACGGCGGCGGCCACCGCCCAGCGACGGTGCCGGCGACCGGGCAGCCGGGCCGAGCCGGTCCACCGGACGATGCCGGCGGTGCAGGCCAGCACCACCAGCAGACCGGGGAGCCACAGCAGGTGCCGGCCCACTCCGACGTCCGCGTACGCGGTGCCGCTGTCCGGGCCGGTCATCCGCGCTGGCAGCGAGGTACCGGCCGCGTTCCCCTCGACGGGCACGCCGCTGACCCGGACCCCGTGGGCGATGAACCGCCCGTTCTCGGCTGTGAAGATCCCCCGGCACCGCTGGGTGAGCCCGCCGCCGGAGCAGTCGTCGATCACCACAGTGCCCGTCCGGGCGTGCCCGACCGCGAGCCAGAACGGGCCCGCGCTGACCCAGGCGAAGAAGGCCGCGACAAGGCTCAGCACCACCAGCGCGGCGAGCCCGGGCAGCGGATCCGGCGGCGGGGGTGTGCGGCTGGGTGTGCGGCGTCGCGCCAGTCGGAAGCCGCGAAGCCGTGCCGGTGCCGCGTCCTTGCGGACCGGGGTGCCATCCCAGTGCACCTGCTCGATGGGGGCCCAGAAAGCGCCGCCGTCGTCGTCCGGGGGGTCGCCGTCGGACCCATGGTCCCGCTGCCGGCGACCCTGCTGCCGGACCGGCACCCGACGCGGCACAGCGTCCACCGGCGCGCCGGTGGTCGGCTCCACCTCGACGGGCTCCGCGCCGGCGGGGGCCGAGCCGACCGGCGGGCCCGACGAGCCGGGCCGGACCGGGCTGGGCACGGGTGCACCCGGGGTCGGACGGGTCGGGGTGGGCGACGGCGCCACCGGCGTGGGGCGGGCCGGGGCGGCGGACCTCCCCGCCGGGGTGGGCCGCTGGACACCCGGATCGGCGCTGGGCACCAGCCGGGGCTGCGGCGCGACCCCGGCGACCCGGGGCGCGGCGGGCTCGGGCCCCGGGTCGTCGCCGACCGCCGGCCCGGTGGGACGGTCCTCGTGGTCCCGCGCCGCTCCTCTGCCCGTCACGACGTTCATTGCACACCGCACCAGGAGGTGAAACGGGCAGCTGAGCCGCGTGTCGACGACAAATCGGACCAACGGGCGGCGTGGTCGAGCCGGTCCGCCGGTCGGGCACCCCCCATTGGTTCGCGAACGCCCCGGACGGGTCACTAGGCTCACTGCTCATGAGTCACGTTCTCGCGGCAGTGGCCTGGCCGTACGCCAACGGCCCCCGCCACATCGGCCACGTCTCCGGTTTCGGCGTTCCCTCCGACGTCTTCGCCCGGTACATGCGGATGGCCGGCCACGACGTGCTCATGGTCTCCGGCACCGACGAGCACGGCACCCCGATCCAGGTGCAGGCCGACGCCGACGGGGTGACCCCGCGCGAGCTGGCCGACCGGTACAACAGGGTGATCGTCGAGGACCTGCACGGCCTCGGTCTCTCCTATGACCTGTTCACCCGCACCACCACCCGCAACCACTACGCGGTGGTGCAGGAGTTGTTCGAGGGGATGTACCGCAACGGCTACATCGTGCCGAAGACCACCATGGGCGCGATCTCCCCGTCCACCGGGCGCACCCTGCCCGACCGCTACATCGAGGGCACCTGCCCGATCTGCGGGTACGACAGCGCCCGCGGTGACCAGTGCGACAACTGCGGCAACCAGCTCGACCCGATCGACCTGATCAACCCGAAGTCGCGGATCAACGGGGAGACCCCGAAGTTCGTCGAGACCGAGCACTTCTTCCTGGACCTGCCGGCCCTGGCCGAGGTGCTGCGGCAGTGGTTGGACACCCGCGAGGGGTGGCGGCCCAACGTGCTGCGGTTCTCCCGCAACCTGCTCGACGACCTCCAGCCCCGGGCGATCACCCGTGACCTGGAGTGGGGCGTGCCGATCCCGCTCGACGGCTGGCGCGACCGGCCGGACAAGCGGATCTACGTGTGGTTCGACGCCGTGATCGGCTACCTGTCCGCCTCGATCGAATGGGCTCGCCGGTCCGGCGACCCGGACGCGTGGCGCAAGTACTGGTCCGCCGACGGTGCGGGCAAGGACGCCCAGTCCTACTACTTCATGGGCAAGGACAACATCGTCTTCCACTCGGTGATCTGGCCGGCGCTGCTCTCCGGCTACTCCGGCGAGGGCTCCCGCGACGGTGAGCCGGGCGAGCTGGGTCGGCTCAACCTGCCCACCGAGGTGGTCTCCAGCGAGTACCTGACCATGGAGGGGCGCAAGTTCTCCTCGTCCCGCAAGGTGGTCATCTACGTTCGCGACTTCCTGGAGCGCTACGACGCCGACGCGCTGCGTTACTTCATCGCCGCCGCCGGCCCGGAGAGCAACGACACCGATTTCACCTGGGCCGAGTTCCTGCGCCGCAACAACGACGAGTTGGTCGCCGGCTGGGGCAACCTGGTCAACCGGTGCGTCTCGATGGCCGCGAAGAACTTCGGGGCGATCCCGCCGGTCGACCCGGCCGGGCTCACCGAGGCCGACGAGGCGCTGCTCGCTGTCTCCCGGACCGGCTTCACCACCGTCGGCGACCTGATCGGCCGGCACCGGCAGAAGCAGGCGATCGGCGAGGCCATGAAGGTGGTCGCCGAGGCCAACAGGTATCTCTCCGAGCAGGCGCCCTGGAAGCTCAAGGACGAGGCGGACAAGCCCCGGATGGGCACCATCCTGCACGTCGCCCTCCAGGTGATCAGCGATGCCAACACGCTGCTCACCCCGTTCCTGCCGCACTCCGCCCAGCAGGTCCACGAGCTGCTCGGGGGCACCGGCGTGCACGCGCCGATGCCGGTGATCGAGCAGGTCGACGACCTGGACGGCGGCCCGGAGTACCCGGTGCTCACCGGGGACTACACAGTCGGCGCGCGCTGGGAGTCGGTGTCGATCGAGGCGGGTCGCCCGCTGGCCGCGCCGAAGCCGGTGTTCCGCAAGCTCGACCCGTCGATCGTCGACGAGGAACTGGCCCGGCTCGCCGACTGAGCACAACACGACGCGCGGCGGCGGGGTGCCCTGCCGCCGCGCGCCGTCACATCGCGTACCGGGTGTCCATCACCTGGTCGTCGGTCACCTCGGCGCCCGGCGCCCAGGCCTCGTACACGCCACGCTCCTGACACTGCGCGCCGGTGCTGACCACGGTGTCCGGGTTCGGGTAGCGCAGGCGCATCCGCAGCCAGCCGGCCTCCTCCCGCAGCACCAGGCACGGCACCCCCCGCCACTGGGCGAACCGGACCCGGCGGGCCACCGCCTCCACCGGGTAACGGGCCGCCCGGGTCATCGCCAGCACCCGGAACCCACCCGGTAGGTCGGCGACCGCCTCGTACTCGCTGTCGCCGTACATGCCGACCAGCTGGGTGGAGCGGGGTGCGTCGGCGTTCGGCACGTACTCCTGGTCCGGGGAGAGGCCCGGCACCGCGGCCAACAGGTGCCGCCACTGCGGGCCCACCATCCGCAGCCACCCGCGCTGCTCGGCCTGGTAGGTGTACAGCACCACCTCCACCCCCTCGGCCGGGTACGCGATGAGGGCGGCGTTCGCCGGCATCGGCAGATCGGCGAAGTCCCGGGTGATGAACTCCGGGATCAGCTGGGCGTTGCTTGGCACGAAGCCGGTGCCGAGCACCGGGGCGCCGAGCCGATCCCGGGAGCCCAGCGCGGTCAGGCCGCGGTGTGCCGGGCCCACCGGCACGTCGTAGTCGCCCGGGTCGGACGCGCGCCAGCGCAGCGCGTACGCGACGTCCGGGCCGTCCCGGCCAGCGTCACCATCCGTACGCAGCACCGTCGTCGTCGCCGGCGTACGCAGGTGCGCCACATCGTGCTCGCGGTAGCAGAAGCCGTGCGGCAGCCAGCCCCGTACGAAGCCGGCGAGCTGCTGGGCCGAGAGCACCTTCATCATGCGGGTGCCCCGCCGGACCACCGCCGACGCGCGCGCCGCCGCCAGCATCGGGTCGCCCGCCGCCGCCGGCTGTTGACTGAGCTGGTGCAGGTACGCCCAACCCCGCTCGCGGTGGGCGGGCATCAGCAGCGGCGTCTCCGGCTCGTCGGCCGGCTCCGTCGCCCCGTGTACAGCGCTCACCTCGGTGACGTGCACGAATCGACGCCACGGCAGGGCGCTACCCGGGCGGGGCGCCCACTCGAAGCCGGCCACCTCGTCGGCGCTGAACAACTCGTACGCGGCGCCTCGGGCGATCTCCTCGGCCGGGTACACGCCGCCGTCGAACGCCACGTGCAGTCCGGTCCGTTCGCCGGCGCTGCCGCCGGCCTGGGGGGTGACGCTCACGCCGTCGCCTCCCTGCTCGGTGGGATGAGGTTCGCACGCTGTCGCGTCCGCTCGTGAGCGACCGTAGAGTCGCGCGACGTAGTCGAGGTGAACGTCGGGTGGCGGGCAGATGGACAGGCCCGGTGTGTGATGCTGTCGCTGATGAGCGAGCCCACTGAATCCCGCCGCGAGCGTGCCGCCCGGCGGGCCGGAGAGTTTCCGCCCGCCCCCGAATCGTTGCCCCGGGCGGTGCTGGACAGCCACACCCACCTGGACATCACAGTCAGCGAGGCCGGTGTGCCCGGCGGCGGGCCGGCCGACGACCCGGTCGCGGTGGCCATCGCGTTGGCCACGAAGGTTGGCGTGGACCGGCTGGTCCAGGTGGGGGTGGACGTCGCCTCCTCGCGGTGGGGCGCGGACACCGCCGACCGGTACCCCGCCGTGCTGGCCACCGTGGCGCTGCACCCCAACGAGGCGCCCCGGCTGGGCGACCTCGACGAGGCGTTGCGGGAGATCGAGTCACTCGCCGCCCGCGACCGGGTCCGGGGGATCGGCGAGACCGGGATGGACTTCTTCCGGACCGGCGACGAGGGGCGCGCGGCGCAGGAGCAGAGTTTCCGGGCGCACATCGCCATCGCCAAGCGGTACGGCAAGACGCTGGTCATCCACGACCGCGACGCCCACGCCGACGTGCTGCGGATCCTCGACGACGAGGGCGCTCCCGACCGGGTGGTGCTGCACTGTTTCTCCGGCGACGCCGACTTCGCCAGCGAGTGCGTCCGCCGCGGCTACCTGCTGAGCTTCGCCGGCACCGTCACCTTCGGCAGCGCGACGGCGCTGCGCGAGGCCGCCGCGCTCACCCCGGTGGACCAGATGCTGGTGGAGACCGACGCCCCGTACCTCACCCCGATGCCGTACCGCGGCCGGCCGAACGCGTCGTACCTGATTCCGCTCACCGTCCGCGCGCTCGCCGCGACCACCGGCAGCGACCTGGACGAGCTGTGCGCGGCCATCTCGGCCACCGGCGACCGGGCCTTCGGCCCATGGTGAGCCCGGCCCGACGGTCGGCACCGACCCCGTCGCTACGCTGCCAGCCATGACCGGTCTCCTCGGCCCGGCGGAGATCCGGGAACTCGCCGCCCGGCTGGGCGTCGCGCCCACCAAGAAGCTGGGCCAGAACTTCGTGCACGACCCGAACACCGTCCGCCGGATCGTCACCGCCGCCGGCCTGACCCCCGACGACGTGGCCCTGGAGGTGGGGCCCGGGCTCGGCTCGCTGACCCTGGGGCTGCTGCCGGTCGCCGGGCACGTGCACGCCGTGGAGATCGACCCGGTGCTCGCCGGGGCGCTACCGGAGACCGTCGCGCGGCACGCCGGGGCCGACGCCGCCCGGCTCACAGTGCACCGCGCGGACGCGTTGCGGATCTCCGCAGCCGAGCTGGCCGACCCGGCACCGACAGCGCTGGTGGCGAACCTGCCCTACAACGTCGCCGTGCCCGTGGTGCTGCACCTGCTCGCCGTGCTGCCCACCCTGCGACACGGCCTGGTGATGGTGCAGAAGGAGGTCGCCGACCGGCTCGTCGCCGGTCCCGGCTCCAAGGTGTACGGCATTCCGTCGGTGAAGCTCGCCTGGTACGCCCAGGCCCGGGGCGCCGGCAAGGTGCCGCCGAACGTGTTCTGGCCGGTGCCCAACGTCGACTCCGGCCTGGTCTCCTTCACCTGCCACGAGCCGCCCCGCACCGACGTACCGCGGGAGCGGGTCTTCGCCGTGGTGGACGCGGCGTTCGCGCAGCGGCGCAAGACGCTGCGGGCCGCGCTGGCCGGCTGGGCCGGTGGCGCGGACCGGGCCGCCGCGGCGCTCACCGCCGCCGGCGTCGACCCCGGCGCCCGGGGGGAGTCACTGACCGTCGAGCAGTTCGCCGCCATCGCCGCGTCGGCTCCGGTCGGTACGCCGGCCGGGAAGTAGGCTGACGCCGTGCCCGCCGAGGAGGTGTACGAGTGACCGCGCAGCCGATCGAGCCCGCCGCCCACGGGATGTGGAGTCCGGATCCTGTCCGGCAGCGGCTGGCCAACCACACCATCGAGGACGTGCTGGCCCTGCCCGACGACGCCCCCCGCGTCGAGCTACGTGACGGAGTCCTCGTCGTGGTCCCCTCCCCGACCTTTGGTCATCAGAACACCGGCAACCTGTTGTGGATGTGGTTGCGGCAGCACGCGCCGGTCGAGCTGACGCCAGCCACCGCCGTCGGGGTGGCGATCAACTACCGGAACTCCTTCGAACCCGACGTCGTCCTGCTGAAGCGTCCGGTGGCGGCCGACCACCACTACTTCGAGGCTGAGCAGGTTGTGTTGGCCGTCGAAGTCGTCTCGCCCGGCACCCGCCGGCGGGACCGGCTGGAGAAGCCGGCCGACTACGCCGACGCCGGGATCCCGCATTACTGGCGGATCGAGCAGAATCCGGTGCACGTGTACGCGTACGACCTGGTCGACGGCCGCTACGAGCTGGCCGCCGACTCCGCCGAGGAGCTGATCGTGGCCAAGCCGTTCGACATCCGCCTGCACCTGCGGGACATCACCCCGTGACCGAGGCCTGGCGACCGGACGACGACGAGCGACGCGGGGCCATCGGCCCGGTGCGGGTGCGGGTGCCTGCGAAGGTCAACCTGCACCTCGGGGTGGGCCCGCTGCGCCGGGACGGCTACCACGAGCTGAACACGATCTACCACGCCATCTCGATCTACGACGAGCTGACGGCCCGCCGGGGCGACACCCTCGCCCTGACCATGGAGGGTGAGGGCACCGGCGAGCTGGCCCTTGACGACACCAACCTGGTGATCCGCGCCGCGCATGCCCTCGCCGGGTACGCGGGGGTGCTGCCGCACGCCCGACTGCATCTGCGCAAGCAGATCCCGCTCGCCGGTGGCCTGGCCGGTGGCAGCGCAGACGCGGCGGCCGCGCTGGTGGCCTGCGACGCGCTCTGGGGCACCGGGCTGTCCCGCGACGAGCTGGCCGGCATCGCCGCCGACCTCGGCTCCGACGTGCCGTTCCTGATCTACGGTGGCACCGCGCTGGGCACCGGCCGGGGTGAGGCGATCAGCCCGGTGCTGGCGCGCCCCACCTCCTGGCACTGGGTGGTGGCGATCGCCGACGGCGGCCTGTCCACCCCGACCGCGTACCGGGAGCTGGATCGGCTCCGTGACTCCGGTGCCGCCGGCGCCCCGCTGGGCAGCACCGACGCGTTGCTGGGCGCGCTGCGCCAGCGCGACCCCCGGGTGCTCGCCCGTACGATCGGCAACGACCTCCAGGACGCCGCGCTGGCCATGCGCCCGGCGCTGGCCGACACGCTCAAGGCGGGCGAGGCGGCCGGTGCGCTCACCGGCATCGTCTCCGGCTCCGGCCCGACCTGCGTGTTTCTCGCCGCCAACGCAGCCGACGCGGAGCGGATCGCCGCCGAGCTGACCGCCGCGGGCGTCTGCCGGGAGGCGCGGGTCGCGCACGGTCCGGTAGCCGGCGCCCGCGTCGGCTGACGACGCGTTCCACCGGAGCTGCTGGCGCGCGGCGCGGGCGTTCGGGGCTTCCGCGTACCCTTGGGACAGGCGTCCAGGTGCCCGCCGGCACCGGGACGCCTTGATCATGAAGGGTGGAACGTGGCGAACATCGTCAATCTGGACCGGGTGTCCAAGGGGTACGGCGCCGCCGGGCGGCTGCTCACGGACGTCTCGCTCGGCCTGGACGACGCCGACCGGATCGGCGTGGTCGGCCTCAACGGCGCCGGCAAGTCCACCCTGTTGCGGCTGCTCACCAAGCAGGAGGACCCCGACGACGGTCGGGTGACCCACCGCCGTGACCTGCGTGTGCTCTGGCTGCCGCAGCAGCTCACCCTCGCCCCCGAGGCCACCGTCCGGGACGTGGTGCTCGGCACCGCCTGGCTCGCCGAGGGCATGGGCGCCGAGCACGAGTGGGCCGGCGACAGCGGGGTGCGGGCCATCCTCGACGGCCTGGGCATGCCGCACCTCGGCCTCGACCAGCCGGTCGGCCCGATGTCCGGTGGCGAACGCCGCCGGGTGGCGCTCGCCGCGCTGCTCGTGCGCGAGTCCGACCTGCTCATCCTCGACGAGCCGACCAACCACCTGGACGTCGGCGGGGTCGACTGGCTGGCCCGGCACCTGGTCGGCCGCAAGGGCGCCCTGGTCGTGGTCACCCACGACCGGTGGTTCCTGGACGCGGTCTGCACCAACACCTGGGAGGTCGCCGACCAGACCGTTCGCGCCTACGAGGGTGGCTTCGCCGCCTGGACCCTCGCCCGCGCCGAGCGCGAGCGGGTCGCCGCCGCCACCGAGGCCCGCCGGCAGAACCTGCTCCGCAAGGAGATCGCCTGGCTGCGCCGTGGCCCGCCCGCGCGGACCTCCAAGCCGCAGTTCCGCATCGACGCCGCGAACGCGTTGATCGCCGACGTGCCGCCGGCGCGCGACACCATGTCGTTGCAGCGGATGGCCACCTCCCGGCTGGGCAAGCAGGTGTTCGACCTGGAGAACGTCGAGCTGCACGCCGGCCCGAAGGAGATCCTTCGCGACGTCACCTGGCTGGTCGGGCCCGGCGACCGGATCGCCATCCTCGGTGCCAACGGCGCCGGCAAGACCACGCTGCTGCGGATGCTCGCCGGCATCACCCGCCCCGACGGCGGCCGCCTCGGCACCGGCTCCACGGTGCGGCCCGCGTTCCTCTCCCAGGAGCTCACCGAGCTGCCCGGGCACCTGCGGGTGCTGGAGGCGGTGGAGGAGGTCGCCCGGCGGGTTCAGCTCGGCGACCGGGAGGTCTCCGCCTCGCAGCTCGCCGAGGTGTTCGGCTTCGACGACCGCCGCCTCTGGACCCCGGTCAGTGACCTCTCCGGTGGCGAACGCCGCAGGTTGCAGATGCTGCGGCTGCTGGCCGGTGAGCCCAACGTGCTGCTCTTCGACGAGCCCACGAACGACCTGGACACGGACACCCTCGCCTCGCTGGAGGACCTGCTCGACTCGTGGCCCGGCACGATCATCGTGGCCAGCCATGACCGGTACCTGATCGAGCGGGTCACCGACACGGCGTACGGGATGTTCGGCGACGGTCGCCTGGTGCACCTGCCGGGCGGTGTGGACGAGTACCTCGCGCGGACCGCCGAGCGGGCCGGCTCTCCTCGGGCGGGCGCCACCTCGACCTCCGCACCCGCTGCCCCCTCGGGAGGTGGCATGTCCGCCGCCGAGGTCCGTCAGGCCCGTAAGGAGCTGACCCGGCTGGAGCGGCAACTCAGCAAGCTCGACCAGCGCGAGACCACGCTGCTCGATCAGCTCGCTGCGGACGCCACCGACTATGCCCGGGTCGCCGAGTTGGACACCCAGCTCAAGGATCTGCGCGCCGAACGGGAGCGGATCGAGGAGAGCTGGATGACCCTCGCCGAGGACCTGCCCGAGAGCTGACCGGTCGGGCGCGCCGGCCCGGGCCCCGTGTGCGGCGTCACACCACCACATGCGAGACAATCGTCGGCGACACCTACCCCACGGCGTTGGAGACACAGACATGGCACACACCCCCGTCAACCACCCCGCGCGGCCGATCTACCGGGCGATCGGCGGGCTGACCGGTCTGTACCTGGTCGTCTTCGGTGTGCTCGGCATCATCGCGAGCACCGGCAACGAGATCCTCGCCCAGGACGACACCCGCGTCCTCGGTCAGGGCACCAACCTCGGCTTCTCGCTGCTCAGCGTGCTGCTCGGGATCGTCGTGCTGGTCGGCACCGCGCTCGGCCGCAACATCGACGTAGCGATCAACCAGTGGCTGGCGTACAGCCTCATGGTGGTCAGCCTGGCCGGTCTCGCGTTCATCCGGACCGACGCCAACATCTTCAACTTCAGCATCACCACTGTGGTCGTGGTCATGTCGGCCGCCCTGGTGCTGCTCATGGTCGGCATGTACGGCAAGGTCGGCACGGAGGATGAGGCGGAGGCGTTCCAGAAGGCTCGTCTGGTTCTCTGATCTTCTTTCGCGGTTCGGCCGTTGGTTGCGGCCGTGGGTTTTCGCCGGAGCCCGAGCTGCTCCGGGCGGTCAGGCTTGATCCCTGCGCAGCTCGGGCTCCGGCGAAAACCTGACTCGGTCCAGCCTTCGGCGGACCTTCCGGCTTTGTGGTTCCTCGGACAGTCGGCTCTGCCTTGGGCGACAATTCCCCTGAAACGGTCACATCAGGGGGTCTGGGCATGCCGCATTTTCCGGTTAACCATCCGGCACGGCCGCTCTACCGGGTCCTCTCCGGGCTGATCGGCGTCTACATCCTGATCTTCGGCGTCTGGGGCGTCGCCGAGACGATCGGGGATCCGCTCTTTGCCCGCAGCAGCACCTGGGCCCTCGGGCTCCGGACCAACCTGGCCTTCTCGCTCGCCTCGGTGATCTTCGGGGTCGTCCTGATCATCGGGGCCTCGCGGCGTACCAACCTCGGCCACTACATGAACCTGACCGCTGGCGTGGTGTTCCTGGTGACCAGCATCCTGATCATGTCGGTGCTGCAGACCGGAGCGAACTTTCTCAACTTCTCGATGTCGACAGTGATCGTGTCGATGCTCTTCGGCCTGATCCTGCTCGGCACCGGCCTCTACGACAAGGTCGGCCCACCGGAGTCCGCCGAGGCGGAGTTGGAGCACCGCAAGCACCCGGTGGCCGACGTGCACCGCAGCTGATCGGGGTCAGTGCCGCCGCGCGGTGATCAGCGTCGGCTTCGCCTCCAGGTGTGACAACCCGTTCCAAGCCAGGTTGACGAGGTGCGCCGCCACCGTCTCCTTGCGCGGCTTGCGCACCTCCAACCACCAGCGGCCGGTCAACGCCACCATGCCGACCAGTGCCTGCGAGTACAGCTCGGCGAGCTTCGGGTCGTACCCGCGGCTCTTGTACTCGGCGCCCAGGATGTGCTCGACCTGGTGCGCCACGTCGTTCATGACGCTGCTGAAAGTGGCAGTGCCGGACATCAGCGGCGACTCGCGGACCAGCACCCGGAAACCGCTGGTCTCCTCCTCGATGTAGGTCAGCAGGGCGAGCGCCGCCTGTTCCAGCAGCTCCCGGGGATGCCCGGCGGTCAACGCCGTGGTGATCCGGTCCAACAGGGCCCGGACCTCCCGGTCCACCACCACCGCGTAGAGCCCTTCCTTGCCACCGAAGTGCTCGTACACCACCGGCTTGGAGACCTTGGCGCGGGCCGCCACCTCCTCGATGGAGGTGGCGTCGAAACCGCGTTCGGCGAAGAGCTGCCGGCCGGTCGCGATCAACTGCTCCCGGCGTTGGGCGGCCGACATGCGAACCCGGGAGGGGGCTTTGACTTTCGGTGCCGCCGCCGCCGCCGTCGGCGACGTCCGTCGGCCGCCGACAGCTGCCGTCGCGTCGTCGCTGACCTCGGGCATGTCGCCGCCTCGCTGGCGCTCGGTGACGCCCTGCCGTGGAATGGTTCCTCCGCTGTGCCCGTTCACGTCGTCGCCTCACTGTCGGGCGGTCTGACCGCCCTGACGTGCCGTTCGACCGTACCCGGATCGGGCTCGGCCCCCCGTCCGCCGAGCCGCCCGGTCCCCCCGCATGGCTCGGTCACCCGGCCATCCTGCCAGGAGGCATCGTCGTGCACCGCCCGGTTTCAGCGGGGTGCGACCGGCTTCACCAGCTTGGCGGCGAGACGCTCGGGCTTTGGCCAGCGCACCTGCGTTGCCGCGCCGACCTTCTCGAACAACCAGATCACCCGGGCGGAGATGTCCACCTGACCACGCAGCACGCCGTGCCGGGCGCTGGTCGGGTCGGCGTGGTGCAGGTTGTGCCAGCTCTCGCCGAACGACAGGATCGCCAGCGGCCAGAAGTTCGACGCGCGGTCACCCTGGCGCATCGCGAACGGACGCTCACCGTAGACGTGGCACACCGAGTTGATCGCCCAGGTGACGTGGTGCAGGAGGCCGATCCGGACCAGCCCGGCCCAGAAGAACGCGGTCAGCGCGCCCTGCCAGGACCAGGTGACCAGGCCGCCGATCAGCGCCGGGCCGAGCAGCGAGATGGCCACCAGCGCGGGGAAGAGCCGATCGACCCGGCTGATGTCCCGGTCGGCGATGAGGTCCGGTGCGAAACGCCCGCGGTTGGACAGCTCCCGGCGGAACAGCCAGCCCACGTGCGCGTGGAACAGGCCCCGGGTCAACGCCCAGAAGCTGGTGCCGAAGCGCCACGGCGAGTGCGGGTCGCCCTCCAGGTCGGAGAACGCGTGGTGGCGCCGGTGGTCGGCGACCCACTGAATGATCTCGCCCTGCACCGCCAGCGAACCCGCGACCGCCAGAGTCACCCGCAGCCACCGCTTGGCCTTGAACGAGCCGTGCGTGAAGTAGCGGTGGAAGCCGACGGTGATGCCGAGCCCGGAGACGACGTACCAGACCAGGCCGATGATCACGTCGCTCCAGCCCAGCCAGCCGCCCCACGCCACCGGCACGGCGACCAGCAGCGCGACGAAGGGGATCACCACGAAGGCCCAGAGGGCGGCCAGGATGCCGGGGGACTGGCTGCCGTCGGTGAGTGGTTTGGGGCCGGGTCCGGCGGTGTTGGGATCGAGCAGAGCAGTGGACATGGGACCTCGCAGGGGGATGGTAACGATCACAAAGCTACGCCTACGTCACCGTAACTTACGGCACCGTAGATCGCACGGGGAAGTTTCGAATCCCCTTCGCGTAACTGCCCGAAGTGGCAGGTCAGCCGGTTAGGTGGCGGCTACCTGACCGACCCGGGAGGCGGGCGGCCGACGTGCGGGCCGACCACCCCCGGAAGGTTGAGGCATCGATCGCTCGCCGTGCGGCGGGATGAGCGCTGGCGTCCGACGGCCGGGGCGCTAAGGTGTAGCGGCGGGATGTCCATCCCTCGTGCGACGTGCTCGCGTCGCTGATCGGCCGTGGTGTAATTGGCAACACCCGGGTCTTTGGTACCCGTATTTCAGGTTCGAACCCTGGCGGCCGAGCTGCCCACCTACGTCCGTTTTAGGGTCCGGTGGGGGTAAGAGGAGAACGTGCCGGGCCTCGCGGCTAGCATGGCCGCGAGAGTGTCCGCCGTCCCGACGGGAGCCACGTCGTGCCCCAGCCCCACCTCCGTACCGTCGTCGTACTTGCCGCCGGTGAGGGCAAGCGGATGAAGTCGACACTGCCCAAGGTGTTGCACCCCCTGCTCGGTCGGACGCTCCTCGGTCACGTGCTGAGCGCCGCCGCCCCGTTGGGTGCCGACCGCACCGTCGTCGTGGTGGGGCACGGCGCCGACCAGGTGCGGGCGCACCTGTCCGAGGTCGCCCCGGACGCCACGCCGGTGCTCCAGGCCGAGCAGCTCGGCACCGGGCACGCCGTACGGATCGCGCTGGAGGCCGTACCGGACGGTGCCGGCACAGTCGTGGTGATCAACGGTGACGTGCCCCTGCTACGACCCGAGACGGTGGGCGCGCTGGTGACCGCCCACGAGGACGCCGCCGCGGCGGCCACAGTGCTGGCCGCCGAGGTGCCCGACCCGACCGGCCTCGGGCGGATCGTCCGGGACGCTGACGGCCACCTGAAGCAGATCGTCGAGGAGCGCGACGCCGACACGACGCAGCGCGCGATTCGGGAGATCAACGCCGGCATCTACGCGTTCGACGCGGTGCGGCTGCGCGAGGCGCTGGGCAAGCTCTCCACCGACAACGACCAGGGCGAGGAGTACCTGACCGACGTCTTCGGTCTGCTCCGTTCCGCCGGCGAGCCGGTGGCGGTACACGTCGCCGTGGACCACGTCGAGACGTTGGGCTGCAACGACCGGGTGGAGTTGTCCACGCTGCGCCGGCTGCTCCGCGACCGGATCAACGAGGCGTGGATGCGCACCGGGGTGAGCCTGCTCGACCCTGCCACCACCTGGATCGACGTGACTGTCGCGCTGGACCGGGACGCGGTCGTCGACCAGAACACCCAGTTGCGCGGCGGCACCGTCGTCGGCGCGGGCGCGCTGATCGGGCCTGACGTCACCCTGATCGACACGATCGTCGGCCCCGCCGCGTCGGTGGTCCGTAGCCACGCCGTCGGCGCCGAGGTGGGCGCGGGCGCGACCGTCGGGCCGTACGCGTACCTCCGGCCGGCCGCCCAGTTGGCCGAGAAGGCGAAGGTCGGCACGTTCGTCGAGGTGAAGAACTCGCAGATCGGCGCCGGCGCGAAGGTGCCGCACCTGACCTACGTCGGCGACGCGACGATCGGCGAGCAGACCAACATCGGTGCCGCGTCGGTCTTCGTGAACTACGACGGGGTCAACAAGCACCGCACGGTGATCGGCAGCCACGCGCGGACGGGTGCGGACAACATGTTCGTGGCACCGGTCGAGGTGGGTGACGGGGCGTACACGGCGGCCGGTTCGGTGATCGTCGACGACGTGCCGCCAGGGGCGATGGGCGTCGCCCGGGCGCGCCAGCGCAACATCGAGGGCTGGGTGGTCAAGCGGCGCGCCGGCACTGCCGCGGCGGACGCGGCGCAGCGGGCCCGCGACGCGAAGGGTGCGTCCGGTACGACTGGTGCCGCAAGCCACAGTGAGGCAATCCACGGGGCGACCGAGACGGTGGGCGGCGCATCCGGCGCGGGAGATACTGCAACCGAATAGTCCCTGACCCGCCACCACCGGGTCGGGTACCGCCGACATAACGGGAGCAGACGGGCCCATGGGCAGCATCGTCGCCGAAAACCGCAAAAGCCTGATGCTCTTTTCCGGACGTGGCTTTCCGGAGTTGGCCAAGGAGATCGGCGAGGTGCTCGGCGTAGCGCCGACGCCGGCCGACGCGTACGAGTTCGCCAACGGCGAGATCTTCGTACGGTTCAAGGACTCGGTACGTGGTTCGGACGCCTTCGTGGTGCAGTCCGTCACGCACGGGGTGAACACCTGGGTCATGGAGACCCTGATCATGGTGGACGCGCTGAAGCGGGGGTCGGCCAAGCGGATCACCGTGGTGCTGCCGTTCTACCCGTACGCCCGCCAGGACAAGAAGCACCGTGGTCGGGAGCCGATCTCGGCCCGCCTGGTGGCGGACCTGCTGAAGACCGCAGGCGCGAACCGCATCCTCACCGTCGACCTGCATACCGCGCAGATCCAGGGCTTCTTCGACGGCCCGGTGGACCACCTCTTCGCGATGGACATCCTGGCCGAGTACGTGGAGCACAAGTACGCCGGCCGGCCGATGACAGTGGTGGCGCCGGATTCGGGCCGGGTGCGGGTGGCCGAGCGGTGGACCGACCGGCTGGGCGGCTGCCCGCTGGCGTTCATCCACAAGACCCGTGACCCGATGAAGCCGAACCAGGTAGTGGCCAACCGGGTGGTCGGCGAGGTGGAGGGTCGGGTCTGCCTGATCGTCGACGACATGATCGACACCGGGGGCACCATCGCCAAGGCCGCCGACATCCTCAAGGAGTCGGGCGCTGCGGAGATCGTGGTCGCGTCCACCCATGCGCTGCTGTCCGACCCGGCCACCGAGCGGCTGAAGAACAGCTCGATCAGCGAGATCGTGGTGACGAACACCCTGCCGCTCCCGCCGGAGAAGCAGCTGGACAAGCTCACAGTGCTGTCGATCGCGCCGCTGCTGGCGCGGGCGATCCGGGAGGTCTTCGACGACGGCTCGGTGACCACCCTCTTCGGCGGCCTGAGCTGATCCTGAGCCCCGTTTCCGCCACTCGACACGCTGGCGGGGACGGGGCTGGCAAACTGGTGGAAACGGGGCCGGCACGCTGGTGGGAGCACCACCGACGCGCCGGTCTTGAGCCGTGATCGGGGACTGCCGGAAACCCTGGAAACAGCTCGGGTAGACTGGTGCGGTTGCCACGGCGAGGGTGCCCGGCGGGCCGCTGAAAAGCGCCGCACGGAGGCACCGTCATCGACGCGGTGCTCCGGGCAGTCGTTCATGACGCATGAGCCCCAGCGAGCCCCTCGCCCCAGCACCGTTAGACGACAAGCCGCCGCAGCGAAAAGCATCAGGAGTTTCCCCGTGTCCGAGGTAAAGATCAGCGCCGAGCCCCGTACCGAGTTCGGCAAGGGTGGTGCCCGCCGTACCCGCCGGGCCGGCAAGGTGCCCGCCGTGCTGTACGGCCACGGCGAGAAGCCCAAGCACATCTCGCTGCCGTCGCGGGAGTTCGCCGCCGCGATCCGCAAGGGCGGTGCCAACCAGCTCTTCGCGATCGACATCGCCGACGGCACCCAGGTGCTGGCGCTGCCGAAGGCGATCCAGCGTGACCCGATCCGTGACAGCTTCGAGCACGTCGACCTCATCCTGGTCCGCCGGGGCGAGAAGGTCACCGTCGACGTTCCGGTCCAGCTGACCGGCGAGGCCGCCCGGGACACCCTGATCGTGCACGACCACGACACCCTCTCGGTGACCGCTGACGCCACCAAGGTTCCGGACCACCTCGAGGCGTCGATCGAGGGCCTGGAGGCGGGCACCCTGGTGACCGCCGGTGACGTCGAGCTGCCGACCGGCGTCGAGCTGGCCGTCGACTCGGAGCTGACCGTCGCGTCGATCACCGCCGCCCCGACCGCCGAGCAGCTCGAGGCGACGCTGCCCGAGGTCGAGGTTGCCACCGACGAGGCCGAGGCCGAGGTCGGCGAGACCACCGAGGGCTCCGAGGGCGCGGACACCGAGGCGGCCGCCGAGGCCACCGAGGCGCGCACCGAGGCCTGATCGGTTCGTACCTTTGCGACAGGCGTCCCCGGATGTTCGGGGGCGCCTGTCGGCATATCGGGAGTCGGTGGGATGGGCGTCGGGAGGGACGGGTCGTGACGGACGAGGCGGGGCCGTGGCTGGTGGTCGGCCTGGGCAACCCGGGCCGGGAGTACGCCGGCAACCGGCACAACGTCGGGTTCATGGTCGCCGAGCTGCTGGCCGGCCGGGTGGGTGCGCGTTTCGGCAGGCACAAGCGGGCGGTGGCCGAGGTGGCCGAGGCGCGGCTGGGGTTCGGTGGGCCGAAGCTGGTGCTGGTGAAGCCACTGACGTACATGAACCTGTCCGGTGGGCCGGTAGCGGCGTTGGCACAGTTCTACAAGGTGCCGACGACGCAGGTGATCGCGGTGCATGACGAGCTGGACATCGACTTCGGTCAGGTGCGGATCAAGTTCGGCGGCGGCGAGGGCGGGCACAACGGCCTGCGCTCGATGTCGAAGTCGTTGGGGACGAAGGACTACGCCCGGGTGCGGTTCGGCGTCGGCCGCCCGCCGGGGCGGCAGGATCCGGCGGATTACGTGCTGTCGGATTTTGGCGCGGCCGAGCGCAAGGAGCTCGATTTCCTGGTGGACCGGGCCGCCGATGTGGTGGAGTCGGTGATCACCAAGGGCGTGGAGCCGACCCAGAACCTCTACCACGGCAGCTGAGCCGGGCGGGGCGTACCCGAATCGGAAACGGCGGGCCGGTAGTCTGCGCCTTTCAGCGTGCCGCGACCGGCGACGCGAGTCGCGGCGGATCGGCCCGTGCGGGCAGCGCGGCGAGGCGACGGGAGCGGACAGATGAGCAGTCCTCCGATGATCGATGGCGCGTTCGCCCGATGGTTGGCGTCCCGGGCCGGGCAGGCGCTGCTCGACCTGCGCACGGAGATGGGTTTCGCCGACGCCGGCGCGCTGAAGTCGGCCGGGGACAAGGTGTCGCACGACCTGATCCGCACGGAGTTGGCGAAGTGGCGTCCGGGCGACGCGGTGCTCTCCGAGGAGGACGAGGGGTCGCGGTTGGCCTGGGCCGCGGAGGTGAACACCGGAGCGCTGTCGCGGTTGAACGCGGACCGGGTGTGGATCGTCGACCCGTTGGACGGCACCCGGGAGTTCTCCGAGGAGGGCCGCTCGGACTGGGCGGTGCACGTGGCGCTCTGGGCGCGCAACGCGCCGAGTCCGCACGGGCTCATCGCCGGGGCGGTGGGCTTGCCGGCGCAGGACCGGGTGCTGGGCACTGACTACCCGCCGGCGTACCCGCCGATGACTGTGGAGGCCGCGGCGGCCGGCGAGCGGAAGATCCGCCTGGCCGCGAGCCGGAGCCGACCGCCGGTCTTCCTGACCGATCTGGCCGAGGACGTCGGGGCGCACCTGGTGCCGATGGGCTCGGCCGGAGCGAAAATCGCCGCCGTGGTCACCGGCGAGGTGGACGCGTACATCCACGCTGGTGGGCAGTACGAGTGGGACTCGGCGGCCCCGATCGCTGTGGCGACGGCCACCGGACTGCACGCTTCCCGGATCGACGGTTCTGCGCTGAAATACAACGAGGCGGATCCGCGGCTGCCCGACCTCCTGGTCTGCCGCGAGGATCTCGCCACCCGGTTGCTTGCAGCGCTGCAAAAACATTCCGGGTAGCCTGAGCGAACTTTCTTGACATGCCCGACCGGAAAGGTCTGGAAATCGGATGAGCGAGCGAATCGAGCCGGTGTCATGACCACCCCCGCGGCGTACCAGGTCTCCCACCTGGACGCCTTGGAAGCGGAGAGCATCTTCGTGATGCGCGAGGTGGTCGCCGAGATGGAACGCCCGGTGATGCTCTTCTCCGGTGGCAAGGATTCGATAGTCATGCTGCGGCTCGCGCAGAAGGCGTTCGCCCCGGCCAACGTCCCCTTCCCGGTCATGCACGTCGACACCGGGCACAACTTCCCCGAGGTCCTGGAATACCGCGACCAGCGGGTCGCCGAGCTGGGGTTGCAGCTCGTGGTGGCGAGCGTGCCGGAGGCCCTGGCCAGTGGCATGGTCCGGGAGTCCGGTGACGGCATGCGCAACCGGATCCAGACGCCGGTGCTGCTGGACGCGGTGGAGAAGCACCGCTTCGACGCGCTGTTCGGAGGCGCCCGCCGGGACGAGGAGAAGGCCCGGGCGAAGGAGCGGGTGTTCAGCTTCCGCGACGAGTTCGGTCAGTGGGACCCGAAGAACCAGCGGCCGGAGCTGTGGTCGCTGTACAACGGCCGACACCACCCGGGCGAGTCGATCCGGGTCTTCCCGTTGTCCAACTGGACCGAGCTGGACGTCTGGCACTACATCGCCCACGAACGCATCCCGCTGCCGTCGATCTACTACGCGCACGAGCGCGAGGTGATCGAGCGGGACGGCATGTTCTACGCCGTCAACGAGTTCTTCCGCCCCCGCGCTGGTGAGGAGCGGTTCAAGGCGCAGGTGCGCTACCGCACCGTCGGCGACGCCTCCTGCACCGCCGCGGTCCGTTCCGACGCGGACACCGTGGAGAAGGTCATCGAGGAGGTGGCGGCCACCCGGATCACCGAGCGCGGCGCCACCCGTGGTGACGACCGGGTCAGTGAGGCCGCCATGGAGGACCGCAAGCGGGAGGGCTACTTCTGATGAGTACCGAAATCATGGCGTCCGCGAATGCGGAGGCCCGGGCTGTTACCGGGGCCGGGCCGGAGGCCCGGGCGATGGACCTGCTGCGGTTCGCCACCGCCGGCAGCGTGGACGACGGGAAGTCGACTCTGATCGGGCGGCTGCTCTACGACACCAAGTCGCTCTTCACCGACCAGCTGGCCGCCGTGGAGGCGGTCAGCGCCGCCCGCGGTGACGAATACACCAACCTGGCGTTGCTCACCGACGGTCTGCGGGCCGAGCGGGAGCAGGGCATCACCATCGACGTGGCGTACCGGTACTTCGCCACCCCCCGGCGCAAGTTCATCATCGCCGACACTCCGGGCCACATCCAGTACACCCGCAACATGGTCACCGGGGCGTCGACAGCCGACCTGGCGCTGATCCTGGTCGACGCGCGCAAGGGTCTCGTCGAGCAGTCCCGCCGGCACGCGTTCCTCTGCTCCCTGCTGCGGGTGCCGCACCTGGTCCTCTGTGTCAACAAGATGGACCTGGTCGACTGGTCGCAGGAGGTCTACGAGCGGATCGCCGACGAGTTCACCGCGTTCGCGGCGAAGCTCGACGCACCGGACCTGACAGTGGTGCCGGTCTCCGCGTTGCGCGGCGACAACATCGTCACCCGATCGGACAACATGCCCTGGTACGAGGGCCCGTCGCTGCTGCACCACCTGGAGCGGGTGCACATCGCCAGCGATCGCAACCTGGTCGACGTCCGGTTCCCGGTGCAGTACGTGATCCGTCCGCAGTCCACCACTGTCACCGACTACCGTGGCTACGCCGGCCAGGTCGCCTCCGGCGTGCTGAAGCCGGGCGACGAGGTGATGGTTCTGCCGTCCGGCTTCACCAGCCGGATCGCCGCCGTGGAGACCGCCGACGGGCCGGTCGCGGAGGCGTTCCCGCCGATGTCGGTGACGGTACGACTGGCCGACGAGATCGACATCTCGCGTGGTGACCTGATCTGCCGGCCGAACAACGCACCGGCGGTGGCCCAGGATATCGAGGCGATGGTCTGCTGGATGGACGAGACGGCCCCCCTGCGGGTCGGCGGCCGGTACGCGATCAAGCACACCACCCGGTCGGCGCGGGCGATCGTGCGCGGGCTGCACTACCGGCTGGACATCAACTCCCTGCACCGCGACGAGTCCGCCGACGAACTGCGGCTCAACGAGATCGGCCGGGTGCGACTGCGCACCACGGTGCCGCTGCTTGCCGACGAGTACCGCCGTAACCGCACCACCGGCGGTTTCGTCATCATCGACGAGGCGACCAACCGCACGGTAGGCGCCGCCATGATCGTCGAAGCCAGCTAGCCCCAACCCACCGGCTCGCCCGCCCGCAAGATCGCGCTCGATCCAGGAAGTAGTGGCCTCGCCCAACGGGCGAGGCCACTACTTCCATGAACAAGCACGATCTCCATTCCGCCTCCGGTTGGAGCGGAACTGGGCCGGCGGGGCGGGTGGGGCAGGGGCGGGGTGGGGTTAGGGCAGGCGGGTGGCGCCGGGGGAGGGGAGGACCGTCACTGTGGTGGGGGCGGTGAAGCCTCGCTCGGCGTACGCGTCGGTCACGGCGGCGGCAACCGCGTCGGCACTATCGGCCTCGATCAGCGCGAGCACGCAGCCGCCGAAGCCGCCGCCGGTCATCCGGGCGCCCAGCGCACCGGCCGCCAACACTGCCTCGACCGCGGTGTCGATCTCCGGCACGGTGATCTCGAAGTCGTCGCGCATCGAGACGTGGGAGGCGGTCAGCAGCGGGCCGATGTCGCGGACCCGGGCGGCGCGGAGCAGCGCCACAGTGTCCAGTACGCGCTGGTCCTCGGTCACCACGTGCCGGACCCGTCGCCGGGTCTCCTCGTCGTCGAGTTGCGCCAACGCGGCGTCGAGCTGGTCGACCCCCACGTCGCGCAGGGCGGCAACGCCGAGCGCACTGGCCCCGGCCTCGCAGGAGCGACGGCGGGCCGCGTACTCCCCGTCGGCGTGGCGGTGCGGCGCCCGGCTGTCGATGACCAGCACAGCCAGCCCGTCGGCGTCCAGGTCGAACGGGATGTGCTCGACCGACTCGTCGCGACAGTCCAGGAAGAGGGCGTGCCCGGCGCGGCAACGGATCGCCGCGGACTGGTCCATGATCCCGGTCGGCGCGCCCACGTAGACGTTCTCTGCCCGTTGCGCCAGCCGGGGTTGCAGTTCCGGGGCGAGCTCCAGCTCGCCGAGGTCGAGCAGGGCGGCCAGCACTGCCGACTCCAGCGCGGCCGAGGAGGAGAGCCCGGCGCCCAGCGGCACGTCGGAGGCGATCGCCAGCCGGGCACCAGGCACCGGGTGGCCGGCCTCGCGCAGCGCCCAGACCACACCCGCGACGTACGCGCCCCAGCCGGTGACTCGACCCGGCTCGGCGACGTCGTCCGCGCCGAACGTGATCGCCTCGCCGGAGAGCTCGGACCAGACCGTCCACTGCTCCCCGTCCTGCCGGTCGGCCGCGACGACGGTACGCATCGGCAGCGCGAACGGCAGCACGAAGCCCTCGTTGTAGTCGGTGTGCTCACCGATCAGGTTGACCCGGCCCGGCGCCGCCCAGCGGCCGGCGGCTTCGGCGCCGTACTGCGCGGCGAAGCCGGCGGCAGCACGCTCGGCGACGTCACCACTCTGGTCGGTCATGACTGCCCCAGGATGTGCGTGCGGTAGAACGCCCAGGCATCCCCGACCATGTCGTGCAGGGTCGGCTTCTGCGGCACCCAGCCCAGCTCCTCGCGGGCCAGCGCGGAGGACGCGACCAACTCGGCCGGGTCGCCCTCCCGCCGCGGCGCGACCTCGACGGGCAGTTGGTGCCCGGTGACCTCGCGGACCACGTCGACGACCTGGCGGTTGGTGAAGCCGTTGCCGTTGCCCAGGTTGTAGATCCGGTGCTGGCCGCTGGTGGCCGCGTCCAGCGCCAGCAGGTGCGCGCGGGCCAGGTCGGCGACGTGGATGTAGTCGCGGACGCAGGTGCCGTCAACTGTGGGGTAGTCGTCCCCGAAGAGCTGGAGCTTCTCCCGCCGGCCGGCGGCGACGTCCAGCGCGATCGGGATCAGGTGCGTCTCCGGGTCGTGCCGTTCGCCGAGGGTGATGTCGCCGTCGAGGTGGGCGCCGGCCACGTTGAAGTAGCGCAGCGACACGGCGGCCAGCCCGTGCGCGATCGCCTCGGAGGTGAGTGCCATGTCGACGGCGAGTTTGGTCGCGCCGTACGTGTTGGTGGGTGCCTTCACCGCGTTCTCGGTGATGGGCAGCTCGGTGGGGTTGCCGTAGACGGCGGCGGTGGAGGAGAAGACCATCCGGGGCACCCCGGCGGCCCGGACCGCGTCGATCAGGGCGAGCGTGCCGATGGTGTTGTTCTGCCAGTACAGCTCCGGCTTGACCATCGACTCGCCGGCGGCGATCAGGGCGGCGAAGTGCAGCACCCCGTCGAACCCGGCGTCCGCTGTGACGACCTGGGCGGCGTCGTGGATGGACGCCTCCACGTGGGTGGCGTCCGGGGCGAGGGCCTCGCGGTGGCCGGTGCGCAGGTCGTCCAGGATGACCACCTGGTGACCCGCGTCCAGCAGCATCCGGGTCACCACGCTCCCGATGAAGCCGGCGCCCCCGGTGACGAGCAGTTTCACGTCGTTGCCTCCCTGCCTGGCCCGCCCGGGACGTGGCCCTTCGGTGATCACACTAGGGCGGTGGCCGGCGCTCTCGCCGTTGCCACCGTCAACCCCATTCCATCATAATCTCTCATGATTAAACAGAGCCGAACATCTGCCCGCCGCTCCGCGTGATCCCCGGTGCGGTGGGCCCACGGTGTCTACCATCTCTGTCATGCGGGAAGCGGCCCGTACCGGGCTCCGGCGACACGCGCGGGCACAGCCCCGCCGCGACCCTGGCCCGCTCGCCCGGGCCGTCGCCCGGGTGCTGGTGCGCGCCGCGGACGGCGCCACCCGGCTCGTCACCGACCTGCTCGGGACCGGTCCGACGGCCGGCCGGGAGCACATCTCCGAGGCCGACCTGCGGGATCTGGTCGCGGCGAACACGGTGCTCGACCCGGACGAGCGGCGGATCATCGACGAGGTCCTGGTTGCCGGTGCCAGTCTGATCCGCGAGGTGATGATGCCGCGCACCGAGGTGGTCTTCCTCCCGGCGCGGCTGACCATCGTCGAAGCCGCCCGACTGGTCCGCGCCGAGACCCACACCCGCTACCCGGTCACCGACGGCACGCACGACGACGTGGTCGGCTTCGTGCACCTGCGTGACGTGCTGCTGCGCCCGGACGCCGACCCGTGCCTCACCGTCGGCGAGCTGGCCCGGGAGGTGAAGCGGCTCCCGGGCAGCAAACGGGTGCTCGCCGCGCTGACCGAGATGCGCCGGGAGGGCCAGCACCTCGCGGTGGTGGTCGACGAGTACGGCGGCACTGCCGGGATCGTCACCCTGGAAGATCTCATCGAGGAGTTGATCGGCGAGATCCACGACGAGTACGACGCCACTCCGGACCCGGTGCACGCCGGCCTGCCCGCCGTGGTGGACGGCCGCCTCAACCTCGCCGACTTCGCCGAGCGGACCGGGGTGGCACTACCCGCCGGGCCGTACGAGACGGTGGGCGGGTTCGTCATGGCCGCGCTGGGGCGGCTCCCGGTTACCGGCGACGAGGTGCCGGTGCCGGGTGAGCCCGCCGGGGCCGGCGCGCCCGATCCGGCCGAACTGCCGGCCGGCTGGCTGCTGCGGGTGCTCACGTTGGACGGCCGCCGCGTGGCCCAACTGGCCGTCTCCGCCGCCCGCACCACCGAGCAGAGCACCGGTCAGAGCACCGGGCGGCGCCGCGAGTACGACGCCGCGTCGGCCTCGGCGGGCGGCCCCGAGCAGGTCCGGGAGACGGTGGCGGCGCAGCACCGCCGGGTCGCGGTCGGGCCGACGCGCCGGGTCGGCGCGGGCGAACCACGCGAGGTCAGCACCCCGGCACCGGCGGGCCGGAGCCGACCCGCCGGCCCGTCATGACGGACCGGGTTGCTTGCTGACAGAATTATCGCCATGTCCGACGTTCCCGCCCGGCCCCGCGTCTTCTCCGGCATCCAGCCGACAGCCGACTCGTTCCACCTCGGCAACTATCTCGGCGCGGTGCGGCACTGGGTGGCGCTACAGGACACCCACGACGCGTTCTACTGCGTGGTGGACCTGCACGCCATCACCGCGGGGCATGATCCGGCGCTGCTGCGCCAGCGCACCCGGGTGGCGGCGGCCCAGCTCTTCGCGGTCGGGCTCGACCCGGAACGCAGCACCCTGTTCGTCCAGTCGCAGGTGCCCGAGCACCCGCAGCTGGCCTGGGTGCTCGGCTGCATCACCGGCTTCGGCGAGGCCAGCCGGATGACCCAGTTCAAGGACAAGTCGCAGAAGCAGGGCAACGAGCGGGCCAGCGTCGGGCTGTTCACCTACCCGGTCCTCCAGGCCGCCGACATCCTGCTCTACCAGGCCAACGCGGTGCCGGTCGGCGAGGACCAACGCCAGCACCTGGAGCTCTCTCGGGATCTGGCCCAGCGCTTCAACTCGCTGTTCGGCGCGACGTTCACGGTGCCCGCGCCGCACATCGTCAAGGACACTGCCAAGATCACCGACTTGCAGGACCCGACCGCGAAGATGTCGAAGTCGTCGTCCTCACCGGCCGGCATCATCGACCTGCTGGACGATCCGGCCCGGTCGGCGAAGAAGATCCGTTCGGCGGTGACCGACACCGGTCGCGAGATCGTCTTCGACGCCGAGACCAAGCCGGGTGTGTCCAACCTGTTGACCATCTACTCGGCGCTCAGCGGCCGCAGCATCGACGAGCTGGTGGCCGCGTACGCGGGCCGCGGCTACGGCGATCTGAAGAAGGAACTGGCCGAGGTGGTGACGGACTTCGTCCGGCCGATCCAGGAGCGCACCCGCGCCTACCTCGACGACCCGGCGCAGTTGGACAAGCTTCTCGCGGCCGGCGCGGAGAAGGCCCGTGCGGTGGCCGCGACGACACTGCGGTCCGCGTACGAGCGGGTCGGGTTCTTCCCGCCCGTACGCGGCGAGTAGCTCCGCGGTACAGGTGGACGGCTCGGTGGTCGGAGGGGCGGCGCGAAGCGTGGATCGCAGTGGCGGGGTGCCGCCGACCGGCGACACCATCCAGATCGGCATCGCGGTGGACATCCCCGAGCCGTGGGGTGCCCTGCTCACCCGGCGGCGGGTCGAGGCCGGTGACCCGCTGGCGGTGCCCGCGCACGTGACGTTGCTCGGGCCCACCGAGATCCGAACGGCCAACCTGCCGGCGGTCGAGCGGCACCTGGCCGCCGTCGCCGCCGCGCACCTGCCGTTCACGCTGCACCTGCGGGGCACCGGCACGTTCCGTCCGGTCACCCAGGTGGTCTTCGTCGCGGTGGCCGCCGGGATCAGCGAGTGCGAGCTGCTCGCCGCGGCCATCGCCGCGGCGCCGGGCCTGCACCGCGAACTCCGGTTCCCGTACCATCCGCACGTCACAGTGGCTCAGGACGTGACACCAGAGGCGCTGGACAAGGTGTACGAGGATCTGGCCGACTTCTCCGCGATGTTCGAGGTCGACGGGTTCACTCTCTTCTCGCACAGCGGGCAGGCCAGGTGGCAGCCGCGTCGGGACTTCTGCCTCGGCAACTGAAGCGCCGGCAACCAGACCGTCGGCAACCGAACCGCCAGCACCTGAAGCGTCGGCGACGCGCCGGCCGGCGAGCATCGGGAGCCGGTTGCCACTACAGCGGTGGGAGATCGGCGAGGATGATCGCGTGAACGTGATCGGCCAGATCGAGGCGGGCATCGACCGCTGGGTGAGCGCCGCGCGCCACCGGTCGGGGCTCTTCGATCATGTGTGGCGGGCCGGTGTGCTGTACGGCGAGGTGCTGGCCGGCCGGTTGGCCGCCGCGATCGCCTACTACGGCTTCTTCGCGGTGTTCGCCCTCGCCCTGGTGGCGTTCTCCATCTTCGGCGCGATCCTGGAGGACAACGACGAGGTCAGCGCGGCGGCTGCCGACTTCCTCAAGGAGAATCTGCCGTTCCTGGACGCCGAGCAGATCGCCAACTCCAGCGGCACTGTCGGTGTGGTCGGCCTGGTCATCCTGGTCTTCACCGGGATCGGCTGGGTGGAGGCCATCCGGTCCTCGCAGCGGCTGATGTACCAGCTCAACCAGCAGCCGGGCAATCTGGTGGTGCGGCGGCTCGTCGACCTGGGCGTGATGATCGGTGTCTTCGTGCTGCTCGGCGTCTCGGTCGCGGCGGTGGACGCCTTGGAGTCGCTGCTGCGTTTCCTGCTGCGCAGCACCGGGTCGGTGGGTCTGACCACCATCAGCGCGGTGCTCAGCGTGCTGGTCAACACAGTGCTCGCCACCGCGTTGCTACTGGCAGTGCCCCGGCTGCGGATGAGCCGGTCCCGGCTGCGCCCGGTGGTGGTGCTGGTGGCAGTCGGTATCACGCTGCTGAACACGGTAGGGCGGTACTACGTGGTGCGGACCGAGCGGAACCCGGCGTACACCGTGGTGGCCGGTGCCGTCGGTCTGCTGCTCTACCTCTACCTGCTCAACCAGTTGGTGCTGTTCGGCGCGGCGCTCCTGGCGACCAGCACCAACGGCCGAGTGGTGGACCTGGCGGAAACCCCCGCGCCACCGAAGGATGTCGACGAGGGCATCGATCCCGGTACGCCGGGCGGTGGGGGCTGATGACGGAAGGCGCGCAGGTGCTGATCTCGGTCGACTCGGACTCGTCGGTGCCCCCGTACGAGCAGGTGCGTGTGCAGCTCGCCGAGCTGATCGGCGACGGCCGGTTGCCGGTGGGCAGCCGACTGCCGACCGTCCGGCAGCTCGCCGCCGACCTGCGGTTGGCCGCGAACACCGTGGCCCGCGCCTACCGGGAGTTGGAGGCGGCCGGGCTGCTGGAGACGCGGGGACGCAACGGCACCTTCGTCGCCCCCGGACGGGACGACGCTGTCGACCGGTTGCAGCGCGCGGCGGCCGGCTACGCGGCGGAGGCGGCCCGGCTCGGCGTGCCGCCGGCCACCGCGCTCGCCCTGGTCCGCGCCGCCCTGGACGCCGCCCGCCCCGGCTGACCGGCCGCCGATCGACAGTCGGACGGGCGATAACCGAGCAGAACGGCGTCGGCGCTCGCGTTCGCGGACCATGATGAGCCGGTGGGCGCACTCATGACACTGGACCTGCCGGCGGACTCACCGCTCCTCGGCCTGCCGTGGATCATCACCTTCGGACCGCTCGGTGATCTCGACGAGTGGGAGCCGGTGGTCTGCGGGCCGTACGAGCGACCGCACGCGTTGGCCCTGGCCGAGGCGGTGGTGGCCGAGGAGCAACTGATGGCCGTGGTGGAGCCGTTGCTGCCGGCGCTGTCCGCCGACGAGATCCGCAGCGAGATCGCCGCAGCGCAGGTCGCCGCCGAGGACGAGGCCCGCCAGGTGGAGGGGGCCGACCTGTACGGGGACTTCGAGGACGTGATCGACGAGGAGTTGGACGCGGCGGCCGACGAGGCCGGCCACGGTGAGCCCGCCGAACCGCCGGACGAGGCCGAGGTACGCGCCGGCTTCACCCGGATCGCGGCGTTGCTCACCGCGAAGTAGGAGGTCAGCGGGTCGGGCCGTGGTCCAGCACGCAGAACTCGTTGCCCTCGGGATCGGCGAGCACCGTGAACTGTTCGGCCCCGGTCTGCCCGACGTCGACCTGCCGCGCGCCGAGGCTCAGCAGCCGTCGTACCTCGGCTTGGGGGTCCGTGTCCGCGACCAGGTCGAGGTGCAGCCGGTTCTTGCCCCGCTTGGCGGTGCCCGAGCCCTGCAACCACACAGTGGGCGCGGCGGCGGACGGCTGCCCCGGCGGCCAGAGCTTGGCGCTGCCGTCGTCGCCCTGCTCGATTTCGTAGCCGAGTGCCGCTGACCAGAACGAGACCATCAGGTCCAGGTCCTCGACGTCGAGCGTGCACTGGGCGATCCGTACCACCATGGGGTCACCTCCGTAGTGATGGTGCCCAATGCGGTACCCGTGACGTCCGCGGGTGTAACCACCGGCGTCGCACGGACACCGGCGCCACGCGGAGCGGACTCCGCGCGGCGCCGGTGGCACCTCACCCCCCACCACAAGGGGTCGGTAGCCCAGTCGCCCGTCGGCGCGGGGCACGACGAACGACCAGGTCGACAACGAGTTACCCGTTCAGGGCCGTTCCAACCAGACTGCCGCGTCAATTGGCAGCAGCTGACCGGAGCCCTGTTCGGTGAGCTCGTCGCTGGCAACGAGCGGCTGACCGTACCCGTCGATCAGGACGGGAGCGCCGCTGAAGTTGACCACGCAGGTCAGCACCGTCGCGCCGGCGGAGCGGGAGAAGGCCAGCACGCCCGGCTCGCTCTCCCGCCAGGTGACCCCGTCGGCGTCGAGGGCGAGCGCGGGGTGGACGTGGCGGATCCGCAGCGCGGCCCGGTACAGCTCCAGGGTCGAGCCGGGCACGCCGGTCTGCGCGGTGACGGACAGCGCCTGCCAGAGACCCGGGGCGGGTAGCCAGCTCAGCTCGCTGCCGGCCGGCCCGAAGCCGTACGGGGCCAGCTCACCACTCCATGGGATGGGCACCCGGCAGCCGTCGCGGCTCTCGCCGGTGCGCAGGAACGCCGGATCCTGGCGCAGCTCGTCGGGGAGGTCGAGGACCTCCGGCAGGCCCAGTTCCTCGCCCTGGTAGAGGTAGGCGCAGCCGGGCAGGGCGAGCATCAGCAGGCTGGCGGCCCGGGCTCGGCGCAGCCCTTCGACGCCGTCGCCGTACCGGGTGACGTGCCGCTGCTTGTCGTGGTTGGACAGCACCCAGGTGGTCGGCGCCCCGACCACTGTCGCCTCGGCCAACGCGGTGTCGATCACCTTGCGGAACGAGTCGGCCGACCAGGTGGCGTCGAGGAAGTCGAAGCTGAACGCCTGGTGCAGCTCGTCCGGGCCGATGTAGCGGGCCAGGCGCTGTGGCGTCTCGGCCCACGCCTCGGCGACCGCCATCCGACCGCCCGTGTAGCTGTCCAGGATGGGCCGCCAGGCCCGGTAGATCTCGTGCACCTCGTCCTGGTCGAAGTACGGCAGCCGGCCCTTGCCGAGCAGTTCGACCTGGCGCTGGCCGGTGGTTGCCGTGCTGAAGCCGACGTCCGGCAGCCCCTCCGCCTTGATCATGCCGTGCGCCACGTCGACGCGGAATCCGTCGACGCCCCGGTCCAGCCAGAACCGCAGCACGTCCTCGAACTCGGCGCGGACCTCCGGGTGACGCCAGTTCAGGTCCGGCTGCGACGGGTCGAACAGGTGCAGATACCACTGACCGTCGGCGATCCGGGTCCAGGCGGGGCCGCCGAAGATGCTCTCCCAGTCGTTCGGAGGCAACTCGCCGTGCGCGCCCTTACCGTCGGCGAAGAGGTAGCGGGCCCGCTCCGGTGAGCCGGGGCCGGCGGCGAGCGCGGCGGTGAACCAGTGGTGCGCGCTGGAGGTGTGGTTGGGCACCAGGTCGACGATGATCCGCAGGCCGTGGGCGTGCGCGTCGGTGATCATGGCGTCGAAATCGGCGAGGGTGCCGAACATCGGGTCGACGTCGCGGTAGTCGGCCACGTCGTACCCGCCGTCGATCATCGGCGAGGTGTAGAAGGGGGTCAGCCAGAGCGCGTCCACCCCGAGGTCGCGCAGGTACGGCAGGCGCTGCCGGATGCCCTGGAGGTCGCCGGTGCCGTCGCCGTCGCTGTCGGCGAAGCTGCGGACGTACACCTGGTAGACGACCGCGGAGCGCCACCAGTCGTCGTCGGTGGCGTGCGGCGGGGTGGCGGTGCTGATCATTCGAGCAATATGCCGGCCGGCTGCTGCAAGAGTCAAGCAGATCTTGCGTAAGACAGACGGGCGGAACTCGGCGCGACAGCTGTGGAACCGCGCACCACCAGCTCCGGGCGGAACAGGTACTCCGAGTGCGGGGCGCCGTGCCCGTTGATCTCGTCCACCAGGGCGCGGACGGCGGCCACCGCCATCGCGGTGACCGGTTGCCGCATCGTGGTCAGCGGCGGGTCGGTGAAGGCCATCAGCGGGGAGTCGTCGTAGCCGACCACGGAGAGGCCGTCGGGGACGTTGAGGCCGCGTTGGCGGGCGGCCCGGATCGCGCCGAGCGCCATCAGGTCCGAGCCGCAGACCACGCCGGTGACGCCGCGGTCCAGCAGGCGGCCGGCGGCGGCCTCGCCACCCTCCACTCCGAACAGTGACAGCTCGGCCAGCGGACCCAGGTCGGCCTCGGCGACGCCGGCCAGTCGGGTCATCGCGGAGCGCCAGCCGGCCACCTTGCGCTGCACCGGAACGAACCGGTCCGGGCCGGTGATCAGGCCGATCCGCCGGTGCCCGAGGGCGACCAGGTGGGCGACGGCCAGCTCGGCCGCCTCCCGGTCGTCGCAGGAGACGAAGGGCGCGCCGATGCCGGGCACGTACCCGTTGATCATCACGACCGGCAACGGCCGGGCGAGCAGCGCCCGGTAGCGGTCGTGGTTGGCGGCCGTGTCGGCGTGCAGCCCGGAGACGAAGACGATCCCGGAGACCTGCCGGTCCAGCAGCATCTCCACGTACTCGTCCTCGGTCACGCCGCCGGCGGTCTGGGTGCAGAGCACCGGGGTGAACCCGCTCTGCGCCAGTGTGGACTCGATGACCTGGGCGAAGGCGGGGAAGATCGGGTTGTCCAGCTCCGGCACCACCAGGCCGACCAGCCCGGCGCTGCGCTTACGCAGCCGGGCCGGGCGCTCGTACCCGAGCACGTCGAGGGCGGTGAGGACAGCCTGCCGGGTCTCCGGGGCCACGCCGGGGCGGTCGTTGAGCACCCGCGACACCGTGGCCTCGCTGACTTCGGCCTGCTGGGCGATGTCGGACAGTCGAGCGCGCATGGCGGCACTTTAGCCCACCGGCAAGTTCTTGCGGGGTGTCTTGCAAGCCCTTCCATTACTTGCAACGTCTTGCTAACGTCCCCGCAACATGCGAGAGCAGCGGCGCAGCATCCGTGCGCCGGATGGCAAGAACTTCCAGAGGTTTCCACTGGCGGGCCGCCCTTCCCCCGGCGGACCGCCATGACGACAGGAGCACCGATGCGCATCCGTACCGCGGGTGTGGTCGCCCTCTTCGCCCTGGCGCTCGCCGCCTCGGGCTGCGGTGGCGACAGCGACGAGCCGGCCGCGAAGGACACCCCCAAGGCCGCCGGCGGCAAACTGGTGATCTGGGCGGACGACAAGCGGACCGCCGCCCTCAAGCCGTTCGCCGAGAAGTTCGGCCAGGAGAACGGCGTCACCGTCGAGGTCCAGGCCGTCAGCAAGGACCTCCAGACCAACTTCGTCACCGCGTCCCAGCAGGGCAGCGGGCCGGACGTGGTGGTCGGCGCGCACGACTGGATCGGCAACCTGGTGCAGAACGGCGCCATCGACCCGGTGCAGCTCGCCGCCGAGCAGAAGAGCGCCTTCAACGCGACAGCCATCAAGGCTGTCACCTTCAACGGCCAGCTCTACGGAGTGCCGTACGCGCAGGAGAACCTGGCGCTGATCCGCAACACCGAGCTGGCCCCGGAGGCGCCGAAGACCATCGAGGACCTGGTCGCCGCCGGCAAAACGCTCAAGGCGTCGAAGAAGGCCACCGAGACGCTCTGCCTCCAGGTCGGCCAGAACGGCGACGCGTACCACATCTACCCGCTGTACACCTCGGCCGGCGGTTACCTCTTCGGGACCGGCGCCAACGGGGACTACGACCCGAAGGACCTGGGCGTGGGCAAGCCCGAGTCGATCGAAGCCTTCAAGAAGATCGGCGCGCTCGGCGAGAAGGGCGCGGGCGTACTCAAGCGCTCCATCGCCGACACCAACTCGATCGCCACCTTCACCGGCAAGAAGTGCGCGTACCTGGTCTCCGGGCCTTGGGCCGTGGCCGACGTGAAGAAGGCCAACATCAAGTACGACATCTCGGCGATCCCCGGCTTCGCCGGTGGCAAGGAGGCCCAGCCGTTCGTGGGCGTGCAGGCGTTCTACGTCGCCGCCAAGGGCAAGAACAAGGCGCTGGCCCAGGAGTTCGTGGCCAACTACACCACGACTCCCGAGCTGGCCGTCGCGCTGTACAACGCCGAGCCCCGCCCGCCGGCGCTGACCGCCGCCCTCGACCAGGTGAAGGGCACCGACCCGGACCTGGCCAAGTTCCAGGAGGCGGGCAGGAACGGGCAGGTCCTTCCGGCCATCCCGGCGATGGCGGCGATCTGGGACCCGTTCGGCAAGGCCGAGGCAGCCGTCATCGGCGGGGCGGACCCGACCAGCACCATCACCGCGGCCGGCAAGACCATCTCCGGCCAGATCAAGTAATGAGTACGCCGCTGTCCGGCCCGGGGTCTGCCACGCAGGCCCCGGGCCGGGAGCCCGCCGGCTCCCGCCCCCCGCGCTCTCGCCCGTCGCGTACCCGCGACGACGCGCCGATCAGCCTGACCGGTCTCGCCGGCAAGGTGCTCCTGCTCGGCCTGACCGCCGGTGTCGCGGTCTGGGCGGCGTTCCCGCTCATCGCCGCCGGAATGTGGCCCGGCCTGGCACTGCTGGCGGCGTGCACCGCCGGGCTGTTCTACCTGTACCTCACCCGCCGGCACATCCCGGCCAAGTACCTGGTCCCGGGAACCCTGTTCCTGATCGCCTTCCAGGTCTTCCCGGTGCTCTACACCGCCAGCACCGCCTTCACCAACTTCGGCGACGGGCACCGGGGCAGCAAGGACGACGCGATCGTCGCCATCGGGTCCTCGTCGGTCACCCAGGTACCCGGGTCCGCCGAGTACGCCCTGTCCATCGCCACGAAGGGCGACCCGGCCACCGGCGCGCTGGTCTTCCTGGTCACCGACCCGGGCACCGGCGCGGTCTCCGTCGGCGACACTGACGGGCTGCGCCGACTCGACCCCGCCGACGTCACTGTCGCCACCGGTGGCCGGGTCACCGCCGCCGACGGGTACACAGTGCTGACCGTCGGCCAGGCCAGCTCCCGCAGCAAGGAGATCACCGATCTGGTGGTGCCCACCCCGGGCGGCGCGGTGCGCTCCAGCGGACTGTCCCGCGCGTACGAGGGCAAGGCGGTGCGGGCGTACGACGCCGGCTGCGACTGCGTCCGGGACGCCGAGACCGGGCAGACCTGGACCGCCGACGCCGAGGCGGGCGCCTTCGTCGCCGCCGACGGTGAGCGGCTGGCCCAGGGCTGGAAGGTCAACGTCGGGCTGACCAACTTCACCCGGGTGCTCACCGACGAGAACATCTCCGGCCCGTTCCTGAGCAGTCTCATCTGGAACTTCGCCTTCGCCATCGGCTCCACCGGCGGAACGTTCCTGCTCGGCATGCTGATCGCCCTGGTCCTGCACTCGCCCCGGATGCGCGGCACCAACTTCTACCGGGTGCTGCTCGTCCTGCCGTACGCCATGCCGTCGTTCGCGATGCTGCTGGCCTGGCGGGACATGTTCAACGCCGACTTCGGGCTGATCAACAGCCTGTTCGGGGTGAATGTGGACTGGTTCGGGCAGGCGTGGACGGCCCGCTTCGCGGTCATCCTCGTGCAGCTCTGGCTCGGCTACCCGTACATGTTCCTGGTCGCCACCGGCGCGTTGCAGGCCATCCCGCGTGAGCTGACCGAAGCCACATCGGTCGACGGGGCATCGCCCTGGCAGTCCTTCCGGGCGGTCACCCTGCCGCTGCTGCTGGTCGCGCTCTCCCCGCTGCTGATCTCGTCGTTCGCGTTCAACTTCAACAACTTCAACGCGATCTACCTGACCACCGAGGGCGCGCCCTTCCCCGCTGACAACCCGGCCAACGGTGCCACCGACCTGCTCATCACGTACACCTACCGGCTGGCCTTCGGCGGGCAGGGCGCGCAGTTCGGCTTCGCCGCCGCGATCTCACTGTTCATCTTCGCCATCGTCGCGGTGGTCTCCGCGGTGAGCTTCCGGCGGACCCGCCAACAGGAAGAGGTGTACGCGTGAGCGCGAGGAGTGAGCTTGCGAGCCCCGCAGTCGCGAACGAAAGGTGGCTCGCGTGAGCGCGAGGAGTGAGCTTGCGAGCCCCGCAGTCGCGAACGAAAGGTGGCTCGCGTGAGCGCGAGGAACGGGGTGCGGCGTAACCGCTGGTTCGCCCAGGTCGGCTGGCGGCATCTGGTGGCAGTGCTCGGCGTGCTGTTCAGCCTCTTCCCGATCGTGTTCGTGCTCTCCGCCGCACTGAACCCGCTCGGCACGTTGTCCACCACCGAGTTGGTGCCGACCGGCGGGGTGTCCCTCGGCAACTTCGGCGGACTGTTCGAGCGAACCGCCTTCGGCCGGTGGTTCCTCAACTCACTGCTGATCGCCGGGGTGGCGTCGTTCGCCTCGGTGTTCCTCTCGGCGCTCGCCGCGTACGCGTTCTCCCGGATGCGGTTCCGTGGCCGCCGGGTGGGGCTGCTCTCGCTGCTGCTGATCCAGATGTTCCCGCAGTTCCTGGCGATCGTGGCGATCTACCTGATCTTCGGCACGATCACCGACCTGTGGCCGTCGATCGGCTTCAACACTCCCTGGGGCCTGCTGCTGCTCTACCTGGGTGGTGCACTCGGGGTGAACACCTGGTTGATGAAGGGTTTCTTCGACACGCTGCCCCGGGAGCTGGACGAGTCGGCGACCATGGACGGCGCCTCGCACGCCCAGGTCTTCTTCCGGATCATGCTGCCGTTGGTGGCGCCGATCCTGGCGGTCGCCGGGCTGCTGGCCTTCATCGGCACCATCAACGAGTTCCTGATGGCCAACGTCTTCCTCACCAGCACGGACTCCAAGACCCTGGCGGTGGGGATGTACGGCCTGTTGGAGGGCAATGAGCGCAACAACAACTTCGGGATCTTCGCGGCCGGCACCCTGCTGACCGCGATCCCGACGGTGCTGGTCTTCCAGTTCCTCCAGCGGTACATCGTCTCCGGGCTGACCTCGGGCGCCGTCAAGGGTTGAGGCCGGGGGGCGGTCGACCTCCGGTGGCGCGAGGTACTGTGCTTCGGCACCGCCACGACGCTGCTCAGCGAGAGCGGGCCAGCGAACGGTGGCGCGCCTGCTTCACTAGCCGCTGGCGGTTCCACCGCCTCTTCATCCGCCGTCCGGTGCGGTTCCCGGGGAGAACTCTCGTGCAATTGTCGATCTTGATGCCGGTCTACAACGAAGCGGAACGCGTCGCGGAGGCACTGAAGCAGGCCCTCGCCGTGCGGTACCCGTGCGAGATTGAGATCGTGGTGGTCGACGACGGCAGTACTGACGCAACTGCGGAGATCCTCGGTCGGATGGATGACGCGCGGCTGCGGGTCGTGACGCACCCGCGTAACGCGGGCAAGGGCGCGGCGATCAAGACGGCAGCGGACAGCGCCCGTGGCGAGTACATGGTGATCCTGGACGCCGACCTGGAGTACGACCCACAGGACATTCCGAGGCTGCTGGCACCGGTCCTGGAAGGGCACGCGACAGTCGTCTACGGCAACCGCACCTTCGGCAGCCACAGCGCCTACAGCTTCTGGTACGTGGTCGGAAACCGGGGAGTCACCACGGCGGCGAACGTCCTGTTCAACTCCTACATCGGTGACCTGGAGACGTGCTTCAAGCTGATGCCGGTGGAGCTGTACCGGTCGCTGAACATCCGCTCCCGCGGGTTCGGCATGGAGGCCGAGGTGACTGGCAAACTGCTGCGGCGGCGGATCCGCCCCTACGACGTGCCGATCACCTACCGGGCGCGGGGCCGGGACGAGGGCAAGAAGATCACCTGGCGGGACGGGGTCGAGGCGTTGTGGATCCTGGGCCGGGAACGGGCCCGGCGTCGTCCCCACGGCGTCCCCGCCAAGACGCTCGCTGACCGATGACGACCACGACGTACCGGAATCCGACCACTATCGCTCGGATCGTCGTGGCGCTCGTCGGGGTGGGCTGCCTGCTCCTGACCGTCCAGGGTGCCGTGCAGGCCACCGGCCGCGGCGCCGCCCTGATGAGTGACCGGGAACACGACCTCCCCGCACTACAGCACCAGGTGGACCTGGAGACGCTCTGGGGCCAGTTCGTCGAGCAGGTGCCCACGGGCAGCCGGATCTCGCTCACCCCGGCCCGGGCCAACAGGGACCTGTGGCGTCAGCGGTTGAGTGAGCTGGCAGTGCTGCACGGATGTGTGGTCGTCGAGGGCGCGCCGCGGGACTACACAGTGGGCGTCGCCTCGGTGCAGCGGAAGCGGCCGACCAGCGCCGGCGTGCGGCTTGTCGTACGGAAGGTCGACTGACGACATGGATGCGACCCCGCTGCTCGCCGTACTCGCCCTCCTCGTCGCCGGCTTCCCGCTGGCCTTCGCGATACTGCGCAGTCCCTTCCTCGCCCTGCTCCTCGCGCCCCTGGTGGCGGCGTTGCTGAGCACTGTCGCGGTGGTCCTGATGCTGGTCGTCGGCGGTCCACTGCCGTTCTGGATCGCCCTGGTGGTGGCCGCCGGGGCGGTCGGCGCCTGGTGGCTGTTGCGCCGCCCCGGCGAGCCCGCGCCCTACGGGCGGTGGTCGCACGCGCTGCTGATCGCGCTGCCACTGCTCCCGCCGTGCCTCATGATCTTCGAACCGGCCCACCAGTGGGACGCGCACTCGATCTGGTGGCTGCACGCCGGCTACTTCGCCAACGGGAGCGAGTACGCGCGGGCGACCATCGGCAGCCCCGCCTTCGTCTTCTCGCACACCGACTACCCGCCGCTCGCCTCCGCGCCCGCCGCGGCCGTGTGGAGCGTCGTCGAGCCGGACTTCCGTACCGCCCAGATCGTTGGCGCGTTGGTCACCGTCTCCGCTGTCGCGATGCTGGTCTACCTGGTCCGGCGGGCGCTGGGCCGGGTGTCCGCGCGGGTGGCCTGGGCGCTGGCCATCGCGGTGGGCCTCGCTACCTGGTCGAGCGTCCCGTACGCGGTGACCGGCGGGCTCGCCGACGCGCTCTGGTCCGCCGCCTTCGCCGGAGCGGTGGTGGCCCTGCTGCTCAGTGCGGAACCGCTGCGTCGACCCCTGTTGCCGCTGTTGCTGCTGACCGTCGCGGCCCTCAGTAAGAACGAGGGGCTGATCGCCGCCGCGGGCCTGGCCGTGCTGGTCACCGTGCGGGCCCGTGCCGACCTGCGGCGAGCCGCGCTGGTCTGGCTGCCGGTGCTGGCCGGGGGCGCCTGGGCGGTGTTGGCCCGCCTGTTGGACGCCCAGTCGGACATCACCAACGGCGGCTCGGGTGACCGGAGCGTGGCGATGGTGGAGCGGTTCCAGTTCACCATCGCGGCGCTGTGGGACGTGGTCGGTCCGGTGCTGGCGGGTGCTGCCGTGGTGGCGCTGCTCGGCACGCTGTTCCTGCGAGGGCGACGGCGTGCCGCCGGGCTGGCGGCGGACGGCTGGGTGTGGGCGGCCAACGGCTACTACCTGGCTGTTCTGGTCGGGACGTACCTGTCCGGCCCGAACGACATCGAGTGGTGGCTGGCGACCTCGGTGCACCGGGTGACGCTGCCGGTGCTGCTCCTGGCCGCGGTGAGCCTCGCCGGATGGGTCGCCGTCGCGTTCGGCGGTGACAGCCGGGCGGATTCGCAACCGGTGCTCGACCAGCCGCGCGAGCCGGCCCTCACGAGTGCCACGCCCACAGCGACCGGTTGATCGACTGATCCGCGCCCGTCGGCGGTTCCCACTACTACGATCCGTCGTTCATAGGGAAGTATGGCGACCGTGGAAGCTCTCAGACTCATCCTCCTCTACGTCCACCTGATCGGGTTCGCCCTGCTGCTCGGTGGCTCGATCGCCCAGTACGCCAGCGGTCGGCTGCGGATCAACCCGGCCATGCTGTGGGGCGCGGTGATCCAGTTGCTGACCGGGCTCGGCCTCTCCGCGCCGCTGCGCGACGGCGACGAGCCGGCGCCGGCAAAACTTGTGACGAAGTTGGTGATCGCGCTGCTGATCTTCGTCATGGTCTTCTTCTCCCGGAAGCGGGACGTGGTCAACCGAGGTCATTTCCTCGCGATCGTCGGTCTGACCCTGGTCAACGCGGCGGTCGCGGTCTTTTGGCGGTAACGTCCGAGGAGGAAAGCGTCTCCAGAAAACGGACGTTGCGGACGCCTTGGCGCTCGGTTACCAGCACGAAGAGTGACTTGTCCCACGCAAGGGTTACACCCGGGTAACAGGCGCTCAACAGTCGTGCACGATTGTCGGCCGGTGGGTGGGCGCGGGCGTACGCTCCCGTCCGTAACGTGGGACAGCCGGCGGCATACCGCAGGTCGGCTGATGGGCTGCCACCGCATTAGGCGCGGTGTGCAATGGGAAGGAGACGTCTTGCGCTCGGTGCGTGGGATGCGGATCGCCTCGATCTTCGCGGTGGGTGGGCTCGCGCTCACCGCCGCCGCTTGTGGCGAGGCCCCCAAGGATGACAACAACGCCGGCAGTGGCGCCAAGAAGTTCAGCGCCTGCATGGTGACCGACGTCGGCGGCATCGACGACAAGTCGTTCAACACCTCCGCCTGGAAGGGTCTGCAGGAGGCCAAGGCCGCCAACGACAACATCGACATCAAGTTCGTCGCGTCCAAGGCCGAGGCCGACTACGAGCCGAACCTGACGCAGTACGTCAACCAGAAGTGCGACTTCATCCTGGCGGTCGGTGGCCTGATGGCCAACGCCACCTCGAAGATCGCCAAGGCGAACCCGAACCAGGAGTTCGGCATCGTCGACGCGAACCCGGGTGACGCCAACGTCTACCCGATGCAGTTCGACACCGCCCAGGCCGCGTTCCAGGCCGGCTACCTCGCCGCTGGGATGAGCAAGACCGGCAAGGTGGGCACCTACGGTGGTCTGCCGATCCCGCCGGTCACCATCTTCATGGACGGCTTCGTCGACGGTGTGACGTACTACAACACCACGAAGAAGAAGAACGTCCAGGCGCTGGGTTGGAACAAGCAGACCCAGAAGGGGTCGTTCACCAACGACTTCGCCAAGCAGGACGAGGGCAAGAAGGTCTCCGACGCGCTGGTCGCCCAGGGCGCGGACATCATCATGCCGGTCGCCGGCGGCTCCGGCCTCGGCACCACCGCCGCGGCCAAGGCCTCGGGCGGCAAGTACAGCACCATCTGGGTGGACGTCGACGGCTGCGAGAGCACCCCGGACTGCGCGGCGATCATCACCACCGTGGTCAAGAACATCCCGGAGGCCGTCAAGGAGGCCGTGGTCAAGGCCGCCGCTGGCGACAAGCTGCCGGCCAACCCGGGCTTCGTCGGCACCCTGGCCAACAGCGGTGTCTCGATCGCCCCGTACCACGACTTCGACAGCAAGGTTCCGGCCGAGCTGAAGGCCGAGGTCGACAAGATCAAGGCGGACATCGCCGCTGGCACCATCACCGTCACCTCGAAGGCCCAGCCGACCAAGTGACAACCGGCCGGCCCCTCCGGTGAGATCATCGGGAGGATCGGCGGGGGACAGGTACGACCGATCGGCCGCTCCGGCTCTGCGGGTAACCCCGCGGGGGTCGGAGCGGCCGATCGCGCACCACGGCGGCCGGCCCGGTCCGGCCGGTTCCACGGCAGCTAGGCTGCACCATCGCTCGCACTCCAGGAGGTTGCGCTGAGACTCGAACTGCGCGGCATCACCAAGCGGTTCGGTGATCTGGTCGCCAACGATCACATCGACCTGACGGTGGAGCCTGGAGAGATTCACGCCCTCCTCGGCGAGAACGGCGCGGGCAAGTCGACACTGATGAACGTGCTCTACGGGCTCTACCAGCCCGACGAGGGCGAGATCCTGGTCGACGGCAAGCCGCTGAAGCTGAAGGGCCCGTCCGACGCGATCGGGGCCGGGATCGGCATGGTGCACCAGCACTTCATGCTGGTGCCGGTCTTCACCGTCGCCGAAAACATCATGCTCGGCGCCGAGCAGGTCCGGGGCGGCATCGCCGGCTTCCTGGACCGGCGTCGGGCCCGGCGCGAGGTCACCGAGGTGTCCGAGCGCTACAACCTGCGGGTCGACCCGGACGCGGTGATCGAGGACCTGCCGGTCGGCATCCAGCAACGAGTCGAGATCGTCAAGGCGCTCACCCGCGACGTCGACCTGCTCATCCTGGACGAGCCCACCGCGGTGCTCACCCCGCAGGAGACCGAGGAACTGCTGACGGTCATGCGGTCGCTCAAGGCGGCCGGCAAGTCGATCGTCTTCATCACGCACAAGCTCGGCGAGGTCAAGGCCATCGCCGACCGGATCACGGTGATCCGACGCGGCAAGACCGTCGGCACCGCCTCGCCCGAGGCCAGCCGGGACGAACTGGCCGCGTTGATGGTCGGGCGCAACGTCCGGCTCACAGTTGACAAGACCCCTGCCACTCCGGGCGAGCCCGTGCTGGAGGTGGCCGGGCTCGTTGTCGACGACGACCGGCAGATCCGCGCTGTCGACGGGGTGGACCTGACAGTGCGCGCGGGTGAGGTGCTCGGCGTGGCGGGCGTACAGGGCAACGGTCAGACCGAGCTGATCGAGGCGGTCATGGGCCTGCGCCCGGTGCTCGCCGGCACGATCAGCCTGGCCGGCGATCGGATCGACGGCTGGAAGCCCAAGAAGGTGCTCCGGGCGGGCGTCGGCTACGTGCCCGAGGACCGCAGCGTGGACGGCTTGGTCAAGGAGTTCAGCGTCGCGGAGAACCTGGTGCTGGACATCTACGACCGACCGCCGTTCGGTGCCGGGCTCGCGCTGAAGCCGGACGCGATCGCCGCCTCGGCGAAGGAGCGGATCGAGCAGTTCGACGTCCGCACCTCATCGGCCGACGCGGCGGTGGGCACCCTCTCCGGCGGCAACCAGCAGAAGGTGATCGTGGCCCGGGAGCTGTCCCGGCCGCTGAAGCTCCTCATCGCCGCCCAGCCGACCCGTGGCGTCGACGTCGGGTCGATCGAGTTCATCCACAGTCAGATCATCCACGAACGGGACATCGGCACCGCCGTCATGGTGGTCTCCAGCGAGCTCGACGAGGTGATCGGGTTGGCCGACCGGATCGCTGTGATGTACCGCGGTCGGATCATCGGCATCGTCGGCCCGGACACCCCGCGTGAGGAGATCGGTCTGCTGATGGCCGGCATCAGCCCGGACGCGGCCCAAGAGCGCAACACGGACGCCGTGCCCGGCGACGGGCCGGCCACCGACGGGGGCCCGGCGAGCGACCCGGGCTCCGCGAGCGAGGACGAGGCATGACCAACCCCCCAACCCCGCAGTCCGGCTCCCCGGACAAGGAGCCGGCGAGCGAGGCGCAGGCCGCGCAGAACGCGCTCGGCAACACCGAACGCGCCGAGGTGGCGACCGAGCCGGACCGCTCGGTGGCGAAGCCGGGCCCGGAGCCGGAGCCGAAGCCGAGCCTGGGCCGGTTGTTCCTGGACAACCTCTGGGCTGCCAACACCTTCACTGTGACGCTGCTGTCGTTGGTGCTGGCGATCGTGGTCGGTGCGGTGCTGATGATCATTTCTGATCCTGAGGTGCTCTCCACCTACTCGTACATCACCTCGCGCCCGTCCGACGCGATCAACTCCAGTTGGACGCTCGTCAGCGAGGCGTACGCGAACCTGTTCAAGGGCTCGGTCTTCGACCCCGAGGCGTTCTCCGGCTGGCTGGACGGCGCCAACGGCTGGCAGGCAGTGCTCGCGCCGATCTCGGAGACGCTGACCTACGCGGCGCCGCTGGTCTTCACCGGGCTGTCGGTGGCGCTGGCCTTCCGCGGCGGCCTGTTCAACATCGGCGCCCAGGGCCAGGCCACCATCGGTGTGATCATGGCGGCGCTGGCCGGCTTCCTGCTGCCGCTGCCGCCCGGCCTGCACCTGCTGGTGGCGGTGCTGGCCGGCGCGCTGGGTGGAGCGATCTGGGGTTTCATCCCCGGCATCCTCAAGGCCCGTGCCGGAGCGCACGAGGTGATCAACACGATCATGCTCAACTACGTCGCCACGTACTTCCTCACCTGGTTGATCGTGCAGAACGGCGTGCAGGACCCGAACCGCACCGACGCGATCAGCAAGGCGGTGGACACCTCGGCCCAACTGCCCCGACTGCTCGGCGACAACCTGCGGGTGCACGCCGGCATCCTGCTCGCCGTGCTGGCCACCTGGGCGGTCGCCTGGCTGCTCAACCGCTCGACGCTCGGCTTCGAGCTGCGCGCGGTCGGCGCCAACCCGGACGCCGCCCGGACCGCAGGCATCAGCGTCACCAGGACGTACATCCTGATCATGGTCTTCGCCGGGATCCTGGCCGGCCTCGGCGGCTCGAACATGGTGCTCGGCTCGACCGCCAGCGCGTTGACTCCGCTGGTGGTCGCGCAGATCGGCTTCGACGGCATCCTGGTGGCGCTGCTCGGGCGGGTGAAGCCCTGGGGGGTGCTGCTGGCCGCGCTGCTGTTCGGTGCGCTCCAGGCCGGTGGTAACCGGATGCAGTCGTACTCCGGGATCTCGCTGGAGCTGGTGACAGTGCTCCAGGCGCTGATCGTCATCTTCATCGCCGCACCGGCCCTGGTGAAGGCGATCTTCCAGCTCCGGGCCGCGCGTGCCGCCCGGTTGCAGACGAGCCTGGCGAAGGGCTGGTAACTCATGTCCACCATGGCTGTCCCCGACATCGCGGTCGCCCCGGTCGACGAGGGCTTCTGGACCCGCAGCCGGAAGGTCGGTCTCACGCTGCTGGCGCTCGGCCTGCTGTCAGCTGTGCTCTTCGGCGCGCTCGCCACCGACCAGCAGGCCCGGTTCACACTCAGCGACGACGCGGCCGGTGCCGCCTTGGAGATCAACGGGACGATCGGGGCGATCCTGTTCGGGATCATCACGATCGCGGCCGGCGCGGCGCTGCTCGCCGGGGTGCCGAAACGCTGGTTCCTTCCCGTGCTCGGCGTCGGGCTGGTCGCCTTCGTGCTGTCGTTCCTCTGCTGGCAGGTCTCCGCCGCGCCGGCCGGGCAGAACTTCATGCCGCTGGTCAACATCATCCGCGGCACGTTCATCCTGGCCCTGCCGCTGATCTTCGGCGCGCTCGCCGGGGTGCTCTGCGAGCGGTCCGGCGTGGTCAACGTGGCCATCGAGGGCCAACTGCTGATGGGCGCGTTCAGCGGCGCACTGTTCGGCAGCATCTCCGGCAGCGTCTGGGTTGGCCTGGTCGCCGCCGCCATCGGCGGCGCGTTCATCTCGCTGCTGTTGGCCGTCTTCGCCATCCGCTACCTGGTCGACCAGGTCGTCATGGGCATCGTGCTGAATCTGCTGGCCGTCGGCGTCACCGGCTTCCTCTACGAGCGGCTGATGCAGACCGACGCCGCGAAGTACAACAGCGCGCCCCGCTTCAGCAACTGGGAGATCCCGCTGCTGAAGGACATCCCGGTGCTCGGGCCGGCGTTGTTCCGCGGCAACATCTTCCTGTACCTCGGCCTGCTCCTGGTGCTGGTGATCCACATCGGGTTGTTCCGCACCCGGTGGGGGCTGCGGACCCGCTCGGTCGGCGAGCACCCGATCGCCGCGGACACGCTCGGCGTCAAGGTGCTGCGGGTCCGCTACCGCAACGTGCTGCTGGCCGGAGTGGTCGCCGGCATCGGCGGCGCGTCCTACACGCTGGCGCTCTACTCGTTCACCAAGAACATGATCGGCGGTAAGGGCTTCATCGCCCTGGCCGCGCTGATCTTCGGCCGGTGGAACCCGACCGGCGCGCTGCTCGCCGCGCTCTTCTTCGGCTTCGCCGACCAGCTCGCCACCTACCTGGGGGCCATCAACAGCGTCATCCCCAGCCAGTTCCTGGCCATGCTGCCGTACCTGGCGACCATCCTGGCCGTCGCCGGGCTGGTCGGCAGGGTCCGGGCACCGGCCGCCGACGGCAAGCCGTACATCAAGGGCTGACCCGCGCTGGTCCGTCGATCATGGAGTTGTGGTGCCTCACAAAAGTCGCAAAGTTGCATTCGTCGCCCACCACAACTGCATGATCGGCGAAGCCGGCGGGCCGGCGCGAACAGCGCGCCTCGCCGCGGGCCGACGTGCGGTTCGCAGTACCCTGACGGCTTCTGAGCTGGGCTACTTCGGCAGGATGATGGCATGACCGACATTGACTGGGCCCAGTTGCGCGCCGCCGCCACCGAGGCGATGCGGCACGCGTACGCGCCGTACTCGACGTTCCCGGTCGGCGCGGCGGCGCTGGTCGACGACGGCCGGGTGGTCGTCGGCTGCAACGTGGAGAACGCCGCGTACGGAGTGACGCTCTGCGCCGAGTGCGGGGTCGTCTCCAGCCTGCACGCCACCGGTGGCGGTCGGCTCGTCGCGCTCTCCTGCGTCGACGCGACCGGCGAGCCGTTGATGCCGTGCGGCCGTTGCCGGCAGCTGCTCTGGGAGCACGGCGGGCCGGAGTGCCTGATCGAGAGCAAGACCCGGCCACTGCGGATGGCCGAGCTGCTGCCGCACGCCTTCGGCGTGGAGGACCTGGAGGCCGTCACCGGGGAGACGCCGGTGCCGGTGGTCCCGGAGCGGCTCGCTGCCTGGCGCGGGCGCGGCACCGTCTTCGTGCACCCGGACATGTCCGCTGGTCAGCAGGTCTGGACGGCGTACTGGGAGCGGTCGGCCGGCGACGACGCCGGCGCCGAGACCGGGGTGCTGGAGGAGGCGCCGAGCTGGGACGACCCGGCTGAGGCGATCACCTGGGGCCTGGCCCGAACACCGCGTGTGGTGGTGGTCGACGCGACCGGGACCATCTTCTGGGCCGGCGAGGGTGAGCCGCCGGCGGAGATCCCGGTTCGCTGGGGTTGAGCTTGGCGGGCGGGGGCCGACCGTGCCCGGCTCCGGGCGGTCAGGCTTGATCCCTCCGCCGGGCACGGTCGGCCCCGGCCCCGTCGTGGGCACGACCGTCCGTGGGGCACGGTTTCTCCATACAACTAAGAAAGATCTTCTGATGAGTTCTGGGTTTGCTGCTGTTGACGTTATTCGCGTGAAGCGGGACGGGGGTGTGCTGTCGGACGCGCAGATCGACTGGGTGGTCGACGCGTACACCCGGGGGGTTGTCGCCGACGAGCAGATGTCCGCGCTGGCGATGGCGATCCTGCTCAACGGCATGACCGGTCCGGAGATCGCCCGGTGGACGGCCGCGATGATCGCCAGCGGTGAGCGGTTGGACCTGTCGGCGGTACGCCGGCCGACCGTCGACAAGCACTCCACCGGCGGCGTCGGCGACAAGATCACTCTGCCGCTCACCCCGCTGGTGGCGGCGTGCGGCGCGGCCGTACCGCAGCTGAGCGGCCGGGGTCTCGGACACACCGGCGGCACGCTGGACAAGTTGGAGTCCATCCCGGGCTGGCGGGCCACTGTGAGCAACGACGAGTTCATCGCCCAGCTCGACGAGGTCGGCGCGGTGATCTGCGCGGCCGGTGCCGGGCTCGCCCCCGCCGACCGCAAGCTGTACGCGTTGCGCGACGTGACCGGCACCGTCGAGGCGATCCCGCTGATCGCCAGCTCGATCATGAGCAAGAAGATCGCCGAGGGCACCGGGGCGCTCGTCCTCGACGTCAAGGTCGGCTCGGGCGCCTTCATGAAGTCCGTCGACCAGGCCCGCGAGTTGGCGCGCACCATGGTCGAGCTGGGCGGAGCGCACGGGGTGCGGACTGTCGCCCTGCTCACCGACATGTCCACCCCGCTCGGCCTGGCGATCGGCAACGCCGTCGAGGTGACCGAGTCGGTCGAGGTGCTGGCCGGTGGTGGACCGGCCGACGTGGTGGAACTGACCCTCGCGCTGGCCCGGGAGATGCTCGACGCCGCAGGTCTGCCGGACGCCGATCCGGCGGCGGCGCTGCGCGACGGCCGGGCCATGGACTCCTGGCGGGCGATGATCCGGGCGCAGGGCGGCGACCCGGACGCGCCGATGCCAGCGGCCGCCGAGGTGGAGGTGGTCCGCGCCGAGCGGGACGGGTACGTCGCGGCCATCGACGCGTACGCCATGGGGGTTGCGGCGTGGCGGCTCGGTGCGGGTCGGGCGCGCAAGGAGGACCCGGTCAGCGTGCCGGCCGGTGTGGTGTTGCACAAGCGGCCGGGTGACGAGGTGCGGGCCGGTGACCCGCTCTACGAGCTGCGGGCCGACGACGCGACGCGGATTCCGGCCGCGCTCACCGAGGCCGCCAACGCGGTGCGGATCGCGTCGACGGCCCCGGCGGCGACGTCGTTGGTCATCGAACGCATCGGCTGATCGATCCGGCGTCGCCCAGGCGTGGTGCCGGTCACCTGGGAGCGCTATTGTCGCAGGCCAAGGGGGGACAACCGGCCTTGCGCCGGCGCGAGCAGACAGGAAGACCCGTCGTGACCGTTGCTGCCCCCGACCCACGTGAGGTGCGCGAGGCGAGCCTGGACGAGCTGTCCCGGCTCGGCCTGCCGTTGCCGCCGGCCCAGTTTCCCCTCGTCTGGGAGCCGGGTGACCAGATCGATCTGCGTCCGACAGTGGAGATCGAGGCGCGGATCGCGGTGCTGCACCTGATCCTGGCCCGCTGTTTCGGGATGCCCCCGCAGGCGGCGATGAGCTGGCTGCTCGGTTCGCACCTGGTCGACATGGTCACCCCGCCGGAGTGGCAGTTCGTGATGGGCGGCAAGGGTGACCACCGGTCGTTCGTGCTGCACCACGACGCGCTGTTCGCGCTGGCGTGGGTGCTCGGGCTGAGCAAGCAGCTCGACCCGACACTGGCCGTCGACGAGCGGCTGGTCGAGCGGCTGCCGCACATCGCCGAGGGGGAGACCTTCCCGCACTGGCGCTCCCGGATCCTCACCGCGCCGCAGCACCCGGCCGACGCGGCAGCCCTGCTGGATCTGCACTACTGCCTGGACTGGGCGTACCTGGAGACCGAGCGCGGCGGCCGGCGTGCGCCGGGACTGGTCGACGCGAACGCGATCGGGCAGCGGCGGTGGGCGCTGGAGTGGGCGGTGATCCTGCGCGGGCCGTACCACGACGAGCCGCCCGGCTGGGAAGAGGTCGACCTCTCCACCTGAGGTCAGCGAGGTCGCAGGACGTCGAGCCGGACCGCCACTGTGACCCGGACCGGTTCGGGCAGCGCGGCCAGCCGGGCGGCGAGCGCGCCCGGGTCGGTGTGCCAGGCGCTGGGGCCCATCCCGACCACTGTGGCGACCTCCGGCCGGGTCAGCGCCAGCTCCGTCCGGTGCACGGCCGAGCTGACCGGCGTGAAGTGCCCGCCCAGGCTGCCGGCCACCCGGTCGGCCTTGTCCGGGTCCACCCGCAGCAGGTCGAGGGCGTCCACCAACTCGGCGAGGTGGTCGGTGTCGGGCGTGACCACCAGCAGCGTGCCGGCCCTGTCGAGCACCCGGTGGAACTCCGGGCCGTTGCGCGGGGCGAAGACGTTCAGCAGCACGGCCGTCGAGGCGTCGGCGAGCGGCAGTCGCTGCCAGGTGTCGGCGAGCGCCGCGGCGGCCCGGGGATGCGCGCGGGCCGCGCGGCGCAGCGCCGGCTTGGACACGTCCAGGGCCAGACCCACGGCGTCCGGCAGCGCCGCCAGCACAGCGCCGAGGTATCGGCCGGTGCCGGCGCCGGCATCCACCACCAGGGGGTACGTCTCGACGTCGGGCGTCGGCGTCGCGCGGAGCCGACCGACGGCTTCCGTCGCGGCGTCGCAGAGGGCTGCCGAGATGCTGTCGTAGTGCCCTGCGGCGAGGAAGTCCGCCCGGGCGGCCACCATCTCGGCGCTGTCGCCGACGTGCGGCGCGCGCCCGGCGAGGAGGTTGACGTACCCCTGCCGGGCGATGTCGAAGCTGTGCCGGCGCGGGCAGCGCAGCGCACTGGTGGTGCCGGCGGTCGCCTCGGACAGCGGCTCGCCGCAGACCGGGCAGCGCAGTCGGTCGAGGATGCCGGGGTCCACGTCAGACCTCCGCTGCGGGCTGCGGTCGGGTGGCCCGCAGGCCCGGGTCTGCGAGACGGTCGACCACCCGGTGGGTGAGTTCGCCGAGGGCGTCGACCTCCGCGGGGGTGAGCAGGTCGATCAGGTGCCGGCGGACGGCGGCCACGTGACCGGGTGCGGCGGACTCGACGGCCTGCCGGCCCGCCGGGGTGAGCACGACGATCGAGCCGCGGGCATCGTCGGCGCACTCCTCGCGGGTCACCAGGCCACGCTGCTGCATCCGGCTCAGGTGGTGGGAGAGCCGGCTCCGTGACCACAGCATCCTGTCCGCCAGCTCGCTGAGGCGCAGGCGCCCCTCGGGTGTCTCGGAGAGGTCGGACAGCACGTCGTAGTCCGGCTCGGAGAGGCCGGCGTCCTGGGTCAGCTCCCGGGCCAGCTCCAGGTCGAGCAGTCGACGCATCCGGCGGTAGCCGCGCCAGGCGCGGTCCTCCCGCTCGTCCAGCCACCGGGTTGCGTCCATGCTCCCAGTCTAGCCATTTCGTTGACATGTCATCGAACGCCCCCTACGGTCGATGACATGTCAACAAACCAACTGTGGGAGCTGTTCGGGCAGCGGGGGCGCGGAGTGCTGGTCACACTGCGTCGGGACGGGCGGCCCCAGCTGTCCAACCTCGACTACCTGGCCGAACCGGGGTTGATCCGCTGCTCCACCACCGAGGGCCGGGCGAAGGTGCGCAACCTGCGCCGCGATCCCCGGGCCAGCTTCCACGTGACCACGCCGGACGGCGGCGCGTACGCGGTCGCCGAGGGGACCGTGACGCTCACCGAGCCGGCCGTGGCCACCACCGACGAGACTGTCGACGAGTTGGTCGAGGTCTACCGCCGGATTCGCGGCGACCACCCGGACTGGGCGGACTACCGCGCCGCAATGGTTGCCGACGGGAGGCTCGTGATCCGCCTCGACGTCCACCGGGTGTACGGGTGGCGGCCATGACGTCCGGCCGGTCCCGTACCGGTCCGCCCAGGCCGCTGACTAGGGTCTGAGCATGGTCGCAACTATCCGGTACGAGGACATCGTCAAGGTCCCGAAGGCGCTGCTGCACGACCACCTCGACGGCGGGCTGCGGCCGGCGACGATCGTCGACCTGGCCGCCGAGGTGGGCCACGAACTGCCCACCACCGACCCGGAGGCGCTCGGACGCTGGTTCGCGGACGCGGCGGACTCCGGTTCCCTGGAGCGCTACCTCGAGACGTTCGCACACACAGTGGCGGTCATGCAGACCGCGCCCGCCCTGCGTCGGGTGGCCCGCGAGTGCGCCCTGGACCTGGCCGCCGACGGCGTGGTCTACGCCGAGGTGCGCTTCGCCCCGGAGCAGCACCTGGAACGGGACCTCAGCCTGGACGAGGTGGTCGAGGCGGTGCTGGCCGGGTTCGCCGAGGGCACCGCCCAGGCGGTCGAGGCGGGCCTGACCATCCGGGTGGGCACCCTGCTCACCGCGATGCGGCACGCCGCCCGCTCCCAGGAGATCGCCGAGCTGGCCGTGCGGCACCGGGACGCCGGGGTGGTCGGCTTCGACATCGCCGGCGCCGAGGCGGGCTTTCCGCCCACCCGGCACCTGGACGCCTTCGAATACCTCCAGCGGGAGAACTTCCACTTCACCATCCACGCCGGCGAGGCGTTCGGTCTGCCGTCGATCTGGCAGGCGATCCAGTGGTGCGGAGCGGACCGGCTCGGCCACGGGGTGCGGATCGTCGACGACATCGCCCCCGACGGCTCGCTCGGCCGGTTGGCCGCGTACGTCCGGGACAAGCGGATCCCCCTGGAGCTGTGCCCCTCGTCGAACGTGCAGACCGGCGCTGTGGCCTCGATCGCGGACCACCCGATCGGCCTGCTGCGGGACCTGCGTTTCCGGGCCACCGTCAACACCGACAACCGGCTGATGAGCGGCACCTCGATGTCGCGGGAGATGTCGCTGCTGGTGGAGACGTTCGGCTACGGCTGGAAAGAGCTGCAGTGGTTCACCATCAACGCGATGAAGAGTGCCTTCATCCCGTTCGACGAGCGGCTGCGGATCATCGATGACGTGATCAAGCCGGCGTACGCGAAGTTGCTGGCCTGAGCTCAGCCGTGTGGGTGGCCGGCGAGCAGCCCGGCCACCCGGCGCAGCACCTCCCGAGCCCGGGCCGCCTCCGCGCCGAGGCCCATCTGCCGACGCAGCACGGCGGGTTCGGCCCGCAGCAGCGCCACCCCGCGCCGAATCAGCACCCGAGGCGCCTTGCGCTGCTCGGACAGGTCGCGGGCGAGCCGGCGCAGGAAGGTGGCCCCCCGCGGGCGGCGCAGCGCGTACGCCCCGGCGAGCAGGCCACGGCGACGGCACTCCTCGACGATCTCGGCGGCGAAGATCCCTTCGGCCACGAAAAGTGGCGATCCGGCGACATCAAATGGCCGGGTGGCCACCCGGCGATCTGCGCCGATCGCATAAACCGGCACATCGGCTCGGCCCTCGCGGGCAAGTTGGGCAATGATTTCCACCGCACTGAGGGCGTCCCAGGAGTGCGGCGATTCCCAATCCACCTGGCCGTTTCGTCTCGGCAACGTAGGGTCATCGCCGTCTTTGTAGAAGTCGTCCAAGCAAAGCACCGGCAGGCCGGTTTGCTGCGCTATGTACGACTTTCCGGACCCCGATGGGCCGGCCAGTAGGACAACTCGGTGCGGATGTTTCATTACCTTCAGTTACTCCGGCCAGACAGACTGCTATCAAATCGCATCAACATCTCATCACACCTTCGGTTGGGGACAACCTGGGCTTTCTTCTTGTCGACCGGCGTGATGGAATCTCGGGGGTCCGACCCGCCGGGTCGGTCGCTGGGCGTTGCCCGGGGCAACGCGTTCAAGCTGTAATCGCGAGGGCGGTGACGTGAGCAAACGGCCAAAGACGGCGGGCTCCTTCCTGTCGCGGCTGCGCCGGCCGGCCAGCCGGCTCCGGGACATGCCGATCTGGTCCAAGCTCGGTCTCATCATGATCGTGCCGACCATCGCCACGGTCGTTGTGGGTACCAGTGGTCTTGTCGACCACGTGGAGACGCTCAACAATGCCAACCGAGCTGGCGACCTGGCCAACCTGTCGAGCTATTCAGGTGACCTGGTCGACACCCTCCAGGACGAGCGGACCGCCGCCGTGCTGCTGCTGGGTGCGGACGGGACGCAGCCGACGGCGCAGTACCAGGAGGCCTACAACCGGGTGAACTCCCGGGTGGACCAGGCAGCGGCGCCCTACCGGCAGCAGCGCACCGAGATCGAGGACCTGCCGAGCAGCCTGGAGAGTCTGCTCGACGGCATCGACCAGAACCTTCAGGACCTGTCGGGCGTCCGCAGTCAGGTGTTCAACGGAAAGCTCGCGCTCACCGAGACCGTGCAGGCGTACGAGGGTCTGATCACCGACCTGCTCGCCATCCGCGACTCGTCCACCCAGCTCGCCGGTGACAACCAGCTGAGCGACCGGATGCGCGCCGCCGCGGCTGTCGCCCGGGAGAAGGAGTTCCTCGCCGTACGCCGGGTCGTGGTGCACCGCGCGCTGGGCGTGAAGGGCGGACAGCGCCTGACCCCGGCACTGCGCAGGGACTACGTCGCCAGTGACACCGGTCAGCAGCAGGCCCTGCAGAGCTTCAAGGCCGTCGCCACCCCGGACGACGCCAAGTTCCACGACCAGACGGTCGCGGGCGGCGACCGCCGGCAGGCACAGAACTACACCGGCTGGATCGACGGCAACACCACCGGCAACATGCGCGGTGCGCCGTTCGGCCCGGACCAGTGGGAAGCCGCCATGACGGCCAACGCCAAGCTGATCCGCACCGTCGAGACGAAGCTCGACGGTGAAGTGGTCAACCAGGCCGACACGCTTCGCTCGGACGTCCAGCGCCAGGTCTTCCTGGAGACCGGCCTGCTGCTCAGCATGCTGCTGCTGGCCATCCTCTTCGCCTACCTGGTGGCCCGCTCGATGGCCCGCTCACTGCGTGAGCTGCGGCAGGGCGCGCTCTCCGTGGCCCAGTACGGTCTGCCGCAGGCGGTGGCCCGTCTGCGCGACCCACAGGTCGTCGGGCAGCTCTCGCCGGTGCAGCTGGCCAACCAGATCGCCGAACCGCTTCCGGTGCGCAGCAAGGACGAGTTCGGCCAGGTGACAGAGGCGTTCAACGCCGTCCACCTGGAGGCCGTCCGCACAGCCGCCGAGCAGGCGGCACTGCGTGCCTCCGTCGCGACCATGTTCGTCAACCTGGCCCGCCGTTCCCAGATCCTGGTCGACCGCCTCATCGGGCACCTCGACCGGCTGGAGCGCGGCGAAGAGGACCCGGACCGGCTGGCCGAGTTGTTCCAGCTCGACCACCTGGCCACGCGGATGCGCCGTAACGACGAGAACCTGCTGGTGCTCGCGGGTGCCGACTCCACCCGTGTGCAGCGTGAGCCGGCAGCTCTCATCGACGTGCTGCGCGCCGCGCAGTCCGAGGTCGAGCACTACACCCGGATCGAGTTCGGTGTCATCGACCGCGACATCGAGGTCGCCGCGCACGCGGTCAACGACCTGGTGCACCTCGTCGCCGAGCTGTTCGACAACGCCACAGCGTTCTCTCCGCCCGACTCGCAGGTCATGGTCGAGGCTCGCCGGGTCGGCGACCGCTCCTCGCTGTACGTCGAGGACCGCGGTATCGGCATCAGCGCCGAGCAGTTGCACGATCTCAACGAGCGGCTCGCGACGCCGCCGCAGGTGGACGTGGCCGTGTCCCGGATGATGGGCCTGGTCGTGGTCGCCCGACTGGCGTCCCGGCACGGTGTCCGGGTCGAACTGCGCCCCGGCAACGATCGCGGCACTGTCGCCGACGTGACCCTGCCCACCTCGGTGCTGGTGCCCCGGGCACTGTCCGGTCGGGTGCAGCAGCCTCCGGCTCTGCCGGCGGCCGGTGCTCCCCAGTTCGGTGGTCCGCAGTCCGGTGGGCCCGCGCCGGTGTTCGGCGCGCTGCCCGCGCTGGGCAACGGCCCGCGCCCGAGCGAGTCCGGCAACCAGGTCACCCTGGGCGGTCGCCCGTTCGACCCCGCGACGCGCAACGGTGCCGGCGCCCCCGCCAACGGTGGCGCGTACCGGTCGATGCCGGCCTGGTCCGACCTGACCGGCGCGGCCGGGACGAACGGCGTCAACGGTGGCGACGGGTTCACCCCCCGGTCGGCCAACGGCCCGGGGAACGACCCGCTGCCGCAGCGCCGGGCCGGGGACGAGACCCCGACCACCGGCCAGCAGCCGTCCATCCCGCGTCAACTGCCGAGCAGCCCCGAGGCGCACCCGTACTCGGCGCCGCCGGTCTCCGCGCAGCCCTACTCCGGCGCGCCGGTCTCCGCCTCGCCGGCCTCCGGCCAGCCGTACTCCGGGCATCCCTACTCGGGTGCGCCGTACGGCGGCGCGCCGGTGTCCGCCGCCCCGGCCTCCGGGCAGCCGTACGCCGGTCCGCCGGTGTCCGCGTCGCCGGTCTCGGCCTCGCCGGCGTCCGGTCAGCCGTACTCGAACCAGCCGTACTCGGCGCCGCCGGCCTCCAGCCAGTCGTTCAGCGGCTTCGCGCCCCGATCCGCACCGCCCGCGCAGGCACCCAGCGCCCCGGCGCCGCCGGCCTGGCCGCCAGTGCCGGGTAGCGAGCGGGACACGGCCACTCCGCCGGTGCCCGAGCGGCTCGCCGCCGCCCTGGACATGACCACGGAGCTGCCGCGGGTGCCGCGACCGGGCGAGCAGCCGGCCGCAGCCCAGCCTCCGGCTCCCGCGCCGACTCCGGCCGCAGCGCCGGCCCCGGCTCGGCCGGCACCGCAGGCTCGGCCGGCACCGCAGCAGCCGCAGGCGCAGAACCGTCAGCGGTACGCGGATGAGACGATGGAGCTGCCGATCTTCCGGGAGCTCGAGTCGGCCTGGTTCCGTACCCGTCGCCCGGGCTCCGAGGAGCCCGCGGCCGGCGCGCAGCCAGCGACGAACGGCGACTCCGCGACCCAGCAGTTCGCCACGGTCGAGGCGACCGGTCGGGCAGTCCACAAGACACCACCCGGGACGACAGGTAACACACCGATGGCAGACACTCCGACGGTCGGAGGAGCGCCGCGGGACAACGGCTCCACAGCGAGCGAGGGCACTCGCCCCAGCCTCGCCGAGAGCCTGCCGAACCGCCGGCCCCAACCGCAGAGCAACGGCTGGCAGACCGCCGCCGACGACGGCTGGCGTGCTGCCTCCGCCGCGGCCGGCGCGACGCCGGTGAGCGAGACCACCACGACCGGTCTGCCGAAGCGCAAGCCGATGGCGCAGCTGGTGCCCGGTGCGGTAGAGAAGCCCACCACCTCGGTCCAGCGGCGCTCCCCGGAGGCGGTTCGTGGCCTGCTCTCCGCCTACCACCGGGGCGTGCAGCGAGGGCGTAGCACCTCGGACAACCCGACCAGCCCGGAGGCGACTCCGGGAGGGCAATCCTCGCAGTCTGGCTCAGGCCCGGTGGCCGGGAGCGGGCAGAAGGAGCAAGAAGGATGACAACTACGCAGGATCTTGGTTGGCTGCTGGCCAACTTCGCCGACCGGGTGCCCGGCGTCGCGCATGCGGTCGCCGTATCGGCGGACGGCCTACTCCTCGCGTCGTCACGGGATCTGCCGCGTGACCGGGCAGACCAGCTCGCCGCGATCTCATCGGGTCTGGTAAGCCTGACCCAGGGGGCAGCACGCTGCTTCGAGGGAGGCGCGGTGTTGCAGACCGTCGTGGAGATGGACAATGGCTTCCTGTTCCTGATGTCCATCTCGGACGGCTCCTCCTTCGCCGTGCTGGCAGCCCGCAGCTCCGACGTGGGCCAGGTTGGCTACGAGATGGCGCTGCTGGTCGACCGGGTGGGCGACGCGCTGACCCCGCAGCCGCGTGCGGCTGCGGGCATGCTGGGCTGACGTTTCGCCGATCGTGAGGTCGGCGCGACCGCAACAACGACAACGACGGGTTTCACCGGTGGGAGCCGGTAACGGGTGCGAAGGAGGTGAGCGGCGAGATGGCCGATCGTGACGAACCGACCGGAGCGTTGGTCCGTCCATACGCCGTGACCCGTGGTCGCACCCGTCCCCGGCTCGACATCGCGCTGGAGGCGCTCGTCGAGACGACGGTGCGCGGCCGTACCGCTGCCAATGGCAACGGTGGTGGCCGCGAACACCAGTACATCGCCGCGCTGTGTGACGGACGCGTGCAATCGCTCGCAGAGATCGCGGCGCGGATGCAGCTCCCGCTCGGTGTGGCCCGGGTGCTCATCGCCGACATGGCGACGGACGGCCTGGTCGCGGTCCACGAGCCGACCATTTTGGACGACTCCGACGACGCGGTGGGCACTGAACTGCTGGAGAGGGTGCTGAGTGGACTTCGCAGGCTCTGACATGTCGCACCGCCCGCCGAACCCGAGCGGCCGCGTGACGTCGGCGAAGATCGTTATCGCCGGTGGATTCGGCGTCGGTAAGACGACGCTGGTCGGCTCGGTCTCGGAGATCACGCCGCTGACCACCGAGGCCATCATGACCTCCGCCGGCGTGGGCGTAGGCGACACCCGGCAGGTGCCGGGCAAGACGACGACCACGGTGGCCATGGACTTCGGCCGGATCTCGATCGACCGTGACCTGATCCTGTACCTGTTCGGTACGCCGGGTCAGACCCGTTTCTGGTTCATGTGGGACGAACTGGTGCGGGGTGCGATCGGTGCGGTCGTGCTGGTGGACACTCGCCGGCTGGCCGACTGCTTCGCGGCGATCGACTTCTTCGAGCACCGACGCCTGCCGTACCTGGTGGCGATCAACTGCTTCGACGGGATGCAGTACCACGACCCGCAGGACGTTCGGGACGCCTTGGCGATCTCGAGCGACGTGCCGGTGGTGGCCTGCGACGCCCGTAACCGGGAGTCGACGAAGCACGTGCTGATCTCGCTGGTCGAGTACGTGCTGACCATGCGCCGTACGCGCGCCGTCGCCCCGGCCTGATCCGGGACGCTGCACGCCCCGGTGGTGGCTCCGGCCGCCACCGGGCGTAGCACCATGCCCGCTGCGCCGCCGTGCGCCAGCGCGTCCGTCACGCCGCCTCCTGGGCGATCGAGGAAGCTGCCGGTCCTGCATCCCTGAGGGCCGTGGTGCTTCGCCGATCGTCGAGGAGGCGGCGTCGTCGTGTCCGGGGTTCTCCGGGATACGTGAGAGCGCCCTCAGTCAGC
>NZ_JAKKFD010000038.1 GCF_022229005.1 Micromonospora trifolii
GACGCCCAACGCTGGCGCGACTACCGCCGGCCAGACGTCCGGCGTTGACGCGACGGTGGGTGACTGGATGCCCGGCGCTGGCACAACGGCGGCGTCGGGCGGTGCCGGGCAGGTGCCCGCGCAGGCGGTCTGGCGTCCGCTGCTGACCGGCACCGACGCCGCCTGGGCGCGCTCGCTGGCGCTGGCCCTGCCACCGGCCGCCCGTGCCGCCGTCCTGCCGCCCGCTGCCGCCGTCCTGCCGCCGCCCACCATCGCCGCGGCTGCTCAGGGGCCCACCGGGAGCCCCGCCATCTCCGCCACGGCGGCGACAGTTGGTGCGGGCGGCCCTGAGCTGACCGCTGCTGCGGCGACAGTTGGTGCGGGCGGGCCTGAGCTGACCGCTGCCGCGCTGGTCGCGGATGCGCTGGACGCGTTGACCGATGCCGCCGCGAGGGCTGCGCTGGCGACCACCACGCTGGCCCGGGGGCTGCGCCCGGGTGGTCCGGCACCGGCGTGGCTGGGCGCGCTCGCCGGTCCGCAGCGGGACTTCACCATCGACCCGGCCGGGCTGACCAGCCTCTCCGCCGAGTTGGACGCCTGGCAGCGCGACGCCGCCGGTGGCCCGGTGCGGGCCAGTTTCCGCCTGGTGGAGCCGGCCCCCGACGAGGTCACCGAACCGATCCTGGCCACCCGGGCGGTGCCCAACGGCAGCGCGCCGGTGCCGGTGCCGGCCGAGGATGCGCCAGTGCCGGTGCCTGTCGACAGAGCGCCGGTGTCGGTCGGGTCGATCGGTGCCGGGCGCTGGCGGTTGGAGTTCGGGTTGCAGGCCGCGGACGAGCCCGGCCTGCACGTCGACGCCGGGGAGATCTGGCGGTCGCCGCAGACCCTCGGCGGCCTGGTCGGTCGGGCGACCAGCCCGCAGGAGACGCTCCTCGCCGAGCTGGGCCGGGCCAGCCGGCTCTGGCCGGACCTGGACGCCGCGCTGCGTACCGCCGCCCCGGAGGCGATGGACCTCGACGTCGAGGGGGCGCACCGGTTCCTCAGCGCGGGTGCCCCGGTGCTGCACGCCGCCGGTTTCGGGGTGCTGCTGCCGTCCTGGTGGCAGCGTCCGTCGGCGCGACTGGGCGCCCGGTTGCGAGCGCGCAGCCGCACCGCGCCGGGCACTGTGGGTGGTGCCGACGCCGGTGTCGGTCTGGACGCCCTGGTCGACTACCGCTGGGAGATCGCGCTCGGTGACCAGCCGCTCTCCGCCGAGGAGTTGGCGGCGCTGGCCGAGACGAAGACCCCGCTGGTACGGCTCCGCGGCCGGTGGGTCGAGCTGGACCCGGGGCGGCTCGCTGCCGGGCTGCGCCTGCTCCGCTCCGCTGGCGAGCTGACCGTCGCCGACCTGCTCCGCCTCGGGCTGGCCGACGGCGAGGCCACCGGCGAGCTGCCGGTGCTGGAGGTGACCGCCGACGGGGCGCTGGGCGACCTGCTCGCCGGCGCTGTCGAGCGGCGACTCACCCCGCTGGACCCGCCGCCGGGCTTCCAGGGGACGCTGCGGCCGTACCAGCAGCGGGGCCTGGCCTGGCTGGCCTTCCTGCGCTCACTCGGCCTGGGCGGTGTGCTCGCCGACGACATGGGGCTGGGCAAGACCGTGCAACTGCTCGCGCTGCTCGCCGGAGACCCACCGGAGGCCGGCCCGACCCTGCTGGTCTGTCCGATGTCGCTGGTCGGCAACTGGCAGCGGGAGGCGGCCCGGTTCACCCCCGAGCTGCGGGTCCACGTACACCATGGTGCCGAGCGGGCGCGGGGGGCGGAGTTCACAGCGGCCGCGCACGGCGCGGACCTGGTCCTCACCACCTACTCGGTGGCCGCCCGCGACGCCGCCGACCTGGCCGGCATCGACTGGCACCGGGTGGTGGTGGACGAGGCGCAGGCGATCAAGAACGCGTCGACCCGGCAGGCCGAGGCGGTGCGCGCGCTGCCCGCCCGGCAGCGGGTGGCGGTGACCGGTACGCCGGTGGAGAACCGCCTCGCCGACCTCTGGTCGATCATGCAGTTCGCCAACCCGGGTCTGCTCGGGCCGGCCGCGACGTTCCGCAAACGGTTCGCCGAGCCGATCGAGCGGCACGGCGACGCCGAGGCCGCCGAGCGGCTCCGCCGGATCACCGGCCCGTTCGTGTTGCGTCGGCTCAAGACCGACTCGTCGATCATTTCGGACCTGCCGGAGAAGCTGGAGATGGAGGTGCTCTGCAACCTCACCGCCGAGCAGGCCGCGCTGTACCGGGTGGTGGTCGACGACATGCTCGCCCGGATCGAGACCAGCGACGGCATCGAGCGACGCGGTCTGGTGCTGGCCACCATGACCCGCCTCAAGCAGGTCTGCAACCACCCCGCCCAACTGCTGCGCGACGGCTCGCCGCTGGAGGGCCGCTCCGGCAAGCTGGCCCGGCTCACCGAGATCCTGGAGGAGGTGCTGGCGGCGGGGGAGCGGGCACTGCTCTTCACCCAGTACGCCGAGTTCGGCGCGATGTTGCGGGGTCACCTGTCGGCGCGGTTCGGCCGGGAGGTGCTGTTCCTGCACGGTGGCCTGGGCAAGGCCGAGCGGGACGCCCTGGTGCAGCGCTTCCAGTCCGCTGAAGGTCCGCCGATCTTCGTCCTGTCCCTCAAGGCCGGCGGCACCGGGCTGACCCTGACCGCCGCGAACCACGTGGTGCACGTGGACCGGTGGTGGAACCCGGCGGTCGAGGACCAGGCCACCGACCGGGCGTTCCGGATCGGGCAGAGCCGACGGGTGCAGGTCCGCAAGTTCGTCTGCGCGGGCACTGTCGAGGAGAAGGTGGCCGCGCTGATCGCCGACAAGCGCAGCCTCGCCGAGCGGGTGGTCGGCACCGGCGAGCAGTGGATCACCGAGTTGTCCACCGGCCAGTTGCGGGACCTGTTCGCCCTGGAAGCCGGCGCGGTGGTCGAGTGACGGACTTCGCTGACTACGGGCGCCCGCGTCGGGTCGACGGGGGCCTGCGGGCGCGCAGCGCCCGGGGCGCTATCGGCCGGTCCTGGTGGTCGCGGCGTTTCCTGGAGGTGCTGGAGTCGTTCGCGCTCGGCACCCGGCTGACCCGGGGCCGGTCGTACGCGCGGGCCGGTCAGGTGCTCACGCTCGACATCACACCCGGGCGGGTCGACGCGGTGGTGCAGGGTTCCCGGCCGCAGCCGTACCAGGTGTCGATCGCGCTGAAGCCGTTCCCGGCGGCGCTCTGGTCCCGAATCGAGGACGAGCTGGCCGGGCAGGCGTTCTTCAGCGCCCGGCTGCTCGCCGGGGACCTCCCCGACGAGTTGGAGGAGCTGTTCGCCGCCGCCGGCGCGCCGCTCTTCCCGGCAACCGTCAACGAATTGACCCAGCGCTGCAACTGCCCCGACTTCGCGGTGCCGTGCAAGCACCTCGCGGCGACGTTCTACCTGCTGGCCGAGGCGTTCGACGCGGACCCGTTCGAGCTGCTGCACTGGCGCGGTCGGTCCCGGGCGGAGTTGCTCGACGAACTCCGTGCCCGGAGGGCCGCGACCACCGGTGCCGCCCCATCGCCCCCACTGGTCGACTCACCGTCCGGACCGGACGGTGTGGTGTCGACAGTGGACGTCGTCGCGCCGGTCGGTGCCGCCCGCGCGCTCACCGGGCTGTCGGCGACGCCGCTGGCCGAGACGGCGGACCGGTTCTGGTCAGCGCCGGTGCCGCTGCCGGATCGGCCGCCCCGACTGGTGACCGGCACCGACCTGCTGCTGCGCCAGCTCGGAGCGCCCGCCCCGGCCATCGGTGGGCCGGGACTGCTCGAACGGTTACGCCGGGCGTACCGGGCGTTTGGTCCGGCCGACCGGTGAGCTGTCACGTCCACCGGTTGAGCCGTCCCGTCGAGCGGTTGAACAGTCACGTCCAGCGGCGGCGGAACCGCCACATGATCGCGGCGTTGGCCACCAGCACCACCGCGCAGATCGCGCCGGTGAGTCGACCGGCGAACACGGCTATCGCCGGCAGCGACGCCCACAGCACGATGGTCAACAACATCAGGTAGCGGCCCCTGCGGGCCCGGGCCCTGTGGTCCAGCCGGTTGAAGAAGGCCGGGTCACTCTCCCGGAGCTGACGGGTGATCTGGTCGAATCTGCGCTGATCCTCTTTGCTGAGCATGGCGCTGCCTTCCCCTCACGCGTTCAGCGGTTCGGCGGCATACCCGCTGCGGTGGCGGCTCACGCTCGCCCGCTGCTGCTACTTTTCCTCCACGCGAGTGCGCTTCACGTCCGGCTTACCTGAACCTTAAGTTTGCCTTTGGTGGTGAACGACGCCGAAACTGTCGCGTACGGGCGGCGAGGTCCGATCCGTGCTCGGCTGCCGCGCGTACGCCCTGCTGGGAAGGTCTGCGGGCAGGCCCGTCCCACCGCCTGCCGCCGCTGTCGCACTGAACGCTGTCTTAAGTGCCCTCACGAGTGGGTTCCGGCCACCTTGAAGGGCCCTGGGGCCTTGGTTACCTTGCCGTAGCAACCCCCTCAGGCAACAGTCGCCGCACCTGCCGCACCTGCCCGGTAGCAGCTTCCGGCGCTCATCAGAAATCGGGATTGGTACATGGCCGACCAGAATGTGCCACCACGTCGACCGCGGGACGACCGCGGTTGGGACGGACATCAGCACCCCAGCGCTGACGGCTACGGCGACCCCCACACGCCGGCGCCCTACGGTTACGACTCGCCCCACCCGTACCAGGGCGGCTACGCCGCGCAGGCCGACCCGCGTGAGCAGTACGCCGGGCAGCCCGCGCCCGCCGCGCGCGGTCCGCAGTGGGTCGGCCCGGAGGGCCTTGGCCGCCCGGCCCCGGCACGACCGGCCGGCACCGGACTGCCCACCCTCGACGATGACAACGAGCCGGGTCGCAAGGTCGGCCGACGTAAGGCGATGGTGGCCCTCGGTGGCACCGCCGCCGTCGTCGCCGGTGGCGCGGCGCTCGCCATGACCCCGCAGATCCGTGGCCTCTTCGGCGACGAGGCTGCGGCCGGCGACGCGACCGGCAGCACGGTGACCGACGGCACCGCGGCGCGGCCCAGCGGCCAGCAGCCCAGCACCGTGCGTACCTACACCGAGCAGAACGAAAGCTACATGGGCTCCCGGGCCGGTGAGGCGCTGAAGAAGAACGCGCCGGCCGGTGGGCGGACCTTCTCCGGCCCGGCCGCTGCGGCGGCGGCGACCACTGTGACAGTGAAGACGGTGCTGGCCAAGGACCCGATCCTGCACCTGGCCCGACGCGCCACCTTCGGTGCGACGCCCGCTGTGGTCGCCGACATCAAGCGCGAGGGCATGGACGCCTGGATCCGCGCCCAGCTCGCCCCGGAGAAGCTGGAGCCGAGCAAGGGCGAGCTGAAGCTCGCCGAGCTGCCGACCCAGAAGCTCTCCGTGCAGCAGTTGCGCGACCAGCGGGACAAGCTCAACGAGCAGGACGCCCAGCCGGAGCGGGAGATGGTCGACGCCACCATCGCCCGGCAGATCTGGTCCAAGCGCCAACTGTTCGAGGTGATGGTCGACTTCTGGAACGACTTCCTGCACGTCGCCGCGGACTTCGACGGCGGCGAGGTGTACCGCAACTCGTTCGACCAGGACGTCGTGCGCAAGCACGCGCTGGGCAGCTACCCGGAGATGCTGGTCGCCGCCAACAAGCACCCGGCGCTGCTGATCTACCTGAACCAGAAGGACTCCCGCAAGGACGCGATCAACGAGAACCTCGCCCGGGAGAACCTCGAGCTCTACTCGGTCGGCGTCGACGGCGGCTACAAGGAGCCGGACGTCCGGCAGGCCGCCATGTTGCAGACCGGCCGCGGTGTCGACGACAAGGGCAAGTACGTCTTCCGCCCCGAGCAGCACTACGTCGGCAAGGTGAAGATCCTCGGCTTCACCCACGCGAACAACTCGGCCGACCCGAAGAAGGCCGAAGCGGCGATCGACGCGTACATCACCTACATCGCGACGCACCCGTCGACGGCGAAGTACGTGGCGCAGAGCCTGGCCACCCGGTTCGTCTCGGACACCCCGCCGAAGTCCCTCGTGGACCGGCTGGCCAAGACGTACACGACCAACAAGGGCATGATCAAGCCGGTCCTGATGACGCTGTTCTGCTCCTCGGAGTTCTGGGCCGGTGTGGGCCAGAAGGTGCGCCGGCCGATGGAGTATCTGGTCGCCACGTACCGCACCCTGGGCGTCTCGCCGGAGGCGTCGCCGAAGCACAACAACGGCGACAGCAAGCGCACCGCGTACGCCCGAGGGCTGCGCCAGATCCACGACAAGATGCGCGAGCTGGGCCAGTCCCCGATGGGTCACCCGACCCCGGACGGCTACCCGGACGTCTACGTCGCCTGGACCTCGGCCGGCACGATGGTCAACGGCTGGAACGAGGCGGGCGAGATCCTCGCCGGCTACCGGACCACCTTCACGTACACGGCGCCGGAGAAGCTGGTCGCCAAGCCGCCGGCGACGGCCGGGGCGTACGTGGACGCGCTGTCCCAGCGGCTGGTGGGCCAGAAGCTGAGCACGCGGGAGAAGAACCTCATCCTCGGCGTGGCCGGTGTGGTGGCGACCACCAAGGTCGACGCCACGTTCAACGGGGCCATCACCGCCGTCGCGCGGGCGATCCTCGCTTCCCCCCAGCACCACCTCCGGTGAGGCACCCGATGGAGAAGACTGTGTACAACTCTTTCCCCCTGCACCCCGAATGCCCCGACGTGCGACGGCTGGCCGACAACCCGGCCGAGGCGTTGCTGCGCGCCGAGGCGGACATCGTCGCCGCCGAGAACGCCGCCGAGTTCGACAGGTACCGCACTTTGGAGAACCTGGAGGAGGCCCAGCAGGACGGTCGCGGCGTGACCCGGCGGACCTTCGTCGCGGGTGCCGCCGCCACCGCCACCGCGCTGGCCACCGCCCAGTTCGTCACCACCTCGGCGTCGTTCGCGGCGACCAAGACCGGCACCCTGATCCACGTCTTCCTCTACGGAGGGCTGGACGGCCTGAGCCTGATCGCGCCGGACAACGACGCGGTGCTCAACAAGGCCCGGCCCGACCTGCTGCTCGGCAACGACTCGCTGGCCCTGGGCCGCGGCTTCAAGCTGACCGGCGCGTTCAAGCCGCTGGAGAAGTGGCTCACGGCCGGTCAGCTGGGCTTCATCCCGGGCGTCTCCGACGAGCGGCTGTCCCGCAGCCACTTCCAGGCCGCCGACGCCTGCAACCTGGGCGGGCTGCCCAACGAGACCGGCGGCCGGGGTTGGCTCGACGGTCTGGTCGACAACCTGGGCAAGGGCACCGCGTTCCGCAGCGTCGGCATCGGCAGCACCCTGCCCCGCTCGCTGGTCGGCAACAACGGCGCGCTGTCGCTGAACAACGTCGGCTCGCTGCGGCTCAACGGTGACGAGCGGTTCCGGGCCGCCACCGAGAAGGCCATCAAGGGGCTCTTCACCGGGATCAACCACCCGGTCCAGGAGGCCGTTCAGGAGGGCATGGGCGCGCTGGCCACCGCCCAGAAGCTCGCCGCCAAGCCGTACCAGCCCGCCGAGGGCGTCAAGTACGAGGGCGTCGGCAACGCGTTCCAGCAACTCGCCCAGCTGATCAAGGGTGGCGCCAACGTGCGGGTCGCCACTGTCGGCATGGGTGGTTACGACACCCACGAGAACCAGGGCACCCGCGAGGGCGGCCAGCTGTACCGCCGGCTCAACGAGCTGGCCAGCGCGATGGCCGCGTTCTTCACCGACCTCGGCCCGAAGGCCGCCGACGTGACGATCATGGTGTCCAGCGAGTTCGGCCGTCGGGTCGGCTCCAACAACAACGGCACCGACCACGGGCACGGCGGCGTGGTCACCCTGCTGTCCGGCAAGAAGCTGGCCGGTTCGCTGCTCGGCACCTGGAACGGGCTGGACAAGCTCGACTCCGGTGACGTGCCGGAGAACAACAACATGTTCAACGTCTACGGCGCGGTGGCGCAGGGCCGGTTCGGGCTCACCAACGCGGAGGTCGACAAGGTCTTCCCCCGCCAGAAGTACGCCCCGATGAAGCTGTACGCGTGACGCATTCGCACACCCACGCCGCCGGCCGTCGTACCGGGACCTCGTCCCGGCACGGCGGCCGGTCGGCTGCGCCCGTACCCCCGCAGAGCCCGGCCCGGCGCGGACCCGGCGGCCGACGGCTGCTGGGCGTGCTGCTCCTGGTCGGCCTGCTCGCCAGCGTGCTGCCGTGGTGGCTGGGCACTCCCGCCGGATCGTTGCGGAGCACAGCGGCCACCGTCACCGCGGCCGGCCGGATCAGCGGCCTGATCGCCGGCTACCTGCTGCTGGTGCAGGTGCTGATGATGAGTCGACTGCCGGTGCTGGAACGGTGGATCGGCGGCGAGCACATGGCCCGCTGGCACCGGGACATCGGTGCGACCCTGCTGGTCACCGTGCTGGCGCACATGTCGCTGATCCTCGTCGGCTACGCCGACCTGCGTAACCAGTCGATCTTCGCCGAGGTCGGCACGTTGCTCGGCGACTACGAGGACATGGTCTCGGCGTTCGTCGCCACCGGCATCATGATGCTCGTCGGGTTCAGCAGCGTCCGGGCGATCCGGCGGGCACTGCCCTACGAGCTGTGGCACCTGCTGCACCTGTCCAGCTACCTGATCCTGCTGCTCGGCTTCGGCCACCAGTTCACCCACGGCGCGCAGCTGTACAAGCCCGGCCCGGTGCGCACCGGCTGGATCGCGCTCTACCTACTCGTGATCGCCGCCCTGCTCTGGGGCCGTGTGATCGCGCCGCTGGCGTTCAACCTGCGCTACAAGCTGCGGGTCGCCGACGTGGTCGCCGAGAGCACCGACACCATCTCCATCTACCTCACCGGGGAGCGGCTCGGCCGGCTGGCGATGCTCGGCGGCCAACACTTCCGCTGGCGGTTCCTCACCCGGGGCTGCTGGTGGCAGTCGCACCCGTTCTCCGTCTCCGCCGCCGCCAACGGCCGCTGGCTGCGGGTCACCGTCAAGGTGGTCGGCACCCACACCGCCGACCTGCGCGACCTGGACCCGGGCACCCGGGTCTGGGCCGAAGGCCCGTCGGGCACCTTCACCGCCGCGCACCGGCTCCGTGAGCGGGCGCTGCTGATCGCCGGCGGCAGCGGCATCACGCCGATCCGGGCGATGCTGGAGGAGTTGCCACCGGGCGCCGCGCTGATCTACCGGGCCCGCACGCCGGCTGACGTGCTGCTCAGTCGCGAGTTGGACTGGCTGGCCCAGGAGCGCGAGACCTCCGTCTGGTACGTCATCGGCTCCCGCGACGACCCCGGCCCCCGCCAGCTGATGAGCCCGGACGGGCTGCGGCAACTGGTGCCCGACGTGGCCCGACGCGACGTCTACCTGTGCGGGCCGCCCGGTCTGGTGGAACAGTCGGTGCGTGCGCTGCGGCGGGCCGGTGTGCCCCGGCGGCAGATCCACCTGGCCACGTTCGAGCTGTAGGAAGGGCATCCCCATGCGTCGCGCGCTCCTCGCGATCACCGGCCTGGCCGCCAGCACCACCGCGCTGGTGGTGTTCAAGGGCTCGCCGGGCACCACCCAGGTCGCCCAGAACCTGCCGACCGCCCAGCCGGTCAACCCCACCCCGCAGGATGTCGAGCCGAGTGCCGACCCGTCGGGCGTGGCACCGAAGCCGTCGAAGACCGGCGACGCGCCCACGTCGCCCAAACCCACAAAGAGCACCGCCCGGCCGTCCGGCACCCGCACCACCACGAAGGCCGCACCCCGGACCACCACCAAGGCACCCCAGTCGACCACCCGCCGGGTCACCGGCAACGGCTTCGAGAACGAGTACGGGTACGTGCAGGTGCAGATCGTCGTCTCGGGTAACCGGATCGTCGAGGCCGTCGCGCTGTCGCTGCCCAGCGGGGGTGAATCCGACATCCACAGCGGCGACGTCCGCAACCGGTACGACGGCGGCGGCGGCGAGGTGGTGCAGAAGCAGAACGCCAACCTCAACACCGTCTCCGGGGCCACCGAGACCAGCAACTCCTACAAGCAGTCGCTGCGGTCCGCCATCGAGCAGGCATTCTGACGTGCGGGCCACGCTGACCCGGCCCGGGCTGTGCCGGGTCGAACAGATCATGGGTACGGCGATCACCCTGGACCTCGCCGACGACCTGCCACCGGCGACGTTGCGCGAGCTGGCCGACGAGGTCTTCGCCTGGATGCGCGAGGTGGACGCGCGGTTCAGCACCTACCAGCCGGACAGCGAGGTGTGCCGCTTCGACCGGGGCGAGGTGCTGCTCTCCGAGGCGTCCGCGGACCTGCGGTACGTGCTGGAGACCTGCGCCGACCTGTGGGGCGCCACCGACGGGTTCTTCGACGCGTACGCCACCGGTCGGCTCGACCCGTCCGGCTTCGTCAAGGGCTGGGCGGCTCAGGTCGCCTCGGACCGCCTCGTCGCCGCCGGCGCCGTCAACCACTGCGTGAACGCCGGCGGTGACGTCCGGGTGCGGGGCCTGTCGCCGTCCGGGGAGCCGTGGCGCATCGGCATCCGCCACCCGTGGGACGCGATGGCGGCCTGCCTGGTGCTCAGCGGGACGGACCTGGCCGTGGCCACGTCCGGCGTGTACGAGCGGGGGAGGCACGTGCTGGACCCGCGCCGGGGCGCACCGGCCAGTGGGCTGCGTTCGGTGACTGTGGTCGGCACCGACCTCGGGGTGGCCGACGCGTACGCCACCGCCGCCCTCGCCATGGGCACCCCCGGCCTCAACTGGCTGGCCCGCCTGGACGATCACACCCACGCGGCGATAACCGACAACGCCCGCCAGTACCACTCCGTCAATCTCCCCCTGACCGACTAGCCCCCCCTTGCTCCCCGCGATCTTGCAGTTTCGGTTGCTGGTTTGTCCGGTTGCGTGGAGATTGTCGGGACAGCAAGTGCAAGATCGCGGGGAGCTGGGGGAGGTCGCCGCGGCCGGCTAGCGGAGGGGGCGGTGGGTGCCGGCTGGGCGGGAGCCGGTGGGGCGTGGGCGCCCGGGGCGCGAGCCGGACGGTCGGGTGCCGGCCCAGCGGCGCCCTGGGTGGCTGCGCCGGGGCGGCTCGGTGCCGCCGGGGTGAGGCGCTCTGTCGTTTGTGGACATCGTTCCCCCGTTCGTGGCGCGCGTTCGCGCCGTCCCCCTGTCAACGAGGACCGGTGTCCCGGCGACGCTGTCGGGCACCGGATCGAATCGTCGACCCTGCCGAATTCACATACCTCGTCGGGGCAGCGGCAGGTGGCCGGGGAGCAGGTCGGGGGCGAGCGTCACCCCGGCGGCGCGCAGCGCCCCGATCAACGTGTTCTGCACCAGGTACGAATCCGGAAGCTGCCAGCGCGCCTGCTCCGGGGCGACCGCCCAGCGGACAGTGCCCTCCGGCAGCCGGGTGGGCGGCGCGGGGATCCACGAGCCCGGCCCGTGCCGGACCACGTGGAAGCAGTGCTCCAGCTCCGGTCGGAGCGGATCGCCGGGGCGGACCAGGAACATCCACCGACCGGTGGGCGTGACCAGCACCGGCCCGCGTACGCCGGTGCCGGCCGGGTGGATCTGAACCGCGTCGAGTACGTGCCGGCCGAGGTGGGCGGGCACCTCCAGCACGTCGAAGGCCCGGCCGGTGGGCAGCAGCACCCCGTGCGGTCGGCTCCTCCACCAGGTCGCCACCCGGGCCGGGTCGGCGCTGGCGGCCAACTCCCAGTTCTCCAGGGCGGGGTGGCAGCCCACTGTGGGACAGCCGGCCCGGCCGCAGACGAAGCGGCTGCGGGCCAGACAGGCACCCGGGGTGACCTCCCAGCCGTGTGCGGCGTACCGGATGGCGACCCGGCGCAGCCGGACCCGTTCCAGCGGCGACAGTTCGGCAACGCGCGGTACGACATTCCCCCACATGTGTGCCAACTCCTCTCGTCGGGCCCGGCGTTCGCCAGGTCGCATGTCGAGCACCGTCACTGCCGTAACCCACGATCGTTGAGGTTGACGAACGGCTCGTGCAACTTGCACGAAAAGTACGAGGACTAGCTGTACGGCTGACGTACATCCTGTGCGACCAGCGAAAACCTGAAAATGAACGGCAGTCGCCGCACCCGCGGACATCGCCTCGACTCGATTGATCGTCGGTGGCAGGGGAGGATGGGGAGATGGACGAGCTACCCATAGGACGGCGAGTTGCCTACTGGCGGGGGCGGCGCAAGATGTCGCAGCAGGTCTTCGCGGACCGGCTGGGCAAGTCCAAGAGCTGGGTGGACAAGGTCGAACGCGGCGTCCGGCGGTTGGACAAGTTCTCCGTCCTCTACGAGATCGCCGACATCCTCCAGATGGACGTCCAGTTGCTGATGGGCAAGGACCCGGAGCGGCGCGCCGACGCCCTCAACTGCATCGACCAGGTCGAGGTGCAGGAGATCCGGGCGGCGCTGGAACGCTACGACTCGATGAGCGCCTACTTCGACGCGGCGCCGTACCCGCCGCCGATGGACGACATGCGCAAGGCCGTCAACCACGCCTGGCTCACCTACCAGTACGGCCGCTACGGGATGCTCACCCGGGCGTTGCCGAAGCTGCTGCGCGACGCACAGGCGGCCGACGCCGCCTACGGCGGTGAGCAGGCCGCCGAGGCGGCCCACCTGCTCGGCCAGGTCTACCAGATCGCCTCCTCGGTGCTGCGCAAGCTCGGCGAGTGCGAGCTCGCCTGGTTGGCCGCCGATCGGTCGATGGCGGTGGCCCAGCGGGCCGACGACCCGCTGCTGGCCGGGATCGCCACCACCCGGGTGTGCAACGCCCTGGTCGCGATGGGCCGGGCCCGGCCCGCGCTGGAGCTGAACGTCCAGATCGCCAACCGGCTGGCACCGGGTGGCAGCAACGAGGTCTCCCCGGCCCGTCTCTCCGTCTACGGGATGCTGCTGCTCCAGGGGGCGATGGCCGCGTCCCGCATCGGCGACTCGGCCAGCGTCGACGACCTGATCAACTGCGCGCAGGAGGCCGCCACCCTGCTCGGCGGCGACCACAACCACTACTGGACGTCGTTCGGCCCGACCAACGTCGAGTTGCACCGGGCCGCCGCCGCCGTGGAGCTGGGCGACGGGGGGCGGGCCGTGGAGGTGCACCAGCTGCGCATCGCGGAGCCCTCCTTCAACGCGCTGCTGCCCGAGCGCCGCGCCCACCATCTGCTCGACATCGCCCGCGGGTACGCCCAGATCGGTGACGTGGCGAACGCCGGCGAGATGCTGCTGCTCGGTGATCGGCTCGCCCCGTCGGAGATCCGCTGCCGGCCGATCGCGCACGAGGTGATGTCCGACATCCTCCGTCGCACACGTGGTGCGCCGCCTTCTCCGGTAGCGGAGTTGGCTGAGCACATGGGAGTAGGGGTATGAGCGCGGAGCCGGTCTGATGGCCGGTGCAGCGCACAACAGCGGGCACCGCGAGGTGCTCTACGTCATCGCCTGCGGTTCGCCGCTGGCCCGCCACGTCGGTCGTCTGGTCGACCTCGCCCAACAGGACGGTTGGGACGTCTGCGTGGTCGCCACGCCGGACGGCGCGAAGTTCGTCGACCAGTCGGCCCTGATTCGGCAGACCGGCCACCCGGTGCGGACGCACTACAAGAATCCCGGTGACCCGGACGTGCTGCCGCCAGCCGACGCCATGATCGTCTGCCCGGCCACCGTCAACACTGTCAACAAGTGGGCCGCCGGGATCACCGACACCCTGGCGCTCGGGCTGTTGGTCGAGGCCCAGGGTAAGGGCGTCCCCATCGTGGCGGTGCCGTACACCAACGCGGCGATGGCCTGCCACCCGGCGTTTCGTACCGGGGTGGCCCGGTTGGCCGAGTGGGGTGTCACCGTGCTCTTCGGCGACGACGTGATCGCTCTGCACCCGCCCGGAACGGGGGAACAGCACCTGCACGCCTTCCCCTGGGCGATGCCGCTGGCCGCATTGCAGACCGTTTCCTGGAGCGCCGCCTAGCGCGTCCGGCAGATCTTCCACCCGACGCGGCCGGGCCGGGTGTCACCGCCCGGTGGCCCCGACGCCGGTAAGCTGGCCCGCCGTGAGCACAAGCGGATCCGCCCCCACAGTCAGCGACGTGGTGGCCGCGCTGGAACGGCGCTTTCCGCCGGTCTGGGCGGAGGAATGGGACCGGGTGGGCCTGGTGCTCGGTGAGCCGGCCGCCCCGGTCCGCCGGGTGCTCTGCGTGGTCGACGTGGTGCCCGAAACTGTCGACGAAGCCCTCGCCGCCGACGCGGACATGATCGTCGCGCATCACCCGCTGCTGCTGCGCGGAGTGTCCTCGGTCGCCGCGACGACCTTCAAGGGGCGGATCATCCACCAGTTGATCCGGGCCGGGGTGGCGCTCTACGCGGCGCACACCAACGCCGACGTGGCCTCCCCGGGCGTCTCCGACGCCCTCGCCGCCCGCTTCGGGCTCACCGGTTTGCGCCCGCTTCAACGACCCGCGCTCGGCTCGCCCGCCCACGGCGACGACAGGGGTTTCGGCCGGGTCGGCGAGCTGCCCCAGCCGATGACGCTCGCCGAGCTGACCCGGCACGCCGCCGCGGTGCTCCCCGTCACGTCCTGGGGAGTTCGCGCGGCGGGGGATCCCGGGCGTATGGTTCGTACCCTCGCCGTCAGCGGCGGGTCGGGGGACAGCTTCCTCGGCGCCGCGACCGCCGCCGGGGTGGACGCGTTCCTCACCGCCGACCTGCGGCACCACCCGGCCGGCGAGCACCTCGCCGCCGATGGTCCCGCCCTGATCGACGCCGCCCACTGGGCGACCGAACGACCGTGGCTGGACGACCTGGCAGCCCTCCTCCGGGAGGCGCTGGACGTCGAGACGCTGGTGTCCGACCTGGACACCGACCCGTGGACCGTGCACGCCGCCGCACCCGTTGTGGACGACAAGGAGCCCGACCGTGAAGGCTGACCCTCAGGTGCAGCGCCGCCTGCTCGACCTCCAGGCGATCGACACCAACCTCGCCCAGCTCGCCCACCGACGGCGAACCCTTGCCGAGCGGGCCGAGCTGGAGTCGCTGGCCCGGGAGCTGTCGTCGATGGAGGACGAGCGGGTCCGCGCCCAGGTGGCAGTCGACGACCTGGACCGGGACATCGCCCGGTTGGAGAAGGACGTCGAGCAGGTCCGGGCCCGCAAGGAGAAGGACGAGAACCGGCTGGCCGCCGGCACCGGTCCGGCCCGCGAGCTGGAGGCGCTCCAGCACGAGCTGGTCTCGCTCAAGCGCCGCCAGGGCGACCTGGAGGACGCCGAGCTGGAGCTGATGGAGCAGCGGGAGACCGCGCAGGGCGTACTGGACGGCGTGGAGCAGCGGCTGGCCGAGACCCGGGACAAGCGGGCCGCTACCGAGCAGCGCCGCGACGAAGTGCTGGCTGAGATCGCCAAGGAGGAGGAGTTCAAGCGGGGCGCCCGTCAGCCGCTCGCCGGCGACCTCCCCAGCGAACTGGTCAACCTCTACGACAAGATCCGCGAGGACACCGGGTTGGGTGCCGCGCTGCTCACCGGGGGCCGCTGCGGCGGATGCCGCCTGGACCTGTCCGGCGCCGACCTGGCCCGGATCCGCAAGGCCGCCCCCGACGACGTGGTCCGCTGCGAGGACTGCCGACGGATCATGGTCCGCACCAACGAGTCGGGCCTGTAGGTCGTGGCGCCGCGCGTGGTCTCCATGGAGGCCGACGGTGGGTCCCGGGGCAACCCCGGCCCCGCCGGCTACGGCGCTGTGGTCCGCGACCCGGAGACCGGCGAGGTGCTCGCCGAGCGCTCCGAGTCGCTCGGCACGGCCACCAACAACGTCGCCGAGTACCAGGGCCTGATCGCCGGGCTGACCGCCGCCGCCGAACTGGGCGCCGCCGAGGTGGACGTCCGGATGGACTCCAAGCTGGTGGTCGAGCAGATGTGCGGCCGGTGGCAGATCAAGCACCCCGGCCTGCGGCCCCTCGCCGCCCAGGCCGCCGCGCTGGTGGGCCGGTTCACAGCGGTGCGGTTCAGCTGGATTCCGCGGGAGCAGAACCGGCACGCCGACGCCCTTGCCAACGCCGCCATGGACGCCGCCGCGGGTCGCCCCCCGGCGACTGCGGCCCCTGCCCGTCCGGCGACGGCTGCCACCACCGGCCAGCCCTCGACGGCGCCCGCCACCTTGATTGTCGGCAGCGACCCGGCGACAGCGCCGGCCTCCTGGGAGCCACGGCCCAGCTTCACCGCCACCCGGCTGATCCTGGTTCGGCACGGCGAGACCGCGTACACCGAGCAGCGGCGCTACTCCGGGCGCGGTGACGTGCCGCTCTCCGAGCGTGGCCGGGCCCAGGCCCGCGCCACCGGCACCCGGGTGGCCGAGCTGGCCCCGTCCGTCGCGGCCGTGCTCAGCTCACCATTGTCCCGCTGTACGGCCACCGCGGCGTCGATCGCCGAAGCGCTCGGCGGCGACGTGCCGGTGCGCACCGAGGACGACCTGATCGAGTGCGACTTCGGCCAGTGGGAGGGGCGCACCTTCGCCGAGGTGCGCCAGGAGTGGCCGGGGGAGATGGACGCCTGGCTCGCCTCACCCCGGATCGCGCCGCCGGGTGGGGAGTCGTTCACCCACGTCGCCGAACGCGCGCACCGCGTCATGTCGGGGCTGCTCACCGCGTACCCCGGTGAGACCGTTGTGGTCGTCTCGCACGTCTCGCCGATCAAGCTGGTGCTGCGCGACGCCCTCGCGGCCGGTGACGGCTTCCTGCACCGGCTCTTCCTGGACGCGGCCGGCATCTCGGTGCTCGACCTGTGGCCCGACGGCGGCGTGGCGGTGCGCACTGTCAACGACACCGCCCACCTCGCCAGCCTCGACTGAGCCGCCGCACCCCTCGTTGGTAGGGCCGGTCGGCCGCGCCGTTCGGCGCAGCCGGCCGGCCGTTCGGCGCAGCACCCTCCGGGCGGGTCAGGTGACCGCCGTCACAGAGTCGTAGCCTCCGGCCGTTACATCGAGAGCCACGACTCCCCGGAGGTGTGTCAGATGGCTGCACCCGAACCGGAGGCGCCGCCCACGGCGCCGACCAGGGCGAAGGACCACAGCCCCTGGAACTGGTTGCTCTTCATCCCCATCGTGGTGCCGCTGATCCCGGCGTTCTTCAATGGCGACTCGCCCCGGGTCTTCGGCTTCCCGCGCTTCTACTGGCTGCAACTGGCCTTCATCCTGCTCGGCGTCGGCACCACCACGTTGGTCTACCAGATGACGAAGAAGCGGGGTGGTTCCTGATGTGGCGCGACCATCTCACCGAGATCATCGTTTTCTCCCTGCTGTTCCTCCTGGTCAGCGTGATGGGCTTCGTGGCCGCCCGGTGGCGGGCACCGAAGGAAATGGCGCACCTGGACGAGTGGGGGCTGGGCGGGCGCAGCTTCGGCGGCTGGATCACCTGGTTCCTGATCGGCGGTGACCTCTACACCGCGTACACCTTCGTGGCAGTGCCGGCGTTGATGTTCGGTGCCGGCGCGGCCGGGTTCTTCGCCGTGCCGTACACCATCGTCATCTACCCGCTGGTCTTCCTGGTGCTGGTGCGGCTCTGGTCGGTGTCGCACCGGCACGGGTTCGTCACGCCGGCCGACTTCGTCCGCAAGCGGTTCGACTCGCCGGTGCTGGCGCTGCTGATCGCGATCACCGGCATCGTCGCCACCATGCCGTACATCGCGTTGCAGCTGATCGGCATCGAGGCAGTGCTCAAGACGATGGGCGTCACCGGCGACAACGCGCTGGCCCGACACCTGCCGATCATCATCGCGTTCGCCATCCTGGCCGCCTACACGTACCAGTCGGGGTTGCGCGCGCCCGCGCTGATCGCGTTCGTCAAGGACAGCCTGATCTACATCGTGATCCTGGTGGCGGTCATCTACCTGCCGTACAAGCTGGGCGGCTGGGGTGACATCTTCGCCGCCGCTGACGCGAAGTTCGACGCCTCACCCAACCCGAACGACGGCATCCTGCTCAACGGCAACAACCAGCTTCAGTACGTGACGTTGGCGCTGGGCTCGGCGTTGGCGCTCTTCCTCTACCCGCACAGCATCACCGGTGTGCTGGCCAGCAGGAACCGCGACGTGATCAAGCGGAACATGTCGGCGCTGCCCGCGTACAGCCTGCTGCTCGGCTTGATCGCGCTGCTCGGCTACATGGCCATCGCGGCCGGTGTGAAGCCGCTGCCCGGCAACTCGGCCGGGTCGGTGGACAACAACACCGTCGTCCCGTTGCTGTTCGACCAGCAGTTCCCGGACTGGTTCGCCGGTGTCGCGTACGCGGCGATCGGCATCGGCGCGCTGGTGCCCGCGGCGATCATGTCGATCGCGGCGGCGAACCTGTTCACCCGCAACATCTACAAGGAGTACCTGAAGCGGGACGCCTCCGCCGCCCAGGAGGCGAACGTCTCGAAGATCACCTCGCTGGTGGTGAAGGTCGGCGCGGTGGCCTGCATCGTCTTCCTCGACCCGCAGTTCTCCATCGACCTCCAGCTGATCGGTGGCGTGATCATCCTTCAGACGCTGCCGGCGGTGGCGCTGGGCCTCTACACCCGCTGGTTCCACCGCACCGGCCTGATCGTCGGCTGGGTCGCCGGCATGGGCTTGGGCATGTGGATGCTCTACCAGGTGGCCAGCCCGACCCGGAAGCACTTCGGCGGCTCGGCGTTCCCGCTGTCGGAGTTCGGGTTCGACACCACCCGGACGATCTACGTGGGCATCGTGGCGGTGGCGGTCAACCTGGCCGTGGCGGCGCTGGTGACGCTGGCGCTGCGGGCCGCGAAGGTCGAGGAAGGCGTCGACGGCACCGAGCCGGACGACTACTTCGCCGACGAGGGCGACCCCCGGATCACCCCAGGCCCCGACCGCGACGCCGACTCGGCCCGCGAACCGGTCGCCTGACCCCGAGGTACGCCCGGGTGCCGACGTGGGTCGGCGCCCGGGCGTTCTCGCGTGTTCTCGCCGTGCCGGGCGTTCTCGCCGTGCCGGGCGTTCTCGCCGTGCCGGGCGTTCTCGCGTGCCGCGCGTTCTCGCGTGCCGCGCGTCGATCTTGCAGTTACGGCGCCCGTTCGCTGCTGATTCGCCCCGGTCTTCACCCGCCGTAGGTGCAAGATCGGCGAAGCGGGGACGAGCCTCGCGCCGATCTTGGACTTATGGTGCCCGGTATGGGGCGACTCACGGCTCTTGTCCATCACCTTAAGTCCATGATCGACGAGCTGGGGGCGGGGCGGGGCGGGGCGGGGCGGTGTCAGAGCGGGGGGTTGGCGGGTTAGCGGGGGCGGTTGCGGTTTATCAGGGCCTGGTTGAGGCGGCTAAGGAGGGCTGCCAGGGTGTTGCGGTCTTCGGGGGTCCAGTCGGCCAGCATGTCGCCGTAGAGCCGGGTGCGGGCGGCCTGGACGGCGGCCATCCGTTGCAGGCCGGCCGGGGTGGGGGAGATGACAGTGCCGCGGCCGTCGGACGGGTCCGGGGTACGGGTGATCAGGCCATCGCGCTGAAGCGCTGACACCTGCCGGGTGACTGTCGAGCCGTCCAGGTTGAGTCGGGCGGCGAGCGCCGAGACGTTCTGCGGGCCGGCGTCGGCCAGGTGGCGCAGGATGACGTACGCCGCGCGGTCCAGCACCCGGTGCTCGGCGGTGCCGGTGGCCCGCCGGGTGGCCTCGCCGAAGCGCATCAGCAGGGCCACCTCGGTCTCGATCTGGCCGAGGGTGCTCTCGTCATGGTCGTCGCTCATAGCTGTATGATACAGAATAAGTACCTGTACGATACAGCTATCTGAGGAGTCGGAGTGGATCGGCGTTCCGAACCGAACCGCAGTGCCATCTACGCCACCACACTGGTGGCCTTCCTCGCCATCGCCGGCATCGCCGTCGTCGACCCGATCCTGCCCGCCATCGGTGAGGCGATAGGGGTCACCGCCTGGCAGGTCGAGCTGCTGTTCACCGCGTACATCGCGGTCATGGCCCTTGGCATGATCCCGGCGACCCTCGCGAGCGGCCGGTTCGGCTTCAAGCCGGTGCTCATCACCGGCGTCTCAGTGGTCGGCCTCGCCGCGATCCTCGCCTCGTTCAGCGACAACATCGTGCAGCTGTCAGTGCTGCGTGGCGTCTGGGGGCTGGGCAACGCGATGTTCTTCGCCACCGCCATGGTGGTGCTGGTCAACCTGGCAATCGACCGGGAATGGGTGGTGGGCCTCTTCGAGACCGCCCTGGGTCTCGGCTTCGCCGTCGGACCGCTCATCGGTGGCCTGCTCGGCCAGGTCAGCTGGCGGCTGCCGTTCTTCGTCTGCGGCGTCTTCATGGTCCTCGCGCTCGGCGTGGCCTCCCGCAAACTCCGCGAACCCACCAACCGCCAGGCACCGGTACGCGTCGGACAGATCTTCGCCACCTACCGCCGGCCGGCGTTCATCGCCCTCTGCGTGGTCACCGCCGCGTACAACTTCGTGTTCTTCGTGGTGCTCGGCTACACGCCGCTCTTCCTCGGCCTGGACGTCATCCCGCTGGGGCTCGCGTTCACCGGCTGGGGGCTCGGCCTGGCCGCCGGCATCATGGTGATCGGCCACCGGCTGGCCCACCGCATCGGCGCGGTACAGACCGTCGGCGTGGCCATCGCCGGGCTGCTGGTCTGCATGGTCCTCTTCGCCACCTCCACCAGCACCGCCGAGGCGCTCGTGGTGCTGGTGCTCGCCGGACTCTGCATGGGCCTGGCCAACGCCAACCTCACCGACCTGGCGCTCGGCCTCGGCTCCAGCGACCGACGCGTCGCCACCGGCGCGTTCAACCTGGTCCGCTGGGGCGCCGCCGCGCCAGCACCGATCATCTCCGGCAAGCTCGCCGAGCAGTCGCTGGCGCTGCCGTTCTGGGTCGGCTTCGGGGTGCTAGCCGTCGGTGTCCTCGTCTACCTGGCCTTCGCGCACCTGATGGCCGCCGGCTACGGCGAGCGGGTCCTCTGGTCCCGCTGGAACCGCGCCGCCGCGAAGACCGAACACACCGCCGAGGAACCGGTAGGCGAGGTGTACTGACCGCGGGCTCGTCTCCAAGATCCGCGCAGTTTCGGGGAAACTGCTGCCTCGCTGCCGGCTGAAGCAGCACTATCCCTGAAGTTGCGTGGATCTTGGCGTCGGGCGCCCGTCAGTTCAGGGCGCGCCAGAGCAGGTAGAGGCCGATCGTCGTACCGAACACCACGATTACCGTCTTGAGCACCACCGGCGGCAGCCGGCGGACGAGCCTGGCGCCCGCGTACCCCCCAATCAGGGTGGCGGGCGCGACCACCGCGACCGCCGCCCAGTTCAGGGGGCCGAACAGGGCGAACACCACGAGCGTCGTGAACCCCACCACCGCCGAGAGCAGATTCTTGATCGCGCTCACCCGGGCCAGTGTCGCGTCCAGCACCAGGGCCAGCCCGGCCACCAGCATCACCCCGAGCGCCGCACCGAAGTAACCGCCGTACACCGCACCGAGCGCGACCATCGTCTGCACCGCGATGGTCCGCCGGCGTGGCGACAGGTCCCGAGGGTGACCGACCAGCCGGCGCAGCGGGTCCTGGAAGGCCAGGACCGCTGTCGCGCCGAGGACCAGAAAGGGTACGACCAGCTCGAACGCGCGGGCCGGAGTGGCCAGGAGCAGCAACGCCCCGACAATCGTGCCCACGATGGTGGTGGGCACCAGCGTCGCCAGCGCGCGAGGACGCGGCAGGTCCTGCCGGCTGCCCGCCACGCTGGCCAGGTACCCGGGGAAGACGGCGACGGAGTTGCTGACGTTCGCCGGCACCGGGGGCAACCCGATCGCGATCATCGCCGGAAAGGTGATCAACGAACCGCCACCGGCCACCGCGTTGACAGTGCCAGCGGCGAGACCGGCGGCGAGCAGCAGCGCGGCGTGGGAGAGATCCATAGCCCCACGAGGCTAGCCGTCGCCCTACGGCAAGCATTCGCCGGATCGTTGTTGAGCTGCTCGATCTTGCCCAGGCGGGGCGGCAATACCGGCAGCACGCTCGTCGTTAGGATGAGAGCACGACGGACGAGTCGACCGGGCGGCCGCGTCGGCGGGCTTCGGCCCGCCGCCGAGGAACGTCCGGACTCCACAGGGCAGGGTGGTTGTTAACGGCAACCCGGGGCGACCCGCGGGACAGTGCCACAGAAAACAGACCGCCGACCCCAACGGGGACGGTAAGGGTGAAACGGTGGGGTAAGAGCCCACCAGCACCCCGGGTGACCGGGGTGGCTCGGTAAACCCCACCCGGAGCAAGGCCAAGCAAGGGCCGTCACCGCAAGATGACGACCCGGCGCAGACGCTTGAGGGCTGCCCGCCCGATGTCTGCGGGTAGGCCGCTAGAGCCTGCCGGCAACGGCAGGCCCAGATGGATGGCCGCCGCCGGCGCAAACCCCTCGGGGTGCGCGCCGCGCACAGAATCCGGCGTACAGGTCGACTCGTCCGTCGCCCACCAGCTCAGAGGCGTGATTAAGGCTCTGAGCTGGTTCTATATTCGGGCGTCGATGGTCGTTGTTGGTCGACTTTGGCCGGCGGTCGACGCACTGACGGCGCCCTGGAGACGCCCTGAGCGTCGGCTCAATTGGTTACGTGCCGGCTTGGCCGCTGCGGCAACGCGCGGTAGCAATCCGCCATAGCCATCACTACAACTCGCGCCACTCTCCTGCCCGACGAGGATCACCCGTGCGGACGAACTCTTCGACAACCTGCCAGGCGCGTTCGAGGTTGAGAACGAAGTCCGCGGTGAAGTCGACCAGGTCGTCCAACATCTGCACTTCCGCATCTGCGTCGGCAGGCTCATTGGCAGCCAGGAGAGACATGGAGCCCTCGTCCGTCACCAAATGGACGACCGTCGCAGCACCCGCGAACCCCAGCGTCAGCACAGGGAACGCGGCGCTGCCCCGTACTTCGAGGTAGCCGCGCCCCTGGGCGCGCAGTTCGTCGAACCGCTCGATGAGGCCGGCGAAGTCGGACCGCTCCACCGAAGAAAACTTCCCTGACGTCGGAGACGTGGCGCTCCACGAAATGGTCACCCGGCAACCTCCTCGACGATCACGAGGGTACGACTGCGGAGCACGATCAGGCTGGGTGCCTCCTGACGTGTTTGCATCCCGGGGATTAGTGGCAAGCCAGTCCTGGGGTTGGACTGGGGCGGTAGCCGGAAGCCCTGACGCACGACCAGGGCAATCCGCTGGCTTCCGTAGCGGCCTTGGTGGTCCCATTCGTGCATGAGGTGGGACGAGTGCGTGCCGGAGCTGCTGGAGCACCTGGGGGAAATGGGTCTCGTCGGGCTGGTCAAGATTGACGGGGAGCGGGAACGCAAGCCCTGGACCGTGGTGATCTCGGGTCAGCGGCTCGATGGTGCCTCGATCAGGGTCGACGGCCACAGCCTTGAGTACTGCCTGCGGCATGCGGTCGCCGCGCTTCATGAGCGCTTCCCGGACGAACTCGCGTTGGCCTGAGATCCGACCGTGGGGCGGCTTGCCGCCGGCCGGGCTCGCCGCCCCGCACCGCGCGGAGCGCGGTGCCTTGAGATACCTCGACAGGCAGGATTCGACAGATGGACCGACATGCCCTCCGACCTGGTGATCACTTCGAGCTTGCCTGCGAAGCGGTCGAGTGGGTGGACCGGGCCTCCTTCCCGGCCGTGGTCCGGGTCGTGTTCACCGATGCGCAGGGCCGCGTGTGGTCGCTCGTCGACAAGGCGGCGATCTTCGGTACCGACCTCGATCCCGGGTCCGTGTTGCCGAGGCCGGCTGCGGTGCGGTGCGTCGTCAAGGAGTTCCGGGATGAGTCCGATGCCTTGTCGGTGCCGCTGGTCCTGGTCTCGACCGAGCCTGACGGCGTAGCGGCCGAGGATGGAACGGCCGTCTTCCTCGTGTCCCCGGACCTCTTAGGCCCGACGGCGGCCGGGTAGTGGCGGTTCGATCCCGCCGACTTGTGTCCGAGCGGTTTGCCGTCGTCGAGGCTCCCTGATCTCTCCAGACGCCCTGGCGACGCCCTGAGCAGGTGTCAGGCGAACGAACCGCCTGCTCAGGGCATGTTTCACCTTCATAATCCGGCGTACAGGTCGACTCGTCAGTCGCCCACCAGCTCAGATCCCCTGGTCGAGGCTCTGAGCTGGTCGTTAATGCCTAGCCAGCAGAGTGCGAGGCAGGCCCTTCGATGCCGTGGTATGGCTTTGTCGCACTTATCGTTTGCCTATCCATGTCATGTCCGGCCAGGGCCCGTATTCGAATGATTCCATGATCCGCGCCAGCTCCGGAGGCACTTTTGCCGGCCCTTTGATGGGGCTCGGGTCTCCACCCGGTTGGCTATTCTGGCCAGATGCCTCGTCTAGTCCGATGAACACCTGGATGCCGTCGGCCAGCGTCAGGAAGAGTTGGCCTTTCTCCGGCACATACCGTGCGTCTGAGCCATTCAGTTGCACTGGCTGGGCCCCAGCATCCCAATTGGCCAACTTCGTATGCACGTCAGGCCCCATCAAGATCTGAAGCTGCCGCCCTCCGGTGCCGGTAGCCGACACGTCCTGGATCCAATGCTGGCCTTCATACCCCTGGCTGAGTCGCCAGGGAGTGGCGTTCAAATCTGTCGGCAACCAGCCGAAGCGCGGACCAACATAGGTGCGCTGCTGATCTGGCCGAACTGAACGGGCCACGCGCAGGGCCAGCGCCCGCTGCTCGTCAAGCTCATCCTTGTTCAGCACAGTGACGATCAACTGCGGCTGCCCTGGCGATTGCCAGATGACATAGGTGCCGTTGCCGAAGCGATCACTTTGGACGAGTTGAGCGGGTATGCCGTTCACGTCGACTGTTTCGGTCCGTCCCTCTGGCCGGTCGGCATCGAGAGACTCGTGTGATCCGATCATCAGCGAGATGATGGGGCTATTGCCGTCTTGGGCCGAGATAGCTTGCTGCCAGTCCAATGACACAACGGGAGCCTCGTCGCCAACCACGACGACCGTGCGTCCGGTTTGCCCGTACCCGTGGGGTAGCCATGTCGGACGGTAGCGCAGGGGGACCTCAAGCCAGCCGCCCCCGAGACCTCCGCTCAGTGCGGGAAATTCGGATTCCGCATTCTGCGACAGTCGCCACGCGCTCGCCCCAACGACACCCACCGTGGTCGCAGCCACTCCCACGCCGGCAACCCGCAGGATCACCCGGCGCTGCCTGTGCCGCCGCGCAAGGCTGACAAGATTGGTGCGGATCCGCTCCGGCGACGGCGCATCGTCGGCGATGGTGCTGAACGCTGCACGGATCTCTTCCCTGTCGATCATTCTTCCCCCCGGGCAGGTTCTAGCTCCGCGACAGATCGCAGCTTGGCCAGTGCTCGTGATGCCTGGCTGCGCACCGTCGCTACGCTGCAGCCCATCAACACGGCGATGTCACCGTCAGCCATGTCTTCGTAATAGCGCAGCGCGATCACGATGCGCTGTCGGGGCGGGAGCGCGCGGATCAACCGCAGGAGAGCGTCCCGTTGTACAACCAGCTCCGCTCGGTCCTTCTCCTGAATCGGCGGCTGCACCCGTTCCCGTCGGATCGCAGCGGCGACCCGACGACGAGCCGACATCAGCTCGTTCACGATCATCTTGCGAATGTATAGCTCAGGAAGATCCAGCTCGCGGATTCGCATCCACCTGGGCTGCACCTTGATGAGCACGTCTTGCACGACGTCCTCTGCCAGGTGCGGATCCCCAGCCAGCGCCGTCGCCTGCCGCAGGAGCGCTGGCAGTCGCACCGCGACGAACTCTTCGAATGTCAACCGACCCCCTTACTCACCTCCAACACGAAGCAGCACCGGAATTTGTTGCATCGGTGGCACAGCATTGCGCCACTTCCCGTGCGGGGACGGCCAATGACGCCCGCCGCAGTGACCCGTCACTCCGAAGAATCCGGGCATCGGCCGTCAGACCAACGAGCACCTGTGACATCGTCAGGTCAAGGACTCAGCTTCCGCTCAGACATGGTGGGCGGTGCCCCGGCGGCTGTCGGTGGCTGACCGCCGGCCGAGGCGGACTCGGGCCACCGAGATGCGTGCGCTCCGCTCCTTCTCCGGGCTCGTCGCTGCTCGATCTCCCCTACCGCAGTGGGCGCCTACGATCGCCGGCCACTTCGACGCACTGGAGCCGGCTGAGCGCGAGGTGCTCACCCGACTTGTGATGGCACGGGCGGCCCGAGAGAGTGGCGCGGTGCGCGAGTAGCTGGACGAACTGCCGGAAAGCTTCGGCCTCCTTGACGAGGATTGAGAACAAGCGTGGGGTGGTGCAAGAGTTGCGGGCTCCCAGCCGCTATCTCGACGTGGTTAGGGCCGCTCGATGACCTGAGCGACGAACGCCCGCCACGCAGCCGGACCGAAGGTTAGGGCCGGGCCGGCGGGATCCTTGCTGTCCCGGACGCCGACGACGCCCGGCAGGTTGTCGGCGACCTCGACGCAGTTGCCCCCGGACGATCCGCTGCGCCGGGACTTGCGCCAGGTGGCGTTAGTGAGGTCCATGATCGCTGTGCACTTCCTTCATCAGCTCGTTGGACTGTCGGCGCGGGAGTGCTTCGTTCCTCACGTTCTCCCACCTCGTCTGAAGAGTATGTAGCTCATCTTCGTTGTCGACCACGATCCCGCCCAGCTGATTTTCAAGGTGCCCGACCCAGCTCCCGTCACCGGCTCGCGCGAGCGCGAACGGCCCGGACAGCCCGATGTGGAGGCCAGCGCCCGCCGGGATCACGTGGACGTGAACGTGCGGCAGCTCGGCGACGGTGATGAGGTGGGCGACCTGCTCGGCCATGATGCCGGCGTATTCGTCGCCCGCGCGACGGAGCGTCGACTCATCCAGCACGGCAACCACCTGCGGCGGGCTGTCGCCGGTCAGGATCTTGTGTCGGCTCATGCGGGCGCTTACCTGCTGGTCGACCTCGGTGGCCGACATGAGGTCGTTCAGGCGCATCACGACGCGGGCGTAGTTCTCGGTCTGGAGCAGGCCAGGGATCAGTAGTGGCTCGAAGAGACGAAGCTGCCGCGCGCCGCGCTCGGCGTCCAGCCACGGCAGAAACCACGACGGTGCACCGAGTTTCACCACCAGGCGTCCGAACAACCCGTCGTTGCTGAAGGCGCGGTCCGCTCCCCGGATGAAGTCCATCGTCAGCGCTCGGGTGCCGCTCTCCACGGCGCTGACGTGTGAGGCGCTGAAGCCCGCCGCCCGCCCGAACGACTCTTGCGTCATCCCGGACGCTCCACGAGCACGACGGATCTCGCTCACGATGAAGTCCGCGAGGGGACTTGGCACGTCAGCCATTCAAGGCTCCTCAAATCGGAGATCGACTGCCCGAGGTGCCACACGCCTGGAGGCTGTTCTGCCAGCTCCGGCCCGGCCACCTGGGATGCCTTCCAAGCGTAGTGGCCTCCACAGCAGAGTGTCACCAGGCGGCGCGGCCGGCAGGGACCACGAGACCCGGCGGTCGCGTTCGTAGCGGGGCCGCTTCCGACGGGCGAGCACTCACGGGAGCGGCCCCTTCCCGACGGCACCAAAGGTGGAGACCGTGCCCGACGACAAACCCAACAAGCCCCTGAAGGCCGGCGACGTGATCCTCTTGACCACGGCGGCGAGCGTGCAGTTCCTGCGCCCGATCTTCGTACGCGTCATCCGCGAGCTGCCCGAGCGGCACACGTACGACGGATGGGTCTGGATTGAGGGCTACGAGCTGAATGCGGCGGGCGACGCGGTGGCGCGGCGTGAGTTGTACGTCATGCGTGCGGGCGTGCGGTTGCAAGCCCTGCCCGTCAAACCGACCAGGCCAGCCAGACGCCGGCGGAATCCGGTGCGGGTCGGATGAACGCGCGCCCTCGCCCGCACCTGCCGATGCGTCCAGCCTGGCTGTGCCGCAACTGCGCCGCGCCCTGGCCCTGCGGACCGGCTCAGCTCGCCCTCGTAACCGAGTTCTACGGTCATTCGATTGCGCTGGCGTTCTACCTGGCCGCGTCGATGCAGGAGGCGATCGACGACGTGTACGGCCTGGGCCTGCGTCCGGACCTGCCGGCGCTGCATGCCAGGTTCCTCGGCTGGTTGCCCCTGGCCCGCCGGCCCCACCGACGCTGAGCCCAGCCAGACAACGAACCGGCCGGGTGGGTTGCCCCACCCGGCCGGTGTCCGGATCCCTGCAGAAACAGGCTTTAGTGCTTCTTGAACACCGGCATGGTGTCCAGCGTGGTGGTGATGTTCTGCGTCGTGCCGCCCCGGTACGTCTTCCCGGTGAAGATGTCGGTCCAGCTGTTTCCTGGTGGGAACCACACCGACGTGGTGGCGGTGGTGCCGGGCGTTGTCACCGGTGCCACCAGGTAGTCCGGACCGTAGAGGTACTGGGAACCGGCGGTGGCGTAGGCGGCCTGCTCATTCGGGTACGCCAGGTACATCGAGCGGACGATGGGCGTACCCGTGCGGGTGGCTTCCTTGGCGGCGGCATAGGTGTACGGCTGCAGTTCCTTCCGCAGGTTCAGGAACTTCTTGGCCGACGCGTTGGCCGCCGGGCCGTACTGCCAGGGCAGCCGGTCGCTGTGGTTGGAGTGCAGCCGGTCGATCGGCTGGAACGTGCCAAACTGCACCCACCGGGCGTAGAGGTCGTCGGGCAGCTTGGTGCTGCCCGGTTCGCTGCCCGGCTCCTGGAGGCCCCCGGTGTGCCCGCCGATGTCGTGGCTGACCGCTGCCAGCCCGGTCGCGGCCGACTCGCCCGGCGTGTAGCCGACCTCCATCTGCAGGGTCGACCAGTCGGAGGTGGTGTCGCCGGTGAAGTGCAGCGTGGTGCGCTTGTCGGCCCACGGTCCGGTCGACACCGGGGTCGGGCTGCTGTAGCCGCCGGCCTGCAACGAGCCGTACGCCCGGGAGAAGGCGAAGCCGGTCTTGTCGGCGTACTGCTGGTTGATCCACGCGTCAGCGGTCACCCCGGCGAGCGAGGACTTCGTGTTGTCGCAGCACCAGTCCAGCCACCAGAGGTCCGGGCCCTTGGTGCCCTTCGGGATCATCCCGTCGTGCAGCTGCATGTACGCAGTGAGCTGGTCCGGGTCGCCGAAGTCGAACGCGTAGCAGTCGGGACCGCCGTTGCAGCCGACGCGCTGGAGCTTGCCCTTCGCGGTGGCCTGCGCCTGCGCGAACTTCGGGTCCGAGCCGAGGATGCTCGGGTGGATGTTGATGCCGGTGTGCAGGCCCTGCTTTCTGGCCCAGTCGAAGAACGCCTTCGGGTCGGGGATGCGGGTGGGGTCGATGCTCCAGCCGTTCCACTTGTCCGGCGCCTTGACGTCGGTGTCGAGGACAAGCACATCCATGGGTACGCCCTCGGCCTTGGCCCGGGTCACCAGGTTCTGGAACTCGGTGGCGGTGCGGTCGTAGTACTCGGAGTACCACACGCCGTACGCCCACTTCGGCAGCAGCTTCGTGGGCCCGGTCAGTGTCGACAGGTCTTTCAGGGCACGGGTGAAGTCCTGCCCGTACGCGAAGACGTAGCCGTCCTGTTCGGCGGCGGGCCGGGGCTTGGTGTTGCTCAGGGCCGAGGCCGAGTCGTCGAGCAGGTACCAGCCGTCCTGGTAGAGCAGGCCCGGGGCGGTGAGGGCGGAGCCTGTCACGCCGTCCAGGCCCCGGCGGTAGCCGCCGAGCGGTGCGTGCGGGGCGAGCAGCGGGGAGCCCTTGCTCGTGACGGCGACCGTGTCGACGTTGACGTTGCAGCTGGCGTCAGTGGGGCAGCCCAGCGTCACGGTGTTGGTGCCGCGGTTGAGGTGGACCGGGACGGAAACGGTGTTCCAGTAGTCCCACCCGCTGGTCAGCGGAAGGGTCGCCGTGACCGGCGCCGCCGTTCCCGCGGTGACCGACATGGTGCGCGTCTGGCTGGGCTGGGCGCCGGCCTGGCCGTTGGCGTAGCGGATCTGCACCTGGTAGTCACCGGCGGACGGAACATCCGTCACGGTGAGCGTGTCGGCGGACGTGGTGCTTTCCAGGCCGGCCAGGAATCCCGTACCGGATGCGCCGTTGTGGTCGTTCGCGGGCCTCGCGCCGCCGGTCAGCGCGCCGGTCTCGGCCTCTCCCAGCGTGCCGAACCGCAGGGGCTGCGGCTCGGGCGTGGCCGGCGCCGGGAACGGATCACCCGGGTTGACCACCGCGAGGCTGTCGACGTTCACGTTGCCGGTGTCGTTGGGACCCCGTACGACGCTGATCTCGTGCCGGCCCGCGGTGAGGTCTACCGGCACGTTGGCCAGGCCCCAGGTGTCCCAGTTCGCCGTGGGCGGCAGCGTCAGCGTGTGGCCGGCGTCGCCGTCGACCTGAACGGTCAGCGTGCGGTCCACGTTCTGGCCGTCGCCGCCGGTGCTGTTGGCGTAGCGGACGGCGAGCTGCTTCGTGCCGGCCTCGGGAGCGTCGAGCGCGAACGTGACCGAGTCGCCGGACGCGGCGAAACCGGCCGCGAAGCCGCGTCCGGTGAATCCCTGGTGGTCGGTGGCGACGCCGGGGCCGTTCAACTGCAGCGATTCGGCCTCGCAGAGCGCGCCGAACGCGCAGGCCGGGGCGGTGTGGCCGGCCCAGGGTTGGCCCTGCACGACCTGCTTGCCGGTCTTGAGCTGCACCGTGAGGTTGTCGGCGGTGAACGCGCCCGAGCCGACGCGGTAACGCAACGTCATCGCGCCGGTGTCGATGATGAGCCAGCCGTGGTCGACGCGCTTCGTGAAACGCGTACGGGGGAAATCATCGCGCCCGATGGCGTTGAACGTGGCGGCGTCGGTGAACCTGCCGTCCTTCTGGTACTCGGTGCGGATCAGGGTCGGGGACAGCACCTCGAAACGTGCGTCACCCGACCGTACGGCTTCGTCTTTTGCCTGGTGGCGGCTGGCCTGAGCCGGCGCGGACGGGGCGAGCGCCAGCCCCGTGATGAGAATGCCGGCCGCCGCGGCCGCTGTCGCGCTGCGGCGGGGTGAGTTCCGATAGAGCAAGATGCGCTCCTCGTCTCAAATGGAGGAAATAAGTCGATGACAACGCTGTCACTCGCTCGAAACGCATGTCAACGGGCCTCGGAGGGTGTCCCTTCTCTCTTTCGCCAGCGGTCGCACTCGTCCGGCAGGCGTCGCTGCGGACGGTGACGAAGACGGGTCGCCAGGTTGGTGGACTACCGCACGACCACCAGCTCAGACGTACGGGGTCCAGGGCTCGGGCTGTTGGGCGTCCCAGCCCAGCTTGTCCAGTGCTCGCAGGACCGCGACCGCGCGGGGAGTCCAGAAGAGCAGGATCTGGTCGCGTCCCTCGACGTCGAAGCAGACGGCGGTCGCCGGCACCGGGAACCGTCGGTGAAACAGATGGTGCGCCAGCGCCCCCACGTTGAATTGCTCGAGGGTGTCCGATCCGGTACGCGACGTGAAGGTCAACGTCCTGTCGTCGGCGTGCAGCTTCACCGTCGGCCAGGCCATCCGTCGGACAGCTCTGAGGGGGTTGCCTCGGGTGAAGTCGAGGCGGTCAACGTAGGTGAGCCCGCCACGCGCATCGAAGGTCTCCGAGATCATCGTCGGATGGTACGGCGGGTCCGAAGGGCCGAAGAACGGCGGTGGCGGCTACCAGATAAGTGCGCGCTCGTCGATGAATCGAGGCGGTTCGCCGAGGAAGGTGTCGGCCGGAACTGCGCCATGCGACAGATTGAGCGTGTCCAAGCGGTACAGCCAGGCGCCGTCAGTCGTCCCGGTGAAGCGGTAGTTGATCTGCCAGCGCAGCCATTCGCCGTGCGCGAGTCGCACCGCGGGCGGCCGGCGGTGACGGCGCGGCCTACCCCAAGCCGACTCGAGCAGTTCAACCCGGAGTTGACCGTCCACCAGCCGGAGACGCACCTCGCTCCGGTACGACACGCGTCGCAGGCCCTCGCGGGGCTCGAACCCATCGGCCTCCGCCATGTCCACCTCGTGGGTGAGCGGCGCCGCCCGTGCCGGCAGGGCGAACGACACCGGTACGGCGTTACGCCGGACCGCCTCAGCACCGCCGCGCGAACGCTTGGTCCACGACGTGCGAACCCACTGCACCACAGCATCCACCCGGCGATACTCGGTCGCTACCTGTCCTGAAGCAACCCGGATTCGCCGTCCCAGCGTTTCAACACCACGGGCTTCTCACTCGGGGCCGGCCACACCTGCACCCGCAGCCGCTCCATCGTCTGCGGGGATTCGTCGGAGTCGACCCCCAAGCGCTCCGCCTCGGCAAGGTTGCTGCTCGCTGCCCGGACACGAACGGGCCCTACCGGCACCCGGACCCTCGCGGCATCCGGCTCGTAGTCGGTGCAACCCATGACCACGATGCGGCCCGACCGAACCTGCATGCTCCCCTCGACCACATGGTCGTAGCCGGCGGAGTCGTCGACAGGCGGAGTGTCCAGCACGTCGACTCTCACCGCGACCGTGACGTTGACCGACGTGCCGATGGCCATCGCATCGTCGACCACTGCCAGCCGGTCGACAACCGCCTGGTCCGTCCATGCCTCGCTCAGGTCGCCCGCCGACCCGTCGTCGCTCAGGTGGATCTGGTGGTAGTCCGCGAAGAGTTCCAGGTCCAACGAATCCACGCCACGCTCCTCTGTCCATCTTCCTGCGACGATCTGGTACATGACTCGACGACGCGCGGACACCTTGGCGAATGCGGTCGGTCTCGTGACGCTCGGCTTCGGTGTGGTGTTGACGGCCATGCCACGACGCGGCGCGGCAGCCCTCGGATTGGGTGATCGCCCCGTCCTGGCCCGAGCGGTTGGTTTGACTGATCTCGTCGTCGGTTCCGGCGTCTTGTGTGGGCACCCCCGTTGGCCGTGGATGGCGGCGCGCGCTGCCGTGAATCTCGCGCTGACCGGCTGCTACGCAGTGGAGGCCATCCGCTCGGACGGTGGCCGACGGGCCTACACGGGAGCGATTGCCATGGCGTCACTCACCGTCGTGGACGCGACCTTAGCCCGTGCCCTGGCGGCCCAGCGTGGCGGGCAGTGACACGCGTACTGCTTCCGTCGGCGAGTGTGTCGTCAACCGCGCACCCCAGTGCTTGTCGAGAAATTCGGTCAGTCCGCTGAGCGGAGCAGCCGTCATGAGCGGGTGATCGTCGGCTTGCGGGGAGAACGCCGCAAGCAACGCCGACCGCAGGTCCGCGCCGAGCAGCGGCAGGACGTAGGGCGCTGAGGAATCGGGGTGGAAGTTCTGCGGGCAGGTGCCGCGCAGGAACATCAGATCGAAGACCCGGCGGCTGGGGCTGCCGAGCTGTGGCTCGTCAACTGTGGTCAGGATCGTCCCCAGCCGAAATCCGGGCGCGGTCGCCGCAAGGCGGTCCAAGAGCTCCGTCTCCTTGCTGTTCCACCACCGTCTGACCTCGTCGTCGGGCACCTCCTCGACGATCGCGACCAGCCACAGCTCTTCAATCCAGCCATCCACTCGTGCATTGTGCCCATGGTCGCTGCCTTCGATTACCGCCTGCCGGTGTCGGCGGAATGGGATGCCGCTCCAGGGTCAGTCAATCGATGCGCTCAGTCGACTGATGACTCGGAGCAGCTCGTCCCGATTGTTTGCGGCCTTGAGCCAGTTCGGCAGCCGCGCCACCAGCGTCATGCCACCCGGCTCCGAGCCCCGCTCCCGAAGTCGAGCGCCGATGTATCCGGACAGGAGGTCAAGGTGGGTGCGGTTGAACGCCCAGAGCGTGTGCCCGCCACAGCACTGGGCCGTCAGCCACAGCGGCAGGTGGAAGAACGGATCCACCGGACCGTTCCAGGACGAGACCGCAGCTCCCCGTGGGGACCAGGACGCTGAGTACGCGCACCCCGGGCACGTGAGTCGACGGGGCCAAAAGGCCACCCACCTGCTGTTGTTCGGCTGCGGGGCGTTGACCGCCCGGTGCCCACAGCGTGGGCAGACGACGTGGATGTCCTCGGCTGCCAGCTCGTACAAACTGACCAACGGATCGCGAAACCGATCCTGCTCGTCGCCCTGGCTTTTGTTCACGACGGAGACTCTCCCTCAGGACGTCGACCAGCGGGGCAGTCCAGCCAGCGCGAACCTCGGCCAGCCGCCGCGTATTGCGGCACCGCGACCGGGTCACTCAAGGCCAAGCGGTCAGCAGCGGGGGCGGTCGAGTGGAGCGGCGGCACCCGCGAGCGCTTCGACGGTCGCCGTCGGTGCGGCCGACTCTGTGGGCGCGGTGGTGGGGCTCGGCGAGGCCGAGGGTGAGCTGCTGGGCGTGGGGGAGGCGCTGGCGAGGGTGGCAGTGCTGCGTTGCAGCTGCTTGGTGACCATCCGAATGCCGGTGGCGGTCGCCTGGCGTCCGTACACGTCGGTGACCCTGATGCTGTACGGCCCGGCGCCGATTCCGCCCTCGATGCTCCAGTGGTTGTCGCTCTGCCGGGCGGCCTTGCGGAAGCCGCCGCCCGGTCCCTTCGCCTCGACCGAGCGGAGTGGGTTGCCGTGGTTGCCGACCTGCACCGCGAACCAGTATTTCGAGGCGCCGCCCTTCATCCGAAAGGTGAGCCCTCCATCGAGCGGCGGGTTCACCACCGCCCGGTACGTCACGGACGCGATGCCCTGCGACCGGTCGGCGATCTTCGTGAACGCCTCGGTGGACAGGTCGATCTTGCTGGGTCCGCAGCCGCCGCACTGGTCCATCACCATGACCCGGACCTTGCCCTTCGGGCCTGTCACCTCCAGGTAACTGCCGCAGGCCGCCGATCCGGAGTACTGGGACGCGCCGAGGGCCACGTAGAGCCGGTCCGCCGGAGGGCCCGGGAAGGAGCAGTTGCCTCCCGAGCGGCCCGCGTCGTAGAAGCTGGCAGTTCCCTTGTGGACGGCGTTGCCCGTCGGCGGCGCGGCGCAGGCCGGGGTGGCGCCGCCGCGGACGGCGAGGGTGATGCCGAGGACGGCGGCCAGGGCGGTGACCCCGGCGCCGGCCAACCAGTGTCTGACCCGTCGACTCGACCGGAGCGTGCCGTTGTTGCCGGCCGGGGTGTCGTTGTCGGGGGCCGTGCCTGGTGCCGTCGTCACGGCGCCTGATGTTGCCGCACCGTCCTGTGGCAGCGCAAAGCCGTCCCACCGATTGTCACTCGCCGGATTGGCGGGGGCGCAATCCGTTGAGGGCGGTGGCGACGACGAGGTCGGCGTATGGTGTACGACCTGGCGTTCGACATCGCCCGTCGGCGGATGGGCACCTGGGCGAGCTGGGAGCAGGTCAGCCGCGCCGCCGAACACGCCGTCGCGGCCCCCGGACACTCATGACCGGCCCAGCCGGGCCAGGCGCGAGCGGCACCCGCCCGCGATCATTCGCCCCAGTCGAGCTGATGGTCGGGTACGCCGACGGTCCGGCCGTGCTCCACGGCGGCCTGTCTTCCCGCGCGGTCACCCTTGGTGTAGCGGAAAACGCGCCCCGGAAAGACGACGACGTGGTCATCGCCGACCTCGAAGTCCGCGTACCAGCCTTGATCGCTCACCAGGGCCCCGGCGAGCGCCACTGCCACCTCGTCGGCTGCTTCGTCGGGTGCCTCGAAATCCAGGAAGGTCCAGACACTCGGCTGTTGAGCCGACGTTGAGCCAGATACGTCATGTCGGCCCACTCGAACGACGTGGAGCGACGGTATGCGCACGTCGATGCCGACACGGAGGCTCTCGGTCAGTAATCGCCCTCGCAACATCGACCGACCTTCTCATGTGGACCGCATGCGGAGAACACCCTGATGGCCGGTGTGGCGACGGATGTCCGGCAGGCCGCTGAGCAAGTGTCAACTTCACCAACCATCGCGGTCGGCCAACACTAGGCTCCGAGATATGGCGGCGGCGTGCCCATCGTTGGCACATAAGTCCGGGCAGAGCCTTTCACCCCATGATTTCTCCTCGCGAGGCGCAAACCTAGACGGAGAGGAAACACGCATGGCTGTCAAAACCAAGACTCGTCCGGGCACCACGGAGATTCGGCCCTTCTCGGTCGACATTCCTCAGGCCGACCTTGATGACCTGAAGAGGCGCATCAAGGCCACTCGTTGGCCGGACAAGGAAACGGTGGACGACCAGTCGCAGGGAGTGCCACTCGCGACCATTCAGGCCGTCGCCCGCTACTGGGAGAAAGAGTACGACTGGCGCAAGGTCGAGGCGCGGCTGAACTCGGTACCGCAGTTCATGACCGCCATCGACGGGGTGGACATCCACTTCATCCACGTGCGCTCGAAGCACGAGGACGCGCTGCCGCTCATCGTCACCCACGGGTGGCCGGGGTCGGTGATCGAGCAGATGAAGATCATCGAGCCGCTCACCGACCCGACGGCGCACGGCGGGAGCGCGTCGGACGCCTTCCACCTGGTGATCCCGTCGCTGCCCGGCCACGGCTTCTCCGGCAAGCCGACCGAGTCGGGGTGGAACCCGCAGAAGATCGCGACCGCCTGGACGGAGCTGATGAAGCGGCTCGGCTACGACCGGTTCGTCGCGCAGGGCGGCGACTGGGGCGCTGTCATCGTCGACCAGATGGGCATCCAGGCGCCCCCGGAACTGCTCGGCATCCACACCAACATGCCCGGTGCGATCCCACCGGAGATCGACCTGCTGTTCCAGGGCGACACCACCGGCGCGAACAACGCCATGGGCTCGCTGCCATCCGGGCTCTCCGACGACGAGATGCGTGCCGCCGAGGAGGCCAACTACGTCTGGAAACACGTCGCGTACGCCCTCATGATGGCGACACGTCCGCAGACCCTGACCGGGTTGGCGGATTCTCCGGTCGGCCTGGCGTCCTTCCTGCTCGACCACGACGCGAAGAGTCTGGCCCTGATCGCGCAGGCCTTCGACGGGGCTAAAGCGGGCCTCACCCGCGACGACATCCTGGACAACATCTCGCTCTACTGGTTGACGAACACAGCGGTCTCCGCGTCCCGTCTCTACGCGGAGAACAAGCTCTCGTTCTTCGCCGCCAAGGGCGTGAACGTCCCGGTCGCCGTGAGCGTCTTCCCCGACGAGCTGTACGAGGCGCCGCAGAGCTGGGCCGAGCAGGCGTACTCCAACCTCATCTACTACAACAAGCTCGACGTGGGCGGGCACTTCGCGGCCTGGGAACAGCCGAAGATCTTCTCCGAAGAGCTTCGCACCGCCTTCCGGTCGCTGCGCTAGATGGCAGTGCACCTGCCCCCGCTGAACGGGGCGGCCGAGTGGCTCAACTCCGAGCCGCTCGGCCCCGCCGACCTGGGTGGGCGCGTCGTCCTGGTCAACTTCTGGACGCTGACCTGCATCAACTGGTTGCGCCAGGAGCCGTACGTGCGTGCCTGGTCGCAGGCCTACCGCGATGACGGGCTGGTCGTCCTCGGTGTGCACACCCCGGAGTTCGAATTCGAGCACGAGGTCGACTGGGTGCGGCGGGCGGTGGCGGCCCGATCGATCGACTACCCGGTGGCTGTCGACAACGACTACGCGATCTGGCGCGCCTTCGCCAACAACTACTGGCCGGCGCTCTACTTCGTCGACACCGACGGCGTCATCCGCGACGACCACTTCGGCGAGGGACGCTACGAGCAGTCCGAGCGGGTGCTCCAGCAACTGCTCGGCATCGAGCGGGAACCCGTACCCGTCAAGGGGCTCGGCCCGGAGGCGGAGGCCGACTGGAACAACCTGCGGACGCCCGAGACGTACCTCGGTTTCAGTCGCGGCGACCACTTCGCGTCGCCGAACGGCCCCGCGCTCGACGAACGCCGCGCCTACCAGGTGCCGGAGAGCCTCGGCCTGAACCAGTGGGCGCTGGCGGGGGAGTGGACGATCGGGTCGGAGAACGTCGTGCTGGACGGGGCCGGCGGCGGCATCGCCTTCCGGTTCCACGCCCGCGACGCGCATCTCGTGCTGGCCCCCGGGGCGGGACAGCCGATTCCGTTCCGCGTGTCGCTCGACGGCGCGGCTCCCGGCCCGTCACACGGCGTCGACGTCGACGCCGATGGCAACGGCGTACTCCAGGACGGCCGGCTCTACCAGCTCGTCCGCCAGGACGGCACGGTCCGGGAGCGGACCCTGGAGATCACGTTCGGCGAGCCCGGCGCCGAGGCGTACGCCTTCACCTTCGGGTAGGGCGTGTGTCGAATCCCCTGGCCGGGCTTCGACACACGCCTGGCCCGCTCAGCGGCGCAGGTCGACCATGCTGACGGTGCCGGAGACCGGCGAGACGCTTTCCACCCGGAAGCCGGGGCGCAGCCGGGCGTCGCTGGCATACCGGTCGGCGAGCGCCTTCTCCGCGGCCTCGTCGCCGTCGTCGGCGGCGAGCAGCAACGCGGCGATCTCGTCCACGAGAGTGAGGTCGGCGGTGGCGACGTCGTCGGTCATCGCGTCGAGGCTGTCCCAGAGCAGCAGCTCGTCCTTCTGCCGGTGGGCCAGCTCCAGCAGGACGTAGTCGTGGATGAACCAGTCGCCTCGGATCGGCAGCTCCGGGCTCACGCCGTAGACGTCCGGATCGATCGCCCCGGCCCGGTACGCCGACCACACCCGCGATGCCGAGTCGAAGAGGCCGGCCTTCGGGTCGATGTCATAGCCGTCGAACCCCCAGTCGCCGGCCGGGTCGAGCTCCGGGTCGGCCCACACCCACCGGTCGCCGTTCCAGTACTCCACCAGGACGTGGTCGTGGTGCCAGCCGGGCACGAAGTACGAGGCGAAGCCGACCCGGCTGCGGCTGGGAATGCCGTGCTGACGGAGGATCGCGATCGACAACAGGGCGTGGTCCCGGCAGCAGCCGGCCACCCGTTCGGCTGCCGGACGCCCGGTCGTGAGAGGCACCGGAAATCGGGACTGGTCGGTGTCGAGGATGAGGTCCACCCAGCGGCGGTTCACCTCGTCCAGCCTGTCGTCGGGCAGCTCGACGCCGCCGGCCCGGTAGTGGACGATCACGTTGCGGGCGGTCGCCGCCACTGTGGGGAAGTCGGCCGCGACGGCGTCGACAAGCCGTCCGTGCCGGCCGGGGTCGCTGTAGGGGGAGTGTCTCCCGTAGTCATCGAGGTCCATGGGGCCAGTCTCCGGTCTACCACGGGGTCAGGGTCAACGCGCTTCTCCGGATAGCATCGACTGCTGTGACAACGCCTGAGATCACCATCGCCACCCCGGCGGACCGCTCTGCGGTGGTCGGTTCGCTGGTCGCCGCGTTCGTCAAGGATCCCATCCTGCGGCACCTGTTCCCGGACGAGGAGACCTATCCGCGGTACGCCGCCACCTTCTTCGGGCACCTCTTCGACAAGCGGGTGCACCGGTCGTCGATCTTTACGATCGGCGGAGGCGCGTCGACCGCCATCTGGGAGCCTCCGGCCGGGCAACCGGCTGCGCCGGTCGCCAGCCACGGGTCGCGGGAGGAAGCGGGATATCCCGCCGACGTGTCGACTCGGGTTGAGAGCTACGACCAGGCCGTGCACGACGCCCTGCCGACGTTCCCGTTCTGGTACCTCGGCGTTGTGGGCACCCACCCGAACAGCGCCGGACGCGGTTGGGGCCGTGTCGTCATGCGGGCCGGGCTGGATCGCGCCTCCGCAGAGGGACTGCCGGCGATCCTGGAGACCAGCAACCCGGGCAACGTCGAGCTGTACCGCCGCGGCGGCTGGGAGGTGGTCGGCTCCATGGCCGAGCCCGTGCCCACCTGGTTCATGCAGCAGCCGCCGCGCTGAGAAGCCACGCTCGGCGGTGACTCGCGACCCGTTCCGCTGGCTGGCCGGCCTGCGTCCACGTTCCGCCGCCAGATCTTGGACAGTTTCCGTTAGCTGGTAACGGAAACTGTCCAAGATCTACGCGTGGCGTCGCCGACGTGAGGTCATCAGGCGGCGAAGATGCGCGCGTAGATCTCGTCGATGACGTCGTTCTTCGCCAGGCTGTAGTCGCGGGGCCGGTGCGCGGTGTCCCGCGCGAGGCGGCGCTTGGTCGCTGCGTACCGCTCCCGGTCGTGCGGATGCGCGCGCAGCCAGTCGCGGAACAGCCGGTGCCGGACCGGTTCCGGCGCACCCTGCGGCCAGACGTGCAGGTTGACGTCCTCGGCGGGGCTGAGAAGCATCCGGTGCCCGTGCCACCAGGGCTCCCGCAGGACGAGCCGGAACCCGAGCCGCTCCAGGGCCGGGAGATAGCTGGGCTCCTCGGCGGTGTCCTCGATGACGAGGTCGATGTCGATGACGGGCTTGGCCGCCAGCCCCGGCACCGCCGTCGACCCGACGTGTTCCAGGCTGATGATCAGATCACCCAGCACCTCGGTGAGCGACGACCGGACGGCGACGAACCGCTGCGCCCAGGACCCGTCGTACTCCTCGATGACGACCGACTCCCACGTCCGCGGTGGCTCGCCCACGAGACCGGCGTCCACCTGTTCGGGGGTGCCGTGGAAGCGCTGTACGACGTCCTGCGGATACTCGGCCACGTCCAACCTCCTCGGGAAGCAAAGTCCGCCAGGCTACGACACGACGGCCGGTGCGGCCGCACCCGACCGATGCGGGCATCGGATGTCGGGTGGGCGACCGACCCCGCGACCTAGCGTCAGTGCTCGAAAGGGAAGGAGGCCCGGGTGCTGGATCGGCTCAACGAGGCCATGGCGTACATCGAGCGTCACCTCGACCAGAAGATCGAGGTGGCCGAGCTGGCGCGGATCGCGCTGACGTCGGAGTACCACTTCCGGCGGCTGTTCTCCGCGCTGGCCGGGATGCCGCTGTCGGAGTACATCCGTCGGCGTCGGCTCACCGTCGCCGGTGCGGACGTGCTGGCGGGGGAGCGGACGTTGCTCGACGTCGCTGTGCACTACGGCTACGGCTCGGCGGAGGCGTTCGCCCGGGCGTTCCACGCCGTGCACGGCGTGGGCCCCGGAGAAGCCCGGCGTACGGGGGCAGCGTTGCGCGCCCAGCCCCGGATGTCCTTCCGACTCACAGTCGAAGGGAGCGGCAGCATGGAGTACCGGATCGTCGACAAGGACGCGTTCGCGCTGGTGGGGCGCAAGGCCCGGGTCCCGCTGGTGCACGAGGGGATGAACCCGTCGATCGTCGCGTTCATCCGGAGCATCGACAAGGAGACGACCGAGCGGATCGAGGCGCTCTCCGATCAGGAGCCGAAGGGGATCGTCAACGTCAGCGACAACCTCGCCGACAGCCGGCAGGAGGGCACCGAGCTGGACTACTGGCACGGGGTGGTGACCAATGCCGCGCCGCCGGAGGACCTGGACGCGCTGCCGGTGCGGGCCGGGTCGTGGGCGGTGTTCACCACCTCCGGTGCGTTTCCGCAGGCGGTGCAGTACCTGTGGCGTGACGTGTTCACCCAGTGGTTCCCGTCCAACCCGTACCGCAGCCGACCCGGACCGGAGATCTCCCGGGTGCGGGTGTCGGCGGACGGCACCCAGGCGGACGCCGAGCTGTGGATTCCCGTCGAACGGGTACCCACCCCTATGTAGAGTTCCGATACAGTGGCCGGATGCGGATGACGATTCCGGTCGCGAAGGTGCTCGCGGCGCTGCTCGCCGAGCCCGACGAGCAGCGCTACGGGCTCGACCTGATGCGGTTGACAGGCCTGCCCAGCGGCACCCTCTACCCGGTGCTGCACCGGTTGCAGGGGGCCGGCTGGCTGGCCGCCGACTGGGAGACGATCGATCCCGTCGCGGCCGGGCGGCCGGCCCGCCGCTACTACCGGCTCACCGCTGAGGGCGTGACGCAGGCCCGCCAGGCGCTCGCCGACCTGCGGGCAGCGATCCCCGACGGCCGTCGCTCGTGGGGCGGCACCGAGCCCACCGGGGCGCCGGCGTGGTGACCCGCCGGGCCGCCGAGCTGCTGTTGGAGTTGGCCGCGCGCCGCTGGCCGACCGAGGTCCGCGACGACCTGCGCCGCGAGTGGGCCGCCGAGCTGCACGTGCTCGCCGAGAGCGGGCGCCGGAGGAAGATGGTCGGCTTCGCGGTGAGCCTGGCCGTCAGCCGCGCCGGCGCACCGATCGTCGACCGCACCCTGATGCGCGGTCGGGTCGGCCGCACCGCCGCCGCACTACTGCTGTCCCCGATCGCCTGCGCCGGGATCGTGGCCGTCAGTGGGTTGGCGATGTTTTCCATCTACAACTGGTTGATGTTTCGGGCAAGTTGGGCGGAGCGGGCGCAAAAGCCGATCTGGGCGGCGTTCACCATCGTGCTGGCGGTCGTGCTGGCGGTGTTCGCTGCCCGCTGGGCCAGACACAACGCACTCGACGGCCCACTGCGCATTGCGCTCGGCGTGGTGCTCCCGGTCGGTGCGGCCGTCATCCTGTTCATGTACGTCACCAACGCCGAGGGCCTGGCCGGCGCCGTGCCCGGTCTGCTGCTCTGGTTGGCCGGCCTGACCCTCGCTCTGTGGGCCGCGGCGAGCCTCGCCGCCCGCGGTCGCCTCCGCGCCGCCTGGTGGGCGGGCGTCCTCGGCGCACTCGTCGCCGCGGACCTCGCGGTGATCCTCGCCGTCGTCGACACGTACCCCGGCGCAATCGGCGCTGGGCCGACGATCGAGGCGCGGGAGAGCGTCGACCCGATCTCCGCGCCGCTGTGGCTCTTCGCCTGCTGGACGAACTGGAACTTCGGCCTGCCTCGACCGATCGAGTGGGAGATCTTCCTGATCACCAACCGGGTGCTGGTGGAACCCATGCTCTACCTGGCCTGCATGCCGTACGCGCTCGCGTACACCATCCGGGCGGCCCGGTCGGCGCCCACCGCGCCGGTCGCTCTGGTCCAGACGCGCAGCGCCACGGGCTGGACATACAAGGCCAGTGGAAAGCCCCATCGGGGTCCTCGAGCGGCGAACGGGTGAGGACAACGGGAGCAACCACCGGAGCGCCGGCATGGTGAGCCGCCGGATCGCTGAGCTGTTGCTGGAGTTGGCCGCGCGCCGCTGGCCGGCCGACGTTCGCGACGACCTGCGCCGCGAGTGGGCCGCCGAGCTGCACGTGCTCGCCGAGAGCGGGCGCCGGAGGAAGATGGTCGGCTTCGCGGTGAGCCTTGCCGTCAGCCGCGCCGGCGCACCGATCGTCGACCGCACCCTGATGCGCGGTCGGGTCGGCCGCACCGCCGCCGCGTTGCTGCTGTCCCCGCTCGCCTGCGCCGCGATCGTGTTCGCCAGCGCAGTGCTGATGAACGTGGTCCTGAACTGGCTGCGGCTGCCGCCGCAGTTCCAGCTGCCGCTCTGGTCGTTGTCGATCGCCGGGCTGGCAGTGTTCCTGGCGCTGCACGCCGCACGATGGGCCCGGCGCACCGCACTCGGCGGCCCGCTGCGCATCGCGCTCGGAGTGGTGCTCCCGATCGGTGCGGTCGTGGCCCTGGGCGTGTACAGCCTCAATACCGGCGGCATCGTCGCCGCGGCACCCGGTCTGCTGCTCTGGCTGGCCGGCCTGACACTTGTCCTCTGGGCCGCGGCGACCCTCAGCGCCCGAGGGCGGGTCCGGGCGGCCTGGTGGCTGGGCGTCCTCGGTGCGCTCGTCGTCGCCGACCTCGCCGTGATCCTCTTCGTGGTCGGAAACATCCCCGGCTCCGCCCCGGTGATCGAGGGCACGGCGGGGGACGCCGTCGACCGGATCTCGGCACCGCTGTGGCTCTTCGCCTGCTGGACCGACTGGAACTTCGGTCTGCCCCGACCCACCCGTTGGGAGATCTTCCTCATCACCGACGAGGTGCTTGTGGAACCGATGTTCTACCTGGCCTGCTCGCCGTACGCGCTCGCGTACGCCATCCGGGCGGCCCGGTCGGCGCCCACCGAGCCGGTCGCCCTCGCGCCGAACCCGGCGTGAACCTCAGTCGGGTACGTCGTCCCACGTCGTACCCGGCTCCAGGTAACCGGCCAGCTGGTTCTCGCGCAGCGCGTACGCGATGACCAGCAGGGCGTGCTTGTCCAGCTCGGGCAGCCGGTCCAGCGGGAACCACCGCACGGCCAACGACTCGTCGTCGTTGACCCGGGCGGTGCCGGCCACCAGTCGGCACAGGAACCCCAGGTTCAGGTATTCGCAGCGGTCCCCATTCGGGTACGTGTGCGGGTGCGACACGGCGCTGGACATCCGCACCGGCGTCACCTCCAGGCCCGTCTCCTCGCGCACCTCGCGGACCAGCGCGGTGGCCGGCTGCTCGCCCGGCTCGACGAAACCGCTGATCACCGACCAGCGCCCGTCGTCGGAGCGCTGGCCGAGCAGCAGCTCACCGGCGTCGTTGCGGACCACCGCACTGACACTCGGCAGCCAGAGCAGGTCGTGACCGACGTGCTTGCGCAAGCCCACGATGTAGTCCGGTGTCGCCATCCGGCGATCATAGATGTGTCCTGCAGCGAGGCTCACCTGCGCATCTTCTGGTGTTCCAGTCCTACGCGTTTCGCCATTTCGGCCCGACGAACGCAATGCATATCTACTGTGGAGATCGTCGGCGACTTGTGCGATCCGGTGGCGGCCGGCCGGTTCGCGGTGCACAGTGATTCCCATGAGCGACAGCGAACGCGGTGGGCAGTTCTACTGGTGCACCCGGCATCACCGGGTCGAGACGGACGCCAACGTGTGTCCGGCGAAGCACGTTCTCGGCCCGTACGACTCGGCGGCCGACGCGGAGAACGCCCTGCAACGAGTGCAGGAGCGGAACGAGGCGTGGGATGCCGAGGACGCTCGTTGGGCCGGGGAGGACAGATAGGCGGCGCGGGACGGCTCGCGCCGAGGTATTTCGTGCTCCGCGAGGACGCACGCGAGAGCACGTCCCCCGAGGAGGGAACCACGATGGCCGAAGCACAGCAGGCCACCAAGCGCCCGGCCGCCCGACGCACCACCGCGAAGAAGACCGCCGCGGCGGAGCGGAACACGGCGGCGAGCCGGACCACCCCCGTGCGCAAGTCCACCGCGGCCGCCGCGAAGGCACCGGCTCGCAAGGCCGCCGGCGGGGCGGGCCGCGCCCCGGCCAGGAAGACCACCACGGCGGCCACGAAGGCCCCCGCGAAGAAGGCCACGACCAAGACCACCGCCGCGGCCAAGAAGGCCCCCGCGAAGGCATCGACCACCACCCGCAAGACGACCACCGCCGCCAAGCGGGCCCCGGCGTCGACCGCGCGCAAGACGACCACCGCCGCGAAGAAGACCACCGGTACGACGAAGAAGACGGTGAGCGCGGCGAAGAAGACCACCGCCTCGGCGACGAAGAAGACCACTACCGCGGCGAAGGCCCCGGCGCGCAAGACCACCACCGCCGCCAAGGCCTCGGCGCGCAAGACCACCACCGCGGCGAAGGCCCCGGCGCGGAAGGTGGCGACCAAGGCGTCCGCCGCCAAGAAGACAGCGACGAAGAAGACGGCCGCGGCGAAGAAGACCGCGTCGACCCGCCCCAGCGGCGGCGCGCGCAAGGCTCCGGCCAAGAAGGCCCCGGCCGCGAAGGCGACGGGTACCTCGTCGACCACCGCCCGCAAGGCGGCGGCGAAGAAGGCCCCGGCGAAGAAGACCGTCGCGGCCAAGGCGCCAGCCCGCAAGGTGACCGCCCGCAAGTCTCCGGCCCGCCCGGTCGCCGCCCGAGCCACCGCCCCCAGGGGTGCCCGCAGCGCCGCCCGCAAGGCGACCGGCTGAGCGCGGACCACCCCCTCGCCGGCCGGATTTCCGGCCGGTCACCGGAAGCGGATCACCCGTGGCGCTGTCAGGATTGACCCGTGGTCATCCGACGCGTACTCGCGCCCCGCATCGACTTCGGCGCGTTGCGCCGCGAGCTCGGCCTGCCCGAGGAGTTTCCGGCCGACGCCCAGCGTGAAGCCGACGAGGCGGCTGCGGCACCGCCGCAGCCGCCCGTCGACAGCACCGACATACCGTTCGTCACTGTCGACCCCGCCAGCTCGCGGGACCTGGACCAGGCGATGCACCTCAGCCGCCGCCCGGGTGGGGGCTACCGGGTGCGGTACGCGATCGCCGACGTCGCCGCGCACGTCACCCCCGGTGGCGCGTTGGAGGCGGAGACGTGGCGGCGGGGGCAGACCATCTACCTGCCCGACGGGAACGTGCCGCTGCACCCGCACACCCTCAGCGAGGGCGCCGCCAGCCTGCTGCCCGACGACGACCGGGCCGCTGTGGTCTGGACCATCGACCTGGACGCCGACGGCGGCACCGTGGCCGTCGAGCTGGAACGCGCCCTGGTCCGCAGCCGCGCCAAACTCGACTACACAGGGGTGCAGGCGGCAGCCGAGGCCGGGCGGCTACCCGACCCGATCGCGCTGCTGCCGGAGATCGGCGACCGGCTGACCGCGCGTGGGTTGCGGCGCGGCGCCATCAACCTGCCGCTGCCCGAGCAGGATCTGGAGCCCGACGGTGAGGGCTGGCGGCTGGTGCTGCGCGCGCCTGCGCCGATGGAAGAGCACAACGCGCAGATCTCCCTGCTGACCGGGATGGCCGCCGCCGACATCATGCTGGCCGGCCGGGTGGGCCTGCTGCGGACGATGCCGGCGCCCAAGCCGGAGGCGGTGCAGCGACTGCGGGCCGCCGCCGCGCCGCTGGGCGTGCACTGGCCGGACGACGTGGGCCCCGGGCAGGTCATCGCCGGTCTGGACGCCGCCCAGCCGCGCGCCGCCGCGTTCATCGACCAGGCGGCAGAGCTGATGCGCGGTGCCGCGTACACCGCCTTCGACGGGGAGCTGCCGGAGCAGCCGGAACATGGTGGCGTGGCGGCCGCGTACGCCCACGTGACGGCCCCGTTGCGGCGACTGGCCGACCGGTACGCCACCGAGGTCTGCCTGGCCCTGCACGCGGGTCAGCCGGTGCCCGACTGGGCCCGCGCCGCGTTGCCCCGGCTGCCCGAGGTGATGGCGAGCACCGACCGGGTCGCCTCGGCGGCCGCTCGTGGCGCCGTCGAGTTGGCCGAGGCAGCGGTGCTGGAGCATCGGGTGGGCGAAACCTTCGACGCGGCCGTCCTCGACGTCGACGCACCGCCCAACGGCAAGTCCCGGCCCCGACCGCCCGGTGGCACCGTCGCGCTGGACGCCCCGCCGGTACGCGCCCGCTGCCTCGGCCAACTGCCGCTCGGCGAACGGGTCCGGGTCCGCCTGGTCACCGCCGACCCGGCGGCCCGTACCGTCCTGTTCGAGCTGGCCTGACCGGGCCGCCGGCCCTGGCCCTGTTCTCGCCCGCTGGCACTGTCGTTCACCGCAGCGGGGATTCTCACAGCGCTCGGCGCTGCTGACGGACCGAGCGGTTTGCGAGGATGAGGCCATGGCATACGACGCGAGCACGCTGCCCGACGTGTCCGGGCTGACGGTCGGCATCATCGGCGGCACCGGCGACCAGGGGCGGGGCCTCGCCTACCGGTTCGCGAGGGCCGGCCAGACGGTGCTGATCGGATCCCGGTCGGCTGAGCGGGCCGCCGAGTCCGCAGCCGAGATCGCCGCCCTGCCCGGGGTGCCGCCCGGCGGCAGCGTCACCGGCGCGGCCAACGACGAGGTGGCCCGACGCAGCGACGTGGTGATCATCGCGGTGCCGTGGGACGGGCACGCCGCCACCGTCGCTGCCCTCGCCGAGCCGCTCGCCGGCCGGATCGTCGTCGACTGCGTCAACCCGCTCGGCTTCGACAAGCAGGGCCCCTACGCGCTGACCGTCGCCGAGGGCAGCGCGGTGCAGCAGGCCGCCGCGCTGCTGCCCGACTCCCGGGTCTGCGCCGCGTTCAACCACGTGAGCGCTCCGCTGCTGGCCGACCCCGAGGTCGACCGGATCGACCTGGACGTGCTGATCTGCACCGAGGACCGCGAGCTGGTCGACATCGTCGGTGCGCTCGCCGCCCGGATCCCCGGCATGCGGGGCATCTACGCCGGCCGGTTGCGCAACGCCCACCAGATCGAGGCGTTCACCGCCAACCTGATCGCCATCAACAAGCGCTACAAGGCGCACGCCGGCATCCGCGTCACCGATCTCTGACCCGAGCGGCGTGATCCACTCCGATTTCGGCAGAGCCGAGTGGATCACGCCGTGCTCGGCCCTAGAAGGTGTGTTCGGCGGCGGGGAACTCACCGCCGCGGACCTCGTCGGCGAAACGGCGGGTGGCGTCGGTGAGAGCACCGGCCAGATCCGCGTACCGCTTGACGAAACGGGGCGCCTTGCCGGTCCGCAGGCCGGCCATGTCCTGCCAGACCAGCACCTGCGCGTCGGTGTCCGGGCCCGCGCCGATGCCCACGGTGGGGATCGGCAGCTCGTGGGTGATCCGCTTGGCCACCTCGCCGGGCACCATCTCCAACACCACGGCGAACGCGCCCGCCTCCACCACCGCCCGCGCGTCGGCCAGCACCTCGTCGGCGGCGTCGCCGCGGCCCTGCACGCGGTAGCCGCCCAGGGTGTGCTCGCTCTGCGGGGTGAAACCGATGTGCGCCATCACCGGAATGCCGGCGCCGACGATCGCGGCGATCTGCGCGGCGTTGCGGCGGCCACCCTCCAGCTTCACCGCGTGACAGCCACCCTCCTTCATGAACCGGACGGCGGTGCGCAGCGCCTGGGCCGGGCCCTCCTCGTACGAGCCGAACGGCAGGTCACCGACGATCAGCGCCTGCCGGGTCGCCCGCACCACGGCCCGGACCAGCGGAAGCAGCTCGTCGGCGGTGATCGGCAGGGTGGTCTCGTAGCCGAACACGTTGTTGGCGGCCGAGTCGCCGACCAGCAGCACCGGAACACCGGCCTGGTCGAAGATCGACGCCGTGTACTGGTCGTACGAGGTGAGCATCGGCCAGCGCTCGCCGCGCTCCTTGGCAGCCATCAGGTCGCGGGTGCGGACCCGTCGGGTGGCCGGGCCGCCGTACAACGCGGTCACCTCGTGCGGAGTGGACTCCGTCATCTCTGTCTCCCTTCCTCGAGGCCGCCTGCGCGGTCCCCGGGTTCCGTCGCGATCGTCGCACCGCGAGGCGGGCTGACGGCAGGGCCCAGTGCAAGATGTCACTCCACCAGCGCGGAGCCGCCCGCGCGGCCACCGCAGGACCGCGCCGCGAGGGCACCGCGCGGCGGCGCCGGGCCGCGCCACCGACCCGGCACCCCCAGGGGTACGGCTCAGCCGTGCTCGCGCCACCGGTTGGTGATCGGCAGACGGCGGTCCCGGCCGAACGCCTTCATGGAGATCTTCGTGCCCGGCGCCGACTGCCGTCGCTTGTACTCGGCGGTATCCACCAGCCGCAGCACCTTGTCCACGATCGCCGGGTCGTGACCCGACTCGACCAGCCCGTCGCGGCCGAGGTCGCCGTCGACGTAGCCGATCAGGATCGGGTCGAGGACGTCGTAGTCGGGCAGGCTGTCGCTGTCGAGCTGGCCCGGGCTCAGCTCGGCGCTCGGCGGCTTGCCGATCGAGTTCTCCGGGATCGGGGCGGTCTCACCGCGGCGCGCCGCGTCCCTGTTGCGCCACTTCGCGAGCCGCCAGATCAGCGTCTTCCAGACGTCCTTGACCGGGTTGAAGCCCCCCACCGAGTCGCCGTACAGGGTGGAGTAGCCGACCGCCAGCTCGCTCTTGTTGCCGGTGGTCAGCACCAGGTGGCCCTCCTGGTTCGACAGCGCCATCAGGATCACGCCACGGACCCGGGCCTGCAGGTTCTCCACTGCCACGCCGGACAGCGACAGGTTGGCCAGGAAACCGTCGACCATCGGCTGGATCGGCTCGACGCGGTAGTCCAGGCCGGTGCGCTTGGCCAGGTCGGCGGCGTCCTCCCGGGAGTGCTCAGAGGAGTGCTGGCTGGGCAGCGACACCCCGACCACCCGGTCCGGCCCGAGCGCGTCCACGGCGAGCGCGGCCACCACCGCCGAGTCGATACCGCCGGACAGACCGAGCACCACCGACGGGAACCGGTTCTTGTTGACGTAGTCGCGCAGACCCAGCACCAGCGCCTGCCACACCTCGGCCTCGTCGGCCACCGGCTCGATCAGCCCACCGGTGGCGGCCGGGCCGGACGGCGCTGGCGGAATGCCGTCCAGCGTGCTGTGCACGATCCGCATCCCGTCGGCCAGCGTCTCGGTCGTCGGCCCGGTGGCGGCGGCCGGCAACTCGACGTCGTGCACGAGCAGGTGCTCGACGAACTGCGGGGCCCGGGTCAGCAGCTCACCGTCGGCGCTCACGATCATCGAGTCGCCCTCGAAGACCAGCTCGTCCTGGCCGCCGGTCATGTTGACGTACGCGATGGCGGCACCCGCCTCGGCGGCCCGTCGGCGGACCAGCGGCAGCCGGATGTCGTCCTTGTTCAGCTCGTACGGCGAGCCGTTGATGTTGACGACCAGGCCGACGCCCGCCCTCCGGGCGGCGGCGAACGGACCGCCGGCCTGCCACAGGTCCTCGCAGATGGTCAGCGCGACGTCCACGCCGCCGATCCGCACAACCGTCAGCGCGTCACCGGAGACGAAGTACCGGTCCTCGTCGAAGACCCCGTAGTTGGGCAGGTGGTGCTTGAAGTAGCGAGCGGCCACGACGCCCCGGTGCAGCAGCGCGGCGGCGTTGCGGGCACCCCGGCCCGGCTCGGCGTCCCCGCTGACCTGCGGCGGGCCGTCGGCGTCCAGGTAGCCGACCACGACCGGCAACTCGCCGAGACCGTCGGCGGCCAGGTCCGCGGCCAGCCGCTCCACGGCGGCCCGGGACGCGGCGACGAAGGAGCGCCGGAAGACGAGGTCCTCGACCGGGTAACCGGTCAACATCATCTCCGGGAAGAGCACCAGCTGGGCACCGGCATCGGCGGCCTGGCGAGTCCAGCTGCGGACCAGGTCGGCGTTTCCGGCTAGGTCGCCGACGCTCGGGTTGACCTGGGACAGGGCGAGACGCAGGGTGGGCATGCCTTCATCTTGCCCCAGCTTCCGCGCGACAATCCGCACCCTCGGGCGAGATTGCCGCCACCTGCCGCGACGGGCGCCCGCGAGGGCCCGGCGGCGTGAGCTCGGCCGTCGTGGCGGCGGACGCGGCGGCACGGTGGGGCCCGCGCTCGCCGGGCGGGACACGAGGGGACGGCCGGCGGCAGTTCGCGTAACGTCTGCGTAACCAGGCCCGGGAACACTGGGCGATCAGGTCGGGTACAGCCCGACCAAGGCGGACAAAAGAGTGTCGCGAGGGGTTGGGGAAGTGGACCGTCAGCAGGAGTTCGTCCTCCGCACGCTGGAAGAGCGGGACATCCGGTTCGTCCGGCTGTGGTTCACCGACGTTCTGGGCACGCTCAAGAGCGTTTCGGTGGCACCCGCCGAGCTCGAGGCGGCCTTCGAGGAAGGCATCGGCTTCGACGGCTCGGCGATCGAGGGCTTCGCCCGGGTCTTCGAATCGGACATGGTGGCCATGCCCGACCCGACCACCTTCCAGGTCTTCCCCTTCGAGGGTGGAGTCAGCGGCGAGAGCGCCCGGATGTTCTGCGACATCCTGCTGCCCGACGGCGGCCCGTCCTGGGCAGACCCCCGGCACGTGCTGCGCCGCGCGCTGTCCAAGGCAGCCGAGAAGGGCTTCACCTTCTACACCCACCCCGAGATCGAGTTCTTCCTGCTCGAGAATGGTCCGCAGGACGGCTCGGTGCCCATCCCGGTCGACACCGGCGGCTACTTCGAGCACACCACCCACGCCGTGGCCCGGGACTTCCGCCGTCAGGGCGTGCTCGCGCTGGAACGGATCGGCATCTCGGTGGAGTTCAGCCACCACGAGGTCGCCCCCGGCCAGCAGGAGATCGACCTGCGCTACGCCGACGCGCTGACCACCGCCGACAACATCATGACCTTCCGGCACGTGGTCAAGGAGGTCGCGCTCTCCACCGGTGTGCAGGCCAGCTTCATGCCGAAGCCGTTCACCGACCAGCCGGGCAGCGGGATGCACACCCACCTGTCGCTGTTCGAAGGCGAGCGCAACGCCTTCCACGACAGCGGCGACCCGATGAAGCTGTCCAAGGTGGCGAAGTCCTTCATCGCCGGTCTGCTGGTGCACGCCCGCGAGTACACGGCGGTCACCAACCAGTGGGTCAACTCGTACAAGCGGCTCTTCCCGCAGCACCTGCCGGACCGGATCACCGAGAGCCCGGCGTACGTCTGTTGGGGTCACCTCAACCGGTCCGCGCTGGTCCGGGTTCCCGCGTACGGCAAGCCCAACTCGGCCCGGGTCGAGGTCCGCTCGCTGGACTCGGCGGCCAACCCGTACCTCGCCTTCGCGGTGCTGCTCGGCGCCGGCCTGAAGGGCATCGAGGAAGGCTACGAGCTGCCGCCCGGTGCCGAGGACGACGTCTGGTCGCTGACCAGCGCGGAGCGACGCGCCATGGGTTACGAGGCGCTTCCGGAGAACCTCGCCGAGGCGATCGACGTGATGGCCGGCTCCGAACTGGTCGCCGAGGTGCTCGGCGAGCACGTCTTCGACTTCTTCCTGCGCAACAAGCGAGCCGAGTGGGAGCAGTACCGCCGCGAGGTCACCCCGTACGAGCGGCAACGCTACCTGGCGCTGTAGACGCGGGGGCTGACGCCGTTGCGCGCTGCCGCTATCGTCTCGATCACCGCGCCGGTACCCCTCCGGGCGGAGAGTCGGGAGGCAAGTCGGTGCTGGAGGATCTGTTCAGCGGTGCCTGGCAGAGCGTCGTGTTCGGGCTCGTTGGCGTCGGCCTCATGGCCGCCGGCTTCGGGCTCGTCGACCTGCTCACCCCGGGCCGGCTGCGAGACCTGATCTGGGTCGAGCGCAACGCCAACGCGGGGTTGCTGCTCGCCGCCAACCAGCTCGGCATCGCCGGGATCGTCTTCACCGCGATCCTGACCAGCTACAGCGACTTCGGCAAGGGGCTCGCCTCCACAGTGGTCTTCGGACTGGTCGGGTTGGCGATCATGGCGTTGGCCTTCGTGGTGCTGGACCTGCTCACCCCCGGCAAGCTCGGCGAGGTCATCTGCTCGCCCGAGCCGCACCCGGCCGCCCGGGTCAGCGCCGCCACCCACTTCGGGGCCGCGCTGATCGTCTGCGCCTGCATCGCCTGAGGCAACTGCTGGCGTCGCCCTGCGGGCGGTCGCCGGCGGCGGCTGTGGATGCCGTCCGCGTCGCCGTGCGGGCGGTCGCCGGCGGCGGCTGTCGCTGCCGTCCGTGTCGCCGTGCGGGCGGTCGCCGGCGGGCGTCTTACCCCGGCCGTAGCGTGCCGGGTATGAACCGCACGGATCGCCTCTACGCGCTGGTCGAAGAGCTGCGGGCGGTGTCACCACGGCCGCGCAGCGCCCGCTGGCTGGCCGCGCGCTTCGAGGTGAGCAGCCGGACCATCGAACGGGACCTCGGCGCGTTGCAGGAGGCCGGGGTGCCGATCTGGGCCGAGCCCGGGCGCACCGGCGGCTACGTCCTGGACCGCGCCCGCACCCTGCCGCCGGTCAACCTGACGCCCGCCGAGGCGGTGGCGATGGCCGTGGCGCTGCACCGGCTCGCCGGTTCGCCGTTCGCCGGGCCGGCCGCCACCGCGCTGCGCAAGCTGGTGGCGGTGCTGCCGGCCGCCGACGCCGCCGAGGCGCACCGCCTCGCCGGTCGGGTGCACCTGATCGGCGACGGGCCGGCCACACCCGTCCCGGCCACCGTCGCCGACGCGGTCGCCGCGCGGCGCGTGCTGCGCATCCGGTACGCCGACCGCGCCGGCGCCGACTCGACCCGTGACGTCGAACCGCTCGGCTACCTCGGCAACGCCCGCCACTGGTACCTGGTCGCCTGGTGCCGTCTGCGCGACGAGCTGCGTTGCTTCCGCACCGACCGGATCCGGAGCGTCTGGGCGCTGCCCGACGTGGTGGCCCGGGAGCTACGCCTGACGGACCTCGACATCCCGCACGAGCGGGTCCGCCCGCTGAGCCTGGTCTGAGACCCGTCCGCGGCGCGGCCGGCCCGGGTGTCGTCGTGGAAAACCCCGCCGGGTGATCCGGAAACACCGACAGGACGCTGTCGCCAACGGCCCCGAAACTGCTTCAGACGACGGCCGAACGGCCGGCACGGAAATTCTGGAGGCAGTAGATGTCCAGGTCCACGACGCCCATCACCTGGTTCGAGATCGGTACCGACCGGCCCGAGGACGCGGAGCGGTTCTACGGAGAGCTGTTCGGCTGGACCTTCGAGGAGCAGGGCTCGACCGACGGCGGGTCCTACCGCGTGACCGGGGCCGGTGGCGACACCGGCATCGGCGGAGCGATCCGGGCGACCGACGGGACGTCGCCGAACTACGCGGTGTTCTACGCCGAAGTCGCCGACGTGGCAGAGACCTGCCGGCAGGCCGAAGCGGCCGGCGGCCGGGTGCTGGTGCCAGCGCGTACGGCACCGAGCGGTCTCACGCTCGCCCACCTACTCGACCCGGCCGGCAATTACCTGGGCGTGTTCACACCCCCGCCCCCGCAGCCCTGACCCTCTCCAGCGCCGTCGGTCCGGGCAGGAGTTCTGCCCGGACCGACACGCCAACGGGCCGATGATCGACTCGGTTTTCATGATGTCGGGGTGTCCGAGTGCGTCGGATACCGCGACTTCACGCAATCCGAGTGGATCAAGCCGCGACCGTGGCACCGGCCGGGTCGGCCCCGGTCGGCCAGTGCCTGCCGGGGCCGGACCCGTCGGACTACTTGCCGGGCGTACCTGCGCCGTGGTGGCCGCCCGGGCCACGGTGGCCGCCGGGGCCGGGGAAGACGCCGGCCTCGACGGCCTTGGTGATGGCGTCGGCCTGCTCCTGGGTGAGTTTGCCGTCCTTGACCGCCTGGTCCAGGCGCTGCTTGAGCGCGGCCTGCCGATCCTCGGCGGACGGCCGCTGCGGTCGGTCGGCCGGTCGGTGCTGCTCGCGGACCTTCTCCAGTGCGGCGGTCACCTTGTCGGTGGGCACGCCCAACTCCTTGGCGAGCGCCTCGGCGAACTCGCCCTGCCGGTCGGCCTTCGCGCCCGGAGCCGTGCCCGGAGCCGGGGCGGTGCTGGCGCTCGGTGTCGGCGTGGGCGTGTCGGCGGCGAACGCGATCGTCGGGGCCGCGATCCCGACGCCGAGGACGCCGGCGGTGGCCAGGCCGGCCAGCAGGTGCTTCCTACGGATGGTGCGGGACATGCTGTCCTCCAGAGGTTCGGTCATCCTGCGCTGTCGTCACCGACAGTGACTGGGCAGTCTGGGCGGAAGCCGTGGCGAACCTGTCAGCGAGCTGACAATCAAGGCCGGCGCTGGGCGAAATCGGGTTGTGTCGTCGCTGGCCGAGCGGTCAGGGTGGATGATCCACCGACGGAAGGACACCGCGGAATGACCGTCGAGATTCGGGAAATTCCACTCGTCGAGCCGGACGCGGGGCCGTATGGCATCACGCCCGGCCCGGACGGCGCGCTCTGGCTGACGTTGGCCCATGCCGGCGGCATCGCCCGGCTGTCGGCCGACGGCGAGGTCCGGACCTACCCGCTGGATCCGGCCGGCGGCCGCCCGTTGATCATCACGCCCGGGCCGGACGGGGCGCTCTGGTTCACCCGCTCCGGGGACGACCGGATCGGTCGGATCACCGTCGAGGGCGAGCAGCGCGCCGTCGCCCTGCCGGCCGGCACCGGGCCGGGCGGCATCGCGGCTGGGCCTGATGGCGCGCTCTGGTACGCCGGAATGACCTCCGACACGATCGGCCGGGTGGAGACCGACGGCACCCACAGCAGCTTCCCGCTGCCGGTGAGCGGCGGATTCGCTTCGATGATCACCGCTGGTGCGGACCAGGCTCTCTGGTTCACCCTCAACCAGGCGAACGCGATCGGCCGGATCGACCTCGACGGGCGGGTGACGCTCCATCCGCTACCCACCGCGAAGGCAGGCCCGGTCGGCATCACAGTGGGCGTCGACGGCGTCATCTGGTTCGTGGAGATCGCCGCCGGTCAGCTCGGTCGGATCGACCCGGATGGCGAGATCGTCGAGTTCCCGCTGCCGGACCGGGCGGCCCGCCCGCACGCGATCGTGGCCGACCCGGACGGCGGCGCGTGGTTCACCGAGTGGGGTGCCAACCGGATCGGTCACCTCGACCCCACCGGGCGAATCGAGGGCCACGCCCTGTCCACCCCCAACGCGGAACCGCACGGCATCACCCGCACGCCCACCGGGCATCTGGGCGGCCCTGGAAATCGGCGCAGTAGCCCACCTAACCCCACCACCCACCTAGGCCGACCCTCTGACCCACGACGATCATGAAGTTATTGCCGCGACACGCCGTGGCGAGTGACAACAACTTCATGATCAACGGTGCCGGGGGCGGGGGTTAGTGGACTGCGGGGGTTGCGGTGAGGGTTGCGGTGTCGGTGTCCAGGGTGGCGGTTGTTCCTACCGGGACTGTGAGCTGGTCCGGGCCGTGGCCGATGGGGAGGCCGCCCAGGACCGGTACGCCCAGGTCGCCCAGGCGTTCGGTGAGCACGTCGACGATTGTGGTGTCCCAGCCGTCGCCGCAGTCGGTGAACTGCCCGACCGCCACCCCGGCCAGTCCGTCCAGCACGCCGGCGCGGCGCAGGTGGGTGAGCATCCGGTCGACCTTGTACGGGGGTTCCTGCACGTCCTCGATCAACAGCACCGCACCGGTCAGGTCGGGCAGGTCCGGGGTGCCGATCGACGCGGCGATCATGCACAGGTTGCCGCCGAGCAGGGTGCCGGTGGCGCGACCCGGGACGCGTACGCCGAAGGTCTCCTCGGTGGGGACCGCAGTGATCGACACCGGTTCGGTGGTCATCAGCGCCGCGTGCAGGGACTCGGCGGAGCGCAGCGGCGTCCGCTCGTCGCGCCAGGCCGCCCCCGGGCCGTGCACCCCGGCCAGGCGGGCGCCGCGCCACAGTGCGAACTGCAACGCGGTGATGTCCGAGAAGCCAGCCACCACCTTCGGGTCACGGCGGACGGCGGCCATGTCGATGGCGTCAACGATCCGTTGGGCGCCGTAGCCGCCCCGGGTGCAGATCACCCCGCGCACCTCACTGTCGGCGAAGGCGGCGTTCAGGTCGGCGGCGCGCAGGTCGTCGGTGCCGGCGAGGTAGCCGTGGCGGGCGTACGCGTTCGGCGCGAGCCTCGGGCGCAGGCCCCAGCCGGTGAGCAGTTCAATGCCCCGGGCCACCCGCTCCGGCGAGGTCGGCCCGGACGGCGACACCAGCAGCACCGTGTCACCCGGGCGCAGCACGGGCGGGCGTACGGCGGCGGTGTCCTCGCTGATCACAACCGCAGAGCCTAACGACCCGGACCATGGCCAGGCCGCCACCCAGCGGGCGGACCTGTGCCGGGGCGTGGTGCCGTGCGGCGTACCGGCTAGCCTCGACCTGTGGCAACCGCGCTGGTGATCGAGAACGACCCGACGGACGACGCGCGCCGGCTGGGTGAGTGGCTGACCGAGGCTGGGCTGGAGCTGTGGGTGGTGCGCCCGCACGCCGGCGACGAACTCCCCGCCGACCTGGAGGGGTACGCGGCGCTGGTGGTGCTCGGCGGCGACCAACAGGCGTACCCGTTGCCGGACGGTTCGCCCGGCGCACAGTGGTTTCCGGCGGTGGAGGGCCTGCTGCGCAAGGCGGTCCGGTACCGGGTGCCGACCCTGGCGGTCTGCCTGGGCGCGCAGCTGCTCGCCACCGCGCACGCCGGGTTGGTGGAGCGCAGCCCGTCCGGGCCGGAGATCGGCCCCGGCGTGGTCGGCCGGCGGGACGCCGCCGAGAACGACCCGTTGTTCCGGTACGTGCCGTTGATCCCGGACGTGCTCCAGTGGCACTCCGACGAGATCACCGAGCTGCCCCGGGGCGCGACCCTGCTGGCCGCCTCCACCCGCTATCCGCATCAGGCGTTCCGCCTCGGTGACCGGGCGTGGGGGTTGCAGTTCCACATCGAGTGCGACGCCGCGATGATCGCCGACTGGGCCACCGACTCGGCCCAACTCGCCGAGCTGGGCTACGACCCGGAGCTGGTGGTCGCTGCCTGCGCCTCGGTGCTGCCCGACGTCGAGGAGGTCTGGCAGCCGTTCGCCGCCCGGTTCGCCGCGCTGGCCCTCGGCGAGCTGGACGACAGCACGGTGCGGCGCGGCCTGCCGCTGCTCGGGCACTGATGAGCCGGCCGACCAGGGCACCGGGCCGGCTCGCCCGGTACGGCTTCGGCACCGCCGAAGGCGACGGCGGCGCGCGCGCCGCGGACCTGCTCGGCCCCGAAGGGCTGCGGCTGTGGCAGCCGGCCGAGCAGGAGCCGGCCGACGAGGCAGCAGCGGAGCTGCTCGCCGCGCTGTCCCGCGCCGCCGACCCGGACCTGGCGCTGCGCCAACTGCACCGCATCGTGGAGGCCGAGGGCCGCGCCACCGAAGGCGGCGCCGCATCGCCGCTGCTCGCGGACGTGCACGCCGACCCCGGGCTACGGCGACGACTGATCGCTGTGCTCGGCGCGTCGGCGGCGCTCGGCGATCACCTGGTGGCCCACCCCGAGCACTACCGGGCGCTGCGGACCGCCCCGGACGGGCTCGCCCCGATCGCCGAGGGGCGGCTGGAGCCGGCCGACGGCGGCAACGCGGTGGCGGCGCTGCGGACCGCGTACCGCCTGGCGTTGCTGCGGATCGCGGCGGCCGACCTGACCGGCGGTCGCGGCCTGGAGCAGACGATGGCCGCGCTCTCCGCACTGGCCGACGCGACGCTGTCCGCGGCGTACGAGATCGCGGTCGCGGAGCTGGCGGAGGGGACCGAGCGGCCCCGGCTCGCGGTGGTGGCGATGGGCAAGTGCGGCGGCGGCGAGCTGAACTACGTCTCCGACGTGGACGTCATCTTCGTGGCCGCCGAGGACGCCGACCTGTCCGCCGCGACACTGGTGGCGACCCGACTGATCTACATCTGCGGGCTGGTCGCCTGGCCGGTGGACGCCGCGCTTCGCCCCGAGGGCAGCCGCGGCCCGCTGGTGCGGACCCTCGCCAGCCACCTGGCCTACTACCGGCGGTGGGCGCGCACCTGGGAGTTCCAGGCGCTGCTCAAGGCCCGCCCGGCCGCCGGGGACCTGCCGCTGGCCCAGGAGTGGATCGACCAGCTCGCGCCGCTGGTCTGGCGGGCGGCCGAGCGGCCCGAGGCGGTCGAGGACGTTCGCGCCATGCGCCGCCGGATCATCGACCACATCCCGCCGAAGGAACTGGAGCGCGAGATCAAGCGCGGTCCCGGTGGGCTGCGCGACATCGAGTTCGCCGTCCAGTTGCTGCAACTCGTGCACGGTCGCGGCGACGAGACGCTGCGCCCGCCCGGCACCATCCCGGCGCTGCGCGCCCTCGTCGCCGGCGGCTACGTCGGTCGGGCCGACGGCGAGGCACTGTTGCGCGGCTACCGCTTCCTGCGCAGCGTCGAGCACCGGCTGCAACTCCAGGGTCTGCGTCGTACGCACACGGTGCCCGCCGAGCCGGGCGCGCTGCGCTGGCTCGCCGCCGCACTGGGTTTCACCGCCGCGCCGGGGCGCAGCGCCGTGGAGAGCTTCCGGGCCGAGTGGGTCACCCACGCCACCGAGGTACGCCGACTGCACGCCAAACTGCTCTACCGGCCGCTGCTGGAGTCGGTTTCCCGCGTCCCGGCCGACGGGTTGCGACTCACCCCGGAGGCGGCCCGGAACCGCCTGGAGATCCTCGGTTTCGCCGACCCGGCCGGGGCGTTGCGCCACCTCCAGGCGCTCACCGGCGGGGTGAGCCGCACGGCGGCCATCCAACGCACCCTGCTGCCGGTGCTGCTCAGCGAGTTCGCCGACGCGCCGGAACCGGACCGGGGGCTGCTCAACTACCGCAAGGTCTCCGACAAGCTGGGCAGCACGCCCTGGTATCTGCGGCTGCTGCGCGACGGCGGCCCGGTCGCCCGTCGGCTGGCCCGGGTGCTCGCCCTGTCCCGGTACGTCGCCGACCTGCTCGCCCGCGACCCGGAGGCGCTGCGGCTGCTGGCCGAGGAGAACGAACTGGCCCCGCGCCCGCCGGAGGTGCTGCGGGAGGGTTTCCTGGCGGCGGCGGCCCGGCACACCGACCCGGTCGAGGCCACCAGCGCGGTGCGCGCGCTGCGGCGTCGCGAGCTGGTCCGGGTGGCCTGCGCCGACGTGCTCTGCCGGGCCGGCGCGCTCGCGCCCAGCCCCACCCGGGCGGACGGCGCGAACCGTCCCGCCCGCGGGCTGTCCGACATCACCGCTGTCGGTACGGCGCTCGCCGACGTCACCGACGCCACACTGGCCGCCGCGCTGCGGGCCGCTCAGGCCAGCCAGCCGGCACCAGCGGGTCTGCGGTTCGCGGTGATCGGCATGGGCCGGCTCGGCGGGTACGAGTCGAACTACCTCTCCGACGCCGACGTGCTCTTCGTCTACGACCCGCCGCCGGGCACCAGCGAGAGCGCCGCCAGCGCCGCCGCGCACGCCGTCGCCGAGGAACTGCGCCGACTGCTCGGCGTACCCGCCCCCGACCCGCCGCTGGGCGTCGACGCCGACCTGCGACCGGAGGGCCGCCAGGGTCCGCTGGTACGCAGCCTCGCCGCGTACGCGCAGTACTACGCCCGCTGGTCACGGGTGTGGGAGGCGCAGGCTCTGCTGCGCGCCCGGTTCGTCTGCGGCGACGCCGAGCTGGGCGCCGAGTTCGAGGCGATGATCGAGCCGGTGCGCTACCCGGCCGACGGGCTGACCCGCGAGCAGGTCGTCGAGATTCGGCGGATCAAGGCCCGGGTGGAGACCGAACGGCTGCCCCGTGGCGCCGACCCGGCCACCCACACCAAGCTGGGTCGCGGTGGGCTCGCCGACGTGGAGTGGGCGGTGCAACTCGTCCAGCTCCGGCACGCCGGCGCGAATCCGGCGCTGCGCGGCACGCGTACCCTCGACGCCCTCGCGGCGGCCGAGCGGGCCGGCCTGATCGACACCACGGACGCCGCGGAGATGGCCGCCGGTTGGGCCCTGGCCGCGCAGGTCCGCAACGCGTTGATGCTGGTCCGCGGACGGGCCGGAGACCAACTGCCCCGGCACGGCGTGGAGTTGGCCGGGGTGGCCCGGCTGCTCGGCCGCGACGACCCGGGGGAGTTCCTCGACGAGTACCTGCGCACCGGCCGCCGCTCCCGCGCCGCGGCCGAACGGGTCCTCGATGCCTGACGCGTCGCCGGGTCCAACCGGGCTACGCATCGCGGGTGCGGCGACCGGAGCCGCTGTGGTGCTCGCCGTCGCGTTCCTCCTCGCGCCGCCGATGGGCACCGACCTCGCCGCCCAGGTGGCCCGTGCCGGGTTCACCGAGCGATACGGGGCCGCGCCGGTCGACTTCGGCTGGTACGGCGGCGTCAACCAGTACGGCTACAGCCTCTTCACCGCCCGGGTGGGCGCGCTGATCGGCGTGCGTCCGCTGGGCGCGGTCGCCGCCGTGGTCGGCGCCGCCGCGCTGGCTTGGCTGTTCACCCGCAACCGGGCCCGACGGCCGCTGCTGGCCGGCGTCCTCGGCGCTGTGGTGCTGATCGGCAACCTGGCGAGCGGTCGGATCACCTTCGCTGTCGGGTTGGCGTTCGGGCTGCTGGCGCTCTGCGCGGTCAGCGCGGAACGCCCACCGCGCTGGCTCCGGTTGACGCTCGCCGCCGGCTGCGCCGCCCTGGCCACGGCGGCCAGCCCGGTCGCCGGCCTGTTCACCGGGCTGGCCGGCGCGGCGCTGCTGCTGGGCGCCCTGCGAACCGGTGACGGGCCGGGCCGACCGCTACCCGGAGGCTGGCGCGCCGAGCGACCACTGGCCGAGGGGTTCGTCCTGGCCGTGGCGCCCGCCGTCACGCTCGCCCCGATGGCGTTCGTCTTCGGCAATGGCGGCACCCAGCCGTACTCGGCCGAGTCGATGCGCATCAACGTCGCGCTCGCGGTGCTGGTGGCTGTCGTGCTGCCGCGTCGCCGCCGGGTGCTGCGCGTCGGCGCGGTGCTCACCGTGCTGCTCCTGATCGGGGCGTACTACCTGCCCAGCCCGATCGGTTCCAACGCGCTACGACTGCCGATGCTGTTCGCCCTGCCAGTGCTGGCCGGGTACGCCGCGTTGCCGGGGCCGTGGCTGGCCGCGCTGCTCGCCGCGACAGTGTGGTGGCAGTCCCCGGTGATGACGAGCGACGTGACCCGGGCCGGCGCCCCGGAAAGCGCCGAAAGCTTCTACCAACCGCTCGTCGCCGAACTCGACCGGCGGCAGCCGGCCGGGCGGGTCGAGGTGGTGCCACTACGCGACCACTGGGAGTCCGCGTACCTGCCGCCGACAGTGCCACTGGCCCGGGGTTGGGAACGCCAGGTCGACAGCGACCGCAACGCGCTGTTCTACGACGGCAACCTGAGCGCGCAGACGTACGAGCAGTGGCTACGGCACGAGGCCGTGACCTACGTGGTGCTCGCCCCGGACGCACCCGCCGACCGGTGGGGCCGCGACGAGGCCGCGCTGATCCGGGCCGGCCTGCCGTACCTGCGGGAGGTCTGGCGAGACGCCACCTGGCAGATGTACGCAGTGGTCGATCCGACCCCGCTGGTCGGTGCCCCGGGTCAACTCGTCGCCGCCGACCGCGGCGCGGTCCGGCTGACCGCCACACCCGGGGACGTGCCGGTCCGGGTGCACTGGTCGCGCTGGCTCACGTTGAGCGGCCCGGACGGCTGCCTGCGACCGGGCGTGGACGGGTGGACCGAGGTGCGGGTCCGCGCCGCCGGCGACTACTCGATCTCCAGCGGGCTGGCACCGGCGCGCCACTGCTGAACCGTGCCTGCCGTCGGCCTCCCACCGACGGGCTGGCAGCATGTCCGGCGTGCCCTCCCACCTCGCGCGCTGGACCGGCCTGGCCGGCTCGATGCTGCTCGCGCTCTCCGCTTTCCTCGGCGGCGCGTTCCCCAGCGGCCCCCTGCGCAGCACCCCGGTCAGCATCTGGCAGGGACCCAACGGCCCGCTGATCCTCGCCGCCTGGCTGGTCGGCACCGGCCTGATGGCGTACGCCTGGTGGGCGTTGCGCGACGGGGGACCCTCGACGCGGTGGGCCCTGGTCACCGTCGGGCTCTGGCTGCTGCCGTTGCTGATCGCGCCACCCTTCGGCAGTCGGGACGTGTACGCGTACACCTGCCAGGGTGCCAGCTTCGTCGGCGGCATCAGCCCGTACGAGCAGGGCGTCTCCGCGCTGCCCTGCCCCTGGCTGGACACGGTCTCGGTCATCTGGCGCGACACCCCGGCGCCGTACGGGCCGCTGTTCGTGCTGATCGCGGGCGCCGTGGTGAAGGCCACCGGTTCGCTGACCGCCAGCATCGTGCTGTTCCGTGCGCTGTCGCTGGTCGGAGTGGCCCTCACCGCGTGGGCTCTGCCGGCGCTGGCGCGTCGGGCCGGTGTGCCGGCGAAGCGGGCGGTGTGGCTGGCGTTGGGTTCCCCCCTGGTAGCCGCGCACCTGATCGGTGGACCCCACAACGACGTGCTGATGCTCGCCGCGCTGGTCGGTGGGCTGGCCGTGGTGGCGGCGCACCCGGGCCGGCGCGGAATGCTGCTGGTCGGCGGGCTGCTCCTCGGAGTCGCGGTGGCGATCAAGGTGACCGCCGTGGTGGTGGTGCCGTTCGCCGCGCTGGCGGCCACCGCCGGGCCGTACCGGATCCGCACGCTGATCCGCGACGGCGGCTGGGTGGTCGGCGGCACTGTCGCCAGCGTGGTCGGCGTGACAGTCGCCGGTGGGCTGGACTTCGGCTGGGTCGGCGGGCTGTCCCAGGGTGGCGCCGCCATCGCCTGGACATCCCCGTCGACCGCGGTGGGGCAGACGGTCGGGTACGTCGCGGCGCTGTTCGGTGGTCACATCGACGCGCTGCCGGTCACCCGCGGGATCGCCGTGGTCCTCCTGGCCGTGCTGCTCGTCTGGCTCTGGTGGCGCGCTCGCACCCGCGACCCGCTGTACCACGCCGGCCTCGCGCTCGCCCTCACCGTCGCGCTCGCCCCCGTCGTGCACCCCTGGTACTGGACCTGGCCGCTGTTCGTGCTGGCGGCCACCGCCCAGCGCACCAGATGGTTCATAGTGGTCGCCCTGGTCGCGTCCTTCCTGGTGCTGCCCGACGGCACCGGGTTTCCCCGGTACACCAAGACGGTCGGGGCGCCACTGATGACGCTGTTGGTGATCGTGCTGGTCATCCGGTTGGTACGGTCGGCTCGGGCGGCCCGTCAGCCGGTCGCCGCCGATTGAGGGAAGGTGCGCCGGTGACCACTCCCGGCCCGCCCGTCTCGCCGCCGCCCGTCCCGCCGCCCTCCGTGACGTTGGCGGCCTCGCGTGCCCGGTATGTCGGCCTGGTCGGCGCGGTCCTGCTCGCCGTGGCCGGATACCTCGGCGGGGCGCTGCCCGACGCCCCGCTGGGCGTGACACCCGCGTCGATCTGGGAAGCCCCGGACGGCCCGGCGACGCTGACCTGCTGGCTGATCGGCACCGTGCTGCTGGTCGGGGCGTGGTGGTCACTGCGCGAGGGTGCGCCGTCGACCCGTTGGGCGTACGCCACCGCCGGGCTGTGGGCACTGCCGCTGCTGCTCGCGCCGCCGCTGGGCAGCCGGGACGTCTACTCGTACGCCTGCCAGGGTTGGACGTACGCGCACGGCGTCGACCCGTACACAGTGGGGGTGGCGGCGGCGGGCTGCCCCTGGCTGGACACTGTGGCGCCGATCTGGCGGGACACCCCGGCGCCGTACGGGCCGGTGTTCGTCCTGCTCGCGGCGCTCGCCGTCGGCCTCGGCGGTGGGCTCACCGGCACCATCGTGGCGTTGCGCGTGATCGCCGTGGCGGGGCTGCTGCTGGCCGCGCTCTGCCTGCCCGCTCTGGCGCGGGCGGCCGGGGTTCCGGCCCGGCGGGCCGCCTGGTTGGCGCTGGCCGGTCCGCTGGTCGGCGTCCACCTGGTGGCCGGCGCGCACAACGACGCCGTGATGCTGGGCCTGCTGCTGTGTGGCCTGCTGGTCGTGGTCCGTCGACCGGGCCGGCCGGCGGAGCTGCTGCTGGCCGGAGCACTGCTCGGACTGGCGGTCACGGTGAAGGCCACCGCCGTGGTGGTGGTGCCGTTCGCCGTGCTGGCCGGGATGCCCGGCCGCTACACGGTACGGGCGTTGCTGCGCCACTGTGCCTGGCTGGCCGGCGGGCTGCTCGCCGCGCTGCTGGTCACCTCGGCGGTGTCCGGCCTCGGCTTCGGCTGGGTGGGCGGGCTGACCCACAGTGGCGACTCGGAACAGTGGACGTCACCACCCACCGCCGTGGGCTTCGTGGTCGACTACGCCGGCGCGCTGGTCGGCCGGGACCCGCAGGCGGTGCCGTTGGTCCGGGCGGTCGCGCTGCTGCTGCTCGTCGGAGTGCTGGTGGTGCTCTGGTGGCGGGCCTGGCAGACCCTGCGCGGGTCCAACGACGCCCGGCGGGTAGCGCGGGCGGAGGTGGCGGAGGTCGACGGGGCGCGGGTCGACGGGGCGCGGGTGGAGGTGGCGCGGGTGGAGGTGGCGCGTTCCCGGGTGGCGCTGCACGGCGCGGCGTTGGCGCTGGTCGCCACCGTCGTCCTGTCCCCGGTCTTCCACCCCTGGTACGCGACCTGGCCCCTGGCGCTGCTCGCGCTCACCGCCGCCCGTACGACATGGTTCGTGCTGCCCGCCGCAGCGGCAGCGTTCCTCGCCCTGCCCGACGGCACCAACCTGGCCCGCGTCACCAAGGCCCCCGGTGCCCTGGCCATGACCGCCCTGCTCCTGACCGTGATGGTCCGCACCGCCCGCACCGCCCGCACCGCGCGCACCCTGCGCGCTCCCCGCGCCGCCCGCCGCCGTTGATCATGAGGTTGACGAGGGCAATCTGGACGGAACGCCCCGCCAACCTCATGATCGTCATAGTCGCGCGGTCAAGATCGCGCTCGAACGTGGATGTAGTGGTGTGCGACGCGGTCGAGGCCACTACATCCAGGATCGAGCACGATCTTGGGGAGGGAGGGCAGGCGGTGCGGTGCGGTGCAGGGCGGGACGGCGTGGGGCGGGGCAGGATGCGGCGGCGCCGGATGCCGAGGAGCGGGGGCCGGGGGCCGGATGGCCGGCGCCGGGGGGTTAAGCCCGTGCGCCGCAGGTGGGGCAGGGTTGGCCTGAGGGCTGGGGGCTGGAGGTTCGGCGGCTGCGCAACGCAACGGCCAGGAGCAGCGCGGCCGGACCGGCGAGCGCGACGGCGACAGCGGTCACGGCCAGTTCCGCGAAGGTGATGGCGCCGTACGCCGGGCCGAAGCTGTCTGCCAGGCCGGGCACCGCCAGGAAGCCGATGGGGGTGAGCAGTGTGACGAGCGCCCAACCGCCGCGGGTGTCCCCGCCCAGTGCCAGCCCGGTGGCCAGCAGAGCCCCGACGACCAGCAACAGTCCGCCGACGGTGGGCAGGAAGATCTCCAGGGTGGCGCCGTAGTAGGTGCCGACCGCATCCAAGCCCACCAGGAATTCCGTCGCCACCGCCGCCAACAGTGCGGACAGCGCCGGCGCGAGGCGGATCGCCCGGGAAGATCGGTCGGGCAGGGCGAGCCCCAGCAGACCCAGGACCACCTGCGGCAGCAGCACCATCAGCGGCGGTCGGGGTGCGCCGAGCGCCGCGGCCACCGGTGGCAGCGCCACCGTGAGCAGGAGCGCGAAGGTGATGGCCCACCGGGCGACCCGGCTCGGCGCGACAGCGATCACCGCCGCCGCCAGCAGCCATGCCGCCCACGCGACGACACCGAGCGAGACGAACGGGCCGACGTGGGGGACGCCCCACTCCACGGGCGGCGGATGCAGCTCTGCCGTACCCCAGACACCTGCCAGGGCGCTGGCGGTGACCAGGGCCAGCAGCGCCGCGAGGCGTACCCCCGGAATCAGGTCGGTGACGCCCGCGGCCCGCAGCCGCTGGCGGAGGCCGCCGAGCAGCAGGTCCGCGGCGTCGGCCGGCGCCGGCCAGCGTTGGGCAGGGGCGGCCAGGTCGAGGTAGGTACCGACGATTTCGGCGCCGCGGGTACGCCGGTATTCGGTGGGGTACGCGCGCAGCAGCCGGAGGTAGCGGCGTTCCAGATCGTTCATGCCAAGCCTCCGGCCGTGCGTGGGGTGGTCGGGAGGGCGGCGCGAGTCCGCTTGGACAGCCGGGCGGTGGCGGCTTCGACGTTGCGGCGCAGCCGCTCGGTCTCGGTGCTCAAGATGGTCTCGCCGCCGGGGGAGAGGCGGTAGTAGCGGCGCAGTCGGCCGTCCACCACCTCTTCCCGGTCGACCTCGACGAGGCCGGCGTCGACCAGCCGGTCGAGCGCCCCGTAGAGCGTTCCCGGGCGTAGCGACACGCGGTTGTCGGAGAGTGCGGCGACCTCACCGATCAGCCCGTAGCCGTGCATCGGCTGGGCGGCCAGCGCGGTGAGGATCAGGAACGTCGGTTCGCGGAGAGGTGTGTCCACGCGAGCAATATATCGGACGCGAAGGCATGCCGGGGGGCGCGCACAGCGAACCGGGCCGGCTCCGCGGTGAAGCGGAGCCGGCCCGGCCGGTGTTCCAGCGACTGCTCAGCAGTCGTCGTGCATCTGACTGCTCAGCAGTCGTAGTACATGGCGAACTCGTGCGGGGTCGGGCGCAGGCGCACCGGGTCGACCTCGTTGGCGCGCTTCCAGTCGACCCAGGTGGAGATCAGGTCGGGGGTGAAGACGCCGCCGTCGAGCAGGTAGTCGTGGTCGGCCTCCAGCGAGTCGAGCACGGCCGGCAGCGAGCCCGGCACCTGCTTGACGTCGCCCCACTCCTCCGGCGGGAGGTCGTAGAGGTCCTTGTCGATCGGCGTCGGCGGCTCCATCTTGCTCTTGATGCCGTCCAGGCCGGCCATCATCATGGCCGAGAAGGCCAGGTAGACGTTGGCCGACGGGTCCGGAACGCGGAACTCGACGCGCTTGGCCTTGGCGTTGCTGCCGGTCACCGGGATGCGGGTGCAGGCGGAGCGGTTGCGCTGCGAGTAGACCAGGTTGACCGGCGCCTCGTAGCCCGGCACCAGGCGACGGTACGAGTTGACCGTCGGGTTGGTGAAGGCCAGCAGCGACGGCGCGTGGTGCAGCAGGCCACCGATGTACCAGCGGGCCATGTCGGACAGGCCGGCGTAGCCGGTCTCGTCGTAGAACAGCGGCTCACCGTTGAGCCAGAGGCTCTGGTGGGTGTGCATGCCGGAGCCGTTGTCGCCGAAGAGCGGCTTGGGCATGAAGGTAGCGGTCTTGCCGTTGGCCCACGCCTCGTTCTTCACGATGTACTTGAAGAGCTGGAGCTGGTCGCCGGCGTGCAGCAGGGTGGAGAACCGGTAGTTGATCTCGGACTGGCCGGCGGTGCCCACCTCGTGGTGCGAGCGCTCCACGTTGAAGCCGGTGTCGACGAGGCGGCGCACGATCGAGTCACGCAGGTCGGCGTAGTGGTCGACCGGCGGGACGGGGAAGTAGCCGCCCTTGTACGCGGTCTTGTAGCCGAGGTTGCCGCCCGCCTCTTCGCGGCCGGTGTTCCAGGCGCCCTCGATCGAGTCGATGTAGTAGAACGACTGGTGCGCCGAGGTCTCGTGGCGGATCGAGTCGAAGATGTAGAACTCCGCCTCGGCACCGAAGTAGGCGGTGTCGGCGATGCCGCTCGCCGCCAGGTACGCCTCGGCCTTCTTCGCCACGTTGCGCGGGTCGCGGCTGTAGGCCTCGCGGGTGAACGGGTCGTGGATGAAGAAGTTGAGCGCGAGCGTCTTCTGCGCGCGGAACGGGTCGATGAACGCGGTGGCGACATCCGGGAGCAGGAGCATGTCCGACTCGTGGATCGCCTGGAAACCGCGGATCGACGAACCGTCGAACGCGAGGCCGTCGGTGAAGAGGTCGTCGTTGACGGACTCGACCGGCAGGTTGAAGTGCTGCATCACGCCGGGCAGGTCACAGAAACGAACGTCGACGAACTTCACGTCCTCGTTCTTGAGGTATCGCAGCAGTTCCTCGGGATTGGCGAACACACATCCTCCTGGCACGTCCACGGGGTGGCTAGGCTTCTGGCGACGCTAGGGCCAAGCGGTTGCCCGGCCATGTCTTGAGTGTTTCTGCCGTGTTACGTCCCTCGCGGAGCGTCAGCGACGCTCCTGTCCACGCACTCAGCCTGCGCGAACGCCGTACCGGCTGGGCCAGTGTAATGACATCTGATGCCTTTGGCCCGAATCGGCACGCAGTGGTGGCGACACCCGGCAGCGCCTCATCCGGGCGCGGATACCCTTGATCGCTGTGAGCAACCCGCAGGCCCCGGCAGCGCCGGCCACCGACCCCACCTTCGCCCCACCGAGCCTCGGCAAGCGGTTCGGTGCGCTGATCATCGACTGGGTGCTCTGCCTGCTGGTGTCCAACTTCTTCGCCGACCCGGTACGCGACGGCTGGGCGCCGGTGCTGGTGCTGGTCCTGGAGTACGGCATCTTCCTCGGCCTGTTCGCCCAGACGCCGGGCATGTACATCACCAAGATCCGCTGTGTGAACTGGAACGATGGCGGCCGGATCGGCGTGCTCCGGGGGCTGATCCGTGGCCTGCTGCTGGCCCTGGTCGTCCCCGCACTGATCATGGACGAGCACCGGCGCGGCCTGCACGACCGAATCGCCGGCTCGGTCATCGTCGACGCCCCCCGAGGCTGAGGCCGACCCCTCCCTAGGCCGGTCCGGGACCGCCCGAGCCCGCGGTCCGGGACCGCCCGAGCCCGCGGTCCGGGACCGCCCGAGCCGCAAGATCGCACTCGATCCAGGATGTAGTGGCATCCGCCGCGCACGAGGCCACTACATCCAGGATCGAGCACGATCATGGCGGGGTTGGCCCGAGGCGGGCGGCGCGGCGAGGTTGGCCCGAGGCGGGCGGCGCGGCGAGGTGGGCCCGAGGCGGGCGGCGCGTCGGGGGTGGGCACATGAGGGTGTACGCGAAGGAGCCGGACCCGTGTGGGTCCGGCTCCTTTACACGTACACCTGAGGGGGTCAGCGGCCCCGCGACTGGCGGAAGGCGCCTGGCGGCCGCATGTTCTTCGGGATCGCGCCCTTGGGCATCTGCGGCCGGGCGGTGAGCGCCTTGAGTCGCTTGTCCAGCGAGTTGACGTCCTTGCCGGAGAGGGCGCGGGGCAGGCGCAGCAGCGTCGTCCGGAGCTTGCGGATCGGCAGCTCGCCCTCCTCCTGCCCGATCACGTAGTCGTGCAGGGGAGCGGAGCCGATCACCTTGGACAGCCGCCGCTTCTCCTGGCCGAGCAGGCCGCGCACCCGCTGCGGGTTGCCCTCGGCCAGCAGGATCACGCCCGGGCGGCCGATCACCAGGTGGACCATGTCCATCTGGGTGGTCGAGCTGACCGCAGGGGTCACCCGCCAGTCGCCGCGCATGTTCTCCATGATCTGCGCCGCCGCGCCGGGTTGCCCCTCGGCGGCGTTCATCATCGCCTTGTTGGACCGCAGGTTGAGCACGATCAGCACCGCGAGCAGGATGAACAGGATGCCCAGCGGCAGCCAGATCCAGCCCCAGAGGATGACCGCGACCACGGTGAGCGCGAGCGGGAGCAGCACCGCTGCGGCGACCAACGGCGCGAACCACCGGTCCTGCTTGGCGGTGAACTGGAACACCATCCCGATCTGCTTCAGCCGCTGGCCGAACGAGACCTTCTCCTGGGGCTTTGCCATGCCGCAGAGTCTAGTGGTCGCCGCCGGCCCGGTTGATCCGCGTCCGGGTGCCGGGGCAGCTGAGTACCTTACGTCGCCGTACGCGCCCGGAGCGGCCGGGTAAGGAGGCTGCGGGCGGGGAAGATGAGGCGCCATGCCCATGCCCGGTTGGGGCCTTCGCGCGAAGAGTCGTCAGCAGAAGACGACGACGCCACGAAGGAGCCCGACATGTTCGGCAACGACGCAGATTTCCTGCTCACCCTGCACCGTACCCACGCCGCCGAGCTGCGCGCCGACGCGGCCGCGGACCGGCTCGCCCGGTCGCTGTCCCGTCCGGTCAGCCGCGGGTGGTTGGGCCGGCGCAGGCAGGCCGGTCGCACCGGCGACGCCCGCCGGTGACAGCGCCCAGCACGGCCGCCACGTCCAGCGGGCCCAGCCTGGCTGCCACGTCCGGCGTGCCCGGCACGGCCGCCACGTCCGGCGGGCCCGGCGTGGCTGCCACGTCCGCCGCGCCCGTTGGGCTGGCGGCCCGACCCGATCCGACCCCGCCGTCCGGCCGCCGGCCGATCGGCGGGGCCGGCGGGGCGGGCCGCCATGGCATGCTCGAACACGTGACAGTACGCGCCGCCAGCTCCGTCCTCGTCGGACGCCACAGCGAGACCGCAGCGCTGCGGGACGCGCTGGGCCGGGCGCGGGCCGGGGAGCCGACCACGGTGCTGGTCGGCGGCGAGGCGGGCGTCGGTAAGACCCGGCTGCTGGAGGAGTTCGCCGGCTGGGCCACCGACGGCGCGGCGCGGGTGCTCGTCGGCCAGTGCCTGGAGCTGGGCGAGGCGGGCCTGCCGTTCGCGCCGTTCGCCGCCGCGTTGCGCGCTGTGCTCCGCGCCGACGGCCCCGAGGTCTTCGCCGGCTACGAGGCGGAGTTCGCCCCGCTCCTGCCGGAGCTGGGCCGCGCCTCCGCGACGCTGGCCACCCCGCGTGCCGTCCCGCTCAGCGACGCCCCGCGCGGCTACCTGTTCGACCTGGTCGCCGAGCTGTTCCAGCGGCTGGCCGATGCCCGCCCACTGGTCCTGATCATCGAGGACCTGCACTGGGCCGACCGTTCCACCCGCGACCTCATCGGCTTCCTCGTCCGGGCGGCGAGGCCGGGTCGGCTGCTGCTGGTCTGCACCTACCGCACCGACGAGTTGCAGCGCGGGCACCCGTTACGCCCGTTCCTCGCCGAGCTGGATCGGGCGCGGGGCGTGGAGCGGGTCGAGCTGGGTCGCCTGGACCGCGACGGCACCGCCGCGATCCTCGCCGACCTGCTCGGCACCGAGCCGCTCGCCCGTGCCGTCGACGATGTCCACGACCGCACCCAGGGCAACCCCTTCTTCATCGAGGAGTTGGCCGTCGCCGGTGACCCGATCGGCTGCGCGGCGCTCCCCGAGACGCTGCGTGACCTGCTGCTGGCCCGGGTGGACCGGCTCCCCGAGCCGACCCAGCGGGTGTTGCGGATCGCCGCCGCCGGCGGCACCCGTTTCGCCCACGACCTGCTCGCCGAGGTCGCCGGGCTGCCCGAGGCCGAGCTGGAGGACGCGTTGCGCGCCGCCGTCGCCGCCCAGTTGGTGGTGGCCGACCGGGACGGTGACTACGAGTTCCGCCACGCGCTGGTCCGCGAGGCCGTGCACGACGAGTTGCTGCCCGGTGAACATGCCCGGCTGCACGCCCGCTTCGCCGCCGCCATCGAGGCCCAGCCGCACCTGGTGGCCGCCGGCCGGGCCCCGGCCGAGATCGCCCACCACTGGTACGCCGCGCACAACCACCCGAGGGCCCTCGTCGCCGCCCGAGCCGCCGCGTGCGCCGCTGCCGACCGGTACGCGTACGCCGAGCAGCGCCGACTGCTGGAGCGGGCGCTGGAGCTGTGGGAGTTGGTGCCGGACGCCGCCGACCTGCTCGGCATGGATCACCTGGCGTTGCTGGAGCAGACGCTGGCCGCGGCGGTCACGGCCGGCGATTTCAGCCGCGCCATCACGCTGACCCGGGCCGGCCTGGCCGAGGTGGACGCCGACGCCGCACCGCTGCGCGCTGCCCGCCTGCTCAACCAGCGGGGTCGGCTGATGGCCCTGCTCGGCAAGAGTGACGGTCGCCAGGAGCTGAATGAGGCGTACCGGCTGGCCGCCGGCGGCCCCCGTGACGTGGCGCGGGTTCGGCTGCTCGCCGACATCGCCGCGCACCTGGTCAAGATCGACCCCAAGCAGGCGGCCCGGGTGGCTGCCGAGGCTGCCGTGGACGGCGAGGCATTCGGCGAGGACCTGGCGCTGCTGCACACGCGGATCGCCCTGCTCTGCCATGGCCAGCGGGACCTGGAGCGGGGGTTGGCCGAGCTGAGCCAGGCCGAAGCCGTCGTCCGCGAGTCCGGGGACGCCACGGCCCTGGTGCTCGCCCGGGTGTACCAGTCGGACGTGCTCTGCGAGCTGGGCCGCTACGCCGAGTCGGCGCAGGCCGCCGAGGCCGGCGTGGCCGAGGCGCGACGGGTGGGGATCAGCCGCTCCACCGGGGCGTACCTGCTCTCCAACCGGGCCGAGGCGCTCATCGCGCTCGGTCGGTGGGACGAGGCCGAGGCGGTCTGCGCGGAGGCAGCCCGGATCGACCTGTCCGGTGTCACCGGGCTGCACTGGCTCCAGTTGGGCGCCGGGCTGCGGCTGGCCCGCGCCCATCCGGGCGCCGACGAACTGGTCGACCGGGCGCTCACCTTCCTCAACCGGCCGTACCTGTGGCCGAACCACCGCCTGCCCCTGCACGAGTTGGCGATCGAGGCGGCGCTGGCCGCGGACGACAAGGTCGAGGCGGTACGGGCGGCCCGCGTCGCGGTGGCCGACGAGAGCCTGCCGCAGCTTCCCCGGGAGGGGTGGCCGGTGCTTGGCGCCGCCGCGCGTACCGCGGCCCGGGTGGGTGACCGGGAGTTGGCAGCCGCGGTGGCGGCGCTCGCCACCGATTTGCCGGCGCGGCACCCGGCGGCCCGTGCGCACGCCGCCCAGGTCACCGCGCTGCTCGCGGTCGGCGACCAGGCGCTGCCGGCGTGGCGTGCGGCGGTCGACGCGTGGCGGGCCGACGGGCAGCCTTACCCGTTGGGCAGGGCCCTGCTGGCGCTGGCCGAGGCGACCGCCGCGGCCGGGGAACGCGACGAGACGGCGGCGGCGGTCACCGAGGCCACCGAGATCGGCCGGCGGCTGGACGCGACCCCGCTGGTCGAGGCGGCCGCCACCCTGGCGCGGCGGGTCGGCCTGCGTGGTGCCGGACGCGGGGCCGGCGCGGACCTGCTGACCGCTCGGGAGCGGGAGGTGCTGCGCCTGGTGGCCGAGGGGCACAGCAACAGCCGGATCGCCGAGCAGCTGTTCATCTCACCGAAGACGGCAAGCGTGCACGTCTCCCGGATCATCGCGAAGCTGGGTGTGACCAACCGGGTGGAGGCCGCCGCCCTGGCCCACCGCCTCGGCCTGCTCACCGAGGCCGCCGCGCCGCGCTGACGAGAGCACCGGGACGCCGCGCTGACGTGCACCGCCGAGGTCAGCGCGGCAGGTAGATGCGCCAGCCCTCGATGGTGACCAGGTCGAGGCTGCCCGGTGTCGATCGCTGCCGCTCGTCGAGCACCTCCGCCAGCGGCGAGCCGGCCGGCGCGACCCAGGCCGGTGCCGCAGCGCCGTCCACCTCCCGCCGGTACGCGGGGTAGCGGTCGAACCCGGGGCGCAGGGTGTCGTCGACGACGGCGCAGACCACCTGCTCCGCGCTGGCGAAGGTGAGCCGGTTGCAGGTCCAGTAGCCGGCGCGCACGTGCCGTACGCCGAGCTGACGCAGGGTGCTCACCAACTCGGTGTGCCGGGCCTCGGCGGCCCGGGTCGCCGGGACGGTCTGCGCTGCCCGCCAGGTGGCGTGGGCGGCGGTGCCCAGCGTGGCCGCGAGCAACACCACAGCTACCGACCGGGCCAGCGTCGACCCGACGCCGCGCCGGCCGGTCGCCGCCGGACGCAACCCGTGCCGGGCCGCCTCCCACACCGGCCAGAGCAACGCCGGAAGGGAGATGAGCAGGCAGGACAGGTAGCGGGAACTCTCCACCGGGGTGAGCCCGGCGGAACTGCTCACCGTGTACGCGCCGACTGTGGCCACCGCGGCCAGCACGAGCGCCAGCCGGGTCGCCGCCGCCACCCGGGGCGAGACAACATCGGGGCCGACAGCGGCAGATCCAGCCGGGTCCGGTTCGGAGGTGCGCAGGGCCCGCCAGGCGGTGCCGGCGGTGATGGCCAGCAGCAGCGGCAGGGCGAGCGCCCACCACAGTTGCCAGGTGGCGCACTGGCCGGGAGCGCAGAAGCCCATGCCCAGCGGCGGGCCGAGCACCAGGCCGCCGTGCAGCCGGTCCGGCCAGCCCGCTGTGGCGTTCGCACCGCCGGCCGCGAGCACGGCGTGCAGCGGGTTGTGCCCGGTCAGCAGGCTGTGCACCAGCAGTGGAGCCGCCCCCAGCACGGCCGCCGCCCCGAGCAGCGCCCCAGCGGCACCCCACAGCTCCCGGCGGCAGAACCCGACGAGAACCGCGCCGGTAGCCGCGACGTACGGCAGCACGAGCGGGTCGACCCAGATCATCAGCCCGGCCAGGAATCCCCACCCGGCCCAGCGCGCCAACCGCCGGCCGGGTCGCCCGGCGTCGGCCGTCGGCCCGTCGGATCGCCCGGCGTCGGCCCGTCGCCGCCCCGGCCGATCGGTGGCCAGATCCACGGCGAGCAGGGCCAGCGCCGCCCCGGCGGCGTTCATCTCGGGGTAGCCGCCGCCGGCGATCAGCTGGTTCTTGACGATCCGGTCGGAGCCGAGGGCCAGCAGTGCCACCATCAGCAGCCCGAACCACCGGTCCCCGGTCAGCCGCAGCGTCAACCGCCAGGCCAGCAGCAGGAACAGCGCGTACAGGGCCAGCGTGGGCAGGCGCAGCCCGAGCAGCGACGGCCCACCGGCGAGGGCGAACACCGGCGCGGCCAGGTACGCCTCCAGCGTGCCCATGTACTGCTGGCCGTAGAACCAGACCGGGAAGCCCTCGCCCCGGGCGATGTGCAGCGCGGCCAACCCCATGGTGGCCTCGTCGCTGTTGGTCGGCGGGGCGGCGTGCACCAGCAGCCAGAGCCGGTAACCCACCCCGGCGAGCACCGCCAACCCGGTGAGCCAACCGACCAGGCCGGGGCGTGCGCCGGGTCGCGGGCGGGGCGAGTCCGCGCCGCGCGGCTGCTCGCGTACGCCGACGGTCATCACAGGATCATGACACCCGGGCGCCGAACGGCCGCGCGGCGCTGCCGGCGACGTCAGCTGGCGGTGGCGACCGAGGCGGCGGCGCGGGCGTCGATGGCCTGCTTGTAGAGCCGACCGGCCCGGTACGACGAACGCACCAGCGGCCCGCTCATCACCCCGGCGAAGCCGATCTCCTCGGCCTCCTCGCGCAGCTCCACGAACTCCTCCGGCTTGACCCAGCGGGTCACCGGGTGGTGCCGGGGGGAGGGGCGCAGGTACTGGGTGATGGTGATCAGCTCGCAGCCGGCCTCGTGCAGGTCGCGCAGCGCCTGCGACACCTCGGCCCGCTCCTCGCCCATGCCCAGGATGAGGTTGCTCTTGGTGACCAGGCCGTCGGCGCGGGCCTGGCGGATCACGTCCAGCGAGCGGTCGTAGCGGAACGCCGGCCGGATGCGCTTGAAGATGCGCGGCACTGTCTCCACGTTGTGGGCCAGCACCTCGGGGCGGGAGCTGAAGACCTCGGCCAACTGCTCGGGGACGGCGTTGAAGTCCGGGATCAGCAGCTCGACGCCGCAGCCGGGCTGGAGGGCGTGGATCTGTCGCACGGTCTCGGCGTACAGCCAGGCGCCGCCGTCGGGCAGGTCGTCGCGGGCGACACCGGTGATGGTGGCGTACCGCAGCCCCATCGAGACCACCGACTCGGCGACCCGACGCGGCTCGTCGGCGTCGAACTCGGCCGGCTTGCCGGTGTCGATCTGGCAGAAGTCGCAGCGCCGGGTGCACTGGTCACCGCCGATGAGGAAGGTCGCCTCCCGGTCTTCCCAACACTCGTAGATGTTGGGGCAGCCGGCCTCCTGGCAGACGGTGTGCAGCCCTTCGCGCGAGACGAGCCCGCGCAGCTGGGTGTACTCCGGGCCCATCTTGGCCTTGACCTTGATCCATGGCGGTTTGCGCTCGATCGGCGTCTCGGCGTTGCGCGCCTCGATCCGCAGCAGGCGTCGCCCCTCGGGGGCCGCCGTTGCGGTGCGCGCTGCCTGGCCGGTCGTCGGCGCGGAGTGCTCGATCGTCACGAAAATGAGCCTACGCCGGACGGCGGGTGTCTATGTGCGTCAGGCGACCGGCGTCACGCCCCGAACGTTGTGACGCCGGACACCGGCCGGTCGGAAAAGGGCGTCACAGACGGGGGAATCGGGTGCTACGGTCCCCGGCAACAGCGACGACGGAGCCGAGTAGTGCCCCGACCCGCCAGTGCAGAGAGCCGCCGGTGCTGAGAGGCGGTCTGGCGCCGGGGCGCGAAGACCCTCCCGAGCTGCGGGAAGAACGGCCGCGGGTCATCCGCGCCCAGTAGAGCCCGCCCGGCTGGCCCCGGTCATCAGGCGACGAACGAGGCCCCCGCTTCGGCGGGGGTGAAGGTGTGGTGGCACCGCGAGGTTCCCGCTCGCCCACACCTCCCTGGGGCTGATGCGACGCTTTCGCCACCCCAGGGCGGCGACGGCGTGGCGATCGACCGAGGAGCAGCCCGCCATGCAACGAACCCTGTCCCAGCACCTGCCCGCCAGGATCGGCACGACAGTGCGGATCGCCGGCTGGGTGCACCGCCGCCGACTGCTCAAGTCGGTGGCCTTCCTGATCGTGCGCGACGCCACCGGCCTGGCCCAGGTGGTCGTCACCGACCCGGCCGTCCGCGCCGAGCTGGAGAAACTCACCGAGGAGACGGTCGTCGAGGTCACCGCGACGGCCACCGCGAACGGCACGGCGCCCGCCGGGGTCGAGCTGACCGACCCGACGGTACGTCCCCTCGGGTCGCCCGCCGTGCCGCCACCGTTCGACCTGTACCGGCCGGCACTCACCGCGAGCCTGCCCACCCAGCTGGACAACGCGCCCACCGCGCTGCGGCACCCCACCCGGTCGGCCGCGCTGCGGATCTCGGCGGCCGCGGTGGCCGGGTTCCGGGCCGCACTCGACGCCCAGGACTTCGTGGAGGTCCACACGCCGAAGGTGGTCAGCTCCAGCACCGAGAGCGGGGCGAACGTGTTCGCGCTGGACTGGTTCGGCCGACCCGCCTACCTGGCCCAGTCGCCGCAGTTCTACAAGCAGCTGATGGTCGGCGTCTTCGAACGCGTCTACGAGGTGGGGCCGGTCTTCCGGGCCGAACCGCACGACACCGTCCGGCACCTCGCCCAGTACACGTCGCTCGACGCGGAGCTGGGCTTCGTCACCGACCACCGGGACGTGATGCGCGTGCTGCGCGACACAGTGGCCGGGATGCTGGACGCGGTGAGCGGGCGGGCCGGCGACGCCCTGGCGACGCTCGACGTCACACCGCCGCAGGTGCCGGCGCAGATCCCGGCGGTGCACTTCACCGAGGCGCTGACGATCGCCGGCGCGCCCGCCGACGAGCCGGACCTCGCGCCCGCCCACGAACGGGCGCTGGGCGAGTGGGCAGTGCGCGAACACGGGTCGGACTTCCTCTTCGTCACCGGCTACCCGATGGCGAAGCGACCCTTCTACACCCACCCGGACCCGACGCGGCCCGCGTACTCGAACGGGTTTGACCTGCTCTTCCGTGGCCTGGAGCTGGTCACCGGCGGGCAGCGGCTGCACCGGCACGCCGACTACCTGGCGGCGTTGGCGGCCCGGGGTGAGCCGGTCGAGCCGTACGCCGGCTACCTGGACGCGTTCCGGCACGGCATGCCACCGCATGGTGGCTTCGCCATCGGCCTGGAACGGTTCGTGGCCCGGCTGGTCGGCGCGGCGAACGTCCGGGAGGTCACCGCGTTCCCGCGTGACCTGCACCGCCTGACGCCCTAGGAGGTGCGCCCCGCCGGCCCACTCGATCGGGGAGAGGGTCGGCGGGGGCTCAGGCGCGGCCGAGCAGGTCCCAGAGATTGCCGGCGATGTCGCGGAAGACGGCGACCCGGCCGTACGGCTCGGTGCGTGGCGGCCTGACGAACTCGACGTGCATCTCGACCATCCGGCGGTAGGTGGCGTCGAAGTCGTCGACCTGGAGGAAGAACCCGACGCGGCCGTGGGTCTGGTCGCCTACCGCGGACTCCTGCCGCTCACCGTCGGCCTGGGCCAGCAGCAGCCCGGTGCCGCCACCCGGCGGGCGGACCACCACCCAGCGCTTCGGCCGCCCGTCGTTGGTCAGCGACGGGGTGTCCTCGGCCAGCTCGAAGCCGAGGACGTCGGTGAAGAAGGCGATGGCCGGGTCGTACTCGCTGACGACGACGGTAACAAGATCGATCTGCACCGACCGAGGGTAGGCCGACCGTCGGTCACCGCGGCGCGCGGCCGGGTCTCAGATCGTGACGAGGGTGGAGAGTCGGCGCTCGACCACCGGCAGCACGTCGGCGACGCTGATCGGGCGGCCCAGCTCGGCGGTGAGCGAGGTGACGCCCGCGTCCCGGATGCCGCACGGCACGATCCGGTCGAAGTACGTCAGGTCGCAGTCGCAGTTGATCGAGAAGCCGTGCAGGGTGACGCCCCGGGCCACCCGGATGCCGATGGCCGCCACCTTGCGGGCCGGCCCCCGCTCGTCCTCGGGCACCCAGACCCCGCTGCGTCCCTCGACCCGGCCGGCGGTCAGCCCGAACTCGGCGCACACGTCGATGAGCAGCTCTTCGGTCCGACGCACGTAGGCGACCACGTCCACCGGGTCGGGCAGGCGCAGGATCGGGTAGCCGACGAGCTGCCCCGGCCCATGCCAGGTGATCTTGCCGCCGCGGTCCACGTCGACGACCGGAGTGCCGTCCATGGGTCGGTCCCACGGTTCGGTGCGCTTGCCCGCGGTGTAGACGCTCGGGTGCTCCAGCAGCAGCACTGTGTCGCCGCGCTCGCCAGCCACCACCGACTCGTGCAGGCGCCGCTGCTCGTCCCAGGCGGCCTGGTAGTCGAGCAGGCCGGCACGGACGGCCGTCAGGCCGGGGGTCGTCGTCGTCACGGCAACCAGCCTAGTCCCGCTAACGGCGATCATCCCTGGTGAGCCGCCTCACCGGGCGGGCCCGCCGAGACTCGCCCGACCTCAGTCGCTCGGTGCCGGGGCGGCCGAGCGACGGCGGCGCAGATGGCGGACGACGAGAGCGACCGCGAGCAGCGTCGGCACGCCCAGCGTCAGGTGGACCCAGAGCGGGGCGGCGAACGGCGACGGCCGGGGCTCCGACCCACCGAACGCGGCCCCGGTCAGCAGGTCGCCCGGCACCATCAGGTTGGTCGGGGCCCGGCGCAGCCGTCGAAGGCGAGCAGCGCGAGCCGCCGGCCGTCGGGAGGCCAGGCGGCCGGGCCGGCCAGCATCCGCCGGTCGCCCAGGTCGACCTGCCAACGAGGGCCGCCACCCGCCGGGTCGACGACCACCAGTCGTTGGCGCTCGGCGAGTTGGGCCGGCACGTCCGGCCAGCCGGTGACCGCCACCAGGTCGCCACCGGGTGACCAGGCCGCTGCGGTGTGCGCGGCGAAGGTGCCGATGTCGATGACCCGCTCGGTGCCCTGGTACGGGTCGACGACGAGCAGGTCGTCGGGCTTCTCCGGGTCGTTCAGCTGCTGGTCGTGGCCGTGGCGGGTGGCGCGCCGAGCGCGACGAGCCCCAGCGCGAACCCGGCCACGGCGGCACGCCGCAATCGCCCGCCGGTCAATTTCATCGGCCCATTAGACGCGATGGCGGCCGGTCGTGATGCCCCGGCTGGCCGCGTCGCTGTCTACCGATCGGCAGGGGGGATGCGCCAGAGCCAGACGTCGTCGACCCGTTGCGGCTCACCGAACAGGGCGGTGCCGGTACGCAGCAGCGCCCCCTCGTCGACCTCGAACTTCGCGCCGTGCACCTCGTCGGCGAGCACCACAGTCTCGATGCGCCAGTGCCGCAGGTCCGACTGGACCTCCCGGATCGTCCCGTCGGTGACGATGGGGACCAGCCCGGTGCGCCCGGCCTGGTCCATCAACGCGCTCAGCGTGCGCGGCACCGGGCCGATCCGGCCCCGCCCGTCCGGCCCGCCGGGGCCGAGGAAGAAGCCACCCGGGATGGCGAACTCGCCCTGCCGGTGCGACAACGCGTACGCCTGCCAGCGCTGGCCGTCCGGGTAGATGTCCACAGTCAGCGGCACCGGGGTCAGCACCCCGTCGGGTGAGACGTAGTCCCGCCACGTGCCGGAGGTGATGAAGCGCGGGATCGGCTCCCGCTCGTCGGTCAGCAGCGGGGTGGGCAGCAGCGGCACCAGGGCCACCGCGAAACCGAGCAGCCAGGCCAGCTCCGTGGAGCGGTGCCGGGGTGGTGCGGCGCGCAACTGGTCGACGACGTACGCCAGCAACAGCCCGACCACCGGCGCGACAACCAGCGCCAGCCGGGCCGGTAGCGCGGCGTTCACCACCGGCAGTTGTCCGACCAGGTCGAACGGCATGGGCAGATCGGTGCGTCGGCCGTCGACCTTGGCGACGGGCCCGAAGGAGAGCACCGTGAAGATCAGCGCGAGGGCGCCCAGCGCCCAGAGGGTGGCCCGGCGGTGCGGGTCGGCGCGCCGCCAGAGCACGACGAAACAGACCACTGTGAGCACCAGCAGCGGGATGCCGAAAAACGAGTTCTCCTCGGTCGGGTTCGGCGCCAGCGAGGTGCCCAGTCCGGCCTCGCCGGCCAGCGAGCGGCGCGGGAAGGCGGCGAACGCCGCGATGTCCTCGGAGTGGATGACCGGGTCGAAGCCGGTGCCGTGGAACCGTTGCGGCCCGGCGAAGTGCAACCACAGGGGGTACGACAGCAGCACCCCGGCGACCACTGCGGTCACCCCGAGCCCGCGAAGGAAGTTGGGCAGCGCGGCGCGGGCCTCCACCCGGTTGGCCGGGTGCAGCGCCCAGATGGCGACGAACACCCCCAGCGCCAGCGCGGTGAAGAAGAGCCCCTCGGCGGCGATCGAGAAGGCCACCGCGACCAGCACGCCGAGGATCAGCCCGTCGCGCAGCCAGTGCCCGGCGCGGCGCAGCGCGAACAGCCGCCAGATCAGCAGCGGCACCAGCCAACCGGCGGTCCAGTTCAGGTGCGCGTTGGCGTGCGACACCATGCCGGGGGAGTAGGCGATGAACAGGGCGCCGACCCCGGCGGCCAGCCGGCTGCGGACCAGGTGCCGGGAGAGCAGCCAGTACCAGACCAGGGCGGTGGCGAGCAGGTTCAGGGTGAGGATCACCAGGAACGTCGCCGGCGGCCCGATCAGGTACGTGAGCGGAGCGAAGACCACCGCGTACACAGTGATTGTCGTGTTCACCGCGAGGTTCACGCCGTCCGGGACGTTGATCAGGTAGGTGAAGAGCGGGTTGTCCCAGTGGGTGACCGCGTGCCCGCCGAAGGCCAGCAGCCATTCGAACAGCGCCTGGTCGCTGGAGTTGACGGTGATCGTGCGGACGTTCGGGTCCCGCCACAGCCCACTGGTCACCCAGACGGCGAGCGCGAGCGCCACCAGCACGACGATCAGGTCGGCCCGGCGGTCCCGGACGGCGCGCGGCGGTGACGCGGGTGCGGGCCCGGTGGCCAGCGACGGGGAGGACGGCACGCAGCGGACGTTACCAACCGGACCTGGACGGGCCGGTCAGACCTGCAAGGACGGGACCGTTGGGGACGGATTCGGCCCACCACGTCGACGGTTTGACGTACACAGCGTCCGTCGTGAATGTGTGAGTGTGCCCCATGTCATAGCGGCGACACATCGTCGTAACGTCACGGCAACTCGACCGTGACCCAGTTCACAGTCCGCCCCCTCAGGAGGCCGCCGTGCGCCGCTCCTCGTCCACCCTCACCCGGCTGCTCGGTGCGGTCGCCGGGCTCGCCCTCGCCGTAGCGGGCGCGGTCGCCGTCGCCGCACCAGCCCAGGCCGCCACGCTCACCCAGGTGACCGGGTTCGGCTCCAACCCCGGCAACCTCGCCATGTACGCCTACCGGCCGGACGGCCTGCCGGCCAACTCCCCGGCCGTCGTCCTGCTGCACGGCTGCACCCAGAACGCCTCCGGCTACTTCGCCAACTCCGGCTGGCAGAAGTACGCCGACCAGTGGAAGTTCGCCCTGATCGTCGCCCAGCAGCCCTCCGGCAACAACGCCAACTCCTGCTTCAACTTCTTCGAGGCGGGCGACACCACCCGGGGTCAGGGCGAGGCGCTGTCCATCAAGCAGATGGTCGACCACGCCAAGGCGAACTTCGCGGTGAACGGCTCCCGGGTCTACGTCAGCGGACTCTCCGCCGGTGGGGCGATGAGCGCTGTCATGCTGGCCACCTACCCGGACGTCTTCGCTGCCGGATCGATCATCGCGGGCATCCCGTACCGCTGCGCCACCAGCATGGTCAATGCGTTCAGCTGCATGAACCCGGGTGCGGACAAGACCCCGGCCGCCTGGGGCGACCTGGTCCGTGGCGCGTACTCCGGCTACACCGGCCCGCGCCCCCGGGTGGCCATCTGGCACGGCACCTCGGACACCACTGTCACCCCGCTCAACGGCACCGAGTCCCGCGACCAGTGGACCAACGTGCGGGGCGTGTCGCAGACCCCGACCAGCACCTCGTCGCTGCCCGCCAACACCAGCCTCGAGGTGTACGGCAACGACGACGTGCGGCTCTACCGGGTCTCCGGGATGGGCCATGGCACCCCGGTCGACCCGGGCTCGGCGGCCGAGCAGTGCGGCACCGCTGGCGCGTACTTCCTGGACACCATCTGCTCGACGTACCGTGACGCGCTCTTCTTCGGTCTGAACGGCGGCGGAACCAACCCGACCCCGACCCCGACGGCCACCCTCACCCCCACGCCGACCCCGACGGTCACCCCGACCACGCCGCCGACCTGCGTGACGGCCAGCAACTACGCGCATGTGGCGGCCGGTCGGGCGTACCAGTCCGGCGGCTACGCCTACGCCAACGGCTCCAACCAGCGCATGGGCCTGTACAACACCTTCTACACCAGCGCCCTCAAGCAGACCGCCCCCAACCACTGGGTAATCGGCTGCTGAGCGAGGGCTCCACCCCGCACCGACACCCGTGTTGATCAAGAGGTTTGCGTCAGATTCCGGCCTTCGGATGACGCAAACCTCTTGATCAACTGCGTTGGGGCGTCGGCGAGGTCCATGATCCACTCCTGTTCACGGAAGTCGGGGCATCCGGGACGCCGGGATGCCCCGACATCAAGGAAGCCGAGTCGATCATGCCGGCCCGCCACGTGGGCGGGAGCGCGACGCGGGTTAGGGGGTTGTCAGGGCCGCTTTCAGGGCGGCGGGGAGGGTGGGGTGCTGGTAGGGGTAGGCGGCTCTCGCCAGGACTCCGGGGAGGACCCGGGTGCTGGTGAGGGCCTCGTGGGCGAAGCCGCCGAGGACCACCTTGAGCGCCAGCGCGGGGATCGGGATGATCGCCGGGCGGTGCAGCTGCCGGGCCAGCTCGCGGGTGAACTCGACGTTCGTCACCGGGTTCGGCCCCACCACGTTCACCGGGCCGGCGACCTCGTCGTGGTCCAGCAGGAAGCGGGTCGCGTTCAGCCAGTCGGCCATCGAGATCCACGGCAGCCACTGCCGGCCGCTGCCCAGCCGGCCGGCGATGCCCAGCTTGAACGGCAGCAGCTGCGGCTTGAGCAGCCCGCCGTCGCGGTCCAGCGGCAGACCGGTACGCAGCCGGACCACGCGTACCCCGGCGTCCTCGGCGGGCCGGGTCGCGGCCTCCCACACCCGGCAGACGTCGGCCAGGAAGCCCTCGCCGGCCGGCGCGTCCTCCTCGACCGCCCGGTCGCCCGTGTTGCCGTACCAGCCGACCGCCGATGAGTTGAGCAGCACCCGGGGTCGGTCCGCGGCGGGCAGCCCGGCGATGGTGGTCGCCAGCGTGGTGGTGCTGTCCACCCGGCTGGTGCGGATCAACCGGCGGTAGTCGTCGTTCCAGCGTTTGTCGCCGACGCCCGCGCCGGCCAGGTTGACCACGGCGTCGGCCTCGGCGACCACGGCCGGGTCGAGCTGCCCGGCGGCCGGGTCCCACCGACGCTCCTGCGAGTCGCGCGGCGACCGACGGACCAGCCGGGTGATCTGGTGCCCGTCCGCCGCGAGCCGGTCGGCCAGCCGGGTGCCGAGGAAGCCGGACGCGCCGGCCAGAAGGATCCGCATACCCCCATCTTCGTTCACGACGGCGCCGGCGGATGCGCGGCGCGGCCAACGCGCCGGCTGCGGGACGTACCGGCGACGAAAAATTGCGCGGACCGCCGAGAAGCGCGGAAAACGCAGGTCAACGGCTGTTCCGGGTACGAAAAAGGGCTGCCGCGCGCATTCGGGGCCGGTCGCGTTTGCACAGGTCAGAGCGAACGTGAATGCGGTGTTCGCGATTGCTTTCCGGCATCGATCTGGCTGACCATGAGCCATCCGAGAGTGCCCCCGTTTGGCGGGGTCGACTCACCGTGCCCGCCGTCGGGCGACAGCCGAGGAGGAACCATGCCGATCCTGGTGACCGGAGCGACCGGAACCGTCGGAGGCAGCCTGGTCCGGCAACTGGTGGCCGCCGGCCACGACGTACGCGCACTGACCCGCGATCCCGCGTCGCCGGCGGCCGCCGCGCTGCCCAGCGGCGTGGAGGTGCTGGCGGGCGACTTCGCCAGGCCCGACACGCTGGCGCCGGCGCTGCGCGGCGTGACGCGCATGCACCTGGTCGCCATGGATGGGTACGGACCGCTGAGCACCGGGGCGGAGATCCTGGAACTGGCCCGGAAGGCCGGGGTCCGCCGGGTCACCCACCTCGGTCACAACGATCCGAGCCGAGCCGACGACGACCCGCTCGAGGCCCCGCACCGGCCGCTGCACCGGGCGATCGAGAACTCGGGTCTGGAGTGGACACACGTGTTTCCCGGCGAGTTCATGGCGAACACTCGGGACTGGGCCCCCGCCATCCGGGCCGAGGGGGTGGTCCGCGCGCCGTTCGGTGACTGGAACAGCGCCCTGGTCCACGAGGCGGACATCGCCGCGGTCATCCTGGCGGCGCTCACCGACGACGGCCATGCCGGTCAGGTCTACCAGCCGACCGGCCCGGAGCCGGTCCGGCGCCGGGACGCGGTCGAGATGATCGGTGCGGCGATCGGCCGCCCGGTGCGGTTCGACGAATTGACCCCCGAGCAGGCCCGGGAGTACTGGAAGGACGACTATCCGGCCGAGGTGATCGAGTGGTTCCTGGAGATGGGGCGGTATCTCGACGGCAACGCGTGGGTCGCCCCGGACGTCGAGCAGGTGACCGGCCGCCCCGGGCGCACGTTCCGGCAGTGGGCCGTCGAGCACGCTGACGACTTCCGCTGACGACGCCCGGGGCGTGGACCGGCCCGGCGGTCAGGCCGCGGGAGCCGAACGAAGGTCGGTGAGGAGGCGCTCCACCTCGGCGTAGGACTCGGGGCTCAGCGGTCCACGCTCCAGTGTGGCCAGGTTCTCGTCGGCTTGGGCGACAGTGCGTAGGCCGGGGATCGGCACGGTACGGGGGCTGCGCGCCAGCAGCCAGCCGAGCGCGCCCTGCGCCAGGGTGCGGCCGTCGGCGGTGAGCGCCTCGCGGACCTGGTCGACCCGGGCCGCCCAGCGTGGCGTCGGTCGGCCGTCGGTGAACCACTCCAGCCAATCCGGCGCCCGTCCGCGCACATCGTCGGCCCCGACCGCGCGGGTCGACCCGGTGAGCAGCCCCATCGCCAACGGCCCACGGTTGAGGCTGGCCAGGTCGTGCTTGTCGCAGACCGCCAGCACTGCCGCGTTGTCGCGCAGCACCGACTCGTCGTGCTGTATCGCCGTGCAGTGCGGGCCGGCAGCCGCGAACGCCTCTGCCGAGGACGGGTCGTCTGTGCTCCAGCCGTACGCGCGGATCTTGCCCTGGTCGACCAGGGCCTCCAGGGTGTCGACCAGATCGAGCGCGGCGGGCACCGGCAGTTCGTTGATGTGCAGTTGGTAGAGGTCGACGTAGTCGGTGCCGAGCCGGCGCAGCGACTCGTCCAGGCTGCGCACCGCGAAGGCAGGGCTGGCGTCGGTGCCGAGCGCCCGCCGGGTGCTCTCCTCGCTGACGTTGCCGAACTTGGTGGCGATCACCACGCTGTCCCGCCGCCCGGCCACTGCGCGACCGAGGATCCGCTCGCTGTGCCCGGCGCCGTAGTTGCTGGCGGTGTCGAACAGGGTCACCCCGAGGTCGAGTGCCCGGTGGATGGTGCGGATCGACTCGTCGTCGTCCACCTCACCCCAGCCGAACGGCTGCCCGTCGTCACCCCAGAGCGGGCCGCCGATGGCCCAGCACCCCATTCCGATAGCGCTCACCGTGATGCCGCTGCGTCCCAGCGTCCGTGTCGTCGTCATGGTCACCAGCCTCCAACCTGGAGCGCGCTCCAGGTCAAGCACTACCATCTCGCGACATGAGCGGTTACGCCCCCTCGGAGGCCGCCCGCCGCAGCGGCTTCAGTCTGGACACTCTGCGGTACTACGAGAAGATCGGCCTCCTCGCTGACGTGGAGCGGACGACAGGCGGGCAGCGGGTCTTCACCGACGACGACCTCGGCTGGCTGGTGCTGTTTCGCTGCCTGCGCGACACCGGGATGCCGATCGCGCAGATGCGCCGCTACGCGCAACTGGCCCGCGACGGCGAGCACACCACCGACGAGCGGCACGAGCTGCTGTGCCACCACGCGGCGCGGGTCGAGGAGCAGATGCGCCTGCTCCAGCGCCAGTACGACCACCTCCGGGAGAAGATCCGCTTCTACGAGCGGCTGCCCGGCACGACACCGGGGTCGGAACCCGACTGAAGGAAACCGGGCCTGGCCAGGCCGAGTAGTTCCTCGGTCGTACCGGTTCGACCGGTGAGCGCGTTCAGGGCCGTGACCAGCCGCTTCTCCTCGTAGCGGAAGTGCGACTCCAGCAGGGCGGCCAGCCCGCCCAGCTCGGCGCGCACCTGGGCGACCGGCACCGCCGCGTCGCCGCTCAGCAGTGCCTCGACCCGTTCCAGGATCCCCGCCACGACCTCGTGATCGGTGATCAGGTTGTCGATGACCGGGCGCAGCTCGGGGGCCTCCTCGGCCAGCAACCGGAACGCGCCAGCGTCCTCGCCGGTGTGGTGTCGGCCGAGCGCGGCGCAGAAGGTCAGACAGTGCGCCCGCAGGTCCCGGGACGGGGTGTCGAGGCTTGCCTGGAGCCGGGCCAGTTCCGCGCTGAGCCAGAGGTGGATTTCGATCATCTGATTGCCGACGGCGGCGAGCCGGCCGGCCGGTGAACCGGTTGGGTGCACGTTTCGTCCCATGCTGTCCCCGCGCCTCCATGCCCACGGCGGCCTTCGGGCCGGGTGCACTGCGACGCTGCGCCGAAGTCTAGGGCCGGCCGGTCACGCCCCAAAACCCGCGGTCACGGAGTGGTCGGTTCGTCGGTCTCCCGGACGTCGTGCCAGCGCGCGCGCCAGGCGGCCTCGTGGGCCTCGTGGGTGGTCCGCTCCTGGAAGACGGCGGCCCGCAGGGCGTGCCGGGACTGCGCCATCACCGTCACCTCCACGGCCACCAGCGCCACGCAGATCACTGTCGCGAGGGTGAGCGCCCCCAGCGCCGGCAGGTGCTGACCGACCGGAAGGGCCGCCGTGAGCACCACTATGACGCCGACGCGGGTCCAGCTGACGGTGTGCAGGGTGCGTAGCTGGAAGAGCAGGTTGACGGCGAAATAGCAGATCAACCCGCCGAAGAGCATCGGCACCGCCGGCCCCTCGACCTTCTCGGTGATCCCGCCGGCCGGGTCGGTGATCTTGTGCAGGACCTCCTCGTTGCCGATCGAGAAGAGGATCACCCCGGCGATCATCGGCAGGTAGAGATAGGCGTACGCGTCGCGGGCCATCGCCACCCGGGGGGCGCCCTCCGCCGCGTGCAGGGCGATCCGGGCGGCCGGCCCGATGAAGTCGAAGTGCGCCCACCAGAGGGCGGCGGTGACCACGATGCCGAGCGCGGCGGCGGCCACCGCCGGCCAGGTGACCGGCTTGCCGAGCAGGTTGCCGCCCACGCCCGTCGAGATGATCGACTCGCCCAGCGCGATGATCAGGATGAGGTCGTAGCGCTCCGTCCAGTGCTCGGCGCTGGTCACCCCCCAACCCCAGGTCCCGACGATGAAGCCGGTGGCGTACTGCACCACCACCACCGTGATCCACAGCCCGTCGCGGACCAGGGCCGCCCGGTCGGGGTCGGTGATCTGCGGCGGGATGAGCGCGGCGGCCAGCAGCAGCACGATGCTCACCGCCAGCTCCGGGGCGAACCGCCGCAGTTGTCGCCGCTCCTGCGGGCTGTCCCGCACCACGTGCTGATACAGGATCATGTGTACGGCCCGGACCACGACGTAGCTGATGGCCACCAGCATCGGGCCGGCGGCGCTTCCCTTCGGGTCGTTGAAGGCCTGCGGCAGCGCCAGCGCGAACGCGAACAGGGCGACCATCGCGATCACCATGAGCACCGGGACGTAGCCCTCGCCGAGCCGGACCCGGGTGGCGACCAGGCTGTGCACCACCCAGATCCACCAGAGCACGGCGAGCACCAGGGCAGCGTGCAGCAGCTGCCGACCGGAGATGTTCGCGGCGGTGGCCCGGGTGATGATGAAGAACGAGAAGACGAAGACCAGGTCGAAGAAGACCTCGAACTTGTCCACCCGGGCGCCCGGGGCGATCGGGACGGCCGGTCCCAGCTGTCCACCCCGCCGGTAACCGCCCACGATCCCACTCTGGCAGCGTCCGGGCTGGTCGGAGGCCCGAACGGCGATGGCGACGGGTCCGGCGTTACCTCTGGCCCGGCTCGGGGAAACACCGGGGCCACGGCCTCCCGCAGCGGGCCGGTCGATCCGCCCACCCCGGACAAGGATGGACAATGACGACCAACAACCCGATCACCACTTCGTTCACCCCTCACTCCACGGCCATGGACGTGATCCAGGGCGTGGACCTCGTCGGGCGGCGGGCGATCGTCACCGGCGGGTCCTCCGGGATCGGCGTGGAGACGGCCCGCGCCCTGGCCAGCGCCGGCGCGGAGGTCACCCTGGCCGTCCGCAACCCGGACGCGGGTCAGCAGGCCGCCAACGACATCACCGGCACCACCGGCAACGACAACGTCCTGGTCGCCCCGCTCGACCTCGCCGACCAGGGTTCGGTCGCCGACTTCGTGGCCAACTGGGACGGCCCGGTGCACATCCTGGTCAACAACGCCGGCATCATGGCTGCACCCCTGTCCCGCACCCCGCAGGGCTGGGAGATGCAGTTCGCCACCAACCACCTGGGGCACTTCGCGCTCGCCACCGGGCTGCGCCCGGCACTCGCCGCCGGCGACGGAGCCAGGATCGTCTCGGTCAGCTCCACCGCCCACCTGCGCTCACCGGTGGTCTTCGAGGACATCCAGTACGACAACCGGGAGTACGAGCCGTGGCAGGCGTACGGGCAGTCCAAGACGGCCAACGTGCTGTTCGCCGTTGAGGCCACCCGGCGCTGGGCCGACGACGGCATCCTCACCAACTCGCTGATGCCCGGCGCGATCCGGACCAACCTCCAGCGTTACGTCAGCGAGGAGGAACTGAACCGGCTGCGCGCCGGTAACGCGGCGACCTGGAAGACCGTCGAGCAGGGTGCCGCCACCTCGGTGCTGGTCGCCGCCTCACCGCTGCTCGACGGGGTCGGCGGGCGCTACTTCGAGGACTGTCAGGAGGCCGCCCCCAACGAGCCCGGTGGGCGGACCGGAGTCGCGGCGTACGCGCTGGACCCGGAGGCCGCCGAGCGGCTCTGGCAGGTCTCGACCGCCCTGCTCAAGGGCTGAGGACCACAGACGAGAGGGCGCCCCGGTCGGTGACCGGGGCGCCCTCTCGGCGTTGCGGGTGGATCAGGCCAGGCCCAGCTCCGACTCGAAGTTGCCGGCCTCCAGCCGCTCCTTGACAGCGGTCAGGAAGCGGGCCGCGTCGGCGCCGTCGATCAGCCGGTGGTCGTAGGACATGGCCAGGTAGACCATCGACCGGATCGCGACGACCTCGCCCAGCTCCGGGTCGTTGACCACGACCGGCCGCTTGACCACGGCACCCGTGCCGAGCATCGCCGACTGCGGCGACGGCACGATCGGGGTGTCGAAGAGAGCGCCCCGGCTGCCCGTGTTGGTCAGGGTGAAGGTCGCCCCGGCCATCTCGTCCGGGGTGATCTTGTTGGCCCGGGTGCGCTCGGCCAGGTCGGCGATCCGCTTGGCGATGCCGCCCATGTTGAGCTCACCGGCGTTGTGGATGACCGGCACGAGCAGGCCGCGCTCGGTGTCCACGGCGATGCCCAGGTGCTCGGCTGCCGGGTAGGTGATCGTGCCGCCGTCCAGGTCCATGCTGGCCTGGATGATCGGGTGGGTCTGGAGCGCCTCGATGGCGGCGAGCGCGAAGAACGGCAGGAAGGACAGCTTCACGCCGTGCTTGGCCTGGAACGACTCCTTCGCCCGCGTCCGCAACTTGGCGACGCGGGTGACGTCCACCTCGACCACCGTGGTGAGCTGGGCCGTCTCGTGCAGCGACTGCTGCATCCGCTTGGCGATGGTCGCCCGGATGCGCGGCAGCTTCTCGGTGGTGCCCCGCTTGCTGCTCGGCTGCGGCTTCTCGGCCGGCTTGGCAGCAGCCGCCGACGGTGCGGCCGACGGCGCCGGTGCGGCGGCGGGAGCGGCCTTGGCGGCCTTCGCCTTCTCGGCGGCCTCCAGCACGTCCTGCTTGCGGATCCGACCGCCCACGCCGGTGCCGTTGAGCGAGGCCAGGTCGACGCCGTGCTCACTGGCCAGCTTGCGCACCAGCGGGGTCACGTACCCGGCGGCGTCCTCGCCGGCACCCGGTGCCGGGGCGGACGGGCGCGGCGGCGTCGAGGTCGACGCGGCCGGCTGCGCGGCCTGCTCGGTCTTCGCCGGCTGCGCCGAGCTCTCGGTCTCCGCGGCGGGCTCGCTGTACGAGGCGCCCTGCGTCGGCTCCTCGACCTTCGGCTCCGGCTTCGGCTCGGCCTTCGGCGCCGGCTTGGCCTCCGCCTTCGGCTCGGGCTGCGCCTGGGCCCCGCCGGCAGCACCGATGATCGCGAGGTCGGCGCCGACCGCTGCGGTCTCGTCCTCGGCGACCTTGATCTCCAGCACCGTGCCGGCGACCGGCGACGGGATCTCGGTGTCCACCTTGTCGGTGGACACCTCCAGCAGCGGCTCGTCGACCTCGATGGTCTCGCCGACCTGCTTCAGCCAGCGGGTGACAGTACCCTCGGTGACGCTCTCGCCCAGGGCGGGCATCTTCACCGCGGTGCCCTCGCCCGACGAGGCGGCGGCCGGAGCCGGCGCCTCGGCCGGGGCCTCGTCCTGGGCCACCTCGTCGGCGGTGCCCTCGGCGGCGGCCGTCGGCTCGGCGGCCGGCTCGACCGACTCGGCCGGGGCCTGCTCCTGCGGGGCGGCCTCGCCACCGCCGGTCGACTCGCCCTCACCGGCGATGACGGCCAGCTCGCTGCCGACCTCGGCGGTCTCGTCCTCTCCGACCACGATCCGGCTCAGCACGCCCGCAGCGGGCGACGGGATCTCGGTGTCGACCTTGTCGGTCGAGACCTCGAGCAGGGGCTCGTCAACCTCGACCGTGTCGCCCTCCTGCTTGAGCCAGCGAGTGACGGTGCCCTCGGTGACGCTCTCGCCGAGCCGGGGCATGGTGACCGATACCGGCATTTTCTGAGACTCCTTCATTCCCCTGGTGGGATCTTCGCCCGTCGCCGGACGCCGCGGTTTGGATGATCAGGCGTGCGCGTGCAGCGGCTTGCCGGCAAGGGCCAGGTGCGCCTCGCCCAGGGCCTCGTTCTGGGTCGGGTGGGCGTGCACGAGCTGGGCGACCTCGGCCGGGTACGCCTCCCAGTTGTAGATGAGCTGCGCCTCGCCGATCAGCTCACCCACCCGGGCGCCGATCATGTGCACGCCGACCACCGGGCCGTCCTCGACCCGGACCAGCTTCACGAAGCCGGTGGTCTTGAGGATCTGGCTCTTGCCGTTGCCGCCCAGGTTGTAGTTGTACGTCTTGACCTTGTCGGCGCCGTACTGCTCCTTGGCCTTCGCCTCGGTGAGACCCACCGACGCCAGCTCCGGGTCGCAGTAGGTGACGCGCGGGATGCCGACCTCGTCGATCACGGCGGGGGTCTGCCCGGCGATCTCCTCGGCCACGAAGATGCCCTGCTGGAAGCCCCGGTGCGCGAGCTGGAGGCCGGGCACGATGTCGCCGACCGCGTAGACGTTCGGCACGTTGGTGCGCAGCCGCTCGTCGGTCAGCACGAAGCCGCGGTCCATCTTGACGCCCTGCTCCTCGTACCCGAGGTTGGCGGTGTTCGGGCCGCGACCGACGGCGACGAGCAGCAGCTCCGCCTCGACGGTCTCGCCGCCCTGGATGGTCAGCTTGACGCCGCTCTCGGTCTTCTCGACCTTCTCGAACGGCTTGCCGACCTTGAAGTTGATCTTCCGCTTGCGGAACGCCCGCTCCAGCGCCTTCGACGACTCCTCGTCCTCGGCGGCGACCAGCCGGGGCAGCGCCTCGACGATCGTCACGTCCACGCCGAAGGACTTCCACACACTGGCGAACTCGACGCCGATCACGCCGCCACCGAGCACGATCACCGACGACGGCACCCGGTCCATCGTGAGGGCGTGGTCGCTGGTGATGATCCGCTCACCGTCGACGTCCAGGCCGGGCAGGCTCTTCGCGTACGAGCCGGAGGCCAGGACGATGTTGCGGCCGGTGTAGCGCTTGCCCGCCACCTCGACCACGTTCTTGCCGACCAGCTTGCCGGCGCCCTCGACGACTGTGATGTTCTTCGAGCCGCCCACCAGGCCCTGCAGGCCCTTGTAGAGGCGGGAGATCACGCCATCCTTGTACGAGTTGACCCCGGCCATGTCGATGCCGATCAACTCGGCCTTCACACCGAACTGCTCAGACTCGCGAGCCTGGTCGGCGATCTCGGCCGCGTGCAGCAGCGCCTTCGTCGGGATGCAGCCGTTGTGCAGGCAGGTGCCCCCGAGCTTGCCCTTCTCGACCAGCGCGACCTTCAGGCCCAGCTGGGCGGCGCGCAGCGCGGTCGCGTAGCCGCCGCTGCCACCTCCGAGAATGACAATGTCGAAGGTCGCTTCGTTCGGCTCGCTCACGTCCAACTCCCAGGTCGCGTCGCTGCATCGGGGGTCACGGGGATGTAACACGGACACACCCCACCTCGGTCATCTTGTCACCACTGGGCACAGGGTGCGTACTGAGGTGCCCAACGACACGTCATCGACACGTACCCTTGGCACCGTTGTCGATGACGCACGGTGGGGGAGAGATCCGGTGGGGTTGTTCCGGCGCCGCAAACAGGCGACTGTGCCGAGCCATGACCGTGCCGCCGATCGTGGCGACCTGGACCATCTGGAGAACTTCATCCGGAGTCGGCGCGGCGTCGAGGCGTACATCGAACCAAGGACGACAGTGACGGAGACCACCGTCATCCTGATCGCCGACGACGGGGAGTGGACCCGCCGGCGCATCGACGGCCCGGACGGAGCCCGGCGCTTCGCGTACCGGATGGGCATCCCGGTGTACGACGTCCGGCTGATGGGCTACCCGCAGCGGATGCGCGACTTCAACGAGCGCCGCAAACGGCGCCCCGAGCGTCACTGACCTACGCGAAGGGGCCCCCTTGAGCAGGGGGCCCCTTCGCGTGTCCCGTCAGCCGTTGGTGGCGACGTCCTCGACGAGCTGCACCAGCGTGCGGACCGGTACACCGGTGCCACCCTTGGTCCAGTAGCCGACCGGCTCACCCGAGTGGTAGCCCGGCCCGGCGATGTCGATGTGCGCCCACGCCACGTCGTCGGTCACGAACTCGCGAAGGAACACGCCGCCCTGCAGCATGTGACCGGCCCGGTCCATCCCGGCGTTGACCTGCGAGATGTCCGCCACATCCGACTCCATGCCCTTACGGACGTCGTCGGGCAGCGGCATCGGCCAGGCCGGCTCGCCGACGGCGTCGCCGACCACCTTCACCCGGTCGCACAGCTCCGGGGTGCCCATCACGCCGGCCATCCGCTTGCCCAGCGCGATCACCTGGCCGCCGGTCAGGGTGGAGGTCTCGAACAGGTAGTCGGTGCCGTCCGCGCAGGCGCGGGCGATGGCGTCGCCCAGGATCATCCGACCCTCGGCGTCGGTGTTGAGCACCTCGACCCGCTTGCCGTTGAACATGGTGATCACGTCACCCGGCCGGTAGCTGGTGCCCGACGGCATGTTCTCCGCCATCGGCAGGTACGCGCTGACCGCCACCGTCGGCTTCAGCGCGGCGATCGCCAGCATGGCCGCGCCCACAGCGGCGGCGCCCGCCATGTCGGACTTCATCTCCCACATGCCCTGCGCCGGCTTGATCGAGATGCCGCCGGTGTCGAAGGTGATGCCCTTGCCGACCAGCGCGACCCGCTTGCCGTTGCCGCCGCCCTGCGGGGTGTAGGTCAGCTTCACCAGCCGCGGCGGGGCCTCCGAGCCCTGCCCGACCGCGACGATGCCGCCGTACCCGCCTGCGGCCAGCGCCGCCTCGTCGAGCACCTCGACGCCGAGGCCCGCCTCGCGCGCCGCGCTGGCGACCGCGTCGGCGAACGACGGCGGACGCAGCTCGTTCGGCGCGGTGTTCACCCAGTCCCGGCTGAGCCGGACCGCGCCCGCCACCGCCTGCGCCCGGGCGATCTCCGCCTGGGCGCCCGCGTCGCCGGCGTCCGGCACCGCGATGAGCACCTCGGCCACCGGCTCCCGCCGGGTCGGCTGGGGCCGGGTCTTGTAACCGGCGAACCGGTACCCACCCAGCAGCGCGCCCTCGGCGACCGCGCGCAGCTCCGCCGACGCGTCCGCGTCGTCCGGCAGCGGCAGCGCCAGCGCGACAGTGGGTGCGCCCGCCAGGGCCCGGATCGCCGCACCGGCGGCCCGGCGCAGCGTCTCCGGAGCCGGGGCGGCACCCGACGGCTCCGGGCCGAGCCCGACCGCGGTGACCAGCGGGGCGGTCACGGTGCCCAGCGTGGCCAGCTTGATGACCTCACCCGGCCCGCCGGTCGCGCCGAGCAGCGCGAGAGTCTCGGTCAGCTTGCCGTCGAACGCGGCCGCGATGCTCTCCGCGCCGCTGGCGAGCAGCAGGGTGCCGGCGAGGCCGCTGGTGGCGCCCTGCTCTCCGGTCTGGCTGTGCACGCCGATCACGATCGCGTCGACGGCGAGCTCGGCCGGGTCGGTGTCGACCAGGCTCAGGTTGGTGGTGCGGGGTGAAGTCACTGAAGCTACTCCGGGCGGGCCGGGCCGGTCGCGGCGTCGCGTACCGGCGGTGAAGGTCTCCGGCGGAACCTACCCGCCGGACGTCATGGCTGTCCCGCCGACAGCGCCAGCGGGCTCCCGCCGATGCTAACCAGCGACGTTGCCCCCGGTAAGTTGCCACCCATGACCGACGTGACCTCCGACGCCGCCGCGACCCGGCTGCGCCGTTCCCCGCTGCACGAGCGGCACACCGCCGCCGGAGCCAAGTTCGCCCCCTTCGGGGGCTGGGAGATGCCGCTGGAGTACGCCGGCGGTGGAGTGCTCAAGGAGCACACCGCGGTGCGGACGGCGGTCGGGGTATTCGACGTGTCACACCTGGGCAAGGCCCGGGTGAGCGGCCCCGGCGCGGCCGACTTCGTCAACTCCTGCCTCAGCAACGACCTCGGCCGGATCGGCCCGGGTCGGGCGCAGTACACGCTCTGCTGCGACGACGCCACCGGCGGTGTGGTGGACGACATCATCGCCTACCTCTACGCCGACGACCACGTCTTCCTCATCCCGAACGCGGCGAACACCGCCGAGGTGGTGCGCCGGTTGCGCGCCGCCGCGCCCGCGCAGGTGACCGTCACCGACGAGCACGAGGCGTACGCGGTGCTGGCCGTGCAGGGCCCCCGCTCGGCCGAGTTGCTGGCCGCCCTGGACCTGCCCACCGAACACGGCTACATGAGCTTCTCCGCCGCGAGCCTGGCCGGGGTGGAGCTGACCGTCTGCCGTACCGGCTACACGGGTGAGCTGGGCTACGAGCTGGTGGTGCCGGCGGAGCACGCGGTCGCCGTCTGGGATGCGCTCTTCGCCGCCGGCGCGGCGTTCGAGCTGCGCGCCTGTGGGCTGGCCGCCCGGGACACGCTGCGCACCGAGATGGGGTACCCGCTGCACGGGCAGGACCTCTCCCTGGACATCAGCCCGGTGCAGGCCCGCTCCGGCTGGGCGGTCGGCTGGGACAAGCCGGCCTTCTGGGGCCGCGACGCGCTGCTCGCCGAGAAGGCCGCCGGCCCCCGGCGTACGCTGCGCGGCCTGGTGGCCGTCGACCGTGCCATCCCCCGCCCCGGCATGACCCTGCACGTGGGCGACACCCAGGTCGGCACCGTGACCAGCGGCACCTTCTCCCCGACCCGCAAACAGGGCATAGCGCTGGCCCTGCTGAACACCAACGCCAACCTGGTCGAGGGCGACGAGGTCGAGATCGACATCCGAGGCCGCCGAGCCCCCCTGAAGCTGACGAAGCCCCCCTTCGTAACCCCCTCAGTGAAGTAACCCCCGGGTCCCCTTGCCCCGGTGATCAAGAGGTTTGCGTCATGTTCGGATGAGATTCTGACGCAAACCTCTTGATCAACTGGGGTTCGGGGTTGGGGGTTCGCCGGAGTCCAGGACTGCTTGGGTCCAGCCACCTTCTATGACGCCTGTCGCGTCCAGGACGGCCCAGTCGACTACCTCGGTCGCCTCCACCACGACTGGGGCGCCGATGCGGACGCTCGGGTCGGTGTTGGCGTCGCTGGCGCTCACGCCGACGATGCGTTCCGGGGTCTCCCACGAGGTGACGCCCGCCCAGACATACTCCGGGCCGTCGTCTCCGGGCAGGCCGTACTTCACCACCAGTTGCGACTCGGTGGGGAGAAGGCCGGCGACGAACCGGGCCCGCGCGTCACCGAGCGCGGCCCGGGCGGTGGCGACCGCGCGGCTCATCGCGTCACCGGAGCGGGCGTAGCGCACGTCCGGCTGGATCCCGGAGAACAGGGTCGCGCAGGCGGCGGCGTAGTAGCGCCCGTCCGGGCCGGGGTGCCCGGCCGGCGGGCGCAGGCTGAGGAACGAGTCGGCCTCCGGGTCGGTGGCCGGGTCCAGTTCGAGGCGGAGCAGCACCGGGGCGGTGGCGCCGTGCTGCTCCGGGTTGCCGTACGCCACAGCGATGTCGTGGCCGGTGACCGTGGCGAGCACCGGCAGCTGCACGAACGCCGGCACCTCCTCGCCGGTGAGCCCGTCGGTCCAGTCCCGCAGCAGTCGGCGGGCCGCACCGGTCATCACCGCACCCCAGGCGCGGGTGAGGTGGTCGGGCACCCCCTGGGTCTGCAACTCCAGCAGACCGAAGCGGCGAAGCCCCTTCGTGGTGAACCAGAGGCCCTCGGTGTCCGAGGAGTACGGCACCAGCACCCAGTCGACAAGTCGGATGCGGCCCTGCTCGTCGGGGAGGGAGCGCAGCGCTGTCGCCGGGTCGAGGAACTGGAGGCCGAAGACGTCCACCACGTCGCTGTCGACGGACTCCGCCACGGCTGCCGCTACCGCCCGGGCGGCCCACTCGTGCGCGGGGGGCCAGCCGGGCCGGTACTCGGCCTGCACGACCACCAGGTGCGTCGCCGCCGCCAGCCGGTCCAGCTGCTCCTTGGTGGCGCCGAACGCGGTGAGCAGGTCCGGTGGCAGCTCGGGGAACTCGGCGATCGGCCGGGTGTCGACGCTCATCAGCGGGCTGTCGAGCATCTGCCGGGCCAGCCCGTGCACCGGCTCCGCCAGCCGGCCGGTCAGGGCCGCCACCGCTGTCTTCGCACTGACCTTCGGTAGCCCCGCCATCGGCACCAGGTAGGTCGCGCTGAGCGACTCCGGCACCGGAACGGGCAGGAAGTCGTCCGTGATGAGCATTGTGGGATCCCCCGGTGGCCGCGCCGGTGTTGTCGAGCCGAACGCTACCCGGCCCGCCGGGCCCGGTTCAGCCGGACAGCACCAGACCCAGGTAGACCAGCGTGGTGACCACCTCGACGGTCGCGCCCAGGACGTCGCCGGTGATCCCGCCGAGCCGGCGTACCACGTGGTTGAGCAGCCCTAGCGCGACGGCGACAGCGGTGACGACGGCCAGCGGCCCCTGCCATGGGCGGCCCGGCACCGCGGGCACCGCCAGCAGCACGACGGCGACAGCGCCGACGGCCAGTGCCACCGGGCCGACAGTGCCGGCGACCAGCGCGCCCAGCCCGTCGGGCCGGGCCGCCGGCACTCCCCGCCGGCAGGCCACCGTGACACCGAGGCGCCCGGCCGCGGTCGCCGCGACCACCGCCGCGAGGCACGCCGGCCAGGACCGGCCGGCGAGGTCGGCGAGCGCCGCCGCCTGCACCAGGAGTACGACCACCAGGGCGACCACCCCGAACGGGCCGACGTCCGGCTTCTTCATGATCTCCAGGGCGGCCGCGCCCCGCCGGTACGAGCCGAGCGCGTCCACGGTGTCGGCCAGCCCGTCCAGGTGCAGCCCCCGGGTGAGCAGCGCGGCGACGCCGACTGTCACGCCGGCCGCCACCAGCGGCGGGGCGAGCGCGCCGGTCAGCAGCAGCACACCGGTCAGCAGGGCGCCGAGCAGCGCGCCGACCACCGGGGCGAGGGCCATCGCCGTGCCGGCGACCGGGCGGTCGATGCGCCCGGCCCGCACCGGCAGCGTGGTGAACGTGGTGACCGCCAGCCGGGCTCCCGCGAGCAGCCGTGGCTCAGCCGGCACGCCAGCCCGACGCCGGCTGCTCGTCCGCCCCGGTGCTGGCCGGGCCCGGCCCGGCCGGCTCCGGCTCGGCGAAGTCGGGCTCGGTCGAGTCGGGCTCGGTCGAGTCGGGCTCGGTGAGATCCGGGTCGGCGTAGCTCGGGTCGGTGGACTCCGGCTCGTCGGCGGGCGGGTCGGTGTCGTCAGTGCCGCCCAGCGACGGGTGCACCGGCAGCGCGGCGGACAGCGCCAGCACCGAGCGCAGCAGCGGCAGCGCGACCAGCGCGTTCGCGCCCTCGCCGAGATCCAGCCGCAGGTCGAGCAGCGGGGTGAGGCCCAGCACGTCGGCGGCGAGCCGCACGGCCGGGTGCCCGCCGTGGTCGGCCAGCAGACACCAGTGCCGGGCCTGCCCGGCCAGGTCACGGCTCACCATGCCGGCGGCCAACCCGACCGGCCCGTCGAGCAGCACCGGCACCCGGCGGGCGGTGGCGCCGAGCAGCACGCCGGTGGCCACCGCCACGTCGCCGCCGCCCAGCTCGGCCAGGATCTCCTTGGCGCCGCGCGACGAGCGTCGGGTGCGGTGCAGCGCGTCGCGAACCGCCGCGCAGCGGATCATCCACGCGGCGTCGTCGATCTCGCCGGACTCGGTGATCACCCGGCCCAGCACGGCGGGTGGCTCCGCGCCCGCGGTCGCCGCGAGCACCGCCGCGGCCGCCGCCTCGGTGCCGGCGCCGCACGCGCCGAGCACCAGCAGTTGTACGCCGGCGTCGGCGGCCTGCTCGGCCAACCGCCAGCCGTAGCGCAGCGCGGAATCCACCTGCTCCGGCGCGAGGGCCGGCTGGTCCTCGATCGGGGCGGAGGCCGGCGCGTCCACCACCTGGAGGCTGGCGCCGCCCTCGGCGGCCAGC
>NZ_JAKKFD010000039.1 GCF_022229005.1 Micromonospora trifolii
GCGGGCGAGCCCTCCCGCCCCGGTGATCATGGAGTTGGCGCTCGACACGCCGACGACACGCGCGGCTAACCTCATGATCAACGCGTGAGGGCGGGGGTGGGGTGGGGTTAGGCGTCGTCGTCGTCGGGGTCGTCCAGGCGCGCCAGGTAGGTGGCCAGGCGTTCGACGGGGGTTTCGAAGTCGGGGTTGAGGTCGACGAAGTCGCGCAGGCGCTCGCCGAGCCACTCCAGGGTCACCTGCTCCTCGCCCCGGCGCTCGACCAGCTCTTCGATGCCACGGTCGGTGAAGTACATGGGTACGTCCTCGTGCTCGGCCCGGCTCGGGCCGGGCGGGTGATGGGTGGGCCGACGAGAGCCGGGGCAGGACCGCTGTGAAACGGCCCTGCCCCGGCTTCCGTGCTCAGGTCAGGTCACGGGCGGGGGAGAGCCGCCTCGATCAGCGCGTTCTGCTCGACCTCGTGGGTCTTCGCCGAGCCGACAGCCGGGGCGGCCGCGGCCGGGCGGGAGATCCGCCGCAGCCGAACGTCCGTGAGGTGCTCCAGCAGGTTGAGCGCGACGAACGACCAGCCACCCTGGTTGGCCGGCTCCTCCTGCACCCAGGCGAAGTCCTCCGCGTTCGGGAACTGCGCGAGGGCGGCCCGGATCTCCTCCACCGGCAGCGGGTACAGCTGCTCCAGTCGGAGGATCGCGGTGTCGGTGACGCCGCGCTCCTGCCGGGCCTGGAACAGGTCGTAGTAGACCTTGCCGGAGCAGAGCAGCACCCGCTTCACCGCCTCCGGCGCCGGGGCGGCCGTGTCGCGCAGCACCGGCTGGAAGGTGCCGGTGGTGAAGTCCTCCACCGACGAGACGCAGAGCTTGTGCCGCAGCAACGACTTCGGCGTGAACACCACCAGCGGCTTGCGCTTGGGCGACAGGGCCTGGCGGCGCAGCAGGTGGAAGTAGTTCGCCGGGGTCGTCGGGATGGACACCCGCATGTTGTCCTCGGCGCACATCTGCAGGAACCGCTCCGGCCGGCCGGAGGTGTGGTCCGGGCCCTGACCCTCGTGGCCGTGCGGCAGCAGCAGGGTGATGGCGGAGCGCTGGCCCCACTTCACCTCACCGGACGAGATGAACTCGTCGATCACCGACTGGGCGCCGTTGACGAAGTCGCCGAACTGGGCCTCCCAGGCGACGAGGGCGTTGATGTTCTCCACCGAGTAGCCGTACTCGAAGCCCATCGCCGCGTACTCGCTGAGCAGCGAATCGTGCACGAAGAACCGGGAGCGGTCGCCGTCGCCGGTGAGCGACTTCAACGGCAGGTAGTCGTCGCCGGTGCGGGAGTCGACCACCGAGGCGTGCCGCTGGACGAACGTGCCGCGACGGGAGTCCTGACCGGCGAGCCGGACGGTGACCCCGTCGTGCAGCAGTGCCCCGAGCGCGATGATCTCGCCGAAGCCCCAGTCGATGTTGCCCTCGACGGACATCTTGGCCCGTCGGTCCAGCAACTGCTGGATCCGCTTGTGCGGGGTGAAGCCCTCCGGCAGGTTGATGTGCGCCTCGCCGATGGCCTTGACCACCGACGCGTCGGTGGCGGTGTCGACCTGCGGCTCCGGCTCCTCCTCGCGGCGCGGCCGGTTGAGCTGGCGAGGTGCCGAGGCGGCGTCCCGGGTGGCCTTGAAGACCTTCTCCAGCTGCGCCTGGTAGTCGCGAAGCAGCTCCTCCGCGTCCTCCACGGTGATGTCACCGCGACCGATCAGCTCCTCGGTGTAGAGCTTGCGGACCGAGCGCTTCGAGTCAATGATCTTGTACATCTGAGGGTTGGACATCGACGGGTCGTCGCCCTCGTTGTGCCCGCGCCGGCGGTAGCAGACCATGTCGATCACGACGTCCTTGTTGAACGTCTGCCGGTATTCAAATGCCAGCCGGGCCACCCGGACCACTGCCTCCGGGTCGTCGCCGTTGACGTGGAAGATCGGCGCCTGGATCATCCGGGCCACGTCGGTGCTGTAGAGGCTGGACCGGCTGTACTCCGGGGCGGTGGTGAAGCCGACCTGGTTGTTCACCACCACGTGCACTGTGCCGCCGGTGCGGTAGCCGCGCAGCTGGGACAGGTTGAGCGTCTCGGCGACCACGCCCTGACCGGCGAAGGCGGCGTCACCGTGCACCGCCAGCGGCAGCACTGTGTAGCCCTCCAGCTTGAGGTCGATCCGGTCCTGCTTGGCCCGGACGATGCCCTCCAGCACCGGGTCGACGGCCTCCAGGTGCGACGGGTTGGCCACCACCGACACCTTGACCGCGTGCTCGCCGTCGGGGGTGGTGAACTTGCCGTTCTGACCCAGGTGGTACTTCACGTCGCCGGAGCCCTGCGTCGAGCGCGGGTCCAGGTGACCCTCGAACTCAGAGAAGATCTTCTCGTACGGCTTGCCGACGATGTTGGCCAGCACGTTGAGCCGACCCCGGTGGGCCATGCCGATGACGACCTCGTCCAGCCCGTTCTCGGCGGAGGATTCCAGCACCTCACCGAGCAGCGGGATCAGCGACTCGCCGCCCTCCAGCGAGAAGCGCTTCTGGCCGACGTACTTGGTCTGGAGGAAGGTCTCGAACGCCTCGGCGGCGTTCAGCCGGTTGAGCACGTGCTTCTGCTCGTCGGCGGACGGCTTCTCGTACTTGCGCTCGATCCGTTCCTGGACCCAGCGCCGCTCCTCCGGGTCCTGGATGTGCATGTACTCGATGCCGACACGGCGGCAGTACGAGTCGCGCAGCACGCCGAGGATCTCGCGCAGCTTCATCCGCTGCCGGCCGGCGAAGCCGTTGACCGGGAACTCGCGGTCCAGGTCCCACAGGGTGAGCCCGTGCTGGAGGACGTCCAGGTCGGGGTGCTTGCGGATCTTGAATTCCAGCGGGTCGGTGTCGGCCATCAGGTGACCGCGCACCCGGTACGCGTGGATCAGCTCGTGCACCCGGGCGGTCTTGTTGATCTGACCCTCGGAGTTGACCGCGACGTCGCGCATCCAGCGCACCGGCTCGTACGGGATGCGCAGCGCGGTGAAGATCTGGTCGTAGAAGCCGTGCTCGCCCAGGATCAGCTCGTGCATCACCTTGAGGAACTCGCCGGACTGCGCGCCCTGGATGATCCGGTGGTCGTACGTGCTGGTCAGTGTGATGATCTTGCTGACCGCCAGCTCGGCCAGGGTGGCCTCGGACATCCCCTGGTAGGGGGCCGGGTATTCCATCGCGCCGACGCCGATGATCGCGCTCTGCCCCTGCATGAGCCGCGGCATCGAGTGCACGGTGCCGATGCCGCCCGGGTTGGTCAGCGAGATCGTGGTGCCCGAGTAGTCGTCCATGGTCAGCTCGTTGCGCCGCGCCCGTCGGACCACGTCCTCGTACGCCTGCCAGAACTGCCGGAAGTCCATCTGCTCGCAGCCCTTGATGGAGGGGACCACCAGGTTGCGGCTGCCGTCCGGCTTGGCCAGGTCGATAGCGATGCCGAGGTTGACGTGCGCCGGGCGGACCACCGCCGGCTTGCCGTTGGCCTCGGCGAAGGAGTTGTTCATCTCGGGGTGCTGGACCAGCGCGCGCACCATGGCGTAGCCGACCAGGTGCGTGAAGCTGACCTTGCCGCCCCGCCCACGGGCGAGGTGGTTGTTGATCACGATGCGGTTGTCCACCAGCAGCTTGGCCGGGACCGCGCGCACGCTGGTAGCGGTGGGCACGCTCAGCGAAGCGTCCATGTTCTGGACGATCTTCGCCGCGACGCCCCGCAACGGGGTGGTCTGCGGGCCGTCGGCGCTCGGCGCGGCGGCCTTGGCGGCCGGCTTGGCCGGGGCGGCCTTCTCCGGCGTGGCCTTCGGCGTTGCCGGGGCGGCGGGCTTGGCCGGCGCCGGCTGGGTGGCGGCCGGCTTGCTCGCGGACGCCGGCTTGGCCGGGGCGCTCGGCTGGGCCACAGTGGCGGCTGCCTCCGGCTGGCCGTCCGGCTCGGGGGCGGCGGCCGGCTTGTCCGACGATTCGGCGCCGCGCGGGGTGCCCGCACCCGGTGCCGGTCGGTAGTCGGCGAAGAAGTCGTGCCAGGCCGAATCAACGCTCGATGGGTCGGCGAGGTAGCGCTGGTACATCTCCTCGACGATCCACTCATTCGGGCCGAAACCCGCCAGTGGGTTCTCCTGCGAAGTCTGCTGGGTCGACACGGCCGGTAATCGCCTCTTTCACGCGGGTTTGTGTGGCACGCGGTGGGTCCGTCGCGCCCGATTAGGAGCACGGACTGGACGGGTTCCAGGCTACGCCGTACCGATCCCGCAGGCATTTCCGCCTCGGTCCCGTGGCCGGTTTCACAGAAGATGCCAGAAGTTCAGCAACGCCTGCGCGCACCGTGTCGAACTGGTAACACCCCGGCCCTCGCGCGGCCGGTCGCCGAGGGTGACGCCCGACCCCGGAGCGGCCAGCTGCCGTTGCCGCCCCGGGGTCGCAGACGCCATCAGGCGATGTCGCGCCGCCGGGTGAGCAGAATTCCGGCGATTCCGCTGACCAGCGCGTAGCCGATCAGCACCAGGGCCCCGACCCACCAGGACGGGGTGAACTCCGAGGTGCCCTCCGTGATCATGACCTGGGACGCCACAGCGGGCCAGACCACCTGCCACTTCAGCACCGCCTGGCTGTCGAGCACGTTCGACAGGAGCAGGAACAGCAGACCCACCACCTGGGTGCCGATCAGGTAGAGCACCGCCGCCGTGATCACCGCACCGAGCTGGTTGGTGATCAGCGTGCCGATGCCCACCCCGAGGATGGTCCAGATGGCGTAGGCCAGCAGGTTGAACAGCAGCGCCCGCTGTACCGGCCACTCACCGAGCTGAGTGCCGTAGTCGTTGGCGGACAGGAAGATCGCACCGGCGGCCAGGTCGATCAGCGTGGTCGCCAGCCAGAACATGAAGCCGAGCAGGCTGGCGGCGACGAGCTTGCTGACGATGACCGACGTTCGCCGGGGAGTCGTCAGGAACGTCGTGGTCGCGGTCTGGTGGAAGAACTCGTTGGTGACCATCAGGATGCCGATGAGCATCACGAACATCAGCCCGAGGTACTGGCCCGAGGTGTAGAGGTTCGCGGCCTGCGCCGGCGCTGTCGCCTGCTCGGCGCTGACGCCGATCTCCTCGGCGTCGCCGCCGAGCGTCGTGACGAGCAACCACGCGTTGATCGCGAATGCCAGGGCGATCGAGAGGAACGCGCCGAGGGCCAGCCACCACCAGGTGCTGGTGGTACGGATCTTGAGTAGCTCGGATCGGACCAGGTTCATCGGATGCCCGCCTTTCCGGCCGTCAGCTCCAGGAAGACCCGTTCCAGATCGGGCCGTTCGGTGGTCAGTTCGTGCAGCTCGACCCCGGCTGCGAGGGCGGACCGGCCGATCGTCGGGGCGTCCACCCCGGCGACCAGCAGCACACCCTGCTCATCGGTCTCGATGGTCGCCGACTGCGCCTTGAGGGCGGCGGCCAACACCTCGGCCTGCGGGGTGCGGACCCGAACCCGGGCGCTCTGGGCCATCGACCCGAGCACCTGGTCGACAGGACCCTGCCGGACCAACTGCCCGGCCGCGATGATCACCACGTCGTCGGCGAGCAGCTGCATCTCCGACAGCAGGTGGCTGGAGACCAGCACCGTACGGCCCTCGTGGGCGAGGTTCTTGAGGAACCCACGCATCCACCGGATGCCCTCCGGGTCCAGCCCGTTGGCCGGCTCGTCGAGGATCAGCACGCGGGGGTCACCGAGCATCGCGGCGGCGATGCCGAGCCGCTGCTTCATGCCCAGCGAGTAACCCTTGAACTTGCGCTTCGCCGCCGGGGTCAGCCCGACCAGGGCCAACGCCTCGTCGGCCCGCTGCTTGGGCAGCCCGGCCGCGGCGCAGATGACCCGCAGGTGGTTGATGCCGGTGCGGCCCTTGTGCGCGCTGGACGCCTCCAGCACCGCGCCGACCTGCCGCAGCGGGGTGGAGAGGTCGGCGTACCGCTGGCCGCTGATGGTGGCAGTGCCGGCGGTCGGCGTGACCAGATTCAGCAGCATGCGCAGCGTGGTGGTCTTGCCTGCGCCGTTCGGGCCGAGGAAGCCGGTCACCCGCCCCGGCGCCACTGTGAAGGACAGGTTGTTCACCGCCCGGACGTTCTTGTACTGCTTCGTCAGACCGGACACCACGATCTGACCGTCGCTGGTGGGGCTTCGCTGCCCGTCAGTCATCGTTCTCCTCCCGTGTGTGGCGTCGAGGTACGCCGTGGCACAGCGTGACGGCCCGTGGCAACAAGGTCAATCAGGCGCGGTCGGTACGTTTGCCTCCGTCGCGGGGTGGAGGCGACTCATCCCTGCGGACGACGGCCCGGGCTCAGCGGGCGATCCAGGTTGCCCGTGCCGCGCCGAGCAACGACCCGTCCGGGCCGTACAGACTGGTGTGCACGAGCGCCTTGCGCCCATCGACGCGCAGCAACGCCCCGGTCACCACGCACTCGTCGCCCGGCCCGGGCAGCGCCGCGACCACGGCGGCGATCCGGCCCAGCAGGTACGGGCGGCCCGGCGCGAGCACAGCCCAACCGCCGGGGCAGTCCAGCGCCGCCCAGACCGTGGCCGCACCGACCTGAGCTGGCGCGCGGAACGGCGCGGCGGTCCGGCCGTCCGGCAGCCGGCCGGGGAAGATCCGCAGCCCGTCGGCGCGCTGCGGCCCGCAGACGTAACAGGTGGGGAACGGATGCTCGACCAGGCCGGGGTAGCGGGCCGCGGCGGCCACCGCCGTGGCCAGGTCGACCGGGGGTACGACGGCATCGATCATTCCGGCCGGGCGCACCTCGGCCACCAACTCGCCGGCCGGGTCCCGGACCTCGCCGTCGACCACTGTCAGCTCGGTCTCCAGCGGTGGTGGCCGGCGTAGCGTCACCTCGACCGGTCCGCTGCCGCCCGCCTCGGCGGCGAAGACCCCCGCGCTCCAGCCGCCGTTGCCGGAACCGGTCGGCCCGTTGTAGCGGGATTCGATGCGCATCGTGGACCTCCGATGGTGCGTGTCGGCGCCTTCGCCGGCCTGCTTGGGCAGCCTCGCACGGTCCACGCCGGGCGCCGCTAGCGGTCTCGCCTGCCGGCGTTCATCCGATCGACACCGGTGCGCCCCGTGGATGGCAACCCGGGCACCTAGACAGATCCCATGGCCGTTCTGCATGCCGCTGGCACACCCCTGAAGACCAGCGGATACACCCTGCTGATCGCCGACGACCCCACCCAGGTCGCGGCCGCGCAACGCCTGCGCCACGAGGTGTTCGCCACCGAACTCGGCGCCACCCTCCTTCCCGGCGAGGCCGGGTTGGACGTGGACCCCTTCGACGCGTACTGCGACCACCTGATCGTCCGCGAGGACAGCACCGGCGAGGTGGTCGGCACGTACCGGCTGTTGCCGCCGGGGCGCACCACCCGGCGCTACGCCGAGGACGAGTTCGACCTGAGCCCGCTCGACCCGCTGCGCGACGACCTGGTCGAGGCGGGTCGGTCCTGCGTGCACCCGGATCACCGCTCCGGCGCGGTGATCAACCTGATGTGGGCCGGCATCATCCGTTACCTGCACCTGCGCGGCTCCCGCTGGCTCGGCGGCTGCGCGTCGGTGCCGGTGGCTGACGGCGGGCGGACGGTCGCCGAGGTGTGGACCCAGGCCCGCGCCCGGCACCTGTCGCCGCCGCCGCTGCGGGTTCGCCCGTTGCGGCCGTGGTTCACCGAGGGGGCCGCCGCCGGCCCGCTCGCCGCTGCCCCGGCCGGGCGGGTGCCGGTTCCGCCGCTGCTGCGTGGCTACCTCCGGCTCGGCGCGTGGATCTGCGGCGAGCCGTCGTACGACAGCGACTTCGGTTGCGCGGACTTCTACGTCCTCTTTTCCCTGGACCGGATGAACCCGCGCTACCTGCGCCACTTCCTCGGCGGGGAGCAGCGGTGACCGCCGCGCCGCGCGACCTGTGGCGGCCCTCCTCCGGCTGCGACGACGACTGCCTGCCGGCGGTCGGTGAGGTGCCCACCGTGCCGGTTGCCCGCCGGGTGCTCCGGCTGGTCGCCGCGCTCGGCATGCTGCTGGCCGGGATCCCGGTGGTGCTGCTGCTGCCCGTGCTTCCCCGGCGGGAACGGCAGGGCCTGGTCAGCGGCTGGGCCCGGGCCACCGCGCGTGCCTTCGGTGTCCGCCTCGTGATCCGGGGTCGGCTGCCCCGGCGGCGAGCGCTGCTGGTCGCGAACCATGTCTCCTGGCTGGACATCCTCGCCGTGCTGGCGGTCGCGCCCACCCGGATGGTGGCGAAACGGGAGATCCGTTCCTGGCCGGTGGTCGGTCTGCTGGCCGCTGCGGCTGGCACTGTCTTCGTGGACCGCGCCCGGCCGCTGGCGCTGCCGAGGACCGTCGCCCGGGTCGCCGACGCGCTGCGCGCCGGGCGGTCGGTGGCGGTCTTTCCGGAGGGTACGACGTGGTGTGCCGGGAGCGGTGCCACCGACTGCCGCCCCGGCGGCGGTTTCCGGCCCGCGACGTTCCAGGCGGCCATCGACACGGGCAGCCCGGTGGTGCCGCTGCGGCTCACCTACCGCTGTGCGGCCACCGGGTCGAGCACCACGGCAGCCGCCTTCCTCGGTGCGGACACCCTGCTGCGCTCGGTGGCACGGGTCGTCGCGGCGCGGGATCTGCTGGTCTCGGTGACGATCGCCGGTGCGCTGCACCCGGCCCGTGACGCCGATCGGCGGTTGCTGGCCCGGGCCGCCGAGTCGGCCGTACACCTGGTGCCGACGGCGGGTTCCGTGGCGCGGGCCCGGCTGCGGCCGGTGCCGACGGTGACCCCTGTCGTTTCCGTGCCGGCTCCGCTCGTCGATCGGGAGCTGGACCTGGCGGCCTGAGGGGGCACGCCGAACGCCGAGCGGGGCGCCCAACTCGCGACCTGTCTTGTGGTGTCGCGATGTATCGCGTTACAGTCTTCTCCTGTTCGACGTGCTCCTGCGCGTCGTCGAGAGGGGGACGCCATGGCCGGATGGACGGTCGAGAGCCCGCAACGGCTCACACTGGACGCTCCGGTCGTCCGGCTGGACGTTCGACTGATCAGTGGGCGGCTCAACGTGGTCGCCACCGACGGGCCGACCCGGATCGACGTGACCCAGGTCGGCCGTCGGCCGGTCCTGATCGACCACACCGACGGTCGGCTCAGCATCCGCCAGGAGCGCGGTCGGGGCTGGTCGGACGTCCTGCGCTGGTTCCGGATGATCCACCGCTATCCCCGGGTGGACGTCTCCATCGCCGTGCCCGCCGACGTCCTCGCCGATCTGGGCCTGGTCGCGGGCTCGGTGGTCGCCTCCGGCCTGCGCCGGCAGACCACAGTCGACGTCGTCGCCGGCCAGATCACCCTGATGGGGCTGCGCGGCAGCACCTCCGCGAAGATCACCTCAGGGCCTGTGGAGGCGCTCGGCGTCCGCGGCGACCTCACGGTGGAGACGGTCTCCGGGGAGGTGATCCTCGCCGACAGCGCCGCCGACCGGGTCCGGGCGCAGACCGTCTCAGGTCCGATCACCTGTGATTTGGATAATCCTCGGCGCAGCGAGATCCGGTTGACCACGATCTCGGGCAGCATCACCGTCCGGGTCCGCGCGGACAGCGACCTCGCCGTCCGGCTCAACACCGCCTCCGGCCGGATCACCAGCGGCTTTTCGCAGCTGCGCAGCTCGACGTTCCCACTGCCCAGCAGCGAGGGGGTGCTCGGCGCCGGCGAAGGTAAGCTCTGGGCTTCCGCGACCTCGGGGAGCATCGCCCTGCTCGCCCGAGCCGTCGACGACGATGGGGAGGAGCTGCCGTGACCGCCGTGTTCAGCCACGGGCGGCTCCGGCTCTACCTGCTCAAGCTCCTCGACGACGGCCCGAAGCACGGCTACGAGCTGATCCGGTTGCTGGAGGACCGCTTCCTCGGGCTGTACGCGCCCAGCGCCGGCACCATCTACCCCCGCCTGCAACGGCTGGAGGTCGAGGGTCTGGTCAGCCACACCGCGGCCGGTGGCCGCAAGACGTACGACATCACCGACGCCGGCCGGGCGGAGCTGCGCCAACGGGCCGCCGAGTTGACCGCGCTGGAAACGGACATCGCCGCCTCCGTGGCGGATCTCTCCAGCCTCGCCGGCGAGATCCGCAGCGAGGTACGCGGATCGGCACGCGACCTCAAACGGGAGTTGAGCGAGGCCACCCGGCAGACCCGACGAGCCCGGTGGGAGGCGCCAGCACCGCCGCCCCGGCCGGCGTCGACAGCCGGGCCGCAGGCCGAGCTGCTCGACGAACTGGACCAGCGGCTGGCCGCGTTCACCGGCGAGGTGGGCCGGCTGATGCGCGCCCGGCAGTTCAGCGACACCCAGCTGCGCACCGCGATCCGGCTGCTCGACGGCGCCCTGGACGGGCTGCGTCGCCTGCTGCGCTGACCAACGTCTCCGGGCGGCCGGGACTCACAGCCTTTTTGCAGGAAGCGTCCAGCGCTGGCGCAGTGATGTCACCGATGATGGGGGCATGCCCGCTACCCAGACCGAGGCGCGACTGCTCGTCGTCGAGGACGACCCCAACATCCTCGAACTGCTCTCCGCGAGCCTGCGGTTCGCGGGCTTCGACGTGGCGACCGCGACAAGCGGAAGCGCGGCGCTCAACGCCGCCAAGGACCACCGGCCCGACCTGGTGGTGCTCGACGTGATGCTCCCCGACCTGGACGGCTTCGAGGTCATCCGGATGCTCCGCGAGGGCGGCACGCGTACCCCTGTGGTGTTCCTGACCGCCCGGGACGCCACCGACGACAAGATCCGTGGGCTGACCCTGGGCGGCGACGACTACGTCACGAAGCCGTTCAGCCTGGAGGAGCTGACAGCCCGGATCCGCGCCGTGCTGCGCCGCACCACGACCGGCGAGCAGACACCGTCCCGGCTCACCTTCGCCGACCTGGAGTTGGACGAGGAGACCCACGAGGTGCACCGGGCCGGCCAGCGGGTGCAGCTCTCGCCAACCGAGTTCAAGCTCCTGCGGTACCTGATGCTCAACGCCAACCGGGTGCTGTCCAAGGCGCAGATCCTCGACCACGTCTGGAACTACGACTTCCGTGGCGACGACAACATCGTCGAGTCCTACATCTCGTACCTGCGGCGCAAGGTCGACACCACCCAACCCCGGCTGATCCACACTCTTCGCGGCGTCGGGTACGTCCTGCGCAAGCCGGCGGCGTGAACGCGGTCCAGCAGGCGAAGGGGCGGGTGCGCAGCGTTCCGCTGCGGGTGAAGCTGGTCACCTCGGTGCTCGCGCTGGTCGCCGTCGCGCTTCTGGTGATCAGCTCGCTGACCGCGTACTTCCTCCGCAACTACCTGGAGGGCCAGGTCGACGGGCAGGTCCGGTCGACAGCCCAGGGCCTCGGCCAGTTTCTCCCGAAGCTGCGCACCGGTGAGGTTGGCGCGATGCTGCCCAGCGACTACGTCGTCATCGTGGCCGACGAGCAGCAGGTGTACCGACCCCAGTACGACGGCCGCAGCTTCGACCCCGACCAACTGCCCGCATTCCCTAACACTCGCGCGGGTTTCGAGGCCGCGGAGGGCGAGCCGCAGACCGTCCGGTCCCACGACGGCTACACCCGCTGGCGGGTCTACTACGCCCCCCAGCGGGACGGCTCGGTGCTGGCCGTCGGTCAGCCGCTGACCGACGTGGACCGGGCGGTGAAGCAACTCGTCTGGATAGACCTCCTGGTCGGTGGTGCAGTGCTGATCATGCTGGCCTCGGTCGGCGCGGCGATCGTCCGGACCAGCCTCAAGCCCCTCGTCGAGATCGAACAGACCGCCGCGGCGATCGCCGGCGGTGACCTGACCCGCCGGGTGCCCGACCCGGAGGAGGGTCAGGCCGAGCCAACCTCGGAGCTGGGCCGGCTCTCCCGGGCGCTGAACGCGATGCTCACCCAGATCGAGGCGGCGTTCACCGCCCGAGCCGCGTCCGAGACGTCGGCCCGCTGGGCGGAGAGCGCCGCTCGGGACGCCGCCGTCGCCGCTCAGGCGTCCGAGGCGCGGGCCATCCGCTCCGAGGAGCGGATGCGGCAGTTCGTCGCCGATGCCTCCCACGAGCTGCGGACTCCGCTCACCACCATTCGTGGCTTCGCCGAGCTGTACCGGCAGGGTGCCGCCCGTGCGCCCGAACAGACCGCCGGCCTGTTGCGCCGGATCGAGGACGAGGCCGCCCGGATGGGGCTGCTGGTGGAGGACCTGCTGCTGCTCGCCCGGTTGGACATGGAACGGCCGCTCTCGCTGACCCCGGTGGAGCTGCCGGTGCTCGCCTCCGACGCGGTGCAGGCCGCGCGGGCGATGGCACCGGACCGGGGGATCGAGCTGGAGATCGCGCCCGAATCGGGCCCGCTCGTCGTCTCCGCCGACGACGCGCGGCTGCGGCAGGTGATCGGCAACCTGGTCACCAACGCGCTCACCCACACCCCACCGGAGGCCGAGATCCGGGTCCGGCTGCGCGCCGAACCGGGTGGCTTTGCCGTCGTGGAGGTGGCCGACACCGGCCCCGGCCTCTCAGCCGAACAGGCGGAACGCGTCTTCGAGCGGTTCTACCGGGCCGACGCGGCCCGTACCCGGCGGGCCGACGGCAACACCGGCACCGGCCTCGGCCTGGCCATCGTGGCGGCGCTGGTCGCCGCCCACCACGGCTCGGTCGAGGTGGCCGAGACGCCCGGCGGCGGGGCCACCTTCCGGGTTCGGCTGCCGCTGCTGCCACAGGTCGACGGAGCGGGCGAGTGACTTTCAGCCAACTTCCAGGACGGTTCCAGGTTGATTGCAGTGCGGAGGGAGAAGGTAGTGCCATGACCGAGTTCGAGTCCGACCCGCAGCGCCGGCCGGCCCCCACCGACGCCGAGCCGTCGCACCCCACCGCCGAGCTGCCGCGCGACGAGCGCGTGCAGTCCGACTCCCCGACCACTCCCGTACCGGTCGTCTCGACCGGCGGTGAGCCGACGGTCGCCTCCACCACCGGTGACGCCGACAGCACCGCCGTCACCCCGGCCGGCTACACCGGCTCCACCGCACCCGCCGGCCCGCCGGCCGGCGCTCAGCCCACCGGGTACGAGCCGTCGACCGGCTACGAGCGCCCGGCCGCCGCCGCGTCCGCGCCGCCGTACCCGGTCTCCGGTCACCCGGCGCCCGGCCAGCCCGGCTACCCACAGCCGGCCGCCGGCCACTACCCCGGTGCACCCTGGTACCCGGGCCAGCAGTCCGGCTGGGCCGGCGGGGGCCAGCCGGGCATGCCGTACGCCCAGCACCAGCAGCACCCCGGGCAGCACGCCCAGCACCCCGGGCAACACCCGCACCACCCGGGCCAGCCGGTCCCGCCGTGGGGCCCGCAGGTCGCGCCGCCCGGCAGCGGCCCCCGGCCGGGTCGGATCGCCAAGTTCGCCGGTGCCGGCGTCGCGGTGTTCGCCCTGATGCTCGGTTCCGGCGTGGCCGGTGGGGCACTCGCGCTCGCCCTCGACGGCGACGGCGGTGGCATCACCCGCACCTACTCCGCGGCTCCCGTGATCAATGGCGCCGACCTGCCGAAGATCGCCGCGGCGGTGCAGGACAGCGTCGTCTCGATCACCACGGACAGCGGTGAGGGCTCCGGGGTGGTGCTCAGCGCCGACGGGTACGTGCTGACCAACAACCACGTCGTCGCGTCCGCCGCCGGCGACGCCGTGCGGGTGGTCTTCGCTGACGGCAAGACCGCCGACGCGAAGATCATCGGCACCGACCCGAAGACCGACCTGGCCGTGGTGAAGGCCAACGGGGTGAGCGACCTCAAGCCGGCCAAGTTCGGCGACAGCGACGCCATGCAGGTCGGCGACCAGGTGCTCGCCCTGGGCAGCCCGCTCGGTCTCCAGGGTTCGGTGACCTCGGGCATCCTCAGCGCCCGGGACCGCACCATCCGGGCCGGTGAGGGTCAGCCGCAGGACCCGACCCAGCAGCAGGGCCAGGCGGTCAGCTCGATCTCCGGCCTGCTCCAGACGGACGCGCCGATCAACCCCGGCAACTCCGGTGGCGCGCTGGTCAACACCCGGGGCGAGGTGATCGGCGTCAACACCGCCATCGCGACCTCCGGGCAGAGCACCGGCAACATCGGTGTCGGGTTCGCCATCCCCAGCAACAAGGCCAAGGACGTCGCGGGCAAGCTCCAGCGTGGCGAGAAGGTCAGCCACCCGTCGCTCGGCGTCGGTGTCAACCAGGCCGAGGGCGGCGGCGCCCTCGTCGCGTCGGTCACCCCGGGCAGCCCGGCGGAGAAGGCCGGCCTCCAGCGCGGCGACGTCGTCACCCGGTTCGGCGACAAGCCCGTCAACGACTCTGACGACCTGGTCGGCGCGGTGCAGGCCGGCAAGGTCGGCGACCGGGTCGAGGTGCAGTTCAAGCGCAACGGTGTCGAGAAGACGGAGACCGTGACGCTCGCCGAGACGTCCTGACCAGCTGTCTGAACCTGCTTCCTCCCTCCGGCGGCGGGTGGCGGGGCCGAGGGGGTCGGCTCCGTCACCCGCCGCTTTTTCCGCCCAGACGGCGGTTCACCCGGATCGGGTGAACCGCCGTCACCCGTTCGCCCGACAGGTTCGGAGGGCGACGACCGGAACCGGGGGTGGTGTGGCATGACCGAGGTGGTGGGTGTCCGCGACGACCAGCGGATCCAACGCGACGTCCTGGCCGAGCTGGCCTGGGACGCCCGGCTGCGACCGAACGAGATCGGGGTGACCGTCGACCAGGGCGTCGTCACCCTGACCGGATTCGTGGACGGTGCCGCTCGCGGTTGGGCCGCGACCCGGTGCGCACAGCGGGTTCGCGGCGTACGGGCGGTGGCCGACGAGATGGAGGTGCGGCTGCCCGGCACTCCGGGGCGTACCGACGCCGAGGTCGCCAACGCCGCCACCCGCGCCCTGGAGTGGGACAGCTTCGTGCCCGCCGAACGGCTGGACGTGACAGTGGCCAACGGCTGGCTGATGCTGCGCGGTGAGGTCGAGTTCGGGTGGCAGCGGCGAGCCGCCGAGGGCGAGGTGCGCCGGCTCGACGGCGTACGGGGGATCACCAACCTGATCGAGGTACGACCCGCGGCGCCACCGGCGGCCGAGCGGCTACGGCGGGACGTCCAGCGGGCGCTGATGCGCACGCTCGGCGGCGAGCGGGTGACAGTCGAGGTGGACGGCGACACGCTGGTCCTCGCCGGGGTGGTCCGCTCCTGGTGGGAACGCGACCAGGTCGAGCGGGTGGCATGGTCCGCGCCCGGGGTGCGGGTGGTCCACGACCAACTCCTGGTGGGCGGGTGATCGTCCGCCATGTCCGGTTTACCCGGGACACCACCGGGAAACCGCCGCCGACCGGCGGTGCCGCCGCACCGGGGAGCAACGGGGAGGACTCGTGGCCGTGAACCACCCGCCTGCGGGCCGCCCAGAGGAGCGGTCGCTGCGCATCGCGATGGTGGTTCCGCCGTGGTTGTCAGTACCGCCGCCCGGCTACGGCGGCCTCGAACAGGTCGTCGCCGCGCTGGTGGACGCGCTCTGCGGGCAGGGGCACTCGGTGACCCTGTTCGGCGCCGGCGGTGACCACGGCACGGCGGCCGACGGCTTCGTCTCCACAGTCGCCGAGGTCCAGTACGAGCGGCTCGGTGAGTCACTGCCCGAGCTGGCCCACCTGGCCCGGGTGAATCGGCTGATCAGCGCGGCCGACTTCGACGTGATCCACGACCACACCACCATCGGTCCGCTGGTCGCCGGCCGTCGGGCCGTTCCGACTGTCGCGACAGTGCACGGCAACCCCGTCGGGGAGTACGGCGACGTGCTGAGCGACATCGACGCGGGCGTCGCGCTGGTCGCCATCTCGCACGCCCAGCGTCGGCTGAACCCGAACCTGCCCTGGGCCGGCACCGTGCACAACGCGTTGGACATCCGGGGCTTCCCGCGCAAGCACACGCCCGGCGCGGGGCCGGTGCTGTGGCTGGCCCGGTTCAGCCCGGACAAGGGTCCGGACACCGCCATCCGGGCGTGCCGGGCGGCCGGTGTGCCCCTGCTGCTGGCCGGCAAGTGCAACGAGCCGGCCGAGCGCCGCTACTACGAGCAGGTCGTCGCGCCGATGGTCGACGAGGATGTGACAGTCGTGCTCAACGCGGACCGCGCGACGACGCTGCGGATGCTCGTCGACGCCCGCTGCCTGATCATGCCGATCCAGTGGGACGAGCCGTTCGGCATGGTGATGCTGGAGGCGATGGCCACCGGCACGCCGGTGGTCGCGCTCAACCGGGGTGCGGTGCCGGAGCTGGTCCGGCCGGGGCTGACCGGGCTCGTCGTCGAGCGGTCGGAGGAGCTGCCCGCGGCATTGCTCGCGGCGGAGCGACTCGACCCGGAGGACTGCGTGGCGCACGTCGCGCGGAACTTCTCGGTGGAGCGGATGGCGAGCGGCTACGCGGAGGTCTATCGGCGCTTCGCCCTCGGCCGGCACGACGTCCGTGAACCGGCCCGGGTGCCGGTGCGCTGACCCACGGGTGCCGCCGGGTCAGGCCCCGGTCGCGCCCAGCTGGGCGATGGCGGCGTCGAGCCGAGAGGCGTACGCCGGGCTGATGCCACCCTCACCGAGGCGGACGGCGACCTTGGTGCGCAGCCGCGCCACCGGCGGCGCCAGCTCTTCGCGCCCGGAGCTGACCGCCACGGTCAGGTTGCGCAGCTCGTTGCGCAGGTCGAGGGCCACGTCGTCGCGGATCTCCCCGGCGCTCAGCCCGGCGCCGATCAACCCGTCGACCCGGTTCGCGACAGCGGTCAGGGTGCCCGGGTTCGAGGTGGGCGCCCCGGTGGTCGGCTTCGTCGACGGCGCCGTGGCCGGCGGGGACGACGTGATCGGCGCGGATGACTCGGGGGCTGGCGGGTCGGTCGACGGTGTCGTCACCGGCCCGGCGGAGGGCTGCGCCCGGCGGGTCGGCTGCTGTTCGGGCAGCAGGGCCACGCCGGCCAGTGTCACCCCGACGGCCAGCAGCAGCAGCAACACCAGCCGCCGCCGCGACCAGCCCGACCCGGTCGCCGGCCCGCCCGCGCCGGAGGAGGCCCCACCGTCCGAGGTGTCTCCACCCAGCTGCGCCGCCGCCGGGACGCTGGCCGTCGCGACGGCGGCCGGCTGTGGTGGCAGGGGCTGGGTGGGCACCCGGATCGTCGCGGTCGGAGGCTCGGCGGGCAGCGAGTGGTCGCGGAGTGCGGTGGCGACCTGCCGGGCGGTCGGCCGATCGGCCGGGTTCCGGGCGAGGCTGCGCAGGCAGATCTGGGCCACCGGTGCGGGCAGGTCCGGCAGGTCGGCCAGCGTCGGCGGCGGGCCACTGGCCAGCGCGGCGCTGAGCTGCTCCCAGGTGTCCGCCGGATACGGAACCCGGCCGGTGAGCGCCTCGTGCAGCAGCACGCCGAGCGAGTAGACGTCGGTGGACGGTTGGGCCGGCGCGCCGTCGAGACGTTCCGGGGCGACGTACGCCGGGGTGCCGAAGGTCTCGCCGTCCTCGTCCTCGTCGGGCGCGCCGATCCGGGTGGCGATGCCGAAGTCGAGCACCTTGACGCCCGTCCCCGTCATCATCACGTTGGCCGGGGTGATGTCCCGGTGCACGATGCCGAGCCGGTGCGCGGCGGCCAGCGCGTCCGCGACCTGCGCGCCCACCTGCACCGCCTCGGTCCACGGCAACGGCCCCTCGGTGAGCCGCAGCTTCAACTCCTCGCCGCTGAGCAGCTCCATCACCACGAACGAGGTGATGGATCCGTCCGGGTCGACAGTCTCGCCGTAGTCGTGCACGGAGGTCAGGTGCGGGTGCACCAGCTGGGCGGCGGCCCGTGCCTCCTCGCGCACCATGCCGCGGAACCGCGCGTCGGCGGCTAGTGACGGGGCGAGCACCTTCAGCGCGACCACCCGGTCCAGTACCTCGTCCCGGGCACGCCAGATGACCGACATGCCACCGGCGCCGATCTGGTCCAGAAGTCGGTATCTGCGAGCCAGCAATCGGCCCGGATGCAGCGCTGCCTTCACGGATCGCACCTGCCTCAGGGGTGGGAGCTGTATCAGGTTGCGCGAATGCGTGCGGCCTGTCAACGCCGTCGGCGCCGGCCGTCGACGGACGGTGCGTGCCCTGCGCTGACCGCCGGTCGACGCCGGCCCACCGGTCGGCGGCGGGCCCGTGCCAGGATGAGAGACATGGCGGGGGGACCGGTGGCGTTCGTGCTCGGCGGCGGGGGAGTGCTCGGCGCGGTCGAGGTCGGCATGTTGCGGGCCCTGTTCCGCGCTGGCATCCAACCCGACATGGTGCTCGGCACCTCGATCGGAGCGGTGAACGGCGCGTTGGTCGCCGCCGACCCGTCCGAGGCGGTGACCGACCGGCTGGTCCGGCTCTGGGCCTCACCGGAGGCCAGCGAGGTGTACGGCGACTCGGTGGCCCGGCAGCTGCGCCGCTTCGCCGCCCGCACCCACCTGCACTCACCCCGGCCGCTGCGCCGCCTGTTGGAAACCGAGCTGGGGGTGGACACCACCTTCGCCGACCTGCGGGTGCCGTTCCGGTGCTGCGCCGCCCACATCGAGCGGGCCGCCGAGCACTGGTTCGACAGTGGTCCGGTGGTGCCGGCGGTGATGGCGTCGGCCTCGGTGCCGGGCCTGCTGCCGCCGATGGAGATCGACGGCGCGCACTACGTGGACGGCGGGATCGTCAACTCCATCCCGATCGGCGAGGCCGTGGCCGTCGGCGCCCGCCGGATCTACGTCCTCCAGGTGGGTCGGATCGAACGGGAGCTGACCCCGCCCCGCCGGCCGTGGGAGATCGCGCAGGTCGCGTTCGAGATCTCCCGCCGGCACCGCTTCTTCCGGGAGATGGCGGCGCTACCCGAGGGGGTGGAGGTGCACGTGCTGCCGACCGGCGGGCTCAACCCCCGCGACGACACGCCGTGGGCGTACCGGGACATGGCGGCGGTGGGACGGCGGATCAGCCGCGCGTACACCGCCTCCCGGCGCTACCTCGCCACCCACCTGGAGCGGTGATGCCGCTGCCTCCCCGGTGGCTGCGTCGGCTGCTGCTCGCCCCCGCGGTCGTGCTGCTCGCCTTCCTCGTGGTCACCACGTTGCCGATCTGGGCGCTGCTCGCCGCGGCCGCGTCCCCGCTGGTCCCGGGCCGGTTGCGCCCGCTGCGACTGCTCTGGATCGGCTGCTTCTACCTGGTCTGGGACGCCGCCGCGCTGCTCGCGCTCTTCCTGCTCTGGGTCGTCTCCGGCTTCGGCTGGCGGACCCGGTCGCCGGCCTTCCAGCGTGCGCACTACGTGCTGGCGGGCTGGTTCCTGCGCGTGTTGTTCTGGCAGGCACATTGGACACTGCGGTTGCGCATCGACGTGGTGGGCACCGACCCGGACACCGCGCTGCCCGGCCGGCCCGAGTTGGTGCTCTGTCGGCACGCCGGGCCGGGCGACTCGTTCATCCTGATCCACGGGCTGGTCAACTGGTTCCACCGGGAACCCCGGATCGTCCTCAAGGACAGCCTCCAGTGGGATCCGGCGATCGACGTGCTGCTCAACCGGCTGCCCAACCGGTTCATCGCGCCGACCCCGGAGCGCGGCGAGGAGACGGTACGCCAGGTCGGGCACCTCGCCAACGGCCTGGACGACAACGACGCGTTCGTGATCTTCCCCGAGGGCGGCAACTTCACCCCCCGGCGACGGCTGCGCGCCATCGCCCGGCTGCGCTCCCTCGGCCTGGAACGGATGGCCCTGCGCGCCGAGCGGATGCGCCACGTGCTCGCCCCGCAGCCCGGTGGGATGCTCGCCGCGCTGGACGCCGCACCGGACGCCGGGGTCATCTTCGTCGCCCACACCGGGTTGGACCGGATGCTCACCGTCGCCGACGTGTGGCGTGAGCTGCCGATGGACAAGCGGATCGTGATGCGGTTCTGGTCCGTGCCGCCGGAGGACGTACCGACCGGACGGCAGCAACGCATCGACTGGCTCTTCGATTGGTGGGCGCAGATTGATGCCTGGATCGCCGTTAATCGGTAGATGTCCGCGTAGGGTGCGGGCGTGGACGAGATCTGCGTGGTGACAACGGTGGTGGATGCGCGTTCGGTCGCCGACGTGCTGGCGGCTGCGGCCGTCGCCGGCAGGCTCGCCGCCTGCGCCCAGGTGGGTGGTCAGGTGGACAGCACCTACTGGTGGCGGTCCGGGATGGAGACGAGCACCGAGTGGTCGGTGCAGTTCAAGACCGCACCGGATCGGCTCACCGCGTTGCTGGACCAGATCCGGGTCAGCCACCCGTACGAGGTGCCGGAGATCCTGGTGTCCAGGGTGGAGAGCGGCAACCCCGACTACGCCACCTGGGTGTACGAGCACACCCGATCCTGAGTACGCGCACTCTGGGTCGCACCCCGTTCGGTTGTCGATGATGACCGGGTGGACGACACCCGTTACCCCTGCCCCGCCTGCGGTGCACCGGCCGATCTGAGCGCCGGTTGCTCCGGCTGCCGACGCGCGCCCGACCCGATCGCCGCTGAGGTGGTTCGGCTGAGCCGGGAGGTCGCCGAGCTTGAGCCGCAGGTGGAGCGGGCGCGCCGCGCGTACACCGAGTTGGCGGGACGCCTGTCGACAGTGTCCGGGCGGCGGGCCGAACTGGCGGCGGTCGTCCGCGCCGGGATGGCGGCCTCGGTCGTGGCGCGTCCGGCGCCTCTCGTCGGCCCGGCGCCGTCGATCGGCCCGGGTCCCGGTGTCGCGACGGATCCGCGACCGGGTGCGGCGGAGACCTCTACCCGGACGGTCCAGGGTCTGCTCTTCGTCCTCGGTGGACTTCTGCTGGGGACCGCGGCTGTGGTGTTCACAGCGGTCGCCTGGGCGGCGGTGGGGGTCGCCGGGCGGGCGTTGATCCTGGCCGTGTTCACCGCGCTCACGCTGGGCGTGCCGCTGCTGGCGGTCCGCCGAGGGCTGCGCGGTACGGCGGAGACGTTCGCCGCGGTGGGGTTGCTGCTGGTGGTGCTGGACGGTTACGCGGCCTGGTCGGTGGACCTGGCCGGTGTGACCGGCTGGTCGGGCAGCAGGTACGCCGCGCTGGTCGGGGGGGCCAGCGCGGCGGTCGCCGTGGCGTACGGCCGGTGGAGCGGGTTGACGGGGCCCTGGTTCGCCGCCCTGGTGGCCGCCCAGCCGGTGTTGCCGCTGCTCGCCGCCGAGGCCGGGTTGGGTGCGGCGGGCTGGGCGTTGGTACTGCTCGGGGTGGCGTCGCTGAACCTGGCCGTGCTGGCCGCGCTGCGGGGCCGGGAGGGGGCGGCGCAGCTCGTCGGCCGGGTGTTGGCCGGTGCCGGTCACGTCGCCGCGCTGGTTGGCGCCTCGGCGTGCGCGGTGGTGCCGCTGGTCAGTGGGCGGGCGGGGGGCTCGCCACTGCTGGCCGGGGTGCCGCTGCTGCTGGTCGCGCTGACCGGGTTCGGCGCGGCCTGGCTCGTCGGGGGGCGGGCGCTGCGGGCGGTGGCGGCCGGGCTGCTGGTGCCGGTGCTCGCCGCCGCCCTGCTGCGTCCGGTGGCGGAGCTGCGGCCGTCCCTGCTGCTGCTGGCGGCGGCGACTGTGGCGCTGGGGATGGCCGCAGCCGTGCGGCTCCTGCCGGCGGCGGCCGGGGCGGCGCTGGACGGTGGCGGCGGTTGGCGGGCCGGTCCGCGGGCGGGTGCGCTGTTCGTCGCGGCGGGCACGGCGCAGGTCACCGTGTTGATCACCATCGGGCTGGCGGTCGCCGCCGTCGGCCGGTCGCTGCCGCCCTGGGGCGGGGCTGGGACGGGGCCGGACCTGCGCTGGGGTTGGCAGCTGGCACCTGCTGTGGCGCTGGCGATCGGCGCGACTGTGCTGCTGCTCCCTCGGCACACGCGGAGGGTGCTCGCCACGGCCGGCGCGGTGGCGGTGCTGTTCGCCGTGCCCGCCGGTTGGACGGCCTCCTGGCCTCAGGTGGTGGCCATCGACCTGGTCGGCGGGGTCGCGTTGCTGCTCGCCGTGCTGGCCCGCCCGAGCACCCCGCCGGTCGCCCTGCGCACCAGTGCGCTCGGCGGCGCCGTGCTGCTCGGGCACGGGCTGCTGGTGGCCCTGGCCACCCCGATCGGTGCCCTGGTGGCGCTCGGCGTGCTCGCCGTGGTCGGGCTGGCTCTCGCCGTCCGACGGGGGGCCGGCCCGTACCGGGGGGTGGCCGGCGCGGGTCTGCTGGTCGGGCAGCTCGCGCTGCCCGGGATCGCGGCGGTGGCGATGTTCGCCGCGGGCGGGCCGCCCTGGTGGCAGGCCCGGCTCGCGCTGGCCGCCGCCGGGCTGTCGCTGGTCGCGGCGCTCGCGGCCCGCCGCCACCGGGTGGAGCTGATCGGGTACGCGGTGACCGGCGCCGTCGCGGCGGTGGCCGTGCCCGGCCTCGCGCCGCTGGTCGGGGCGGGTGACGAGCCGCTCGCGCTGTACGCGGCGCTGGCCGCGCTGGGTGTCTGCTGGCTGCCGTCGGCGAGCGCCGCCGGTCAGGCGGCCCTCGGGGACCGGCCGACGACCGATGACCGCGAGTCGGCCCGGTCGGCGCTGGTGCTGGCGGCCGGCGGAACGCTGGCGGTGGTCGCCGTCCTGGCGGCCCTGCCAACGGTGCTGACCGCGCTCGTGTCGCCCTACGGCGTCCGGGGCCGGGTGTGGTCGGGGGTCCCCACTGTCGTCGCCGACCCGACGGTGCTCCCGATCGGGTTCGCGCTGGTCGTACTGGCGGCGGCCGGGGCGCTGGCCGGTCGGCGGTTCGGCCTGCCGGTGCCGCCCGCGCTGCCGTTCGCCGCGGCGGCGCTGCCGGTGCTGCTCATCGCGGTCGGCGCGCCGTGGCCGATGCTGCCGGCCGCCGTCCTGCTCGCCGGCCTGGGCGCGCTGCTGTTCATCGCGCTGGCCGCGGCCCGCCCGGCGCTCGCACCGGTCGCCCTGCCGGTCGGCGTGGTGCTGGTGGCCTCCGGGGTGCTCGGTCTGCTGGCCACCCGGGCCGGGACGCTGGCGGCCGAGGGGGCGCTGCTGGTGGCGGCGGTCGCGGTCACCGTCGGAGCGCGCAACCTCGCGGTACGGGTCGCCGGTTGTCTCGCCGCCGTGGGTGCGGCGTCCGCGTTGGCGGTGACCGCCCCGCTCGCCGGTGGGCTGCCGTTGCGGGCTGCCGCGTACCCACTACTGGCGGTGGCCGCGTTGGTGCTGGCCGCCGCGGCGGTCACCCCGGCGCGGGCCCGGCTGGGACGGGTGCTGGACGCCACAGCGCAGGCTGTCGCGCTGGTGGCGGCGGTGCTCACCGTCGAGGTGGCACGACACCTCGCCACAGTCTGCGTGCTCTGGGGTGTCGCCGTGGCGCTGCGGCTGCTGCGCCGGGGCGAACCGGCCGGTCGACGGTGGGCGTTCGCAGGGATCGCCGCCGGCAGCGAGTTGCTCGGGGCCTGGGTGCTGCTGGCCGCCGGTGGGGTGACAGTGCTGGAGGCGTACACCCTGCCGGCTGCGGCGCTCGCCATCGGCGCGGGTCTGCTGGCGCTGCGTACCCGAGCGGGGTTGACCAGCTGGCCGGCCCTCGGCCCTGGGCTGGTCGCGGCGTTGCTGCCCAGCCTCGTGTCGGTGCTGGCCGGGGCGGACCCACAGCCGTGGCGGCGGCTGCTCCTCGGCGCGGCGGCGACCGGCGCGGTGCTGGCCGGCGCGACCCGCCGCTGGCAGGCGCCGGTGCTGCTGGGGGGCGGGGTGCTGACGCTGTTGGCGCTGCACGAGCTGGCCCGAGGGTGGGACCTGCTGCCCCGTTGGATCTACCTGGGGGTCGGCGGGCTGGCGCTGGTCGGGCTCGCCGCCACCTATGAGCGGCGTCGACGTGACCTGGCTCGACTGCGCGCCGCGGTGGGCCGACTCGGCTGAGTCGAGCCCGTAGGGGTAGGGCCTGCCCTACCCCCCATTCGGGGGTTGTCGGGGTTACTCACCGCTACCGCGATCGGGAGACTTGACATTAAGCCCGAACCACCCTGGTACGGGCGCAAGCGGAACGGGAGCAGCGATGGCGCTCGGAGCGGTGGCGGAACCGCCGGTACGACGGCGAGGTAGTGACTACGCACAGCTGTCCCGACGGATCAGCCAGGCGGGCCTGCTGGAGCGGCGCCCGGGCTGGTATGTCACCCGCATCGTGTTCACCCTTGGTGCCTTCGTGGCCGGCTGGGTGGCCGTTGTCCTGCTCGGCGACTCCTGGTGGCAGCTTCCGCTCGCGGCCCTGATGGCGGTGGCCACCACCCAGGTCGCGTTCCTCGGTCACGACGCCGGGCACCGCCAGATGTTCCGTCGGCGTGGCCCCAGCGAGGTGGTGGGGCTGCTCGCCGGCAACGTGGCGGTGGGGATCAGCTACGGCTGGTGGGTCGACAAGCACAACCGGCACCACGCCAACCCGAACCACGAGGACGAGGACCCGGACGTCGGCGCGGGGGCCCTGGTGTGGACGCCCGAGCAGGCGTTGGAGACCCGTGGGTTCGGCCGTTGGATGGCTCAGCGGCAGGCGTACTTCTTCTTCCCGATGCTGCTGCTTGAGGGTCTGAGCCTGCACGTGGCGAGCATCCGGGCGATCGTCGGCCGGGAGGACGGCAAGTACGCCGTCCCGATGCGGCACCGGGCGGTCGAGGCAGCGTTGCTCGTCGCGCACACCGCCGCCTACGTGGCGCTGCTGTTGGCGGTCATGTCCCCGGTCAAGGCGCTGCTCTTCGCCGTCGTGCACCAGGCGCTGTGGGGCCTCTACATGGGCTGCGCGTTCGCGCCGAACCACAAGGGCATGCCGATGCCGACCGCCGAGGACGAGCTGGACTTCCTGCGCAAGCAGGTGCTGACCTCCCGCAACGTGCGCGGCAGTCGACTGGTGGACGCCACGCTCGGCGGTCTCAACTACCAGATCGAGCATCACCTCTTCCCGAACATGCCCCGCGCCAACCTGCGCCGGGCCCAGCCGATCGTGCGCGCCTACTGCGTCGAGCAGGGCATCCCGTACGCCGAGACCGGGCTGGTCGAGTCGTACCGGCAGGCGCTCGGTCACCTGCACGAGGTGGGGCGGCCGCTGCGCGGCTGACGCGATACCGATCGGCGGGGTGGCATCTGATGATGCCGCCCCGCCGTCGCGTTTCTGGCAGTCCGCCGCCACCGCCGGTGGCGCGTCCGGCTCCCTGCATGCGCCACCGGTAAGGTCTGGTCATGGCAGACCTGCTCACCGCGGACGCGGTGCGAGAAGAGCTGAGCCGGTTGCCCGACTGGTCGGGCGACCCGACCGGCATCGGTCGTACCGCCCAGCTCGGCAGTTTCCCGGCGGCCATCGCTGTGGTGGACCGGGTGGCGACGGTGGCCGAGGAGCTCGACCACCATCCCGACATCGACATCCGATGGCGGACCCTGACCTTCCGCTGTGTCACGCACTCGGCCGGTGGGGTCACTCACCGGGACATCGAGTTGGCCGGGCGGATCGACGACATCGTCCGGAGCGCGGCATGAGATTTGAGATCAGCAAGGTGTTGGACGCCATCGAAGGTCGCGTCTGCACCGACCCGTCACTGGCCCGAGCCGTGATCGACCTGGCCGAGGTGATCCGCTACCAGGACATCGACGGTGGCCGGCCGGCCAGCCTGCTGCGCCTCGGCATGGTCATCGACGCGCTCTCCCGCGAGTTGGAGGAGGACAGCGTCCAGGTCTACGCGGTCGTGCACCGGGCGTTGCTCTCCGACGCCGACCTCACCTCCAACGAGCGGATGGTCGTCCGCCGCTGGGCCGACGACGGGCTCGTCGAGGTGCTCGACAACCCGGGTGACCGGATGTTGGAGGTCGCCGACCTGCTCGGTCTGCCGGTGCTCAGCCGGGTCCGCTTCGACGGGTTGCGCGGTCGGTTCCCCTGGCTCGTCGAGCAGCCCGGTCGGGTGGTCGCGCCGGTGCCGGGCGCCGGCGGGCCGGTGTTCATCGCGCACGTCGGTGGTGGGCACTCGCCGGTGGCCGGCAAACGGTCGCCGACCGGCGTCAAGCTGCTGGCCCGCCAGTGGCGCTGCCCGGAGTCGGGCTGCGCGTTGTTCGGCGGTGCTGGTGGGGGTGGCGCGTTCGCCGACCTGGCCGGGGGTGCCGACCGCAGCCCCGCCGCACAGCCGCCTCCCGCGCTGCGCAACGGCGTGCCGACCTGCCCCCGACACGGCGTACGGCTCGGTGACGGCGGCCCGCGTCCGCGTACCGAGGTGCTCGCGGTGCGCGTCGGCGGCCTGGTCCGGCGGCGGTTCGTGCTCAGCGAGGAGCAGCCGATCGTGGCCGGTCGGGCTCCCGAGCAGGACGGCGGGATCATGCTCGGGCAGTGGCTCAACGACGAGGCACGGCGGTGGATCAGCCGTGGTCACGTCCGCTTCGAGCTGCGGGTCGGCGAGGTCATCGTGACCGACGTCAGCACCAACGGCTCCGGCATCCGCCCGGCCGGTTCGATGACTGAGTCCGACCGGATCCCGCTGGCCCCTCAGCAGTCCCGGGTGCTGGGCGAGAACGACATGGTGGAGCTGTACCCGGGGGTGCAGATCGGTCGGGCCGAGGAGTTGCCCACCGGCGCACCGTTCACGCCCACCTCGGTGATGGCCGAGGCCCCGACGATGGCCATGCGCCTACCCCGTCCCTGACGCGAAAGGCGGGCGCCGGAATCCCGACGCCCGCCTTTCACCACGTTCCTGGGTCAGCCGGCCAGCACCTCGGCCAGCTGGGTCACCGCCAGGTCGATCTCCTCCTCGGTGATCACCAGCGGTGGGGCGAGCCGGATGGTGGAGCCGTGGGTGTCCTTGGCGAGCACTCCACGCTCGGCCAGCCGCTCGCACGCCTCCCGACCGCTCATCAGCGCCGGGTCGATGTCCAGACCGGCCCACAGGCCACGGACGCGTACCCCGACGAGACCCTTGCCGACCAGCCCTTCCAGGCCGGCCCGCAGCCGCTCACCCAGCTCGGCCGAGCGGCGCTGGAACTCGCCGGTCGCCAGCAGCCGGACCACCTCGATGGCCACCGCGCAGGCGAGCGGGTTGCCGCCGAACGTGGAGCCGTGCTGGCCGGGCTTGAGCACGCCGAGCACGTCGGCATTCGCGGCCACCGCGGAGACCGGCACGATGCCGCCGCCGAGCGCCTTGCCGAGCAGGTACATGTCGGGCACGACGCCCTCGTGGTCACAGGCGAAGGTCGCGCCGGTACGCCCCAGACCCGACTGGATCTCGTCGGCGATGAACAGCACGTCGCGTTCGGTGCAGACCTGGCGTACGCCTGGCAGGTAGCCCTCCGGCGGCACCACCACACCCTGCTCACCCTGGATCGGCTCCAGCAGCACGGCCACTGTGTTCTCGTCGATCGCGGCGGTCAGCGCGTCCAGGTCGCCGTACGGCACGACAGTGAACCCCGGCGTGTACGGCCCGAAGTCGGCGCGGGCGTCCTCGTCGGTGGAGAAGCTCACGATGGTGGTGGTACGCCCGTGGAAGTTGCCCTCGGCGACCACGATGTTGGCCTGCCCGGCGGCCACGCCCTTGACCTGGTAGCCCCACTTGCGGGCCACCTTGATCCCGGTCTCCACCGCCTCGGCGCCGGTGTTCATCGGCAGGACGAGGTCCTTGCCGCACAGCTCGGCCAGCTCCCGGCAGAAGTCGGCGAACTGGTCGTGGATGAACGCCCGGCTGGTCAGCGTCAGCCGGTCCAGTTGGGTGTGCGCTGCGGCGATCAGCTGCGGGTGCCGGTGACCGAAGTTCAGCGCGGAGTAGCCGGCCAGGCAGTCCAGGTAGCGGCGGCCGTCCACATCGGTGAGCCAGGCGCCCTCGGCGGACGAGATCACCACAGGCAGCGGGTGGTAGTTGTGCGCAGTCCAGCGCTCGGCGTCCCGGACCGCTCCCGGCGTACGCAGCTTGTCATCCACGATCACTTGCTTGCCTTTCCCTGACGGAGTCGCAGCGTGCAGCACTTCGGTCCGCCGCCGGCCTTACGTAGCTCGGACAGGTCGACCCCGATGGTCTCGTAGCCCCGGTCGCGCAGCTTGGCGGCCAGGTCGGTTGCCTGCGCGGGCAGCACCACGTGCCGCCCGTCGCTGACCGCGTTCAGCCCCAGCACCTCGGCGTCGGCCATCGTGGCGTGCACCGCGTCGGGGAAGAGCCGGCGCAGCACGGCCTGGCTGCCGGGGGAGAACGCCTCCGGCAGGTACGCCACGGTCCGCTCGTCGAGCACTGTCAACGCGGTGTCCAGGTGGTAGAAGCGCGGGTCGACAAGCTGCATGGTGATCACCGGGTAGCCGAAGACCTCCTGCAACTGGGCGTGCGCGGCGTGCGCCGTGCGGAAGCCGGTACCGGCCAGCAGGTGGTCACCGGCCAGCAGGACGTCGCCCTCACCCTCGTTGACGTGCTTCGGGTCGTACATCTCGAAGCCGGCGGCCTCGAACCAGGCCCGGTACGCCGGCGCCTCGTCGGCGCGCTGCGGGTCCCGGAACTGCACTGCCATCGCCTTGCCGTCGATCACGGTGCCGCCGTTGGCGGCGAAGACCATGTCGGGCAGGCCGGGCACCGGAGTGATCTCCTCGACGGTGTGGCCCAGGTCAAGGTACGTCTGGCGCAGCTGCTCCCACTGCCGGACGGCCAGCGCGGCGTCGACCGGCGCGCTCGGGTCCATCCAGGGGTTGATCGCGTAATCGACGGCGAAGTACGTCGGCCGGCACATCAACAGGCGCTGGCTGGTGGCGTCCATCGTCATTGTCCTGCTCCCAGGGGTCGGGCGCGCCCGGCCACCGTGGCCCACGGGCTGGCGCCGTTGCTCAACGGTATGCGGCGTCAGCGGCAGGATCCACCACCGAGAGTTGCGCAGACCGAAGATTCGTTGCGTCTGGGCGCTCTCGGACTGCGAATCGTTGCGTTGGAGGCTGCCTGGTCGGCATTCGGCCCCGGACACACTTCAGGGGCGGCGAACCGCCGCCCCTGAAAGGGTGTCGCCCGGCCGGTGAACCACCGGACTGATCGGGCTGCCGGCGAACCGCCGGCTGTTCGCCGGTGCATCACCGGCGAGCGGAACAGTGCCCGCTAGAAACGATCCACAAACTGTGAGTCAAGCCACTCCCGGAAGCGCGACACCCAGTCGCCGTCGGTGGTCGGCCAGTCGAACTGGCCGGTCATCGCGAGCACCCCGATCACGACCGCGGCCAGCCCGATCAGCACGCCGAAGAGCGCGTCGGTCTTGCCGGCGACGTGCCGACGGCGGGTGGCCATCAGGCCGAGCACCGCCAGCACCGCACCGAAGGCACCGAGCCCGATGCCGTACCCGGCCAGGGTCCCGGTCAGCACGAACATCGCGGCGACGACCGACACGATCAGGCCGAGGGTGGCGAGCAGGCTGGCCCGCGGCTTCGGGCCACGCGTCACCGGCGGCTCGGGCGTGTTCACACCCGGGGTCGGGTCGACCGGGCGGTCGGTGGTGTCCGGCTCACGGGTGGTGCTGTCCAGGTCGGCGTCCCGCTCGGCGGTGCGCGCCACGGTCGGGGCGACGACTGGCCGGGACTCGGTCTCCACCTTGTGGGCGGTGCCGGTGGGGGGCTCCGGCGTGACCGGGCGGGTCGTGCCGTTCAGGGGCTCGGGCGCGACCGGGCGGTCCGTGCCGTTCACGGGCTCGGGCGCGACCGGGCGAGCGGTGCCCCGGGGCTCGGTCTCCGCCGGTCGCGCGGTGGCGGCTCGGGCCACCGCCGCCCGCTCGTTGGCTCGCCGCTCGGCCTCGCTGGTCTGGCCGCCGGTCGCGCCTGCGCTGCGGTACGTCGTCTGGTCGGCGTCCCGGTCGGTGACCACCGGGCGGCCGGCGCTGTCGTCGGACTGACCGGTCTCGGTGACCGGGGTGTCGCGGCCGTCCACGCGGCCGTCGAGGTTCTCGTCCCGCGTCGGTGCCGGCTCGGACCGGCGGGACAGCGAAGGAATCCTGACCACTACACACCTCCTGATGAATGCGTGGTGGCCGACGGAAAGGGTGGCACCCACGCGGTGTCGCCCCTCAGATACCCACCTGGGCGTTTCCTGACACCAATCCTGGGTACGGCCGCCGAGACCTGCCTGACCGGCGCTGGTCCCGGTTGGGCCCGGCCTTGATCGACTCGCCTTCCTTGAAGTCGGGGTGTCCCGCCTACGTGGACGCCCCGGTTTCCTTGAACCCGAGTCGATCAAGGCGGCGGCGGGGCCGAGTCGATCGGCGCGCGGGCCGGTCGGGCGGGGCTGGCTATCCTTGGCACCTGTGCCAGAGGGACACACGATCCATCGCCTGGCGGCCCGGCACGCCGAGCTGTTCGCCGGGGACAAGCTGCACGCCGCGAGCCCACAGGGCCGCTTCGCCGAGGGTGCCGCCCGGCTCACCGGGACGGTGCTGGACGGCACCGAGGCGTACGGCAAGCACCTGCTGCATCACTACGCCGGCGAGCTGACCCTGCACGTACACCTCGGGTTGTACGGCAAGTTCACCGACGGGGCGGGGGAGCCGCCGGAGCCGGTCGGGCAGGTGCGGCTGCGACTGGCCAGCGACCGGCACTGGCTCGACCTGCGCGGGCCCACGGCCTGTGAGCTGCTCACCCCACCCGAGGTGGCCGCGCTGCGGGACCGCCTCGGGCCGGATCCGCTGCGCGCCGACGCCGACCCGGAGCGGGCGTACGCCCGGATCGCCCGCAGCCCCACACCTCTCGCCGCGCTGCTGCTGGACCAGTCGGTGGTGGCCGGCACCGGCTTGATCTTCGTGACCGAGGCGCTGTTCCGGGCGGGGCTGCCGCCCACGATGCCCGGCCGACAGGTGACCAGACCCGGCTGGGACGCGCTCTGGGCCGACCTGGTCGGGCTGATGCGGCTCGCGGTCGGGCAGGGCCGGATCGACACGGTCCGCGACACGCACCTGCCGGAGGCGATGGGCCGGCCGGCGCGGGTGGACCGGCACGGTGGCGAGGTGTACGTCTACCGCCGCCCGGGAGCGCCCTGCCACGTCTGCGGCACCGACATCAGCCGAGGCGAGCTGGCCGGCCGCAACCTGTACTGGTGCCCCACCTGCCAGGCCGGCTAACCTGCCCGGGTGTCGAGCAGCCAGCGGACCACCTCGATCTTCTCGGGGAAGATCAGGTCGTCGGCGACGCTCCAGGCCAGCGTGTGCCCGATCGTCCAACCCCGGACACGTTCCCGGTCCAACCCCAGTTCGGTGCTGAGCCGGTCCAGCCGGTGCCGGACCGCGGTCGGTGAGTGGCCCAACTCCGGGCCGCGCACCATCGGCACGACCGAGAACTCCCGTTCCCCGGTCAGCGGCTTGGGGTCGATGGCCAACCACGGCCCTCGGTCCTCGGCGAGCGCGTCGGCGGCGAGGATGTTGCCGGCGTGCAGGTCCTGATTGACAAGCACCTGCTCACCCTGGCGAGACGCCAGGCCGGTGAGCAGGTCGAGCGCGGCATCGAGCAGCCGCCGCTCGTACGGTCGGCCGGCCCGTTCCCAGGCCCGGGGCATCCGGTCGATCCAACCCGCCGCCTCCTGCGCCAGCGGGGTGAACGGCGCGCCGGCTGGTCGCCAGAGCCGGGGGAGTAGCCCGATCACCGCGTCCAGCGCCCGGTCCGCCGGAAGGTCGTGCAGGGGAGTGCCGGGCTGGCAGCGTTCGAGCAGCAGGGCGCGCCGCCCGGGGTCGTGGGCGAGCAGACGGATCGCCGCGTCGCCGTTCCAGCGGGCCAAGGCGTCGGCCTCGTGCCGGCTTTCCTCGTCGGGATACTGGAGCTTCAGCACCGCCGCCGTGCCGTCGGGCAGGTCGGCGGGGAGCGCCAGTGAGGCGTACGCCTGCCGGAAGGGCGGACCGACCCGCAGCGACCACCGCTCGGCGCACTCGGTCAGCCACGTCGGAAGTGCGGCCAGCCAGGCGCGGCCGACGGGTGTTCCGCGTACCCAGTCAAGTCCCTCGGGCAGATCCATCTGGCCCTCCTGAGCCGTGCGGCGATTCGTGCCGGCTGCCAGGTGATCCAGCCGGCCACGGCGTTCACACGCCGGTCCACAGTGGCTAGCGTGGACAGGTGCAGATTGGCGTGAACGTACCGAACTTCGCCCCGGGCACCGACCCCGACGTCCTGCGTCGGTGGGCGCAGACGGTGGAGGGTCTCGGCTTCGACCTGTTGATGGTCTCCGATCACATCGCGGTGACCCCGGACGTGGCCGAGCAGTATCCGGCGCCGTTCTACGAGCCGTTCACCACGCTGTCCTGGCTGGCCGGTGTGACCAGCCGGGTCCGGCTGGGCACCACTGTGCTCATCGTGCCGTACCGACACCCGCTGCTCACGGCCCGGATGGCGGCGAACCTCAACCGGCTCAGCGGCGGCCGGCTCGTCCTCGGTGTCGGCGTCGGCTGGGCCCGGCAGGAGTTCGAGGCGCTCGGCGTGCCGTTCCGGCAGCGCGGCGCGCTGACCGACGAGTACCTGCGCACCATGCGTGCGGCCTGGCGGGACACCGAGGACTACGACACGGATGCGATCCCGATCTGGGTCGGTGGCAACAGCGAAGCCGGCATGCGCCGCGCGGTACTGCTCGGTGACGCCTGGCACCCGCTGCGCGTCACGCCGGGACGGCTGGCCGAGGCGGTCGGACGGTTGACTGCCATCGCCGACGAGCTGGGTCGTCCGGCGCCCGCGTTGGTGCCGCGGATCGCGCTCCAGGAGACCCGGGAACCGATCGCCGACCCGGACCGACTCGCCGGTGTCGGCACCATCGATCAGATCGTCGCCGACCTCGACCAGCTTCGTGTGCTCGGCGCGGAGACGGTGGTGCTGGACCCGTTCAACGGCGACCTGACCGAGATCCGCCAGCCCGAACGCGCCTGGCGGACCCTTGCCGCAGTGGCCGCACATCACGCAACCCAGGAGGACCGATGACCCCCGACGACGAGAAGTTTCTCCGCCACGCAGTGGACATCGCCAGGCGAGCGGGGGCTTCCGGCGAACGGCCGTTCGGCTCGTTGCTGGTCGACGCGGCCGGCGTCGTCCTGATCGAGGACCACAACACAGTGGTCTCCGACGCGGACATCAGCGCCCATCCGGAGTTGAAGCTGGCCCGCTGGGCGGCTCGGGAACTCTCCCCAGAGGTGGCCGCCGGCACCACGATGTTCACCAGTTGCCAGCCCTGCGCGATGTGCGCGACGGCGATCGACAGGTCCGGCCTCGGGCGGGTGGTGTACGCGCTGTCCACCGAGCAGTTCGAGGAGGTCAAGCCGGCCACTCCGCCGCTGCCTCCGGTCCGCTACGAGGGGCCGGCTCTGTTCGACGAGGCACGCCGGCCGATCGACGACTACTACTGATCGGCGCTGTCCCGGGGCGGTGTGACGCAGCCGGAATTGACAGTCGACCGGCTGCCAGAGCAGGGTTGAGTGGTGACAACGATGTCAACGGGCAAATGGGAGCAAAAGCTCCCGGCGCGCGTCGACCCTGGCCAGTCGATTCGTGGCGTACCGTTGGCGGTTTTGCGGCGCGGACCCGGTCCGTCCGCCGATCCTGGCCGTATGTCCCTTTCCTACCCGACGGTGACCAGCTGAAATGACCGACGTGCCCCGATCCGACGCCGCAACGACCCCCACTCCGGCGGGGTCGCCAGACCTGCCCGATCTGGACGACTTCCTCGTCGATCAGACCCGGACGCTGCTCGACACCGCCCGCCGCTCGGTCCGGCCCGAGGGCGGCTTCTGGTGGCTCACCGACGACCGCACCCCGGACCGCGGCGAACCGATCCACACCTGGATCACCTGCCGGATGACCCACGTGGCCGCCCTCGCCCACCGCAACGGCGACCCGGACGCCGCCGCCCTGGTCGACCACGGGATCGCCGCGCTCAGCACGCTCCTGCGCGACGACCGGTACGGCGGCTGGTTCGGCGCGGTGGACCAGCAGGGAGTGCCCGTCAACGACCGCAAGGCCGGCTACGACCACGCGTTCGTCCTGCTCGCCGCCTCCAGCGCCGCACGCGCCGGCCGGCCCGGCGCGGACCGGTTGCTCGCCGACGTGCTGGCGGTCGTGCGGGACCGGTTCTGGGACGACGAGGTTGGCGCGGTCCGCGAATCGTGGAACCGGGACTGGACGGTCACCGAGGACTACCGGGGCGCCAACAGCAGCATGCACATGGTCGAGGCGTACCTCGCCGCTGCCGCCGCCACCGGCGACGCGAGCTGGGCCGACCGGGCCCTGCGGATCGCCACCCACCTCGTGCACGGTGAGGCGGCCCGGCACGACTGGCGACTGCCCGAGCACTTCACCACCGACTGGACGCCCCTGCCCGACTACAACCGGGACCAGCCCGCCGACCCGTTCCGGCCGTACGGCTCCACGATCGGGCACTGGCTGGAGTGGGCCCGGCTGCTGCTGGAGTTGGAGGCGGTGCTGCCGCAGCCACCCCGCTGGCTGCTCGCCGACGCCCGCGCCCTGTTCGCCGCCGCCGTGCGTCGCGGCTGGGCTGTCGACGGCGCCGACGGCTTCGTCTACACGATCGACTGGGACGACCGCCCGGTGGTGCGCTCCCGGATGCACTGGGTTCTCGCCGAGGCCATCGGCGCGGCGATCACACTGCACCGCCGCACCGGGGACGCGGTCTACCTCGACTGGTACCGGGTCTTCTGGGCGTACGCCCGTCGCAGCCTCATCGACCAGACCGGATGGCGGCACGAGTTGGACGCGCAGAACCTGCCCGCCGACACGGTCTGGCACGGCCGACCGGACGTCTACCACGCCTACCAGGCGGTACTGCTGTCCCGCGCGGCCGACGGGCTCGGCGGCCCCGGCCCGCTCGCACCGGGGGAGGTGACCGCGTGATCGTCGTCGCGGGTGAGGCACTGATCGACCTGGTCGTCACCGCCGAGGGGCAGCGGGCCGTCCCGGGTGGCTCCCCGGCCAACGTCGCTGTCACAGTGGCCCGGCTCGACCAGCCGGTACGGCTGCTGGCCCGGCTCGCCGGCGACGAGTACGGTCGGCAACTCGTCGAGCATCTGAGCGCCAACCGGGTGGGCCTGGAGTGGGCGGTACGCGCCGAGGAGCCCACGTCGGTGGCGGTGGCCACACTGAACACCGCCGGGCAGGCCAGCTACGAGTTCCGGCTGGCCGGCGCGGCCGACTGGCAGTGGACGCCGCAGGAGTTGCCCGAGCTGGCCGGGTCACCGGTGATCGCGCTGCACACCGGGTCCCTCGCGCTCGCGCTGGCACCCGGCGCGGACGCGCTGGAGGGCCTGCTCGCCCGGGAACGCCGGCGCGACGGGCTCACCGTCTCCATCGACCTCAACCTGCGGCCGAGCATCGTCACCGACCGGGCGGCGGAGCAGGAGCGGGTACGCCGACAGATACCCCTCGCGCACCTGGTCAAGGCCAGCGACGAGGACCTGGCCTGGCTCTACCCGGACCGTTCGGTGGCCGACGTGATGACCGAATGGCGTACGGCCGGCGTGTCCTGTGCCGTGGTGACCCGGGGCGGGGACGGCGCCTGGCTGCTCGCGCCGGACGGCTCGTTGCACGAGGAGCCAGCGGTCCGCACCACAGTGGTCGACACCGTCGGTGCCGGCGACTCGTTCACCGGTGGGCTGTTGGCCGCGCTGGCCGACCTCGACGCGCTCGGTGACCGGCCGGCCGACCGGCTCGCCGCGGTGACCCCGCAGCAGTGGGCGGAGGTGCTCCGGCAGGCCGCCACTGTGGCCGCGCTGACCTGCGGCCGCCGAGGCGCCGACCCGCCGACCCGCGCCGAGGTGGACAAACTCCTGAACCCCGCAAGCTAACCCCGCCCGCCCGCCCGCCCCTGCCCCGCCCCTGCCCCCCGCGATCTTGCACTTTCTGTCCCGACAAATCGGGTCGTCTGCCGCAAAACGGCAACCGAAACTGCAAGATCGCGGGGCGGGGCGGGGCGGGGCGGGGCGGGGCGAGCGCGGGGGCGCGAGGGCGCGGGTCAGGTCAGGCCGCGCTTCAGCAGCCTGGTCGGGAGGACAGTGATCGAGGGTGGGGTGTCGTCGCCGGCTACTCGTTGGAACAGCCGCTCGGTGGCGACTCTCGCCAGCTCCCTCGTGTCGTACGCGACGACGGTCAGCGGTCGGGGCATCAGGTGGGCCAGTTCGAAGTCGTCGAAGCCGACCAGCGCGGCGTCACTGCCCCGCCGGTGCAGCTCCTGAAGCGCGCCGACGGTGAGCCGGTTGTTGGCGCAGAAGAACGCGGTGGGCGGCTCCGGAAGGTCGAGCAGCGCGGCGACCGCCCGCCCGGCCTCCTCGGGCGCGATGAGCCGCTCACGGATCAGCGTCTCGTCCGGCTCGACCCCGGCGGCGTCCAGTGCCGCCCGCGCCCCCGCCAGCCGCTCCCGCATGGTGGGCACGCTCGGCGCGCCGAGCAGCAGCCCGACCCGTCGGTGTCCCTCGTCGAGCAGCGCGCTTACCCCGGCGTGGCTGCCACCTCGGTTGTCCAACAGCACGGCGTCGGCTTGCAGCCCCTGCGGCGGCCGGTCCAGGAACACCACAGGCATGCCCAGCTCGACCTCGCGACGCAGGAACGAGTGGTCCAGGCCCGCCGGCACCACCAGCAGGCCGTCGACCCGGCGCTGGGTGAAGTCCTGGAGCAGGGCGCGTTCCCGCTCCGGGTCCTCCTCCGACGACGCGGTGATCAGCATGGTGCCGTGGGCGGCGGCGATCTCGGCGGCGACGCTGGCGATGGTCGCGTAGAACGGGTTGGCGATCTCCTCGATCAGCAGCCCCACGGTGGCGTTGAGCTGCCGGGAGCGCAGGTTACGAGCGATGTCGTTACGCCGGAAGCCCAGCTCGGCGATCGCGGCCAGCACCCGGCCGACCAGCTCCTGACCCACCGGCTCGTCGTTGACGACCCGGGAGACCGTCTTCAGGCTGACGTCGGCCCGCCGGGCCACGTCGACCATCGTGGGACGCCGACGCACGGTCGGCCGGGTCGGGGTCTGGGTCACGGGGTGGTCCTCCACGGCGGGCGCGGGTCAGCGGTCGAGGGCGGCGAGCGCGTCGACCGCTTTTCGGGCGGCGATGAGCACCGGATCCCAGACCGGCGCGTACGGCGGAGCGTAGCCCAGGTCCAGCTGCGTCATATCGTCCACCGTCATGCCGTTCCACAGCGCCACGGCCAGCGAGTCGATCCGTTTGGCAGCCTCGGACCAACCGACGATCTGCGCGCCGAGCAAGCGGCCGCTGGGGCGCTCGGCGATCAGCTTGACAGTCATCGGCCGGGCACCCGGGTAGTAGCCGGCCCGGTTGGTCGACTCGGCGATCACCGAGACGAACTCGAAGCCGGCAGCCGTGGCGTCGCGCTCGCGCAGACCCGTCCGACCCACCTCCAGGTCGCAGACCTTGGTCACCGCCGTGCCGATCACACCCGTGAAGGTGGCGTACCCGCCGCCGATGTTGATCCCGGCGACCCGGCCCTGCTTGTTGGCGTGCGTGCCGAGCGGCACGTGCACCGGCAGCCCGCTGACCCGGTGCAGGGTCTCCACGCAGTCACCGGCCGCCCAGACCCCTGGGTGTCCGGGCACCCGCATCCGCCGGTCCACCCGGATCGCACCGGTCGGGCCGAGGGGCAGCCCGGCCGCCTCCGCGAGCGCCGTGTTGGGGCGTACGCCAAGACCCATGACCACGACGTCGGTCGGGATCGGCCCCTCGGCGGTGACCACGGCGGACACCCGGCCGTCCCGCTCCTCCAGGCCGGTCACCGGCAGGCTGCCGCGGATCGTGATGCCGAGGCCGCGCATCGCCTCGGCGACCAGCTCGCCCATGTCGCTGTCGACCGTCGACATGGGCTGTTCGCCCGCCTCCACCAGGGTCACCGAGAGGCCCCGCTGGATGAGGGCCTCGGCGATCTCGACGCCGATGTACCCGCCGCCCACCACCACGGCCCGGCGGGGCTGCGGGTCGGCGTCCAGCCAGTCGCGCAGCGCCGCACCGTCGTCGAGGGTCTGCATGCCGAACACGCCGCCCGCGTCGGTGATCGCCCACGGCGGCTTCACCGGCACCGCGCCGGTGGCGTACATCAGGTCGTCGAATCGCTCGCGGACCTCGCCGGCGCCCTTGAGGTCCCGGGCCACCACCTCGCGGCGTTCCAGGTCGATGGCCGTGACCTCGTGGCGCATCCGGACGTCCATCGCGTACTCGGTGCGGAACGTCTCCGGGGTCCGGGCGATCAACGCCTCGGGACCGGGCACCAGGCCGCTGATCCAGTACGGGATGCCGCACGCCGAGTAGGAGGTGAAGTGGCCCCGCTCGAAGACGATGATCTCCAGGTCGCCACGGTCACGGCGGCGTCGGGCCTGGGACGCCGCCGACATTCCGGCGGCGTCCCCGCCGATGACGATCAGCCGTTGCGCCACGGGTCCATCCTGTCACGCGGTGATCAGCCGCGGGTCTGCCGTGCGACGTCCTGTACCACGTCGGTGAGTCGGCCGGTGCGCTCGAACACCGCGCGCTGCCGTGCCGCGCCGCTGCCGTGCCGGCGCAACCCACCCAGCAGGTCGGTCACCTCGGCCCAGTCGCCGTGCTCCTCCAGCGCCGGGCGCATCCGCTCCACGAACCGGTCCAACAGCTCCCAGGCGGGGCGCAACTCACCGTTTGTGACGTCGACGGCCTCGCCTTCCAGGCCGTCATGGGCGGCCCGCCAGTGCGCGCCGACCAGCAGGTGGTGGTCGGTCTGCAACGCCGGCCGGCCGGCCTCGACATCCGCCATGGCGGTGGCCACCAGCGCCCGGACCAGCGCGGCGACCAGCACGGCGTCGTCCACCGACGGGCAGACGTCGCCGATCCGCAGCTCCACCGTCGGGTACTTCGCCGACAGGCGGGCGTACCAGTAGAGCATCCCCTCGTCGAGCATCACCCCGCTGGAGATCAACTGGCGGATCAGCCGCTGGTAGTGCTCGTGCGACTCCAGGAACGGCGTCGGCGCCACCGATGGCCAGCGCTCCCACTCCACCGAGCGCCAACTGGCGTACCCGGTGTCCTCGCCCCGGGAGAACGGCGAGTTGGTGGTCACGGCGTGCAGCATCGGCAGCCACGGCCGTACGTGGTTGAGCACCTGAACGCCGGTGTCCGGGTCGGGCACCCCCACGTGTACGTGCATACCGTTGTTGCCGGGGCCGGGGACGAGCAGCCGGAACCGCTCGATCATCCGGTCGAAGCGCGGCTTGTCCACCACCGGTGGCACCGGGCCGTCCACCGGGCCGGTGCCGATGGCGAGCAGGCGTACGCCGGCCCGCTCGGCGGCGTCGGAGAGCGCCCGACGCAGGACGCCGAGGGAGTGCCGGATCGACGAGAGCTCCAGGCCGGGCGGGCTGCCGATCTCGATCTGACTGGTCTGGAACTCCCGCTCCACCTGCCCGCGAAGTTCGGCCGGCACCTGCTCCATGACCAGGTCCACGGCCGGAACCGCGGCCCCGGTGTGCGGGTCGACGAGCAGGAACTCCTCCTCGACACCCACGGTGAGCAACCCGGCCGCCGCAGCCATGTCGCTGGGCGCCTCCGCCACCTGACCGGTCATCGACATCACCCGTCCGTTTCTACCGTTCGCGGTCCGTCCGCGTTGGTCCGCCGTTGGTTACCCAACGTGGCGATGCCGGGAAACGTGGCGGCGGTGCGTCGTCTTCGGGGCGAGCAGGCGGATTTGGCTGGGTGACGTGACAGCGGGTCCTATGCTGGGCCCGTGCCGGTGCTGCTGGGCTATGTCGGGGTCGCGTGGATGTCCGCGTTCGCCCAGCTCACAGTGCTCGCGGGCCGACCGGCCGACCTGCTCGCCGGCGCCGCGCTGACCGCCCTGGTGCTGCTCGCTGTGGTGTTGGCGGCCCGGGTGCACGACCGGGCTGGCGCGCCCGGTGCCGGGCCGCGCTGGGCCGGCCTGCGGGCCCGCTCCCGAAGTCGACGCATGCCCCGCCAGATCGACCCGGATGCGGCCGGTCGTCCTCGTCCCCGTGCTCCGGGGCACCCCTCGGCCGCGTAGCGCCTCGCCGCCGCGCGGCCGATCCCGCCGTCGCCGGCCCCCTTGCTGAGCGGATACCGCCCGGGGGAGGGCCTCACCGGAATCGGACCGAGGGGTTTCCCATGCTTGCCTTCGCACCACTGCACGACGCTGTCGCCGCTGCCGGCAGCGCGCTGTCCTGGCTCACCGGACTGCTCGAACCACTGGCCGGCGGTGGAGCGACAGCCGCCGCCATCGTGCTCTTCACCATCGCCGTCCGCCTGCTGATCTCCCCGCTGACCGTCGCGCAGGTCCGCGGCGAGCGGCGCCGCGCGGCGCTCGCCCCGCAGGTGCGTGAGCTTCAGCAGCGGCACGCGGACGACCCGGCCACGCTCCAGCGCGAGGTGTTCTCGTTGTACCGGGAGGCCGGCGCGAACCCGATCGCCGGCTGCCTGCCGCTGCTCATCCAGGCGCCGTTCCTGCTGGTGCTGTACCGGTTGTTCAGCACCAGTGAGGGCGGCACCGGGCTGCTGGACGAGCGGTTGGCCGGCGTGCCACTGGGTCACCACCTCAGCGACGGGCTGGCCGGTGCGGCCGGACCGCTGTTCGGCGTACTGCTTGTGGTGTTGCTGGTGGTGGCCTGGTGGTCGTCGCGGCGGGCCCGTCGGGCGTCGGCGGCGGTGGGCACTGTGGCCGGTACGCCGACCGAGGGTCCGGGGGCGGCCACGCTCGGCCGGCTGCTGCCCCTGCTGCCGTTCACGACAGTGCTGGTGGCGCTGGTGCTGCCGCTCGCCGCGGTGATCTACCTGGTGACCACCAGCGTGTGGTCGGCCCTTGAGCAGGCGGTGCTGCGCCGCCCGCAGGCGGTCCCGTCGCGCCCCCTGGACAGAAACAGGTAACGCGGATCAGCGACCGGCGGTCACCGACCGCCGGTCGTCGCGATCCCGACGCTTGCGAACCTTGCGGATCACCCAACTGGCCACCATCACGACGAAGACCGCGACGATCGCGTAGTTGAACCAGTCGCTGTAACGCTCGACGTCCTGCCACTGGTTGCCGAGCGCGTAACCAGCGCCCACGATGAGACCGTTCCACACCCCGCTGCCGATGGTGGTGAGCAGGATGAACTCACCCAGCGGCATCCGGTTGGCCCCGGCCGGCACGGAGACCAGGCTGCGGACCACCGGCACCACCCGGCCGATCAGCACCGCCCACCGACCGTGCCGCTCGAACCACTTGTCGGCCTTCTCCAGGTCGTCGCTGTCCACCAACGGGATGTGGTCCAGCCAGCGCTTGAGCCGTTCCTCGCCCAGCGCCGCGCCCAGCCAGTAGAGCACCAACGCGCCGACCAACGAGCCGACCGTCGCGGCCAGCACCACGAGGAAGACGTTGAACTCGCCCTCGTGCGCCAGGAAACCGGCGAGCGCCAGCACGATCTCACTGGGGATCGGCGGAACGATGCTCTCCAACGCCACCAGCAGCGCCACGCCGACCGGGCCCATCGCCTCGATCACCGAAGCCACCCAGCCGGTCAACCCGGTGAACTCGGACGGGTCGCCAGCCTGGGCGTACGCCATGGGTCGTCCTTCCGGTCGGCTGTCGGGGATCGGATGGTCATACCCAGCGGGGACCGAACTACACCTGCGCTCAGTGCTCCGGGTGCAGCGCGGTGTCCGCCGGCCCCTGCCGCCAGCCGGTGAAGACCACGCTAAGACCGGCGCGGGACGGCGCGCAGCAGAACGGGCCGGCCACGGCCTCGGCCGTCGGGTCCAGCGGGGCGAGCCGGACCAGTTGCCACGGCTCGTCGTCGACCCGGGCGCGGATGGTCAACGCGTCGCCGGCCCGGCTGACCCGGACTGTCACCTCCCGGCCCGCCCACTCCGGCACCGGCCCCACGGACCAGTCGGAGAACTCCCGGGTCACCACCGCGCCGAGCTGCACCTCGCCGTCGCTGATCTCCACGCCGGCCTTGGTCCAGGTGCGTTCGTCCACGCGGACGAACGCACCTGCCTGGTCGAACTGCGCCGAGAAGTCGAGCCGGAAGCTCACCTCCATGGCGGCGCCCACCGGCAGCGGCGCCAGCAGGGCCGGGCCGTTGTCGTGCACGAAGCCGTAGCTGGTCCGCCGCCAGAAGTCGCTGTCCGCCGCCGGCTCGACGATCAGTTCGCCGGCCGGGCCCTCCTCGACGCGTACCGGCGGGTGCAGCCAGCTGCCCCGGGACCAGTCCAACAGTTCGCTCGGCGGTACGAGGTCGTTCTCCATGACGGCACGGTAACCAACGCCGCCCGCAGCCGCCGCACGGGTTTGCCGCGGTGATCGAACGGAGATGTTCCTCCGGCATGGGTGACCGTTGGTATTCCGAAGCCGTCGTCTACTGCCTCGACATCGACACGTACGCCGACTCGGACGGCGACGGGGTCGGTGACATCCGTGGGCTGATCGGGAGGCTGGACTACCTGGCCCGGCTCGGGGTGACCTGCCTGTGGCTGCACCCGATCCACCCGTCGCCCAACCGCGACGACGGCTACGACGCCACCGACTTCTACAACGTGGACCCGCGCTTCGGCACGCTGGGCGACTTCGCCGAGCTGCTGCACCAGGCGCAGAACCGGGGCATCCGCGTGATCATCGACCTGGTGGTCAACCACACCTCCGACGAGCACCCGTGGTTCCAGTCCGCCCGTTCCTCGCCGGACTCGCCCTACCGGGACTGGTACGTCTGGTCCGACACCGAACCGGACGACCGGCACCAGGGCATGGTCTTCCCCGGCGAGCAGGACGAGACCTGGAGCTACGACCGGACCGCCAAGGCGTGGTTCTACCACCGGTTCTACAAGTTCCAGCCGGACCTCAACTTCGCCAACCCGCAGGTCCGGGACGAGATCAAGAAGATCATGTCGTTCTGGCTCCAGCTCGGCGTCTCTGGCTTCCGGATGGACGCGGTGCCGTTCATCATCGAGCTGACCGAACCGGGCAACCCGAACTCCCCGAAGGACTTCGAGTTCCTCACCGAGATGCGCCAGCACGTCCAGTGGCGCCGCGGCGACGCCGTCCTGCTGGCCGAGGCGAACGTCGAACCGGACCAACTGCCGACGTTCTTCGGCGACGCCAGTGGCTCGGGCAACCGGATCCACATGCTCTTCGACTTCATGCTCAACGGGCGACTCATGCTCTCCCTGGCCCGGCAGGACCCGGAGCAGTTGATCGACGCGTTGCACGACACCCCGAAGCTGCCGGTTGGCGGGCAGTGGGCCACCTTCCTGCGCAACCACGACGAGATCGACCTGTCCCGGCTGACGACCGAACAGCGCAACCAGGTGTACGAGCAGTTCGGCCCGGACGAGAACATGCGCATCTACGACCGGGGCATCCGTCGCCGGCTCGCCCCGATGCTCGGCAACGACCGGCGGCGCATCGAGCTGGCGTACGCCCTCCAGTTCTCCATGCGCGGCACGCCGGTGCTGCGTTACGGCGAGGAGATCGGGATGGGCGAGGACCTGTCACTGCGCGGTCGGGACGCGATCCGTACCCCGATGCAGTGGTCGTACCAGCCGAACTCCGGCTTCTCCACGGCGGACCCGGAGAAGCTGATCCGCCCGGTCATCGACAAGGGTGAGTTCGGCTACCAGACGGTGAACGTCACCGCCCAGCGGGGCGACCCGAAGTCGCTGCTCGCCTGGTTCGAGCGCATGATCCGTACGCTGCGGGAGGCGCCGGAGATCGGCTCCGGCTCGACCAGCCACATCGACGTGCCGGTGCCGCCCGGCGTGCTGACGCACCGGGCGGACGGGCCGACCGGGACGATGGTCTTCGTGCACAACCTGGGCACCGACGACGTCGAGGTGGACCTCAGCAGCCTCGAACCGGAGGCCGACCTGCCGATCGACGTACTCGCCGACCGTGGCTACGGAGAGCTGGGCAAGCTCGGGGCGGTGAAGGTCTCCGGCTACGGATACCGGTGGATTCGCCTATGCCGGGGGTCGGCCTGTTGAGGTTAAGCTCCTCCGATCGACCCCAAGTTACCGGGAGGTAATCATGTCGGAGGAGTCCCGCGTCGCCATCGTCACCGGAGCCGCACGTGGCATCGGCGCGGCCACCGCCCGACGGCTGGCCGCCGACGGAATGGCAGTCGCCGTGGTCGACATCGAGGAGGCGGCCACCAAGGAGACGGTGGACGCCATCGCTGGCGCTGGTGGCCGGGCGCTCGGGGTGGGCGCCGACGTGTCCGACCGGGACCAGGTCGAGGCGGCGGTGAGCCGGATCGCCGGAGAGCTGGGCGCGCCGACCGTGCTGGTCAACAACGCCGGTGTGCTCCGCGACAACCTGCTGTTCAAGATGACCAACGCCGACTGGGACACGGTGATGGGCGTGCACCTGCGCGGCGCGTTCCTGTTCAGCCAGGCCGCCCAGAAGCACATGGTGGACCGGAAGTGGGGGCGGATCGTCAACCTCTCCAGCACCTCGGCGCTGGGCAATCGGGGCCAGGCGAACTACGCCGCCGCCAAGGCCGGTCTCCAGGGCTTCACCAAGACGCTCGCCATCGAGCTGGGGCCGTTCGGGGTGACAGTGAACGCTGTCGCACCCGGCTTCATCGTCACCGACATGACGGCGGCCACCGCCGCCCGCATGAAGGTCGACTTCGACGACTTCCAGAAGCACGCCGCCGCCGAGATCCCGGTCCGTCGCCCGGGCCGGCCGGAGGACGTCGCGCACACCATCTCGTTCCTGGCGAGCGAGGGCGCCGGCTTCGTCTCCGGTCAGGTCATCTATGTCGCGGGCGGCCCGCGGGACTGACAGGTACCGCACGACGAGGGCGCTCCGGCAGGCGAGCCGGCGCCCTCGTCGCCGGGTCTCGTCGCCGGGTCCTTTCGCCGGTCAGGCGGAGCGTGCGTTGGATCAGGCGGGTGCCTGGCGGGTGCGCCAGAGCCAGATCAGGCCGAGCACCGGCAGTACCAGCGGGATGTAGCCGTACCCACTGCCGAACTGCGACCAGACCGTCTCGTCCGGGAAGAGGTCCTTGTCGACCAGGCTCAGGATGCCGACCGCGACGACCCCGACCAGCTCCACCGAGCAGCACGCCAGCGCGACCCGACGGCCGGTGTGCCCGGCGCGGGCCAACCCCACCGCCGCCACGATGTAGATGAGCGCGGCCACCCCGGACAGCAGGTACGCCACCGGCGCCTCGTCGAACTTGGTGGCGATCTGCAACCCCGCCCGACTCGTCGCCGCGATCGCGAAGAGCAGGTAGACAGCGATCAGCAGCCGACCGGGGCCGGAGTTCGTGCGCTGCCGAGCCGGTCCTGTCTCAACCACCGAGCACCTCCCAGGTCTGTTGCAACCGGACCACCACCACCGGGGCCACCAGGCAGACCGCGCACACGATCGCCGAACCCCAGCGGGTCGGTTCCATCCGGGCCAGCACCCAGGCCAGCGGCGGCAGGCACACCAGCGTGACCAGATAGCCGAAGAAGGCGCCGGGCTCGCCGGGCCGATCCCCGCCGCCGACCGCGACGAGCGCCAGCACGCTCAACACCAACAACGCCACTTCGAGTACGGCCAGACCGACGAACTGCACCCGGTCCGGCGGCCGGTGGCGTACCGCCGCCACCAGCGCCCACACCGCCACGAGCAGCGACAGCACGATGGGCACAGTCGCGACGATCCCGTCCACCGGCGAATCGGCGCCCACGCTGGTCACCGGCACCACCCGGTCGTTGCCTCGGTCACCGGCACAGCCTACTAACCGTCGTAGTAAAGGGGTGCCCTGCCTCTCCGCGTGTGACGCCCACCCGTCGCCAGGTCCGCGGGTCCCTGTCCCTACAGGCGTCAGTCGTTCGCCTGCAGCCAGTAGACGGAGACGGCAAGGAGCGGATCCGGCCCGTCGTTGCGAATCTGGTGCGGCACCCCGCTGTCGAACGCCACGACATCTCCGGCCCGCAGGACGCCCGTCTGGTCGGCGAACGTCACGGTTCCGGTCCCGGCCACGATGATCCACATTTCACGGGACCGGTGGACGTCCAGATCGTTGGCCGTGTTCGGGGGCACCGACCAGCGAGCAACCTCGAACGGGGCGGGCACCGTCGACGGAAACGGCAGCAGCGCGCGGTGCACGGGGCCGCCCTCGGTGAAGTCGTACCAGTGGTCGAACGTCACGACACCACTTGTCGTCGCTGGACTCGTGCTCGGCATGTCGTCGAGACTGCCCCGCCGTACCGGGGGTGTCTGGCGGCATTCGGACCTGACGTTCCCGAGAGCGGAAACGGCGGTGGGCTGCTTCGATTGGTCGAACCCGCCGCCGTCATGACCGCCGGGGCGACTAGCGTGGATCACGTCCGTGGCGTTGCCGCGGTGCGGGGAAAACAGCGGAGGTACACGTGCTGCGGTTCGGCTTGTTCGGCACCGGTCACTGGGCAATCGAGACACACGGGAAAGCCCTGCACGCACATCCTGACGCCGAGTTGGTCGGGGTGTGGGGCCGCAACCCGGAGCGAGCGTCAGCGCTGGCCGAGCGGTACGGGGTGCCCGCCTACGCCGACGTCGACGCGCTGATCGAGCAGTGCGAGGCGATCGCCGTCGCGCTGCCGCCGGACATCCAGGCCGACATCGCGGTCCGGGCGGCCCGCGCCGGTCGGCACCTGCTGCTGGACAAGCCGCTGGCGCTCAACGTGGCCGACGCCGACCGGGTCGTGGCCGCCGCCGAGGAGTCCGGGGTCGCCTCGGTCGTCTTCTTCACCCAGCGGTTCCAGCCGAACGTGACAGCGTTCCTCGCCGCCACCGCCGCCGCCGGGGGCTGGCAGCACGGTCGGACCACAGCGTTCGCCTCGATCTTCCAGGATGGCAGCCCGTACGGCGGCTCGTTGTGGCGCCGGGAGCACGGGGCGCTCTGGGACATCGCCCCGCACGCCCTCTCGATCCTCCTGCCGGTGCTGGGTCGGGTGACCCAGGTGGCGGCGATGGACGGGCCGAGCGGGATGGTGCATCTGCTGCTCACCCACGAGGGCGGCGCCACGAGCAGCGCCTCGCTCTCCCTGGATGCCCCGACCGAGTCGATGGCCCGGGAGTTCGTGTTCTACGGCGAGAACGGCATCGAGGAGGTCCCGTTCGGCGAGAACGACGCCGCCACCGCGTTCGGCGTCGCCATCGACCAGCTCGTCGAGCAGGTCCAGGCCGGCACGCGGGACCACCGCTGCGACGTCCGCTTCGGCCGCGAGGTCGTCGCCATCCTCGCCGCCGCCGAAACCGCACGAGCAGAAGCCCGCACAATCCCCCTCCCGTAACCCCACCCACCCCCCCTCGTACCTGCGGTGATCATGAAGTTAGCGGCGCGACACGCCGTGCCGGACGGCAACAACTTCATGATCACCGAGGCCACAAGGAAGTGATCGGGTTTAGGTGGGGGTGGTCAGGGCGGCGTTCAGTTCGTCGGGGGAGTTGAACTGGTCGGGTGGTAGGGCCTGGAGCATCTGGAGCATGGCCGTGCTGGCCCCGTTCTCCTGACCCCAGCGGATCAGGTCCTCCCGCGAGACCGGGTAGTCGAGCCCGGCCAGGTACTCCTGCAACTGGACGCCGGTGACGGTCATGTCGGCCGGCTACCCGCTCGCGGTGGTCGTACACCGGCTGGGTTGGGGCCCACGACGGCCCGGCGGCCGGCGTGTCGGCCCGCGACGCGCGGACGGTTTGCCGCAGCGGCGGCCGGGTAGCCGCTGGCATGCTGGTTCAGCGGCTCGGCGCGCCGAGCGATTTCGACCCCCTGCTGGAGCGCGTCCGGAACGCCAGGGTGGTGATGATCGGTGAGTCCACCCACGGCAGTTACGACTACTACCGGTTGCGCGAGCAGCTCACCCGCCGGTTGATCGCGGAGTGCGGTTTCTCCTTCGTCGCTGTGGAGGGTGACTGGCCCGACTGCGATCGGGTGCACCGTTCGGTGACGGCCGCGCCGGGCGGCGCGCTCGAACCGCAGCTCGCACTCGAGGCGTTTGAGCGATGGCCGACCTGGATGTGGGCCAATGCCGAGGTGGCCCGGTTCGCGAGCTGGCTGCGGGCCTGGAACGTGGAGCGGCCGGAGGAGCAACGGGCCGGGTTCCACGGGCTCGACGTGTACAGCCTCTGGGAGTCGATGCAGGCGATCTTCGACTACCTGGGGGAGGAGGACCCGAAGTCGCTGGAGGCGGCGCAGGACGCGTACCGGTGCTTCGAGCCGTACGGCAAGAGGGTCGAGGAGTACGGCGCGGCCAGCCGGTTCGTCTCCGCCCGCTGCGAGGAGGAGGTCGTCCGGTTGCTCGCCCGGACCCGCGAGCACGCCCTCTCCGACGGCCCGGACCGCTTCTCGGCCTGGCAGAACGCGGAGGTGGTGGCCGGCGCCGAGCGGTACTACCGGGCGATGGTGGCCGGCGGGCCGGACTCGTGGAACATCCGCGACACCCACATGCAGGACACCCTGGACCGGCTGTTGGACCGGTACGGTCCCGACGCCCGGGGCATCGTCTGGGCGCACAACACGCACGTCGGGGATGCGCGGGCCACCGACATGGCCGCCGACGGGATGGTCAACATTGGTCAGTTGGCCCGGGAACGGCACGGTGAGGACGCTGTGGCCCTGGTCGGCTTCGGCAGCTACCGGGGCACAGTGATCGCCGCACCCCGTTGGGGTTCGCCGCCCGAGGCGATGGTGGTGCCCCCGGCTCGGGAGGGTTCGATCGAGCGGCGGTTGCACGAGCTGATGCCGGAGCGGGCGGTGCTGATCTTCGGCGGTGACGACCAGCCGGGCTGGGTCACCGAGACAGTGGACCATCGGGCGATCGGGGTCGTCTACGACCCGTCGTTCGAGTCCTGGGGCAACTACGTGCCCACCCGGCTCGGCGACCGCTATGACGCCTTCCTCTGGTGCGACGACACCACAGCACTGCACCCGCTACCGGTGCCGGCGCTCCCCGGCGAGATGGAGACCTACCCGGCGGGTGTCTGACTGCTGCTTGATCGCATCGATCATGGAGTTGTGGTGCGTGACGAAGGCCTCTGATCGGGGCACGACGGGCACCACAACTCCATGATCGACAGGGTGGTGTGGAGTTAGACGCGGGTCGGGGTGCGGTCTTCGAGGTGGGTGCGCAGGCCCTCGCCCTCGATGTCCACGTTGGGCAGGGCGCGGTTGAGCCAGCGGGGCAGCCACCAGGCGCGGTCGCCGAGGAGTGACATCACCGCCGGGACGATGGTCATCCGGACCACGAACGCGTCGATGGCGACGCCGATCGCGAGCGCGAAGCCCATCGACTTGATCACCGGGTCCTCCAGGAAGACGAAGCCCCCGAAGACCGAGATCATGATCAGCGCGGCGGCCGTGACCACCCGTGCGCCGTGCCCCATGCCGCTGATGGTGGCCTGTCGGGCGGTCTCACCGTGCACGAAGTCCTCCCGCATCCGGGACACCAGGAACACCTCGTAGTCCATGGCGAGCCCGAACAGGATGCCGATGAGCAGGATCGGCAGGAAGCTGATCAGCGGGCCGGGCGTGTCCAGGCCGACGAGGTCGGCGAGGTGTCCCTGCTGGAAGACGGCCACCGTGATGCCGAACGTTGCGGCGACGGTGAGCAGGAAGCCCAGCGCCGCCTTGATCGGCACCAGCAGCGAGCGGAACACCAGCATCAGCAGCAGCACCGAGAGCCCGACCACCAGCAGCAGGTAGATCGGTAGCGCGTCGGAGAGCTTCTCGGAGACGTCGATGCCGATGGCGGTGACGCCGGTGAGCAGCACGTCCGCGTCGGGGATCCCGCTCACCGCGCCACGGATGTCGTGCACCAGGGTCTCGGTGGCCTCGTCGGTCGGGCCGGTCTTCGGCACCACGCCGAGCAGTGCGGTCCGGCCGTCCGGGCTGAGCTGGGGCGGCGCCACCGCGAGGACGTTCTCGGTGCGCTGGAGCAGGGCGGTGACCTGCGGCACGGCGGCCGAGGTGGCCTGTGGCGTGTCACCGGCGACCACCACCGCGAGCCGGCCGGTGAAGCCCGCTCCGAAGCCCTCGACGGTCAGGTCGTTCGCCACCCGGGCGGGTGAGCCGACGGCTGCCGTCGCGGCGCCCGGCAGGGCCAGCCGCATGTCCGGCGTGGGCAGCGCGAGCAACCCCAGGCCGAGCAGGCCGACCAGGATGACAGGTACCCGGAACCGGGTGACCAGTCGCGCCCAGCGGAAGCCGAACCGGTTGCGCTCCTCGGTCGTGGTCGTGGTCGTCGTCGCGGCCGGCCGGTCGGTGACGTCCGAGTCGTCCTCGTCACCGGTGGTGCCGTCGGTGGCGGTGGCAACGGAGCGCAGCCGGCGGGGGAGCACCCGGCGACCGGCGAAGCCGAGCAGCGCCGGCTGGAGGGTGATGGCGACCAGCACGGCGACGGTGACAGTGCCGGCGGCGGCGAGACCCATCACGGTGAGGAACGGGATGTCCACCACGGCGAGCCCGGCCAGGGCGATGACCACCGTGGCGCCGGCGAAGACCACCGCCGAGCCGGCGGTGCCCACGGCCCGGCCGACCGCCTCCTCCGGGGACAGGCCGTCGAGCAGGTTCTGCCGGTGCCGGGAGGTGATGAAGAGTGAGTAGTCGATGCCGACCGCGAGACCGAGCATCAGCGCCAGGATCGGCGCGGTGCTGGTGAGCTGCACGACGCCGCTCAGCGCGAACAGTCCGGCCATGCCGGCGCCCACACCGATCAGCGCATTGAGCATCGTCATGCCGGCGGCGACCAGGGAACCGAACGTGATGATCAGGACGATCGCTGCGACCAGCACGCCGAGCGCCTCGGTGGAGCCGATCTCCGGCTCGCCACCGAGCACCTCACCGCCGGGGGCGACCTGCCAGCCCTGCGCCTTGGCCGCTGCGCCGACCTGCTCGTACGCGGTGCGCTGCTCGTCGGTCACGTCGTCGCCGCCGGTGGCGAACTGGACCTGGACCAGCGCGTACCGGCCGTTGGGTGAGACCGCGCCTACCTGGAGCGGGTTGACCGCGCCGACCACGCCGGGCAGTGTCGACGCCTGCTGGACGAGTTCCTGCACCACGGCCTGACCCTGCGGGGTGGCCAGTTGACCGTCGGCGGGCGCCTTGAGCGCGATGGTGCCGGTGGCGCCACTGGCCGCGGGGAACTGGTCGGCCAGCAGGTCGAGCGCACGCTGGCTCTCGGTGCCGGGCATGGTGAAGTTGCTCGCCGTCGGGCCGCGCAGGGTCGCCGCGGCCAGGCCGGCGGCGACGAGTACGACGAGCCAGAGCGCGACGACGAGCCGTCGCCGGCGCAACGCGCCCCGGCCGAGCCGGTAGAGCAGGGTGGCCATCAGGAGTCCTTGTCCTCGGTCGTGGGTTGATGGGGCAGGGGTGCGTCGACGGGTTCGACGGCCCGTCGGGCGAGGGTGAGCAGGGCGAGGCGCAGCTCGTCGTCGGGGATGTCGGCGAACTCGGCGCACGCCTCGGAGATGCCGGCGAGCAGCACCAGCGCGGCGATCCGGGCGCCCGGCCGGTCGGAGTGCCCGGCCAACGCGTCCCGCAGCCGGTCGGAGATCTCCTGGATGTGCGCGAAGGCCGGCTGGCACAGCAGCTCCGGGAACTCGCCGCGCAGTACGGCGATCTCCTGCCGGAACCGGACCGCGAGGTCGACGAAGCCCTGTGCGGCGACCTCCTGGGCGGCCGCTCCGGTCAGGCCGGTGAGCTGGTCGTCGAGGCTGCGGAGCACCTCGATCGCGGGGGCCATCAGCTCGGCGAGCAGGGCTTCCTTGTTGGCGAAGTGGTAGAGCACAGTGGCCTTGGAGCAGCCGACCTCCCGGGCGATGTCCTGCAATGAGGTGCCCCGGTAGCCGGTCACCGTGAACTGCCGCGCCGCCGCGGCGAGGATCTCGCCGTGCGTGTCGGGTACCGCTCTGACCATGCCCGGTCCACCTCCCGCAGACCAGCATGCCTGACCGATCGGTCAGACCCTGACCGATCGGTCAGATGGAAGCGGTGGCGTTCACCACACTCGAGCCCGGTTCAGCCGGTGTGCTGGGCGTCGTACGTGGTCCGGGCCTCGGCGATGGCTCGGCGGTGCCGCTCGGCCCAGCTGGTCAGCGCTACCAGCGACTCGTAGAGCTCCAGCGCCATCGGGGTGGCGGTGTATTCGACCTTGGGCGGGACGGTCGGATAGACAGTGCGGTGCAGCAGGCCGTCCCGTTCCAGGTTGCGCAGCGTCAGCGTGAGCATCCGGCGGCTGATCCCCTCGATGTGCCGCTCCAGCTCGGTGAAGCGCACCGGCCCGTTCGAGGCGGCCACCAGGATGCCGATGCTCCACTTGCCGCCGACCCGGTCGAGCACCTCGCGGACTGTGCACGCCCGAGCCTGACCCGGGGTGAACGGCACGTTCTCGGCCGAGCAGGTCAGCTCGGCCTCGACCAGCGCGGGCACATCGCTGTTCCTCTGGGACATCAAAGTGCCTCCTTCCGCTCCGGTTCATGGTCACAGACGATGACCTCGGTAACAAACCGTGCACCAAGGAGGGTTCCGTGGAACGTGTCGTCCCATCCCGTTGGCCGGCGCTGCTGGTGCTCTGCGCCGGCAGCCTGATGATCATCCTGGATGGCACAGTCGTCGCGGTGGCGCTGCCCGCCATCCAACGCGACCTGGGCTTCAGCGCCGCAGGCCTGGCCTGGGTGGTGAACGCCTACCTGGTCGCGTTCGGCGGGCTGCTGCTGCTCGCCGGCCGGCTCGGTGACCTGCTGGGCCGGCGCAGGGTCTTCCTGGCCGGCGTCGCGCTGTTCACACTCGCCTCGCTGGCCTGCGCTGTCGCCACCGGGCCGGCAGTGCTGGTGGGCGCGCGGTTCGGGCAGGGCGTCGGCGGCGCGCTGGCCATGGCCGTCAGCCTCGGCATGATCGTCCGGCTCTACCCCGAAGCTGCCGAACGGGCCCGCGCCATCGCCGTCTTCAGCTTCACCGGCGCGGCCGGCGCCTCGGTCGGCACTGTCGCCGGAGGGGTGCTCACCCAGGCCGCCGGGTGGCGGACGATCTTCCTGGTCAACGTGCCGATCGGGGCGGCCATCCTCATCGCGGCCCTCCGCCGGCTCCCGGCCGAACGAGGGATCGGCCTGCGCGCCGGCCTGGACCTGCCCGGCGCGTTGCTCGCCACCGCCGGTCTGATGGCCGCCGTGTTGGGCATCGTCGGAACTGGCGAGCACGGCTGGGCCAGCCCTCGGACGCTCGGCGCGGCGGCCCTCGCGGCGCTGCTGCTCGGCGGGTTCGCGCTGCGCCAACGGGTGGCGGCGACCCCGCTGGTGCCGTCCCGGGTGCTGCGCGTCCCGGGTCTGGTGGCGGCGAACGCCGTGCAGTTCCTCATGGTCTGCGCGTACTTCGGGTTCCAGTTCCTGCTCGCCGTGGAGCTGCAACTGGTGCTGGGGTTGGACGCCGCCGCGACCGGCTGGGCCTTCCTGCCCACCCCGGTCGTGATCGCCGTGGTCTCGCTCGGCCTGGCCGGTCGGCTGATCGCCCGCTTCGGTGCCCGGATGGTTCTGCTGGTCGGGCTCGGCCTGGCGACCGTCGGTTTTCTCCTGCTCGCCCGGCTGCCCGCCGACGGCGGCTACGTCGTGGACGTACTCCCGGCGATGTTGATCTTCGGGGTGGCCGGCGGCCTGACCCTGCCGGCGGTCACCACACTGGCAATGGCCGGCGCTACCGACACCGACGCCGGGCTCGCCTCCGGCCTGGCCAACACCACCCAACAGGTCGGCGGAGCGGTCGGCCTGGCCGCACTGGCCACCCTGGCCGCCACCCGCAGCGACGGGCTGCGGGCCGCCGGCTGGGCCGAGACCGCCGCGCTCGCCGGCGGCTACCGGACCGCGTTCGCCGTGGCCGCCGGTCTCGTGGTCGCCGCATGGCTGGTGGCGTTGACCACACTGCCCCGATGCCCGGCCGGGCCGTCGTCGGCGGCCGACCCGTCGGAACCGGCCGGGGTGGGCACCGGAATCGGTCCGTACCGAAGCGCCGCGTCCAGTTGACCGACGGCAGCGAGGCCGGGAGGGTGGTCGGGTGAGCAAGGCTGACGAGACCCGGGACGGCGTGGCCCTGACCAACCTGGACCAGCCGCTGTCCGACAGCGACGACGCGACGAAGCGTGACCTGGTCGACTACCTCGACGCGGTCCGGGACCGGATCCTCCCGCAGTTGCGGGGCCGGCCGCTGTCGGTGATCAGGGTCCGCCCCGGCCAGCCGCCGTTCATGCAGAAGAACCTGCCCCGCTACACCCCGGACTGGGTCCGCCGGGCGCCGGTCTGGGCGGAGGCGTCGCACCGGGAGATCTCGTACGCCCTCTGCGACGACCGCCGCACCCTGCTCTGGTTCGCCAACCAGCGGGCGGTGGAGTACCACCCGACGCTGGCCACCGTGGCGGACCTGCACCGCCCCACCCACCTGATCCTCGACCTGGACCCGCCGGACGGCGACGGGTTCCGCGCGGCTGTCGACGCCGCCCTGCTGGTCCGTCAGGCGCTCGCCGATGCCGGCCTGGCCGGCGCCGTCAAGACCAGCGGTGCCAAGGGCGTGCACGTCTTCGTCCCGGTGACCGACGAACCCACTGCCGAGGAGTTGTCAGCCGCCACCCGGGCGCTCGCCGTCCGCGCCGAGCGGCTCGACCCGGCGCTGGCCACCACGGCGTACATCAAGGAGGACCGGGGTGGCCGGGTCTTCGTGGACGCCACCCGGGCGGGCGGGGCGACGGTGGCCGCCGCGTACAGCCCCCGGCTGCGACCGGGGATGCCTGTCTCGTTCCCTGTCGACTGGGCCGACCTGACCGAGGTGACGCCCGCCGACTTCACCATTCGGACCGCGCCCGCACTGCTCGCCGACGGCGACCCGTGGGCCGCGCTGATGCCGGCCCCGCAACAGCTCCCCGCCGATCTGGTCGCCGAGGGCCGGACCATCCCGGTGGCCCGGGTGCAGGCCATGCACGAGGGGAAGCGCCGGGCCCGCGCCCGCCGCGAGGCTGGCTGACCGGCTCGTCGGGCCCCGCCCGCGCGCCCGGCGAGCGGCGGATTGTCGGTGGGTTGTGGCACGATTTCGCAGGTGAGCAGCAAATCCGACGCGACCCAGCGACTGGCCGACCTGGCGCGGCTGCGCCGGGTCCGCGATCGGATCGACAGGGAGTACGCGTCTCCGTTGGACGTCGAGGCGCTCGCCCGTGGCGCGCACATGTCCGCCGGGCACCTCAGCCGCGAGTTCCGGCTCGCCTACGGCGAATCTCCGTACAGCTACCTGATGACCCGCCGGATCGAGCGGGCGATGGCCCTGTTGCGCCGTGGCGACCTGAGCGTCACCGATGTCTGTTTCGCCGTCGGTTGTTCGTCGTTGGGCACCTTCAGCACCCGCTTCACCGAGCTGGTGGGCGTTCCACCCAGCGTCTACCGGCGGCAGGCGGCGCAGGCGACGGCCGGAATGCCGTCGTGTGTGGCGAAGCAGGTGACCAGACCGGTCAGGAATCGAGAAGCGCGGGTCACCGAGCCGCAACTAGCGTGACCAGCATGGACATCACCATTCACTCGAGTTTCCTTCCGCACACCGATCCGGAGGCCTCGCTGGTCTTCTACCGCGACATCCTCGGCTTCGAGGTCCGCCTCGACGTCGGATACGAGGGGATGCGGTGGATCACGGTCGGGCCGGTCGGCCAGCCCAGCACTGCCATCGTCCTGCACCCGCCGGCCGCCAACCCCGGCATCACCGACGAAGAGCGCCAGACAATCCTTGAGCTGATGGCCAAGGGCAGCTACTTCGGCGTCAACCTCGCCACCACCGACCTCGACGCCACCTTCGCCAAGCTGGAGGCCAGCGACGCCGAGGTCGTCCAGGAGCCGACCGAGCAGCCGTACGGCGTGCGCGACTGTGCCTTCCGGGACCCGGCGGGCAATATGGTCCGCATCCAGGAAGTGCGCTGAGTCCTGCGCGCCCGACAGATGGAGACACGATGAGCACGGCCATCCAGCCGTCCGCGCCGCACGTCGCCGACAGCCACGACCTGATCCGGGTGCAGGGCGCGCGGGTGAACAACCTCAAGGACGTCAGCGTCGAGATCCCGAAGCGGCGGCTGACTGTGTTCACCGGTGTCTCCGGCTCCGGCAAGAGCTCGCTGGTGTTCGGCACCATCGCTGCCGAGTCGCAGCGGATGATCAACGAGACCTACAGCGCCTTCGTGCAGGGCTTCATGCCGACGTTGGCGCGGCCCGAGGTCGACCTGCTGGATGGCCTGACCACGGCGATCATCGTGGACCAGGAGCGGATGGGCGCGAACTCCCGCTCCACGGTCGGCACCGCCACCGACGCCAACGCGATGCTGCGCATCCTGTTCAGTCGGCTCGGGCAGCCGCACATCGGCTCGCCCAACGCGTACTCCTTCAATGTTCCCTCGGTGAAGGCGACCGGGGCGATCACAGTCGATCGCGGCGCCGGCAAGACGAAGACCGAGAAGGCGACCTTCAACCGTCTCGGCGGCATGTGCCCGCGGTGCGAGGGCATGGGCGCGGTGACCGACATCGACCTGTCGGCGCTCTACGACGACAGCCTCTCGCTCAACGAGGGCGCGATCACCATCCCGGGTTACAGCATGGAGGGCTGGTTCGGCCGGATCTTCCGGGGCTGCGGTTACTTCGACCCGGACAAGCCGATCGCCAAGTTCACCAAGCGGGAGCTGCACGACCTGCTCCACCGGGAGCCCACCAAGATCAAAATCGACGGGATCAACCTGACGTACGCGGGCCTGATCCCCTCGATCCAGAAGTCCTTCCTCGCCAAGGACATCGACGCGTTGCAGCCGCACATCCGCGCCTTCGTGGAGCGCGCGGTGACCTTCACGACCTGCCCCGAGTGTGCCGGCACCCGGCTCAGCAAGGAGGCCCGGTCGTCGAAGATCAAGGGCAGGAACATCGCCGACGCGTGCGCGATGCAGATCAGCGACCTGGCCGCCTGGGTGCGCGGGATCGAAGAGCCGTCGGTGGCCCCGTTGCTGGCCGGCCTGCAACACCTCCTCGACTCGTTCGAGGAGATCGGGCTGGGCTACCTGTCGCTCGACCGACCATCGGGCACCCTCTCCGGGGGTGAGGCGCAGCGCACCAAGATGATCCGCCACCTCGGCTCCTCGCTCACCGACGTCACCTACGTCTTCGACGAGCCGACGATCGGGCTGCACCCGCACGACATCCAACGGATGAACGAGCTGCTGCTCCAACTGCGCGACAAGGGCAACACAGTGCTGGTCGTCGAGCACAAGCCGGAGGCCATCGCGATCGCCGACCACGTCGTCGACCTCGGGCCCGGCGCCGGCACGGAGGGCGGGACGGTCTGTTACGAGGGCACCGTGGAAGGTCTGCGGGCCAGCGGCACCATCACCGGCCGTCACCTCGACGACCGGGCGGCCCTCAGGGAGACGGTGCGGACGCCCACCGGCAAGCTGGAGATCCGGGGCGCCACTGCCAACAACCTCCAGGACGTGAACGTCGACGTACCCCTCGGGGTGCTCGTCGTCGTGACCGGCGTCGCCGGCTCCGGCAAGAGTTCGCTCGTGCACTCCTCGATCCCGGCCGGCGCGGGAGTGGTGTCGATCGACCAGGGCGCGATCCGTGGCTCGCGGCGCAGCAACCCGGCCACGTACACCGGGTTGCTCGACCCGATCCGTAAGGCGTTCGCGAAGGCCAACGGTGTGAAGCCGGCGCTGTTCAGCGCCAACTCCGAGGGTGCCTGCCCGAGCTGCAACGGCGCCGGTGTCATCTACACCGACCTGGGGATGATGGCGGGCGTCGCCGCCCCCTGCGAGGACTGCGAGGGCAAGCGGTTCCAGGCGTCGGTGCTGGAATACCGCTTCGGCGGTCGCGACATCAGCGAGGTGCTCGCCATGTCGGTGACGGAGGCCGAGAAGTTCTTCGGCGCCGGCGAGGCGCGTACGCCGGCAGCGCACGCCATCCTCGACCGGCTCGCCGACGTCGGGCTCGGCTACCTGAGCCTGGGCCAGCCGCTCACGACCCTCTCCGGCGGGGAGCGGCAACGGCTCAAGCTGGCCACCCACATGGCGGAGAAGGGCGGCGTCTACGTCCTGGACGAGCCGACCACCGGCCTGCACCTGGCCGACGTCGAGCAACTGCTCGGCCTGCTCGACCGCCTGGTCGACTCCGGCAAGTCGGTGATCGTCATCGAGCACCACCAGGCGGTCATGGCGCACGCCGACTGGATCATCGACATCGGCCCCGGCGCCGGCCACGACGGTGGCCGGATCGTCTTCGAGGGCACACCCACTGACCTCGTCACCGCCCGCTCCACCCTCACCGGCGAGCACCTGGCGGCGTACGTCGCCAGGTGACCGGCCACTGTCGGCCGGACGTCAGGCCACCGGCGGTCGGACACGCCGTGCCGTCGTTGTGGCGAGGACTGCGCAGGTGGCGGCGACCAGACCGAGACCGGCCGTGCCCTGGTTGACGTACCCGGGCACGGCCGAGGTGACGTAGGCGCCGCCACCGGTGAGGCGGCACTCGAAGCGCAGCGGCAGGAAGCTGACGTCGTACCCGACGACCAGGCTGGCCACCTGTGGTCCGGCCTCGCGACAGGGTCCGGCGGGGGCGGATCCGGCGCCACCGTCCTCGGCCTGCAGCACCGCGTAGCCGACGTTCAGCAGGCCCCAGGCATACAGGGCGACGGCACCCGCGCCGACGAGCAGCGCCGCCGTGCGCAGGCGGCCCGACGCGCGGAACCCACGGACGGTGAGGACGGTCGCGATGACGGCCCCAGCCAGCGCGGCGAGGAGCAACCCGAGAAACAGCATGATCGACATTCTGGCGGGTGTTCCGCCAGACACGATGAAGGCCCCTGACCGAATTCCTGGTCAGGAGCCTCTCGTGCTGGTCAATCTTGGTGCCCCCGGCAGGATTCGAACCTGCGCCCCCGCCTCCGGAGGGCGGTGCTCTATCCCCTGAGCTACGGGGGCTCAGCGACTGGAGAAGACTAGCAAACCTCCCCTGCGTACGCCGAATCGGTATCGGGTGAGCCGATCGTGTCGGACCGGCCCACCCGGTGCTCAGGCGGCTACCGCCCGCCCGCAACTGGGCAGCGGGTGCAGGACGATTCGCCGAGGGAGCCGGCGCGGCCACTCGTTGCGCGGCCAGGAGCCGTCCACTATCAGGTGGACGGTGCGCTGCTCCTCGCCGCTGAGCCGCAGCACGAAGTCGCGGGGGAGCGGCGGGTCCACGGTCGGCGTGGTGATCATGAAGCGCACCCGACCGCGAGACGAGACAGCGGAGATCACGTCTGCGGCCGGCATCGTGCCGCGCAACCGGACCCGGCCGATCCAGTAGACCTCCGCGAGGTGCTCCTGGGCGGCCCGGGTGATCCCCGGGTACTCGCTGCGGACCCAACGCTCCACAGCGCTGACGCAGAGCCCGCAGGCCCGCTCCCGCGGCTCCCGCGGACCCAACCCCCAGGCCCGCAGGTACGCCCCGACCGCGCCGGCGTCCAGCGGCAGCTCGAAGCGCCGCTGGATGAGCGTGGTGAGGCTCTGCCGCGTCCACAACTCCTCGTCCAGGCCGAACTCGTCGGGATGGACGCCCCGCAGCATGTCGATCAACTCGAGTTCCTGTTCGCGGCTGAGCATTCCCGGCTCGCCCTGCCGCTGTCCGCGACGGACGGCTGCCACCGCCCCGTCACCACCGATGGTGTGGCGTCGGCACCAACTGGTGACCGAGCGCCGTGCGTCTCTGAGTGCAACCCCCACGTCTTGGGCAACGAGCCCGAATCGCAACTGGTCACGATATGTGGGGAGAAAACTCTCTAAGCAACGTAATCGCCTGTGCCACGCAATACGCCCACAAGGGACGAAAAGGATGTTCAGGCCATACGCGACGGGTTCGGCCGTCTTGATCGTCTCGGGTTCCCTGAAGTCGGGGTGTCCCGATCGGGTGGACAGCGCGGTTTCCTGAAAGCCGAGTCGATCAACGGCCGTGCGGGGTCGGTGTGGGCGGGTACATGCGCTCGGCATGGTGCGGCCCGCGTCACCGCCACGGATCGGCGGGGACGCGGGCCAGGTGCGCCCGTCCGGTCGGTCAGCCCTTGGCCTGCGCCTGGAGCTGCCGGAGGTTGTTCAGTTCGGTCTGCTGGGTGTTCTTCATCGTCTGTGCCACCCGCACCACCTCGGCGTTGTCGGTCGCGCCGAGCGCCGCGTCGATCATGTGGATGCCGCCCAGGTGGTGGGCGTACATCAGGGTCAGGAACTGCCTGTCGACCTCGATGCCCTGAGCGTTGCGCAGGGCGGTCATCTGTTGCGGCGTGGCCATGCCCGGCATCAGGCCGTCCTTGACTGTGGCCCCGTCGGACATCCACGACATCGGCGGGTTCGACCCGGTCGGGCTGAGGCCCCACTCGCGCAGCCAGGTCTGCATCGCGCCGATCTCGCCCTGCTGCCCGGTGGCGATGTCGACGGCGATCTGGCGCACCTCGGGGAGGGTCGCCGACCGGTACGCGACCAGGCTCATCTCCACCGCCTGCGCGTGGTGGGTCGTCATGTCCCGGGCGAAGCCCGCCTCGACCGAGGCGTCACCGGGTCGGGTGAGCCGCGGGGTGAGCAGACCGCCGGCGTACCCGAGGAGGAGCCCCACCACCAGCATGATGGCGAGCGCCAGCACGCCGTAGCGCGACGCCGGGGCCCGGCCGCCCTCGTCCGGGGCGGCCGGGATCTCGTCGTACTCGCTGTCGGTGGTCGCCGGAGCGGTCATTGCCGTCCTTACTGGGTGGGCTGCTGCTGTTGCTGGAGCTCACGCGGCGTGGTGCCGGTGGCGGTGATGCCGGTGTTGCAGAGCGCCGTCGGGCCCTCGACGGAGGCGTTCACCCGCAGGTCCTTGATGAACTCGTCGATCCGCGAGTCGTCGGCGTTGTCGACCTTGAGCTGGTAGCCCCAGGCCTGAAGCGAGATCGGCTTGTCCAGGCCCTCGTACGGGCTCATCAGCGTCTTTTCGACACCGCGCACCTTGCTGGCGAGCTTGTCGACCTGGTCCTTGGGCAGGTCCGGGCGGTAGGTGATCCACACCGCGCCGTGCTCCAGGCTGTGCACCGCGTGCTCGCTGGCGATCGGGGCGTCGTAGACGTCGCCCATGCAGTTCTGCCAGGCGGCGTTGTGCACCCCACCAACGGGCGGCGAGTACTTGTAGGTCAGCGGGCCCGACTTGTGCGACTCGTATTCGAGGCTCGCCTTGTCGGTCTTGCGGATGTTGACGATGCCCTCGATGGCGTTGGCCCGCTTGTCCCACGGCTTGGAGCCCTGGAACGACGCCCAGGCGCCGTAGCCGATGATGCCGGCCGCGAGCACGCCGACCGCGACGAAGAGCGCGATCGGCCCCCACGCGCGGCCCTGGCTCACCTTGACCGGGGTGACCGGCTTGCGCGGGCCCTTGCCCCCAGCCCGGGGGGAGCCCGTCGGCTTGCCGGAACCGGCCTTGGCGCCGGGCGCCGGCCGGCCCGCGGCCGGCTTCTTGCCGGTGCTGACCACGGTCGGGCGGCGCTCAGGGCCACCCGGGGTGCTGATGCTCATCGTGCCTCGTCAAGTCGGTCGGTCAGGGGAGTGGCGGGCCGGATGACGCGCAGGGGAGCCGCCGAGTGCCCGAGTCTACCCCCGATAACATGGTTGGGTGACTCCTGCAGAACTAGCCTCGGTCGTCCTTGCCGCCGCCCACGCCGTCTTCGAGCAGCGTGGGCTCGACCGCGCCGCGCTGCCGGCGAGCACCGTGGTGGAGCGACCGCGCAACCCCGAGCACGGCGACTACGCCTCGACGCTCGCGCTGCAGTTGAGCAAGAAGGTGGGCGTCCCGCCCCGGGAGCTGGCGACGGCCCTGGCCGACGAGCTGGGCCGGGCGCAGGGTGTCAAATCGGTGGAAATCGCCGGGCCGGGCTTCCTGAACATCCGGCTCGACGCCGCCGCGGCCGGCCAGCTCGCGCGGGTGATCGTGGAGTCCGGCGCGGAGTACGGCCGCAGTGACCGGCTCGCCGGCGAAAAGATCAACCTTGAGTTCGTCTCGGCCAACCCGACCGGGCCGGTGCACATCGGCGGGGTCCGCTGGGCGGCCGTCGGTGACGCGCTGAGCCGGCTGCTGCGGGCCACCGGCGCCGACGTCGGCACCGAGTACTACTTCAACGACGCCGGTTCGCAGATCGACCGGTTCGCCCGGTCGCTGCTCGCCGCCGCCAAGGGTGAGCCCGCACCGGAGGACGGCTACGGCGGGGCGTACATCGCCGAGATCGCCGCCGAGGTGCAGGCCCGCCGGCCGGAGGTGAGCTCGCTCGACGACGACGCCGCCCAGGAGGTCTTCCGGGTCGAGGGCGTCGCGCTGATGTTCGACGAGATCCGCAGCTCGCTGCGCGACTTCGGGGTGGAGTTCGACACCTACTTCAACGAGAAGGACCTGCACGACCGGGGTGAGCTCGACCTGGCGTTGAATCGGCTGCGCGAGCAGGGGCACCTCTACGAGTCCGAGGGCGCCACCTGGCTGCGCACCACCGACTTCGGGGACGACAAGGACCGGGTGCTGCGCAAGTCCAACGGCGAGTGGACGTACTTCGCCGCTGACTGCGCCTACTACCTGGACAAGCGCGAGCGCGGCTTCGAGCGGGTCGTGATCATGCTGGGCGCCGACCATCACGGCTACATCGGCCGGATGAAGGCGATGTCCGCCTGCTTCGGCGACGACCCGGAGCGCAACCTGGAGATCCTCATCGGGCAGCTGGTCAACCTGCTGCGCGACGGCGCGCCGATGCGGATGAGCAAGCGGGCCGGCACCGTGATCACGCTGGAGGACCTGGTCGAGGCGATCGGCGTGGACGCCTCCCGGTACGCGTTGGCCCGCTACTCCAGCGACTCCCCGATCGACATCGACATCGAGCTGTGGACCCGGGCGACCCGCGACAACCCGGTCTACTACGTGCAGTACGTGGCAGCCCGGACGGCGGGCGTGGCCCGCAACGCCGCCGAGGTGGGGCTGGTTCCGGGCGACGCCGACGCGTTCCGCCCCGAGCTGCTCGACCACGAGAAGGAGAACGAGCTGCTCAAGGCGCTCGCCGAGTTCCCCGCGGTGGTGGCGACGGCCGCCGAGCTGCGGGAGCCGCACCGGGTGGCCCGCTACCTGGAGGAGAGCGTGGCGGCCTCCTACCACCGGTTCTACGACAACTGCCGGGTGCTGCCGCTGGGTGACGAGAAGATCACCGACCTGCACCGCGCTCGGCTCTGGCTCAACAACGCCACCCGCACGGTGATCGCCAACGGTCTCTACCTGCTCGGCGTCTCCGCACCCGAGAGGATGTGACATGAGGGCTCATGAGGCTGGTGCGCTGCACGCGGACATCAACAACCAGGGGCCGGCCTGGCTACGTGCCCCGGCCGACGTCAACGCCCTCGTGCCGGCGCTGTGGCCGCGGTCGGTGACGCGCGGCGCCGACGGCGCGGTCGCCGTCGCGGGCCTGAGCGTCCGCGACATCGCGGCCGAGTTCGGCACCCCGGTGTACGTCCTGGACGAGGCCGACCTGCGCTCGCGCTGCCGCGACTTCCGGGCGGCCTTCCCGACCGAGGACGTCTTCTACGCGGGCAAGGCGTTCCTCTGCCGCGCGGTGGTCCGGATGATCGCAGAGGAAGGGCTGCACCTGGACGTCTGCACCGGTGGCGAGTTGGCCACCGCGCTGTCGGCCGGAATGCCGCCGGAGCGGATCGGCTTCCACGGCAACAACAAGTCGGTCGCCGAGCTGGGCCGGGCGCTGGACGCCGGCGTAGGCCGGATCATCGTCGACTCGTTCACCGAGATCGACCGGCTCACCGCGCTGGCCCGCGAGCGCGGGGTCCGGCCCCGGGTGCTGGTCCGGGTCACTGTGGGCGTCGAGGCGCACACCCACGAGTTCATCGCCACCGCCCACGAGGACCAGAAGTTCGGCTTCTCGCTGGCCGGCGGTGCCGCCGCGAACGCCGCGTTCAAGATCCTCGACGAGGGCGTGCTGGAGCTGCGCGGTCTGCACTCGCACATCGGCTCGCAGATCTTCGACGCCAGCGGCTTCGAGGTCTCGGCCCGTCGGGTGCTCGCCCTGCAGGCGCAGATCCGCGACGCGCGCGGGGTGGAGCTGCCCGAGCTGGACCTGGGCGGTGGCTTCGGCATCGCGTACACCACCCAGGACGACCCGGCGACACCGCAGGATCTGGCCAAGCGGCTTCGCAAGATCGTCGATTCGGAGTGCGCGGCGGAGAACCTGGCCGTGCCGCACCTGTCGATCGAGCCGGGCCGGGCCATCGTCGGGCCGGCCGTGTTCACCCTCTACGAGGTCGGCACGGTCAAGGATCTCGACGGCCTCCGGACGTACGTCAGCGTCGACGGCGGGATGAGCGACAACATCCGCACCGCCCTGTACGACGCGTCCTACTCGGCGACGCTGGCCTCGCGGGCCTCGACCGCGCAGCCGTTGCTCGCCCGCGTGGTGGGAAAGCACTGTGAGTCCGGGGACATCGTGGTGAAGGATGAATTCCTGCCCGCCGACGTGCAGCCCGGAGATCTTGTCGCAGTGCCCGGCACCGGTGCGTACTGCCGAAGCATGGCCAGCAACTACAACCATGTGCCCCGGCCGCCGGTGGTCGCGGTGCGCGACGGCCAGGCGCGCCTGATCGTCCGGCGGGAGACCGAAGACGATCTGCTGGCATTGGATGTGGGATGACGTCACCTGTGCGCTTGGCGCTGCTCGGCTGTGGCACTGTCGGCCAGGAGGTGGTCCGGCTGCTGCACGAGCAGTCGGCCGACCTGACCGCGCGGATCGGCGCCCCGCTGGAGATCGCCGGCATCGCCGTCCGTCGGCTCGGCCGCGACAGGGGTGACCTGCCGGTCGACGAGGACCTCTTCACCACCGACGCGCTTGGTCTGATCAAGCGCGACGACGTGGACGTGGTGATCGAGGTGGTCGGTGGCATCGAACCGGCCCGGAGCTGGCTGGTCGAGGCGTTGCGTGCCGGCAAGAGCGTGGTCACCGCCAACAAGGCGTTGCTCGCCGAGGACGGCGTGGCCCTGCACGAGGCGGCGGCCGAGGGTGGCGGCGACCTTTACTACGAGGCGTCGGTGGCCGGGGCCATTCCCCTGCTGCGCCCACTACGGGAGTCGCTGCACGGCGATCGGATCAACCGGGTCACCGGCATCGTCAACGGCACCACCAACTTCATCCTCTCCGCCATGGACGCGACCGGCGCCGGCTTCGCCGAGGCCCTCGAAGAGGCCACCGCCCTGGGGTACGCGGAGGCCGACCCGACCGCCGACGTGGAGGGCTTCGACGCGGCGGCCAAGGCGGCGATCCTCGCCTCGCTGGCGTTCCACACCCGGGTCGGCGCCGCCGACGTGCACCGCGAGGGCATCACCGAGGTGACCGCCGCGGACATGGCCAGCGCCCAGGCGATGGGCTGCACGATCAAACTGCTCTGCATCGCGGCCCGAGGTGTCGACCCCACCGGCCGGGAGACCGTCAGCGTCCGGGTGCACCCCGCGATGATCCCGCGCAGCCACCCGCTGGCCAGCGTCGGGGACGCGTTCAACGCGGTCTTCGTGGAGGCGGACGCGGCCGGGCAGCTGATGTTCTACGGTCGGGGCGCCGGTGGCGCGCCCACCGCCAGCGCGGTGCTCGGTGACGTGGTGGCGGTCTCCCGCAACCGGCTCGCCGGGGTGCGCGCGGCCAGCGAGAGCGCGTACGCGGACCTCGCGGTCCGGCCGATGGGTGAGGCGTTGACCCGCTACCACGTGAGCCTCGACGTGGCCGACCGTCCGGGTGTGCTGGCCTCGGTGGCGAGCGTGTTCGCCCGACACGACGTGTCGATCGCGACGGTGCGGCAGGGCTCCGCGGGCGGGCCGGCGGGCCGCGACGGCGACGCCGAGCTGGTCATCGTCACGCACGTGGCACCGGACGCCGCGCTCGCCGCGACCGTCGGCGAGCTGCGCGGTCTGGACATCGTCCGGTCGGTGACCAGTGTGCTGCGGGTCGAGGGCGACGCCTGAGTCGTTGCATCATCGACGGGACGGCTCGCGCGTCCCGCCAGGTGGGTAAGCCGGGGTGTGCCATCGACCACTCCAGCAGGCTGGTCCAAGGTGGCCCTGATATTCGGGTGGGCGCGGCGGTAGAGGCGAGGAGAGCGACATGTGGCGGGGTCTGATCGAGGCGTACCGGGATCGGCTGCCGGTCACCGCGGCCACGCCGGTCGTCACGCTGCACGAGGGGAACACGCCGCTGTTGCCGGCGCCGGTGCTGTCCGCCCGGCTCGGTTGCGATGTGCACCTCAAGGTGGAGGGTGCCAACCCGACCGGCTCCTTCAAGGACCGGGGGATGACCCTCGCGGTGTCCAAGGCGGTCGAGGCCGGCAACAAGGCCATCATCTGCGCCTCCACCGGCAACACCAGTGCCTCCGCCGCGGCGTACGCGGCCCGGGCCGGGTTGACCTGTGCCGTGCTGGTGCCGCAGGGCAAGATCGCGTTGGGCAAGCTGGCCCAGGCGCTGGTGCACGGCGCGAAGCTGCTCCAGGTGAACGGCAACTTCGACGACTGCCTCGCGACTGCCGCCAAGCTCGCCCAGGACTACCCGGTCGCGTTGGTCAACTCGGTGAACATCGACCGGCTGCACGGCCAGAAGACCGCCGCCTTCGAGATCGTCGAGGCGCTCGGTGACGCGCCCGACATCCACTGCCTGCCGGTCGGCAACGCCGGCAACATCTCCGCCTACTGGATGGGATACGGGGAGGAGTCGGCCGTCGGCGCCACCACCCGGACGCCCAAGATGTACGGCTTCCAGGCCGCCGGGGCGGCCCCGATCGTGACCGGCCAGGTGGTGCCGGAGCCGTCGACCATCGCCACCGCGATCCGGATCGGCAACCCGGCGAGCTGGACCAAGGCGTTGGATGCCCGGGACGCCTCGGGAGGTCTGATCGCGTCGGTGACCGACCGGGAGATCCTCTCCGCGTACCGCCTGCTCGCCCGTGAGGTGGGGGTCTTCGTCGAGCTGGGCAGCGCGGCCAGCGTGGCCGGCCTGTTGCAGCAGGCCGCGGCGGGCGCGGTGCCGCCCGGTTCCACTGTGGTCTGCACGGTGACCGGCCACGGGCTGAAGGACCCGGAATGGGCGATCTCCACCGCGCCGGCGCCGGTGACCATCGCGAACGACCCGCTGGCTGCGGCCCGCGCCCTCGACCTGGCCTGAGCCGGCCACCGTCCGGGTGGTGATCGACGGCGGGTAGCCGGACGGCGGGACGGGCCGGGGGCGGCGGGGGTCGAGGTATGCGAGTCCGGCACACTTTCGGGTATCCCCGCCCGCATTCTCGTTCAGGAGTGAGCCAGGCCGATGTCGCTGCTCGCCAGATTCAGCCTCGCCAACCGAGGGCTGATTGCCCTCATCGCGGTGGTGACCACGGTGTTCGGAGTGTTCGCCGTGCCGTCGCTGAAGCAGCAACTGCTGCCGTCGCTCGAGTTCCCGGCCGCGTTCATCGTGGCCCCCTACCCCGGCGCCGGCCCCGAGATCGTCGAGTCGCAGGTGACCGAGCCGATCGAGAACGCCCTCCAGGGCATCCCGGGGCTGGACCAGGTCACCTCCACCTCCCGCGAGGGGGCGGCCACCGTCCAGGTGACGTACGAGTTCGGCACCGACCTCGACGACGTGGTCAACAAGATGCAGACCGCGCTGAGCCGGATCGACTCCCAGTTGCCGGAGAACGTCGACCCGCAGGTCATCGCGGGTAGCACCGACGACCTTCCGGCGGTGGTGCTGGCCGCGGCCGGCGCTGGGGACGAGCGGGCGCTCGCCGAGAAGCTGCGCGCGACTGTGGTGCCGGAGCTTGAGGGCATCGAGGGGGTACGCACTGTCGAGGTGACCGGCACCCGCGACGACGTCGTGGTGGTCACCCCGGACCCGGCGAAGTTGGCTGCCGCGAAGATCCAGCCGACGGCGATCGGCGCGGCGCTGAAGACCAACGGCGTGGCGGTTCCGGCCGGCGCGGTGACCGACGGCGCGTTGGCCCTCCCGGTGCAGGTCGGCACCCCGATCTCCACCCTGGAGGAGCTGCGCGGCATCGTGGTCGTTCCGGCCGCGGCACCCGTCCGCCTCGGTGACGTGGCGACGGTCGAGCAGCAACTCGCCCCGGCCACGGCGATCACCCGGACCAACGGCAAGGACAGCCTCGGTATCGCTGTCACCGCGGCACCGGACGGCAACGCCGTGGAGATCTCGCACGAGATCCGGGACCGGCTCGACGACCTGAAGGACGCCTCCGGCGCGGAGCTGACCGTGGTCTTCGACCAGGCGCCGTTCGTCGAGAAGTCGATCGAGTCGCTGACCACTGAGGGCCTGCTGGGCCTGGTGATGGCGGTCATCGTCATCCTGGTCTTCCTGCTGTCGGTGCGCTCGACGGTGGTCACCGCGGTCTCCATCCCGCTGTCCGTGCTGGTGGCGCTGATCGCCCTGTGGATCGGTGACTACTCGCTCAACCTGCTCACCCTGGGCGCGTTGACCATCGCGGTCGGTCGGGTGGTCGACGACTCGATCGTGGTGTTGGAGAACATCAAACGACATCTGGAGTACGGCGAGGAGAAGCGGCACGCCATCATCACCGGCGTCCGGGAGGTGGCTGGCGCGGTGACCGCGTCCACCCTCACCACGGTGGCGGTGTTCGCGCCGATCGCGCTGGTCGGCGGGTTCGTGGGCCAGCTCTTCGCGCCGTTCGCGATCACCGTGACGGTGGCCCTGCTCGCCTCGCTGCTGGTGTCGCTGACAGTCATCCCGGTTCTCGCGTACTGGTTCCTCAAGCCGCGCGGCGGCACCGCCGACGACGAGGCCGTACGGCACGCCGCTGAGGAGAAGGAGCTGCGCAGCCCGTTGCAGCGGGCGTACCTGCCGGTGATCGGGTTCGCCACCCGAAAGCGGTCGACCCGTTGGATCACCGTCGGGCTCGGCCTGCTGGTGCTGTTCGGCACCTTCGGTCTGGCGCAGAAGTTGGAGACCAACTTCCTGGACGACTCCGGCCAGGACACCCTCAACATGAGCCAGGAGCTGCCGGCCGGCAGTGGTCTGGCGGCCACCGACGCGGCGGCCAAGCAGGTCGAGTCGGTGCTGTCCCGCACCGACGGTGTCGAGACGTACCAGGTGACAGCTGGCGGTGGGGACAACCCGTGGGCGGGCGGCGGCGGCAACAACGTCGCCAGTTGGTCGCTGGCGCTCGACGGTGACACCGACGCGAAGCAGATGCGTGAGGTGTTGCGCAAGGAGTTCGACAAGCTCGGCGCCGGTGTGGGTGAGATCAGCTTCGGTGGCGGGCAGGAGGCGTCGACCAGCCAGCTGGAGGTGATCGTCCAGGCCAGCGACCCGGAGGCGCTGACCCGGGCCGCCGAGGAGGCGCGGGCCGCGATGGCCGGCGTCCCGGACGTCGAGGACGTCTCCACCAGCCTGGCCGCGCGGGTGCCGCGGGTCGACGTGGTGGTCGACCGGGTCGCCGCCGGTCGGGTCGGGCTCACCGAGGCCGCCGTGGGGCAGCTCGTGTCGCAGGCGTTCCGGGGAGCGCCGCTGGGTCAGGTAGCGCTCGACGGCCAGCAGCAGAACGTGGTGCTGCGGTTGGGCACGCAGCCGCCGATGACTGTGGATGAGCTGCGGGCACTGCCGGTTGGTCCGGTCAAGCTGGGCGACATCGCGCAGGTCACCCAGGGCGAGGGCCCGCAGCAGGTCACCCGGATCGACGGTGAGCGCAGCGTGTCGGTGACCGGCGCGGCGACCGGCTCGAACCTGGGCGCTACCAGCCAGGAGTTGCAGAAGCGGCTGGACGGCATCAACGTGCCGGGTGCGAGCTTCACCATCGGTGGTGTCAGCGCGGACCAGGCGGACGCCTTCGCGGACCTGGGCCTGGCGGTGCTGGCCGCGATCGCCATCGTCTTCCTGATCATGGTGGCCACGTTCCGCAGCCTCACCCAGGCGCTGATCCTGCTGATCTCCATCCCGTTCGCGGCGACCGGTGCGATCGGTCTGCTGTTGATCACCGGGACGCCGCTCGGTGTGCCGGCGCTGATCGGTGTGCTGATGCTGGTCGGCATCGTGGTGACCAACGCGATCGTGTTGCTCGACCTGATCAACCAGTACCGGGCGCAGGGCATGGGGGTCCGGGAGGCGGTGGTCGAAGGTGGCCGTCGCCGGCTGCGCCCGATCCTGATGACGGCGGTGGCGACCATCTTCGCGCTGCTGCCGATGGCGTTCGGGTTGACCGGTGAGGGCGGCTTCATCTCTCAGCCGCTGGCGGTCGTGGTGATCGGTGGTCTGCTCAGCTCGACGCTGCTCACACTGATCCTGGTGCCGACGCTCTACACGATGGTGGAGCACACCAAGGAGTCGCTGCGGGGTCGGCGCGCTCGGCGGCGCTCCGGGGGGTCGGCGGTGACCACGACGGAGACCGACGAGGTGCCAGCTCCGAACCAGGTTGCGGTGCCGAGCGGCGCGCCCGCCCCGGCCGCGGCCGAGGGTGCGCAGCCGGCTGGGCGGCCCGCGCCGTCGGCCGCGTTGGTGGAGGGTACGGACCAGTTCGAGGTGTTGCGGCTGCCGCGTAGCCGTACCTCACCGCTGCCTCCGGCGGAGCCGACCGAGTAGGTCGCAGCACAGTTCGGAACGCCCCCGGCGGATTTTCGCCGGGGGCGTTCCGGGTTCATTTCGTCCGAAAACACTCCGACACGACCACCGCATACTTTGTGCTACTTCTTGCATACTCGTAGACGGATGGGGGATGTGGGTGGAGTGGGGGGCGATGGTCGAGGGCGCGCGCGGTAGGGGGCGACCCGACCTGCTGCGCCGTGGTCTGCTGGTGCTGGGCGGTGTGGCCATCGGCGCGGTCACGTCCGAGGCGTGGTGGACCACCCATCGCCGGATGCCGATCGCCGGCGGCCCCGCCGGCGCCACCCTCGGTAACGGCCAGCAGGATGTCGGCTCCGGCACGCTGGAGGTCACCTGGTCGGGAAGGACCAACCAGCGCCTGGTGGCCCTCACCTTCGACGACGGCCCGGCGCCACAGTGGACTCCGATGGTGCTCGACACCCTGGCCCGGCACCGGGTTCCGGCCACCTTCTTCATGGTCGGGGCGCAGGTCCGCCGGCACGCGGCCGTCGTCCGCGACCGGCTCAGCGGGCACGAGGTGGGCAACCACAGCTGGGGGCACCGGGACCTGGCCGAAGTGAACGCCGCCGAGGCGTACGACGACCTGCGCCGCAGCCACGACGCGATCGCCGACCTGACCGGGGCGCCGCCGGTGCTTCTGCGCCCGCCGTACGGCCACCTGGGCGGGGCGGTGCTGCACGCGGCGGCACGGCTGGACTATCGGCTGGTGCTCTGGTCGTTGCAGATGGTGGAGCGCGAGTTCCCCGACGATCCGGCCGGTCACGCCCAGCGCATCGTCAGCGAGGTCCGACCGGGAACGATAGTGCTCGGCCATGATGTGGGGGCGCACCGGCGGCTTGTCGCACTGCGGGGTCTCACCGACATGATCAACGGACTCCGGTCGCGCGGTTACACCTTCGTCACGGTTTCGGCGCTGCTGGGAGCGGGTGTGGGTCCGGCGCCGACCAGGTAGGGTCGCGCTCCGTGACGTCCACCCTCTCGGTTCTGACCGGCAATCGGAGCTTCCGCAATCTGTTTCTCGCCGAGTTGGTGGTCTTCGGCGCCGACTGGTTCGTCATGGTGCCCCTGCTGGTGCTGCTGCCGCACCTGACCGGCAGCGGCGTCTGGGGCGCGCTGGTGTTGGCGGTGGACACCGGCATCGTGGCGTTGCTGCTGCCGTACACCGGCACGATCGCCGACCGCTTCGACCGCCGCAAGATCATGATCGTCGCGAACGTGGCCGCGCTGGCGGGCGTGCTGCTGCTGCTCGGCGTGCGGGACGCCGGAACGGCGTGGCTGGCGCTGGTCGCGATCGGCGTGGTGGCGGTCGCCAAGGCGTTCTACTCGCCGGCTGCCCAGGCCGCGCTGCCCAACGTGCTGGAGCCACACGAACTGGCCGCTGGCAACGCTGTCGCCGGTTCGGCCTGGGGCACCATGACAGTTGTCGGCGCCTCGCTCGGCGGCGTGCTGAGCACCGCTGCCGGCCCGTACGTCTGTTTCTGGGTGGCGGCGGTGGGCCTGGCGGTGGCCGCGGGCCTCGCCACCCGGATCCGCCGGCCGTTGCAGGCACCCCGGGACGCCAGCCAACCGCCCCAGCGGACCTGGTCGGCGGTCCGCGAGGCGCTCGGCTACATCGGTCACCGCCCCCGGGTGCTCGCGCTCGTCACTGTCAAGTCGGCGGTGGGCCTGGGCAACGGCGTGCTGACAGTGTTTCCGCTCCTGGCCGGCGTGTACGGTGTCGGCCCGCTCGGTGCCGGGCTGCTCTTCGCGGTACGCGGCGCGGGAGCGTTGGTCGGGCCGATCCTGATGCGCCGGGTGTTGACAAACCGGGCCTGGCTGCTGCCCGGGCTCGCGCTGTCCATGTCGCTGTACGGCCTGTCCTACCTGGGCACCTCGGTGGTGCGATGGTTTCCGCTGGTGCTGCTGCTGGTCTTCGTGGCGCACTTCGCGGGTGGCAGCAACTGGGTGATGTCGAACTTCGCCCTCCAGGGTGAGGTCCCGGACCGGTTGCGCGGCCGCGTCTTCGCCACCGACATGATGCTGGCGACGCTGGCGATCTCGGTGAGCCAACTGGCGGTGGCCCTGGTGGTGGACTCGGTCGACGAACGGGTGGTGCTCGCCGGCTGCGGTCTGATCACCCTCGTGTACGCGGTCGGCTGGCGGATCGCCACCCGCCGGCTGTCGCTCACCGATCCGACCGCCGAGCCGGTCCCGAACCCGGCCGGCTGAACTCGGCGGTCCCAGGCAGCGGGCGCGGGGCCGGTTCGTCGGTCCCGAGCCCTAGCATGAGCGCGTGCCGACGAACTTCACCCCCGAGCCGGTCCGGGTCCGGGTCCCCGCGACCAGCGCCAACCTGGGTCCAGGCTTCGACGCGCTGGGCCTCGCCCTCGGGCTCTACGACGACGTGGCCGCCGAGGTCGCCTCGGGTGGTGTCCGGGTGGCAGTGACCGGGCAGGGCGCCGGCGAGCTGCCCGACGACGACCGGCACCTGGTGGTGCGGGCGATGCGTGCCGCGTTCGACGTGCTCGGGGCCCACCCCGCAGGGCTGAGCGTGGAGTGCGTCAACCGGATCCCCCAGGCACGTGGGTTGGGCTCCTCGTCCGCGGCGATCGTCGCCGGAGTGCTGCTGGCCCGTGCCCTGGTCGTCGATGGTGAGCACCGCCTCGACGACGCCGGGGCGCTGCGGTTGGCCGCCGAGATCGAGGGTCACCCGGACAATGTGGCGCCGTGCCTGCTCGGCGGTTTCACAGTGGCCTGGTCCGAGCCGGGCGGCGCCCGGGCGGTCTCCCTGCCGGTCGCCGCCGCGGTGCGGCCCACCGTTTTCGTTCCGGCGGAACGCGGTTTGACAGCGACCGCGCGGGCGGCTCTGCCGGCAACAGTGCCGCACGGTGACGCCGCGTTGACCGCCGGGCGGGCAGCGCTGCTGGTGCACGCGCTCACCACGGACCCGACCCTGCTGCTGCCGGCCACCGTCGACCGGCTCCATCAGGATTACCGCGCAGCCGGGATGCAGGGCACATCTGCCCTGGTCAGCGCGTTGCGAGCGGCCGATGTGGCAGCTGTGGTCAGTGGGGCGGGGCCGACTGTGCTGGCGCTCAGCGAGCCTCCAGCGGGCTTCCCAGTGGGAACAGACTGGGAGATCTGGCAGTTACCGATAGACGTCAGCGGCGCGAGGGTTGCGCGGGGTAGACTTGGACACGCCGAGCGGGACCCTGTTGCCGCAGGTCGGAAGAGTTGATTACGCTCTAGACCTAGCACAGCCGCGAAGCACGCGATCTCCTGCGGGGCGGCGCACCCCCGAAGCTCTCGGCGGTCAGCCCGTCTACCCCTGCCAAAGGCCCACGCCGCACCGCAGTTTCCACAGGTCGCCGCAGACGGCGAGACCTGCTCACCGACGTTGGTGAGTCGGGATACCGACCGGCTGCTGTGTCACAGACTCCCGCGACGCGTCCTTGCGAGGCGGGTGCACCGAGGCCGCCCGGCCACCTGAGCTCCGACTCCGGGCAGTCCCGGCCTTATCGAGGGAAGGAATCCATTGAGCGACACCACCGACGTGACGTCGGATGTTTCCAACGTCGCTGGCGATGCCACCGCCGCCGCTCCCGCCCGTCGTCGGCGTAGCGGCACCGGTCTGTCGGCGATGCTGCTGCCAGAGCTGCAAAGCCTGGCTGCGTCGCTCGGCATCTCCGGCACGGCTCGCATGCGCAAGGGCGAGCTGATCGCCGCGATTTCCGAGCGGCAGGGCGGCAACGCCGCCGGGACCCCTCGACCACGGGCCGAGGTCGCGGCCGCGGCCGCCCCGACCCGTGAGGGAGTGCGCGCCGAGGTGCGGGAGACCGCCGACCGGCCGGCAGCCGAAGGACGCGGTGCCGAGCAGGCGCCGGCCGAGCCGGCCGCCGAGACCGAGGGCCGTAGCCGCACCCGGCGGAGCCGGACCGCAACGGCGGAGGCCCGTGCCACCGAGGCGCGCCCCGCTGAGGGGCGTGCGACCGAGGGGCGTGCGACCGAGACGCGTGCGACCGAGACGCGTACCGACGAGGCGGAAGCCGGCGAGCGGGCCGACCGTGGCGAGAACCGCCGCGACCGGGCCGAGCGTCCGGAGCGCGCCGAGCGGACCGAGCGGGGCGAGCGGACCGAGCGTGCCGACCGGGGCGAGCGGACCGAGCGTGCCGACCGGGGCGAGCGGACCACCGAGCGGGGCGAGCGGACCACCGAGCGTGCCGATCGGGGCGAGCGTGCCGAGCGTGCCGATCGGGGCGAGCGCAACGATCGGGGCGAGCGTGCCGGATCGGGGCG
>NZ_JAKKFD010000004.1 GCF_022229005.1 Micromonospora trifolii
CAAGGACGAGCACGGCTCCGACGAGCGTGGCGGTTACGGCAAGGACGAGCGCGGCTCGGACGAGCGTGACTGGGACGAGGAGCGCGAGTTCGTCTACTACGGCGAGGCCAAGGTCGACAAGGACGCCAAGCCGGGTCGCTACGAGCTCAAGGGCTCCTGCGGCGAGGGCGAGCTCGTCGTGCTGCCGCACGGCGGTGTCGACGGTGGTGACGGCGGCGTCAGCACCGGCACCGACCGGGGTCTGGCCACCGGCGGGGCGGGCCTGCTCGGCGCTGCCGCGCTGGGCGGGATCGTGCTGATGCGTCGTCGGCGGACCGATGGTTCGCTCGTCTGACGTGACGGCGACACCGGCCGGCGGCCGCCACGGGAAACCGTGGCGTGCCGCCGGCACGGCCGTCGTCGTCACCATGGCCATGATCGGCGCCGGCATGATCGGCGCCTCCCTCAAGACCACGCCCACTCCCCGACCGCCGCAGCCGCTGGCCCAGGCCGGCCCCGAGGCCACCCCGCCGGCGAGCACCGCCGACGATGCGCTGCCGGTCGACGGGCAGCCGGTCGGTCAGGCCGCGGCCGGGTTGGCCCGTTCGGCGCCGACCAGCATCGAGATCCCCCGGATCGGTGTCAACGCGACGATCATGTCGTTGGGCACCAACCCGGACGGCACCGTCCAGGTCCCTCCGCTGGACAAGGCCGACCAGGCCGGGTGGTACGAGCCCGGAGCGAGCCCGGGCGAGACGGGCAACGCGGTCATCGTCGGGCACGTGGACTCGGCGGTGCTCGGCCCGGCCGTCTTCTTCGACCTCGGCGCTCTCACCCCCGGCGACACCGTCACCGTGCGCCGCGCCGACGGAGTGCCGGCCACCTTCACTGTCGACTCGGTGAAGTCGTACCCGAAGACGGCCTTCCCCACCGAGCTGGTCTACGGACCGACCGACCGGCCCAGCCTGCGGGTGGTCACCTGCGGCGGCCAGTTCGACCAGGCCGCGAAGAGCTACCCGGACAACATCGTCGTCTTCGCCACCCTGGCGGCCTGACCGGCGGCGCAACGAAACGCGGTCCGGCCGGTCGGGTCACCCCGACCGGCCGGACCGCGTCCGGCGTACCTGACTCAGGCGGCCGCGGAGGTCCGTACCAGGGTGCGGATCTGGCGCAGCAGCACCGACAGGGCGGCGAGATCCGCCCGCGACTCGTCGAACTCACCCATCGCCCGCCGGGCCCGGTGGATCGAGGTGGCGTTCGACTGCTCCCACTGCTGTACCCGCTCGTGCGGCGGCAGGTCGCCCGGGGTGGAGTCGAGTACCTCCGCGGTGAGCGCGGCCAGCGCGGCGTACAGGTCGTACCGCAGCGCCATCCGGGCCAACGTCTGCCAGCGGTCCTCCCGCGGCAGCAGGGAGATCTTCGACAGCAGCGAGTCCACCCGGAACAGGTCCGACAGCACGAAGTAGACCGAGGCCACCTCGCTGACGTCCCGCCCGCTGGCGTTCGCGGTCTCCACCACGTCCATCAGACCGAAGCTGTACATCAGCCGGGTCGCCCGCTCCGCCAGCTCGCGGGGCAGCCCACGCTCGGTCATCGAGTCCATGTGCGCGGCGATGCCCTGGCGCTCGTTGCCGTAGAACAACTCCTCCAGCCCCGGCAGCAACCGGGTGACCCCGTCGCGCAGTCGGGCGATCTCGGCCGGAACGTCGATCGGCGAGCGCCGGTTGGAGACCAGCCACCGCACCGCCCGGTCGAGCAGCCGACGGGTGTCCAGGTAGACGCTGGTCTGCAGCTCCGGCGCCACCTTGTTGTCCAGCGCCTCGACCGCGTCCCACAGGTCGCGCAGGCCGAACACCTCGCTGACCACCACGTACGCCCGGATCACGTCGGCCGCGCTGGCCGCCGTCTCCTCGACCACCCGGAAGATGAACGAGATGCCACCCCGGTTGATCGCCTCGTTGACCAGCACTGTGGTGACGATGTCCCGGCGCAGCCGGTGCCGGCCCATCCGGTCGGCGAACCGCTCGCGCATCGGCGTCGGGAAGTAGTTGACCAGGACGTCGGTCGTCCACTCCTCGTCGGCCAACCCCTCGGTGAGGATCTCCCGCTCCAGGACGATCTTCACGTACGCGAGCAGCACCGCGAACTCCGGCGCGGTCAGGCCGGATTCGCTGCGGACCGCCAGCTCCTCGTCCGGCGGCAGCGCCTCCAACGCGCGGTCCAACCCGCCCGACCGCTCCAGCTCGTTGATCATCCGGCGGTGCACCGGAAGCAGCGAGGCGGCCTGGGCCTGGGCGTTGTTGATCGCCCGAGCCTGGTCGTAGTTGTCCCGCAGCACCAGCTCCGCGACCTCGTCGGTCATCCCGGCCAGCAGCTCGTCCCGGTCGGCCATGGTCAGCTCACCATCGGCCACCGCCGTGTTGAGCAGGATCTTGATGTTCACCTCGTGGTCGGAGGTGTCCACCCCGGCCGCGTTGTCGATGAAGTCCGTGTAGATCCGGCCACCGGTCAACGCGTACTCGATCCGGCCGAGCTGGGTCCAGCCCAGGTTGCCGCCCTCGCCCGCCACCCGGCAGCGCAGGCTGCGCCCGTCCACCCGGATCGCGTCGTTGGACTTGTCGCCCACCTCCGCGTTGGTCTGGGTGGAGGCCTTGACGTAGGTGCCGATGCCGCCGTTCCAGAACAGGTCCACCGGGGCGGTCACGATCGCCTTCATCAGATCCTGCGGCGACAACTGCGTGACGTCGTCGTCCAGGCCGATCGCCGCCCGGACCTGCGGCGTGATCGGGATGGACTTCGCGGTACGCGGGAAGATGCCGCCACCTGCCGAGATCAGCTCCGGGTTGTAGTCCTCCCAGGAGGACCGGGGCAGGTCGAACAGCCGTCGACGCTCCGCGTACGAGGTGGCGGCGTCCGGCTCCGGGTCGAGGAAGATGTGCCGGTGGTCGAAGGCGGCCACCAACCGGATGTGCTCGGAGAGCAGCATCCCGTTGCCGAACACGTCGCCGGACATGTCGCCGACGCCGACCACAGTGAAGTCCTGGGTCTGGGTGTCCAGGCCCAGCTCCCGGAAGTGCCGCTTGACCGACTCCCAGGCGCCCCGGGCGGTGATGCCCATCTTCTTGTGGTCGTAGCCGGCGGATCCGCCGGAGGCGAATGCGTCGCCCATCCAGAAGTTGTGGGTCTTGGAGATCTCGTTGGCAATGTCGGAGAACGTCGCGGTGCCCTTGTCGGCCGCCACGACCAGGTACGGGTCGTCGCCGTCGTGCCGGACCACGTCCTCGGGCGGCACGATCTGCCCGCTGACGATGTTGTCGGTGACGTCCAGCATCGCGCCGACGAACTCCTGGTAGCAGGCGACGGCCTCGTCCCGGTCACCCGGCTTCTGCTTCAACACGAAGCCGCCCTTGGCGCCGACCGGCACGATCACTGTGTTCTTCACCATCTGCGCCTTGACCAGGCCCAGCACCTCGGTACGGAAGTCCTCCCGACGGTCGGACCAGCGCAACCCGCCCCGGGCCACCGGCCCGAACCGCAGGTGCACACCCTCGAAGCGGGGCGAGTAGACGAAGATCTCGAACTTCGGTCGCGGCGCGGGCAGGTCCGGAATGGCCTGCGGGTCGAGCTTGAACGCCACGTACGCCTTCGGTCGCCCGTCGGCGCGCTTCTGGTAGAAGCTGGTCCGCAGGGTCGCCTCGATCAGCGTCAGGTACGAGCGCAGGATCCGATCCTGGTCGAGGCTCGCCACGTCGTCCAGCGCGCCCCGGATCGTCTCCACCAGCTCACCGCTGCGCTGCTGCCGCTGCTCGGTGCTCGACTCGCCCGGCGCGAACCGGGTCTCGAAGAGCTCCACCAGCAACGCGGCGAGCTTCGGGTACGCGATGAAGGTCTGCTCCATGTAGTCCTGCGAGAAGACAGTGCCGGCCTGCCGCAGGTACTTCGCGTACGCCCGCAGCACCACCACCTGCCGCCAGGTCAGCCCGCCGCGCAGCACCAGCTCGTTGAACCGGTCCACCTCGGCCTCGCCGCGCCAGGCGGCCGCGAAGGCGTTCTCCACGTGCGGGCGCACCTCGGCCAGCTCGTGATGCCCCTCGGGCAGCATGAGGCCGAAGTCGTACAGGTAGACCCGACCGTCGATCCGGTCCACCTCGTACGGGTGCTCGTCGACCACCCGTACGCCGAGCGAGTGCAGCACCGGCAGCACTGCGGAGAGCATCATCGGCTCGCCGTAGCGGTAGACCTTGAACCGGACGTCCATGGCCTCGGCCAGGTCGGCGCCCGGCACCCGGGTGCCCGGCCGGGGCGCCAACTGCTTGCGGAACAGGTGCATCTCCAGCTGGCCGGGCTCCTCCAGCAGCTCAAGCTTCGCCAGGTCCTTCATCGCCTCGTACGGCGTGTGCCCGTCCTTGTAGCCCTCCGGGAACGCGTCGGCGTACCGGGTGAACAGGTGCTTGGCCTGCTCGTCGCCGAGCTTGCGCTCCAGCACCAACCGGTAGTCGTCGTCCCAGAGCCGGGTCGCGTCGGCCAACTCCTCGGCCAGCAGGTCGGCGTCGATGTCGCCGGGCGGCCGCGTCGGGTCGGTACGGACGATGAAGTGCACCCGAGCCAGCATCGACTCGGTGACCCGGGTGGTGTAGTCCACCCCGACGCCGTTCAGCTCACGCAGCAGGATGTCCTGCATGCGCAGCCGGTTCTGGGTGGTGAACCGGTCCCGGGGCAGGTAGATCAGGCAGGAGATGAACCGCCCGTACGCGTCCCGACGCAGGAAGACGCGCAGCTGCCGGCGGCCGGCCATCCGCAGCACGCCGACAACCGCGTGGTAGAGGTCGTCGGTCTTGATCTGGAAAAGCTCGTCGCGCGGGTAGGTCTCCAGGATCTGGATCAGATCCTTGCCCGAGTGGCTGCGCTGGCTCAGGCCGGAGCGGTCCAGCACCTCGGCCACCTTGCGGCGTACCACCGGCAGCTCCCGGACGCTCGTCCGGTAGGCGGCCGTCGAGAACAGGCCCAGGAAGCGGCGCTCACCGATCACGTCACCGGCGGAGTTGAAGATCTTGAAGCCGATGTAGTCCAGGTACGCCGAGCGGTGCACAGTGGCACGGGAGTTGGCCTTGGTGATGATGAGCAGGCGCTTCTCCAGCACCTTCTCGTGCGCCTCGGGCGTCATCGACGACAGCGACCGCGCATCCGGCGAGTCGGAGCGCAGGATGCCCAGACCGGTGCCGAGCACCGCCTCCAACGCCTTGCCGTCGACCGGGTCCGCGGCGTCGCCGCCGTCGGCGTCCACCAGCCGGTACTCGCGGTACCCGAGGAAGGTGAAGTGGTCCTGGGCGAGCCAGCGCAGCAGCTCCACCGAGTCGGTGATGTCCTTCTCCGGCACCGGTGGGCGGTTGTCGGAGGTACGGGCCGAGGCCAGCTCGTCGGCGAGCGCGAGGGCACGCTGACGCATCTTCGGCCAGTCCTCCACCGCCTCCCGCACATCGGTGAGCACCCGCTGCAACTCGCGGCGCAACCGGTCCCGTTCGGCCGCGTCCCGAACCGGGTCGATCTCGATCCGCATCCAGCTCTCGATGATGTCGCCGGAGATCGCGTCGTCCGGCTCCACATCCGCGGAAACCTCGGTGAGCCGGCCCAGCGGCTCCCGCCGCACCACCACCAGCGGGTGCACCAGCAGGTGAACGTCGAGGTGGTACGAGTTGAGCAGCGCCGTCACCGAGTCGACCAGGAACGGCATGTCGTCCGTGACGATCTCGACGACAGTGTGGTGCTGGTCCGCGTGCGGTTCGTGGATCCGCAGCTTCAACTCACCCGGCACCCGCTGCTGGGCGAGATCCCGGTGTGCCCGGGCCGCGTCGAGCATCTCTTCCGCCGTGAAGCCGACCAGCTCCTCGTCCGGGGCGAACCGCCAGAAACGGCCGACAAGTGTCGCCGCGTCGTGGTCGTCCCCCGCGAGCGCGACGGCCTGGGCCACCAGGCGCTCCGCGTTGGGGACTGGTTCGTCGAGCTCGGCGTCCTCCACGTCGTCGGCCAGCGCCTCGGCTGGCAGACCCAGATCGTAGATGGTGTCGATGCTCGACCCGGTCAGCCCGGTGACGCCCGTGTCGAGTCGGCCGTAGCCGTCCCCGTCGGTCGCCGAATCGAAGCTGTCATCGTCCCGGCCGGAGTCATCCTGCCGGAGGTCGGGTTCCGGTTTGATCGCCGGACGCCGGTCCATCGGTGCCACTCCCCTCGACCCACCGCGTTGTGGGTCACTCTGCCGCCCAGCCTAGGCCCTGCCGTTGTGCGCCTTCGTCGGCGGACCACTGGCCAGACGTCCGGATCGGGACTTTGTCCTTTCACCCGTTGCGGGTCCGAGGTTGGCCGGCTGCGGGATACCCCGCCACGCGATGTTCATCACACGGGCGCGGCCCGTCTTTGAGCGCGGCCGAGCACCTGGGGGACGTTGGGGACGGCGTTCGCGTACTACCGTGCGAGGGCAGTCCGAGATCGGAAGGACCAGCTTCATGCCCTTGTCGTACCCCCGGCCCCACCGGCCGAACCCCGCCCGACGGCTGACCGCCGCCGTCGCCACGGCCCTGCTCGCGGCGGGTGTCCTGGTCGGTTGTTCGGGTGACGACGGGCCGCAGCGCTCCGTCGACGCCTTCCTCGCGGGCTGGCGCAGCGGTGATCTCCAGTCGGTTGGTCTGATCGACCCGCTCGGCTCGAAACTGCCGTCGGCCGACGTGGCGCGCGAGATCAAGGACCTCTCCGGTGAGCTGGCGGCGACTCCGCCCACGCTGACGCGTCGCGGCGAGCCGAAGATCACGAAGGACATCGCGACAACTACCGTCCAGGTGGAGTGGACCCTGCCCGGTCAGACCCGCTGGGCGTACGACCGGGAGGTGCGGCTCGCCCACGGCGACGACGACCAGTGGCAGGTGATCTGGGACCCGAAGGTGGTGCACGAGCAGCTCACCAAGGGCGACCGGTTGGCGCTGCGTCGCGACGCCGGTGCCCGCGCCGCGCTGCTGGACAACGCCGGGAAGCCGCTGGTGACCCCGCGCCCGGTGGTCCGGGTGGGTGTGCAGCCCAACGGGGTCACCGACCTCAAGAAGCTCGTCAAGGACCTCGACGCGGCGTTCAAGGCGATCCGCCCTGCGCTGGTCCCCGGCGTCGACCTGGCCGACCTGCCCGACCGGGTGGCCAAGGCCGAGCCGGGTGCCTTCGTCGAGGTGGTGTCGCTCCGCGAGGAGGCGTACCGGCAGATCAAGCCCCGGATCTACGACCTGCCCGGCACCAAGTTCGTCTCCGACAAGATCGACCTGGCGCCCACCCGCGAGTTCGCCCGCGCGTTGCTCGGCTCGGTCGACCCGGCGCAGGCCGACGACCTCACCGCACACCCCGACCGGTACGTCGTCGGCGATCTGGTCGGGCACGGCGGGCTTCAGGGCCGCTACGACGAACGACTGCGCGGCGGCCCCGGGCTGACAGTGGTGGTCGAGCGTCCGACCGAGGGCGGCAAACTCGAACCCACCGGCACCGAGCTGTTCCGCCGGGAGCCGCAGCCCGGGCAGGCCCTGAAGACCACGCTGGACGTCGCCGTCCAGAACGCGGCCGACGGGGCACTGCGCGCCGAGTCGCGCCGGTCCGCACTGGTGGCGATCCGGATCAGCGACGGTGCCGTGCTCGCCGCAGCGAACGGCCCCGGCCCGGCCGGGGAGAATCTGGCCTTCGACGCCCAGGTGCCTCCGGGCTCCACGTTCAAGATGGTCAGCACGCTGGGCCTGCTGGACCGGGGCGCTGTCACGCTGGACGGCCCGGTGGACTGCAAGAAGACCTTCACCGTGGACGGCCGGTCCTTCAAGAACTCGGACAACTTCGAGCTCGGTTCGGTGCCGTTCCGCACCGACTTCGCCAAGTCCTGCAACACGGCGTTCGCCGCGCTGGCCCCGAAGCTCGGCGGCGACGGGCTGGCCGCCGCCGGCCGCTCGCTGGGCCTGGAGGGTCAGTGGGACCTCGGCACTGACGCCTTCACCGGCAAGGTCTCCACGGGCGGCAGCCTGGCCGAGCAGGCCGCCGCGTCGTTCGGGCAGGGCACCACGCTGGTCAGCCCGCTCGCCATGGCCGGCGCCACCGCCGCGGTCGCCCGCGGCCGCTTCGAGCAGCCGAAGCTGCTGATCGACCCGGCGCCGGCCAAGCCGGCACCGGCAGGCGAGCAGCTCAAGCCGGAATCCGTGGCGGCGCTGCGCACGATGATGCGCGAGGTGGTCACCGCCGGCACCGGCAGCGCGCTCAAGGACGTGCCGGGAGAGGTGTACGGCAAGACCGGCACCGCCGAGTACGACGACAACCCGGCGCACACCCACGCCTGGTTCGTCGGTTGGCGGGGCGACGTGGCGTTCGCCGTCTTCGTGGAGAAGGGCGGGGCCAGCACCGCCTCGGCCGTCCCGATGGCGGAGCGCTTCCTGCGCGCCCTCCCGACCTCCTGACCCCACGCCCTCCCGGCGCCCAACCTTGATCGACTCGGTTTCGCTGAACCTGCGGTGCCCAAGCCCCTCGGGCACCCCCGGAATCACGGAAACCGAGTCGATCAAGGCTATGGGGCCGGGGGCCGGGTCAGGCGGTGTCGGCTTCGTGCCTTTCGGGCGGGTTCTGTGTCGACGGGGTGGTACGTCGGAGGAGACCTGGGCCGGCCGACGCCGGCGGGCCGACCGGTTCGCGCTCGACCAGGGCCGCGACAGCGGCCGCGACACCCGACGGCTCGGCGTGGGCCCGTCCACCAGTGCCGGCTGACTCCGCCTCGGCCGGTACGTCGTGCGGCACCGCGCTCACCGACGAACCGACGCCGTTGACACCGACGCCGGCAGACCCGACATCGGTAGACCCGAGCCCAGCAGGCCCGACATCAGCGGGGTCGGTGTCAGCAGGGTCGATGCCAGCGGGGTCGATGTCAGCGGGGAATTCACGCCTCGCAACCCGCTCAGCACTGTCGAGCCCGTCAAGCCCAGCCAGCCCGTCGAGCCGCTCGGCACGGGCGGGACGCTCGGCACGGTCGAGCCGCTCGGTGGCGGTCGCGGGCCGGCCGTTGCCGCGCCGCGGGGAGGGCGTCGGCCGGGCCGACAGCAGTCGGGGCGGCACGGCTTCCGGGGCGGTCACCGGTGCCAGACCGGCGACCACTGTGTTGACGATCTCGGCCGCGTACGAGCCGTCCGGGTCGTAGTCGGGATCGAAGACGGTCAGCTCCACACCGAGGCAGTGCGGGGTGTCGACCAGACCGGCGAGCAGGATCTCCAGCTCGACGAAGGCGATTCCACCCGGGTCGGGGGCGTCCACTGCGGGCATCACCGCCGGGTCGAGCACGTCCACGTCGATGTGCACCCAGTAGCCCGCGCAGTCGGCGAGTTGCTCGTGCGCCCACTGGGCCGTCCGGGCGGCACCTTCGGCACGCAGCGCCGGCACCGGTCGGGTGGTGATCCCGGCGGCCTGGAGGTCGAGCCGGTATTCGTCCTGAGCACGGATGCCGAGCACCACCACGTCGATGTCGCGGAAGTAGGGCCGGCGGCCCTCCAGCGCGGCCAGGTCGGCCTGCCCTCGCCCGGTGACCAGGGCCAGGTCCTCACCGGCGGCCGCGCCGACGTAGGAGGCGTTACCGGGGTGCCGGAAGTCGGAGTGCCCGTCGACGAAGACCAGCCCGATCCGCCCGCCGACGGCCTCGCCGAGGCGGTGCATGGCCAGGGCCGAGCCGAGGAGCACGGAGCAGTCGCCACCCAGCACCACCGGGAACTCGCCCCGGTCGATGATCGAGCCGATGCGCTCGGCGAGGGCCAACGAGTAGTCGGCGATCTCCCGGGCGTGGCACACCCCGTCGCCGGGCCGCCAGTCCCCCGGGTCGTACCGCGCGGGGGTGACGCAACCGGCGTCGCGGGCGCGGAGCCGGGCCAGCAGGTCGTGGTCGCGCAGCGCCCCGGGCGCTTTGGCGCAACCCGGGACCGACGTTGGAGTCGGCGGCCGTAGACCGAGATTTGTCGGCGCGTCGAGGACGGCGATCCGGCGCATCGTGAGCTCCCGTCCTCGGTGGTCGGGCGGGCCGGCCGGAACGCCGGCCCGCGCTGGCGTGCTACGAACTCAGAACAGGGCGCTGGCCAGAGCCCGACGCGCCGAGGCGACCGCCGGATCGTCCGGGCCGGCAATGGAGAAGAGCGAGACCAGGTGCTGGCGAACCGTCTCACGGTCCTCACCGGCGGTGCGCCGGACCAGACCGACGAGCCGCGCGTACGCCTGCTCGGCCAGGCCGCTGAGCACCTCGATGTCGGCGGCCAGCAGCTGGGCGGCAACGTCGTCGGGGGCGCTCTCGGCGGCGGCCAGCGCTGTGGACGGGTCGGCGCCGGCCACCCGACGGGCCACCCCGACCTGGGCCAGCCCCGCCGTGGCCGCGGCGTCCGCCGGGGCGTCGGCGAGGATCTTCCGGTACGCCTGCTCGGCGGCGTCCAGATCGCCGCTCATCAGCGCGTCGTCCGCCTCGTCGAGGCGGGGGTCCTCCGGCTCGGCGACGGCCACGCCGCCGGCCTTGAGCACGGCCTGGAGCCACTGCCGCAGCTGTGCCTCGGGCACCACTCCGGAGAAGGCGTCGACCGGCTGACCGCCGACGACCGCGTAGACCATGGGGATGCCCTGCACCCGGAACATCTGGGCGATTCGGGGATTTTCCTGCACGTCGACCCGGGCCAACACCCAGGTGCCGCCGCCCTCGGCGTTCAGGCGCTCCAGGACCGGGGCGAACTCGTCGCTCTCCGGGAAGCCGGCCGCGCCGAAGAACACGACGACGGGCGTGGCCATCGAGCGTTCGAGCACGTCGGACTGGATGGTCGCCTCGGTGACATCCACGATGGCGGTGTCACCGCCGGCGGTGGGCGCGCCGGGGGCGCCGTTGGACGGGCCGCCCTGCGGGGGCGTGCCGGGGCGGGTACTTGCTGGTGCGGGGCCACGCAGCGTGCTGAGGTCGACCGCGCCGCGGGTGAAGATCGACGAGGTGATCCGTGGGTCGCTCATGGTTACCTAGTCTCGCACGTGAGCCCCCGATCTCAGCTCACCCGCAACCCCGACGTTGCAACTCTCACGCCCCGCCCGCACCCCCCGCGATCTTGCACATTCTGTCGCCGGTACGCCGCATTCATGCCTTATGTCGGCACAGAATCTGCAAGATCGACGGGGGTGGGGGTGGGGGTGGGGGCAGGGGTTAGAAGCGGGCTGGCTCTCGGTAGGTGCCCCACTCGGCGCGCAGGGCGTCGCAGATCTCGCCCAGGGTCGCCTCGGCGCGGACCGCGTCGAGCATGGCGGGAATCATGTTCTCGTCGGTGCGGCTCGCGTCGATCATCCGGGTCACCGCCGCGCGGACCGCCGACTCGTCCCGCGCGCCCTTGCGCTCGGCGAGCACCCGGCGCTGCTCCAGCTCCACCTCGTGCGAGATGCGCAGGATCTCCAGCTCCTTGGCGACGGTGCCGCTGTGGCAGTTGACCCCGACGATCTTCTTGTCGCCCTTTTCGAGGGCCTGCTGGTAGACGAAGGCCGACTCGGCGATGTGCCCGGTGAACCAGCCGTCCTCGATACCGCGCAGGATGCCCGAGGTCATCGGGCCGATCTGGTGCGGGCCGTCCCCGCCGAGCTGCCGGATCCGGGCGAAGATCTCCTCCGCCTCGGCCTCGATCTTGTCGGTCAGCGCCTCGACGTACCAGGAGCCGCCGAGCGGGTCGGCCACGTTGACCACACCGGTCTCCTCCATCAACACCTGCTGGGTACGCAGGGCGATTTCGGCCGACTCGTCGGTGGGCAGCGCCAGGGTCTCGTCCAGCGCGTTGGTGTGCAGCGAGTTGGTGCCGCCGAGCACCGCCGCGAGAGCCTCGACGGCGGTCCGCACGACGTTGTTGACCGGCTGCTGCGCGGTCAGCGACACCCCGGCGGTCTGCGTGTGGAACCGCAGCCACAGGGCCTTCTCGCTGGTCGCGCCGTAGACGTCGCGAAGCCAGCGGGCCCAGATTCGGCGGGCGGCACGGAACTTGGCGATCTCCTCGAAGAAGTCGAGGTGCGAGTCGAAGAAGAAGCTCAGGCCCGGCGCGAAGACGTTCACGTCCAGCCCACGCGAGAGACCCAGCTCGACGTAGCCGAAGCCGTCCGCCAGGGTGTACGCCAGCTCTTGCGCCGCTGTCGAGCCGGCCTCACGGATGTGGTAGCCGGAGACCGACAGCGGCTTGTAGCGCGGAATCTCCCGGGCGCAGTACTCCATCAGGTCGCCGATCAGGCGCAGGTGCGGCTCCGGGTCGAAGAGCCACTCCTTCTGCGCGATGTACTCCTTGAAGATGTCCGTCTGCAGGGTGCCGTCCAGCTTGGACAGGTCGGCGCCCTGCCGCTCGGCGGCGACCAGGTACATGCAGAACACCGGCACCGCCGGGCCGGAGATGGTCATCGAGGTGGTGACGCCGGCCAGGTCGATGCCGTCGAAGAGCGCCTGCATGTCGGTGGCGGTGTCGATGGCCACGCCGCAGTGGCCGACCTCGCCGAGCGCCTGCGGGTCGTCCGAGTCGCGACCCATCAGCGTCGGCATGTCGAACGCCACCGAGAGCCCGCCGCCGCCGGCGCCGAGGATCATCTTGTAGCGCTCGTTTGTCTGCTGGGCGTTGCCGAAGCCGGCGAACTGCCGGATCGTCCAGGTCCGCCCGCGATAGCCGGTCGGATACAAACCCCGGGTGTACGGATACTCGCCCGGCCAGCCGATCCGTTCGAACCCCGGATAGGTGGCGCCCTCCGGCGGCCCGTACACCGGCTCCACCGTCATGCCGGAAAGTGTCGTGAAGTCCGCGTCCCGCTTGCGCGCGGCGTCGTACCGGGCCTGCCAGCGCGCCCGTCCGGCGTCGATCTCGTCGGCGTCCATGAGCAGGGCTCCTCCTCGGGTCCTCGACTGCACGTCGAGTGTAAGGCCCCTACCTGAACGATCGCTAAGTCAGCCCGTACTCACGGGTAACGGCGAGCGCCCGCGTCGACGACCGCATGATCGACGTGGAGATCGGGTCAGATCGCGCCGCGCACCCCTCAGATTGGGGGCGTGGTGGGGGTTTCGCTCATCGCCAGGTCGTCGACCCGGATGTTGACCTCATCGACCCGCAGCCCGAAGGTCTCGACCGCCTCGGTCACTCGAGCGCGCACCTGAGCGCTGACCTCTGCCACCTGTCGACCGGCCTGGATCACCAACACCAAGTTGACCACTGCGGCGTCCTCGGTCACGTGGGCCGAGCAACCCCGTCGGGCGTCACCCACCTGGTCCAGCCCGACCCGGTCGAGAACCGCGTTGAAGAACCGGGCGACGTCCCCGCCCAGGTCGGCCACGCCGGGCACCGCGCGGGCCGCCGCGACGGCGATCTTCTCGATCACCTCGTCGGCGACCTGAGTCGTCCCGCCAGCCGGCGCCGACGCCCTGGTCAGCTCCCGCGTTGCTTCCAGGTCCACAGTCGCTCCCCTGCTCCTCACACCACCGAGTCAGCCGTCAGGTTGTTGGGCAGCCGCGCCTCAGGCTCCGGCTGCCGCGCCCGGCTGGTTCAGCTCGATGTCGTCCACCGTGACGTTGACCTGGGTGACCGTCAGGCCGTACTTCTCCACCGCCTCGATCACCGCGGCCCGCACCGCCTCGGTCACGTCGGCCACCACGTGCCCGGCGTCGATCACCAGGACCACGTTGATGACGGCCGCGCTGCCCTTCACGTCGGCCGAGACACCCCGGCGAGCATCGCCCACCGTGTCCAGGCCGACCTTGTCCAGCACACTGTTGAAGAACCGGGCCACGTCACCGCCGAGATCGGCGACACCGGGCACCGCGCGAGCGGCCGCACCGGCGATCTTCTCCACGACCTCGTCGGAGACCGACGTGACACCCCGGGCCGCGCCCGTGGCGGGCTGCACTGCGCCGGCGTTCTCCACCGCGTCCGTCATGATCGCATCTCCCCTGGTCCCGGTGCACTGTGGACCGACCGGCTCGTCAGCCCGCTTCGCGGAAGCCTCACGTGCGGCCACGCGCGGCGAGCCTACTAAAACCAGAGCGACCTTCGCTTGCGGGCGTGAGACGCACTGCGCCGACCGCACCAGCGACGACGTCCGTCCGCACCGGACCGTGTCGGCCCGGCTCGTGCAGGTCGATGCACCGGTCGGCGGAACGCCGGGTCAGCGCGCGAGCTGGGCGAGCAACTCGTCAGCCGCCGTGTACGGGTCGGTGGCGCCCTCGGCGACCTTGGTGGCGAGCGTGGCCAACTCCGTACCGTCGCGTAGTGAGCCGATCCGGGCGCGGAGGATGCCGAGCGCGATCGCCTCGATCTCGGCGGCGGCCCGCGCCTCCTGGCGGCGGCGCAGCTCGCCGTGCTCGACCAGCCAGCCCCGGTGCTTGTCGATGGCGGCGGCGATGTCGTCGATGCCCTCGCCGCGGGCGGCGACCGACCGGACCACCTGGGGCCGCCACTGCCCCGGCCCGCGCTCACCGAGCGCGATCATGCCCTGGATGTCACGGACTGTGGCGTCGACGCCGTCCCGGTCCGCCTTGTTGACCACGAACACGTCGGCGATCTCCAGGATGCCGGCCTTGACCGCCTGGATCGCGTCGCCCATTCCGGGTGCGAGCAGCACCAGCGTCGTGTCGGCGAGCGAGGCGACCTCCACCTCGGCCTGCCCGACGCCGACCGTCTCCACCAGCACCACGTCGCAGCCGGCGCCCTCCAGCACCCGGACCGCCTGCGGCGTCGCCGCGGCCAGCCCGCCGAGGTGCCCCCGGCTGGACATCGACCGGATGTAGACACCCGGATCGGTGGCGTGGTCCTGCATCCGCACCCGGTCACCGAGGATCGCTCCGCCGGTGAACGGGCTGGACGGGTCGACCGCCAACACTCCCACCCGGTGCCCGCGCGCCCGCAGCGCGCGGACCAGCTCGTTCGTGGTGGTCGACTTGCCCACCCCGGGTGAACCGGTCAGCCCGACCACCTGGGCCTGCCCGGCGTACGGCGCCAGCGCCGCGGCGATCGCCGGCAACAGCGCGTCACCGTTCTCCACCAACGTGATCAGCCGGGCCACCGCGCGGGGGTCCCCCGTGCGGGCCCGCTCGACCAGCAGCGGTACGTCCCGGCTGCGGCGCACCGATGTGGCGGCCGCTGCCGGGACGTGCTCAGCCTCGCTCACTGGCTGGCCGCGGCCTTGCCCGGCACGTGGATGATCAGCGCGTCGCCCTGGCCACCGCCGCCACAGAGCGCGGCAGCGCCGGTGCCACCGCCGCGCCGCTTCAGCTCCAGGGCGAGGGTGAGGACGAGGCGCGCGCCGGACATGCCGATCGGGTGACCCAGCGCGATCGCGCCGCCGTTGACGTTGACCTTGTCCGGGCTGATCCCCAGATCCCGGGTGGACTGGACACCGACCTGCGCGAACGCCTCGTTGATCTCGATGAGGTCCAGGTCCGCCACGCTCAGGCCGCCCTTCTTCAGGGCGTGGTTGATCGCGTTGGACGGCTGCGAGTGCAGGGAGTTGTCCGGGCCCGCCACGTTGCCGTGCGCACCGATCTCGGCCAGCCAGGTCAGTCCCAGCTCCTTCGCCTTGGCCTTGCTCATCACGAGCACCGCGGCGGCACCGTCGGAGATCGGCGACGAACTGCCGGCGGTGATGGTGCCGTCCTTGGCGAAGGCGGGGCGCAGCTTGGCCAGCGACTCGACAGTGGTGTCCGGGCGGATGCCCTCGTCCTCGGTGATCACCAACGGGTCACCCTTGCGCTGCGGGATGACCACCGGGGCGATCTCGTCGGCGAAGTGGCCGTTCTTCTGCGCGGCGGCGGCCCGCTGGTGGCTGGCGGCGGCGAAGGCGTCCTGCTCCGTGCGGGAGATGCCGTGCTTGGCACCGAGCCGCTCGGTCGACTCGCCCATCGAGCAGCAGTCCCAGGCGTCGCTGAGCCCGTCGTGCGCCATGTGGTCCTTGACCACCACGTCGCCGTACTTGTAGCCGGTGCGCTGGCCCATCAGCAGGTGCGGGGCGTTGGTCATCGACTCCATGCCGCCGGCCACCACGATGTCGAACTCGCCGGCGCGGATCAGCTGGTCGGCCAGGGCGATCGCGTCCAGGCCGGAGAGGCAGACCTTGTTGATGGTCAGCGCCGGCACGGACATCGGCACGCCGGCCTCGACCGCCGCCTGCCGAGCCGGGATCTGACCGGTGCCGGCCTGCAACACCTGCCCCATGATCACGTACTGGACCTGGTCCGGGCTGACACCGGCACGCTCCAGCGCCGCCTTGATGGCGATCCCGCCGAGCTTCGTGGCCGGGAGGTCCTTGAGGTTGCCCAGCAGCCGGCCCATCGGGGTCCGCGCGCCACTGACGATCACCGAAGCCATGCCTGCCTCCGAGGGGGTGCCGAGCTGTACGCCTTAACGATTGTTCGGTCAGACTAGCGCCATGGCAGAGAACTCCCCCGTCGAGCCCGGTGCGGACTACGTCACAGACATCGGACTTCGCAAGATTGACCACGTCGGGATCGCCGTGGCCGACCTGGACGCCGCGATCGACTTCTACCAGCGGACGTTCGGGATGCGCTGCGTACACGTGGAGACCAACACCGAGCAGGGGGTTCGGGAAGCGATGCTGGCCGTCGGGCCGACCACCGAGGGTGGCTGCGTGCAGCTGCTCGCCCCGCTCACCCCGGAGTCGACGATCGCGAAGTTCCTGGACCGCAACGGGCCGGGAGTGCAGCAGGTCGCGTACACCGTGGTGGACATCGACGCGGCCTGCGCGGCGCTCCGCGAGCGCGGCATGCGCCTGCTCTACGACGCTCCGAGGCGTGGCACCGCGGACAGCCGGATCAACTTCGTCCACCCCAAGGACGCCGGCGGCGTCCTCGTCGAACTGGTCCAACCCGCCCCCACCCCCCACTAACCCCCCACCCCCACCCCTGCCCCTGCCCTGCCCCCACCCCCACCCCTGCCCTGCCCCTGTTGATCAAGAGGTTTGCGTCAGCCTGCGCCCCTCGGGTGACCGAAAGCTCTTGATCAACAGGGAGTGGCGGCCAGCAGGGCCGGGGTGCGCGCACGTCAGTGCGCGGTTGGCGGGGTGGTTGGACACCTTCACGCATTGGCGGATGCAGTTTTTCACAGAGGACTTCCCGGCCTAGCTACCGTTCAGTAACGTCCGGCCCCACAGGAGCGCGACCGGTGCCGGATGTGTCGAATGCCGACATGGCGGTCGTGCCCACCGGCGCCGACGATGGCAGCACCCGGGCCCGTGCGGGTGCGGATGAACCGGAGGTCACCGTGCAGGACATCCTCGAAGCGATCATGGCGGCGGAGGAATCGAACGATCCGGACCGCGAACTCGCCGGCCTCGCCGGGCTGCCCGTACCGGAGAGCTATCGGGGCGTGGTGGTCCGCGCCGAGGAAGCCCGGATGTTCGACGGCATGGCCACCCGGGACAAGGACCCACGCAAGGCGCTGCACGTGCAGGAGGTGCCGACGCCGGAGCTGGCGCCGGGCGAGGCGCTGATCGCGGTGATGGCCAGCGCGATCAACTACAACACGGTGTGGACCAGCATCTTCGAGCCGCTGCCCACCTTCAAGTTCCTGGAGCGCTACGGCCGGGTCTCCGAGCTGACCCGCCGGCACGACCTGCCGTACCACGTGGTCGGCTCGGACGCGGCGGGCGTGGTGCTGCGCACCGGCCCCGGGGTGACCCGCTGGGCCCCCGGCGACGAGGTGGTCGCGCACTGCCTCTCCGTCGAGCTGGAGGACGCGGCCGGGCACGACGACACAATGCTCGACCCGCAGCAGCGGATCTGGGGCTTCGAGACCAACTTCGGCGGGCTGGCCGAACTGGCGGTGGTCAAGGCCAACCAGCTGATGCCCAAGCCGCGGCACCTGAGCTGGGAGGAGGCGGCCAGCCCCGGGCTGGTCAACTCCACCGCGTACCGACAGCTCGTCTCCCACCACGGCGCCAACATGAAGCAGGGTGACGTGGTGCTGATCTGGGGCGCGTCCGGCGGCCTCGGCGGGTACGCCACCCAGATGGCACTCAACGGCGGCGCGATCCCGGTCTGCGTGGTGTCCTCACCGGAGAAGGCCGAGCTGTGCCGCCGAATGGGCGCGGAGCTGGTCATCGACCGGGCCGCGGAGGGCTTCCGCTTCTGGAAGGACGAGGAGACCCAGGACCCGGACGAGTGGCGGCGCTTCGGCGAACGGATCCGCGAGCTGACCAGTGGCGAGGACCCGGACATCGTGTTCGAGCACCCGGGTCGGGAGACGTTCGGCGCCAGCGTCTACGTGGCCCGGCGCGGTGGGACCATCGTCACCTGCGCCTCCACGAGCGGCTTCCTGCACCAGTACGACAACCGCTACCTGTGGATGCACCTCAAGCGGATCGTCGGCAGCCACTTCGCCAACTACCACGAGGCGTGGCAGGCCAACCGCCTCGTCGCGCTCGGCAAGGTGCACCCGACGGTGTCGCGCACCTACCCGCTGGAGCAGACCGGCCAGGCCGCGTACGAGGTGCACCGCAACGCCCACCAGGGCAAGGTCGGCGTGCGCTGCCTCGCACCCACCGACGGGCTGGGCGTACGCGACGGAGAGTTGCGGGCCCGGCACGAGGACGCGATCAACCGGTTCCGGGGCCACTGACCGGTACCGCCGGTTGCCGGGTCCCGACCGGACGGTGGAACGCCGGTTGACCATTGCGCCGATCGCTCATTGTTCTTCCGCCCCCATTAGCGGATAAGCCACCCGGATCGAACAAAGGGCCTCGGGGTAACCCCGGGGCCCTTTTCCGCGTCACGCTGCGTGGCGTCCGACCCGCCAGGACCTGCCAAGATCGCCGATTGGTCCGACCTCGCCGATCGCGGGAGTTGACCATGTAATGAGGGCACGAAAGCTTCGCACCGCTCTTGCGAAGCACCCTGGGGCGTCTGCCAGTATGTCCCAATGCCCCAGCAGCAGTCCTCCCCTCTCGCGTTCTTCGATAACGCGAACTCGCAGCCAGATTTCACCGTTGGCCTGCGCGGCTACAACACCCATCAGGTCGACGACTTCCTCGGCCGGATGACCGCCGCGCTGACCCAGTCCGAGCAGGCCCGTGCCGAGGCCGAGCAGCGGATGAACGACGCCCAGCGTCGGCTCCGCCAGGCCGAGCAGCGCATGAGTGCGCTGGAGCAGAAGCTCACCGACACGAACAAGCAGCTCGAAGAGAACAGCCGGCCCACCCTCTCCGGGCTCGGGACGCGCGTTGAGCAGATCCTCCGGCTCGCCGAGGAGCAGGCCAACGACCACCGCAACGAGGCCAAGCGCGAGTCGGAGGGCATCCTCTCCGCCGCCCGCCTCGAGGCCCGCGAGATCACCGACAAGGCGCGTGCCGAGGCCGCCGCCATGAAGGCGAGCGCCGAGCGCGACGCGGGCAACCTGCGCACTGCCGCCGAGCGCGAGGCCGCCGAGGCCCGGGTGCAGGCCCGCCGCGAGGCCGACACGCTGCGCGCCGACGCCGACCGGGAGACCAAGCAGCTGCGTACGGTCACCGCGCACGAGGTGGCCGAGCTGAAGTCGACAGTCGAGCGGGAGGTCGCCACCCTGCGGGCCACCGCCGAGCGGGAGATCACCCAGCAGCGGGCGAAGGCTGCCCGCGAGGCTGAGGAGAAGCGCGCCGAGGCGACCAAGCTGCTCACCGATGCGCGGGACAAGCGCGACAAGGACCTTCAGGCCCTGGAGCTCCAGCTGGCCGAGCGGCGGGAGAAGGCCGAGCGCGAGGAGTCCGAGCGGCACGCCGCCCAGGTCGCGCAGACCCAGAAGATGGTCAGCGAGGCCGAGCAGCGTGCCCGGGCCGCGCAGGAGCGGGCCAAGGAGATCGAGCAGCGCGCCGAGGCGCGGCGGGTCGAGTCGGAGCGCAACGCCGCCGAGACGGTCGACAAGGCCAAGGCGCACTCGGAGAAGACCCTCAACGAGGCGAAGGCCGAGTCGCAGCGTCTGCTCACCGAGGCTCGCACCGAGGCGGAGCTGACCACGCAGGCCGCCCGCCGCGAGGTCGAGGACCTCACCCGGCAGAAGGACGCGGTCACCTCGCAGCTGGGTCAGATGCTCTCCGGGCTGGCCGGCATCGTGCCGGGAATGCCGGCGCAGGCCGCTCCGGCCGCCAAGCCGGAAGCCAAGAAGAACGAGGGTGGTCAGGAGCGGGTGCCCGCGGAGACCGCCGGCTGACGCGAGGCGCCAGCTCGGGGCATCGACGGCGCGAGGTGACACCGGGTAACCGGTGCCACCTCGCGCCGTATGCGTTTCCTAACCCCTGGTATTCGCTGACCGCAACGGAGTGAAGTAGCTCCCACAAGGGCCGTCCGTATCGCCCCAGCAGGGCCCGATGCGTGTGAGGATGGGGGCATGTCGCACGGCGAGGAACTGTTCGCTCTCGGCGGGGACGTGACGACGGAGCCCAGCTTCGAGTCCGCTCTGCGGGGGTACGAGAAGAAACAGGTCGACCGTTATGTCGCACGTGCTGAGCACGAGATCGCGACCCTCGCTTCCGAACGGGAACAGGCGTACACACAGATCCACAAGCTCGCCGGCCAGGTCGAGGTTCTCCAGCGCGACCTGACCCAGGTGCGCAAGCAGATGAACGTGGTCGACCGGGCGTCGTTCCGGCACCTCGGCCCGCGGGTCGAGTCGATCCTCACGCTCGCCGAGGAGCAGGCCGAGCAGATCCTCACCGACGCGAACGGGGAGATCGAAGCCCGTCGTGCCGCTGCCGAGCACATCATCGAGGAGGCCCGCGAGCAGGCCGCGCGGGCGCTGAAGGACTTTGAGATCGCCCTCGCCGCCCGACGCGCGGAGGAGGAGCGGCACAGCGCCGCCCAGCGGGCCGAGGCGGACGCGACCCTGCGGTCGGCAAAGGACGAGTCGGCGCAGTTGCGCAAGGCCGCGCAGGACGCGCTGGCGAAGGCCCAGCAGGAGGCCACCCAGCTGCGGGATTCCGCCAAGGAGATCCACACCCGGGCCCAGCAGGAAGCCACCAAGCTGCGCGAGACGGCCCGCGAGACGCTGGCCAACGCCCGGCAGGAGGCCGGCGATCTGCGCGACGCCGCCAAGGAGGTGCACGCCAAGGCGCTCCAAGAGGCCAAGCGGCTCACCGACACGGCGACCGAAGCTGGCCGTGCCACCCACGCCAAGGTGCAGCAGGAGGCCAAGCAGATCATCGACGACGCGTCGATGGCCGGTCGGGCCACCCGCGCCAAGGCACAGCAGGAGGCCGAGCGGCTGACGACGCAGGCCACCGAGTCGGCGAAGCGCAGCCGGGCCGAGACCGAGGCGTACGTGCAGCGGATGCGCACCGAGACCGAGGCGTACGTGCAGCACACCCGAGCGCAGACCCAGCAGGAGCTGGGCGCGTGGCGGGCCGGGGTGGAGCAGGAGGTCAACTCCCGTCGGGAGGCGGCCGACCGGGAGTTGGCGCAGCGACGGTCCGCGGCCGAGCAGGAGTTCGCCAAGCGCCGCGACGAGCTGGACAAGCAGCACGCGGCGCGCCAGCAGGAGCTGGAGGCCGGGTTCGCCAGCAGTCAGCAGGAGCTGGAGAGCGGGTTCACCACTCGCCGCGACGAGCTGGAGGCCGAATACTCTGGTCGCAAGGACGAGCTGGAGACCGAGTACACGGCTCGCAAGAACGAGATCGAGCAGGGGGCGGCCGGCGTCCGTCAGGCGGCCGAGCAGGACGCGGCGGCGCTACGTCAGCGGTCCGAGGCGGAGGCCGCCGAGCTGTTGAGCCGGGCCGAGACCGAGGCCGGCGACAAACGCCGCAAGGCCGACGAGCATGTCGCGGCGTCCCGCCGGCAGTTCGAGGAGTACGCGGCCACCACGCAGCAGCACCTGGCCACCACCCAGCAGCACCTGGCGGCGACCCAGCAGGAGTCGGCGGCGGGCCGGCAGCAGTTGGCCCAGGTGATGTTGGAGATCGCCCAGGCCCAGCAGCAGCTGGCGGATCTGCGGCAGGAGACCTGGAAGGCCCGGCAGGAGTCCGACGAGCTTCAGCGTCAGATGTCCGAGCTGCGGTTGCAGAGTGTCGCCGGCCCGATCGACGGCCCGACGGCGCCGGCCGGCGAGGACGGTGCGAGCGGCGGCGTGCCCACTGGTGGGGACGACGGCGTGAGCGTTGCCGCCGGCACGGCCGCCGGGTCGGGTACGGGCACCGGGCTGAAGACGGAGCCCACCGACACCAGGCAACCGGTGAACGCGGGCGCGGAGGAGTCCGGGCAGTCCACGACGCGGCCGGTGGCCGAGCCGATGACCACTGTGGACGGTGGCACGGCGAGCGCCGGGGTGGACGGGGAGCCGACAGTGGCCGCCGTTCCGGGCGAGGGTGGCCGGGGCGCCAAGCCCACCAAGATCACTAGCACCGGCGAGAACGGCAAGCGACCCACCAAGCCGACCACCGACGAGCGCAGCGCCAAGCCCAGCAAGGTCACCATCGAGAAGGAGTGACGGGCACACGCCTGTCGAGGCTTCGAAATCTTGGACACTTTCCGTCAGCGAATGACGGAAAGTGTCCAAGATTCATTTCTGCGCCGGACGGCGCAGGGTCGGGGTGGGGGTCCAGCCGGCTGCGATGAGGGCACGGCGGACGGTCTCGGCGACCTCGTCCGGGCGAGCGCGGACCAGCCAGGCCGGAAAACGCAGGATTCGATCGCCGCTGGTCCAGACGTCGTTCTGCCGACGCATGTCGGCCGCCCACTGCTTGGCGTCCATGTGGTGTGCGCCGTCGACCTCCACCTGCACCCGCCACTCCCGCCAGTACGCGTCCAGCCAGCGGTTCCGGCCGGCCGCGTCGACCCGCTGTTCCTGAAGGTCGGGGGCGGGTAGCCGGTGCCGGCGGCACAGCCGCAGGAAGTCGATCTCGGAGAGCGCCTGCGCACCGCCAGCGATGTCGCTGATGGTCTGCCCGATCAGCCGCCGACGGGGAGCCCGAGGGAGAACGTCGAGCACCGCCTGCAACTCCTCGGGCAGCACCCGGCGTTGCTGGCAACCCGCGGCCAGCACCGACTGTGCCTCGTCCACGCCGGCCGCCCAGCCCGCCGCGTCAGCCAGAGCACGTGCCGTCGTGGTACGCGGTGGGCGGGCACGTTGGAGATGGGCCTCGGGGAGGACCGTGGTGCGGTGGACCAGGACGGCGGGCATGTCGATCGGAAGTCGACGCAGACTGGTCCGCGCAGCACGGCGGGCTGCCGGCACCAGCACGTGCAGCGGCTCCCGCCGCAGTCCCCGTACCCCGGCTTCGGCGGCGGCGGACACCCCGGCCAGCACCGCCCCCGGCCCGGCCGCCAGCACCGCCACCCAGAGCTGCTGGTCGCGTGTGAGTCGGCCGTTGCCGGCCAGCAGGATCCCGCGACAGATCGCCCGCCACCGACCGGAGCGGATCCGGCCCCGCACCGCTCCCTCGGTGAGCAACCCGGCGACCTGCGCTGTGGTCAGCACGCCCGCCTGCTCGAAGGCGAGCCAGTCGAGTGCGTCGGCGTCATCGGCGGGCAGCATCCGGACAGCTTTCGCCGTTACGCGCCGCCTCACCACCAGATCTTGGACAGTTTCCGTTAGGGCCTAACGGAAACTGTCCAAGATCTGCACGGATGCGGCAGGGTCTAGCCGACGTCCGGGGGTAGGCGGGGCACATGGAGCATCAGATTGACGGTCTCGTGGTCGATGGCGACCATGAGGTGGCTACGCTGCTGGCGCGCTGGGAGATGATCAGAAACGGCGCATTGTCCCGCCGCCAGTCGATCGAGCTGATGAAGGAAGTTGTGACCTCATGGACCTGACCGGCGCGCTCTGGCGCACGTCCAGCCGTAGCGGCAACGGTGAGTGTGTCGAGGTGGCGGACAACCTGCCCGGGGCCGTGGGGGTGCGCGACAGTAAGGACCCGACCGGTCCGGTGCTGGTGTTCGCGCCTGCCGCGTGGCGGGCGTTCGTGGCCGTCGCCCGTCAGCCGACGGCCTGAGCCGGGAGGTTTCTGGTGCCACAGCACGACCCGTCCGGCGACGACCCGACCGTGACTCCCGGTCCCCCGCCAGCCGAGAACCCGCAGCCGGCGGAGACGACACAGCAGGCAGAGGCACCACCGCCGGTGCCGGTCCCCGCCCCGGGGGTCGACCCGGACGAGCCGCCGGCGGTCCCGTCCGGAAAGTTCGGCACACCGGGGCGGCCACTGCGCCGCAGCAGCTTCCTGCTCGGCTTCACCGGTGCGCTGGGCGTGCTGCTGGCGTACACCCTCTATCTGGGGATTCGCAATGCCGGCGGCATCCTCGTGCTGGTGGTGATCGCGCTCTTCCTCGCGGTCGGCCTCAACCCGGCGGTGGTCCGACTGGGCCGCTGGGGTGTGCCGCACGGCCTGGCGGTGGCGGGAGTCGCCCTGACTGTGGTGCTGCTGCTCTGCGGCGGCATCGTGGCGCTGGTCCCGCCGATCGTCACCCAGTCGGGGCAGTTCATCGACCAGATCCCGAGCCTGCTCGACGAGTTGCGCCGCAACCCGACGGTCAATGACCTGGTGGAGCGGTACGACGTGGTGGAGCGGGTGCAGGGCGCGGCCAACGCGGAGACTGTCGGGCGGGCGCTCGGCGGGGTGCTGGGCGGCGCACAACTGATCTTCGGCACGGTCTTCCGGACGCTGACCGTGCTGGTGCTGACCATCTATTTCCTGGCCTACTTCGACAAGCTGCGCTCGCTGGGCTACTCGTTGGTGCCCCGGTCGCGCCGGCAGCGGGTGCAGTTGATCGGTGACGAGATCCTGGCCAAGGTGGGCGCGTACATGGTCGGCGCGCTGAGCATCGCGGTGCTGGCCGGCGCGACCACCTTCGTGTTCGCGCTGATCGTCGACCTGCCGTACCCGTTCGCGCTGGCCGTGGTGGTCGCGGTGACCGACCTGATCCCGCAGATCGGCGCCACCCTGGGCGCGGTGATCGTGAGCCTGGTCGGCTTCGCCGCCGACCTGCCCACAGGCATCGCCTGCGCGGTCTTCTTCCTGATCTACCAACAGGTGGAGAACTACCTCATCTACCCGAAGGTCATGCGGCGTTCGGTGGAGGTCAACGAGGTGGCCGCCCTGCTGGCCGCGCTGCTCGGAGTGGCGCTGCTGGGCGTGGTGGGCGCGCTGATCGCCATCCCCACTGTGGCCGCGCTGCAACTGATCCTGCGCGAGGTGGTGCTGCCCCGCCAGGAGCGCCGCTGAGCCTCAGCAGGCCGCACCGGCGGTCAGGCCGGGTCAGTCCGCCTTGGTGGCGGCCGGGCCGGGGACGGGGGTGTCGGCGAAGGCGGCCACCGTCCGGTCGGCGTACGCGCTGACGTCGCCGGCCTCCATCGGGCCGTCCCAGGTCGTCGGCAGCGGCACCTCGACGGCCGGGTTGACGCGCCGGACGATCTCGTCGAGCACCGTCTCCGCGTCGCCCACCCAGAGGTGCTTGGCACCCGGCACCCCGACCACCTCGGCCTGCGGCACGGCGGCGAACCGCTCCCGCGCCTCGGTGGGGCGCAGGTAGTCGTCGAACTCGGGCACCAGCGCCACCAGCGGGCGACCGGAGTTGGCCCAGGTGGCCAGGTCCTCCGGGGCGGAGTAGCGCAGCGGCGGGGAGAGCAGGATCGCCCCGGCGATCGTCGGGTCGCAGCCGTACTTCAGTGCCAGGTCGGTGCCGAACGACCAGCCGACGAGCCAGATGTTGGGCAGCTCGGCGAACTCCGCGTACTCGATGGCGGCGGCCACGTCGTACCGCTCGCCCACCGCGCCGTCGAAGGCCCCCTCGCTGGTGCCGCGCACGCTGCTGGTGCCCCGGGTGTTGAACCGCAGCACGGCCAGGTCGGCCAGCGCGGGCAGCCGCCAGGCCGCCTTGCGGAACACGTGGCTGTCCATCATTCCGCCGTGGGTGGGCAGCGGGTGCAGGCAGACCAGGGTGGCCACCGGCGGCCGGTCGGCCGGCAGTGCCAGCTCACCCACCAGCCGCAGACCGTCGGCGGTGTGCAGCTCGATGTCCTCCCGGCGGCCGGGCAAAATCGACGACGCGCGGATCGCTGTGCTCACCGCCCAAGTCTGTCGCGAAGTCGCCGCCACCGCCCGCCCAGGCACGAACAGGGTGACCCAGGTCGCTAACGGGCCGTTCGCTCAGTAGCGCGGGGCGCCCCGGCCGCGCTGCACCGCCGGGCCGCGCCGGTCCCGGGCACGCCAGCAGCCGCTGTGCCAGTGCCGCCGGTCGGTCAGGTCACCCAGGCCGTCCGCCGGCCAGGCCACCAGGTGCGCCACCCCGGGCGGGATCTCCTGGTTGCAACCGGGGCAGCGGTACGTCTTGACCGACGCCCCCGCGCCGATCCCGCGTACCTGCCAGGCACCGTCGGTCCACTGCTGCACCGAGGCGACGCCCTGACGAACCCGATCGGCGTCCAGGTTGGCGTTGTCGTCCCGGCGAGGGCGATTGCGACGGGGGCTCACAGTCACCAAGCGTACGTCCGGCGGGTGCGGCCGCCCGGGGCGGTCACCAGGTCGCGGGCCGGTCCAGGTGCTCGGCGACCTGCACCCCGCCCAGCACTGTCGCGGCGTCCTCCCCGGTGAAGCCCTTGTTCGGCCAGCCCCAACCGGCGGTGAGATGAGCCTTCGGTATGCCAAGTAGCTCCATCATGCCGCCCTGCGCGTAGCGGTAGGTCGGCCTGCCGGCCGCCGTCGCGTTGGGCTCCCTGCGCTCACCAGCGATGCTGCGCGCGTATTGAAGCCGCACCTCCATCGAGCGATCCCCCCGGGCGTTGACGATCAGCGAGACGTCCAGCGTGGCTGGGAGGTTGGCTACGTTGACCTCGCAGCCAGCCTTCCACGCCCCCGCCGGCAACGTCGTGAGCCGCACCGGAGCGCTGCATTGGTGCGCCACGTCCAGGCGGAGGGCGATCTTGGCCACCCGCAACGCCGCGTCGGTGGGTGCCTCCGTGCGCAGGCGGGCGAAGAGGCCGGGCACCGGCTGCCACCGCAGCACCCAGATCGGAACGGCGCCGCTCGTGGAGAGCCGATCCAGCTGACCATCGTAAGGAATGTCCGCCGGCTGCGGGATGAGCCTGTCGCCCTCCAGGTGGACCCCCTCGGCCACCGCGGCGCTGCGGGCGAGGTAGAAACTGACCGGCGCGGAGCCACCCAGATCGAGCTCGGCGCTTTCCAGGCCGGCCGCCGATCGCCAGCTCAGGTAGCGAGCGCGCACCGGGTCGACGCCGAAGTGCAGCAGATCGGGGTCCTTTCCGACCAGATCAGGTCGGGTCAGGGCGCCCGGCACCCCGGGCGCTGCCGCCGGGGTGGCCGCCCGGGTTGCCGGTTTCGCCCCCGTCCAGGGCACCTCCACGGGTAGCCCACCGCCGCCCGCCACCCCGAGGCCGAGCACCGCCGCCACTCCGAGCGCCGTCCCGCCCACCGCGGCCCGTCGCCGCGTCCGTCGGACCCGGCCCCGGGTAACCGCCCCGCTGGTCAGCTGGCCGATGTCGACGTGGCCCTCGGCGTGCTCCCGCAGGGTTGAGATGATCCGCTGGTCGAGGTCCGTCACTGTCGGCTCCCGTTGGTGGCGGGGGCACCGCAGCGCTCCCGGAGGTTGGCGAGCGCCCGCATCGCGTGGGTGCGGACGGTGACCGGCGAGCAGTCCAGGATCTGGGCGATTGTCGCGTCGTCCAGGTCCTCGTAGTAGCGCAGCACGAGGACCGCCCGCTGGCGGTCGGGCAGGCCGAGGATCAGCCGCCACATCTCGTCCCGGTCGGCGGCCTCGCCGCCGAGGTCGCCGCGGTGCGGCCGGTCCGCGAACGTGTCGATGGCCAGTTCGCGGTTGGACCGGCGGCGCCACCAGGAGATGTTGGCGTTGACGAGCATGCGGCGCACGTACACGTCGGGCCGGTCCGCCCGAGAGATCTTGCGCCACTGCACGTACGCCCGGGACAGCACGTCCTGGGTGAGGTCCTCGGCCCGGTGCTCGTCACCGGTCAGCAGCCGGGCGAGCCGAACGAGGGCCGGGCCGCGGCTGCCGACGTACTCCTCGAAGGTCACACCATGCAGACGCGTTCAACACCCGCAGGCGTTGACCCGTCAGCGGTGCGAGTGGTCACGGAAGCCGCGGCGGGTCTTGCGGCCCAGGTAGCCGGCGGTGACCAGGTGCTCCAGCAGCGGCGCGGGCGCGAAGCCAGGCTCGCGCAGTTCCAGGTACAGCTCGCGCTGGATGGCCAGGGAGACGTCCAACCCGACCACGTCGAGCAGTTCGAACGGGCCCATCGGGTAGCCACAGCCCAGCTTCATGGCGTGGTCGATGTCGTCGGCCGTGGAGTAGCTGGCCTCCAGCATCTTCACCGCGTCGTTCAGGTACGGGAAGAGCAGCGCGTTGACGATGAAGCCGGACCGGTCGCCGCAGACCACACCGGTCTTGCCGAGCGCGGCGCAGACGGCGCGGGCGGTGGCGGTGGCCTCCGGGGAGGTGCGGATGGTGCGGACGACCTCGACCAGCGGCATGACCGGCGCCGGGTTGAAGAAGTGCAGCCCCACCACGTCGGCCGGCCGATGGGTGGCCATCGCCACGTCGATCACCGGCAGCGACGAGGTGGTGGTGGCCAGCACCACGCCCGGCTTGCAGATCTCGTCGAGGCTGGCGAAGAGGGCCTTCTTGACGCTCAACTCCTCGACGACCGCCTCGACCACCAGGTCGACGTCGGCGAGATGGTCGAGCGTGGCGGACCAGCTGATCCGGCCCAGGGCGGCGTCCCGGTCGGCCTCGGCGAGCTTGCCGCGCACCACACCCTTGTTCAGCGAGGTCTTCACCGACTCGCAGACCTTCGCGGACTTCTCCATGCCGCGGGTCACCGACACGACCTCGTAGCCGGCCTTCGCGAAGACCTCGATGATCCCGGTGGCCATCGTTCCGGAGCCGACGACGCCGACCTTCGGGATGGCGCGCGCACCATCGGCGAGCGCACCGTCAGTGGCCAGCGGCGTCGCCTCATCCGGTACGACCACCGGGGAGCCGGGCCGCTCGTAGGTGTAGAAGCCCCGGCCCGACTTCCGGCCGAGCAGCCCCGCCGTCACCATCTGCTTGAGCAGCGGCACCGGGGCGTGCCGGCGGTCCCGCCCGCCGCGCCGGTACATGGTGTCCAGGATCTCGTACGCGGTGTCCAGGCCGATCAGGTCCATCAACGCCAGCGGACCCATCGGCAGGCCGCAGCCGAGCTTCATGGCGGCGTCGATGTCCTCCCGGGTCGCGTAGTGCGACTCGAACATGCCGACCGCGTGGTTGAGGTAGCCGAAGAGCAGCGCGTTGGCGATGAAGCCGGCCCGGTCGTTGATGGTGACGTCGACCTTGCCGAGCCGGGCGCAGAGCGCCTCCACGTCGGCGACCACCTCGGGTGCGGTGACGACAGTGCGGACCACCTCGACCAGCTTCATCACCGGGGCCGGGTTGAAGAAGTGGATGCCGATCACCTGGTTGGGTCGGCTGGTGGCGACCGAGATCTCGGTGACGCTCAACGACGAGGTGTTGGTGGCGAGGATCGTCTCCGGTCGGCAGACCCGGTCCAGTTCCGCGAAGATCCGCTGCTTGAGGTCCAGGTGCTCGGGCACCGCCTCGATGACCAGGTCGACGGAGTGCAGCGCGTCCAGCCCGACCGCGAAGTGCACCCGCTCGTGCAGGGCGTCGCGGTCCGCCTCGGCGAGCTTGCCCTTGGCGACCGCCCGGTCGGTGGAGCCCTTGAGGGTGGCCCGGCCGCGCTCCAGCGCCGGCGCGGAGATCTCCACGGCCACCACGTCGATGCCGTTGCGGGCGAAGACCTCGACGATGCCGGCACCCATGGTGCCCAGCCCCACCACGCCAACGGTGCTGAACTCGCGCGCCACGACCGGCCTCCCCAGAGACTCCGCACGGCCACTGAACGGCCGCTAAGGTTATGCGCGCGAGTCTGCCACGTGACGGTGAGTTGTCGAGACGCCGTGGCATATTTCACCCACGGCGCAGCAGTGCCGCTACGCGGCCGACAGGCTGGTCAGGGCCAGCAACTCCGCGACGAACTCCGCCGGGCGCTCCAGGTGCGGGCTGTGCCCGCAGCCGGGCAGCACCACCTCGTGGTACGCGCCGCCGGCCGCCGCGTACCGGTCGAGCACCGCCCGGGTCTGGCCGACCATCGGCTGCGGTGGGCAGGCGTCCGCGCCGGGCCAGCCGGGCACGAGATCCAGTGACCCCAGGTACGCCAGGTCGAAGAGCGAGGTGTCCGAGACGATGACGTCGACGTCTCCGCGTACCCAGGTGACCGGGGGTTTCTCGGCGACGGCCACCAGCTCGTCAGCGAGCTGGAACCAGGTCGGCGCGAGCGCGTTGAGCACCCCGCGCTCCCCCGGCGCGGTGCCCGGCCAGTTTTCCGACGGCACCGCCGTGCCCGGGTAGTTGTCGTCGCCGGTCGCGGTGGACAGCACGGTGTCCAGCAGCAGTTCCTCGTCGGTGCCCAGCGATGCGGGATCGGCCACATAGGTGGCTCGCAGCACGGCGCGCGGGCTGGCCGGGGCGTCCGTGCTCCGGTCGCCGGCCGTGAGGCGAGCGACGAAGTCCGGGTTCGCGGTGCCGGCACCGGTGCCGGCGAAGTCGGGGGTGGTCGGCGTGCCGGTGAGGTCGCGGGTGCCGCCGAAGCCGTACGGGGAGACCGGTGCGGCGAGCAGCAACGCACCCACCCGGTGCGGATGGTCGACCAGCAGGCGCATCGCCACTCCGCCGCCGAGGGAGTGGCCGACCACCACCGGGCGCGCGTCGGCGCCGAAGAGCGTCGGGTCGTCCAGCAGGGCGGCCACGTCGTCGGCGAAGTCCCGCAGGCCCCGGGTGGCGTCCACCGGGGCGGTAGCGGTGTCGCCGTACCCCCGCAGGTCGGGGGCGACCACCCGCAGCGTCGGTGGCAGACGGCGGACCAGCGGCTCCCAGAACAGCGCGGACGAGCAGTTGCCGTGGATCAGCAGCACCGGGATGCCGTCCGGCGGGCCGGCCACCCGTACCGCCTGGGTGATGCCGTTCGCCGTCACGGTCCGCTGCTCGGTCTCCATCCGCGGCATGCTGCCACGGGTGTCCCCGCCGGTCCAGGTGTCGGATCGCCACCCAACGGAGCTGGCCGGTGTGGCCGGCCCCCAGGAGATCAGCGACGCGACCCCGGTGGCGCGGCCAGCGGCAGCGGCAGCGTCGGTCGGACGTCACGCCGGGACGGGCCGAAGCTCAGCCCCACCGGGTCGGTGAGCGCCACCCCGGGGTCGAACAGGCGCAGCTCGGTACGGCCCAGCCGGATCACGTCGCCGTCGGAGAGTCGTTCCACCTCGGTGATCCGCCGGTCGTTGAGCCAGGTGCCGTTGGTGGAGCCCAGGTCCCGCAGGGACGGGCCCTCCGGTGCCAGCCACACCTCGGCGTGGCGACGGCTCAGGTGTGGGTCGTTGATGACCACCTGACCGGTCGGCGCTCGGCCGATCACCTGTATCTCGGCTCGCATGCGAAAGCTCGCTCCGCGCATCGGTCCACCCGCGACCGTCAGCAGCGGCATCAGTTCCGGATGTTCCTCCATAGACAGTCAGCCCTCCACCCCACACCGTCACTCCGCGCGTCAGCTTGCCATCAGACGGTAGTCGTCAATACCGACCGGCCGGTCAGCCTCTCGTCACCTCCCGGCCATCTGCCGTTCGACGATTCGGGCGGGCCGTACCCGTCACCAACACCCTGACCTGCACTGATCAACGATCGGCCGGGTTGGTGCGACGCCGGTCCCCCGGCCCCGAATCGGGGACCCTACCGGTGAGTAATCCTCGGGTCTAGACTTCCGCCATGACGGCAGTGCATATCCCGGGCGTTCCGGTCATCGACGCGGGCCAGTTGGTCTCCACCAGCCCGGCGACCGGCGCTGAGGCCGGTCGCCTCCCGGTCGCCACCGACGCCGACGTGCGGCAGGCCGTCGACAACGCCCGCGCCGCCGGCGAGTGGTGGGCCGGTCTCGGCTTCACCGGCCGCCGCCAGCGGATGCTGCGCTGGCGCGCCCTGCTCGCCAAGCGCATCGAGCAGTTGGCCGAGTTGGTGCACGTCGAGGGCGGCAAGCCGATCGCGGACGCCATCGTCGAGATCGTCACCGCGATCGAGCACATCGACTGGGCCGCCCGCAACGCCGGCCGCGTGCTCGGCCCACGCCGGGTGCGGTCCCGGCTCATCCTCGCCGAGTTCTCCGGGCACCTCGAATACCAGCCGTACGGAGTGGTCGGCGTGATCGGGCCGTGGAACTATCCGGTCTTCACGCCGATCGGCTCCGCCGCGTACGCCCTCGCCGCCGGCAACGCCGTGGTGCTCAAGCCGAGCGAGTACACGCCCGCCGTCGGCCAGTGGCTGGTGGACAGCTTCGCCGAGGTGGTGCCCGAGCAGCCGGTCTTCACCGCAGTGCACGGGCTGGGCGACGTGGGCGCCGCGCTGTGCCGCTCCGGCGTCAACAAGTTGGCCTTCACCGGCTCCACCGCCACCGCCCGCAAGGTGATGGGCGCCTGCGCCGAGACGCTGACCCCGGTGCTCATCGAGGGCGGCGGCAAGGACGCCATGATCGTGGACAGCGACGCCAACCTGGACGCGGCCGCCGAGGCGTGCGTCTGGGGCGGCATGACAAACGCCGGTCAGACCTGCATCGGCATCGAGCGGGTGTACGCGGTCGACGCCGTCTTCGACGCCTTCGTCGACAAGGTGGTGGCCCGCGCCGGTCAGCTGACGGTCGGGCCAGAGGGCACCGACATCGGCCCGATCACCATGCCCAAGCAGATCGACGTGATCCGCCGGCACATCGACGCCGCGATCACGTCCGGTGGGCGTGCAGTGCTCGGCGGCCCGAGCGCCGTGCAACCGCCGTACGTTCACCCCACAGTGCTGGTGGACGTCCCGGAGGAGTCGGCCGCCGTCCGTGAGGAGACCTTCGGCCCCACGCTGACCATCAGCCGGGTCCGCGACGCGGACGAGGCCGTCGCCCGGGCCAACGCCCTGTCGTACGGCCTCGGGGGTTCGGTCTTCGGCCGGCGGCGCGCGGTGGCCATCGCCCGGCGGCTGCGCTCCGGGATGGCCTCGATCAACTCCACGCTGACCTTCGCCGGCATGTCCACCCTGCCGTTCGGCGGTGTCGGCGACTCCGGCTTCGGGCGGATCCACGGGGAGGACGGCCTGCGTGAGTTCGGTCGGTCCAAGGCGATCACCCGACGTCGGGCCCGGTCGCTGCTGCCGTCGATGACCTTCGAACGTACCCCCGCCGACGTGGCCCGGCTCGTCAAGGCCATCAAGGTCATGTACGGGAGGTAAGTGTCGGATAACCGATCATCAACAAGGATCGGCGTATCCACATGTTTATACGCCGTGGTCACGGCGGTACATTGCGTTAAATGGGCCCCAATCGATTGCGCTACCGCCTTGTCGACAGTGACCAGTCGTGGGCCGCCCGCCGGCGTCGGCACCGCTCGGACTGGCTGGCGCGCACCTTCCCCGACATCGCCGACATGCACGTGGTCGACCTCGGCGGTCGGCTCGGCACCTGGCACCGCGCCACAGTGCGACCGGCCCGGGTGACAGTCGTCAACCTGGAGCAGCCGCCCGCGGTCGTCCCGGAATGGGCCCACGTCGAGCGGGCCGACGCCTGCGACCTGCCCGCGCACCTCACCAAGGGCAGCTACGACCTGGTCTTCTCGAACTCGGTGCTGGAGCATGTGGGCGGGCACGAACGCCGGATCCGCTTCGCCGCCGCCGCCCGCTCACTGGCCGACCGGCACTGGGTGCAGACGCCCTACCGCTACTTTCCCATCGAGCCACACTGGATCGCGCCGGGCATGCAGTTCCTGCCGGTACGACTGCGCACCGCGTTCGCCCGACGGTGGCCGTTGGGGCACAAGCCGACCCGCAGCCACGACGCCGCCATCCACCAGGTGCTCTGGACCGAGTTGTTGGACCGCTCGCAGATGCGTCACTACTTCCCCGACTCGACAATGCTGGTGGAGCGGGTGTTCGGTCTGCCGAAGTCTCTGATCGCGGTGCGCACCGGGTAGGCCGCCGGTCAGAAGAGGGTCAGCTCGTCCTTCACGATGCCGCGCAGCTTGTCGTAGTCCACGACCACACACCGGATGCCCCGGTCGGTGGCGAGCACCCGGGCCTGCGGCTTGATCTCCTGGGCGGCGAAGACTCCGACGACCGGGCTGAGCAGCGGGTCACGGTTCATCAGCTCGAGATAGCGGGTCAACTGCTCCACGCCGTCGATGTCGCCACGCCGCTTGACCTCGACGGCGACCGAGCCCGAGTTGGCATCCCGGCACAGCAGGTCGACCGGGCCGATCGCCGTCATGTACTCGCGGCGGACCAGCGTGAACCCCTCGCCCAGGACACCGGGGTTGGCGGCCAGCAACTCCTGCAGGTGCGCCTCCACCCCGTCCTTGCGCAGGCCCGGATCGACACCCAACTCGTACGAGGTGTCCTGGAAGATCTCCTCCAGGGTGATCCGCAGCTCCTCGCCAGCCTTGTTGACGACCCGCCACACACCGGGGGCCTCCTCCAACCGACACGGCGGGCTCATCCAGTTCAACGGCTTGTACGCCCGGTCGTCGGCGTGAATAGACACCGACCCGTCCGCCTTCACCATCAGCAACCGGGTGGCCAGCGGCAGGTGAGCCGAGAGCCGTCCGACATAGTCCACCGAGCACTTCGCAATGACCAACCGCACCCGACGAGGGTAGCCGAGCACCCACCGGTCGCCAGCGAGCGGCACTGGCGCGTCGATGCGATGCTGAGACCGTGTTCGAAGTCCTCACCGGCACCGGTCTCGCCGCCTCGGCGGGGCTGAACGCCTACATACCCCTGCTCATCCTCGGCCTGCTCGGCCGCTACACCGACCTGATCGACCTGCCCAGCGGCTGGACCTGGCTCGGCAACGGCTGGGTCATCCTCATCATGGCCGTACTGCTCGCCGTGGAGATGGTGGCGGACAAGGTGCCAGTGGTCGACCACATCAACGACGTGGTGCAGACAGTGGTCCGGCCCACCGCCGGTGGCCTGGCCTTCGGCGCCGGCTCCTCGTCGGAGACGGTGACGGTCAGCGACCCGGGGAGCTTCTTCTCGTCCCACCAGTGGGTGCCGGTCGTCACCGGCGTACTGCTGGCGTTGGGCGTGCACCTGCTCAAGTCCGCGGCCCGCCCGGTGATCAACGCGACGACCGCCGGGATCGGCGCCCCGGTCGCCAGCACCGCCGAGGACGCCACCAGCGTGGTGGTCTCCCTGGTGGCGATCATCCTGCCGGTTCTGGTGCTCGTCTTCCTGGTCGGCCTGGCGTTCTTCATCTTCTGGTTCGTCCGCCGTCGTTCCGAACGACGTCGCGAACGAGAGGCCGCCCGCGCCGCCGGCTTCCGCGTCTGAGGGGCGGGCGGGGCTCGCCATACCGGGGTTCCGGGGGTCGACAAAAGCCTAGGATCGGGGCAAGAGCCTAGAGGAGGTCGGCATGACCGCAGCGTTGGAGATGCCCCGAGTCCAGGAATGTGTGGTCGCCGCGTGCGCGTACAACCAGTCGGGTGACTGCCACGCCTTCGCGATCACCATCGGCAGCATGGATCACGCCCACTGCCACACCTTCGTCGAGTCGCCCGTCCGGGGCGGCGTGGAGAGCATGATCGCGCAGGTGGGCGCCTGCCAGCGCGCCGACTGCCGGCACAACGAGCAGCTGGAGTGCCACGCGGCGTCGATCAGGGTCGGCCCGGACAACGACATGGCCGACTGCATGACCTACGCCGGCCGCTGACCCACGTCGGCCGACGACCTGCCCGGACAGCGTTCGATCAGGGCAGGTCGTTGGCGCGACGGATGACAGTCACCAGGTCGTCGATGATGCCGGTGAGGGCGAAGTCCTTCGGCGTGAAGACCCGGGCGACCCCGGCCGCCCGCAGGGTGTCCGCGTCACCGGCCGGAATGATGCCGCCCACCACCACCGGCAGGTCCGCCCGGCCGGCGGCGCGCAGCCCGTCGAGCACCGCGGGCACGGCGGCCAGGTGCGATCCGGAGAGCACGGAGAGCCCGACCAGGTCGACGTCCTCCTCCACGGCGGCGGCGACGATCTGCCCCGCGGTCAACCGGATGCCCTGGTAGACGACCTCGAAGCCGGCGTCGCGGGCACGTACAGCGATCTGCTCCGCGCCGTTGGAGTGCCCGTCCAGGCCGGGTTTGCCGACCAGCAGCCGCAGCCGGCCGCTGCCCAGCTCCCGTGCGGTGGCGGCGACCCGCTCGCGGACCGCCACGAGGCCCGGCTCCCCACCGCCGCCGGTGGCGCCGGCCAGGCCGGTCGGCGCCCGGTACTCGCCGAAGACCTGGCGTAGCGCGCCGGCCCACTCGCCGGTGGTCACCCCGGCCCGCACGCACTCCACTGTGGCCGGCATCAGGTTGGTGGTGGTCGCGGCGTCCGCGCGCAGCCGGGCCAGCGCCGCGTCGACGACGCTCGCGTCCCGGTCGGCCCGCCACCGGCGTACGCCGTCCACGGCGGCCGCCTCGACCGCGGGATCGACCTGCTCGACGGCACCAGCGCCGGCGGCGGTCAGCGGGGAGCTTTCGGTCTCGGTGTACCGGTTGACCCCGACCACCACGTCGGCACCGGACTCCATTCGCCGACGGCGTTCGGCCAGCGACGCGACCAGCGCGCTCTTGAGGTAGCCGGTCTCCACGGCGGCGACGACGCCGCCCAGCTCCAGCACCTTGTCCAGCTCGACCCGCGCCCCGGTGACCACCTCGTCGACCAGCGCGGTCATCACGTGCGAGCCGGCGAAGAGGTCGGGATATTCGAGCAGATCCGACTCGTACGCCAGGACCTGCTGCATCCGCAGCGACCACTGCTGGTCCCACGGGCGGGGCAGGCCGAGCGCCTCGTTCCAGGCGGGCAGTTGGACAGCGCGGGCCCGAGCGTCGCGGGACATCGTCACGCCGAGCATCTCCAGCACGATGCGCTGGATGTTGTTCTCCGGCTGCGCCTCGGTGAGGCCGAGCGAGTTGACCTGCACGCCGTAGCGGAACCGCCGTTGTCTGGCGTCGGTGACCCCGTACCGGTCCCGGGTGATCTCGTCCCAGAGCACGCCGAACGCGCGCATCTTGGCGATCTCCTCGACGAAGCGCACCCCTGCGTTGACGAAGAACGAGATCCGCTGGACCACGTCGCCCATCCGCTCGGCCGGCACCTGGCCGGAGTCACGCACCGCGTCGAGCACGGCGACTGCGGTGGCCAGTGCGAAACCGACCTCCTGCACGGGCGTGGCGCCGGCCTCCTGGAGGTGGTACGAGCAGATGTTGACCGGGTTCCACCGGGGCATCTCGCGCAGCGTGTACGCCACCACGTCGGCGGTGAGCCGCAGCGACGCCGCCGGCGGAAAGATGTAGGTGCCCCGGGACAGGTACTCCTTGATGATGTCGTTCTGGGTGGTGCCGGCGCAGCGGGTCAGGTCGGCGCCCTGCTCCAGCCCGACGGTGCCGTACAGGGCGAGCAGCCACATCGCCGGGGCGTTGATGGTCATCGAGGTGTTCGTGTCGGCGAGCGGGAGACCGTCGAAGAGCGCCCGCATGTCGCCGAGGTGGGCCACCGGCACGCCGACCCGTCCGACCTCGCCGGAGGCCAGTTCGTGGTCCGGGTCGTATCCGGTCTGGGTGGGCAGGTCGAAGGCGACCGACAGCCCGGTCTGCCCCTTCGCCAGGTTGCGGCGGAAGAGGGCGTTGGTCGCCGCGGCCGACGAGTGGCCGGCGTAGGTGCGCATCACCCACGGGCGGTCCCGCTCGGGCAGTCGCCCGGGGAATGCCGTCTCATCCATGGCCGGAGTCTAAGTTACCGTTCAGTAAAAGGAGCTGTGGAAAACCACACAGGTCCATGTCGGGGACGTCCGGGTGACAAGCGCCCGCAGTGGCGCGGACCGCCACACCCCGGGCACCACAGGGCCCAGGCCAGGACGCACACTGGACAGCATGGATGACGAGCTGGCCATCTCCGTCCGAGGGCTGCGCAAGGCGTACGGCGACAACGTGGCGGTGGCGGGCGTGGATCTGGACGTCCACCGCGGCGAGGTGTTCGCGTTGCTCGGCCCGAACGGCGCCGGCAAGACCACAACGGTGGAGATCCTGGAGGGCTATCGCCGCCGGGACGCCGGCGAGGTCACCGTCCTCGGCGTCGACCCGGCCCAACCGGATGCCGACTGGCGTACCCGGGTCGGCATCGTGCTCCAGGGCACCGGCGAGTTCGACGAGCTGACCGTCGCCGAGGTGATCCGGCACTTCTCCGGCTTCTACCCCGACGCGGACGACCCGGACAAGGTGATCGACCGGGTGGGGCTGACCGACAAGGCGAAGGCCCGCACGCACACCCTCTCCGGTGGGCAGAAGCGCCGCCTGGACGTGGCCCTGGGCATCATCGGCCGTCCCGAGCTGCTCTTCCTCGACGAGCCGACCACCGGGTTCGACCCGGAGGCCCGCCGCGAGTTCTGGGAGCTGATCCGCGACCTCGCCGCGGCCGGCACCACCATCGTGCTGACAACCCACTACCTGGACGAGGCCGAGGCCCTCGCCGACCGGGTCGGCGTGATCGCCGGCGGCCGGCTGGTCGAGGTCGCCGCTCCCAACCGGCTGGGCAATCGGCAGGAGGCCCTCGCGACGGTCTCCTGGCGTACCCCGGAAGGGACGCTGGAGAGCGCGCAGAGCGCGACGCCGACGGCCTTCGTGGCTGACCTCGCCGCGCGCTACGGCGGCGAGGTCCCCGGGCTCACGGTGACCCGGCCGACCCTGGAGGACGTCTACCTCACCATGATCGGACACGCGCGATGACGACCACGACGAAGCCGGCGACGCCGGTCACCGCGACCCGCGGCCGACGGCCGGGTGCCGGCGCGCTCGCCCTGCGCCAGGGCCGACTGGAGATCACCCAGTTCCTGCGCAGCCGGGAGTCGGTGGTCTTCACGATGGGCTTCCCCATCATCATGATCCTGATCTTCGCGTCGATCTTCGACGGCACGATCGGCGGCGGGGTGAAGTTCACCCAGTACTTCATCACCGGCATGATCGCGACCGGCCTGATGACTGTCAGCTTCCAGAACCTCGGCATCTGGATCCCGATCGAGCGGGACCGGGGCGTGCTCAAGCGCTACCGGGGCACGCCGATGCCGAAGTGGGTCTGGTTCGCCGGCAAAGTGATCATGGTGGTGGCGATCGGCATCGCCGAGACGGTCCTGCTGCTGGCCGTCGCGGTGGCGCTGTTCGATCTCGACCTGCCGGGCACCGCCGCGAAGTGGTTCACCTTCGGCTGGGTCGCCGTGCTCGGGGTCACCGCGTGCACCCTGTGCGGCATCGCCATCTCGTCGCTGGCCCGCACCGCCCGCAGCGGGTCGGCGGTGGTCACCCCGGTGGCCCTGGTGCTCCAGTTCATCTCCGGGGTGTTCTTCGTCTTCACCGACCTGCCCACCTGGATGCAGCAGGTGGCGGCGGTCTTCCCGCTGAAGTGGATGTGCCAGGGGCTGCGGTCGGTGTTCCTGCCGGAGAGCTTCGGCGCCCAGGAGCCGGGCGGCTCGTTCGAGCTGGGCCGGGTGGCGGTGGTGCTGGTCCTGTGGTGTGTGATCGGTGTGGTGCTCTGCCTGACCACCTTCCGCTGGACCACCAAGCGCGACGGCTGACCCGTTTCCGGGGCCCCCGATCCGCCCCGGGGCTGCCAGACTCTGACGATGGCCGCTCGACCGACCCGGCGCGGGCTCCTGCTCGCGGGAGCAGGGGCGACGGCGTTGGCGGTCGGGGTCGGCTGGACGGCCCGCGACCTGATCCGCCCGTCGCCGACGCGACCCGTCCCCCCGGACGCGCCAGCCGGCGACGAGCGACTGATCAGCCGCCCGTCCGCCGCACGTGGCCGCTCGGTCGACTTCTACACCGCCGTCCCGGACGGGCACGGCGACGGTCAGGGGTTGCCGGTCTGCCTGGTGCTGCACGGCGCGTCCACCACCGCACGGGACTTCCCCGGGCTCGGCCTGGGGCGCTTCCTGACCGACGCGGTGCGTCGCGGCGCGCCGCCGTTCGTGCTCGCCGGAGCGACCGGAGACCGCCTCTCCTGGCGCCCCGCCGGCCGGGACGACCCGCAGCGGATGGTCCGTGAGGAGTTGCCGGCCTGGTGCGCCGAGCGGGGCTTCGACGCCACCCGGCTGGCGGCCTGGGGCTGGTCCATGGGGGGCTTCGGCTCGCTGTTGCTCGCCGCCACCTGGCCGGGGCTGCTGCGGGCAGCGGCGGCCTTCTCCCCCGCCGTGGCGCCCGGTGATGCCGTCTTCGCCGGTGTCGACCGGCTGCGCGGCACCCCGCTGGGCCTCTGGTGCGGTCGCCAGGACGACCTCCTCGCCGACGTGCAGGCGCTGGAACGGGCCCTTCCCGAGCCGGCCGCCCGAGCCGAATACGCCGACGGCCGGCACGACTTCCGATACTGGGGCTCGGTCATACCCGGCGCCCTCGACTTCGTCGCGGCGGCGCTGGCCGCGCCACCCGGCCCGACCTGAGCTGACCGCGGGGGCCCGCGAACGGGCCCCCGCGGCTGCCGGTCTCAGTAGGTGTAGAAGCCCTTGCCGGTCTTGCGGCCCAGGTCGCCGGCGGTGACCATCCGCTGGAGCAGCTCCGGCGGGAAGAACTTCTCGTCGGCGGTGTCGGTGTAGATGTTCTTCGAGGCGTGCAGCAGGACGTCCACGCCGGTCAGGTCGGTGGTGGCCAACGGGCCCATCGCGTGCCCGAAGCCCAGCCGGCAGGCGGTGTCCAGGTCCTCCGCGGACACCACCCCGGACTCGACCAGCTTGACCGCCTCCATCACCAGGGCGGAGATCAGTCGAGTGGTGACGAAGCCGGCGATGTCCCGGTTGACCACGACGACCGTCTTGCCGATCTCCTCGGCGAAGGCCCGCGCGGTGTCCAGCGTGGCGTCGCTGGTCTTGTAACCGCGCACCAGCTCGCAGAGCTGCATCATCGGCACCGGGGAGAAGAAGTGGGTGCCGACGACCGCCTCGGGCCGCTCGGTCACCGCGGCGATCTGGGTGACCGGGATGGCCGAGGTGTTGGTGGCGAGCACCGCGTCCGACTTGCAGATCTTGTCCAGGGCGCGAAACACCTCGTGCTTGATCTCCAGCCGCTCGAAGACCGCCTCGACCACGATGTCCGCGTCCGCCGCCGCCTCCAGGTCGGTGGTCGGGGTGATCCGAGCCAGCGTCGCCTCGACCTCGGACGCCTCGATCTTGCCCTTCTCGGCGAACTTCTCCAGTGACTTCCGAATACCGCCGAGACCCCGGGTGGTGGCCGCGTCGTCCAGGTCGCGCAGCGTCACCTGCCAGCCCGCCTGCGCCGCCACCTGGGCGATGCCGGAGCCCATCAGCCCGGCCCCGACGACCGCGAGTCGACCCGCCATCTGCTTCTCCCTCGCTGCGATTGAGTGCCTGCCTGCACCCTAGTCGGCGAGCCTGAACGATGGCTAAGTGGCGGTCGGGGGGCCTCAGATCTCCAGTGCCGGCTCCTCCGGGGTGGTGCCCCGCTCGACCGCCACCCCGAGCGCACGCAGGTCCGCCACGAAGTCCGGGTAGCCCCGGTCGACGTGGTGCACGTGGGAGACCTCGGTGACCCCCTCCGCGCAGAGCCCGGCGATGATCAACCCTGCTCCGGCCCGGATGTCGGTGGCCCGCACCGGGGCACCGGAGAGCCGACCTCGCCCGCGGACCACAGCGTGATGCCCGTCGGTCTTGATGTCCGCACCGAGCCGCATCATCTCGTTGGCGAACATGAACCGACCGTCGAAGATGTTCTCGGTGATCAGGGAGGCGCCGTCGCTGACGGCGGCCAGCCCGATAGCCATCGGCAGCAGGTCGGTGGCGAAGCCGGGGTACGGCAGCGTCACCACGTCCACCGCCCGGGGCCGCTCGTCCATCCGTACGCGGAAGCCGTCTCCCCGGGTCTCCACCAGCCCGCCGGCGGCCACCACCTTGTCCAGGGCGACCTCCAGGAAGGCCGGGTCCAGCCCGGTCACCGTCACGTCGCCCCGGGTCATCGCCGCGCCGAACGCCCAGGTGCCGGCGACGATCCGGTCCCCCACCGTGGCGTGGCGCACCGGACGCAGACCGGGCACACCGGTGATCCGCAACGTCGACGTGCCCGCGCCGACGATGCGCGCACCCATCTCGTTGAGCATCGTGCAGATGTCGACGATCTCCGGCTCCCGGGCCGCGTTGTCGATCATCGTGGTGCCCTGGGCCAGCACCGCCGCCATCACCAGGTTCTCGGTCGCGCCGACGCTGGGGAAATCCAGCACGATGTCAGCGCCACGCAGCCCGTGCGGGGCGGACGCGATGACGAACCCGTGCTCACCGGAGATCTCCGCGCCCATCCGGGTCAGCCCGGAGATGTGCATGTCCAACCCCCGCGACCCGATCGCGTCGCCGCCGGGATGGGCCACCCGCACGTACCCCCGACGGGCCAGCAACGGGCCCAGCACGCAGATCGACGCGCGCAGCCGTCGGACCAGGTCGTAGTCGGCCTCCGCGCCCGGCTGCTCGGGTACGTCGATCGTCACCGACCGGGACCGGGCCACGCCGCCACGGGCGACCATCGGGTCGACCGGGTCATCCGCCTCGAACTGGACGTCGCAGCCCAGCCGGCGCAGCACCTCCCCCATGATCGCGATGTCGGTGATCCGGGGGACGTTGGTGATCACACTGCGGCCCGGCGCGAGCAGGGCGGCGGCCATCAGCTTCAACGCCGAGTTCTTGGCACCGACCACGTGCACGGTGCCGGCCAGTCGGGCGTCACCGCGTACCCGGATGACGTCGACATCGTTGACCGCCGGATCGCCGGCGTCGCCGGGGCCCACCACCACCGGCCAGCCGGTGGTGCTGTCCGGCCGGGCCGGGATCGTCAGGTCGGGAATCCGTAGGCTGTGCGTCATGGCCGTCCACCTCACGCGCATCTACACCAAGGCCGGCGACGCCGGCATGACCAGGCTGAGCAACAACGAGCAGGTGCCGAAGACCGATCCTCGGATCGCCGCGTACGCGGATGTCGACGAGTGCAACGCGGCGATCGGCGTCGCCCTCGCGCTGGGAAACCTCGACGAGGAGCTTCGCGGCGTGCTGGGGTCGGTGCAGAACGATCTGTTCGACGTCGGCGCCGACCTGTCCACCCCGGTCGAGCCGGAGCCGAAGTACCCGCCGCTGCGGGTGACCGAGGAGTACGTCGAGCGCCTGGAGGGCTGGTGCGACGAGTACAACGCACGCCTGAGCAAGCTCGACTCCTTCATCCTCCCCGGCGGCACCGCAGGTGCGGCGCTGCTGCACGTGGCGCGGACCGTCGCCCGGCGTGCCGAACGGGCAGCGTGGGCGCTGGTCAGCCACGATCCGGAACGAACCAGCACGCTCCCGGCAAAGTATCTCAACCGGCTCTCCGATCTGCTCTTTATCCTGTCAAGAACGGCAAATCCGGCAGGAGACGTGCTATGGGTGCCGGGCGGCAAGCGCTGAACGTCGGCGCTCCGCACCACGTCGAGGTCTGGGTTCCCACAATGCCCGCCACCACGCGTAGCCAAGGCCGACTCCTCGTCAAGCCAGGCCGACCAGCGCCTTGATCAACTCCGGTTCCTTGATGTCGGGGCATCCCCGCCACCAGGACACCCCGACATCAAGAAAACCGAGTCGATCAACCAGCCCGCCGCGCAGGCCGGCTCGCTGAGGAGGCAGGACTCAGCCGCATCGGTAACGGCAGGTGATGGAAACCGCGCCAGACCGACGCACAGTGGCAACGACGGGTTTCCGGGGGAGCCCGCCCGGCGCAGGGATCAAGCCTGACCGCCCGGAGCCGGGCGGGCTCCCCTGGAAACCCCGAAGAGCGACCACGGAAGAGCAGATCAGGCAGCCGGCCAGTCCTGGGAGGCCATACGCGGCGAGACCGCCCCCGGAGGGGCGGCCTCGAGCCAGGAGAGGAAGCCGGTAACCGTGGATCGCGCCATGGCGATCTCCACCGGTGCGTGGTGACTGGTACAGCGGAGGATCACCCAGTCGGCCGGCATGGAGAACCGTTCCTGGCCTTCGGGCAATCGACGGCGTTCCACGGCCAGCCCCTTGCGGGAGAGCACCCGCTTGGGCCGGATGGCGAAGCTGAACATCCGGTACCAGCGCAGCTCATCACCGGCGAACCGGCCGAAGCCGGGCGACCAGCCGCGGCCGTCGAGCATGGTGGAGACCCGGACGCTGAGCCGGATGATGCCACCGCTGCGGGTGACGAGAGCTCGCCGGACGAAGAGGATCAGAAGCGCGCCGAGGATGACGACAACGCCGATTCCGAATCCTTCGACGATCTCCATCCCCGGTGTGGCTCAGCGGCTCTGCGCGGAGACCGGGGTTGCGCTCTCGGCCAGCACTGTGACACCGTCGGCGCTCACCGAGAGGAAGCCGCCGGCCACCTCGTAGGCGACCTGCTCGCCGCCGGCGAGCTTGATGCGTACCTGGCCGGGCTCGGCGAGTTGGCCGAGCAGCGGCGCGTGCCCCGGCAGGACACCGAGCTCGCCTTCGGTCGTCCGGGCGACGACCATTTCGGCGTCACCGGACCAGACCTTCTCCTCGACGGCGACGAGCTCGACGTGAAGCTGCTGTGCCACGCTGTCTCCTTGCTGCGGCTACGGATTGCCGAAAGTCTAGCCTGACGACGCGGCGCGCCCAACGCGGGTGGGGACAACGCCGACCTGACTACTTGGCCTTGTTGACGAATTGCGGGTGCTCCAGCATGAACGGGTCGAGTTGCTCGTTGTGCAGGGCGGTGAAGAAGTCCGGAACCCCGGCCTGGAACTGCTCGCCCAGGTACTTCTTACCCTCGAACACCCCACCGCCGGGCAGCTTGATCATCTCGATGGTGTTCGGGCGGATGTCCTTCAGGGCGAGCCCGAAGTCGACAACGCTGTTGCCCCGACCGTTGAAGATCAAGGACTGGCCGGCGGCGCGGAGCACCTTGTCCAGCTTGATCGGGTTGGACACCACGTCAGCGCTGAACGCCTGGCCGACCATGGCCTTGACGAACTGCTGCTGGTGGCGCTGCCGGCCGTAGTCGGAATCCGGAACGCCGTTCTTCGGGTAGCGCTGCCGGACGTAGTCCAGCGCCTGCCACCCACTCAGGTGCCGGTTGCCCTTCTTGTAGAGCGCCTGCGGGCCGACGTAGCCCTCACCACGGGTGTTGCCCGGCCGCGGCTTGCCGTCCGGCTGCTTGTGCTCGGACTTCACGTCACGCTCGATGTACATGTCGACACCGCCCATGGCGTCGACGATCTTCTGGAAGCCGGTGAAGTTGATGATCGCCCCGGCGTCGAAGCGCTTGATGCCTGTCACGTTCTGCACTGTGGTGGCCAGCAGCTCGAAGCCCCGGGCCGCGTCGGGGTTGCCCCCCGGCACCTTGCTGCCGTACGACATCGCGGCGTTGATCTTCGTGGTCTCGCCCGGGAACTCGGCCTTCTTGAACGACGGGATGTGCACGTAGAGGTCACGTGGCAGCGAGAACAGGTAGGCCCGGTCCATCGAGGCCGGCACGTGCAGCACCATGATCGAGTCGGCAAGTGGCGCGGCCGTCGGCGTACGCGGGTCGATGCCGACGAGCAGGATGTTGAGCGGACCCTTGATCTCGCTCTTCTTCGCCTGGGCGCCCGCCGCCTGGTCGCCGAAGAGGTCGGCCTTGCCGACAGCGCCCTCGTAGCGGGCCATGAGGACCTCGGTGCCGACCAGCACGGCGCCGCTGAGCATGGTCAGCACGGTGCCGAACACCGTGCAGACCCTGGCCCACCGCGGCACACCTCGCCAGATGGACGGCTTGCGGCCACTCTTGCCGGCCTTACCCACGAGCATCTCCGTTCGTTACGCCCACGACGAGGAAGACGGGCGCACGTCGTCGAAAGGTTGCAAAGATCAACGCTCGTTCGGGTGAGCGCGCGGATCGAACCGTAGCTCGGGAGCCTTGGGAGTGACGACCACGAGTAACGGACCGCGACGATGGTAGGACGCGAACATGAACAAAAGACTGCCCCGGCATTGCCGGGGCAGTCTTTTGGCTACGGATCGGATGGGGGCTGGTCAGCCCTTCATCAGCTCCTCAGCCTTGCGCTCCAGGTCCTCGAGACCGCCGCACATGAAGAACGCCTGCTCGGGGAAGTGATCGTACTCACCCTCGCTGATCTTGCGGAACGCCTCGATGGTCTCCTTGATCGGGACCGTCGAGCCCGGCACGCCGGTGAACTGCTCCGCCGCGTAGGTGTTCTGCGAGAGGAAGCGCTCGATCCGCCGGGCGCGCGCCACGGTGATCTTGTCTTCCTCGGAGAGCTCCTCGATACCGAGGATGGCGATGATGTCCTGCAGGTCGCGGTAGCGCTGCAGGATCCGCTTCACCTCGGTGGCAACCTGGAAGTGCTCGTTGCCGACGAACTCCGGGGCGAGGATCCGGGACGAGGACGCCAGCGGGTCCACGGCCGGGTAGATGCCCTTGTCGGAGATCGACCGCTCCAGGTTGGTGGTCGCGTCCAGGTGGGCGAACGTGGTGGCCGGGGCCGGGTCGGTGTAGTCGTCCGCCGGCACGTAGATCGCCTGCATGGAGGTGATGGCCTGGCCCCGGACGGAGGTGATCCGCTCCTGGAGCTCGCCCATCTCGTCGGCCAGGGTCGGCTGGTAACCCACGGCGCTCGGCATACGGCCGAGCAGGGTGGACACCTCCGAACCGGCCTGCGTGAAGCGGAAGATGTTGTCGATGAAGAGCAGCACCTCCTGCTTCTTCACGTCCCGGAAGTACTCGGCCATGGTCAGCGCGGAGAGCGCCACCCGCAGCCGGGTGCCCGGCGGCTCGTCCATCTGGCCGTAGACCAGCGCGGTCTTGTCGATGACGCCGGACTCGGTCATCTCGGCGATGAGGTCGTTGCCCTCACGGGTGCGCTCACCCACGCCGGCGAAGACCGAGGTACCACCGAAGTTGCGGGCAACCCGGGTGATCATCTCCTGGATGAGCACCGTCTTGCCCACGCCCGCGCCGCCGAACAGGCCGATCTTGCCGCCCTTGACGTACGGGGCGAGCAGGTCGATGACCTTGATGCCGGTCTCCAGCATCTCGGTCTTCGGCTCAAGGTCCGCGAAGGCCGGGGCCTTGCGGTGGATGCCCCACCGGTCGTCGGCCTCGAACGTCTCGCCCTCTTTGAGGTTGAGCACCTCGCCGATCGCGTTGAACACCTTGCCCTTGACCGCGTCGCCCACCGGCACCGTGATCGGCTCGCCGCGGTCACGCACCTCGGCGCCACGGACCAGGCCGTCGGTCGGCTGCATCGAGATGGCACGGACCAGGTTGTCACCCAGGTGCTGGGCAACCTCCAGGGTCAGCGTCTTCTCACCGCCGGACAGGTTCACCTTCACGTTCAAGGCGTTGAACAGGGCCGGCATGGCGTCGCGCGGGAACTCGGCGTCGACGACCGGGCCGATGACCCGGACCACGCGACCCGTGGCCGTCTTGGTCTCTACTGGTGCAGTCATCACACTTCACTTCCCGACGCGGCCAGCGCGTTGGCGCCGCCGACGATCTCGCTGATCTCCTGGGTGATCCCGGCCTGGCGAGCCGAGTTCATCTCGCGCGTGTACTTCTCGATCATCTCTTCGGCGTTGTCGGTGGCGCTCTTCATCGCCCGCCGCCGTGCCGCCGACTCACTCGCCGCCGACTCGATCAACGCCGCGTAGATCCGCGTGTTGATGTACCTCGGCAGGAGCGCGTCGAGCAACGCCTCCGCCTCCGGCTCGAACTCGTACGCCGGCAGCAACCCCTCGGAGCGCGGCCGGTCCTCCACCTGCATCGGACCGATGACCTTGGTGACCGGGCTCTGCGTCATGAGCGAGTGGAACTCGGTGTAGACGATGTGCAACTCGTCGACGCCGAGCACCCCGTCCGCTCCGGCGCTGCCGTCGACGTCGTCCGCACCGGCGGTGAACGCCTTGATCAGCGTCTCACCAACGGTACGGGCGTCCTCGAACGACGGCTGCTCGCTGAACCCGGTCCAGTTCGCCTCGATCGGCCGCTCGCGGAACCGGTAGAACCCGACGCCCTTACGCCCGATGACGTAGAGCACCGGCTCCTTGCCGTCCGCCTTGAGACGCGCGATCAGCGACTCCGCCATCCTGATCGCGTTGGAGCTGTAACCGCCGGCCAGGCCACGGTCGCTGGTGACCAACAGGATGCCGGCCCGCCGCACCCGCTCACGCGGGGTGAGCAGCGGGTGGTCGATCCGCGCGTTGGACGCCAGCGCCGTGAGCACACCGGTGATGGCCTGGGCGTACGGCAGGGACGCCTGCACCCGGGCCTGAGCCTTGGCGATCCGGCTCGTCGCCACGAGCTCCATCGCCTTGGTGATCTTCTTCATCGACTTCGCCGAGCGGATCCGTTGACGAAGAACGCGTACCTGGGCCGCCACGGGATCAGCTCTCGGCCGGGCGGTCGGTCGCGCCGTCGCGGAAGCGGGTCACCGTCTCGCGGTTCTCGTCGCCCTCAAGCGGTGCGGCCGGCGCGTCGTTGACCTTGCGCTCGTCCTCCTTGTTGAGGAAGACCTGCTTGAACTCGGCGATCGCGCTGTCCAGCGAGCCGATGATGTCATCGTTCCACTGGTTGTCGGCGATGCCGGCCAGCACACCCTCGTGCTTGTGCCGCAGGTACTGGAGGAACTCCGACTCGAAGCGCCGGACCTCGCCCACCGGAATGTCGTCCAGCTTGCCCTCGGTGCCGGCCCAGACCGAGACGACCTGCTCCTGCACCGGGAACGGCGAGTAGTTCGGCTGCTTGAGCAGCTCGACCAGGCGCGAACCGCGGTCCAGCTGGGCACGGGAGGCCCGGTCCAGGTCGGAGGCGAAGGCGGCGAACGCCTCCAGCTCGCGGTACTGGGCCAGGTTGAGCCGCAGCGAACCGGCGACCTTCTTCATCGGCTTCACCTGCGCGGCGCCACCGACCCGGGACACCGAGGTACCGACGTTGATCGCCGGACGGACGCCCTGGTTGAACAGGTCGGTCTCCAGGAAGATCTGGCCGTCGGTGATCGAGATGACGTTGGTCGGGATGAAGGCCGAGATGTCGTTGGCCTTCGTCTCGATGATCGGCAGACCGGTCATCGAGCCGCCACCCAGCTCGTCGGAGAGCTTCGCGCAGCGCTCCAGCAGGCGGGAGTGCAGGTAGAAGACGTCACCCGGGTACGCCTCACGGCCCGGCGGGCGACGCAGCAGCAGCGACACGGCGCGGTACGCCTCGGCCTGCTTGCTCAGGTCGTCGAAGACGATCAGGACGTGCTTGCCGCCGTACATCCAGTGCTGCCCGATGGACGAGCCGGTGTACGGGGCGAGGTACTTGAAGCCAGCCGGGTCGGAAGCCGGCGAGGCGACGATGGTGGTGTACTCCATCGCGCCCGCCTCCTCGAGCTGCCCCTTGATGGAGGCGATCGTGGAGGCCTTCTGGCCGATGGCGACGTAGATGCAGCGAACCTGCTTCTTCGGGTCGCCGGTGCGCCAGTTGTCCCGCTGGTTGAGGATCGCGTCCAGGGCGACAGTGGTCTTACCGGTCTTCCGGTCACCGATGATCAGCTGCCGCTGACCCCGACCGATCGGGGTCATCGCGTCGATGGCCTTGATACCGGTCTGCAGCGGCTCGTCGACGGACTGCCGGGACATCACGTTCGGAGCCTGCAGCTCCAGCTCGCGGAAGCCCTCGTTGGCGATGTCGCCGAGCGCGTCGATCGGCTCACCGAGCGCGTTGACCACGCGGCCGAGGAAGGCGTCGCCGACCGGAACGGAGAGAACCCGCTCGGTGCGCTTGACGCGCTGCCCTTCCTCCAGCTTGGCGGAGTCACCGAGAACGACGACGCCGATCTCCCGGACGTCGAGGTTCAACGCCACGCCGAGCGTGCCGTCCTCGAACTCCAGGAGCTCGTTGGTCATGGTCGAGGGCAGGCCCTCGACGTGGGCGATACCGTCGCCGGTGTCGGCGACGGTGCCGACCTCCTCGCGGGAGACGTCGGACGAGTAGGAAGAGACGTAGCGCTCCAGGGCGCCGCGGATCTCCTCCGTCGAGATGGTCAGCTCGGCCATCCTCTGCTTCCTTAAAATTCAGGGGCCCGGGATACCTAGTACCGACCGGTCCGAATGGCGTCTGTCAATCCGGGCGCTGACTGCTCCAACAACCCCGACCTGAGCGGCAGGGCCGCTCAGCCGCGGGGCGGCGAAGCCGATCAGCGCTTCGCGAGCGCGTTGCGGGTCTCGTTGAGGCGGCGCAGGATGGTGCCGTCGTACAGGTCGGAGCCGACCCGCACGCTCACGCCACCCAGGACGTGGGGGTCCACCGTCTGCTTGACGGAGACCTCTCGACCGTATATCGCGCTGAGGCTCGCACCCAGCCGGCGCTCGTCCTCGTCACTCAACGGGGCCGCGACGGTCACGTACGCCACCTGCCGGTCACGTCGCTCGGCGGCGAGTTCCACCAGCCGGGTGAGCGCGCCGGTGAAGGAGCGCCCCCCGTACCCGCCGAGTGCGACCTCGACGAGGCGGACGGTGACCGGACGGGCCTTGTCAGCGAGCAGCTCGCGGGCCAGGGTGGCCCGCTGCTCGACCGGGGCGACCGGGTCGGCGAGCGTGTTGCTCAGCGCCGACTGACCGGAGACGACCTGACCGAAGCGGAACAGCTCGTCCTCGACCTCGCCCAGCTCGCCGGCCTTGTCGGCGCTGGCCAGCAGCGCCTCCACACCCAGCCGCTCGGTGCCGTCGAGCAGCTCCGACGGTGCCGACCAGCGGCCGGCGACCAGCGACACGAGCAGGTCGAGCGCGTCCGCGCCGATCCGCCCGCCCAGCATGTCGCCGAGCAGAGCGCCGCGGTCCTCGCCGGACCGGGACGGCTCGGAGAGCGCCCGGCGCAGCCGCGGCTCACGCCGCAGCAGGGTCGCCACGGAGAGGATGGCGTCGGCGGTGGAGGCCACCGCCGACGGCTCCGCGCCGCGGACGTACGAGTCGAGGCGCTCGGCCGCGACCTTGTACGACTCCCGGCTGGCGGCCTGCATCAGCGGGCCCCCGTGCTCTCGAGACCGCTCAGGAACCGGTCGACGGTGCCCTTACGCCGCGCCTCGTCGGCCAGCGACTCACCAACGATCTTGCTGGCCAGGTCCACAGCGATCGTGCCGACCTCCGCGCGCAGCTCGCGCACGATGGTGGCCCGCTCGGCGGCGAGCGCGTCCTTGCCCGCCTGGATGACCCGGTCGGACTCTTCCCGCGCCTTGGCGAGGATGTCCTGCCGGATGCCCTCGGCGTCGGCCCGCGCGTCGTCACGGATCTTGGCGGCGTCGGTCCGGGCCTCAGCAAGCTGGGCACGGTACTGCTCGAGCAGCTGGTTCGCCTCGGCCTGGGCGGCCTCGGCGCGCTTGATGCCGCCCTCGATCGCGTCGACCCGAGCCTGGAACGTCTGCTCCATGCGCGGGAAGACGAACTTCATCAGCACAAAGCAGAGCACGGCGAAGGCGACCGTGCCGACCACGATCTCCTGCCAGATCGGAATGATCGGGTTGTGGTCTGACTCACCACCCTCGGCGGCGAGGAGGAACAACATGGGTGACCTCCCGGTCGGAAGGGGCGGGTACTACTTGGCCCAGATGAAGCCGAAGGCGATGCCGAACAGCGCCAGCGCCTCGATGACGGCGAAGCCGATCCAGACGTACGGCAGGGTCATGCGCGACGACTCGGGCTGCCGGGCGGTCGACTGGATGTAGGCGGCGAAGACCAGGCCGACGCCGATGCCCGGGCCGATGGCCGCGAGACCGTAGCCGATGGCGGCGGTGCTGCCGTTGACCTCGGCGAGAACGCTAACGTCCATTGGTGTGGTTCCTCCTGGTTATCACGCGTGACTCTCACGCGGGACGACAACGGGTTGGTGCGTGGATCAGTGCTCTTCGGCGAGCGCGCCCTGGATGTAGCTGGCGCTCAGCACGGTGAAGACGTAGGCCTGCAGGACGATCACCAGCGCCTCGAGGAGGGTCAGCGCCACTGTCATCACCCAGGAGACCACCGAGATCGGCGCCAACCAGGCGTTGGCGTTGAGCATCGCGAAGCCGCCGAGCGTGAAGACCAGCAGGAGCATGTGGCCGGCGAACATGTTCGCGAAGAGACGGACGGCCAGCGAGAACGGCCGGATGATGAAGGTCGAGAACGCCTCGATCGGGATCAGCAGCGGCAGGATGTACCACGGTGCCGGCGGGATCAGGGCGTGCTTGAAGTATTTGCCGAAGCCGTGGTGCCGGATGCCGATGTAGTTGAACAGCACGTAGCTGATCACCGCGAGGATCGCCGGGAAGGCGATGTGCGAGTTCGGCGAGATCTGGAACAACGGGATGATCGCGAACGCGTTCGTCACCAACACGAAGCAGAACAGCGTCGTGAAGTAGGGAGCGAACCGCACACCCTGGTGACCGATCATGTCGACCGAGATGTTGTTCCGGACGAAGCCGTAGATCGACTCAGCGAACCACTGCTTCTTGGTCGGCACCAACTTCGGGTTCCGGTAGGTCGCCAGGAAGAAGATGATCAGAAAGCCGACCGCGACCCAGATCATCAACGTGAACTTGGTGAACCACGGAGCGTTCTCCACGCCCCAGGGCACGATCGCGGGCAGGTAGAAGTCGTCCACACTGGGTGGGAATGCCGCCTGGCCCGCTGCCAGAACGTTCGCCTGTCCGAACACCGTGTCCCTTCCTAAGTAGGCGTGCCGAGCCGACGGACGACGAGGATGATCCCCCCGGTCACGCCGAGCACGACGCCGATGCCGGTGGCGACGCCACCGGTATCGAGCCACTGGTCGACCAGCCAGCCGATGAAACCCCACACGAGCATGCCTCCGATGAGGTAGCTGAGCGCGGTCCAACCCTGACCGGCGCCGGACGGATAGTCGTCCGGTTCACCGGCGGGACGGGGGGTTTGGTCACCAGCCATGACGGGGCGAACGATATCAGCCGGGAAGACGAGGCTGTGCCTCACCCCCCGCACAACCATCGTTGTGTGGGCTTCTCGTGGGCGCCGTCGTCTGTGGGCACGCTACTCCCCTTCCGCCCGTCGGAAAATGACCGGAGGCCGACACATCGCGGCGCGTCCGCGTGTTGGGACGACCGGCCGCCGGCCAGGTCAACCCTGCGGACGACGGGCGTGCACCGTGGTCAGCCACCAGAGGTGCACCGCTGTCCACACTGCCACCCCGGCGACGATGCCGAGGCAAAGAGGGATCAACCCGGGCCAGCCGGTCGACGCCACCGCCACCAGCACCGCACCCAGCAGGCTGAACTTCAGCACGTACAGGCCCACCCCGAGCGGCAGCAGCAACTGCGGGTTGACCTGGTCGGCCCGGGCCAGCACCACAGTGGTGAGGGTGTAGCTGAGCACAGTGACCCCCACGCCGGCCGCCGCGCCGAACGCGGCCGTCAGGCCGCCGGTCACGCCGCCAACCACCGCGGCGACCGCGGCGAGCGCCGCCGACGCGCCCAGCAGCACCGGCAGGTGCCGCAGCCGCCACCGCCGGTCGGCGCCGGGCTCGACCACCCCGGGCTCAGCCACGGGGGTACGCCGGGAACGCCGCGACCAGCTCGGACACCTCGGCACCGAGCCGGATCAGCTCGTCGGCACCACCCGGAGCCCCGGGATCGGTGCGCACCGCACGGGCGATCAACGTCGCCACCTGACGCAGCTCCCCCTCGCGCATCCCCTGCGTGGTGACGCTCGGCGTGCCCACCCGGATGCCGGAGGCCACCATCGGCGGCTGCGGGTCGTACGGGATGGCGTTCTTGTTCAGGGTGATCGACGCGGCGTCGCAGCGGCGCTCGGCCTCGGTGCCGGTCACCCCCAGCTCCCGCAGGTCGATCAGGGCGAGATGGGTGTCGGTGCCACCGGACACCGGGCGCATCCCCTCGTCGGCCAGCCCGGCGGCCAGCGCCTGGGCGTTGCTGACCACCTGCCGCGCGTACGTCTGGAACTCCGGCTGGGCGGCCTCGCGCAGCGCGACAGCCTTGGCCGCGACCGCGTGCATCAGCGGGCCGCCCTGGGTGAACGGGAAGACCGCCTTGTCGATCCGCTGGGCCAGCGACTCGCGGCACAGGATCATGCCGCCGCGCGGCCCGCGCAACACCTTGTGGGTGGTGGCGCAGACGACGTCGGCGTACGGCACCGGAGACGGGATCGCCCGACCGGCGACCAGGCCGATGAAGTGCGCGGCGTCCACCATCAGGTACGCCCCGACCTCGTCGGCGATCTCCCGGAACCGCGCGAAGTCGATCAGGCGCGGGTACGCGGTGGCCCCACAGATGATCAGCTTGGGTCGGTGCGCCCGCGCCAGGTCCCGTACCTCGTCGTAGTCGATCTGCTCGGTGTCCGGCCGGACCGGGTAGCCGACCGGGTGGAACCACTTGCCGGAGAAGTTCACACGGCTGCCGTGGGTGAGGTGCCCGCCGTGCGGCAGGTCCATCGCCAGCACCGTGTCCCCCGGCTGGACCAGCGCGGCGTAAGCGGCGAGGTTGGCGCTCGCCCCGGAGTGCGGCTGAAGGTTGGCGTGCTCGGCCCCGAAGAGCTCCTTGGCCCGGGCGATGCCGATCTCCTCGGCCCGGTCCACCTCGGCGCAGCCGCCGTAGTAGCGCCGGCCCGGGTAACCCTCGGCGTACTTGTTGGTCAGCGTCGAGCCGAGCGCGGCCAGCACCGCCGGCGAGGTCAGATTTTCGCTGGCGATGAGCTGCAAGCCGCCCCGCAACCGGTCCAACTCGCCGAGGACCACACCGGCGATCTCCGGGTCGGTGGCCCTGAGCTGCGCGAAATCCGGCCCCCAGAAGGTGCTCGTCTCGGTCTCCACAGCGAACGAGTCTAGGGGGCCGCAGACTGGGACCTGTGAGATGCCTCGTCACCGGAGCGACCGGCTACATCGGCGGGCGGCTGACGCCGCTGCTGCTCGCCGACGGACACACAGTGCGCTGCCTCGCCCGCAAGGCGGTGCGGCTGCGCGACGTGCCCTGGGCCTCGGCGGCCGAGATCGTCGAAGGAGACCTGAGTCGACCGGAGACGCTGGCCGCCGCGTTCGCCGACGTGGACGTGGCCTACTTCCTGGTGCACTCGCTGGGCCGGTCCGACTTCGAGGCGGCCGACCGGGCGGCGGCGACCAACTTCGCGGCGGCGGCGCGCGCGGCCGGTGTACGGCGGATCGTCTACCTGGGCGGCCCGGAGCCGGCGTCCGACGCGGAGGTGCCCTCCCCGCACCTGCGCTCCCGCGCCGAGGTGGGCCGGATCCTGCTGGAAAGCGGGGTGCCCACCGCGGTGCTCCGCGCCGCGGTGATCATCGGGTCCGGCTCGGCGTCGTTCGAGATGCTGCGGTACCTGACCGAGCGGCTGCCCGCCATGATCACCCCCCGCTGGGTCCGCAACCGGATCCAACCGATCGCGGTCCGCGACGTGCTGCACTACCTGGCCGTCTGCGCCGACCTGCCGGCCGAGATCAACAGGGGCTTCGACGTCGGCGGGCCGGACGTGTTGACCTTCCGCGAGATGATGCAGCGCTACGCCCGGGTGGCCGGGCTGCGCCAGCGGATCATCGTGCCGGTCCGCCCGCTCACCCCGTCGCTCTCCTCGCACTGGGTCGGTCTGATCACCCCGGTGCCGAACAAGATCGCCCGCCCGCTGGTGGAGAGCCTGATTCACGAGGCGGTGGCCCACGAACACGACATCGCCCGCTACGTCCCGGACCCGCCCGGCGGGCTGACCGGCTTCGACGAGGCGGTGGCGCTGGCGCTGGCCAAGGTCCGCGACGCCCAGGTGGAGACCCGCTGGTCCACAGCGAGCGGCCCGGACGCGCCCGCGGAGCCACTGCCCACCGACCCGGTGTGGTCCGGCGGCACCGCCTACACCGACGTCCGGGAGCGGGCTGTGGACGCACCACCGGCGGCGCTCTGGCGGGTGGTCGAGGGCGTCGGCGGCGAACACGGCTGGTACTCGTTCCCTCTCGCCTGGTCGATCCGCGGTTGGCTGGACCGGCTGGTCGGCGGGGTCGGGTTGCGGCGGGGTCGACGCGACCCGCACCGACTCCAGGTCGGTGAGGCGCTGGACTTCTGGCGGGTCGAGGAGATCGTTCCGGGCGAGTTGCTGCGACTGCGCGCCGAGATGCGGCTGCCCGGCCGGGCCTGGCTGGAGATGCGGGTACTACCTGCCGACGACGGCCGCAGCCGCTACCAGCAACGCGCCGTCTTCCTGCCGCGCGGCCTGCCGGGGCACGCCTACTGGAAGTCGGTGGCCCCGTTCCACGCCGTGGTCTTCGGCGGAATGGCCCGCAACATAGCCCGAAACGCCGAACAGACCCCCTGACGCGCCCCGCGCCCCGCTCCCCGCTCCCCGCTCCCCGCTCCCCGCTCCCCGCTCCCCGCTCCCCGCTCCCGCGATCTTGCACTTTGGGTTGCCGATTTGCGGTGCATCGGCATCTTTTGTCACGACAGAAAGTGCAAGATCGGCGAGTGGGGTGGGGTGGGGTGGGGTGGGGTGGGGTGGGGTGGGGGGTGGGGGTTGGGGTTAGTTGCCGGCTTGGGGTTGGGGTTGGAAGGCGGTTCGTTCGCTCGGCGGAACGAAGTCGCGGACCGGTTGGTCACGCAGAGCGAAGGCGAGCACCTCGCCGACAGCGTTCACCATCTGGGCCTGCACCGCCTGACCGACCGCGTCCCGGGGATCGTCCGGGTTCGCGGCCATCGAGGCGACAGCGAGCTGCGGCGTGAACGCCACCACCGTCTCCGTCTCGTACCGCTCCGAGCTGCCGGTCTTGCCCGCCACCGGACGGCCGAGCTTCGCCCGCAGCCCGGGTGCTGTGGCGCCGTCGCAGCGCCCGTACATCGACTGGTCGCCGACCGGGCAGCGGGCCGCGTCGGTGGCCGCCCGGGCCACGTCGGCGTCGAGCACCTGTCGGCAGTCCGGCTTGGCCGCGTCGACGGGTCGGCCGCCCGAGTCGGTGATCGAGACCACCGGCAGCGGCGCGCACCAGGTCCCCTCGGCCGCCACAGTGGCGTACGCGCTGGCCAGGTCCAACGGGGTGGTCGCGGCCACGCCGAGGGTGAACGGGCCCCAGTCCTTCGCGCCGTAGCGGGCCAGCTTGGCGTCGGACTCGGCCCGCAGCACGATGCCGAGCCGCTCGGCCATCTCCACCACCCGGTCGGCGCCGACCTTCTCGGTGAGCCAGGCGAAGTACGTGTTCACCGAGCGGCCGAACGCGCTCCACATGGTGCGGGGGCCGTCCATCGACGACGGGCTGGCGTTCGCCGGGCACCACCGGCCGTCGCAGCTCGCCTCACCGGTCACCGGGAAGCGGGTGAGCAACTGGGTCGGCGCCACGAAGTCGGTCGACAGCGGCAGGCCGGACTCCAGCGCGGCCAGCAGTGTGAAGAGCTTGAACGTCGAGCCGCCCTGGTACCCCTCGATCGCGCCGCCGCCGGCGATCAACTGGTTGACGGTGTTCGGGCGGTTCTTCTGCCCGACCGGGTTGTCCGCGACGCTGTAGGCGCGGTTCACCGACATCGCCAGCACCCGCCCGGTGCCCGGTTGCACCACGGCGGTGGGCACCGCCTCGGCCCTGGTCGTCGGATAGATCTTCAGCACCTGCTCGGTGGTGGCCCGCTGCACTCCCGGGTCCAGCGACGACACGATGGAGAAGCCGCCCCGGCGCAGCGCGCGCTGCCGCTCGTCGGCTGTCGCCCCGAACGCGGACTGGCTGCTCCACCAGCGGGTGAACCAGTCGCAGAAGAAGCCCCAGTCGTTGTGCGCGTCGGGCACGCCGGTGCAGTCGTTCGGGGTCTCGCTGGGTCGCAGTTGCAGCGGTTCGACGCGTGCCGCCGCCGCCGCGTCCGCCGGCACCTGCCCCGACTCCACCAGCCGCTCCAACACGTACGACCGCCGGGCCACAGCGCTGTCGGCGTCGCCGTTGATCGGGTCGTCGCTGTCCGGCGAACGCACCAGACCGGCGAGCAGGGCCGCCTGGGCCAGGGTCAACTCGGCCGGGGAACGGGAGAAGTACCGCTTGCTGGCCGCCGCGATGCCGTACGCCCCGGCACCGAAGTAGGCGATGTTGAGGTAGCGGGTCAGGATCTCGTCCTTGTCGAGTTCCCGCTCCAACGCGAGCGCGTACCGCATCTCCTGGAGCTTGCGGACGGTGGTGAGTTCGGTGGCGGCGTCGCGCTGCGCCTCGGTCAGCCGGGGATCGTTGCTGAGCACGTTGCGGACGTACTGCATGGTCAGCGTGGAGGCGCCCTGCCGGGTCCGGCCGTCGCGCTTGTTGACTGTGAACGCGCGCACCACACCCCGAAGGTCGACCCCGCTGTGCTGGTAGAACCGGACGTCCTCGGCGGCCACGATCGCCCGGCGCATCACCGGAGCCACCTCGTGCAGCGGCACGTCCACCCGGTCCTCCTGGTAGAAGGAGGTGATCAGGGTGGTGCCGTCGTTGGCGTAGAGGTTGGAGCGCTGCGCGGTGGGCGGCGTCCGGAGTGTGTTCGGCAGTTCCGAGTACGGCGTCGACAGGGCGCTGAAGCCGATACCGAAGACCAGGGCCGCTGGTAGTGCGGCGGCGGCCAGCACCAACCCGGCCAGCACTCCGGCGATCACCACGGTCAGCAGTTTGTCGAGTTGGGCCCGGATCATCAGCTCTCCCCGCAGGAGCCGGTCACGCTAGGACCCGTTCAGAATGACCCGGAACGCCCCTTTAGCCCTGGGTTTTCCCCAAACCCGGAGGAAACTCGCACCACGCTCAGGGGAGCAGCGCGCCGGCCAGCGGGTGGACCGTCTCCTCGATCTCGTCGGCGACCCGGCTGAAGCACTGGTCGCCACGACCCCACGGGTCGTCCAGATCATCGGTGGTCAGCGCCGAGGCGCCCAGTCGCGCGTCGTGAGCCGCCGCCACCAGGGCGACCCCACGGGCGTACACGGCCTCCGGGGTGGCGTCACCCGGCGGCAGCGCGGCGGCGTCCACAGCGGCCAGCAGTCGACCGAACTCCCCCAGCACGAACGTGCGGGCCGCCGCGTCCGGACGAAGCGCCACCACGTACTCAAACTGGTCGGCGGTGGCGGTCAGGACCAGGTCGGCGGCGTCGATGTGGTCCGAGCGCAGCTTGCGCGCGGCGAACCCCGCCACGTCCCCCCCACGGCCGGTGACCTGCCGTGCCGCCGGCGGGTTCATCTCCTCGCCCGCGTGCCAGCCACCAGTGCCGGCGCTGTGGCTGTGCACCAGTTCCTCGGCCTGGGCCGGGTCCTGCGAACGCCGGGTCAGCCGCTCCCGCACCGCCAGGGCCAGCAGCCGCTCCGCCATCGGCGAGCGGCAGATGTTGCCCATGCAGACGTGCAGAATCGTGAACGGGGGCACTCAGACCGCCCGACCGTCGACGAGATCCGGAACCACGTCGCGCAGCTTCTCCAGCGGGATCGCCCCGGCCCGCAACAGCTGCGGCACCTCACCGGTCAGATCCACGATCGTGCTGGGCACCGGGTCCGGGCAGGGGCCGGCCTCCAGATAGGCCCGCACCGAATAGCTGAGCTGGTCACGCGCCTCGTCGGCGGTGACCGCGGCCGGCTGCCCGGTCTTGTTGGCCGACGAGACAGCCATCGGGCCCGTCTCGCGCAGCACCTCCAACGCCACCGGGTGCAGCGGCATCCGCACCGCCACAGTGCCGGTCTTGTCGCCCAGGTCCCACTGCAGGCTCGGCGAGTGCTCGACCACGATCGTCAGCGCACCCGGCCAGAACGCCTCCACCAGGTCCCGTGCGGCAGTGGGCAGCGAGAAGACCAACCCGTCAAGGGTGTGCCGCGAGCCGATCAGCACCGGCGGCGGCATCTGCCGGCCCCGGCCCTTGGCGTCGAGCAGCGCCTTCACCGCGTACGGGGTGAACGCGTCCGCGCCGATCCCATACACGGTGTCCGTCGGGAGAACGACCAGCTCGCCGTTCTTGACCGCCTCGATCGCCGCAGCGATGCCGCGGTCCCGATCGGCGGGCGACCGGCAGTCGTAGAGCATCACGAGGAGTCAGTCTGCCACGCCGCCCCGATCGGGGCGTGCTGGCCGTCCGCCCGTCGGGACGCGGTGGCGTAGCGGGGACGCCCGGTGAGGTCCAGATGCTCCAGAACAGCGGTGAAGCCGCCGTTCTCGGCGAGCAGCCCGGGCACCGCCGCGCCGTGGGTGTCGTCGTGCTCGACGCCGAGCACGCCCCCCGGGCGCAACAGCACCGCCGCCCGGGCGACGACCGGCCGGATCACCACCAGACCGTCGGTGCCGCCGAAGACCGCCTCCGCCGGGTCGTGCCCGGCCACCTCCGGCGGGACCAGCACGTCGTCCGGCACGTACGGCGGGTTGCAGAGCAGCACGTCCACCCGGCCCACCAGCTCGGCCAGCAGGTCCGGCGCTGTCACATCGGCCTCGACCACCTCGATGGGGCGGTCCCCCGCCGCGGCGCGCTCCGCCGCGTTGCGCCGCAGCCAGGCCAGCGCCGCCGGGGAACGCTCGACCGCGATCACCCGCGCTCCCGGCAGCTCCTGAGCCACCGCCAGCGCGATCGCGCCGGAGCCGCTGCACAGGTCCACCACCACCGGGTCGGGTCGGCCCTGGGCCTGCTCGACACCCCAGCCGGCCAACAGCTCGGTCTCCGGCCGGGGCACGAAGACACCCGGGCCGACCGACAGCTCCAGGTGCCGGAACCCGGCCCGACCGGTCAGGTGCTGCAACGGCTCGCGCGCGACACGGCGGCGCGTCAACTCGTCGAGCCGCACCAGTTGGTCGTCGCTCAGGTCGTCGGCGAGAGCCAGCCGACCCCGGGGCACCCCCAGCACGTACGCCGCCAGCAACTCGGCCTCCACCCGGGCCGAGCCGACCCCGGCGGCGGCGAGCGCGCGGGCCGCTCGGGCCACCGCGGCGGACGGCCGGATGGGGCCTGTCCCTTCGGGGGGGTGTTGCGGCAAAGTACTCACGACATAATCATGAAGCGTCGCGGGCGACGTGACGAACAGGTGCGCCCAGGCGCGCACGACAGGAGGTTGGCGGGTGGGCTGGCTCGACCGGGTCGATGACCAGGTTGACGCCCTCACGCACGCCCGGGCGTTGCAGGAGGCCAGCCGCTCCGCGGAGGCGTACGTCCTGCTGGAGCGTGTGATCCGCACCACCAACGACCCGGCGGCGCGAGCGGACGCCATGGTGCAGCGCCTCTCCGCGCTGATCAATCTCGGTCGGACCGCAGAGTTCACCCGGGCCATCGAAGAGGCGTCGGCGGCGGTCCGCGACCTCGCCGAGCCCTACCTGCACGGTCACCTCAACGCGCTGGCCGCGCTCGCCGCGCACCACCAGGGCGCCCTGGACCGCTGCGTCATGCACCTCGTCCGGGCGGCCCGGGCCCTGGGCGCCGTCGCCGACCCGGACCGGGACACCGCCTGGGGCTGGCACGACCTGGCGATGGCCTACAGCTACCTCAGCTTCCACGGGTACGCCCTGGGTGCCATCGAGCGGGCCCGGCAGCTCGGGCTGACCGCCGGGATCCCGGAGGAGACGTTCGCCGCGCCGGGCATCCGGCTGCGCAACGCCGTGGCCCTGGACCACAACGGCGACAGCGACGGTTGTCTGCGGGTGCTCCGGGACGTGGCCGCCGACCTGACCCGCTTCGTCCGCGCCGGGCGGGCCGGCCAGCTACGCCCGAGCAGCCTCGCCGCGTACGGCTACGCGGCGGCCCGACAGGCCGCGCTCGGCGACCAGGTGGCCACCGAGGGCCCCGAGCCGGCCCGGTTGATCACCCATGGCGGCGACAGCGCCCGCGCCCGCGACCTGCGTCAACTCGGGCAGGTGTGCCTCGCCGTCGCCGACGGTCGGCCGATCGAGGCGGTCGCCCGACTGGACACCGTCCGGGTCTCCAACGAGACGCTCGGGGCGGCCGAGCCGGCCCGGCTGCGCAGCATCGCGCTGACCCGCGCCGGGGACCACCTGGCCGCACACCGGGCCGACCGGCTGGCGTTCCGGCTCGCCGCGCAGCGCAACGACCGGCTGCGTGACGTCTACATCGACGGCATCGCCGCCCGCATCGACCACGAGGAGATGCGCCGCGAGGCGGCGCGCTTCGAGGGCGAGGCGTTGACCGACCCGCTCACCGGGCTGCCCAACCGCCGCCGGCTGGAGCGCTACATCACCGCAGTGGTCACCCGTGGCGAACGAGTCGTGATCGGCGTCTGCGACCTGGACGGCTTCAAGGCGGTGAACACCCGGCACGGGCACCACTCCGGCGACCTGGTGCTGCAGCGCATCGCCGGTGTGATCAACCGGGTGATGCGCCGGGGCGACTTCGTGGCCCGTTACGGCGGTGACGAATTCGTGGTGGTGCTGCCGGACACCGGCATGACCGAGGCGGCCGAGGTGGCCCGCCGGATCGAGGCAGCAGTCCGCCTGGAGGACTGGGAATCGTTGGTGCCCGGCACCCCGGTCGGGGTGAGCATCGGCTTCGCCGAGGTCTCCGGTGGCAGCGGGCTGCGCGACGCGCTCAGCGTCGCGTTCGAGCAGGCCGACCGCGAGATGCTCCGCGCCAAGACCCGCCCCCGCGCGAGCTGACCTCCCGCCGGCGCTGGGCGTCGATCAAGGAGTTGTGGTGCCTCACGAAACCCCAGGGCGTGACAATTCGCCCACCGCAACTCCATGATCGACGGGGTGCGGCGGGTCAGCGCGGGTGTCGCGGTCAGCGGCGGGTCAGCTCGGTGTCGCCGGCTAGCCGGGCGGCCCGGTCGGCCTCGGTCAGGGCGTCCAGCACCCCGTCCAGCTCGCCGCCGAGTGCCAGATCCAGGTTGTACGCGGTGTAGCCGATCCGGTGATCGGTGATCCGGTTCTGCGGGTAGTTGTAGGTGCGGATCCGCTCCGAGCGGTCCACGGTGCGCACCTGCGCCTTGCGCGCGTCCGAGGCGGCGGCGTCGGCCTGCTCCTGGGCGGCGGCGAGCAGCCGGGCCCTCAGGATCCGCATCGCCTGCTCCCGGTTCTGCAACTGGGACTTCTCGTTCTGGCAGGAGACGACGATGCCGGTCGGCAGGTGGGTGATCCGCACCGCCGAGTCGGTGGTGTTCACCGACTGGCCACCCGGGCCGGACGAGCGGAACACGTCGATGCGCAGTTCGTTCTGGTCGATGGTGACGTCGACGTCCTCGGCCTCCGGCAGCACCAGCACCCCGGCGGCGCTGGTGTGGATCCGGCCCTGCGACTCGGTCACCGGGACACGCTGCACCCGGTGCACGCCGCCCTCCCACTTGAGCCGCGACCAGACGCCGTTGCCGCCGTCCGGGACACCCTTGGTCTTGATCGCCAGGGAGACGTCCTTGACCCCGCCGAGGTCGGAATCCTGCGCGTCGATCACCTCGGTGACCCAGCCGTGCCGCTCGGCGTACCGGGTGTACATCCGCAGCAGGTCACCGGCGAACAGCGCCGACTCCTCGCCACCCTCACCCGCCTTGATCTCGACGATCACGTCCTTGGCGTCGTGCGGGTCGCGCGGAATGAGCAGCTCGGCGAGCCGCTCCTCCAGCACCGGCAGGGATCCGGCGATGGCGTCCGCCTCAGCCGCGAAGGACGGGTCCTCGGCGGCCAGCTCGCGAGCCGCGGCCAGATCGGCGCGGGCCTGCTCCAACCCGTCGGCGGCCTTGTGCAGCGGCACCAACTCGGCGTACCGGCGGCCGACCCTGCGCGCGGTGGCCTGGTCGGCGTGGATGGCCGGATCGGCCAACCGCTTCTCCAACTGCGCGTACTCGTCGAGAAGGCCGGCCAGACGCTCGCTGCTCATGCTGCGGATGCTCCTTCGACGGTGCGCGACGACCGGGCCGGGGGCCGGGGGCCAGCGGCCGGGCAGAAATGGAGGAAAATGCGGACGGCGCCCGCGTCCGGTGAAAAACCGGACGCGGGCGCCGAACGAGGAGTTACTTGGCCTTCTTGGCCTGAACCTTGGCGTACTTCTGCTGGAACTTCGCGACCCGGCCGGCGGTGTCGAGAACGCGCTGCTTACCGGTGTAGAACGGGTGGCAGGCGCTGCAGGTCTCGGCGTGGATCGCCCCGCCCTTGGCGGTGCTGCGGGTCGTGAACGTGTTGCCACAGGAGCAGCTGACCTCGGTGGTCACGTACTCCGGGTGGATGTTTGCCTTCATCGCCTCGGTCCTCTCGTTGGTGGTCGCCGGGTCGCCGTCATCGCTCGTCGCGCCGTACACGACGGGCTCGGGCGTGAACCGGAACCGGTGGCCGATTGACCAGTGTGCCATGGGCCTGAGCCGACCCGGTAGTCGGGCCGCACACCTCGTCCGGCATCGTCAACACGTGCCTACCCGTCCGCATTCCCGCCGCCCGGCGGGGCATTCGCGCACCCGGCGGACCGCCGCCAGGTACCCCGGCCGGGGTACGCCCGTCGAGCCGGAGGTGCGTCGATGACCCGCCTGATCGCCACCCGGGGACTGCCCGCCTCGGGCAAGACGACGTTCGCCCGCACGCTCCAGCCGTCCGTGTCGCGGGTCAACCGGGACGATCTGCGTCGGATGCTGCACGGCGAACGGTTGTTCACCCAGTGGGCCGAGGCGCAGGTGACCGCCGTACAGCAGGCTCAGGTCGAGGCGCTGCTGCGGGCCCGGGCGGACGTCTGCGTCGACGACACCAACCTGCGCGCGCGGACCCTGCGAGGCTGGGCCGAACTGGCCGCCCGCCACGGCGCGGACTTCGAGGTGCACGACTTCACCGACGTGCCGCTGGACGAGTGCCTGCGCCGCGACGCCGCCCGGCCGGCCACCGAGCAGGTCGGCGCGGACGCGATCCGCCGGCTGCACGAGCGGTACCTTCAGGGTCGGGAGCTGCCGCTGCCCGTGCCGCAGGCCCGCACCGGACGCCCCGCCGTGGTGCACCCGCCGTCGGCCGAGCCACCGGAGATCGTCCTGGTGGACATCGACGGGACCGTCGCGCTGGCCGTCTCCCGCAGCCCGTACGACATGACCCGGGTGGGCCAGGACCAGCCGAACACTGCGGTGATCGCGGCGGTCCGGGCGATGCACGCCGCCGGCTACGGGGTGGTCTTCTGCTCGGGGCGGGACGCCTCCGCCCGCGCGGCCACCGAGGCGTGGCTGGCCCGGCACGTACGAGTGCCCTACCTGGGCCTGCACCTGCGCGCCGTCGGCGACACCCGGAAGGACTCCATCGTCAAGCGGGAGATCTACGACCGGGAGATCCGGGACCGTTACCGGGTGGCCGGCGTATTCGACGACCGCGTCCAGGTGGTCCAGATGTGGCGATCCCTCGGCCTGACCGTCTTCCAGGTGGCCGACGGCGACTTCTGAGGTGTCCGGACGGGCCCCGCGTGTGAGGGCCCGTCCGGACAGTTCACCCGCTGACGCTGATGGTGGCCTCGGCGCGGGCGCCGTTGACCTCGACAGTCAGGCGTATCGGCGCGCCGGGCCGCAGTGCCGTCAGGGTGCCGGTAGCCGGGTCGAATCGGGCGGTGTGCCAGGGGCGCACCCCGGCCGCCGAGCCGACGTGCACTCCCGGCGAGGCCGACCAGTCGGCGCTGACCGGTGCGGTCACCGGGACGGTACGCCCGCCGGGCTGGGTCAGCGTGGCGGTGACCGCTGCGGGGGTGCCGACCACGACGCTGGCCGGGGCGGCCACCGTGAGGCGGTCGGCGTGCGCGTGGAACTCCGCGTCCACCCAGCGCGGGCCCTCGGCGAGCGGGTCACGGCGGGCCCGGTCGGCCTCGGCCGGGGTCACCGGGTCCACGCCGAACTCCGTCCAGCCGGTGAAGCCGCCCTGGTCGGCAGGGGTGGACGGCGTCTTGCCCGCATTGCCGTTGATCACGTACGGAACCCCGTCCACCCGGTCGGCGTGGAAGGTGCCGACGTGCCCACCCACGAACAGCGCGCCCTTGCCGGTGCGGTGCTGGAAGTCGGCGAGCCACTGCTCCAGCAGCGCCGCCTCCTTGCGGTCGCCGAGCTGGCTGGCCTGCGCCGGGCTGGGGTCGCGCGGCGGGTGGTGGTGCAGGACGACGACGGAACCCACGCGCCGGTCGGTGGCCGCCGCGTCCAGCGTCTCGCGGAGCATCCGCACCTGGTCGAAGCCTCCGCCGCGCAGCGTCCCGGTGGACGAGTTGAGCGTGACGAACCGGGTGCCGTTGTGGTCGAACACCCGGGAGGTGGCACCGAACGCGGCCGCGAAGTTGCTGATCGGTGCACCCATGATCTCGTGGTTGCCGGGCACGTAGTACCAGGGCAGCACGTCGCCCAACTCCTCGTCGAGGATCCGCCGGGCCAGCGCGAAGTCGGCCGGGTAGGCGGTGTCCACGAAATCGCCGTTGATCAGGAGGAGGTCCGGCCGGGCCGCCCGCACCTCGCGCAACGTCCGCCGGGCCTGGGCGACCAGGTCGCTGTCCGGGTCGGCGGCGACGAACTGGGCGTCGGAGAGCACCGCGAACCGCCACGGCGCGCCGTCCACGGTGCCGTCACGGACCACCACCCGATCGGTACGCGGTGCCGCCTCCGGCACGTCGACGGTCGGGGGCACCTTCGCCACCAGGTCGTCGATGATCACCTCGCTGGTGTACTGCGCAGCGGCATTCGTCTCGGCCACGTAGAAGCGGCGTACCCGCACCGGGTACTGCACCCCGGCCGGCACCGCGAACTCCACGTACCGCCAGCCGGTCCAGGTGATCAGTGGGCCGCGCAGCACGTGCTGGGTGTCCTGGGCGTCGTGCAGGTGCAGGCTGGGCCACTCCCCGGTGCCGTTGCCGTGGATCCACATCCCGAAGGCCTGCGGCTGACCGGGGACCTCGATCCAGGCGGGCGGGTCGGCGTACGCGGCCCGCGTGCCGGTGGACTGGCTGAAGTCGTACGACATGCGCAGACCGGTGCCGGTGTGCCCTGGCGCCGGCGCTACCGAACCGCTGGCGCGGGCCTGGCTGAACCGCCAGGAAGCGGCGTCGTCGAAACCGGCGACCGGCACGTCGGTCAGCCCGACGGTGACCGGCAGGACGGCGCTCGTGCGGCCGACGTGAACGGTCACCAGGCCCGAGCCGGTGTCCCGCAACGCGGCAATGGACAGGTTGCCGTCCCCGGTGGGAGTGATCCGCAGCAGGTCCCGGTCGTAGTCGAGTGTGAGGTCGGCCGGCTCGATCGGCGCGGTGTTGCCTTCGGCGTCGTACCCGACCACGCCGACCAGGGCGTCACCGTCCCGGCCGGTCAGTCCGATCCGCGGCGCTGTGGTGCCGATCCGGGCCAGCGGGCCGAGCACTGTGAGGTTCAGCGAACCGGTCACCCGTCCCCGTGCGGCGGTGACCGTGCTGGCCCCCGGCGCGCCGGCGCGGAACACGCCGTCACTGCCGACCCGGCCGCGTACCGGCGGGGTCGCCCGCCAGGTGGGGACGCCGGCCGCCGGGCCGTACGTCTCGTCGTAGCCGGATGCGGTGAGGGTGCGGGTCAGCCCCGGGAAGACCCGGTCGGGCCGCCCACCTCGCACCGGTGAGACGCCCGGGGCGACGGTGGGGTCGCTGGCCGTCTCGACCCAGTAGCCGGTGAGTCGCCCGCTGCCCTTTGGCGCGTAGATGGCCAGGCCGTTGGGCACGGCCCGCTCGCTGCCGTCGGAGGGGCCGTTCTCCAGCTGCACGGTGGGCGCGCCCGGTTCCCGGGCCAGCAGCGTGGACGATCCGCCACCATCGAGGTTGAGCGCGTGGTGGGCGCCCAGCTCGGCCATCATCCGGCCCATCTCGGTCTGGGTCACGCCGCGGCTGTCGACCTGACGGCCGTCCACCGTCAGCATGATCATCTTTCGACCGTCGGCGCTGAACCCGACGGCGGTGCGGGGGGCGAGGGTCGGGTCGGCGATGCTCTGCACGACGCCGTCGCGGACCAGGACGTTGCCGCCCCCGACCGCCGCGTGCAGGGTGCTGCCGTCGGAGGGCTTCGGTCGCCAGGCCACCGTCACCGGGTCACCGGGGCGCAGGCCGGCCAGGGCGTCCGCGCCGAGGTCACGGCCGAGCAGCACGGTGCTGCCCGCGACGATCGGACCGCTACCGGCCACGCCTCCCACCGCTGCCACCCGACCGTCGGTCACTGTGACCTCGACGACCCGGGCCGCGCCCTCCACGGCACGCTGCCGGGTGTACGACCCCCACAGCTCGGTGAAGGCGCCGATGCCGTCGGCCTGCACCATGTTGTTGAACTGGGTCAGCGCGACCGGCCCGGTGGGCAGGGTGGCGCTGCCGTCGAAGTTCACCTCGATCACCCGCCCGAGCCCGTTCGTGGTGACCGCCGCCGCGTTGCGGTGGCCGCTGACCCCCGACTGGATCAGCTCACCGTTCCGGACGCCGACGCCCTGGGCGGCGCCGGAGTTGTTGATGTCGAAGAAGTCGCCGTTGACAGCGGCGACCGCGCGCGACTGGTCCACCGCCTTTCGCAGCGACTCGGCCCGGCTGACCGCGCCGGAGTTGACGTAGTCGACGGTGGAGCCGCCGGCCAGGTCGGTGGTGAGCGCGTCGGCGCGCAGCCAGCCCTCGGCGTCGTACCTGTCGAAGGACGTCAACTGCACGCCGGGTGCGACCGGCCGGGTGGCCTTCGTGGTCTCCAGCCCGCCGGCCGGCTCCAGCCCACCAACGCCTGCGGTCGGGGCGGTCGGGGCGGCGGCCAGGCTGACCGAGCCGGCCGGGCGGGAGGACGCGGGCGGCGCGTCCTCCGCGATGGTGGGTGCGGCCGATGAGACCGCTGAGGCCACTGCGGGCGGGGCGACGGTGGGTGCGGCAGTGGCCGGCGGTGACAGGGCCAGGGCGAGCAGCGGCGTCAGCAGCAGGACGCCGGTGCGGCGGGCGGATCGTCTGCGGGTACGCATGGACGACAGTCAACCCGGCGATGAATAGAAGTTTCAATACCTGTCGACTGAACCGAAGGAAAATTCCATCAACTCGCGACGCGGGTGTCGGGACCGGGGACATGACGAAGGGGCACGGCCGCGATGGCCGTGCCCCTTCGTCGTCACCTGGGAAGGGTTACTCCCCCGGCGTCGACTTCGCGATCTGCATCAGGAACTCGATGTTCGTGCGGGACTGCTTGAGGCGGTCCAGCAGGAGATCCATCGCGGCCTGCGAGTCGAGCGAGTGCAGCACCTTCCGGAGCTTGTGGATGATGGCCAGCTCCTCCGGTGCGAGCAGGACCTCTTCCTTACGCGTACCCGACGGGTTGATGTCGATGGCCGGGAAGGTCCGCTTGTCGGCGATCTTCCGGTCCAGCTTCAACTCGGCGTTGCCGGTGCCCTTGAACTCCTCGAAGATGACCGTGTCCGCCATGGACCCGGTCTCCACCAGCGCCGTGGCGATGATGGTCAGCGACCCGCCGTTCTCGATGTTGCGGGCCGCGCCGAGGAAGCGCTTCGGCGGGTAGAGCGCTGTGGAGTCGATACCACCCGACATGATCCGGCCGCTGGCCGGAGCCGCCAGGTTGTACGACCGACCGAGCCGGGTCACCGAGTCGAGCAGCACGACGACGTCGTGCCCCAGCTCGACGAGGCGCTTGGCCCGCTCGATGGCCAACTCCGCCACCGTGGTGTGGTCCTGCGGCGGACGGTCGAACGTGGCCGCGATGACCTCGCCCTTGATCGACCGCTGCATGTCGGTGACCTCTTCAGGCCGCTCGTCCACCAGCACCACCATCAGGTGGCACTCCGGGTTGTTGCGGGTGATCGCGTTCGCGATCGCCTGCAGCACCATCGTCTTACCCGCCTTGGGCGGAGACTGGATGAGTGCCCGCTGGCCCTTGCCGATCGGCATGACCAGGTCGATGACCCGGGTGGTCAGGATGTGCGGCTCGGTCTCCAGCCGCAGGCGCTCCTGCGGGTAGAGCGGAGTGAGCTTGTAGAACTCCGGACGACGCCGGGCCTCCTCCGGCTCCATCCCGTTGATCGTGTCCAGCCGCATCAGCGGGTTGTACTTGTCGCGCCGCTGGTCGCCGCTGTTGCCGCCCTCGCGGGCCGCCCGCACCGCACCGGTGATCGCGTCACCGCGACGCAGGCCGTACTTCTTGATCTGGGACATCGAGACGTACACGTCGTTCGGGCCGGCCAGGTAACCGGTCGTCCGCACGAAGGCGTAGTTGTCGAGCACGTCGATGATGCCGGCCACCGGGACGAGCACGTCGTCCTCGTTGACCTGCGGCTCACGCCCGCCGGTGTCGGCGCCGGTCTCGGTGCGCTCGCCGCGCCCGCGGCGACGGTCCCGGAAACGGCTGCGCCGGCCGCGCCGACCGCCGCCCTCGTCGTCGTCGTCGCTGTCCCGCTCGGCACGCTGACCACGGTCGTTGCGGTCGTTGCGGTCGTTGCGGTCACCGCGGTCGGGTCGGTCGTTGCGCTCGGCACGCTCGCCCCGGTCGGCACGCTCGCCCCGGTCGTTGCGCTCGCCCCGATCGGCACGCTCGCCCCGATCGTTGCGCTCGCCCCGATCGGCACGCTCGGCACGCTCGCCCCGATCGGCACGCTCGGTGGTCCGCTCGCCCCGCTCGGTGGTCCGCTCGCCCCGGTCGGC
>NZ_JAKKFD010000040.1 GCF_022229005.1 Micromonospora trifolii
GTGGGCTTCGGCCTCGTCGAAGCGCCGCTGCTGGTGCGCGGCGATGCCGGCTAGGTGATGCAGAGTTGCGGATTCGCGGCGTAGGTCTTCACGGTCGAGGTCGCGGGGAGCGGCGATGGCGGTGTCGAGCAGGTGCCGGCGGGTGTCCTGTTGTTTGGTCTGGTCGAGGTACTCCTCCACCGCCTGAACTATGGGAAGGACGGGTTGGCCGGTATGAAGTCCGTGATCGAGGGCGGTGGTGAGGTTGGCGTACTCGCTGTTCGATACGGCACGTCCGGTTTCCCGCTGCTGCGGCTGCGTCGAGGAGAGCAGCTGACGGATCTGCCTCCCGAGCGCGGTGTAGAGCCGGTAGTGCGCGTCCCGGGCAGCGTCATGTAGTTCAGGGTGGTCTTTGATGCGGGTGCGTAGGAAGTAGGGCAGGACCGGCAGGATCTGCACCCAGTTGACCAGGCGGGGGTGGGCTGTGGCGAGTCCGACCCGAACGGTTTCGGCGACCGCCGCGGCGAGGTCGATCGGGCCGAGGGCTTGCACCGCCTCGTGGTCGGCGAGCAACTCCTGGTAGTCGTCGAGGAACAGTGTGGGGATGCTGGCGGTGAACGGGGCCAGCAACAGCAAGGAATGCTGGATGGTGGGGTTGAGCCTGCCGTGGCTGTACTCGATGACCTGGTTGATGCGCCCGAGATCCGTGGCGCTGTTGCCTTGTTGCAGGTCGGCGAGGACCTGCGTCGGGGTTTGTGTGGCGAGGGTGGGCAGGACCACCGTCAGCGGCAGCGGATACCCACCGAGCAGGGTCCTCAGCCGCTCCAGTGCATCGCGCTGCTGCTTGTCGTGCAGGTGACGGGTTCCGCCGTGGCGAGTGAGGATGGCGTCGATGAGCACCGACGCGGCCTGGTCATCCAGGCCAGGCAGGGAGTAAGTGTTGTCGCCGAAGGTTCGGGGGCCGATCCACTGCTCGTCTTCGCGCGACCCGAACAACACGAGAGTGTTTCCGCCGCGCAGGCGGGCCAGGAACCCGGCGAGTCGTTCCCGTTCTGGGGCGGGCAGGGCGTGGGGGATCGCCGCCGGGGTGGCGGTGATCGACTCGGCGTTGTCCACGACCAGCAGATACCGGCGCGACCGCAGCAACCGGGCAATGTACTCGGGCTGTGCCTTCTCGGGCAGTAGCTCCAGCTTCGCCTGCTCCACCGTGTCCAGCAGGGTGGTGGCGATGTCGCGGATGATCTGGTTGAGGGTCCAGGCCCGGTGCTCGTAGCTGAACCGGAACACCATTTCCACCAGGCCGGTGCGTTGCCACCACCAGCCCAGATGTTCCAGCAGTGTCGACTTTCCGGCGCCGGCCATGCCTTTGACCAGCAGCATGTTGCGGTCGTCTCGGATCAGCAGCCGCCGCTCAATCGCTTGGATGTCCAGGTCCCGGCCGATGAACCCGTACTCCGTCGCCGGTTCGTCGCCGACCAGCGCCTCCCGCTGCAAAAACCGGACCTGATGCTCCACCGACATGTCCGACAGCGACAGCCGCACGTCCTGCTGGTTGAATACCACCGGCAGGACCCAGTCCTCCAACTCCAGGTCCTGATCGAAATACGCCTGCCGGGTCTTGTCGTCGAACAGCGACCGCCGCGCGGTCTGCATCGCCGCGACCGGGTCATCCCCTGCGGCCAGGCCCGAGTACAGCAGCGGCATCGCCTGTCTGGCGGCCGACACCGTCACCGAGTAAGCCATCCCCACCGTCACCGGGACACCGGCCTCCACCAGACGCTGGGCAAGGCTGGCCTCGCTGGCCGGTTCCTTCGCCGACTGGCAGGCGTTCAACACGGCCACCGGAACCTGATGCTCCGCCAACAGATCCGCGATGTCCTGCGCCGACACCGGATCCGCCTTGCCCTCGACCGCGGTTTCGAAGAACAAGAACGCCCGCTCACCGGCAAACGGCGCGAGCCGTCGCGCTCCAAACAGATACCGGTCAGCGGCCCGACCCCGCTCCAGTTCCTCAAATCCGGTCACCGCGCCATGCACATCGAAATGGATCACCTGGTAGTAGCCGCTGCCATGCAGCTTCGTCGCCGCGCGCAGATGCTGCTCCAGCGCCGGCCACGTCCCCGGCCGCACGAGATCCACCATCACCGGCCGATCCGCCCGACGCAACCCCTCCAACAGTGGCCGGGAGATCGTGCGGTAGCCGACATCGTTACGGCCTGCGGGCCGGGCGGTCACCACCAGAATGTTCAACGTCGGCCGCTGCGGCGGCAGCTCGAACCCGGACGGGGTCAGGTCCACCTGGCGGACAATCGGCAGTCGAATCGCCAACGGCACCGGCAACGCCGGATCGAACAGAGCTTCCCAGTGCAGGCGGTGGAACGCCGCCGAGCCCCGTACCTGCAAGCGGCAGCCGTCGAACCCGCGCCGCGCCACCGCCCGGTAGTTCACCAACGCTTCCCCGGCGAACACCTGCCGGCACAGCCGCTCACCATAGGCCCGCAGCTGCTCCACAGCCTCCCGAGCCAAATCCTTGTCCAGGAACGGAAACTGCAGATGCTCCTCGAAATACCACGCCAACCGGTCCTCGTCACCGTCGCTGGCCGGATCGGTAATCGTGACGTCGTACTCCGCACCCCCGCCAAAGGACACCCGCGCAATGAAGGACCCATCGATGGTGCGTGACCGCTCAGAAACACCGATCACCAATACGGGCTGGGCTTCACCGCTGGACGTCACGAGACGCTCCGGCGAACCCGGACCACCACCACACGATCATCACCCGAACGGGTTTCGGTCAATTCCAACTCCGTCACGTCCACAGCCGGCCGCTGCTGCACGATAAGCCGCCGGACCAGGTCATACAGCAGGCTGCTGGCCAGATTGACCGCCAACGGCACCAGCACCAACTCCGCCAAACCCGGCAAGAACGTTCCCGGAGCCGCCGGCTGCACCGACGCCGCTCCCAGGGCGGCAGCCTCCTCATCGGATTCCCACGCCTTCGCCAACGCCACCGGCACCACACCTACCGCCGGGTCCACCGCCACCACCAGCCGCGCCATCCCAAACCCTCCCCGATCAAGGTCCACGGAACGTGCCACCACGATGACACAGCGATCAAGCCGACAACAGGGCGCGAACGCACAAGACCGACTCAGAACCCCACAGCGAAGACGATCAAAGACACCCAGAACACTCCAGCCGCGTGCCGACCCGTGCCCGTCGCAGCGGTCAACACCGACCACCACCAACCGTTGCATCAGGACCGCTGTTACGGCCAGTCACGCCGGCCGACCATACCGAGCCAGGCGGGAGACGGTCATTGTTCCTTCCGGACCGACAAGTCGGGTAGCAAGGTTGTAGGAACGCCGAACCGTGCCGACAGCGGACCTCGATGCAGTTCATTGCCGTCACTCGTCTGTCGCGAGATCAGTCTAGGTTCGGCCGTCGCCGACTCGGCTTGCGTTTCCTTCCGGACCTGGCGTTTGCGAACTGTCGTTGACGCTGGTCCTGTTGCTGTCGCTGCCAGTCGCGTCGCCGGCGGTCGCGTCGTCGCTGGTGGAGGCGGGCGATCACAGCGAGCGCCATCGCCCCGGACAGAACCAGGCCTGCCGCTCCGACCAGCCCTTGCAGTCGGCCTCGGTGCCCGCTGAGGATGCCGAAATCGGTGACGAAATCCTCTGGGTCGTTGGGGTTGACCCAGATTCGCACCGCACTGCCGGCCGCTAGGCAGACCTCCCAACAGCCAACCTCGGCCTGACGCTGAGCGCCGGCGAATTCGTAGCGTAGGTGCATCGTGTTCCGCCGCTTGTGCACGAGTTCATCGACGACTGCCTGGGCTGGCACGCCCTCGACCCGTAGTCGACTCGCCCAAGCGTCGTTGTCCTGGAAGGTCTTTAACGGCAGCCACATCGTGACCATCCCGACCGCGAGGCCGAGTACGTAGACGGGGTAGCCGGCGCGCCACCAGCTCCGCAAGATCTGCACGGTGGCCATGGTCGCAGTCAATGTCCACAAGCGGCGGTAGGTTGACCGCATGACGGATCAGCAGCTCCGATCGTCGTTTGGCGCGGCGGCGACCGCGTACGCCGAGCACCGCCCGGACTACGCGCAGGCCGCGGTGCGGTGGGCGCTGGAGCCCGCCCCCGGTCTACGCGTGCTCGACCTGGGCGCCGGCACCGGCAAGCTGTCCGCGACGTTGGTGGCTGTGGGCGCGGACGTTGTGGCTGTCGAACCTGACCCGGCGATGCTCACCGAGCTACGCCGTGCGCTGCCTGCCGTCAGTGCCCTGCCGGGTAGCGCCGAGGCCATTCCGTTGCCGGACGGGTCCGTCGACGCCGTGCTCGCCGGCAACGCCCTGCACTGGTTCGACATGGCCCTCGCGGGAGCGGAGATCGCCAGGGTCCTCGCGCCCGGCGGTGTCCTGGCCGGATTGTGGAACATCATGGACGACGGGATCGACTGGGTTGCCGGGCTCGAACGGGTCAGCGGGAGTGCCGCCATCGGCCCGCGTGACACCCTGAGCAGTTGGCGCACGGCTACGGCGGACATGCTCGTTCCGAGCACCGACCTGGGTGCGCGGTTCGGGTCGACGGAGCAGGTCGAGTTCCCGCACGGGCAGCGCCGCAGCGCAGACTCGCTCGTCGCGACGCTTGCCACGCGGGCCGGGATGCTGGTCATGTCCGAAGAGGAGCGGGAGGCCACGCTCGGCCGGATCCGCGCCTTCCTCGGGAGCCGACCCGAAACCGCGCACGGCGAGTTCACGCTGCCGATGCTGACCGGCGTGCTGCGCGCCCGCCGGCGCTGACGTCAGCGATCCTCAACCACAAAACCTCGCGGCGTCAGGGGCGGACGGCCTTCTCGCCGTGAACGACTGCGTACTCCGTGGCGAGCCAGGGCCCGAGTTCGTCGATGAGTTCGTGGAGCACCCCCGGAACCGGCGACGGCGTGCGCCCGATGACGGCAGCTCTCCGCATCTCCTCGGCGCGATCAGCGTGAATTCCGGCCATGGGGGACACTCCGCCGGAGTTGGCGACGACGATCACCCACCGCCCGGGCGACCTCGGAGTCCTACTGCTCGGCCCAGGCGCCCAACTCGTTGCCGCTGGGGTCGGTGAAGTGGAACCGCCGGCCGCCGGGAAACTCGTACGGCCCATTCACCACCTGGCCGCCGGCCTCCTTCACTGCCTGCACGGACCTGTCCAGGTCGGCGGAGTAGAGCAGCACGAGCGGGCCACCCGCCCGAACCTCCTCGTCCAGACGGAGACCGCCCACCTCGGCTGCGACGTCCCCCTGGGGGCTGCGGATGCCCGCGTACTCCGGCCCGTAGTCGTTGAACTGCCAATCGAACGCGTCGGCGTAGAAGCGCTTGGCCACGGCGAGGTCGGTCACCGTGAGCTCGACGTAGTCGATGGCGTGGTGGCGGTGCGGCGCTGACTCAGACATGCGCCGATCGTGCACCCCGGGTACGACGCAATCGCGACATGCAACGAAAGGTTGCGCAACCGGAGCGGGTTGTCGTAGGTTGAGTGCAACCAAAGGTTGCGAAAGGTTGTGAGCATGGAACAGGGAACTATCGAACGCGACATCCACGTCAACGCGTCCCCCGAGGTCGTCTTCGAGGTGGTCAGCCAGCCCGAGCACATGCGGGAGTGGTGGCCCGACGACGCGCGGTTCGAGTCGGTCGCCGGCGCGCCCGGCGAGCTGGTCTGGCGCGACACCGACACCGGCGAGACGAAGACCGTCGCGCTCGCCGTCGTCGAGGTCGACCCGCCGAAGCGGTTCTCCTTCCGGTGGTGCTTCACCGAGCCGGACCGGAGCGGGCAGGCGCTGTTCGTCACCTTCGACCTGGTGCCCAGCGGGGCCGGGACGCTGGTCCGGATGACCGAGACCGGGTTCCGCGAGCTGGGTTGGGAGGTCGCTGTCCTGGAAGAGCAGTACCGCGACCACGAGAACGGTTGGGACCACTACATGCCCCGGCTGGGCGGGTACGTCGCGCGGCTGGTCGCGACCCCGTGAACGCCGCCGTCGACGACGAGTTGTGGTCGGCGATCGGCGACCCCATCCGGCGTACGATGATCGATCTTCTTCTCTCTGACGGGCCGGGCACGGCCACCTCGCTGAGCAGGCGGCTACCCGTCACCCGCCAGGCCGTCTCGAAGCACCTGGCGGTCCTCGACCGGGTTGGGTTGATCCACGCCGAACCGGCCGGTCGCGAGCGCCACTACCAGGTGGACGAGGCGCAACTCGCCCGCGCTGTCGCCCAGTTGTCGGCGGTCGGCTCCACCTGGGACGCCCGCCTGCGCCGGATCAAGCGCATCGCCGAGACGATCGAACTCCACCGCACCGACAACCAGGGAGGCTGAAAATGGTCGACATTGTGCACCAGGTCGGCGTCGTCGCTCCGCTCGCCGACGTCTACCGGGCCGTGGCAACCCCCGAGGGCGTCGCCGGCTGGTGGTCGGTCGACACGACCGGCAAGAGCGAGGTCGGCGGGCAGTTGGCCGTCCACTTTGGTGAGGACGGCGGGTTCGACCTGGAGATCCTTGAGCTGGACCCGGCTGGCCGGGTGCGGTGGCGGGTCGTCGGCGGCCCGGAGGAGTGGATCGGCACCGAGATCAGTTGGCGGCTCGACCAGCGGGGCCGTTACACGATCGTCGACTTCGCGCACGCCGCTTGGCGCGAGCCGACCGAACTCATGCACGAGTGCAGCACCAAGTGGGCGATCTTCCTGATGAGTCTCAAGGAGCTGGTCGAGACGGGGCGCGGCAGGCCGGCGCCGGACGACGTCCAGATCAGCGACGGGCACTGACCTCGGTGCCGGTTGGACCGCCGGGGGATCGCACGCTTCGCAGCGAGATCGCGATCCCCCCGGCGGCCAGGCCGAGAGCGGCTATCGCCGCCGCGCAGAGCAGCAGCGTCGGGCGTGCGCCGATGGCGCTCACCAAGGGGCCACCCAGCATGGTGCCCAGGGGCACCGCCAGCACGAGGATTGCCCCGTTCGCGGCGAGCACCGCCGGGAGCTGCGTGGTCGACGTGCTGCGCTGGAACAGCGCCATCGAGGTGGACCGGTACGGTGCCCAGATCACGCCCGCGAGCGCGAAGGCCGGCAGCGACAGGCTGGCCGGTGCGCCCAGGCCGAGGGGCAGCATTGCCACCCCGAACCCGATGACGATGCCGATGGTGGTGGCCCGCAGCGGCCAGTCGCGAAGGTGGCCGGCGACCACACCGCCGACGAGGCCACCGAGACCGAAGGCGGTGTAGTAGGCGCCGAGCAGCGTTGCGGAGGCGTGCAGGTCGTCCGTGAGGTGGATGGGCATCGCCACGTACACCGGTCCGAAGAGGAAGAAGAACCCGAGGCTCAGCACCAGCAGGCCCAGCAGGGTGGGGTCGTGGCGGATGACGGCGAAGCCGGCCGTCTTCGACGCGCCGCGCTCGGACCGACGGACGCCGTCGGTGACGGGGAGGGCGAAGCGGTACGTGAGGGCCAGCGCGGCGAAGGTGACGGCGTCGACAGCGATCACCCACACCGGGCTCACCCAGCCGATCAGGATGCCCGCCAGCGGCGGGCCGACGATGGTGGCGGACGCGGCGATGGTGGTGAGCAGCGCGTTCGCCGGCAGGTGGTGCTGCGGCGGCAGCAGCTCGGCGATCAGGGTGAAGCGTCCGGCGGTACCCCACGAGTGCAGTAACGCCGAGGCGGCGAGCAGGAGGACGTACAGCCAGACGGTGAGCACACCGGCGAGGTACGCGAGGGGGATCGCCCCGAGCGCGCTGGCCCGCAGGATGGCGTCCCACCCGGCGAGTTGGGCGCCGCTACGCCCGCGCAGCAGCCGGCCGAAGACGACAGTCCCGGCCGCGCTGGGCAGCGTGTACGCCGCCATGGCCAGCGCGATCCAGATGCCCCGCTGATCGTGCGGGGCGAGTTGAGTGGCGAGCCAGAACACAGTGACCACCGCCAGGCCGTCGCCCAACGCGGAGACGGCCAACCCGGGCAGAACGCGCCGGAGCTGAGGGTGACTGACCACCGGCCAGTACGGAGAGGAGCGCGGGAAACGGGAGGTGTCCGGCATGCTGTCAGCTCACCCGGCGCGGCACCTGCTTATCAACACCTACTGCTACCAGCAGAATCAGCCTGCTACCAGCAGAATCAGCCGAGGGTGAAAGGCTCGCATCACGGGCTCGGGCGGTCGTCCTCACTGGAAGGACGGTCCGGGCGCTGGTCTGCACCCGTTGTGGTCTGGCCGTCGAGCAACGCCGCGCGCAGCCGGTCGTTCTCGCGCTTGCCGCGACGGTCCCGGCTGAAAGCCGCGACGATCACACAGATCCAGCCGAGGAGCACCAGCACCCGGCCGATCGTATGCGCGCTGCCGTGTCCGTTCACGCGAAGGATCCAGCCGGCAACGAGCAGACCGAGTGCCAGCGCCAGGAGAACCCGTTCGACTCGTCTGGTCATCCTGGGCACCCGCTTCCGCTGACGGAGATCGACCCCGGCCCCTCGGTGACAGGTCGACGTGCCCACAGTGACACATCCACGCCCGTGCCCTCGGGCACCGGAGTTGGTCAAGCCTCCGGTGTCCGTCCGATCGGACAGCGAGCTGGCCGGATCACCGTTTCGAACCGCCGTTTCCGCGGGCAGCGCCGAAGGACGAGCCGATGCTCGCCACTATCGAACCCACCGAGGCGAGCGCCACCAGCACGGTGCCGGCCGTGTCGGCACCGCCGTCCCCGGCCACCCTGAGGATGATGCCGGTGACCATCAGGACGACCGACAGGGTCAGGACTACCTGGATGGCTCGTCTGCTCATGGCGGCCTCTCACTTTCCGGCGGCGGGAGATCGACTCGGGTTCCTTGACGCCGTGGCGATGTCACCACGACTTCTCCGGAACCCGAGTCGACCAAACCGCTACTCCGCCCGGTAGACGGAAATGTGTGACGGGCTGTCGGCCTGGAACGGTCGCCGGTGCCAGTCGGCGTACCGCTCGGTGAGCCGGAGCCCGGCCTGCTGCGCCATCTCGTCGATCTGGTGCGGCCAGGCGTACCGCATGGCGAACGGCTTCAGGTGCACACCGTCCGCGTCGAACGTGATCGTCTGCCGGATGAACCGCTGCGCCGGCCTGTCGTACCGGTGCAGTCGGATCGTCGCGGAGTCCTCGGTGACCTCACGCACCTGCACCTGCTCGTCCGAGTCGAAGCTGCGCGGGTCGGGCACGAACGTCTCGATGACGAACGCGCCGCCGGGCGACAGCACCCGGGCGACGTTGCGGAAGCAGTCCGCCTGCCGCTCGGCGTCCACCAGGTTGAACAGGGTGTTGAAGACCAGGTACGCGAGCCGGAACTCACCGGCCACCGGCACGTCCGCCATGTCGGCGACGACCACCGGGATCTGGTCGCCGCCGGGTTTCGCCAGCAGCTGCGCGAGCATCTCCTCGGACGCCTCGACGCCGTGCACGGCGAGGCCGCGTTCGGCCAGCGGCAGTGCTACCCGGCCGGTGCCGATCGCCAGTTCGAGAACCGGACCCCCGTCGGCCAGATCGGCCAGGAAGTCCACCGCTGGCGCGGGGTCGGGGTTGCCGGGGCCGTCGTAGTCGGCGGCCCAGAGCCGGCCGAAGAGGCCGGGATCGTCGAAGACCGACATCAGCGGCCTCCGGGGTTGGGGTCAGTGGCGCCCAGCAGCGCCAGGGGAACAGTCCTGCTCACGAAGTCTCGATTCCTCGGGTCGGATGACGGTTGGTTCGGGGGACTTCGTCGTGTTGGGCATGGTGGCTGCTCCCTTCGCGCGGCTGTCGACCGAGGACACCAGAGACGCCACGGGCCCGGCAAGGCAATTACGCCAGCCGGGCCCGCGACGGGACGTGCGGTCAGGAGATGTGGTGCAGGATCACGTTGTGCACGTGGTGGCTCTTCTGCGCGCCACGGAACTCCACCTCGTAGGTGTGCGTGCCGACGTGGATGGCGATGGCGCCGGTGGAGAAGAACGAACCACCCCACGACTTGTTGCTGACCACGCTCACGCTGGTGATCTTCGAGTACGGGATGCTGGTGATCGCGAACCGCTTCCCGACGAAGGACCGGTCCTGGATGATCACGCGGCGGTCGGTCAGCCCGATGAACCCGGTGCCGGTGCCGACGGCGTCGTAGACGGCGATGATCTGCTCGCCTTCAAGGAGGCCACTTTCGATCTGCTGGACCTGCTCTTTGCGGTCGTACGCGATGTTCGCCATGTGTTCCAGGCTAGAAAACCGGTGCCAGCGTGCCCACCCGAGCGAGGACCACGAACTCGCCGTCGCAGTGGCCGACGGGCTCGCCGTGCCAGCCCCCGTGGACGCTGTCCACGATGAAGCCCGCCCTGGTCAGGGAGGTGCGCAGCTCGGCCTCGGTGCGGAAGCGCAGGGTCGCCGAGCTGACCAGTTCTTCCCCGTCGTCGAAGTGGTAGTGGTGGGTGAAGTCGACCACTCCGTCGCGTACCCCGGTGACCTCGGTCCAGGCGCGGACCTCGCCGCCGTCGGGCAGCGTGACCAGCCGGTGCGAATCCGCCGGGTTCCACAGCTCCCAGCGACGGTCCGCCGGGTCGCGGGCGTCGAACACCAGCCGGCCGCCGGGCACGAGCGCCCGGGCCAGGTCGGCGAGGGTACGCGTCCACTCCGCGTCGTCCACGAAGAACTGGGCGACGTGGCTGGTCAGCACCGCCACGTCGAACGCCCTCTCCGGCAGCAGCGCCGAGGTGCCCTCGAGCCAGGTCACCCGCTCACCGCCCGGCTTGGCGCGTGCGGCGGCCACTGACGCGCCCGCCGGATCCACACCGGTGACGGTGTGGCCGGCGGCGGCGAGGGCAATGGTCAGCCGGCCGGTGCCGCAGCCGAGGTCGAGCACCCGGGCGGCCGGGGTCTCGTCGACCACCGTCTGGAAGAAGTCGTCGTCCGGCCCCCACCGGCACTCCGCGTCGTACACCTGGACCAGCCGGTGGTGGCGGAACTCGGCGTGCCTCATCAGGGGTTCGCGTCGGTCGCGGCGCGGACGAACTCGCGTACCCGGGTGGTGGTGTTGCTGGGCAGCCAGACCGGCCCTCGTTCGATCGGCGGCGCGTCGTGGATGGGCACGTACGCCACGTCGGGGCGCGGGTAGTAGCGGCGGGTGTGCTCGCCCACCGGCAGGACACCCCGGCTCAGCGCGACCAGTGACAGCATCTCGGAGAAGGTGTTCCCGGCGGGCCCCTTCGGCACGGGCCGGCCGGACGGCGTGCGCTCCGGGGTGCGGTCCCGCTTGAACTCCAGCGAGGTCACTGTCGGGTACTGCACCACCGGGTGGTCGGCGAGCACCTCCAACGACACCGACCGCTCCCGGGTGAGCGGGTGACCCGCCGCCACCGCCAGCACCCGATCCTCGGAGAGCAGCGCCGGGCCGGTGGCCATCCCGTCGAACGGGTACGAGGCGATCAACACATCGGTCGAGCCGTCGAGCAGCCCCGATCGGGTGGTGGACAACTGCGCCTCGTGCACCTCCACCCGGCAGTCCGGGTGCCGTTCGCCGAATAGGGCCACCGCCCGGAGCAGCACCGGCGCGGTCCACTCGCCGAGGAACGCCACCCGCAGCGTCCCGGTCACGCCCCGGGCGGCGTCGGTCGCGCGGCGGACGGCGCTGTCCATCTCGGCGACCAGCGGAGCCAGCTCGTCGGCGAGCTGCCGGCCGATCGGGGTGAGCTGGACGACCCGACTGGTGCGGGCGAACAGCGGTGCGCCGATCCGGCGTTCCAGCTTCTTCACGATGTGGCTGACCCGGCCGGTGCTGACTGTCAACCGCTCGGCGGTGCGGCCGAAGTGCAGTTCCTCCGCGAGGGTCAGGAACGTCTCGACCTCGTACCGCTCCAGCACACCGTTCCCATCGTTGACCTGTGGGCAACGATCGTAGCGGCATCAGGTCTTGGTCGGCGTCCCTCGTCCGGGGATCGTGAACGGGGCAGGAAACACCGAGCGAAGGGCTCTGACGTGAGCATTGACGACTACCTGACCGGCCTGGCCGGCCCACTGCGCGAGATCGGCGAGAAGCTGACGCCGGGGCTGGAGGCGTGAGCGCGGTGCGGGTAACCGGTTTCGACCACCTGGTGCTGACCGTCGCCGACGTGGAACGGTCCCTGGACTTCTACTGCCGCCGGCTCGGGCTGACGCCGGTACGGGTCGACGAGTGGCGCGCGGGCAGCGTCCCGTTCCCGTCGGTGCGGATCAGTTCCGACAGCATCATCGACCTCGTCCAAGGTGAGCCGCACGGCGCGAACGTGGACCACTTCTGCCTGGTGGTGGCACCACTGGACTGGGCGCAGGTGATCGAATCGGGGGTCTTCACGGTGCTGACCGGCCCGGTCAGCCGGTTCGGCGCCCGTGGTACGGCGACCTCGATCTACGTGCGGGACCCGGACGGCAACTCGGTGGAGCTGCGCTGGTACCCGCAGGACGCCGGGTCGGAGTCGGAGACGGTCGTCAGGCCTCGGTGACCGCCCGGTAGGCATCCTCGATGCGGGCGGCCAACAGCACCTCGCCCTCGGTCAGGGGGTCGCCGCTGCCGTGCCCGACCCGGATCTGGGTGCTGTCGGCCCGGCGGCTGATCTCGGGTCGCAGATGCAGCGCATCCGCGACGACCTTGACCCGTTCAGTTAGTGCGGCGTGTTGGGTATCGTCGATCACGAGCGTCCGTCGGATCTGCTCGCCCTCGCGCGTCCAACCAGATAGCAAGGTCAACGCGTCGGAAAGGTAGTCGTGCTTGGCCCTGCTGTTGAACAGCACGCGCATCACCGCACCCCCCAAGCGCCGTTGCCGGCTTGTGGCCAAATCGTCGCCATCCCGTGTCTTGTCGGTGTCTCCTAGTCTCTCGCTGCTCGGAAGGGGTGTCCACGCCCACACTTCCGTGTCTTATTGGCCTAGCGGACGGCTACGGTACCCAAACCGCCGATTGATCTGGCACCCTGGACGCCCGTGCGGACCGAACGGGCGAATGGTGGCGGGCAGGCCGAACGACGGGACCTGAAGGTGATCGTCGGTGCGGCGATCATCCGGGATGGGCGGGTGCTCGCCTGTGCGCGTTCCGCCCCACCCGAGGTAGCGGGCATGTGGGAGTTTCCGGGCGGAAAGGTCGAGCCGGGGGAGGCTGAGACCGACGCGTTGATCCGGGAGTGCGCCGAGGAGTTGGCCGTGCGCGTCGAGATCGGCGACCGGGTCGGCCGCAACGTACGGATGGCGCACGGCCGCTCGGTGCTCAAGGTGTACGCGGCCCGCCTGCTCGGCGGCGATCAGCCGCAGGCGCTGGAGCACGAGGCGCTCCGCTGGCTCACCGCCGACGAACTGGACTCGGTCACCTGGCTCCCCGCCGACGCCCCCATAGTGGCCGCCCTCCGCCCCCTCCTAACCCCAACCCCCTAACCCCTGCTCCCGCCCCCAGGCCCCTATCTCCGGGTGATGGGGGTGCGGGTGGGGGCGGGTAAACGTGGGACGGGGGCCGTGGCTACTGCCACGGCCCCCGTTGTTGTTCGGGTGGTTAGTGCTTGTTGTCCTGCTCCGGGTGAGCGAAGTTGAGGTGCTCCGGAGGCAGCGGGAAGGTCACGTCGTCGCCGAACGGCGACGGCGCTGCGGCCCGGTCGAAGGTGAGCTCGGTCAGCGGAAGCTTGCCCCGGTCGTCGACCGCCGGAGCGGTCGGGTGGGGCACCTCCCGGTGCCAGTTGACGCCGCTCTGCGCCTGCGCCTCAGCCTGCGAGTCGTGGGAGCCACCCGCGTGCGAGTGCACCCCACCTCGGGCGGAGCCCGGCGTCGCCGAGCCCTGACGGGCGGTGGTCACGCTGGTCTGGGGCGTCTCGCCCCGACGGAAGATCTTGCTACCAAGCCACACAAGGGGATCGTACCTGCGGTCGACGACCCGTTCCTTCATGGGGATGATCCCGTTGTCAGTGATCTTGATGTGCTCGGGGCAGACCTCGGTGCAGCACTTGGTGATGTTGCAGAAGCCGAGGCCCTGTTCGGCCTGCGCGTACTCCTTGCGGTCGGTCCGGGCGTCCAGCGGGTGCATGTCCAGCTCGGCGGCCCGGATGAAGTACCGCGGGCCGGAGAACGCCTGCTTGTTCTCCTCGTGATCGCGAATCACGTGGCAGACCGTCTGGCACAGGAAGCACTCGATGCACTTGCGGAACTCCTGCGAGCGCTCCACGTCGACCTGCTGCATCCGGTAGTCACCCGGGGCCACGTCGGCCGGAGGGGCGAACGCCGGGGTCTCCCGTGCCTTCTCGTAGTTGAACGAGACGTCGGTGACCAGGTCCCGGATGATCGGGAAGGTGCGCAGCGGGGTGACAGTGACGGTCTCGTCGTCGCCGAAGGTCGACATTCGCGTCATGCAACCCAGCCGCGGCTTGCCGTTGATCTCCATCGAGCAGGAGCCGCACTTGCCGGCCTTGCAGTTCCACCGGCAGGCCAGGTCGGGCGCGTCGGTTGCCTGCAGGCGGTGGATGACGTCGAGGACGACCTCGCCCTCGTTCACCTCCACCATGTAGTCCTGGAGGTCACCGCCGCTCTCGTCGCCCCGCCAGATCCGGAACTGACGCTTCCCGCTCATCGGTTGTCCGCCTCTCCAGCGTCGGCAACGAGGGCGTCGAAGTCGGCGATCTCCTCGTCGGTGAGGTACTTGGCCAGCTCAGCCCGGTCGAAGAGGCCGATCAGCTCCGGCCGCATCTTCGGCAGCGGCTTGCGGGTCAGCTGCACGGTGTCGCCGTCCAGCGCGCAGACCAGGTTGACCTGCCGCCACTTCGGCTCCATCGCCGGGTAGTCCTCCCGGGTGTGCCCGCCACGCGACTCCTGCCGCTCCAACGCCGCCTTCGCGGTGCACTCCGAGACCACCAGCATGTTGCGCAGGTCCAGGGCAAGATGCCAGCCCGGGTTGTAGCGTCGGCCGCCGGCCGCGCTCACCTTGGCCACCCGCTCACGCAGCTCGGCGAGCCGAACCAGCGCGTCGGCCAGCTCGCCCTCCCGACGGATGATGCCCACCAGGTCACCCATGACCACCTGGAGGTCCTGCTGAAGGGTGTACGGGTTCTCGCCGGTGTCCCGCTGCAGCGGAGCGAGGGCGGTTTCCACGGCGGCCTCGACCTCGTCCACTGCCACCTTCGGCCGGGCGGTCAGCCCGTCGGCGTAGCTGGCCGCGTGCCCGCCCGCCCGCTTGCCGAAGACCAGCAGGTCGGACAGGGAGTTGCCGCCGAGACGGTTGGAGCCGTGCATGCCGCCGGAGACCTCACCGGCGGCGAACAGCCCGCGTACGTGGCCGAAGGCGGCACCCGAATCCGGGTCCACCTCGACGCCGCCCATCACGTAGTGGCAGGTCGGGCCGACCTCCATCGGCTCGGCCGTGATGTCGACGTCGGCCAGCTCCTTGAACTGGTGGTACATCGACGGCAGCCGGCGGCGGATCTCGTCAGCCGAACGTCGGCTCGCGATGTCGAGGAAGACACCGCCGGCGGGGGAGCCCCGGCCGGCCTTGACCTCGCTGTTGATCGCGCGGGCCACCTCGTCGCGGGGCAGCAGCTCCGGTGGGCGCCGGTTGTTGTCCGGGTCGGTGTACCAGCGGTCCGCCTCCTCCTCGGTCTCCGCGTACTGCTTGCGGAAGACGTCGGGGACGTAGTCGAACATGAACCGCTTGCCGTCGGAGTTCTTCAGGACGCCGCCGTCACCACGCACCGACTCGGTGACCAGGATGCCCTTCACCGAGGGCGGCCAGACCATGCCGGTCGGGTGGAACTGGAGGAACTCCATGTTGATCAGCGTCGCCCCGGCGCGCAGCGCCAGCGCGTGCCCGTCCCCGGTGTACTCCCAGGAGTTCGAGGTGACCTTGTAGGAGCGCCCGACCCCGCCGGTGGCCAGCACGACCGCCGGCGCCTCGAAGAGGATGAACTCGCCCGACTCGCGGTAGTAGCCGAACGCGCCGGCCACCCGGTCACCGTCGAGCAGCAACTCGGTGATGGTCGTCTCGGAGAACACCCTGATCCGGGCGTCGTACGAGCCGAACTCCCGCTGGTCCTCCTGCTGGAGCGAGACGATCTTCTGCTGGAGGGTGCGGATCAGCTCCAGGCCGGTCCGGTCGCCCACGTGAGCCAGGCGCGGGTACTCGTGGCCACCGAAGTTGCGCTGCGAGATCTTGCCGTCCTTGGTGCGGTCGAACAGCGCACCGTACGTCTCCAGCTCCCAGATCCGCTGCGGCGACTCCTTCGCGTGCAGCTCGGCCATCCGGAAGTTGTTGAGGAACTTGCCGCCGCGCATGGTGTCGCGGAAGTGCACCTGCCAGTTGTCCCGGCTGTTCACATTGCCCATCGCGGCGGCCGCGCCGCCCTCGGCCATCACCGTGTGCGCCTTGCCGAACAGCGACTTGGAGATGATCGCGGTCTTCTTGCCGGCCAGCCGGGCCTCGATCGCCGCGCGCAGACCGGCGCCGCCGGCCCCGATGACGACGACGTCGTAGTGGTGTCGTTCGATGCGAGTGGTTGTGGTCATGTCAGGGGCCCTTTAGTTGATGAACCGCAGGTCGGAGAACCAGCCAGCCGCGAGCGCCATGATGTAGAAATCGGCCAGCGCCAGAGTGCCGAGGGTGATCCAGGCGAGCTGCATGTGCCGGACGTTCAACGCCGAGACGAAGGTCCAGGCCTTGTACCGCACCGGGTGCTTGGAGAAGTGCTTGAGCCGGCCGCCGATGATGTGCCGGCAGGAGTGGCAGGAGATTGTGTACGCCCAGAGCATCACCACGTTGAGCAGCAGGATGATGTTGCCCAGCCCGAAGCCGAAGCCCTTCGGCGAGTGGAAGGCGAGGATCGCGTCCCAGGTGTTGATCAGCGAGATGATCGCGGCGGCGTAGAAGAAGTAGCGGTGCAGGTTCTGCCCGAGCAGCGGGAAGCGGGTCTCACCGCCGTACTCCTTGTGACCGTCCGGGACGGCGCAGGCCGGCGGCGACAGCCAGAACGACCGGTAGTAGGCCTTGCGGTAGTAGTAGCAGGTGAGCCGGAACAGCAGCAGGAACGGCAGGGTCAGCGCGGCGTCCGGGATGATCCACCAGCCGGGCAGGAACCTGCCGAAGTGCGAGGCTTCCTCGACACACCGGTCGGTAACGCACGGGGAGTAGAACGGGGTCAGGTAGTGGAACTGGTCCACCCAGTACCACTTGTGCATGAAGACCCGGACCGTCGCGTACGCGACCCAGGCGCTGAGCCCGATCACGGTGATCAGCGGGGCGAACCACCATCGGTCGGTACGCAACGTCTTCGCCGCGATGGCGGCGCGCGCCCGCGCCCCCCTCGGCCTCGTTGCCGTTGAAGTCATTCGAGTCGTCTCCTCGACGGGCCCGTACGGGCGGGCTGGTCTCTCTCCGGTCGGCACGCGGACCGGCGAACCCGCACCCGCTGCCACGTCATGCGCACACCAACGACCACGCCGGATCGACCGACGCAGCTAAGTGACACACGTTACGCCGATCTCCGCGAGCCGTCCGCGCAAGGGAGTGTCCCGTGTGTCTGGCCTGCGGAAAAGCCCTCGACGCGCCGGTTTGGCGCGCGTCGTCGAGAACATCAGCGTGCGTCACCGAGACGTCAGCCGGAGGCGCCTCCGGTGAAGTGCCAGGACGCCAGCCGCAGCGACGGCGCCGCCCACCAGGCACCGTCCACCCGCTCCGGTTGGCGCACCGCCCGCGCACCCAGCCCGAGCACCGCCCCCGGCCCGAGCGCCCGCGGGTACGACTCGGTGAACCGCAGGTCACGGACCGCCCGGACGACAGTGCCGTCCTCGATCAGCCAGACGCCGTTGCGGGTCAACCCGGTGACGACGAGGCTCTTCGGGTCGAGCACCCGCGTGTACCAGAGGTCGGTGACCAGCAGCCCTCGGCGTACGCCGGCCACCAGAGCGGCGGTGTCCGCGTCGACGACAGCTCCGGCCGCCGCGCCGGTCGTGCTGCGGCCCACCGCACTGGCCGGGCCTGCCGCCGCGCCGGTCAGCCGCAGATTGCGGGGCATCGGGCCCCAACTGGCACCTCCCGCCACCGCGTGCCCGGTGGACTCCGCGCCCGCCTGGGCCGCGGACCGGCGATCGTGCGCCACCGCCCGGGTGGTGCCCGCCTCGACCAGCGTCAGCGCACCTCGGCCGGTGCCCTCCGCGTCGAACGGCAACCCGGACCCGCCCAGCGGGTCGTCCACCAGTGTCACCGCCCGGTCGAACTGTGCCGCGCCCGGCTCGGCGAACGACTGCCGCTCGGCGTACCGCTTGCCGTTGAAGCCGTAGAAGGACAGGTTCTGTAGGAGGTCCGCCACGGCGGCCGGCTCGAACACCACCTCGTAGTGCCCCGGCGGCAGCTCGACCGGGTCGGCCGCCGCCTGCGCCTTCGCGGCCGCCTGCGCACCCAACTCGGCGCCGTCGAGGTCGGACAGCCGGTCGGCGCTGCGCCGGGCCACCCCGTCCGCGCCATCGCGGCGCGCGATGCCGTCCATCGCCGCCTCCGCCGAGCGGCCGTACGCCGAGTGCCCGGCCGAGTTGGCGAACGCCGACGAGCGGTGCGCGGTGCGGCAGTAGCCGGCGGTGCTGAGGCCCCCGGCGGCGGCCACGAACGCCCCCACCCGATCGGCCCGCTGATCCGGCTCGGCGTGCGCGGTGGCCTCGTCGACGGGCGGTGCGTCCGGCGTGGGCATGGGCGGGGCCAGCCCCGGCCAGCCCGGGTCCGGCGGGCAGAGCCGCGCCGCGGCCAGGGTGCGGTCCACCAGGGCGGACAACCCGTCCGCGGTGACCACGCTGCCGCCGCCGGCAGCCGTCCGACCATCGAGATGCACCCGCAGCCAGACCCCGACGGTCGACTCGGAGACGTTCTGGTGGATGCCCGAGTTGGCGAACCGGGTCAGTGCCAGGTCCGCACGTGTCACCACCGCCTCGGCCTGCACGGCCGGCCCGCCACGACGCCGGACCAGCTCCACGACCTGCCCCGCCAGCTCCAACTCCGTCGAGCCGCCCGTACTCATGCTGAGCCACCTGTCGTTCGCGACTGCGGGGCTCGCAAACCCGGCTCACTCCTCGCGCTCACTGAGCCACCCTTCGTTCGCGACTGCGGGGCTCGCAAACCCGGCTCACTCCTCGCGCTCACGCTGAAACCCCCACTCGGACGTTGCGGAACCGGGCCGGCGCGGCCGGGTGGCCG
>NZ_JAKKFD010000041.1 GCF_022229005.1 Micromonospora trifolii
CCCGTCGAAGCCTTCGCCGTGCGTGCCGTGATCCAGCAGGCCCTCGGCATGATCATGCACCAACGAAACAGCACGGCCGAGGACGCCTACCTGATCCTGCGGGTGAAGGCGGCCGAAACCGGCAGATCGCTCATCGAGACCGCGATCGTCACCAGAGACCACGACGACAGGCCCACAGCCGGAACCTAGAGCAACGGCCAGCTGTCAAGCTCACACCTCATCTCCGCAGCCCTGCCGATGCCGGTACGGCGAGGGTGCCCTCGACCGGATCCTCCGGCATCGGCAGGGCTGCGGAGATGAGGTGTGAGCTTGACAGCTGGCCGTTGCTCTAGGTTCCGGCTGTGGGCCTGTCGTCGTGGTCTCTGGTGACGATCGCGGTCTCGATGAGCGATCTGCCGGTTTCGGCCGCCTTCACCCGCAGGATCAGGTAGGCGTCCTCGGCCGTGCTGTTTCGTTGGTGCATGATCATGCCGAGGGCCTGCTGGATCACGGCACGCACGGCGAAGGCTTCGACGAGTCCGCTGACGAGTTCCTCGGTGCCCGGGTCCGCCGACGTCGGATCCGAGGCTCCGGTGCGGGTGCGCTCCGGGTCGTACACCGTCCAGACCCGGTCGGTCAGCGGTGCCATCGTGTCGGGATCGTGGCTGTAGAGGTTCAGCGCGGCGATGGGCACGCCAGCACCGGCGAACAGGGGGATGGAGAGCGATGCTCGCAGACCCAGTGTCAGCGCCGCCTCGCGGAACCCGGGCCAGGCCATGGTCGCCCCGATGTCCGGCACGGCGACGGGCACACCGGCGTCGAGCGCGTCCAGGCACGGCCCGGCCCGGTCGGCGTACTGGGCGCGGTCGACAGCGAGCGCGATCTCGCTGCTCATGGCGACCGTCGTCGGCGCGCCGTCGCGCGTCCGGGTGACCGACGCATAGCTCACCGGGGCCACGAGGTCAGCTGTCAGCTGCACGATCCGCTGCAACAGATCATCGATCAACGAGGCGTCGCTCGGGGTTTCGGCGAGGCTGACCAGGGCGTCCGCGAGCCAGCCACGCACTTCCCGTCGGGATCCCGGCGGTGAGTACGGCGGCTTCGCCATAGGAAATCTCCTTCGGTAGTCGATGGTCCAGTGCCCGACGAGGGGCGACTTACGCATCGTGGCTGAGCCCAAGATCCGCAGCAGTCGCCGGACGGGTGTCCTGACCTCGTCGCCAGGACGGCCACCAGCGAGCCGGTTTTCCCTGCAATCGGCGCAGCAAGGTGCGGGTGACCAGCTAGCGTGGGCTATCGCTAGCGGCGTTGCCGGCTCCGTGACGGTGGTCTTGCCGTCATGGCCTGGGGAAGCTGGGGCGCGGTTCGCGACATGTGCCCCGCTCGGGCCCCGGCCGGTAAGAAGATCCCGTCCGGGGCCGCCCGCCTAGGTGAGGGAGCAGCGGGGATGGCTGGCAGTGACAGCGATGCGGGCACCGGCGTGCCACGGCCCGCAGCGGTGGACGATCTCGCGGGGAAGCTGAGTGACCTGGCTCGGACGTTGCAGCACGAGGACAGCGTGGTAGCGACCCTGCAGGCGATTGCCGGCGCAGCGGTGGGCACGGTGCCGGGCGCGGAGTACGCCGCCCTGTCCGTGGTGGAACACCGCCGGGAGGTCCACACTCGGGCCGGCACCGCCGACCTGGCGTACGCGGTGGATCGGGTGCAGTACGAAGTCGGTGAGGGCCCGTGCCTGAGCGCGGTGTATGAGCAGCAGACCGTGCACGTGCCGGACATGACGGTCGAGGAGCGGTGGCCCCGGTTCACCCAGCGCGCCGCCGAGTTGGGCGTGTCGAGCATGTTGTCGTTCCAGCTGTACGTGCAGGAGGACAACCTCGGCGCGCTGAACCTGTACTCGTCGCGCACGCACGCCTTCGATGACGACTCGGCGCACGTGGGGCTGCTGTTCGCCGCGCACGCCGCGGTGGCGATGTCCGGCGCGCAGCACCTCGAACAGCTCAATCAGGCGATCTCGGTGCGGGACGTCATCGGGCAGGCGAAGGGCATCCTGATGGAGCGTCACAAGCTGAGCGCCGACCAGGCATTCGCTGTCCTGGCACGGGCCAGTCAGAACACCAACCAGAAACTCGTCGACGTCGCAAGGTATCTGACGGCGACGGGTCAACTGACCCACCGCACACCCCGGTGAACGCCGCCTCCCTGTCCCTCATCCTTCGGATCGAGAGGGCGGGGACAGGCGCTCGGGCACGCCGAGCACACCCAGTAGCCCGGTGATGGCCAAAACCCTGTGCACTGTGCCTGCCGCGGCGGCTCAATCCGATGGTGGTTGGCGGCGGACGACGAGCAGGGCGATGTCGTCGTTGGGGTGCTCCTCCGCGGTGGTGACCATGATGTGGTCGCACAACGCCTCGGCGGGCCCGGACCGCACGGCGTCGGCGAGGCGCTCGATGCCGGTGTCGATCAGTTCGTTGCGGCGTTCGACCAGTCCGTCGGTGTAGAAGACGAGCGTCGCTCCCGGCGGTAGGTCCAGAACTGTCGTGCGGCGGTTGGTGGATGGTCGGCCCACGCCGAGTGGCCGGTCCACCGTCAGGCTGACGAGCTGGGTGGGATGGCCGGGGACAGCCAGCAGCGGTGGCAGATGACCTGCGGAGGAGAGGTGCACCGTTGCGCGGTCGGGCGCGATCAGGGCGTAGACGGCGGTGGTGAGGGTGCCCGCCTCGAAATGGTGGATCTTGCGGTCGAGGGAGGTCAGCGCCACGGCGGGATCGTCGGAATCGAGGGCGTAGGCGCGTAGCGCGCTGCGGATGCGTCCCATGACGACGGCGGATGGCAGCCCGTGGCCGGAGACATCACCGATGACGGCGCCCAGCCAGCCCGAGGGCAACGTGAACACGTCGTACCAGTCGCCGCCGATGCCCAGGTCGTGGCCGGGAACGTACCGGGCGGCCAGGTCCAGGCCGGGAACGTCGGGTAGCCGGCCGGGTAGCAGGCTGTGTTGCAGGGCCAGCGCTGCCTGCCGGTCGAGGACCTGTGCGCGGGCCTGACCGGCGAGGCTGGCACGGTCGGCTACGAGCTGCAACAGCTTCACGTCTTCGGGGCCGAACCGCCGCGGGGCCAGGGAGCCGACGTGCAGCACGCCGACGAGGTTGCCGTTGGCGAGCATGGGCACACCCAGCAGGGCACGTACGCCCGTGGCGAGCAGGATCGGATTGACCACGTCGTCGGGCGTGACGTCATGGATCGTGACCGGCGCGCGTGTCGCTGCCACCCGCCCGGCGAAGCCGCGTCCGACCCGGATGCGGAACCCGCGGCGTACCTCCTCCTCCAGGCCCTTGGCCGCGGTCGCGACGAGCTCGCCGGTGTGGTCGTCCAGCAGGAGGATGGTGGCGGTATCGACCTTGAGTAGGTCCCGGACCCGTTCGAGTAGCTCGTCGAGCAGCTCGGCGACGTTCAGCCCCGACAGGGCGGCATCGGTGATCGCCTCGATACGTCGCAGCCGCTCCTCATTCGTCACCACCTCGGCATCAGCCACCCAGGCAGCCTAGACGCGGGCACCCTACCGATGGCATGTCAGGAGCGAGATCAACAGTGTGGTGCCGACGACGCGGGGTACCTTCCGATGTCACATCGATGCCATGGCCGACTGGTGAACCCGTTCCGGAGAGCTATCGTCCCTCGTGCCACCGGTAAGGTCACCGGCTCCACGTCCGACAGGGAGGGGAAGCAGTGGCTAAACCGCCGCTCGACCACCACGCTCCCACCGTCAGTAAGCCCCTGCTCTCGACGTCGTTCACCCTCGCCGACCTCAACCGCGTCCGACACGAGGTGGAGGCCGTCAGTCGCCGGTGTGGCCTCGACCACGACGAGATCGAGAACTGGGTCATCGCGGTCAACGAACTGATGATCAACGTGATCCGGCACGGGGGAGGCGCAGGTTGCCTACGCCTGCTTCTGGACGGCCACCTCGTCTGTGAAGTCACTGACCAGGGGCGGGGGTTCAACACCGCTCGCTACGTTTCGCGCACCGAACGACCGCCCCTGTCGGAGACAGGAGGAATGGGCCTGTGGGTGGTCGCGCGCATGGCCGACTATCTCCTCGTCGACAGTGGGCCCGCAGGCACCGCCATCCGCATCGCGGCACGCACCCGCGGCACTCTCGGATAGCCAGGGTCGCCCGGCCGGATCGTCAGATCACTGGTTCCCGTGGTTGTCCTGCCAGTGGCCACCCCCGGGGGCAGTGTCGGTCTGGATGGCGAACCGGTCGCCGTCGAGGTCGTCCCCACGACGCGGCAGTCGACGACGCGCAGCACCTTGCCCGCGGTGGCCGTCGGCAGGCCAGCTCACACGCTGATCGACCAGCGTGTTCTGGCTGTAGCGGACCACGCCCACCGACGGGGCAATCGCCGTGAACACCGACAGATCGTCACCCACGGCTTGCGGACCTAACCGACATCCCGCTTGCTGACCTGGCGCTCCCGCTGTCCACCGACTGCCTCTCCGCCGTGCGAGACGCGCACGTCGGTCACGACGAAACGGCTGCGGGGCTGCGTGGGGATTCGGCGCAACGAGATCGACAGGTCCTGCTCGGGCACCGTGTAGTCCAGCCGTGCCAACCAGCCGGCGAAGGCCGTGAGCAGGGCCACTGTGACGTCCTCACCCGGGCAGCGGTGCCCGGTGCTCGGATCGGCCCCACCCTGAGGGATGAGTTCGTACGGATCGGGAGTGCGCCCGACGAATCGCCGGGGGTCGAAGCGGTACGGGTCGGGCCACAGTCCCGGGTCGTGGTTCTGACCGTAGATGTCGAGCAGGACGAGCGACCCGGCGCGAACGTGCTGACCCTGCCAGGTCAGGTCGGTCACCGCTCGGCCGCCGACGAACGGGGCGAACGGATAGAAGCGGCGTACCTCGTGGGCGAAAGCCACCGCGTAGCCGGTGTCGCCGGCGCGCAGGTGGTCGCGGTGCTCGGGCCAGCGGTGCAGCGCGTGTGCCGTGAACGCCACGAACCAGGACACCGCGACGGTGGGACGGATGATGTTGAGCAACTCGACAGCGGCGAGCTTGGCGTCCACCAGCTGACCGTCGCGGTGGCGGTGCCCGGCAACCGCTTCCAGTGCGGATCCGGCAGGTGTGGTGAGCGCGCCCGCGCGGACCTGCTGGACGAGCCCGGCCAGCCAGTCCTCGCGCCGCCCACGGGCACGCCGAGCCCGCCAGTGTCGCGGGCCGAGCGTCGCGAAGCCGTCGACCAGGGCGGTCAGGTCGCGGGCCACGGGCCCGACAGCGGCATCGCCGAGTGGAATTCCGGCCCAGCGGCAGACGCCCTTGGTGATCGCCTGGCTCGCCTCGTCGAAGAGCACGACCTGCGGTCCGTCACCGCTCGTCGCGATCGTTTCGTTCCAGGCCGCGCCCACCTGGTCGACCAGGGCGGCGACGCGACCCGGATCGGTGAGCACTGACAGGAACATCGCCTTGCGGTGACGATGGTCCGAACCGTCGAGGGTGTGCACTGCCCGGTGACCGAACAACGTTCCCTGTACCGGTTCCGGGATGGCCGCGTGCCGGCGTACGTGCCGTTCGTCGTAGAAGAACCGCACCGCGTCGGGTCCGCGGAGCGCCAGTGCGCGCTGACCCAGCACCCGGATCGGCACGCTGGATGCGCCTTCACGTCTCAGCAGCCCGGGCAGCCAGGCGTAGCCGTTGACGATCGCCCCGAGGGTGTCGTCCAGGTGTGGTCCGCGCTGGTCGGTCATGAGCGGGCAGTGCCCACGACGCCCGGCGCGAAACCCGCCTGGCCGACCCGAAGCGACAGAGGTCCATCGTGGAGGTTGAGCGGGTGTACCGTCGCCGCATGACGGTGCTGCAGGAGTTTGTCGCCGCTCTCTCCAGCGGCCGGATCCAGGTTGTCGACCTCACCGCTCCGCTCTCGGACCAGACCCCGATCCTCGGTCTGCCCGAGCAGTTCGGCCAGACCTGGCCGTTTCAGCTCAGCGAGATCAGCCGGTACGACGACCGGGGTCCGGCCTGGTACTGGAACAACTTCTCCACCGGCGAGCACACCGGCACCCACTTCGACGCCCCGGTGCACTGGGTCACCGGTCAACAGGGCGCGGACGTGTCGCAGGTCCCGGTGAGCCGGTTGATCGCCCCGGCGGTGGTGATCGACCACGCCGCCGACGCCGCCGACAATCCTGACTTTTTGCTGGAGGTCGAGCACGTCAAGGCATGGGAGGCGGAACACGGCGCCCTGCCCAGCGGTGGCTGGCTGCTCTACCGCACCGGGTGGGACGCGCACGGCGACGACCCGGAGCGGTACGCCAACGCCGGGCGCACCCCGGGCATCTCCGTGGAGTGCGCCCGCTGGCTGGCCGAGGAGTCGCCGATCCAGGGCGTCGGGGTGGAGACGGTCGGGACCGACGCTGGCGCCGCGCACTCGTTCGACCCGCCGTTCCCGTGCCACTCGTACCTGCTCGGCCAGGACAAGTACGGCCTGACCCAGCTTCGTAACCTGACGCAGTTGCCGGCGACCGGCGCGGTGGTGATCGCCGGGCCACTGCCGATCGTCTCCGGCTCCGGCAGCCCATGTCGGGTCCTCGCGCTCGTCGAACGGTAGGCCGGGCCACCGATGCGGGTAGCCGAGGTGGTCGGGCGGGTCCTGCACGCACACGGCGCACGGCACGTCTTCGGGGTGGTCGGCAGTGGCAACTTCCATGTCACGAACGCGCTCGTCGCGGCCGGCGCCCGGTTCGTGGCGGCGGCCCACGAGGGCGGCGCGGCGAGCATGGCCGACGGGTACGCCCGTACCGCCGGGACTGTGGGGCTGCTCTCGGTGCACCAGGGGCCGGGCGTCACCAACGCGCTGACCGGTCTCACCGAGGCCGCGAAGAGCCGTACCCCGATGGTGGTCCTGGCCCCGGAGGCGACAGCGCCGCTGTCGAACTTCTTCATCGACCTGCCGGCGCTCGCCGCCGCGGTCGGGGCCGACTTCCATCGGGTACGCGCGACGCACGCGGCCGAGGACGCGGGCGCGGCGTACCGGGCCGCCGCCCGGGGCGCGACTGTGGTGCTGGGCCTCCCGTTGGAGGTGCAGCAAGCCGTGACCGAAGCGTGGTCCGGCCCGGTCCCGGCGGCCGTGCCGACCCCTGTCAGCGCCCCGCAGGTCGAGCCGTTGCTGGCAGCGCTCCAGGCCGCACGTCGACCGGTCTTCATCGCCGGTCGGGGCGCCCGGGCGGCTCGGGAACCGCTGATCCGGCTCGCAGACGCGTGCGGTGCGCTTCTCGCGGTCTCGGCCGCGGCGAAGGGACTGTTCGCTGGCAACCCGTGGAACCTCGACGTGGCCGGCGGCTTCGCCACCCCGCTCACCGCCGAGCTGATCGGCGCGGCGGACCTGGTCGTCGCGTGGGGCAGCACGCTGAACATGTGGACCACCCGGCACGGCGAACTGATCCCGGCCTCCGCCGTCGTCGTCCAGGTCGACCACGACCCGGCCGCGTTCGGGGTGAACCGCCCGGTCGACCTGACGGTGGCCGGCGAGGTGTCGGCTGTCGCCGAGGCGGTGCTCGCTCAGCTGAGCGTTGGCGCCACCGGGGCCGGGGGCGCCACCACCGGCGGCTGGCGTACGCCGGAGCTGGCCCGACGCATTCGCGACCACTGCCGGTGGCGGACGGTTCCCTACCAGGATGAGGGCGGCGGAGCCCCGGCGACGATCGACCCGAGGACGCTCTCGGCCGCCCTGGACGACCTGCTGCCGGCCGACCGGACCGTGGTGGTCGACTCCGGCAACTTCATGGGCTACCCGTCGATGTGGCTCGACGTGCCGGACGTGGCCGGGTTCTGCTTCACCCAGGCGTTCCAGTCGGTCGGGCTCGGCCTGGCCAGTGCGCTCGGAGCGGCGGTTGCCCGCCCGGACCGGCTCACCGTCGCCGCGGTCGGCGACGGTGGCTTCGTCATGTCCGCTACCGAACTGGTCACCGCCGTCCGGCTGGCGCTACCCCTGCTCGTGGTGATCTACGACGACGCGGCGTACGGAGCGGAAGTGCACCACTTCGGCCCCGACGGGCACCCGTTGGAGACTGTCACCTTCCCCGAGACCGACCTGGCCGCGATCGCCCGCGGTTACGGCTGCGACGGGCTGACCGCCCGGACCGTCGACGATCTCGCACCGGTACGCCAGTGGCTCGCTGGTCCGCGCACCCGGCCGTTGGTGGTCGACGCCAAGGTCAGCGCCGCCCGCGGTTCGTGGTGGTTGGAGGAGGCGTTCCGTGGCCACTGAGCCACCACCGCCGTGCCCAAGGCCAGGTCAGACCCAGCGCTACCGGGTGTCAGCCGGGCAACGCCCGGACAGGTCGGTGACAGGCCGTCATAGCTGACGTACGTTGGCGCGGTGGCCACTCTTTGGACCCTCGGATGCGATGCCGACGATCCCCAGCGGATCGCCGCCTTCTGGGCGTTGGCTCTCGGCTATGTCAAGGAGCCCGGTTTCGACGAGCCCGACAACGCGTCCATAATCGATCCGGACGGCAGGGGCCCTGCCATCAGCTTCCTCAAGGTCCCCGAGGAAAAGTCCGCCAAGAACCGTATGCACATCGACATCCGGGTGGCAGGTCCAGGCTCGGGTGACATGGCCGAGCGCGCCCGGTTGATCCGGCAGAAGGTGCCCGAACTGGTTGCCGTCGGCGCGACTGTGGTCCGTGAGGAGTGGTACGGCGACGTCCTCGGGCACGTCGTCATGCTCGACCCCGAGGGCAACGAGTTCTGCGTCGCCTGACGTCATGATCAGGGCGGCACCCGCGTGTGGCCGCCGGCCGGCTTCTCGACCGGCGGCCGCGGGATGCCCGCCGCTGCAGCGGCTGTGGCATCGTCGCCGATTTTCCCTCAGCAGCGAAGATTAAGCGCGGGCGAGCCGCTGTCGACTACCGTCCGGCGATGTCGGCGGTGCGTTCCACCATCGCTTGGGCGACCTCGCGGACCGTGCGGTTGGCGTCGCGCGCCATCGTCGCCAGGCCGGCGAGGGCCTGCTCGGGAGTGCAGCGCCGCTCGCCCATGATGACAGCGGACGTTCCGGTACGGGTAGGCTGGAGACCTGTGGCACGGCGCCTTCGATGGGCGCCGTCGAGACCAGCGTCAAGAAGCGGCGCGGATCCCGGACTCCGCCTGCGGAGTCCTGCAGCGATCCGCGCACCCCACCCCAGGTTTCTGGTGGTGGTACGCGCCCTCGTTAAGGACGCTTTGATGACGCACGTCGAACCCATGGACCCGCATGAGGCGTTCGCCGAGCTCGGCCGAATCCGGCTCGCCGACGTTGACCTCGACGCCCTGCTGGCCAAGATCGCGCAGCTGGCCAAGCGCACGATCCCCGGGGCCAGTGAGGTCAGCGTCACCCTGCTGCACGACAACAAGCCGCAGACCGCCGCGTTCACCGGCGAGCTCGCCCTCCTTCTCGACGAGAAGCAGTACGAACGTGGCTACGGCCCGTGTCTGCAGGCCGCCGAGAGCACCTCCAGCCTGATCGTGCCGGACACCGGCACCGAGCAGCGGTGGCCCGGCTGGGCCGACACCGCCGCCAAGGCCGGCGCGCACAGCTCCCTGTCGGTCGGGCTGCCCGTGCACGAGCACGTCACCGGCGCGCTGAACATCTACGCCACCGCACCGAACGCCTTCGACGACGACGCGATCGCTATCGCTCAGACGTTCGCCGGGTTCGCCGCCGTCGGCCTGGCCAACGCCCACCTGTACGAGACCCAGGCCACCCTGGCCGGGCACATGCAGAAGGCGATGGAGAACCGCGCCGTCATCGAACAGGCCAAAGGCATCATCATGGGCGAGCGCCGTTGCACCCCCGAGCAGGCCTTCGCCATCCTGAGCAAACTGTCGCAGGACAGCAACCGCAAGGTGCGCGACGTCGCCTCGGCGATGGTCGAGAACACACGCCGCCCACAGCGGTAGCAGACCGTTGGCGGTGTACCCGACACCGTCCGCAGGGCCAGCGGGCTTCCACCAACGGCAGCACCGGCGGGACCGTTTGCTGGTGGACCCGGAGGGCAGGGGGAATCCATGACGACGCCTGAGCAGAGTCAGCAGGAGAGAGCCCTCGAGACCGGCGCTGTGTATCAGGACGCCGAGGGGCGCCGAACGACGGATCCCGGCTCCGGGGCTGCGCACGCCGACAGCGAGGCCGACCGCAACGCGGAGCACCTGAGGCGGGGAGAGGTCGGCCCGCGCGTCCCGGAGGAGTAGCGGGCCGGGGTGTGTGGACACCACCTCGGGGTAGCGGTAGGGGACGAGCAGAAACCCCCGAGGAGGACGAGATGACCGATCCCAGGTACATACCGGTCGGACTGGCCGCCGCCGGACGGCTGATCGACGACGAGGGCGCGGGCGCCGTTCCGGCCGGGGAGATCGTCGGCGCGGACGACGCGAAGGCGGACGCCGTCCGGACCGGTGCCGACGTGGACCTGTCCCACGCGACCCGCGACGGCGACGGCATCCCGACCGGGGCGGCGGACGCCGAGGCCGACCGTGACAGAGCCGCCGGCGGCGAGTGATCCGACGAGGCGCCAGTTGGCCCGCCCCGCCGCCTCTCGGCGGCGGGGCGGCTCGCGTTTCAGACCTGTCAACCGGCCCGCACCGGCCCCTGGGGACAGGTCAGCGGTGGGCGAGTTCCGGGGTGGCGGTGTCCAGGGGAACGGCGGCGTCGGGCACCAGGCCGAGTTGCACGCTCGGCCGGGATCCGATCGCGGCGAAGAGCCAGTCGGCGGCCGTGCGGGCGCGGTTGGCGGGCAGGGACAGCAGGTGGTAGCCGCGCGCCACGGCGCGAGCCGGTAGCCCGGACAGGGGTACGTGTAGAGGGTTCGCGGTGGCCTGCCACCCACCGAGGTCCACCACGAAGCCCAGGTCACGGTGGCGGTACTGGCGGCGTCGGCCGACCCCGTAGGAGGCGGCGATGTTGTCGGCGGCCAGCCGGCCCTGTCGCACAGCGTGCTGAGCGGTCATCGGGGTGATCTCACCGGGTCGGGCCGGGTCGGGTACGGCGGCGGCGTCGCCGCAGGCCAGGATCTCCGGGTGACCGGGCACGCTCAGGTACTCGTCGACCGTGACCCGCCCGCGGGTCGTCGCCAGCCCGGTGGCCTCGACGAGCGGGTCGGGTCGTACTCCGACGCACCACACCAGGGTCCGGGACGGCAGGAACCGGCCGTCGGAGAGCTGAACCCCGTCGGCGGTGGCCTCGGTGACCGAGGTGCCCAGGCACACCTCGATCCCGCGCTCGCGCAGCACCCGCTCGGCTGCCCGCGACATCCGGGCGGCGAGGCCGGGCAGGACCCGGTCGGCGGTGTCCAGCAGTAACCAGCGTGGACGGATCCCGTCCAGCCGCGGGTGGTGGCGGACGATCTCGTCGGTGAACAGCTGCCCCTGGGCGGCGACCTCGGTGCCGGTGTAGCCGGCGCCGACCACGACGAAGGTGCAGCGTGCCTCCCGTTCGGTCGGGTCGTCGGTGGCGTCGGCCAGTTCGATCTGCTGGATCAGCCGCTCCCGCAGGTACACCGCTTCGGGGATGCCGCGGAAGCCGTGCGCGTGGTCGGCGACCCCGGGGATCGGTAGCAGTTTGTTGACGCTCCCGGCGGCCAGGACGAGTCGGTGGTACGACAACCGGCTGGTGCGTCCTTCCGGGTCCACGTAGGAGAGGGCCCGCCCGTCGACGTCGATGCCGTCGACCTCGCCGAGGACCACCCGTACCCCGGGCAGGGTGTCGGCCAGCGAAACGGTGACCCGGCGGGGGTCGAGCACGCCGCCGGAGACCTCCGGCAGCAGCGGCAGATACAGGAAGTAGTCGGTCGGGTTGACAAGCACCACGTCGGCGGCGCCTCGCGAGACGCGGGCCAGCCGACGCGCGGCGTGGAAGCCGGCGAATCCCGCGCCGACGATGACGATCCTGGGTCGGGCCATGACGGTTCCCCTCAACGGTCGACTGTCGTTCCTCGTCTCGTTCAGGTGGTAACCCCACGTTGGAGGCGGAAACGTCCGAATCCTGGAACCGGGTGCCGGCGGGCGCCGTTTGCGCCTCCTGTCGTCGGGAAGGCGGCCCTCGCTTGCCGGCACCCCCTGCCTGTTGCTCAGCTCATGGTGGCCAACAGGTCCCGGCAGGCCCGCTCGCACGCCCGGCACGCCTCGGCGCAGACCCGGCAGTGTTCGTGCTTGTCGGCGTGAGCGGCACACTCGTCCCCGCACGACTTGCAGGCGGTGGCGCACGCCTCCAGCAGACTGCGGCTGATGTTCGCGTCGTAGCCGGTGTGTCGGGACAGCACCCGAGCGGTGGTGGTGCAGATGTCGGCGCAGTCCAGGTCCGTGCGGATGCACGTGGTCAGCTCGGCGACCATGTCCTCGCTCAGGCAGGCGTCCGCGCACGCGGTGCAGGCCTGGGCACAGTCGTTGAGCGCGTCGATCGTCGCCGCCAGTTTCGCGCGGTCCAGGTTGATCGACTTGGGGTACGTCTCCAGCATTGCCATTGTGATGCTCGGCATCAGGAATTCCTCTCTCTCGGTTCCTGATGCCCTACCCGAAGAGCCCCGGGACACACCGGGTGGGCGCCGGCGGCCCGACCGGAGGACCAGCGGGCCGGGGCGGCCGCCCGCCCTGGTTGGCGCCGTCAGTCGGCGACGACGAGTGCCTGGGGCGCGGCGGCCTTCATCCGGGTACGCAGCCACTTGAGCTGGATCGCGGTTTCTCCCTCGCAGCTTCGTACGACCGCGAGCAGTTCTTTGTCGCGGGCACCGTAGGCGGCCTGGCCGACGACGGTCCAGGTGATGTCGCACTCGGCGGCCATCAGGTAGAGGTCCTGGAGGTCCCGCAGGAGGCCGATGCCGCCGGTGCGGGTGCCGGTGAACAGTTGCGAGTGCAGCCGGTCGGGTTCGTCGGGGGCGTCCTCGGAGTAGCGGACGACGAACGGGTGCAGCTGTTCGGCGTGCGCGTCGCAGCGCTTCGCCTGCTGCTGGCAGAGGTGCTCGATGTCGGGTTCCTCGGCGTGCGCGTCGGCGACCTGCCGGAACGCGTCGGCCAGGTTGACCTGCGCGCGATGCAGGAGACCGAGGTAGTGGGCGAGGTTCACGGCTCACTCCTTCCCGCTGGTGGCCTCGGCCGCCGGCCCACCAATTGTGGGCGGCACGTCAGCGTCCGCTGGTGGTGCGCTGCCGCCGACGGTCGGCGCCGGCGAGGGTACGCCCCTCCCGTCGGCGAGTTTCGTCACCGCGACGGCGGCGACCTTGAAGAGGGGCTGCTTGGACACCGGGTCCCAGGCGGTGATGGTCAGCTCGTTCGCCGCCCTCGGGGTGCGGTCGGCCGGGTCCTGGTCGAAGTAGCCGTAGTGGAACGGAAGGAAGACCACGCCGGGGCGGATGCCGCAGAGCCGGGCGCGGGCCTGGATGGCGCCGCGCGTCGAGGAGACGCCGACCAGGTCGCCCTCGGCGATGCCGAACCGGGCCGCGTCGGCGGGGTTGAGCTCCACCCACACGTCCGGTGCCGCCTGGTTGAGTTGCGGGGCGCGGCCGGTCTTGGTGCGGGTGTGGAACTGGTAGACGGTGCGGCCGGTGGTGAGGAGCAGCGGATGCTCGTCGTCGGGCACCTCGGGTGAGGGTTGGTACTCGACGGTGTGCAGGAACGCCCGCCCGTCCGGTTCCTTGGCCCGGTATTCCGCCTCGGTGAACTCCGCGCCGGTGGCCAGGTCATGACCGTACGTCTCGCAGTAGTCGGGGTCGGTATGGAAGTGTCCGTCGGTGTAGAGACGCTCGGTGCCGTCGGGATGCTCGTCGGTGCAGGGCCACTGGATGCCCGAGCCGCCGCGCAGCTTCTCGTAGGTGATGGCGGTGTAGTCACACGGCCGGCCCCGGGAACACTCCTTCCACGCCTCGAACACCTCCTCCGGCCCGCTCCAGTCGATCAGTGGCTGGCCGTCGCGGTTGCGGAAGTCCATCCGGCGGGCGTAGTCGAGGAAGATGTCCAGGTCCGGGCGGGCCTCCCCGGGCGGCTCGACGGCCTTGTCGGAGATGTGCACGGTCCGGTCGACGCTGGTGAACGTGCCGGTCTTCTCGCCCCAGGTGGCGGCGGGCAGCACGACGTCGGCCAGCTCGGCGGTCTCGGTGAGGAAGAGGTCCTGAACCACCACGAACAGCTCCGGCCGGGTCAGGATCTGCCGGATCCGGTGCAGCTCCGGCAGTGAGACGGCCGGGTTGGTGGCGGAGATCCAGAGCAGTTTGATCGAGCCCTGCTCGGCGTACCGGAAGATCTGCATGGCGTGCGTCGGCGGCGCCCAGTGCGGAATGGTGTCCACGTCCACGTTCCACAGCCGGGCCAACTCCTCGACGTGCCGCTCGTTGTCCCAGTTGCGCAGGCCGGGCAGGTCGCCGTCGGCGCCGGTCTCCCGGTTGTTCTGGGCGGTGGGCTGGCCGTTCATCTGGTAGATCCCGGCGCCGGGCCGGCCGATCATCCCGCGAACCAGGTGCAGGTTGTTGACGGCGCAGGCGGCGGCGGTGGCCTGGTTCGACTGGTAGAAGCCCTGCAACACTGTCGACAGCAACCGCTGCGAGGTGCCGACCAGTTCGGCGGCCCGCTCCACATCGGCGGCCGGAACGCCGCAGATGTCGGCGACCCGTTGAGGCGGGTAGCCGTCGACGATCCGGCACAGCTCCTCGAAGCCCAGGGTATGCGCGTCGACGTAGTCGTTGTCGTACCAGCCGCGCCGAATGATCTCCCGGAGCAGCCCGTTCATCAGGGCAACGTTGGTGCCGTTGCGCACCGCCAGGTGCAGATCGGCCTCCCGGGCGACCGGGGTGGCGCGCGGGTCCACCGCCAGCATCGCCGGTGGGTTGGGGCCACGGCGTCGGTCCAGCATCCGCATCCACAGCACCGTCTGCGTCTCGGCGACGTTGTGACCCCACAGCGCGATCGCGTCGCAGTGGTCCACGTCGGTGTACGAGCCGGGCTGCCCGTCGGTGCCGAAGCTCGCCTTCATCGACGCCGCCGCGGTGGCAGTGCACAGCCGGGTGTTCCCGTCCATGTGCGGCGTGCCCAGACCGGCCTTACCGATCACACCGAGCGTGTAGTACTCCTCCAGGAACAGTTGCCCGCTGGTGTAGAAGCCGAAGTGCCCCCACCCACCCGGCCCGTCGAGGAGCTCCTTCGACCGGGCCACGATCCGGCCCATCGCGGTGTCCCAGTCCGCCTCGACCAGGCGGCCGCCGTCGCGGACCAGCGGTCGGGTCAACCGGTCCGGGCTGTGGTTGGCCTGCCAGCCGTACAGGTCCTTCGGGTCGACCCGACCCCGGTTGATCCGGTCCACGGCCCGCCCGCGCACCCCGACGATCCGCCCGTCGGCGACGCCGATGTCCAGCGCGTCGCCGTTGGAGTGCAGCACCGACGCGGACTGCACCCACCGGTCCACGTCGGCATCGCCCCGGCCGTCGGCCAGGTACCGGTCCACCCGCACCGGCCACTGCTGCCCCGGCCCGTACGGGGTCCGCTCACCCCACGGGTCGGCGATCCGGTCCACCACGATGTCCTCCTTCCGGTGACGGCGCAGTGGCCGCCCACAGCGGCATCGGTCGGCCCGACACCCGTCCGTAGAGCCAGTCGACGACCGTGACCAGCACCACCGCGCCGGCCGCGACGAGCAACTGGGTCGGGGTACGCAACAGGCCCAGGCTCACGATCAGTGTGGTCGCGCCCGCCGGAGCGTGCGACGCCTTCAGCAGCACCAGCACCGACGCGGTCACCGCCAGCGACCCGGCCACCGCCACGATCCTCAACCCGGTCACCCCCTCCTGGAGCGCCGAGGGTTCGTCGGCAAGCCCGCAGGCCACCAGGAACAGGTAACCGGCCAGCAGGGCCACCCCGTGCCCGATGAACGTGTTGCGCGGCGAAGACTCCGGCGACGCCGGCTTCTCCACATGCAACATCACCGCCGGCCCCAGGCTGGGGAACAGCCACGGCTGGTGCGTGACGAGTGCGACCAGCCCGGCGAGCACCACCGCCAGCGCGCCGCCCGCGAAGGCGTGCGCGGAGCGCCCCGCTCGGCCCATCACGCTCCCCCTGTCGCTCGTGCCGCTCCGCGCTTGCTCGGGGACCTTTTCCCGAGTCTTGTTCGTCATGCCTGCCCGGTGTCACCGCGGATCGTCGAAGCCTTCGGTGGCCCGTTCGCGGCGCAGGTGCGCCAGCGCCCGCCGGCCCAGGTCGGTGTCCTCCCGACCGAGCGCCTCGTACATGGTGGCGACCTTCTCGTACGGCTGCGCTGGCGGAAGCAACGGGATCGCCGGGTCCACGATCGCCTCGATGAGCGTCGGCCGGTCCGCCGACAGGGCCTCGTCCCAGGCTTTGTCGACCTCGGTCGGGCTGGTGACCCGGACGCCGCGCAGACCCAGCAACTCGGCCCACCGGGCGTACGGCGCGTCGGGCAGGCGCTGGGAGTCGACGAAGCGGGGATCGCCCTCCATCTCCCGCTGCTCCCAGCTCACCTCGGCCAGGTCGCGGTTGTGCAGCACCAGCACCACGAACCGAGGGTCCGCCCAGTCGCGCCAGCGGTGCGCGACGGTCAGCAACTCGGCCAGCCCGTTCATCTGCATCGCCCCGTCCCCGGCGAGTGCCACCACTGGTCGGTGCGGCGTGGCGAGCTTCGCGGCCAGCCCGTACGGCAGCGCCGAACCCATCGACGCCAGGGTGCTGGACAGGTGCGCGTCCACACCGACGGGCAGCCGCAGATGCCGGGCGTACCAGTAGGTCACCGACCCGACATCCACCGCCACCTGCGCGTCTGCGGGTAGCCGGTCGGTGAGGGCGTGCAGGACGTACTGCGGATTCACCGGCTCGGCGCTGGCGGTCGCCCGCTGCCGGGCGATGTCCCGCCAGCGGGTCACCTCACCCTCGACGCGCTGACGCCAACCCCGGTCGGACCGCTCGGTGAGCAGCGGCAGCAGCGCCCGGATGGTCTCGGCGGCGTCGCCGAGCAGCGGCACCTCCACTGGGTAACGCATCCCGAGGCGTCGGCCGTCGATGTCGATCTGCACCGCCCGGGCCTGCCCCGGCGCCGGGTAGAACTCCGACCAGGGATCGTTGCTGCCAATGATCAGCAGGGTGTCGCACTCGCTCATCAGCATGCTGCTGGCGGTGCTGCCCAGGTGGCCCATCACACCGGTGTGAAAGGGCAGGGACTCGTCCAGCACCGGCTTGCCCAGCAGCGACGCCGTCACGCCGGCGCCCAGCGCCTCGGCCAGCTCGACCACCTCGCCGGCGGCGGCTCGCGCACCCTGCCCCACCAGGATCGCCACCCGCTGCCCGGCGTCGAGCAGGTCCGCGGCTGCGCGCAGATCATCGGCGCGGGGCCGCAGCTCGGGCACCGGCAACCCGGGGTTGGTCACCATGATTCCGTGCTGGTGTGCGCCGGGGTCCGGGGCCGGGGCGGTCTGCACGTCGTGCGGCAGGATCACACAGGTCGGGCTACGGGTCGCCAGCGCGGTGCGGATGGCCCGGTCGAGCAGCATCGGCAGCTGCTCCGGGGTGTACGCGGTCTGCACGAACTGTGCGCACACATCGCCGTACAGGCGTACCAGGTCGATCTCCTGCTGATAGCCGCTACCCAGCACTGACGTCACCTGCTGACCGACCAGGGCGAGCACTGGCTGGGAGTCCATCCGGGCGTCGTAGAGGCCGTTGAGCAGATGCACCGCGCCCGGTCCCTGAGTCGACAGACACACCCCCAACCCACCTGTGTACTTGGCGTGCCCGCACGCCATGAACGCCGCCGTCTCCTCGTGCCGGGCCTGCACGAACTCCGGCCGGCCGGCACGACGCAACGCCCCCATCACCCCATCGATACCGTCCCCGGAGTAGCCGAAGACCCGGTCCACGCCCCAGTCGGCCAACCGAGCCACCACCAGGTCCGCCACCGTCGCGTCCGCCACCGTTGCCTCCTCGCCTCGATCACCCTTCAGCATGTGCCCCTACCCCGGGCCGGCGGACCGAACCGGATGGGCAGCACCTCTTCGAGAAGCCTCACGATCACCGCTGGATCGAGACTCGTCCACCGCTCGAATGGTGTCAGCGGCGAAAATCGTGGGTAGGGTGGATCGCGGGTCAAGACATGCGCCCAGGTCCGCCGCCCGCGCCTCGCCGCGGGAGGGTCCGACTCACCGATGCACCAGATCGGGAGGCGTCATGTCCATCCTCGAACAGCCCACTCGGCAGCACGCTCAGCCCGCGCGGCAGCACGCTCAGCCCGCGCGGCAGCACGCTCAGCCCGCGCGGCAGGACGCTCGGCCCGCCAAACCGATCATGACGCTCGACCTGCACAATGACCGTCATGCGCCACTGATCACCGTTTCCGGCGAGGTCGACATGAGCACCGCTCATCTCATCAGTGAGCTGGCCGAACACGTGATCATCCGGCGACCCGCGCGCCTGGTGCTCGACCTCTCCGGGGTGACGTTCTTCAGCGCCCACGGCATCAGCGCTTTGCTGCGAACACAGCGCGCGGCGGAGTCCGCCGAGGTCACGTTGGCTCTGCGCGCCGCCGCTCCATGCGTCAGCTACCTGCTGGCAGTGACCAGCGCCGGGATAAACCTGGATATCCCGGCGGTCAAGACCACCGACTGGCGCTGGCCGCACCACGATGGCTCGCCCCGATGCTCGACCTGATCGGCGCAGTCGACCAGCTCATCGATGTCGACGGGCTGGGGCCGTATCGGTGGCCACCGCCGTCGCCGGACGTGGTGCCGGCCACATCCATCGATGAGAGGTTCACCTGCCGATCCTGGTGATCATCGACCATCGGGTCTGCAGGTCGTTCGTGCGACGACGTTCGCCCAGGTGAGCCGGCGCTTGGTCCACAGATGCGGGTGGTGGAAAATAGGCGAATGCGTGTACGCAACCGCAACAACGTGGTGGTGACCGGTCGTGAGGGCGGGCCTACCGTTGTGCTCGCGCACGGCTTCGGCTGCGATCAGCACATGTGGCGCCATGTGGCAGCCGAAATCGGACAATGGGCCCAGCTGGTGTTGTTCGATCACGTCGGATCGGGCAGAGCCGATCCGGCGGCCTGGGACGCTGACCGGTACGCCTCCCTGGACGGTTACGCCGACGACGTGTTGAGCATCTGCCAGGATCTCGACCTCCAGCAGCCGATTTTCGTTGGGCATTCGGTCAGTTCGAGCATCGGGGTCCTCGCGGCGAACCGCGAACCGGACCGCTTCTCCGCGCTTGTCCTGGTCACACCCTCACCGTGCTACATCGATGACGAAACCTACCGAGGCGGTTTCACCCGCGACGACATCGACGACCTGCTCGGTTCACTCGAGAGCAACTACCTCGGCTGGTCGTCGAGCATGGCACCGTTGATCATGGGCAACCCGGAGCGGCCGGAGCTGGGGGAGGAGCTGACGGCGAGCTTCTGCCGGACGGATCCCGCGATGGCGCAGGTGTTCGCCCGTGCGACGTTCCTGTCCGACAACCGTGCGGATCTCGCCGCGGTGAAGGTTCCCACGTTGATCCTGCAATGTGCTCAGGACGCCATCGCACCGCCCGAGGTCGGCGCGTTCGTGCATGCGCAGATAGCCGGAAGTCGGCTCGTGACTTTGGATGCGACCGGGCACTGCCCCCAGTTGAGCGCGCCGGAGGCCACCGCCGCGGCGATCACGTCGTTTTGCAGGGCCGCCTACCGATGACCGCCACTGCGGGGCACGACCCTCACGGTCAGGGTCCCGGCGATGGCAGGAGTGCCCAGCCGAGTGAGGCCGGGTTTCCTGCCCTGTTGGAGGACGACCTCGAGGACCTGTACGAGAACGCGCCCTGCGGGCACCTGTCCACCCTCCTGGACGGCACCATCGCCAAGATCAACGGCACCCTGCTGACGTGGCTCGGCTACCGCCGCGAGGAGCTCGTCGGTCAGCGCCGCTTCAGCGATCTCCTCACCGGTGGCGGCCGGATCTACCACGAGACCCACTTCGCGCCGATTTTGGCCATGCAGGGCGAGATCGGCGGTGTGTCCCTCGAACTCCGTACCAAGGACGGCTCCCGGATGCCGGTCCTCGTCACGTCGATCGTCAAGGCCGGCAGCGAGGGTCAACCCCAACTCATCCGGACGGCGATCTTCGACGCCAAGATGCGCCGTGCCTACGAACGAGAGCTCCTCGATGCCCGTAAGGCCGCCGAACGCGAGGACGAACGGCTGCGGCACCTCGTCGGCAAGCTCCAACGCAGTCTTCTCCCCGCCGTGCTGCAGACTCCGCCGGGACTGGACAGCGCCGCGTACTACCGGGCGGCCTCCACCGACCATGTCGGCGGCGACTTCTACGACCTGTTCCCCCTCGTCGACGGCCGCTGGGGGTTCTTCCTTGGCGACGTCAGCGGCAAGGGCGTCGAAGCGGCTGCCGTCACCGCCCTGGCCCGCTATACGTTGCGGGCCGCAACCGTCTACGACCCCGACCCCGCTGCCGCGCTGCGCAACCTCAACACGGTGCTCTGGCAGGAATACCGCGAGGACGCCCGCTACTGCACCGTCGTGTTCGGCATCCTCACACCCACGACGGCCGTCGGCGGCTTCACCGCTGTCATCGCCAGTGGTGGGCACCCGGAGCCACTGCTGCTGCGGGCCGACGGCTCGATCCACTACCACCCCACGAAGGGCCGCATCGTTGGGGCCTTCCCGGACTCCCGATACACCAACACCACGGTGGTGGTGAACCCTGGCGACACGTTGCTGCTCTACAGCGACGGACTCACCGAGGCGCGTCCCGTCGGCAGTGAGACCACCGACGGCCGTTACGGAACGGCGGCCCTCGCCCGATTTGCCCGCTCTCTTGCTCCCACGACCGCCGCCGCAGCAGTCACCGCCGTCACCGCTCTCCTCGATACCTTCGGCACCGGACTCACCGACGACACCGCTGTCCTGGCCATCGGTGCCCCCTCCCACCGAGCCTGACCGCGCGGTGGTCTTCGTCAGCGACAGGCGTTCGGTCGGGCCGCGATCTTCGCCGGATCCGGTCGGCAGACCCGCGGACTGGGTACGCCTGCCCGTCGGCTGGATCGTTACCGCGCACGTCTCGGTCTCCGCCGCTCCCACCGCCTGACGGCACCGCGCCGCCCGGGACAGGACCCGGGCGGCGCGTCTGCGACCTGGCGGGCGTCGCCTCGTGCGGTACTAGGCGCGCCTGGCCCACTGCTGGTTGGCGCCGCCGTGGCAGGCCCAGAGGTGAAGCTGCGTCCCGTTGGCCGTGCCGGATGCGACCGCGTCGAGGCACAGCCCCGACTGGGCGCTGGTGATGGTGCCGTTGGAGTTCAGGTTCCACTGTTGGTTGGCCTGGCCGTTGCAGTCCCAGATGAGGACCGCGGTGCCGTTGCTGCTGCCCGCGCCGCTGGCGTCCAGGCACTTGTTGCCGTAGACGGTAAGGGTGCGGTTGGCGGTGTGGGTCCAGCGCTGGTTGGTGCCACCGTGACAGTCCCACAGCTGCGGGCGGGCGCCGTTGGCGGTGCTCGAGTTGGGGATGTCGATGCACCGGCCGGACGGGCTCCCCACGATCAGGACGTTCTGCTGCCCTGGCGGCGGGGTCGTCGGCGGGGGAGTGGTGGGCGGCACGTCCGACCCGAACTGGGTGAAGAACCGCCACACCTCCTGCTTGACCCAGCTCCGCGCGCCGCTCTCACAGCCGGCGCACCCGTCCACCGGGCCCTGCTGGTGGCCGCCGTCGAACGCGGCCCAGAGCACCGGGTATCCGGGCTGGCAGGAGTACGCGGTGGTGATGTGGGTCAGGCTGCCGGCCCTCGGCTCGGGCGGGCTCTGTGCGGCGCATCCGTTGTTGCGGACGAACCTGTCGCGCAGCGACCGTCCGCTGGGGATGTTGTCGTTGATGCCGTGGATCCCCAGGTACGCCACGGGCTGGGTGCCGCCGCTGCATCCGCTGATCGCCCCCGGGGCCGCGATTGCCGCGACCGCACGGAACACCGTCGGCCGGGAACACGCCAACGAGTAGCTCATCGCGCCGCCGTAGCTGAACCCGACCGAGAAGCGTTGGGTGGTGTCGACGCAGAGAGCGTTGTCGATCATCCGGATCATGTCGTCGGTGAAGGTGACGTCCTCACCGTTGGAGTTGCCCCAGCCGTTGTTGAGGCCCTGCGGGGCGACGAAGATGGTGGTGTTGTTCGCCTGCGACTGCATGCCGTAGTAGGCCCACGCGGCTCCGTCGGAGCCACCGCCCGCGACCTGGCTGGCGGTGCCGCCCAGCCAGTGGAACCCGAAGGCCAGCCGGTGGGCGTAGGTGTTGTTGTAGTTGTCGGGCAGCCGAAGGATGAAGCTGCGGCTCTTCCCGCTGCTCTGGATGGTGTGGGTGCCGCTGTTGAGTCCGGGCGCCTTGCCGCAGCCGGCTGTGGTGGCCGCCGCCGCCGGTGCGACTGTCGTGAGGACGTACGTTCCGACGGCGATGAGAAGCATGACCGCCATGGCTACCCCCAGCCAGGGGGTGGAGAGTTTGCGAAGTGGCACGGTTGAGCCTCCTTGTGGGTGGTGGAACATCCGTTGGGTCGGTCCCCGTCCCGGGAACCTCGCCGGGCTCAGCTCCGGCTCCAGCGTTGGTTGGCCGCGCCGGTGCAGTCCCAGATCTGGACGCGCGTGCCGTTGGCAGTGCCGTTGCCGACCATGTCCAGGCACCGGCCCGAGCCAACTCCGGTGATCGAGCCGTCGGTGTTGAGCCGCCACTTCTGGTTGGACTGGCCGTTGCAGTCCCAGATGATCACCGAGCTGCCGTTCGCGGTGCCGGCGCCGTTGACGTCGAGGCACTTACCGCCGAAGACGCGTAGCTCCTGGGCGGCGGTCGAGGTCCAGTTCTGGTTGCTCTGACCGTGGCAGTCCCAGATGATCGCCGCCGCGCCGTTGGTCTGCGAGGCGCCGTTGACGTCGAGGCACCGTCCGGAGGACGTGCTGCGCAGGGGCGACGTGCCGCTCGGTGGCGGGGTGGTGGTCGGTGGCGGTGTCGTCGGGTCGGTGCTGCCACCGAACTGGGTGAAGAACCTCCACACCTCGCCCTTGGTCCAGGTCCTGGCGCCGCTGTCCCCGCCGCCGTCCACCGGGCCGGGGGTGTGCCCGCCGTCGAAGGCGGCCCAGACCACCGGATAGCCGGACCGGCAGCCGGAGTAGGTGGTGGTGATGTGGGTCAGGCTGCCCGCCCTCGGCTCGGGTGGGCTCTGTGCGGTGCACCCGTTGTTGCGCACGAACGTGTCACGTAGGGACCGTCCGGCGGAGACGTTGAGCACCGCGTCGCCGATGCCGTGGATCCCCATGTACGCGACCGGCTGGGTGCCGCCGCCGCACCCGCTGAGCTGCCCGCCGGAGTAGACAGCGACAGCGCGGAAGACGCTTGGCCGGGAGCAGGCCAGCGAGTAGCTCATGCCGCCGCCGTAGCTGAAGCCGAGCGCGAAGCGTTGCGTGGTCTCGACGCAGAGGTCTGCCTCGATCACCCTGATCATGTCGTCGACGAAGGTGACGTCCTGGCCGCCGGGGTTGGCCCAGCCGTTGCCGTTGCCCTGGGGGGCGACGAAAATGGTGCTGTTGTTCGCCTGCTGCCGCAGCCCGTAGTAGGACCAGGCCGCCCCGTCGGACCCACCGCCGTCGACGTCGTTTGCGGTGCCGCCGTTCCAGTGGAATCCGAAGATCAACCGGTAGGCGTGGTTCCTGTCGTAGTTGTCAGGAATCCTCAGGATGAAACTGCGGTTCTGACCGCTGCTCTGGATGGACCGTTGGCCGCTGGTCAACGTGGGTGCCTTGCCGCACCCGGCGGTCGCCGCGGCCGCTCCGATGGTCGCGGCGGACGCGGTGGTGCTCGAAGCGCCGGCCAGTGCCCCCGCGCTCACTGTCACGACGACGGCTGCCGCCGTCGCAAGCAATCCAAGGATGGGTCTACGTCTTGTCATGAAGGGGCTCCCGCCACTCGGCACGGACTGATGGAAAGGGGTCCACGGCAACCCGCACGCCGCCACGACGCGCCACCGCTGGTCACCGCCATCGACCACGTTCGCCGCGGACGACTCCCAGACGAGGCGAGGTGCCGACGGTGCCCGGCCGGCTCATCGACACAGGTCTCCGCCACTGGTCTCGCCGCCCACGCAGGACCAGCCGGTCGCCGAATCGATGGTGGCCACACCGTGCGCCCGAACACCATGCGACCGTTCGCCCGACGGTGCCGGAGCACCTGACTCGGCGTCGAATCGATTCGCCCCGACGCTAGATCGCGCAGTGAAAGATGTCAATGCCGTGTCCGGCAGGTTGCGGGCCGGGTGGCCGGTCAGGCGCTCGTGAGATCTGCCGCGCCGAAGGAGACCGCGAACCGCTTGCACCAGATGGAGACGCTGCGGAAGTCGCGAGGGTCCACCGACTCCGGCAGCTCGTACACCTGGTTGCCCTTGTTGCCCTTGAGCTTCGCCAGCTCGACCCATTCGCCGTCGTCGAACACCCGCCAGCCGGCCGTGCCCCGGATGACCGGCTGGTCGGTCAGCCACACCCGCAGGTCCGGACCGTTCGACGTGTTCAGGTCCCGGATGACGAGCTGGTGGCGCCCGTCGGCGAGCCGGTGGATCTCGGCGCTGCCGGTCGTCCGGTGCTCATGGGTGACGAACTCACCGACGGTCAGAATCTCGTTCGCCGCGGGCGTGACCGCCGAGGCCACGGGGGTCGGGCTCGCGGACACCGGGGGCGGGGTGGCCGATGTCGTCGCCACGCGGGGAACCGCTTCGTCGACGTAGGTGTCGGTGAACAGCTTCCACGGCTGGAACCAGTAGAGGCCCAGCATCGCCACGACGACAGCGGCTGCGAGACCGGCTCGGACCACCGACGACCGGAACATCCGTTTTCTCACCCTCGCAGCCTACGGCCGCCGCCGCTGTCGAACTGTTCGCGAACCCTTGCGGAACTCTTACGACGGTCACCGCTCCGTATCTGCCAGCGCCTGTCCGCACCGGCAGGCCCCCTGGTCCTCCGGCAACGTCTTCACCGCGTCGGCGAGCAGGAGGCGCAGGCGATCGATGTTGCGGGCGAAGACAGTGAACACCTCCTGCTGGGTCACGCCCTCACCAACCTCGACGCCGGAGTCGAGGTCGGTCACCAGGGACAGCGCTGTGTAACACAGCGCCAGTTCGCGGGCCAGGACCGCTTCCGGGTGGCCCGTCATGCCGACGACCGACCAGCCCTCCCGTCCGAACCACAGCGATTCGGCGCGGGTGGAGAACCGGGGCCCTTCGATGACGACCATGGTTCCACCGTCGACCGGCTGCCAACCGGCGGATCGGGCGGCGTCGAGGACCGTGGCCCGCCCGACCGGACAGTAGGGGTCGGCGAAGGGTACGTGGACGACCCGGGGGAGCTGCCCGTCCGCGCGGGGCCGTCCGTCGTAGTAGGTCTGCTCCCGGCCGGTGGTCCGGTCGACCAGTTGGTCCGGTACGACGAGGGTCCCCGGGCCCAGCTCCGGTCGCAGGCCACCCACGGCACCCGGTGCGAGCACCTGGCGGACGCCAAGTGCGCGCAGCGCCCACAGGTTGGCCCGGTAGTTGATGCGGTGTGGGGGGAGGGTGTGCCCGCGCCCGTGGCGGGGCAGGAACACCACCGGCCGCCCGGCGACACTACCGACGGACAGCGAGTCGCTCGGCGGTCCGTACGGAGTGTCGACGGTGACCTCGGCGACGTCGTCGAGGAACTCGTAGAACCCCGATCCGCCGATCACACCGATCGGTGGGCGATCGGTCGTGCTGATGTCTCCTGCTGACATGGGTACCCCTCCTGGGCGACGAGTGGAAACGGGTGGGGCCGACTCACTGACTGTCGGTTCGGCGGCTCGCGACGCGCCGGTCGACAGTGGTGGCGGCGACCAGGACGATCACAATCGCGGCCCAGAGGACAGCCAGCCCGACGGTGAGCCCCAGCGGGTAGTCGCGGTCCGGTAGGCCCGGGTTGGCAGGTGCCGAGGGCGGTCGCCACAGCAGGGGCACCGCGATCAGCAGCAACGTGGCGCTGGCCAGCAGGCCCGCGGTAATCCAGGCCCGGCGCAACCGGTTCGTCACCAGTCGACCCAGCACCAACCCGACCAACCCGACCAGCGGTGCAACCAGGACGTCGTGCAGCACCGGGCCGCCGATCAGCCACGGCAGGGCGGTGTCGAACTGGGGGAGCAACAACCAGCCGCCGTACGCGGTGGCCGCGGCACCGACCACGAACAGGAGCAGCCGGACGGCTCTCACCGCAGCACCTCCAGCCGGGCCACCCACTTCGTCTGCAGAACGCCCGGCCGGCTCGGCGCGATGAGCCGGCAGGGGTAACCGTGATCGGGCGACAGCTGCTCGCCGTTGATCCGCAGGGCGAGCAGGGTCAGCGGGTCGCGGGCATGGGCCGCAGGCAGAGTGCTGGCCGCGTACAGGCCGTCCGTTTCCAGTGAGGTGATCCGAACCGGTCGGCCGGTCGGTGCGCCAGCCCAGCGGAGCAGCTCGACGACTGGCACGCCGGTCCAGTTGGCGGAGACGCTCCAGCCCTCGACGCAGGCGATCGGCAGCTCCGCCGTGCGGTGTGGCAGGGCCACGAGTTCGGCCAGGGACAGGGTTTCTCGCCCGCCCGGCCAGACGATCTCCAGTCGCCAGTCCGGGGGAACGGTGATGCGGGCGGCAGCCGCCGTACGGTTGATCGGTACGCCCTGCGGCCCGGACGCGGAACGCCACGCCAGCGGCGATACCCGACGCAGCCACGGCACGGTTACGCCGGCGGTGGCCAGCACGGCGATGCCGGCGACACCCGCCGAGGTACGCAGGAACGCGCGTCGCTCGGACGAGTTCGGATCGTCAGCCCCCGGCACCGCTCTTCTGCGCCGCAGTGGCGTGCTCAGTGCCGCGCGGGCGATCGGGAGCTTCACCGCGACGTGCAGCAGTATCGCGCCCGCCACCAGCCAGGCGACCGCGTAGTGCGCCGTCGGGAAGAAGAATCCCCACGGGTACGACTGGGCGACGTTGAACAGGCCCGTGACCAGTTCGAAGAACGCTGCGCAGACCAGTACCAGGACGGAGATCCGTTCGAGGGCGTGAGCGGACAACCGGATCGGCTGACGTACTGGCGGACGGACGAACAGCCGGGGGTAGACGCTCCACAGCTTGGCCAGCAGCAACGGGATCGCCGCGACACCGGAGAGCACGTGGACGCCCTGGGTGATCCGGTACAGGCTGACCGGTCGGGTCGGCCAGGTGAACCAGCCCGGCGGGTGCTGGATGTAGTGGCTGAGCACTCCGGTGGCGAAACACAGCCCGAACGCCACCCCGAGCCAGAGGCCGAGCCGGGCGGTGACCTGCGGTGAGTGCGAGGGCGCGGTGAAGTCCTCGGGGGCGGGGATGCGGAGCCGCCGGATCATGAGCGCGCCAACTCGGCGAACCAGCGCGCACCGAACCGGAAACGGTCGGTGACTCGCAGGCCGGCAGCGGCGGCGGCACGGGCCACCGCCTCCGCGCCGACCCGCGCCCACCGGAACGCCGGCCCCCGCAGTTCCCGTTCGCCGGACGATCCGGAAAGGACGTACGCCTGTCCCTGCCACAGCCCGGCCCCCGGGGGTTCCACCTCGACCACCAGCGTTCCGTCGGCGGCGATCAGGGCGCCGCACCGGCGCAGCAGTCGGACCGGGTCGCCACCGATGCCGATGTTGCCGTCGATGAGCAGGGCATGCGCCCACCTCCCCTCACCGGGGAGTGGTTCGAAGACGTCGCGTCGCAGGGCGACCACACCCCGGCCCTGGGTCAGACGCACCGCCTCGGCGGAGATGTCCACCCCCAGTGCGACGAGGCCGCGCTGGGCGAGCGCCCTGGTCAGCCGGCCGGGGCCGCAGCCGAGATCGATAGTGGGTCCGGTGCAGCGTGCGGCGACGGACTCGATCGCCGGTTCGGGCGGGCCGTGCCAGCGCCGTACCGGCAACAGGTCACGTCGCCCGTCGGTGTGCACCAGCCAGTGGTCGGGTGGGGCCGCAGCCCTCGGGCCGACCGGCGTGCTGTAGGCGTCAGGGTCGGCGGACCACCCGCCGAGTCTGCCCAGCACCACGTCGAAACCGTCGAGACTGATCGTCGACGTCACCGGGGGTGTCCGCTCAGCAACTGGCCGCCCACCGACGCGACGGCGTCCGCGAACCGGGTGCCGGGTAGGTCGGCCGCGACCGCCAGCGCCGTCGGCCAGTCGTCGACATCCCGCAGCACGGGCAGGATCGCCGGGCGTACGCCGTACCCGCGCAGGGCGGCGAGGGTGCGGCGACCGGTGTCGTCGGTCGACATGGGCACATCGCGCAACGCGCTCGCGTACAGCGGGTCGCGTAACCCGAGGGCCCACCAGCCGCCGTCGACCGCCGGCCCGAACACCGCCTCGTGTTCGGTGAGCCGCTCCAGCGCGGTGGTGAGCACTGCCGGCCGGATCTGCGGGGTGTCCATGCCGATCTGGAGCACCGGCAGGCCGGGAAATGTCGCAGCGGTGTCGGCGTGGGCGTTGGCGAGGCGGTCGGCGAACGTGCCGCCGCGCTGCGGAAGCAGGTGCCAACCGGCCAACGCGGCGGTCAACTCCGCGCCGTACTCGGCATCGGCGAACCGACCGTTGTGGGCCAGCACGGGAATGGTCGAGACGGTGGCGCGCACCGCCGCGAACGTGTCCAACAGTGACGCCGCCGCGATCCGTGCCGCCTGGATGGGATCGGCGGGCGGGCAGAGGCGGGTCTTGGCCAGCCCGGGGACCGGCGCCTTCGCGACCAGGAGCAGGACGTTCACCGGCCACCACCGGCGTCGGCGCGCAGCACTCCGGCGAAGTCCCGGGTCGCCCGCAGCGTGCCCCGGACCGACCCGGAGACCTTCGAGCGGGTGCCGGCGGCCCTCGGCGCGTACGCGACGTCCAGTTCGAGGATCCGCCAGCCCGCCCCGGCCGCGCGGAGCAGCAGTTCCAGGGGGTAACCGAACGCGCGGTCGTTGACCCCGAGGCCCAGCAGCGCCGCCCGGCGGGCCACCCGGATCGGGCTGATGTCGTACACCGGCGCACCGCGACGCCGCAGCAGGGCGGCGACCAGCGCGTTCCCGGTGCGGGCATGCCACGGCCAGGCATCCGCCGAGACCGGCCGACGCCGCCCGACGGCGAGATCCGCCCGACCATCGAGCACCGCCGCGGCGAGCCTGGGCAACTCGGCCGGGTCGAACGAGCCGTCCGCGTCGAGCACACAGACCAGCTCCGCCTCCGCCGCCAGCAGGCCGGCGTGCACGGCAGCGCCGTACCCGCGTCGCGGCTCGTAAACGACCAGGGCCCCGTACGTGGCCGCGACGACCGGCGAACCGTCGGTGGAGCCGTTGTCGACCACGATGGCGCGGTAGCCGGGCGGCAGCCCGCTCAGTACGGCAGGCAGTGCGGCCGCCTCGTCCAGACATGGCAGCACCACGTCGATCGTTGTGTGCATACCGGCGACGCTAGGCCCGCCACGGGCCGTCGGGACCGCCGTTCGTCCTTACGAATCGCTTACGCGGCAACGGATCTTACGACTCGCTGACGTCTCACCGTCTGGCCGTCGAATCCCTGGTCGGAGGTCGTAGCGTCGGCCGTCACCATGACCAATATGACCCGGCCGGGACGACCCCGGTCCGCCGACCTGATCGTCCTCGGCGCCGAGGTGGCACTGCTCGCCGTTGCCGTCGCCGTCGGCGCCCTGCTCAACCATCAGGGCGTCCGGCTGCACGCCGACGCGGCGCCGCTCTACGCGAGTTGGCAGCCGCATCTGGGGCCCGGCACCCCAGCCGCGCTGCTCGTCGCGGCGCTGATCGTCTGGCGGGGCACGCGCTGGGCAATCGACACATCGTGGCCGCGGCTGCTGGCGGTCGGCTATCTCGCCTCGCTGCTCTGGACGTTGTCGCTGGCCCTGGTCGACGGCTGGTCCGCGGGGTTGACCGAGCGGCTCACGGTGCAGGCCGAGTACCTGCACGAGGTACCCCGGGTGACGGACGTCGGCATCATGCTGTCCGGCTACGCCGACCGGATTCTCGACTTCCAACCCGATTCGTGGTCCACCCACGCCGCAGCTCACCCACCGGGAGCGTTGCTCTTCTTCGTCTGGCTGGAGCGGGTCGGCCTGGGCGGCGGGACCGCCGCCGGGCTCGCCTGCGTGTTGCTCGGCGCCACGGTGTCGGTGTCGGTTCCGGTGACGTTGCGGGCACTAGGCGCCGAGGGCGCGGCCCGGGCGGTGTGGCCGTTCCTGGTGATCTTCCCGGGGGCGGTCTGGGTGGGAGCGTCCGCGGACGGGATCTTCGCCGCTGTGGTCGCGGCCGGGCTCGCGCTGCTGGCGGTGGGTGGCCGACCAGGGGTAGCGCTGGGCGGGTTGCTCCTCGGCTTCGCGCTCTACCTGTCGTACGGGTTCGTCCTGGTCGGGTTGCTCGCGTTGGCAGTGGTGCTGCTCCGGGCGCGGGACCGCCTCGGTGTGCTCCTGGTCGCGGCGACGGCGGTCGCGGCGGTCGTCGCCGTGTTCACCCTCGCCGGCTTCTGGTGGCTGGACGGCTACCACCTGGTGGCACGTCGTTACTACCAGGGCTGGGCGGCGGAACGTCCGTACGGTTACTGGGTCTGGGCGAATCTCGCCGCCCTGCTGCTCTCGGCCGGCCCGGTGGTCGGGCCGGCGCTGCGACGGGCGGTGGTGGCCGCCGCGTCGGTCCGCGCACCGCGCCCACCGCTCGGGAGGGCCCTCCGGCAGCGGATCGCCAGCGCCGGGCCCACCGTGTGGTTGCCCGTCGCGGCGACGGCGGCCGTGCTCGCGGCGGACCTGTCCGGGCTCAGCAAGGCCGAGGTCGAGCGGATCTGGCTACCGTTCGCCGTCTGGCTGCTGGTCGCCACCGCGCACCTGCCGCTCGCTCATCGACGGTGGTGGTTGGCAACCCAGGCCGCCACGGCCCTCGCCGTCAACCACCTACTGTGGACGGTGTCCTGACCGACGCTGGATCCCGCATGACCGCTGTGGTGAAGTCGGCGATGCCGGCGGCGAAGCCGACCTTGGCGGTGAAACCGAGTACCCGGGCGGCACGCGCCGGATCGGCCACGACGTGCCGTACGTCCGCCGCCCTACCGCCCCCGACCGTGACCGGAGATGGCCCGCCCATGGCCGATGCCAGCTCGTGGGCCAGCTCACCGACTGTGTGCGGCTCACCCGAGCAGACGTTGATCGGGGTCAGAGGGTCCGGTGCCGGTGTCGTGAGGGCCAGCAGGTTGGCCGCGGCCACGTCGGTCACGTGCACGAAGTCGCGCCGTTGCCGGCCGTCCTCCAACACCCGGGGTGCTCGCCCGGCGGCCAGGGCCGACCGGAAGATCGACGCAACACCAGAATACGGAGTGTCACGAGGCATTCGCGGACCGTAGACGTTGTGATACCGCAGGGCCCACACCGATCCGCCGGTCTGCCGGGCCCAGGCACCGGCGAGGTGTTCCTGGGCCAGCTTGGTGGCGGCGTACGTGCTGTGCGGCTCCAGCGGCGCGTCCTCGGGCACGAGGCCGGGGGAGAGCGCCTGGTCGCAGCGGGGGCAGGTCGGCTCGTACTGACCCTCGGTCAGGTCGACGGCGCGGCGGCCGGCGGGCCGGACGATCCCGTGGGTGGGGCAGTGGTAGCGGCCCTCGCCGTAGACCACCATCGAGCTGGCCAGCACCAACCGGCGCACCCCGGTGGCGTGCATCGCCGCGAGGACCGTGGCCGTGCCGAGGTCGTTGTGCGCGGCGTACCGGGGGGCGTCGGCCGGGTCGATGCCATGGCCGACCATTGCCGCCTGATGGCAGACCGCGTCGACCCCGGCCAGTAGCCGGGTCAGCAGCTCACTGTCCCGTACGTCACCGACCACCAGGTCGTGCCGCTCGGTCCAGGGCGGCACTGTCGCACCGTGCGCCTCCGGCAGGAGCGCGTCGACGGCCACCACCTCGTGCCCGTCGTCGGCGAGCAGGTCGGCGACGTGTGAGCCGATGAACCCGGCAGCACCGGTGACAAGGATCCGCATTCCGGTCACCGTATGACCTCCCGTACGCCCGCGCGGGTTCGCGCACGCAGCCGTAAGAACCTCGCAAGGTTTGCCGGGGCGGGCCGACCCCGCTGCGTGGCTACGCTGGGCCGATGGACATCTGGGGGAGACGTTGACGGGGCGGAACGGGGAAGGTCCGTGACACAGCGCGTGCTGGTGGTCGACGACGATCAGACCGTGAGCGACGTCATCCGTCGTTACCTCGAGAACGACGGCTTCCAGGTGAGCCTCGCGGCGGACGGCGCGGCGGCACTGGCGGCGGTGGAGCGGCAGGCGCCACACCTGGTCGTACTCGACCTGATGCTGCCTCTGATCAACGGCCTGGAGGTGTGCCGGGCGCTGCGGGTACGCCCGGACGGCGTACCGATCGTCATGCTCACCGCGCGCGGCGACGAGTCCGACCGGATCCTCGGGCTGCAACTCGGCGCGGACGACTACCTGACCAAGCCCTTCTCGCCCCGGGAACTGGTGCTGCGGGTCCGGTCGGTGCTCCGTCGCGCCGGCGGTGCGACGCCACCCGAGCGGCCGGAGGCGCTCACCGACGGCAACCTGGTGGTGCACACGGCCTCCCGAACCGCCCGCCTCGCCGGTGCGGATCTGGCGCTGACACTGCGTGAATTCGACCTGCTCGTCCACCTCATGCGGCATCCGTCCCGGGTGTTCGGCCGGGCCGAGCTTCTGGAGCAGGTCTGGGGCTGGAACTTCGGGGACCACTCGACAGTGACAGTGCACGTGCGCCGGCTGCGGGAGAAGATCGAGGCCAACCCGGCCGATCCGCAGCGGATCGTGACCGTCTGGGGCGTCGGCTACCGCTACGAGCCGGCCCATGCGTGACGTACTCCTGATCTTCGCGATCGCCCTCGGCGCGGCACTCGGCGTCGGGCTCGCCGGCGCGGTCCTGCTCCGTGCGCTCCGACGCAGCTCGATCACCGTGCACCTCAACGTGCTGCTCACCACCACCGTCGTTGCCGTCGCCGTCGGGGTGATGGCGGTCGCGGAAGCGATGTTCCTCTCCGCGCACGACCTTGAGGTGGTCCTGATCACCGTCGCGGCGGCAGCGGTGGTCAGTCTCGCCGTCGGCGGGCACTTCGGCCGGCGGCTGGCCCGCGCCGCCGTCTGGCGCGACCAGGCCCGGGAGCGGGAACGGCAACTGGAGAAGGGCCGGCGCGACCTGGTCGCCTGGGTCTCCCACGACCTGCGGACCCCGCTCGCCGGGCTGAGGGCCATGGCGGAGGCGCTGGAGGACCGGGTGGTTCGTGATCCGGACACCGTCGACGAGTACCACCGACGGATCCGGCTGGAGACCGACCGGATGACCAGACTCGTCGACGACCTGTTCGAACTGTCCCGGATCAACGCGGGAGCGTTGCGGTTGTCGTTGACGGCGGTGCCGCTCGGAGAGGTGGTCTCGGACGCGCTGGCCAGCACCACCCCGCTGGCCGACGCCCGCCGGATCAAGCTCATCGCCAGCGAGTCGGGGTGGCCCACTGTTGCCGCGAGTGAACCGGAGCTGGCCCGGGTCGTGGCCAACCTGCTGCTCAACGCGGTCCGCTACACCCCCGAGGACGGCACCGTACGCATCGAAGCCGGCCGGGAGGACGACCACGCCTGGCTGTCGGTCGCCGACACCTGTGGCGGCATCCCCCCGGCCGACCTTCCCCGGCTGTTCGACATCGCGTTTCGTGGTGAACCGGCCCGCACGCCCGGCCCCGGCGACGGTGGGGCGTCCGGAGGGCTCGGCCTGGCCATCGTCCATGGCCTGGTGCAGGCGCATGGCGGTCGGGTCGAGGTGCGCAACACCCCCGACGGCTGCCAGTTCATGGTCCGCCTGGCGACCGCCTGAGGCAGCGTTCGCCGAGGTGGCGCCGCTTCGCCAGGGGACTACGTGGGCTCGCCATGGCTCAACTCGTGCCAGCCGGGCCATCGCCACCTGTGGACGGCGGGCCAGGTTGTCGCGAGACCGGTGGAGAGCACGCCGCCGAAGGCCACTGTCCCCTCGTGGGACGCGTAGGCGATCCAGTCGTGATGCTCGTCGCTCCAGAGCCCCTCGGGGCCGATGTACCTCGGGGCGAAGATCTCGACATCCAGCAGGTGGTCGGCGCCGTCCTCACTCAACTCGACCACCCGACGGCGGCCCAGCTCTCGCAGCACCCGGCGGACCTGGTCGACGCCGTCGTCCTCCCACATCGAATCCCCGGTCAGCACCAGCACGTCGTGTGGAACCTCGCCGCTCAACAGGGGGTGCCAGCAGTCGTCCTGCACACCCCATCGTTGCCGCAGCGACGTGCGCCAGGCTGATGACTCCTGAGACGTCAGCACGCGGCGGTACGGGAGCGGGTCGACGCTGAGGTGGGGCTGTGCCAACCACCGCTGCACGTTCGCAGCGAACAGCCGACGCTCGTCCGCGATGGCACCTGCCTCAACCTCGGCCTGCGCTGACGTGGTGAGCGATGAGCTCGCGCTCTCGGCAGCGGCGAGGAGGTAGTGAGTCACCACGTCGATGCCGGGGAGGTGGTCCGGGTCGAGGCGCTCAACCTCCGTGAGGATGATGGCTGCCACCATGTTGTAGCGGGGAAAGATCCGCTTCGCCTCCGTGGTGTAGTGGTACCCATCGGCGTGGCGGCCATCGTTGGGCAGTTGGCGGTACCCGCCCCATAGCTCGTCGTACCGCTGCGTCAGGTAGCGCCTCGACGCCCAGTGCAAGGTGTTGGATTCCACGAGGGCATCCTCGCCGATGGTCCGTGTCGCTGGAGATGCCCGCGCCGTGGTTCGGAGGCGCTGGGTGTACCCCGTCGTCCCCCAGGTCGTCGACGGCTCGCACCCTTCGACGATCCTCGATGAACCGTCTGCCATCGCGGGTCCACACTATTTGCCGGATCTGACTACGCTTTGCCCTGTCTCGGACGCGATCGATGGAGGGTGCATGTCGGTGAATGAGCCGGCGAGCGGGGAGTTCGCTCGCATGCTGGACGCGACGGTCGGCGCGTTACGCGCCGCCGGGGCCGCGCCGGAGGACGAGGAGACCGCGCGCCTGCGTCGGGTCGGTGAGTCCGCCGAGGGGCAGGTCCGTGCCGAGTTTGGCGCTGATGGCCGGCTGGCGTCGCTGACGCTGGACCCACGGATGATGCGGCTCAGCTCGGCCGAGGTTTGCGACCACGTGATCGCGGCAGTGAACGCGGCGATCGACTCGATGCGCGGCGGCGGCCCGTCGGTGGCCGCCGGCGACCTCTCGCAGCTCACCGAGCAGCTGGAACAGGTTCGTGACACCGCCGTGCCGCGGCTCGGTGCGTTCCTCCAGGCGCTCACGGACGCGCAGGAGCGGATGGCCCGAGGAGGACCTCGCTGATCGGCATCGAGCCGATCATCCCACTCGGCTGGATCGGCTACGTTCGGCGGCCCCGACGACGTTAGTAATCTGAAGCTTCTACACCGCACAACAGACTGGGGAAGTCGGCGGGCATATCTGGACCGAGGTGGTGGATTGAACCCCGAGTTGCGGGAGCTCATCGCGGAGTTGCGCACCGACCTGGAGGCGGATCAGCCGGCGACACTGGTGTGGGCCCAGATCTACGAGGGTGCTCCGGCCGACCAGATTCCCGCCGGTCTGCCGCAGTCGGTCCGGGAGTTGTTGGAAATCGCCAACGGCCTCCGAGCCGGCGCGTTCGACCTTCGCGGAACCGACCTACTCGACGACATCCAGTACTACATCGAGCTGATGCCCGAGTTCACCGGCGTCGCCGACGAACCCGCCGAATGGCTGGTCTTCGGCACGTTGGGCGACGAGCCGCTGCTGATCCGACGCGACACCGGCGCGGTCTGGTACTTCCCGGAGGAGACCGCCGAAGAGTGGTTCATGCGTGAGGCGTTCCTGGAAGTCGCACCGGACCTCGACTCGTTTCTCGCCTACCACGTCTTCGGCGCCGGGTACGGCGAGGTCGGCTACGACGACGACAATTGGTGGGGCTTCCTCGACGAGCAGGGCCTGACCACGCCTGGCGACGAAGACGAGGAGACGGACGCTTGACCGCAACACACGAAGAACTCACGGCGCTCTGGGGCGCCGAGGGGATGATCTACTTTCCGCTCGACCGGTTCGACGACGTCCTCGGCCCACTGACGCCAGAGGTCTTCCCACCGTTCGGGGCCATCCCGGTCGACGTGCCGATCCTGTTCACTGTCGACGTCGACGTCTCCGGCATGGAGTTGTTCTCCAAGCTGAAGATCGAGATCGGCGAGGCCCGCCCGCGCATCCACATCGTCCTCGGCAGTTCGCCCGAGGACCCGCAGCTGCTCTTCTGCCTCGACGCGCTGACCGGAGCCGTCGTACTGCTGGACCTGGAGACCCCCAACTTCGAGACGGTCAACGCGACCTTCGCCGCGTTCGTCGAGTTTCTCTACCGGCTCGGAGGGCTCATCGCGACGGACCCGGGCGGTCGGGCTCGCGCCGCCCGCGCCGCCGCTATCCGCGAGGAGCTGATGGGCGTCGACTCGTCCGCGTTCGCCGACCCGAAGTCCTGGTGGAGCATGGCCTTCGATCAGCTGGAATCCACCAACGGGTAGCACGCAGGGCCGGTGGGGATGGACATCTACGACCAGTACGAGCGGGACGCCGAGGAGCATCTTGCGGCCTACGGCCTGCGCGTCAGCGCTGACCAGATCCCGATCGTTCGGAACCTTCTCGTACGTGAGATCCGGCACGAGACGGACACCTACGCCGGATTGGGCACTGTCCCCGGCAATACGGAGCTGATGCGTATCTGCGCCATCCAGCTCTGGCACGCTGGTGCCGTCGAGGACGTGTTGCTGGTCAACCGAGCCCGCGGCACCAGCATGGACGCAACCGGTGCCGTCGACGTGGAGTTGATGCTGGGGGCGGGCGTTTTCAGGACCAAGGAATACCTCGTCACCCTCGGCACCGAGGAAGCCCGAAAAATCCTCGACGAGATCGCGTGGGTGGAGGAGTCGTACGACGCCGGGCACTACGCAGCTTTCCTCGACAGGTATTACCTGACTACTTGACTGGACGTCTCGTCGGTCGCCGTAGACTTTTGATCATGAGGCGAAACCTCACGGAGATCGCGGCCGAACTGCAGGCACTCGACGTGCTGGACTTCGACGTGACGCGGCTCGACGCCAATGGCAGCGACCAGCTCGACGCGATCTGTACGGAGTTGGCCGAGCGGGACGACCCTCAGCAGTGGGCGCCACTGCTCTACGCAGTGATGGAACGCCTCTACATGGCGGATCTGGGTAGTCCCGGCCCCCTCGTCCACACCCTGGAGACCTGGCGTGGCTACCGTCCCTTGCTGGTCGAGTCGCTGCGGCGCAAACCGACTCCGTTGACCGTCTGGATGGCCAACCGCGTGCTCAACGGGAATCCGCCGGACGCTCCTCAATGGCTGCAACTGATCCAGGAGGCGGCGAGCCATCCAATGGCATCGCCTCAAGTCCAGGCCGACGCCCGCGATTTCCTGACGTACCAGGCCACGCGCTCCTAGCGGCAGCACCGCCCTTCCGGTCAGCTCAACGAGGATTCATTCCAGGGCTCAATGACGTGGCCCATTGCGCTCGGCGAGCTTCTTCAGGTTGAGCAACTGTCGTCGAGCCATGATCAGGTCGCCGACGGACAGCCCGGGTGCGGCCCAGCGGGCCGTCTGCATGACGACCTTGAGTAGCAAGCGTGTCGTGTTGTCCTCCTGAGGCACGAGGACGTAGGACATGAAGGCACCCATGATGGTGCTCGTCAGCTGCCTGCCGGGGTCGACCGAGACGATCCTGCCCAACTTCCGCCCGCCAGCGGTAGTGAAAGCCTCGCCGACCTGGGGCGCGGGTAGGCCTTCCAGCTGTCGAGGCGAGCGGTGGCCGAGGTTGTCGATCCAGTCATACGAGTACGGGGCAAGTCTCAGTTGGGCCACCCACGGCCACACCGCTGCGGCGGGCACGTCGACCCGTACTCCGCGCCACGCCCGAAGAGTGGGTGAGACGACGAAGTCGTCGCAAGGATAGGAGCGCAACGTCTCGCTGGTGGTCACGCCCCACCGGTCACCGATCACGCATTTATCCTGCGCCATGCATGAACTCCAGCGGCATGCCTGAATGTGCGGCTCAATCGACCCGCTGGGCCAGCACCTGCCCCGGCCAGGACCCGGCCAGGAAGGTTTCGGTGGGAGTGAACCCGTGGCGCTCGTAGTACGCCACCAGCTCGCCACCGCCGCCCGCCCAGCAGTCGACCCGTAGCAACCCCACGCCGGCCCGCCGGGTTTCCTCGACGGCGTGTGTCAACAGGACCGACCCGAGTTTCTGGCCGGCGAATCGTCTGTCGGAGACCAGGAGCCGGACGTACCGCTCGGGTTCTTCCGCTGGCGCGATCGGTGCCCGCGGATCGGGCCCGGAATGCAACACCAGGGCTGCGGCCGGCGTCCCGTCCACCTCCGCGATGAACGGGAGGTTCTCGGTCAGGTACCGATCGACCTGTTCGGCTCTTTCGGGCTTCTCCGAGAACGGCGTCGTGCCCCACTGCTCGGTGTTGCCGCGGTCATTCATCCAGACCACCGCGGAGTCGAGCATGTCCAGTACGGCGGGTGCGTCGGCCAGGCCACCGCGTCTGACACGTATGCCGTGGGTGGTGTCGTCCATGGCCGAATGGTAGTCCGAGGGCGGGGGCCAGGACCGAGGGCATCATCGGTCCTGGCCCCGGCTCCCGGGTTCACGATCTCCGGAGTTGAGGGTCCGATTCATCGCTGCCAGTAGGCGCTCAAGGGTTCTGCGGTCGCTGTCGGTCAGACCACGGAGGATGGCCGCCTCGTTGGCCAGGTGTTCCTCGATGAGCCGGTCGGTCAACGCCACACCGGCCGGAGTCAGCCCGACCACCCTGCCGCGCGCGTCGGCTGCGGAGACCGAGCGCGACACGAGGCCGCGGGCGATCAGCCGGTCCACCCGCTTGGTCACGGCTCCGGTGGTCACGAGCATCCGTTGGCTCAGCTGGCCGGCGGTGAGCGTGTAGGGCTCACCCTCGCGGCGCAGCGCCGCGAGCACGTCGAAGTCGCCGTTGCCGAGGTCCGCCGCGGCGAACGGCGGTCGTAGGGCCGCATCGAGTACGGCGGCCAACTGTTGGATGCGACCGATGATCAGCAACGGGGTGGGATCGAGGTCTGGTCGCTCGCGACCCCACTGAGCAACGATGTCGGCGATCCGGTCGTCATCCACTGTTGCATCTTACCTTCCAGAGAAGATAACTTCTCTTCCGTGGAAGACAACTCGACTCGAACGTCAGCTCCGGTGGTCACGGCGTACGTGGATCCGTCCTGCCCGTTCGCCTGGATCACCTCCCGCTGGCTCATGGAGGTCGCGACGATGCGGCCGCTCACTCTGCGGTTCGAGGTGATGAGCCTCGCGGTGATCAACGAGCACCGTGACCTGGAGCCCTGGTACCGCGAATTCAACGACCGGGCGTGGGGGCCGGCCAGGGTGTGTGTGGCGGCAGCGGCGCACCACGGCTCCGCCGCCCTCGTACGGCTGTACCCGGCGCTCGGTCGCCGGATCCACGACGCCGGCGACAAGGACTTCGACACCGTCGTCCCGCTGGCCCTGGCCGAGGCCGGCCTCCCCGCCGACCTGGCCGACGCCGCCCACCGCAGCGACCTCGACCCGCAGCTGCGGTCGAGCACCGCCCACGCACAGCAACTGGTGGGCGAGGACCTCGGCACCCCGACGGTCGTCATCGACGACGTGGCCTTCTTCGGCCCTGTGCTGACCGCGATTCCTCGTGGCGAGGAGGCCGTCCGCGTCTTCGACGGCGCTCGCCTGCTCGCTGGCTGCCGGGCCTTCTCTGAACTCAAACGCGCCCGGTCCGACGCCCTCACCTTCGCGTAGCTCCACCACTGCCGTTGGGGGAGCTGGTTAACCGACCCAGGTCGACCCAGGTCTGTCGATGCCTCGTCACCGGATGTTCGGCGTCGCGTCGACTCGAATCGATAGTGTGCGTTGGCCGCCACCACCGGCGGTTCGTGCGGAGGGACATCGATGCGCAGGACAACGGACTGGTCGGCCCGCGCCCTGGGCGCTCTCGCTGGCGCGGTCGCGCTGGTGGCCGCCCTGCTCCCGGCGGCACCGGCCACTGCCGCGAGCGTGGGCTTCAAGGCGGCCACGCTGAACATCTACTACGGGCTGAGCCAGGCCGACTTCGCGCACGACCTGAACCTGATCGCGTCCAGGGCGGACCTCGTCGGTCTCAACGAGGTCGGTGCCCGCAAGGCGTTCCTGACGAGTTGGGCCGCCGACAACGGCTGGTGGTTGTACGCGCCGGGCGGGACCAACCAGGCCGGCGAGGCGTTGATCGCCAAAAAGAGCATGTTCGACGTACTCGACAAGGGCTCGATCTTCGTCTGTGACACCAACGGTCCGGGCGAGGTGCCGCCGGCGCGGTACAACAACTGGGTCAAGTACCGGCACAAGGCCAGTGGCCGCAACGTGACCCACATCAACGCCCACGCGGTGGCCAGCATCGAAACTTCCGGGCGGCCGGAGGATCTGCCGCGCACCAGGTGCGCCGAAGCGCAGTTCCAGGGTCTCAAGGACCTGGCGGTCGACAAGCAGGACGAGGGCCAGGTCATCGTGAGCGGAGACCTCAACGTCGACTTCAGCGCCGACCGGAACTACGGGTACGCGAAGTTCCCGTGGCAGGTCTTCGAGGCCAACGAGCTGCCGAATCTGCGCTCCAACTACAACCTCTTCGGCGAGAAGGGCACCGGCACGCACGGCAACCGGCACATCGACTACGTCTACTTCTGGAAGCGGCTGCCCGAACACCAGCTGATGTGGATGACCGATTACGACATCGTCAGCGCCACCAGGTCCGACCACAGCGGTGTCGTAGCAACGTTCTCCATCCAGAGCTGACGCCTTCGGCCTTCGTCGGCTACGACTTCAGGCGCTCGGGATGTCCCCGGTGCTCCGCCCACTCGGGCGCGAGGATCGACATCACCGTGGTGTCCACCCAGTCGTCGCCGTGGCGTAGGACCTGGCGTAGGACACCCTCGGCGACGAAGCCGGCCTTTTCGTACACCCGGCGGGCCCGAGGGTTGAAGGCGAACACCTCCAGTGAGATGCGGTGCAGGCCGAGCCGCTCGAAACCGTGGCCGACGACCAGGCGTACCGCCTCGGTGCCCAGGCCACGGTCGCGGCCGGCGGAGATGAGCAGCGTGCGGAAGTTGCAGTTCCGGTTGACGGGGTCGCAGTCGTTGAGGACCACCTCGCCGACACAGGCCCCGGTGGCGCGGTCCACGACCGCCAGGTCGAGTCGGTCGGTCTGCGCGTTGCGGCTGCCGTACCAGGAACGCATCCGCTCCTCGTCGGGAGCGTCGTCGGCCGGGCTGCCGGTCAGCCGGGCCACCTCGGGGTCGGCCACCGCCGCCCGGAAGGTGTCCAGGTCGTCGTCGACGAAGGGACGCAGGATCACTCGTTCACCGGTCAGGGTGGGTTTGATCGAGAAGTCGGGGGTCGCCTGGTCACTGGACATCGACCGATCTTCGGCGCGACCCCGGCGACAGGCAACCGGTTTCCGGGGGCAGGATACGGAGGTGATCCCGAGCCCGAAGCGATGATCGCCGCCCTACTCGGCCCGCCACGCGCCTAGCGTGCGGACCGCGGTCGACGAGACCGCGGCCAGTTCGGGCTGCACCGGCAGGAACACCGTGGGCACACCCAGCGACTGGTTCATCGCTGCGAGCTGGTACTCAGCCCGGAGGTCGGTGGTGTTACGCGCCCCGCGGACGATCACTCCTACGTCCCGGAGACGACAGTAGGTGGCGGTCAACCCGCTCCAGGCCGCAACGGTGACCGAGGTCCACTCGACCGGCAGAACGGCCCGGACAGCGGCGGCCCGCTCCTCCTCGTCGCTGCCCGGATGCTTGCCGCTGTTGACCGCGACGAGCACGACCACCTCGTCGAAGAGCGCGCGTGCCCGGCTCACCACATTCGCATGCCCCGGAGTGAAGGGATCGAAGCTGCCGGGGTAGACGGCTCGCACTCGTACGCGGCCGGGGGGCCGTGCTGTCAGACGTGACCATTCGGGTGTCACTGCCGCAGGACCCGCTGCGCATCGCGGATGACCTGTTCCGAGGCGATCGCGGCCCATGAGGCGAACAGCTCCCGGAAGTAGGCCCCGTGCCGGTCCACCATCGCAGGATCGTGCTCGATGACGTCCAGTTCGTTGACGATGCTCAGGTCCACCAGCGACCGAAGTTGAGTCTCACCGGGCGTCCGCACCTGACATGCGAAACGGTCGAACACCTCGCCGGTCCTTGCCAGCTTTTGCCAGCTGCGTCCACGGTCGCAGGCGCCGTACAGATAGACGAGTTCCTCGGCGTCGGCACCAACGAGATCCCGCAGCACGGCACGATCGGGCCGATCAAGCAGGGTGACGTCGAACCCGTCGGTGCCGTAGACGGCGTGGGTGACCCCCGCTGCCTGCACGTCAAGGGTGCAGCCGAGCAAGGCGAGTCGTTCGCTGACTCGACAGAGGTGGGCGTACAGGTTGCCTCCGGGGTGGGCGATCTGCTCAGCACCATGCCGGCGGAGCCAGACCCGAACGCCGTCGTCGGTGCTCATGGTCCGACTGTAGGCATCGACGATCGACTCCGATGGCCGCCGGGCGTGGGCAATATGTCACAGCGCCGTGGGCATACCTGGCGACGCGGCGGCCGCGAGCGTGTCGTCGCGGCCGAAAATGCGGGGGTACGCGGAGCGCCGGTGTCGCAGACTCGCCATCATGCTGGCATCGGTTCGTAGCGTCGCGGATCTGGCCGCCGCGCAGGCGCAGGGTCATCGGGTCAAGTTCCTGTTTTTCTGGGGGCACCAACCCGAGCGTGACGGGGGTGTCGGCGCAGGCTGCTTGAGCCAGTGGTGGCCGGCGCCGTTCACCGCGGATGACATGCGGTTCGCCACTGCGGAGCACTACATGATGTGGCGCAAGGCCACCCTGTTCGGCGACCGCGCGATGGCGGAACAGATCCTTGCCGCGCCGCATCCCCACGCCGCCAAGGCGCTGGGAGGACGCGTCGCGGGTTTCGATCAGCGGACCTGGAGCGAACACCGCTTCGCGATCGTGGTGGCCGGCAACCGTGCGAAGTTCGGCCAGCATCGCGCGCTCCGGGCATTTTTGCTGGCTACCGGGCAGCGAGTCCTGGTGGAGGCCAGCCCGCTGGACCGGATCTGGGGTATCGGACTGGACCGCGACGATCCGGCTGCCGGCGAGCCCGGGTGTTGGCGAGGGCTCAACCTGCTCGGATTCGCGCTCATGCAGGTGCGTGAGGTGCTCAGGGATCAGGGCCCGCACGATGCGGGTCGAGCGTGACGGGGGTCGCGGGGGAGCGGCCATGGTCGATCTCTTGACACTGGTCGATGCGATCGCTAACACTTGTCCGCAACGCGAGCTTAACGAACCGAACACATTGTGCCTGTAGCCGCGTGACGCGCCAGAGGTGTCCTGCGCCGGCACGTCGCCCACTGTCGACCCGCCAAATCCTGGGCCAGGACCCGACTCGTTCCTGTTAACGCTAACATAGATGATCTTGCGGAGAGGGGTCGGGACCGTGGTTCCACGGTGTATGACAGCGACATCGCTGTCGGGAGCATCGACCGTCCGTCTACGGGCCCTCCTCGTGCTCTCCACAGTGGCCGCCGCGGCTGTCGTGGTGATGGCCGACGGGCCGGCGCATGCCGCCCCGCTGCCGACCGGCGCCGTCTCGCTGGAGGCGGTCAACCAGGCCGGACGGTACGTGCGGCACTTCGACTATCTCGGTCAACTCGATCCGGTGACCTCCAGCAGTGCCAACCAGACCAAGCTCGATGCCACCTTCACAGTGGTCAACGGCCTGGCGTCGCCGACCTGCTACTCGTTCCAGACCAAGGCAGGCATGTTCCTGCGCCACCGTGACTACCGACTCCGGATCGACCCGAACACCGGCGACGCGGGTTTCCGGGCCGACGCCACCTTCTGTGCCGTGGAGGGCTCGGTCAGCGGATCGGTGGCGCTCGTCTCGTACAACTACCCGAGCCGTCGGATCCGGCACCGCGACTTCGCGCTCTGGCTCGACGCCTACCAGGACACGGCCGCGTTCCGTGCGGACAGCGCCTTCCGCCTCGTCGCGCCCTGGGCGCCCCGGACCACCAAGGGCCCGGTGATCCCGGGTCTCTTCGCCGACCCGCACATCACCGTGTTCAACGGCCGTTACTACCTCTACCCGACCACCGACGGCTACGCGAGCTGGGCCGGCACCTACTACAAGGCGTTCTCCTCCACCGACCTGGTCAACTGGACCGACCACGGCGTGATCCTCGACCACGGTCCGGACGTGTCCTGGGCGGACAACTCGGCCTGGGCGCCGGCGGTGGCCAACGCCAACGGCCGCTACTACCTGTACTTCAGCGGTGGCGCGGCCAGCGGCAACACGGCCAAACAGCTGGGCGTGGCGGTGGCCGACAGCCCCACCGGGCCCTTCCGTGACGCGCTCGGACGACCACTCGTCCGCAGCGACCAGTTCTCCGGCGGGCAGACGATCGACCCCATGGTGTTCACCGACGACGATGGGCAGTCCTATCTGTACTGGGGCCAGGGCGTCGCGCGGGCGGTGCGGTTGAACGCCGACATGGTCTCCTTCGACGCGGCGCAGGCGCGGGTCATCACCCCGTCCGGCTACAACGAGGCGCCGTTCGTGTTCAAGCGCAACGGTCTGTACTACTTCATGTGGTCGGAGAACGACACGCGCAGCGAGGACTACCGGGTCGCGTACGCCACCGGCTCCTCACCCCTCGGGCCGTGGACCAGACGCGGTCTGGTGCTGCAGAAGCGCCTCGACGTCGGCATCAAGGGCACCGGTCACCACTCCGTGCTCCGGGCACCCGGTAGCGACACCTGGTACATCGCCTACCACCGCTTCGCCGTGCCGGTCGGCAACGGCACCAACCGCGAGACCGCCATCGACCGGATGGAATTCAGCACCGACGGCACCATCCGGCCCGTCGTACCGACGCTGTAGCTGACTGGTAAGCCCCTGCGCGAAGGAGAGAGACACATGTCGAGAGTCCTCGTCCGGCTCTGCGCGGTTGCGGTGGCCGCGAGCCTGCTGTTCACCACCTGGTCGGCGGCTACACCCAGGGAGGCGGCCGCGCTCGACCCGACCGTCGGCTACCTGATGGCGCACTTCACCGGCGAGTCGTCCACCGACCAGCAGATCTACCTCGCTCACAGCACCGACGGCCTACGCTGGACCGACCTCAACAACGGTGGGCTCGTGCTGCGGTCCACCGTCGGCACCCGCGGCGTCCGCGACCCCGCCCTGGTCCGCTCGCCGGCCGGCGACCGGTACTGGATCATCGCCACCGACCTGTGCATCGGCTGCGGCCAGGACTGGTCGGCCGCGATCAACAACGGCAGCCGCAACCTCGTCGTGTGGGAGTCCACCGACCTGGTCACCTGGTCGGCGCCGTGGCTGCTGAACGTCGCCGGCGCGATCCCGGACGGACGCAACGCCTGGGCTCCGGAGGCGATCTGGAACCCGGCCACCGGCGACTACGTCCTCTACTGGGCGACGAACGTCCCGCTCAACGGCGCGACCAAGCACCGCATCTACTACGCGCGCACGGCGAACTTCCGCAGCGTCACCACCCCGCAGGTCTTCGTCAACCGGCCGGGAAACCAGGAGATCATCGACACCCAGATCGTCGAGGTGCCGGCCGGAGTCGGTGCCTACCGCTACGTCCGGGCCTCCCGGGACGGCCAGATCGCCATCGAAGGCAGCAACTCCATCCTCGGCACCTGGACCAGCCTCGGAAACCTCTCCAGCATCGGGCTGACCGGAGCGCAGGTCGAGGGCCCGATGTGGATGAAGTACAACAACCGCAACGAGTGGGTCCTCTACCTCGACCAGTACTCCAGCGGACGCGGGTACCTGCCGGTCCTGACCACCGACCCGTCGAGCCCGGGCAGCTACCGGCTCCCGGCGTCCGGCTCGTACGCCATGGGTGGCACCAAGAAACGGCACGGTTCGATCCTCAACCTGACCGCTGCCGAACAGAACCGGGTGCTCGCCCGCTGGCCCGTCACAGCTGTCAACCGGATCCAGTCGTACAACTTCCAGGACCGGTACGTGCGGCACTACGACTACGACGTCCGCATCGACCCGAATGTCAGCCCCGCCCAGGACGGCCAGTGGCGGGTGGTGCCCGGCCTGGTCGGCTCCGGCACCGTCTCCATCCAGTCGGTCAACTACCCGGGCCACTACCTGCGCCACTACGGATACGACTTCCGGCTGGAAGCCAACGACGGCACCGCCACCTACGCGGCCGACGCCACCTTCCGGCAGGTCGCCGGCCTCGCCAACTCCTCGTGGACGTCGTTCCAGTCCTACAGCCACCCCGACCGCTACCTCCGGCACTACGCCTACCTGCTCCGACTCGACCCGGTGTCCGACGCGCAGAGCCGTGCCGACGCCACCTTCCGCGTGACCAGCTGAACCTGGTCCCTCTTCAAGGAGTTCCGACTGTGGCACTACATCGACGGGTGCTCTGCGCCCTGGTGGCCGCGCTGACGGCGATGGTTGGCATCGTCGCCGTCGCGTCGTCGCCAGCCATCGCCGCCACCAACCAGTTCCGCGGCATGAACTGGGCAATGCTGGGTGACAACTTCAAGACCAGCCCGCTCGTCGTGCAGGGCCTGAGCATGTCCGACAGCAACGCAACCGTGCGGGCCAAGGCCAACGCCCTCTACGACGACATGGCGTCCACCATGGGGGTCAACACCATCCGGCTGCCCATCAACACCCACACGGTGGGGACGGCCTGGTGGGAGGCGTACCGAGGTGCCATCGATGCGGCCACCGCCCGCGGCTTCAAGGTCATCCTCGCCTACTGGGAGGACGGGGCCGCCTCCGGCGGCAGGATCACGAACCTCGCCGCGTGGAACGCGATGTGGTCCACGGTGACCAACACGTACGGCACGAACACCAACGTCTACTTCGAGCCGATGAACGAGCCCCACGGCTACAGCTCGGCCGAGTGGCGCAACGTCGCTGCCAACTGGCTCACCTACCACTACTCGGCGGTGCCCGGCCGGGTGCTGATCGGCGGCACCGGCTTCAGCCAGGACCTGCGCGACATCTGCAACGACAGCCGCTTCAACGCGACGCTGCTGTCCTTCCACTACTACGCCTTCTTCTACGGCGCGATGACCTACGACGCCTTCCGCAGCCACATCCAGGCCCGCCTCGGCAACTGCGCCTCCCGCGCGGTCGCCACCGAGTTCGGCGCACCCATGAACGACGGCCGCAACTACGCCGACGCGGGCAGCACCGACAACTTCGTGCGCTACATCCGCGCCATGGCCCAGGTCATGCGCGACAACCAGATGGGCGGCACCTACTGGCCCGCCCTCGGCGGCAAGACCGGCACCATCGGCTACGACTGGTACTCGATGTTCGCCCTCAGCGGCAGCGGCACCGACCTCAACCTGACCGTCCGCAACACCTCCGGCGCGGACCGGATCCGGTACGCGTGGGGCGACACCGTCGGCGATGGCCCGACCACGCCCCCGCCGTCGACTGGAACGTTCTACCGGATCGATGTGCGGCACAGCGGCAAGGCCATGGACGTCCAGCAGCCGAACACCGACAACGGTGCGCGCGTCGGCCAGTACACGTACGGCGGTGGCGCGTGGCAGCAGTGGCAGTTCCAGGACGCCGGCAGCGGCTTCTGGCGCATCATCAGCCGGCAGAGCGGCAAGTGCCTCGACGTCGTGAGCGCATCGACCGCCGACGGCGCCGAACTCGTCCAGTACACCTGCGGCAGCGGCACGAACCAGCAGTTCCAGATGGTTTCCAACGGCGGCTACTTCCAGCTCCGGGCACGACACAGCAACAAGTGCGTGGACGTGCCGGCCGCATCGACCGCGGACGGGGTGGTCCTCAAGCAGTACTCGTGCAACAGCGGCACCAACCAGCAGTGGTCGCGCACCACCGTCTGACTGTCGTTCCGACGTAACGACCGGTTCACTGTTGCCTTCCCGAGCCGGACAACGACGGGTTGCCTTTCAGCAATCCGTCGTTGTCCGGTGGACGCACCACGTCAACTCCAGCCCGGTCGTCCGGGCCTACGCCGTCTGGGGCTTTACCCACCGCGCGTGTCGTTCACCTACTTGGGTGGCGAGTCGGTGATCGGCTGAGCCTGTCACCTGCGGTGGTGGTCAACGGGCAGCAGGTAACGACTGTCCCGCTTCAGCGGGGGAGCAATCAGCTGGGCCTGGCATTGCGCTACCGTCAAGGCGCGCGCCTCGGCGTCGATCAGTCCGCGTCCGCCGGCCGTCGACGGCGCGCAGGACCCCACCACATTCAAGGAGAACCCGATGCCGGAGCCTGAGCCCGCCCAAGACGACCCTGCGGTGGCTGCCGACACCTCACCAGCGGCTGAGACCGATTCCGAGACCGACGCGCCGGCCGTTCCCACGAATCGGGCTGCCCGACGCGCGAAGGGCAAGGTCGCCTCGCCTCAGCCGCATGGAAAGGGTCAGCACCTCGGCGGCCGCGGCTCGGTCCAGAGCCCTCGCCAGTATGGCAACCGCCGTAGCGGTTGATCAGCAGATCCCACTGCGGCGCTCGCGCTCTCGACCCGGCCGGCCCGGAACTCTGGCGCCGGTCCAGCACGGGTGTCGCTCGTGGTGCGGCGTGAGCCGACCGTGCACAGTGGAATGCGGAAGCCGGCGTACGTCGGCTTTGTCGTCGACCACAGGTACGGTTTCGGTGCTCGACACGTACGGGCATCGGCGGCACGTCGTCGGGCGGCAGCGGCCCGCCCGATGGCGACGCACGGTGGGAGGGAGCGATGGTGGCGCAGCGGAGAGCATTGGTGGTTCGGGGCGGTTGGGAGGGGCACCAGCCGGTCAAGGCGACGGAGTTGTTCCTCCCCTTCCTCGAACGTAGCGGCTACGCCGTGCGGGTCGAGGAGTCGACAGAGATCTACGCGGACGCCGCCGAGATGGCCGGGACCGACCTCGTCGTGCAGTGCATGACGATGTCGCAGATCACCGCGGACCAGGTGGCCGGCCTCAGCGCCGCGGTCATCGCCGGCACGGGCTTCACCGGCTGGCACGGCGGCATCGTTGACTCGTTCCGCGCGTCATCCGAATACCTGCAGCTGGTGGGCGGCCAGTTCGCGACCCACCCGGGCCGGGAGCCCTGTGAGCGTCGTGGTGGCCCCGAGGACAACTTCCTACCGCACACGGTGCGCATCACCGACCTCGGCCGGGAGCACCCGATCACCGCGGGCATCGAGGATTTCGACCTGGTCACCGAGCAGTACTGGGTGCTGCACGATGACCTGATCGACGTGCTGGCCGTGACCACCCACCCGACGCAGGCGTGGCATCCGTGGCACCGGCCGGTCACCTCGCCGGCGATCTGGACCCGCCTGTGGGGTGCCGGGCGTGTCGTCGTGACGACCCCGGGCCACAGCCTCGACGTGCTGGAGCACGCGGATGTCCGTACCGTCATCGAGAGGGGAATGGTGTGGGCGACCCGCACCGCGTCGGCGTCGTAGGTCTCGGGGTCATCTCCCGCGCGTACCTGGACACACTCGCGGACCACAGTGAGGTCAGCATCGTCGCGGTGGCCGACCTCGACCCCTCCCGGTCGGCCGAGGTCGCGGCCACGATCCCCGGAGCCGAGGCGTTGAGCGTGGAGCGCCTACTCGCCCGCCCGGACGTGCAGACGGTGCTCAACCTCACCATCCCCGCTGCGCATGCCGACATCTCGCTGGGCACGATCGACGCCGGCAAGAACGTGTACGTCGAGAAGCCGCTCGCCGTGGCGTTCCCGGACGGCCGCTCGATCATCGAGCGAGCCGCGTCGGCCGGCGTCCGCGTCGGCTGCGCGCCGGACACCGTCCTGGGCACGGGTACGCAGACGGCGCGGGCGGCGATCGACGGCGGGCTCATCGGACGGCCCATGTCAGCGTCCGCCGTCATGGTCACTGCGGGGCACGAGCGCTGGCATCCCAATCCCGACTTCTACTACGCCCCGGGCGGCGGCCCGATGCTGGACATGGGGCCGTACTACATCTCGGCGCTCATCCACCTGCTCGGGCCGGTCCGGGCGGTGACCGGAGCCGCCAGCCGCCTGCGCGCCGAGCGTGTCATCGGCTCGGGCCCCCGCGCCGGTGAGCGGATCCCGGTGGGGGTGGACACCCACCTCACCGGCGTACTCGAGCACGCCGATGGTGCGCTCTCCACCATCACGACGAGCTTCGACGGCGTCCGGACGACGGCCGCGCCGATCGAGGTGCACGGGGAGGCCGGCACGCTCGCCGTACCGGATCCGAACTACTTCGACGGTGAGGTCCGCCTCTTCGCGCTCGGCGGCACCGAATGGCGCGCTCTCGAACCGCTTGCCGGTTACGCCAAGGCTTCCCGGGGCATCGGTCTGATCGACCTGGTCCGGGCCGACGATCGGCGTCCGCCGCGCGCCGACGGAAACGTCGCACTGCACGTCCTCGAAACGATGACCAGCCTGCTCCGGTCGGCGGCGGAAGGCCAGCGAATCGAGCTGACGACGACGGCGCAGCGGCCCGTGCCGGTCCCGCTCACTCCGGTCGAGGCCTGGAAGGCGTACCCGGCGTCGTGAGGTGGTCGCGTTGACAGGCGGAAGGGCCGGCCGGCGCCGACAATGGGGGAGTGGCACCCGCCTTCGTCCTGCATCACCACCGCAAACCACGGCCGCACTTCGACCTGCGGCTCGAGGAGGACGGTGTGCTGCGTTCGTGGGCGGTGCCTCGCGGTCTGCCGGACAGCCCCAGCGACAACCGACTCGCGATCGCCGTGCCCGACCACGACCTCGATCACCTCACCTACGAGGACGTCGACAAGTCGATAGCCGACATCGGCACCTGGGAGGAGCATGATCGCACCGACCGCCGGATGCTGTTCACGTTGCACGGCCGCGCCGGTAGCCGGCGATACGCACTCATCCGCACCGGCGAGGGGTGGCTGCTGCACCTGACGAAGGAGCAACCCCCGGACCAGCGCAGATAGATGGCCACAGGCTCTCATGGTGCTTGTACTGGGACGGCCTGGACACGGTGTGGTTGCATGCCAGACCATGGACGGCGACCGCGTCTCGGGAAGTGCGCATGCCCCGTCGGCCACCTGCCGCCGTTCGAGCCACCCTCCAACGTCACCACCGGCGACAGCCGCAGGCCCCCTGGCCCGCACGCAGAGTCAAGGTTCGGCTCGATGTGCCTGGCCTGTCCGCCTCGACAATGCGACAGCTACGCGTGCTCGATCGCCTCTACAACTGGCCGGACAACTGGACCGCCTCTGCCATCGTGACCTGGTGCCGACCGCCGGGTAAGTATCGCGGCTACGGCTATGCCCGCACCCAAGTTCCCTGGCACTGTGACGACGACTGGCGAGCCAACTCAGATGATCCCCGCGCCGTCATCGACATCGCCTTCGGCCGGGTCTCTGAAAAGGCCCGCCGGGAACTGCGTCGAGTTGTCACTCCAGCCAACGAGAGTCGCCAGAGAATATGGCTTAACAACCCGTTCGCCGACCCCGACCTTCCCTGGTGGCTACGAACGTTGGACTACTGAACCCAGACCTGCCACATGGGCTTGTGCGCCCGTCCCATCACGCCAGGTCGGGTGCCACCGCCGACTCGACAGGCCTTAGCATCGCCGGCATGGCGACACGGCTTGTTCAGATCAACATGAAGGCTCGGGACGACTCTGCGCTTGGGGGTTTCTGGGCTCAGGCGCTTGATTGGGGAGTCTCCAGCGAGGGACCCGGCGTGACCAACCTCGAACCCCAGGGCTTCGTCTACCCCGATCCCGTAGCCGTCTGCGTCGACCTGATCGTCTCTCCGGAGCCCAAGACGGTAAAGAACCGCGTGCACGTGGACCTCGCCACCACCTCGAAGGACCACCAGGCGCAGGTGGTCGCGCGCTTGAAGGATCTCGGCGCGACAGCTGCCGAGGTGGGCCAGGGCGAGGTGCCATGGACGGTTCTGGCCGACCCGGAGGGCAACGAGTTCTGCGTGTTGGACCCCCGACCGCTCTACCAGGACACCGGGCCGATCGCCGCCGTGGTGGTCGACTGCGCGGATCCGCGAGCCATGGCCCGGTTCTGGAGTGAGGCCACTGACTGGACCCTGCACGAGGTGACCGACCAGGGGGCGAGACTGCGCTCAGCCAAGGGCGTCGGCCCCTACCTGGAGTTCGTCCGTACGCCTGACGTGAAGAGCGGGTGGAACCGCGTTCATCTCGACGTCCGCCCGTACCCCGGTGACGACCTCGAGGTCGAGGCGGCCAGGCTGCGGAGTCTCGGCGCGACCCCCATCGACCTGGGCAAGGACGTCCCGTGGAGGGTGCTCGCCGACCCGGAGGGCAACGAGTTCTGCCTCCTCACCCCGAGCTGACCCCAACCCCCCGGCGAAAGCTCACCGTAGCCCTCGGCAGGGTCCCGCGGCTCAGGCCGAGGTCCGCGGCGGCGACCTCGCTGCGATATCGAAGGGCACCCACCGGGTTCGGGCAACGGCCCTGTTGCGGCGAAAAGCGGCAGTTCGTGGCCGCAGTGAGGTCCCATCGGAGACGTTGGCTTCAGGGCAAACACCCCTCTATGGTGGGGGCATGCCGCCGGTGACCTACCACTCGCCCGCCGCCACCGAGGTGGCGGGGGGCGGTGCTGTGCGCGTGCCGACGGCGACCCGCCCCAAGGCCGACATGCGGGTGCCGGTTGTCCGCGCGCCACACACAGTGCCCACGCACACGCACACAATGTCGAGCCCGATGCGAACCGGCCGAGGCCCACCTGCGGAATCGTTGCATACCCAGAACGACCGCCAGGGCGAAGCTATCCAAGCTTCGGCCCTTTTTGTTTTTCCCACACATTCCCACCCCGGAAAGGCGAACAATGAGCGTCGATAATCGTCGTACTCTCGACCAGAGCTGGCTGGCTGACCTGCGCGCGTCCCTGGCGGACGACTTCGCCACCCAGACGGCTCGGCTGCGGGAACTGACCGAGCTCAACGCGGACACCGGCGACCCCGGCGAGGCCCACAACCAGGCGGCGCTGCTGCTGGCCACCCGCCAGAACATCGAGCAGATCACCGGTGCGCTGAACCGGATCAGCGAGGGCACCTACGGCGCCTGCCAGAGGTGCGGCCAGAGCATCCCGGCCGAGCGGCTCGAAATCCTCCCGCACGCCCGCTTCTGCGTGCCGTGCCAGGAGAAGCAGAGCAGGTGACGCCGGTGTGGCTGCCGTGCCGCCGCCGCGGCAGCCACACCCTCACGTGTGAGAGCGGTGGTAGCGTGCGACGGGTCTTTGCGATCTTGGTTATGTCCTTCAGCGGCCCGTGAGGAGATCACGATGGCAGGTGTTCCGGCCGATCCGGGCGTGCTGCATCCGATGCCCGAACAGTCGCGCGTGGTGCTACTGAAGCCGCTGGTCACCTCGCCGCTGATCGACGTTGGGGAGTTCACCTACTACGACGACCCGGATGATCCAACCGCCTTCGAGACCCGCAACGTGCTGTATCACTACGGGCCCGAGAAGCTGATCATCGGGAAGTTCTGCGCGCTGGGCGAGGGCGTGCGGTTCATCATGAACGGCGCCAACCACCGCATGGACGGCCCGTCGACCTTTCCGTTCCCGATCATGGGCGGTTCCTGGGTCGAACACTTCGATCTCATCACCAACCTGCCCGGCCGGGGTGACACCGTGGTTGGCAACGACGTGTGGTTCGGATACCGAGCCATGGTGATGCCCGGCGTCCAGATCGGCAGCGGAGCGGTCATCGCTTCCGGGTCCGTCGTCGTCGATGACGTCCCCGATTACGGCATCGTCGGCGGCAACCCAGCCAGGCTCATCCGTCGCCGCTTCAGCGAGGAAGACGTCGCCCGCCTTCTGGCACTTGCCTGGTGGGACTGGCCAACTCAGGACATCACCGAGCACCTTCGCACGATCATGTCCGGCAGCATCGACGACCTCGAGGCCGTGGCGCCCAAGCATCGGTAGTGCCAGGCCGGACCTGCGCGCGCTGACCGATGCCACCGACTCCTGAACGCCGTCCCCTCAGCCTTTCTGCCGCTCGGGCTCAGCTCAGCGCACTGCCGCCGCGGTGACGACCGGAGCCGGACGCCGCAAATACCACTCGGCGACCGCAAGATTGATCAACCAGCCGGCGACCACCAGGCCGGCCCGGACGTTCCCGGCGGGCTGTTCCCCGGTCGCGATGAGGTACGGCGCGTGGGTGAACGCCTGGGTGCCGGCGCCGAGCCCGATCGCGTAGCCGCGCGTCATCCACCTACGGTGCCGGGCGATGTCCCGGCGTAGCACGGCGGCGAGGCCGAGCAGAATCGAGCCGGCCATGGCCGAGCCGAAGACGAGTCGCATGCCGGCGAGCACGTCGTTGTCATGGGCCGGCAGGTCGTACGCGACGGCCATCCACAGGCCGGTGAACGCGACCGTCAGTCCGCAGGCGACGAGCACCCGGCCGGCGCGGCGGTGCCAAGAGTGGCGGCGCAGACGGGGTACGAACTGGAATGCGCCGAGGATCGTGTAGACCACCGCGCCGACGATGTGCAGCACCACCGGCAGCGGATCGGCGACGAACCGCGCGTTCGCAGGGGTGACCTCCGGTCCGCTGCCCAACTCGGTGAGGCGTCCCGCGCCGGCGAGCATCGGTATCAGGCCCAGCAGGATCAACGCGGCCGGTAGCCGCCACTCGCGCATCGTCATGCCACCGATGGTGGACGCCGGACCCGTCCCCGCTCATCGGCACATGGGCCGCGATTGGGTCGGCCCATGGTCGGACGCCGTCGTCGTACTTCCGCCGCTCACCAGTGCCGTCGGCGGCGGTTGGTCTCGTACGCCCACATCGCCACCTCGACCCGGTTACGCACCCCCAGCTTCGTCATCAGGCTGGTGACGTGCGACTTGACAGTGCTCAACGTGATGTAGAGCTCGTCGGCGATCTCCTGGTTGGTGCGTCCCCGTGCGACGGCGACCAGGACCTGCTCCTCCCGGTCGGTGAGCGCCTCGATGGGCTGCGTGCGCGGCGCGGCCGGATCCGCGTCGGCGAACGCCTTCAGCAGCCGCGTGGTGACGCTCGGCGCAATCAGCGCGTCCCCGTTGGCGGCCGCGTGCACGGCCTGGCTGAGCAGGTCAGGGCCGGCCTCCTTGAGCAGGAAGCCGCGGGCGCCGGCCCGCAGCGCCGCGTACACGTACTCGTCGAGGTCGAAGGTCGTGATGACGACGACCGCGAGCGGCTCCGGGACCGTGGGCCCGGCGAGCGCCCGGGTGGCCTCGATGCCGTCCATGCCCGGCATCCGGATGTCGAACAGACACACGTCGGGGCGGAGCCGCCGGGCGAGCTCGACCGCCTGCCGGCCGTCGCCCGCCCCACCGACGACCTCGATGCCGGGCTGTGTGTTCAGGATGATGGTGAGGCCGGTACGGACGATCTCCTGGTCGTCCGCCACGAGCACGCGAACCGTCACGCGTCGACTCCCTCGCGCGGAAGCACTGCCGTGACGGTCCACCCACGGTCGGGATCGGGGCCGGCCTCGCAGGTGCCGCCGAGCAGGTCGGCGCGCTCCATCATGCCCACCAGGCCGAACCCGGGCGAGCCGGTCGGACGGGCGGCGCCGGTCTCGCCGTCGTCGCTGACCCGCAGGCGCACTGACGTGTCGTCGGCCGCGACGCTGACCTCGATGCGGGTGGCGTGGCGGGCGTGGCGGCGGGCGTTGGTGACCGACTCCTGAGCCAGGCGGTAGAGCGCGGAGCCGACAGTGGGCGGAAGGTCGCCGAGGTCGCCGCGCAGCTTTACGTCGACGGTCGGCCCGGTGCGGAACTGGCCGGCGAGCCGCCCGATGTCGGCGACCTGCGGGTTGGGCAGCAGGTCGGCGGGCTCGTTGCGGCGCAGGACGCGAACCATCGCGCGCATCTCGGCAAGCGCACGGGACGCCTCGGCCTCGATGGTGTGCAGCGCCTCGACGGCGGCACCCGGCTGGCTCGCCGACGCGGCGATGCCGGCCTGGGCGCGGATCGCCATCGCCGACACGTGGTGGGCCACAGTGTCGTGCAGGTCGCGGGCGAGGCGTTCACGCTCCAACAGCTTCACCTGGTCGAGCTGGCGCAGCCGGGCGGCGGCGCGGAAGCGGATGGCGACACCCAGCGTGGCGGCGGCGAACATCACCGCGAAACCGGCGACCAGTTCACCGCCGTCGACCGGATCGACCAGACCGGCGGCGGTCACCTTGGCCACCACGAAGAACGAACCGAGCACGGCATCCCGTCCGGAACCCCAGCGGAACAGCGCGTAGACCAGGACGACCAGGAAGCTCGCCGTGAACAGCTGGCAGGGATCGCCGGGCAGCACGAACGGGGCGACCGTCGTGCAGCCGAACGCGATCACCACCATCGCGAGCGGCGCGGTACGCCTCCACAGGAGCGTGGGCAGCAGCGCGAGCGCGACGACGACGCAGCCCACCCGCCACGGCAGATCGGGTCGGAGGATTCCTTCCACAGCGATCGCCGGCGCGAGGACGGCGATCATCGCCCAGTCGCGCCACACCCGCGACGGGGCGGGGGAGACCCGCGGCTCGGTCAACACCGCGTGCAGGCGAGGATGCATGGGACTCATCGTACGAACGGTGGTGCGACTCCAGATCGTCCCAAAGTACGACCCGGGTGGCCGGTGCCGGGCAATGGTCTCGGCTACCGGAGCTGGAGTTTCGCGCGGACGGCGGTGGCATCCGAATGCTCGAGGGCCGTGAAGATGTCCAGTGCGCGCTGCCAGTCGGCCCGGCCGGAAACGGGGTCGCCGAGGGCGTGGCGGGTGTCACCGAGCCGGCTGAGAGTGTCCGCCTCGCCCCAGCGGTCCCCGAGGTCGCGGGTCAGCTCAAGGGTGCGCTCGTAGCACTCCACGGCCCGGCCGTACTGGCCGAGGTGATGATGTGCGAAGCCGAGGCTGTCCCAGGTGGCGGCCTCACCGGCGCGGTCGTCGAGCTGCTGGAGGAGGTCGAGTGCCTGCTCGCAGTACGCCAACGCCCCGAGGTGCTCGCCGAGCTGGGCAAGGCACCAGCCGACCGCGTTGAGCGCGTCGGCCTGGGCCCTGCGGTGGCCGGCTGCCCGGGCCAGCACGAGGGTCCGCTCCGAGTGCTCAAGGGCCTTCCGCGGCTCACCCCGCCGGTCCCACAACGAAGCGAGGTTCTGGTGCGTACGCGCCTCGCCCTCGCTGTCTCCAGCGCGGACGTACAGGTCGAGGGCCTGTTCGAGGTGGCCCAGCGCGTCGGCGTACCCGTTGACCACGGTGTGGGCGCCGGCGAGGAAGCGGTGCGCGACCGCCTGTGCGACCGGGTCGCCGAGGCGCTCGGCGGCGAGCAGGGCCGCCCGGCAGGTCTCGACACGGTCGTGCCAGTGCCCCTGGCGGTCCAGGAACGTGTCGAGGGCCCGCCCCAGCCGCCAGGTGTGCGCGTCGAATCCGGCACCGGCGGCCTGCCGGAGCGCGGCGAGCAGGACCGGGTGCTCCGCGGTCAACCAGGCCATCGCCTCCGCGTGGGTGGTGGGCCGCTCAGGCTGCACCCCGACCGCGGGCGGTGTCACGAGGTGGTCGACCGGGTCGCTGTGCGGGCGCAGCAGGGCGTCGGCGGTGTGGGCGGTGTGTGTGTAGTGGTCGAGAAGCCGAGTGGTGGCGGCCCGGCGGTCCGGCTCTGGATCGGTGCCGCCGCTGAGTTCGGCGGCGTACGCCCGCAACAGGTCGTGCGCCGTGAACCGGCCGGGCCGGTACTCGGCGAGCAGGTTCGCGCGGGTCAGTTCGGTCAGCGACCAGCGGGTTCCATCCGCCGGAAGACCAGCCAGGCTCGCCGCCGCGGCCACCGTGATGTCCGGGCCGGGGTGCAGGCCCAGCAGCCGGAACAGGTTGGCCGCCGGCGGGGTGAGCGCGGTGTACGACCAGGAGAACACCGCCCGTACCTCACCGACCGCGTCGCCTGCGTCCAGTACGCCGAACCGCCGACCGGCCGTCCCCAGCTCGGTCGCCAGGATGGCCAGCGGGAAGCCGGACTGCTGGGCTCTCGCGGCGGCGATGCTCAACGCCAGCGGTAGCCGGGCGCAGGCGGCGATGATCGCCTCGGCGGCCTCCGGCTCGGCGGCCACCCGTTCGGCGCCGAGCCGGTTGGTGAGCAGATGACTGGCCGCGGCGCGGCTGAGCAGGCCGAGCGGTAGCGGATGCGCGCTGTCGAGGCTCACCAGAGAGGTGAGCTGGTTACGGCTCGTCACCAGCACCACTGTGGTGGGTGTGCCGGGCAGCAACGGACGGACCTGTTCGGCGTCCCGGGCGTTGTCGAGCACGATCAGGACCCGTTTGCCGGCCAGCGCGCTGCGGTACAGGGCGGCCTGGGCGTCGAGATCGGCGGGCACCCGGGCGGCCGGCACTCCGAGCGCGTCAAGAAAGCCGTGAAGCGCCTTCGCCGCGCTCAGCGCCTGCCCGCGCGGGTCGAAGCCGCGCAGATTCACGTAGAGCTGACCGTCGTCGAACCGATCGGCGACGCGATGCGCCCAGTGCACGGCCAGGGCGGTCTTGCCCACCCCGGCGGTGCCCGAGATGGCGGCGACCACGACGGCGGTGGGCGCGGCGACGAGCTTGTCGAGAAGGGCCAACTCGTCGTCACGCCCGGTGAGGCTGGCCACGTCGGCGGGCAACTGCCGGGGCACCATCCGGGCGGGTGCGCGCGGTGCACGGCGGCGGCTCTCCTCGATCCGGTCCCGGGCGGTGGCCAACGCGCCCTGCTCGGCCGGCGTGGCACCGAGGAGCCGGACCAGGGCGTCGAGCCGGTCGGTGGGCGGCAGCGTCTTTCCGGTGAGGTATTCGGCGATCGCGGTGTGCGACCAGCCGGTGCGGGCGGCCAGCTCGCGATACGTCAGCTCGCTGTCGCCCTGTTGGCGTGCGTGCCTGCGTCGCAACGCCCGCAACAACCCGGCAAGGTCGTCGGACGTATGCGCCGTCGCAGCATCCAGCGCCCTGCCCCCCACCGTCGGCAATAGACGTCCGTCAGTGTACGGCGGTGTACGGAATCCCGGCCAGAGGCCCGGCCCGATCGGCGACCCTGCTCGGGTGCAGAAGCACTGATCGAACCAATGGAGGTCACGTGTCCGTACATCTCAAGCCTCTGGTCCTGGCCCTGACCGTGTTCGCGGCGACGCTCACCGTCCCGGCGGCGGCCGCGTCGGCGGCACCCGAGCCGGCCATCTGCAAGACGAAGGCGGCCTGCGCCGACGGCGGCCTGCGCGCGACGTCGTCGGGAAGCTCGGCCCGCACCACCGGTGACATCACGACCAACGCGATCCCGGTGCCCACGCCGCCCGCGTTCCCGCCGGGCACCCCCTGCTACCGGGAGGAGGTCTCCGAGGAGGTCTACGAGACGGCGACCTACACCACCATCTACGAGTTGTACTTCCAGGCGAGCGTCTGCCTGTTCTCCAACGAGATCGTGCTGTACGGCCTGGACACGTCCCTCGCCTTCCCCAACGACGTGCAGGACCCCCGACTGACCTCGATGCAGTTCGTCGTGCGGGACCAGATCGTCAACTACAGCCCGACCGAGAAGGACGGGTACTCCGAGCTGTGGGTGACGTTCTGCCCCGACCCGGCGCAGCCGAGCGCCTGCCAGCGGTACCTGCACCGGCTGGGCCTCATCTTCAACCCCGCCTGGGTCTACCCGTTCTCCGTGTTCCAGCGCCTGAGCTGACTGTGCGGGCGGTCTTCGTCCCGTGACTGGTCAGGGCGCCTTCCACGTGGCTGCGGCGGCGTGGGGCGCCCTGATCGCTCGTGCCGGTGCCGGTTGCCAGCGGATCTCCGCGGCGTTACGTTGAGATGCCATCGATGAGCTTCTACGTCGCAAGGTACGGGGGCCGCATGTCCACGTCTGTCACTCGCCGCACGGTCCTGGCCGGTGGGGCCGGTGCCGCCATCGGCCTGGCCCTGCCCGGCCTCGCCGCCCACGCCGGTGGGCATGATCGCACCAGCGTGAGCTTCACCCTCGACGCGAGAACGCTCGATGGCGGTGAGCAGGTCACCTCGGTCACCCTCGACACCCGCCGGCTCGGTTCGATCGACCCGGCCGGGCTGACCCCCGGCACGTTCACAGTGCACGCGAAGGCCAGCAGCCCGATCCCGATCGCTCCCGGCGATCAGATCTTCAGCGAGTACGACCTGGACCGCACGGTGACCGCTGCCCGACTCGATCGGCACGGCAACATCGTGCTGGAGTTGAGCCACGCCGAGGGTCAGCCCGGCGGCGGCACCCTCGGCTACATCCTGAGCAGGGGCCGCAACGTGCGGCTGGACCTCGTCTACACCATCACCCAGAACACCCCGCTCGTCCGGCGGCACGGCTCGCCGGTCACCATCAGCCGCTTCGTGCAGGCAGGGCTGTCGAACCCCGAGGTGGACGCCTTCAGCTACCACGTCTCGGGCTCGGGTATGAAGTACCGGCTGTACTCGCCCGACCACTCGCCCCGGCACGGCCGGCGACCGCTGATCGTCTGGCTGCACGGCGGCGGTGAGGGCGCCTCGCTGCCGGACGACTACTACGACAACGAGACCACGCTGCGGGCCAACAGGGGAGCGCTCGGCTTCGCCACCCCGCAGGCTCAGCGGATCTTCTCCGGCGCGTACGTCGTCGCTCCGCAGAGCACCTCGTACTGGATGGAGGACGGCCCCCGGTTCGCCCCGCTGATCCGCGAGATCATTCAGGACCTCGTACGCCGCAAGCGTGTCGACCCGGACCGGATCTACGTGGTCGGTTGCAGCAACGGCGGCTACATGTCCCTCGAGATGACCTCGACCTATCCCGACCTGTTCGCCGCGTCGGTGCCGATCTGTGGCGTCGTCGAGCCGCTCAGCGGTGAGGGCCCGCCACTGATCACCGACGCGGAGTTGGCGAAGATCCGGACCCCGACCTGGCTGGTCACCTCCCGCGACGACGACACGGTGCCACCCGAGACCAACACCATCCACGCCCACGACCTCATCCCGGGATCACTGATCAGCCTGTACGACCACGTCGTCTGGAACGGCTACCAGTTCCCCGGCCACTGGTCCTGGATCTACGTGGCCCGCAACGACCCGAGCCTCAACGGCACCCACATCTGGCAGTGGATGGCCCGCCGTCGTCGGTGATCTGCTGAGCGGGCGAGGGGGGAGTTCGGCTCCGGGTCGACAGTGCGAGGCCGACCCGGAGCCGCTGACGTTCAGCTGACCTGGGTCAGGCGCCAGTTGTTCCTGGTGCTGCCGTTGTCGGCGTACTGGACGGCCTGGGTGCCCCAGGTGCTGGATCCGTTGAGGACGGCGAGCACCTTGCCGCTGTTGACGTTACGGATCCGGTAGGACCCGTCGCTGTTGGCCACCAGCGTCCAGCGATGGTCCGCGGTGCCGTTGTCGCTCCACTGCATGACGCGGGCGTTGTCGGCGGTCGACATGTTCTCGACGCCGAGGACCTTGCCGCTGTTGACGTTGCGGAACCGGAACGCGTTGCCGTCGGTGACCCTTACCCAGTTGTGGTCGGCGGTGCCGCTGTCACCCCACACCACGGCCAGACCGCCATCGGCGGTGGACATGTTCTGGACGCCGAGAACCAGGCCGGTGTCGACGTTGACCAGCTTGTAGGTGTCCCCGGGGCTGGTGGCGCTCACGCTGGTCACGAAGGTCATCACGCTTCGGGCGGGAAGCGTGACAGTGAGCGAGCCGTTCGACATGCTGAGCGCGCCCTGGGGCGCTACGGTCCTGCTCCCGTCGGTCAGCCAGTTCGAGACACTGCCGGACGCGGTGGCGTTGGACAGCGTGAACTGCTGGCTCACCGACGAGGTGTTCTTGTTGATGGCGACGATGACGACGGTGTCGCCACCCCGGTACGCCGAGACGTAGACGTTGGACGCGGGGTTCGCCGTCGCGTCGATCCGTACGTACCCGGGGCGGACGAACCTGGCGAAGTGCGCCATCATGGCGCCGCGCTTGCTGATCTGGCCGTCCTCGCGCATGGGACCGTAGCTGCGTCGGAGATACCACCAGACGTACGCCTGGAACTCGGCGTCCACCATGGCGCGGTGGACGTGTTCCCCCACGTCGAGCGCCTCGGGCCAGGCGTCACCCGAACTGGTGTTGCTGTTGGGGTAGTAGACCTCGGTCATCCAGAGTTCCTTGCCCGCGCCCTTCTGCTTGAAGAGGGGGTAGGCGAAGTTCGCGTACGACGTGCCGTAGAGGTGGGCGCCGATGATGTCCACGTTGGCGAGCGCCGCCGAGTCGTTGAGGATCGGGTCCGACACGGACTTCACGTACTGGAATGACTCCGGTGCGATGACCCTGGTGCTGATCGAGCCGGCGTTCTCCCGCAGGAACCGGAGCATCTCCGAGGACGTCCACCACGTCCACTCGGCCGCGTAGTCCGGCTCGTTCTGCACCGAGATGCCGTACAGGTTCACCCCGTTGTTGCGCATGTGGGCGGTGAAGTCGTTCAGGTGCGTGGCGTAGGCGCCGTATGAGCTGTACCGGAGCCGCCTCGCGTTGGTCTGGTTGCCACGGGTGAAAGTCTCGATCATGCTGGCCGGCGGGTTCCACGGCGACGCGAAGACGGTGGCGCCGAGCGCGACAGCGCGCTGCGCCGTCGCCAGATCACGGCTCCAGTCCGCCTGGTTCTCGTTGACGGGGATCCTCAGCAGGGAGAACCCGAGCCGGCCCTCGCCGGTGCCGAACGCCGTGTCCCGCTGAGCGGCTGTCAGGTCGCCGATCCAGGCCGCGTGGGCCATGGCGCCGAAGCCTCGGATCGTCTGTCGCGTCGCGGACGGGTTGATGCTCGCCGGTGCGGCGACGGCTTCGGTGGCTCCCACGACCGTCGCGACCGCTGCTACCGGTACGGCCCCCATCGTCGTCAGGACGGTTCGCCGGGTCAGCAGCTTCCGTTCGCCGGTCACCTGCTCATTCTGATCGTGCGTCATGTCTTGTCCTCCTGGGTGGTGGTGGTACGCGCCCTCTCGGTCCCGTCGGCCCGGTCGGCACCGGTCTGCTGCGCTGTCACGGGGTTGACCGTGATCCCGACGACCACTCCGGCCCTGATTGATCGTCATAACTGTTAACGCTAACAGACTTGTTACACCTCTGGCATCGGTCGGCGTGGATCACTGCTTGCGGCGTAGCTCCCGCAACACGCCGTGCCGGCGCACCGCCCACGCGAGACGCCGGACGCGCGGATGCCACACGAACAGCACCGCCGCCCGGCGGATCAGGCCGAACCGGTCGTCGCTCAGCTGGTTCTCGATCGCCTGCCAGATCAGCTCGCGCACCTTGGCGCTGGCCAGCACCGCCCGCACCTCACGCCGCACCACAGGATCCTCGGCCGCCGACGCGATGGCGGCAGCCTGACCCGGCCGGTCCGCCAGCGGCTCCACCGCCGCCGCGACGAGCGGCCTGCGTACCTCGTCCTGCTCCAGCAGCAGCAACACCGCTTCCCTGATCTCGACGGTGTCCAGGGCGGACCGCAGCAGGCTCAGCAGACTGCGCTCCACCTCGTGGTCGTGGTCCGGAACGGACAGCGTGGCCAGCAGCCCCGCAATCTCCTCGAGATCGACGACGTGACGTACCCCGGAGCGGAACTCCGGCAGCTCCCACGCGACCTGCAGAGCCTTGACGAGATTGCGATTCATGGGCCATCGCTACCCGCAGGCGCCAGCCGGCGAAACCCCGCGACCGGTCCCGGCCGGCGCACCAACCACGATCCGGTGAGGAGCGGCCGCCCCAACCCCGGGCGGCCGCTCCTCACCGGGTCAGCACCACGTCAGCGTCGAGTTGACCCGAGTGACGTTGCTGATCGTGTTGTTCGCCCCACCGCAGGGGCTCTGGGTGATGTTGGTGCCGCTGACGGTCAGATTCTGGAACCGGATGCCAGAGGAGATCGGGAACTCGCTCCGGGCCGCGATCCGCACCTCGCCACCGCCCGTCACCGTCCCCGACACCCCGGCGATCACGACGTTGTAGCAGTTCTCCACCAGGATCGCGTTGTTCCCCGTGTTCGAGATCGTCACCCGGTCGATGACCGCGCCACCGGACTCGGACACACAGAAGATCCCCCGGCCACCGCCGGACGCGAGAACGGTTCCGACCCGGATGTTGGTCGGGTACGCGTTGCCCACCCGGCCGTTGCGGTTGGCCATCCGGAACGCGGCGTACCCGGTTCCGGCCCCGGCGCCCTGCGCGTCGACAGTGCCCACCGTGGCGTTGATCGTGTCGTTGAGCAGCAGGCCGGAGTCCCGGGTGTTCCGTGCCGTGACCGTGCCGATCGTCAGACCGTCCACGCCGTACGTCTCCACCCCGTGGGTGCCGGTCCCCGACACGTACACGTTGTCGATGCGGATGTTGCGCACCTTGACCGCTCGATCTCCACCGTGGTTGTCGATGCGGATGCCCAGACCGGTGGAGAGCCGCATGTCGATCTGCCCGAGAGTCAGGTTGTTCACGTTGCGCATGAAGATCCCGTACAACGGCGAGCCGGTCAGCGTGAGGTTCTGCACCTCGACATCGGTGGTTCCGCGCGAGTACACCGGCGCCTGGTCGCCCGAGCCCGAACCGGTCACGTTGATCGTGCCGCACACCGCCAGGGTCGTGTACGACGGCAGCGACAACCGCGAACCCGCGCTCATCGAGCCGGAACCGCGAACCACCACCCGCTGCTTCGACGTACGACCCGCGGAGAGCGAGTTGACCGCCGCCTGCATCGCCGACAGCATGTCCGAACCCGAGTAGACAGTCGACGAGCCATTGCGGGCCGTCCAGGTGCTCCCGCTCAGTACGGCCTCGGCGTTGCTCGATCCGCTGCCACAGCCGGTGGTCGGTGGCGTGCTGCCACCGCCTACCGCGACCAGCTGCCACTGCTGGTTCGGGCCGTTGAGGTCGGCGTACTGACTGATCCGGCCTCCGTCGGCCGTGGACCGCTCCCAGACCTCAAGTGCCTTGGCCGAGTGGCGGTTGATCAGCCGGACGTAGCCGCCGTCGGAGTCGAGGACCTGGAACTGCTGGTTGGTGCCGTTGGCATCGGACCACTGGCGGTACTCGGCGCCGTCGGCGGTGTTCCACTCCCAGAGGTCGACGACCTTGCCGCTGTGCCGGGCCTTGAGGCGGTAGTAGCCGCTGCCGGAGGAGACGAACTGGAACTGTTGCCACGCGCCGTCGTTACGGGACCACTGTTGGATCACCGCACCGTCTGCCGTCGAGGTGTCCCGAACGTCGAGGACCTTGCCGCTGTTCCGGTTGACCAGGACGTAGTAGGCGTTGGTGTCGATGCTGGCCGCGGCTGCCGGCGGTGCGCCGACCAGAGCGGCACCGGCAGCGCCGACCAGCGTGGTGATCATGGCGAGCACCAGGCCCGTACGCCGACCGCGACGGATCGACAGGCCGCGGGGCGGTCGTCTCGTGCTGGTGAAGGGCATCGCCTCTCCTACTCCAGGTGGAAGGTGGCCGAGGCGCGTTCGGCGCTCGAACTGACCGCCTCGATGTAGAGCAGTCCGTCGCGGTGGCGCACGTGGCGGCCCGGGAAGTTCTGCGACTCCAGGGAGATCCCGGCGCTGTCGGCGAGGCCGGCTTGACGACGGAAGCTCGCGTCGCCGCCGAACAGCGCCGAGCCGTCGTTCTTCTCCACGTACAGGGCGTAGCCCCGATGACGTAGGTAGTAACCGGGGAAGTTGGTCGACTCCAGCGACACCGAACCACCGCCGGCGAGGCCGGTGACGATGCGGAACTGGGAGTCGGCCAGGTTGGTCACGTTCGGCTCGATCCGGGCCCGGTAGTCGTAGTGCCGGACGTAGCTGTTGGCCTGGTCATGTGACCGCAGCCGTACCGGTGTGGCACCGTCGGGCACCGGGATGCCGAAGTTCGGGGTGCCGTCGGCGTTCCAGTACACCTTCTGTAGCCGGGTGCGTCGGTTCGGGTCGTTGAGCGGATCGCCGGTGATGTCGCGGTAGCTGCGGTCGTGGTAGACGAGGATGTCGCTCTGTCCGTCCTCGGAGACGGTGAACGAGTTGTGGCCGGGGCCGTACTGGCTGGTGGTCGCGTTGCTGGCGAACACCGGGCTGGGACTCTTGCTCCAGGAGGCGGCGTCGAGCAGGTTCGCGCTGGCGGAGGCGCTCAGCATCCCGAGGCAGTAGTTGGCGTCCGTGGCGCTGGCCGAGTAGGTCAGGAAGATCCGGCCGTTCCGTTGGATCACCGCCGGTCCCTCGGCAACCCGGTAGCCGCGGGTCTCCCAGTCGTACGTCGGCACGACGAGCCGGGTCACGGTGCCGGTGATCTGCCACGGGTTGGCACCCATCCGGGCGAGGTAGACGTTGGAGTTGTTGGAGATCCCCGGTTCCTGCTGGGCCCAGGTCAGATAGCGCACCCCGTTGGCCACGAAGGTCGAGGCGTCCAGGCTGAAGGTGTCCCAGGGGGTGGTGATCCGGCCGCGTTCGGTCCACGAACCGGTCAGCGGGTTGGCGTTGGCGTTCTCCAACACGTACATCCGGATCCGCCACACGTCGTCGGTCCGGCCCGCGGCGACGTAGACGTACCACCTGTTGTTGATGAAGTGGATCTCTGGCGCCCAGATGTGGGCGCCCATCTCTCCGCTGGTGTGGCGGCTCCAGATCGTCGTCTCCGCGGCCGTCGCCAACCCTTGCAGGGTGGTCGCCCGGCGCAGCACGATCCGGTCGTACTGGGGCACCGTCGCGGTCAGGTAGTAGTAGCCGTCGGTGTGCCGGAAGATGTGCGGGTCGGCCCGCTGGTTCACCAACGGGTTGGTGTAGTTGACGGCCGGCGCGGCGTGCGCCGGCGCGGCCACGGGCAGACCGGCCGACACCGCCAGGACCACCAGCACCGCGGCCAGCGTCGACCGCAGACGCCGAGGGACACCGTTGCCGGCAGGCCCTCGGCGGACGGCCCGACGGGTGTTCGGGTCGGTTCGAGGGAATGGCAGCGGCATGTGTCCTCCGCGAGATTGGGAACGGCCATTGACCAGCACCCGTAGCACCGCGGCGATGCCGCAGCCGGTCCGGTCGACGCCGCGCGGCGACGTCGGGCAGGACCCGGGGAGAGGCGCGAAAGCTGGGAATGTGACGGTGGCGTTGCTACCAGGTGGCGGAGTTCATGTTGGCGTTAACATCGATACATGTCAAGGCGTGATGGCCGTCGACCTGGCCGGAACAGCGGCCTCACGTTCCCGGAGGTAGGGTCCTCGGCGTGCTGCGACGGTGGGTTCTGGCGATCCTGATGGCGGCGTGCGGCGTGCTGGTGGCGGCGGCGCAACTGGCCGACGGTCTGCCCGTCGTCGGCGGCGTCGAGTTGTTGGTCTTCCTGGCGTTGGCGCTGCTGCTGTCGCCGTGGGCCTTCCCCCGCTCGGTGGGCGCCGCCGACGCGCAGCGGGCCAGCGCGGTGGACGGCCGGCCGATCGTGTACTGGCGTCCCGGCTGTCACTACTGCCTGCGGCTCCGGTTCTCCCTCGGCCGGCTCGCCCGGCGAGCGCACTGGGTGGACATCTGGCGCGACCCGGCCGCTGCCGCAGCCGTCCGGGCGGTGGCCGGCGGCAACGAGACAGTGCCCACCGTCGTGCTCGGCGGTCAGGCCGTGGTGAACCCCGACCGGGCCTGGTTCCGCCAGCAGCTCCGCTCGTCCTGAGCCGGCGACACCCTCATCTCACGAGGTCGCCGGCGAGGTACACGGCGAGCGGGCGGCGCAGCACAGTGATGTCACTCGTCGGGTCGCCGTCCACGATCAGCAGATCGGCCTCGAAGCCGGGGCGGATCCGGCCCTTGCGGCGCCCCAGGCCGCACACCTCGGCGCCGACCGAGGTGGCCGCAGCGAGGGCGACGGTGGCGGGAAGGCCGCAGGCCACGTACTCGACGAGCGTCTCGGGCAGGATCCCGTGCGGCTTCGCGGGGCCGAGACCCGCGTCCGAACCGGCCACCAGGCGGACCCCGGCCCGGTACAGGGTGGCAACGCCGTCGCGCAGCGCGGCCTCGCTGAGCCCGGCCCGCGCCGCCATCTCCACCACCTCCGGTGGCGTGACCACTGCCGGGTCGGTGCCGAGCGTGGCACAGACCGCCACCCCCGACGCGGCCAGCCGGTCCGCGAGCTCCCCGGGGACGTGGGCACCGGCCGCTGTCACGCAGGTGCAGTGCTCGATGCCGTCCACACCGACGCGCAGCGCCTGCTCGACAGCGCTGAGCGCGTGCGCGTGCGCGGTCACCGGCAGACCCAGATCGTGGGCCTGCGTCAGTGCGGCGGTCAGCTCATCGTCGGTGAACTGCGGCCTCGTGGTGTCGGTGCCCGGGGTGAACACCCCGCCGCTGGCCATGATCTTCACCAGATCGGCACCGGCCGCCGCCCGCAGACGTACGGCCTCGCGGACCCCGTCGACACCGCTCGCCTCACCTCCCAACGACCAGCAGTGCCCGCCGACGCTGGTGAGCGGTGCGCCCGACCCCGCCACCGTCGGAAGGTCGTCCCGCCCCCGCCGATCCCGCCACCGCAGCACCGCGTCACGCCGGTCGCCCAGGTCCCGGACCGTCGTGACGCCGGCCGCCAGGTGCCTACGTAGTGACACCTCGACGACCGCGTCGAGGTCCGACTCGGGACGCTCGGCGAGCCGACCGAGCGCGTCGGCCCCGGCATCGGCGCACAGGTGCACGTGCGCGTCGACCAGTCCGGGCAGCAGCGTGCCGTTCGGCTCCTCGCGCACCGGCCAGCCTTGCGGCGCCTCGGCGTTACCCAGGTGCACCTCGGCGACGCGCCCCTCGTCGAGCAGGACCAGCACCCCGCCGTCCACGAGCCGTTCGCCGTCGAACACCCGGGCCACCCGGACGGCATGCTTCGTCATCGTCACCCACCCCGCCCCGCTCGGCCACAGCGGCCACCGGTCATGGCCTGACCATCGCATCGCCACAGGCACCCGGCCTCCCTCGCCAGAGCGATATCCATCCCCCTGCCGGGTCGGCACCTGTCGTGTCAGTCGGGACGTCACCTGTCGGTGTGGCGTTTTCGCCAGCACCTGCTGGGGATACCGACGCCGCCCGACTACTCGCGCTGGACGGGCGACGACAGGAGGACGGTCATGGCATTGGCCAACCCGGCACCCGACTACTTCGAGCCCGAGGACGGCATGTTCCTCGCAACATTGCTGATCGTTCGCGATCTGGCGCGATCACGGGAGTACTACGAGCGGGTGTTCGGTGCGACCTGCGTCCACGAGAGCAGCCCGCTGATCATGAAGTTCTTCAACAGTTACATCATCATCAACGTCGAGGGCGGTCCGACGGACGACAAGCCGACGGTGCAGGCCAAGGCGCCAGCCGACTCCAACACCCTGAGCTGCGCCATGAACATCCGGGTCCGGGACATTCGGAAGCTCTACGAGGAGTGGAAGTCCCGGGGCGCGGACTTCCTCACCGAGCCGAAGGACCACGGAACGGAGATCCGCTGCTACCTGCGCGACCCGGACGGCTACCTGGTCGAGGTGGGGCAGGGCCTCTGATCGTCGGGCGCCGGCGGTGGTGACGACAGGGCGAGCCACCCCGTCGTCTGGCATCCTCTCGTCGTACCCGCCTGGAATCATGCTGGACCGTGGATCATCAGGGGCAGTTTCGCCGTGCAGCGCGTGAGTTGGGCATTCCGGACGGCGAGATCGTCAGGTTCACCACGCATCTTCGGCTGTCGATCCGGTTGGGCGGGGGTTCCGGCGGTGTCCCGGTCGGGCAGTTCGGTGGGTTGCCCCGACTGCCGGTGGGCACCGACTGGCCGACCGCCGGAGCCAGTCCGTTGCCGTTCGTCTTCTCCGTCGACTGTGCGGCGCTGCCGAGAGTCGACGACTTCGGCCTGCCGGCGGACGGCTCGCTGCTCTTCTTCCTGGCCCACGAGGAGGACCACCTCGCCGGTGGCACCGGAGACCGGAGGTACGCCCGAGTCGCGTACGTGCCGGCCGACACCGATACCGAGGTAGCGGAAGAACCCAGCATCCCCAATCTTGTCGGGGAGCAGTACGACGTCCGGGCCACGCTGGGCGCGGAGCTGCCTCCTTGGTTCGCGGCGCACGACGACGATGAGGACGAGGACGATCTGTCGCCCTTCCAGCAGCAGTTGGCCGCTGATCTGGAGCGTGACCTGCCGCATCTGGAGGAACTCCGTGCGCTGGCCGACGACCTCTGGCCGCCCGATGAGGGGCTTGCCAGCGCCGATATCGGCGGTTACGCCGACGACGAGGTCATCAGGAGTATCGCGGAGCAGACCCTCGCCGGGCGGGAGAAGGCCGGCGAGATCGTCGTCCCGGTGGCGCAGTGGTATTCCCAGGTTGAGCAGGAGAAGCACCAGCTGACGAGCGAGTGGGTGTCGCTCGCCCGTTTTCCGCTGGCCAACGAGTTCTACTACGGCAGTTTCGTCATCCGCCACGACGACCTGACCGCCGGTCGGCTGGACGAGGCGCTCTCCGTGACCGATTTCAGTGAGTAGAACAGCGACGGCGGCGCACCTGCGCTGCCTAGGGTCGTCCGTCGATCATGCGGCGGGCTAGCCTGACCTGCGGTGTCTCGAAACCGCGTGACCAGAGGAGTCGATGCTGACATGACGGCAGGACGACAGATGCCGACCCAGGACGAGGTGCTCGGGTACTTCGACACGCTGTCCAACTGGGGACGGTGGGGCGATGACGACGAACTCGGCACGCTGAACCACGTCACCGACGACGTCCGGTTGGCGGCGGCGCGGGCCGTGCGGCACGGCAGGAGTGTGTCCTGCGCATGGGAGGTCGCCGCACCGGGAGACATGGAACGGTCGACGACGACGTGCCCGTGCACCGCCGACATGCCGGGTGCGGAGAACATGCCGCCCGCCTTCCACGCCGACCGGCGCTGGGGCTTCTCATCCGAGCGGCTCGGCATCTCCTTCCACGGCAACACCCTTACCCACCTCGACTCGCCGTGCCACATCTACTGGGACGGCATGATGTACAACGGGCGATCGCACTCGTTGGTCGACGCCGCGACGGGCTCGGGGTGGGCGGCCGTCACGGCGGCCGCGAACGGGATCGTCACGCGTGGTGTCCTGCTGGACGTCGCGGCGGCCCGCGGTGTGCCGTGGCTGGAGCCGGGGGAGGGCGTGTCTCCCGACGATCTCGAGGAGGCCGAGCGTCACCAGGGTGTGCAGGTGCGGCCCGGCGACGCGGTACTCCTGCGGACCGGCTACGGGCGCTTCCGGCATGAGAACGGTGCGGCCAGCGGTTTCACGCAGGCCGGCTGGCACGCGTCCTGCCTGCCGTGGCTGCACGAACGCGGGGTGGCGCTGATCGGCGCCGACACACCACAGGACGTCCAGCCGTCGGGGTACGCCGACGTGTTGATGCCGGTCCACGCCGTGAGCCTCGTCGCGATGGGTCTGTGGATGCTCGACAACTGCGACCTGGAGGCCTGCGCGACGACGGCTGCCGAGCTCGGCCAGTGGGACTTTCACCTGGCGGTCGCACCGGTCCGCTTCGCCGGCACGTCCGGCAGCCCGGTCAACCCGATCGCCACGTTCTGACCGGGGCGGCGTGCGCCGCGCAGGCTACGGCGATGTGCTGCGGCGCTGCTCACTCAGTTCCAGGACGGGCCGGGTCAGGATCTCTTCGGCGTACCCGTCGTCAGAGGCGAGCCACTGGCCGAAATCCTCGTCCCGGTAGGCGGTCGCGAGGGCGAGCCACCCCAGGAAGAAACCGCTGCCTCCACAGGTGGTGCTGCCGCCATCGCCGCCACACACGATGGTGCGCTCGGTGGTCACCTCGTGCATGTACGGATCTTGCCCGATCGTCAGCCCCCACAGGTTGGCCTCGCGGTGCGTGCCGGTCTTGTGGTCGTACGGGTAACCGTCGTTGGGGCAGTCATCGCCCCAGCGGAACAGCGTCGCCGCCCCCGCTCCGCACGCCCACTCCCACTCATCAGCCGTCGTCGTCCGCAGGCCGGCGCTCGCGAGTTGGGTCATCGCGTCGTCATAGGACACGTCCGTAATCGCTCGGGCCCTCGCCACCTGCCCGGCCCGGTCGAACTCGACGGTCAGCCCACCGGCGGACCGGAACTGGCTCACCCCGTCGAGCTCGGCCCCCTCCGACGTGAGGAGTCTGAGCACCCGGGGGTCGTCCGGTGCCAACGAGACCTCGCACGGATCGAATGCTTCCACAGCTACCAGCATTGCTGGCAGCTCAACGGTGCGCGCCGGCGAGGTCATCGCGTCGACGTACTCGGCCAGCTGTGGAAGGCCGTACTCCGCAGCGCTGTCGGCGTAGCTGGCCATCTGGTCCGATGTGGGCCGGAAGCGGGCCGCGTCGTGACCCAGCGTCGGTCGGCCGCCGGGTACCAGAGCGAACCGCATCCCGTCCCGTTCGAACAGCGCCACCCGATGCGAGCGCCCCGCGTACACCGCGTCCTGAAGGCCGACCGGCACGGTCAGACCGTGCCGGTCGGCGATCTCCTCGGCGAGGCGGCGCGCGGCACCATCGGAGAGGTCGCTCCACTGCGTGAATGTGAGATCGGCGTACGACACCGCGCAAGGATAGGACCGGACGGTCTGCTCCCGCAGGCGCGGAAACGTCACGAGCCAAACGCGTAGCCATTTCTCATGGTCTCTCCAGTCTTCGGCAGTTGGCTGCGCGCCGGCGGTAGTCGGCGGCCACGGCGATGACGAGCGGGCCCCACGCGAGCATGGGGGCGTAGTAGCGAAGCACCTCCCAACCGGGAGTCGGGTGCACCGGTTCGTCCTCTCCGATGCCTACCCAGGTGCTCTGCACAAAATGGAACCTGCGGTTGAGGAAGAAGTACACGCAGATGGCGACGAGCAACCAGCCGCCGGTCAGCGCCACGCGCACGACCGGACGCGCGGGGATGGAACGGCCACCGATGCCGGGCACCCAGTGCGGAACTCGCTGTCCCCACCGGTGCACCAGCCCGAGTGTCAGCAGGGCCAGTCCCATCGACAGCGCGGACAGGAAGACCATGTACCAGTGCGTCGTGCCATCGTCGGTGAACACCAACGACAGTCGCCAGGCCGCGGACGGCAGGACACAGAGCGGTACGGCGTAGGCGGCCCAGATCGCCCAGGGCGGCGGGGCGGCGGTCGAGACGCGGGCAGAGTCAGCGTGGTTCATGGACGCTCCGATCCTCAGAGGCGGTCATGGCGGCGTCGGTCGAGGTGGCGAGGGCGTAACCGGTGGTGGTGACGGCCAACGACACTCCCCAGCCGAGGAAGACCAGCAGCGTGGCGGTGACGGCCCACCCGTCCCACACGTCGGACCAGCGCGTGTCACCGGTGAGCAGTCGGCCGACGAGCACCGCGATGCTCAGCACGCCGTAGGTGACCAGCGTGAGCGCCACCACGCCGGCTGGGATCACCGCCAGCGGTCGGGGGACCTGTCGACCGTGGAGAACCGGCACCCACCGCGGAAACTGTTGCCCCCACCGCTGTACCAGCCCGAGAACGAGCAGGCCGGCGAGCGGCGGGACGAGCGTGATGGCCAACCCCGTCGCCGTGGAGAGGTTCCGTTCGATGTCGTTCAGTTCCTGCTCGGAGATGCCGACCGGAACGCCGAGCACCCACAGCGAGTGGGGCACGGCCCAGCCGGCCACGGGCAGTGCGGCGGCGACGTACGCCCAGCGGCGCGTCCACAGCGGCACCGGCCGGTAGCCGACGACGGCCGGTCCACGCCGGGGCCCGGATGCGTTCGCGAGCCCGGCGAACAGGACGCCACCGGCCAGCAGCACGAGCCGGGCTCCGAGGTCACGCCAGTCCGAGGGCCGCCCCGCCAGCGCCGCCGGGATCTCGAAGAGCAGGTGCAGCGGGAACGCGGCCACCAGGAGCAGCGCGGCCGCAGCCCAGTTGCCGGCGGTCGCCCGGCTGCCGGGGAACCGGACCGTGCACGCGAGCACCACCGCGAGAGCGACGCCGACTCCCACCGCGCCCCAGCCCGACCAGAATGGCAACGCCACGACCTGGTCCGCACCGCACCCGCCCGCCGGATCGACCAGATCGGTGCGATCGCAGGCGGTGTATCCCCACCGGCCACCCGCGATCCAGTAGAGCCGCTGAGCCACAGCGACGACGACGAACACGGCACACGCCAGCACCCACGGTCTGGTGCGGGTCGGTGCTTCAACGACAGCCATGGACCAACGATCGCCGGCTGCGGATCAGCTGTCCTCCCCGACGGAAGGGGAAGCCCTCCCTCCACCGGGGGACAGACTGCCCGGGGTACGGACGCGGGGGCGCGGGGCACCAGCGACGGTCGCCTCAAGGAATGCTCAAATTCGATCGACGTGAACCACTGGAGCTGTGAACGCACATACGCTCACCGGACCGGTCCGCCGGCAATCACCCGTCGTAGGCAGAAGGAGGGGGAATGCGGCGATCACAACGGCGCATCGCGCTGCTCGCGCTGTCCACCCTGGTGGGCAGCATCCTCGTGACGACCGGCCCCGCGGGCGCGGATCCCACGGGGCCGTCAGCCGCCGCCAGCCGATCCCAGCCTGAGGATCGTGAGTCGGTACGCCTCGTACACATCAGGCTGACCGGCGCCGACATGCTGGACAAGGTGGCGGCGGCCGGCTTCGACCTCGAACACGGCCTCCGGCGCGTGCCCAACGGCATCGAGGGCGAAGCGGTGGTGACCGCCGAGCAGGTCACCGAGCTCACGGCGATGGGCGTCGAGGTGCTCGGCGACGACGCGGGCTTCGCCTGGAGCGACGAGGCCGACGGCGGCCTTGGCGTGGGCGCGGCCAGTGCCCGGGCGGCCCAGCCGGCGAACCACGACGCGACGGTACGCGTCGTCCGCGCCGACTGGTTCACCACGAAGGGGCAGGGCTTCCTCTACGTCGAGGCGCGGACCACCGAGGGACAGCAGGCGGACCCGGTCGTCGGGATGCAGGTGGAGAACGACTCGGGGAAGGGCACACCGTTCGGCTTCGCCCGGACGATGAGCCGGTTCGTCGACTCGGGGCAGTACATGTTCCACCGGAACCTGTTCAAGCTCGACGTACGCCCCAACAAGATCAAGCTGACGAGTTCCACAGGTGGCGTCGCGACCGGCGTCGTCTCCAACTGGCTGGAGAACGCCCCGCCGCCACTGACGGCGAACCCGTCCTACAAGTCGGACTTCGTGGACGGCTACCGGCACCCGCAGCAGCTCTTCAGCCGTGCCAAGGAGATCGCCCGTCAGTACCCGGACATCGCCGAGATCGTCTACCTGCCGAACCAGACGAACGGGTACCAACGCAAGGCGCAGGCCCAGATCGGCGGTACGGGGCAGGCGGCGGTCGTCGTCTCCTCGACGGCGTGGGGTCACCAGGGCGGCAACGACGTCACTGTGGACTTCGTGGATCGGCCCGACCCGGATCTCCCGCTGGCGGTGGAGGTCACCGGCAAGGCGGTCCGTGTCCTGCTCGCCACTGACGCCTCGGGTGCGCCGACGAGCACGGCCGCCGAGGTGGCCGAGGCGCTGCGGACCCGCTCTGCGGGCCTCATCGACCGGGCGCACCCGTACCGCACCAACGAGGGCACCGGAGTCGTCGCGCCGACGGCCGGCCCGGTCGCGCTGACCGACTTCCTCGACCAGAAGCGCGTCGGGGCACCGGAGGGCGAGGTGCCGCGAGGCCCCGCGACGATCCCGGTCCTGCGGATCGGCAAGCACCGTGACGGTAAGAAGCCTGGTGTCCTCATCCAGGCGCAGGACCACGCCCGCGAGTGGGTGCCGGCGACGACCAGCCTGGAGTCGGCCGAACGTCTGGTGCACAACTACCGGTCCGACCGGGAGACGAAGAAGATCGTCGAGAACACCGACGTCTTCTTCATCCTGTCCAACAACCCCGACGGGGCGAACTACAGCTTCTACAACTTCGCCTCGCAGCGTAAGAACATGACGAACCACTGCCCGGACGTGAGCGCCGATCCGGCGCAGCGGAACTCCTGGGGCGTCGACCTGAACCGGAACTACCGGGTCGGGTCGGGCCACGACGGCTACGCGGGAGGGTCGACCAACTGCGTCAGTGGCACCTACCAGGGGCCGGAGGAGCTGTCCGAGCCCGAGTCGAAGAACATCATCTGGCTGGTCGAGAAGTACAGGAACATCAAGTTCATGATGTCGGTGCACTCCAACGGCGGCCAGCTCTTCTGGCAGCCCGGCGCCTACATCGCGGACGGCCGGATCACCACGCCGCGCCCGCCCCTGGGTGACGAGGCGTTCTACTGGCAGTCCGCCGCCCGGATCCTGTCGCAGGTCAAGGCGCACCGGGAAACCGTCGTCACGCCGGAGAACGTCGGCGGCTCGTCCGACGTCCTCTACTCCTCGGCCGGCAACGTCCGCGAGGACCTGTACCACACCTACGGGATCTACGCGTTCGGCTGGGAGGTCGGCGGCTCGGTCTACAACCCGGCCACCGGTGACTGGCAGGGCGGTTCGTTCCAGCCGGAGTGGGACGGGAACCCCGAACTCGTCAGTGGCCACGCCGAGACGATGGAGTACGCCAACGGGATCATGGAGATGTTCCGGGTCGCGGCCGACTGGGGCAGGGACAGGAAGAACCCGACGTCCCAGCTCGTCCCGGGCGCGGGGCGCTACTCCCGGCCTGTCGACGTGCGCTTCGAGACCAGTGAGCCGGCCACCATCTACTACACGACCGACGGCAGCCGGCCCACGCTCGAGTCGCCCCGCTACGCGGCGACCGAGTTCCGCGAGCCGGGGCAGGTGTTCCACGTGACCGAGACGACGACGTTCAACTGGTTCTCGGTCGACAGCGCCGGCAACATCGAGAAGAACTACGACCCGACGAAGAACGACAAGCGCAACAACTACCGCACCGCGACGATCAGGATCGCCAAGAGGTAGCGCCCGCGACATTCGTTGCCCCGTCGGTGTGGATCACCCGCGCCGACGGGGCAACTTCCGCACGAACAGGCCGCGCCGGTCAGCCTCGTCGGCCGGCCCACAACGGGCTGTCCACGTAGTGGTTGTCGTAGCGGTCCTGGGTTTCGCCGACGTCCTGCCAGGTGGCTTCGCCCTGGTGCACCTTGTCGAGCAGCCGGTAGTAGTCGAACCGTGGCTTGCCTGGGGTGATCACGACGAGGAAGTCGGCGTCCTCGCCGTCGGCGGGGGCGAAGGCGTGCGGGGTGTTCGGTGGGACGAAGAGCGCGTCTCCCTTGTGCAGGGTGTGCACCTCGTCGTCGACGAGCATCTCGAGGGCGCCGTCGAGCACGAAGAACAGCTCACCGGAGCGGGTGTGCAGGTGTGGCGGCGCACCGTCGGTGCCGTGCTTGAGCACTGTGCGGTTGCTGGTCAGGGCGCCGCCGGTGTGCTCGGGGTCGAGGAGCAGCGTGATCACGCTGGCCGGGTCGCTGTCGAGAACCTCGGCCTGGGCTGCGCGTACCAAAGTCATTGTCGGCTCCTTGGTCGTTCATCGGTTCCTAGACACTAGATGTCCAGAATCATCCGACGCCAGCGATCATGACCGGCGTCTCAGATTCTGGACATGTAGAGTCCAGGATCATGCGGATGAGTCAGGGCGTCGAATGGGCCCTCCACACGTGCCTCAACCTGAGCTGGCTGGACGCCCCGGTGCCGACCAGCACCCTCGCCGCCTTCTACGAGTTGCCACCGGCGTACCTGAACAAGCAGCTCCAGGCCCTGGCCCGGGCCGGGATCCTCACGTCGACCTCGGGGCCGCGCGGCGGCTTCCAACTGGCCCGGACCCCGGCGGCGATCTCTCTGCTGGACATCGTGGCCGCGATCGACGGCCCGGAGGAGCTGTTCCAGTGCGACCAGATCCTCCGCAAGGGCCCGGGCGAACACGCGGGCGTCGACTATCGACAGTCATGCGCGTTCGCCCAGGCGATGCGGGGCGCCGACCTGGCCTGGCGGCGGGAGCTGGCCGGCAAGACCGTCGCCGACGTCCGGGCCGACGTCGAGCGCGGACACCCCGAAGCGCCAGCCAACACCAGGGCCAGGATCGTGGAACTGCGCTGAGGCGTGTTTCAGAAGTCGTGGGTGGCCGGTGAGGTCACGGCGTGGCGGTGATCGACAGGGATCGGCCGGGGCGGTGGTGGCGCCGTCGAGGCGCGGACGACGAGCTCGACCGGTTGGTCGGCCGCCGGTGGAAGCTCGACGTCCGGCTTCTCGATGACCTGTACCAGCAGCGCGAGGCCCTGCCGCGCGACCTCGTCGAACGGCTGCCGCACTGTGGTGAGCGGGGGAGTGACGTAGGCGGCGACCGGGATGTCGTCGAACCCGACGACGCTGATGTCCTCGGGCACCCGGCGCCCGGCCTCGAACTGCGCGCGGATGAGACCGATCGCCATGTCGTCGTTCGCGGCGAACACCGCGGTCACGGTGCCGTCGCCGGCCAGTTCCCGGCCCGCCGCGTAGCCTGACGCGGCCGACCAGTCGCCCTCGACGACCGGCGGCTCGTGCGCACCGTGGGCTCGCAGCGCCTCGCGCCAGCCGGCGAGGCGGTCCCGTGCCGAATACCACCGCTGCGGGCCGGCCAGGTGATGGACGGTCGCGTGCCCCAACTCCAGCAGGTGCTCGGTCACGGCCCGCGCGAGCCGGCCCGCGCCGACCCTGGCGGTCACCACCTGCGGCGCGACGAAGGTGGGCGGCGCGCCGAGGACCAGGACCGGCACGTCCACGCCGATGAGGCCGACACCCTCGTCGATCGGCTCGGAGATGACGACGCCGTCCACGCCCTGGTCCAGTAGCGACGCCAGGGCGCTCGCGATGCCGCCCGGGTCGCCCTCGATCGTGGTGGCCACCCGCAGCGTGTAGCCCACCTCCCGGACCGTCCGCTCGATGCCCGTGAGCCACGACGCCGGCCCGTACAGGGCGCTGCCGAGCGTCACCACGCCGATCGACCGGGTCCGCCCGGAGGCCAGCGCCCGGGCCGCCTGGTTGCGCCGGTAGCCGAGCTCCGCGGCGGCGTCCAGAACCCGCCGGCGCACGTCGGCCGAGACATACGGCTCGTCGTTGAGGACCCTGGACACCGTCTTCTGGGAGACGCCGGCCAGTCGCGCGACGTCCACGCTGCGCGGCGTCGCAGGGCTTCCACCCGGCCTTGCCAGTGGCGTCACGGCACCTCCCATCCCCAGTCATAGTCCTGTATGATTGCGCAGTCATGTCTACGCGATCAGGCACTCGCCATCAAGATCCCGTAACCCGCCCCTGACGCTGGCGAAGCGTGTTCCCTGCCAACACCCTAACCCCAGTTTCGAACCGAACAGGTCAGGCCGGGTCGCCCGCCGACTTCGCCGAGGGCCGCAGTGCTGTCCACGCCTTCGACCTGTTACGCGGCCGGGTGCCGCAGAGTCGAATCGATTCGCTACCTGATCGGCGCCGCGTCGGTAAGCCGGCGACACGGAATGCCCGAGCGCGATGCCCCAGCAGCCCGGAAGGGTTGTGCTCATCGGCGGCCACGCGAAGCTTGCGAGGCGCAGTGACCAGGAAGTAACCGTCTTGAAACCTTGACTTCACGCTCGGTACGCCCATTAATACATAGCTATGTATCGGGCCGCAATCACCCTTCCCGGGTGGTCGGCGACGCCGGCAGATTCGTCGAACCGGTTCGAAATTCGGCCATGAGGCGGTGCGCTGAACCGGTGTTGGCGAGCTGGCGGATGAGTCACAGGAGGTTGGCATGCATCGTTCGAACGCCCGCCGGCGCGGCTGGTTGCCGGCAGCGGCTGGAGGGCTGGCCGTAGCCGTGGTCGCCGCGAGCGTGGCCCTGGCGATCCACGGGTCGGCCCTGGCCGCGCCGGTCGCGACGCAGAGTGTCGCGGCCGCCGGTGTTGACGGTGTGGCGGCCGGCAACGCCGCGGTCGCCTCGGTCGACCTGGCCGGGACCTGGGGCTTCACGCCCGCGGGCCGGGCGGCGACCACGATCGCGGTACCCGGTGGCGGCTGGTACAAGCAGGGCTTCACCACCGTGAACGAGGCGGTGTACTCGCGCAGCATCACCGTGCCGGACTCGGGGCAGCCGCAGGCGACCTGGATCGAGTTCGGCGCCGTCAACCACCAGGCGACACTGTCGGTCGACGGCCGCGTGGTCGCCACCCAGACGACGGCGTTCACCCCGTCGAACTTCGACATCAGCGCATACGCGGCACCCGGCACCACCCACACGATCACAGTGAACGTGAAGGGCCGCGGCGCGTTGAAGGCATCCAACGGCCGGTACCTGGTGCCCGACGCCGCCACGTGGTCCGAGGCGGTCCCGCAGGGGATCTTCGGGTCCGCGTTCCTGCGGGTGTACCCGGCGGTGTACGTCAGCGACACATTCGTGCGTACGTCGGTGGCGAACAAGACGCTGACCTACGACGTGACGGTGCGGAACACGTCGGGCAGTTCCCGGTCGGTGACGTTGACCGGGTCGCTGTCGTCCAGCAACGGAACGGCTTTCAGCTACCCGGCACTGCCCAGCCGTGCGGTCACCGTGGCGGCCCGCTCGACCGCGACCGTGACCGTCGGGCCGGTCGCGTGGAACCTCGACAGCACCTCGTACTGGTGGCCCAACGTGCCGTACCGGTCGGGGTACCGGGCGCAGCTGCACGGGCTGACGGTGCATGCCGTCACCGACGACGGCCGGACGAGCGACGCCGAGTACCGGTTCGGGTTCCGGGAGGCCACCCAGAACGGTGACTACTACTACCTCAACGGCGTGCGCGTGAACTTCCGCGGCGACAACCTCCAGGGTGCCGACTACGACCGGATCAACAACGGCGGCAAGGGCGACGCGTACCACACCCTGCCCGGCTTCCTGCCCCCGTCGTCCGGCAACGGCGGCTGGCCGCAGGCGGTGGACAACTACCAGCGGCTGAACTACAACGTGGTGCGCATCCACCAGGAGCCCGGCAGCCCGTACATGTTGGACGTCGCCGACGAGATGGGCCTGATGATCATCGACGAGGTCGCGATTCGCGGCTCCCAATCCTCGCAGGAGTGGCAGAACTCCGTCGGGCGCGACAACATGATCAACCACGCCCGTGCGCTGGTCCTGCGCGACCGCAACCACCCCGCGATCATCCGCTGGAGTCAGAACAACGAGCCGAACCAGAGCGGCCAGGATTCCGAACAGTTCGAAAAGGACCTGTACGCGGCGATGAACGGTGCCGACGGCACCCGGCCGATCATTGTCGAGGTGGGCGTCGGCAACAATGTCAGCCTGTATCCCGGGATGACGTACGCCAACTTCGCGGTGATCCCGCACTACGTCGACGGCTTCGGCAGGTACGGGGAGGGCCTGGTCACCGTGAACGGGCGGCCCGACGGCGAGGGCGAGTTCATCTGGCCGGCATGCAACAACAAGCAGGGCTTCGAGTGGTTCGCCACCGCAACCGCTGCCAAGCGTGGCAAGGGCGCCACCGACCTGCGCCCGTACACGCTGCTGTCCGCCTGGGCCAGCGTGGTACCCGGGGTGCGGTCCACCGACTTCACCCCGGAGGAGGGTGGTCACCCCATCTACGGCGTCGACAACCTGCCCGACCCGTGGAGCAACCCGCAGATCCAGCGCGTGCAGGCGGCGTTCAACCCGGTGGCCGCGATCGACCTCCCGTACTGGTCCGCCTCCGGCAATTCGGACTCCAACGGCACCTTCCCGCTGCCGCAGGCGGTGCCCAGCTATGCCCGCAACGCCACGGTGACCCGCAACATCACCGTGTTCAACGACGACCTCACCAACACCTCGGTGGGCTTCACCTGGACGGCCCGGCTCGACAGCCCGACCGGCGCGGTCGTCGCGTCCGGCAGCACCACCCTGACCGTCCCGCTCGGCTCACGGGTGACCCAGCCGGTGTCCTTCACCGCCCCCGCCACCGGCAGCCGCGTGTACCTGCAGCTGTCGACCGCCAAGTCCGGCAGCACCGTCTTCACCGACTCGGTCGAGTACCTCAACCTCAGTGGAGGCGGCGGAACCGGGCCCGCAGCGGGCACCTACCGCATCGTCAACCGCAACAGCGGCAAGCCCCTCGCCATCGCCGGCAACTCCGCCGCCGACGGCGCCAAAGCCGTCCAGCAGAGCGGCACCCCCACCTGGACGATCAGCACCAACCAGGACGCCTACACCCTGCGCTACACCGCCTCCGGAAAGATGCTCGACGTCAACGCCGGCAGCACCACGACGGGCCTGCAACTGCAGCAGTGGTCGGCAAACGGCGGCACCAACCAGTCGTGGTACCTGCGACCCACCGGTGACGGCTACTACACCATCGTCGCCCGCAGCAGCGGACTGACAGCCGACGTCTCCGGTGCCTCGACCAGCGACGGGGCGCAGGTCGTGCAGTGGACCGCCAACGGCGGGACCAACCAGCAATGGCAGTTCGTACCCGCCTGACCAGTAGCTGAGGTGAGTGTCACGTTCAGCCGCAGGTAACAGGCTGCCGATCATCGCGCCGACTCGGGGGCACGGTTTGTGCCCCCGAGTCGGCCGCGATCCGATCACTGTGGAGCACGAGCTCTTAGGGCTCGCACTCAGCTGCCGTGCACCTCCAGCTCCCAGAGTGAGTAGCCGTACGCGGGCAGGGCCCGCTGGGTGCCCTGGACACGCAGGTAGCGACCGGTGGCCGAGAGGGCGATGTCGTCCACGCCGCCGTCGCCGGTGGTCGTGGTGTGCACCGGCGACCAGGTGACGTTGTCCGGCGACACCTGGATCTGGTATGCCCGCGCGTACGCCGCCTCCCAGGTCAGCCGGACCCGGTCGAGGGTGCGGGACGCGCCGAGGTCCACCGAGATCCACTGCGGGTCGGCGTACGCGCTGCCCCAGCGGGTGGCCGTGTTGCCGTCCACGGCGTTGGCCGCCGCGTGCGTGCTGCCCGGCTCGACACTGGACGCGGTGACCGGCTTGCCCCGGGAGAGCACTGTGCCACCGGCGGCGGTGCCGTAGACGTTGAGGTCCCACAGCGAGTATCCCCACTGGGTGGCGCGTTGGGTGCCGTAGACCCGCAGGTATCGGCCGGTGCCGGTGACAGTGAGGTCGTCGACGCCACCGTCTCCGGTGGTCGTGGTGTGCACCGGCGACCAGGTGACGTTGTCCGGTGACACCTGGACCTGGTACGCCCGCGCGTGGGCCGTCTCCCAGGCCAGCCGCACCCGGTTGATCGCGTACGAGGCCCCCAGGTCGACGGTGATCCACTGCGGGTCGGCGTACGCGCTGCCCCAACGGGTGGTCGTGTTGCCGTCCACGGCGTTGGCCGCCGCGTGCGCGCTGCCCGGCTCCACGCTGGACGACGTCACCGGCCGGCCCTGGGCCAGGTCGGTGGCGGGCGGCTCACTCGGACCGTCGGTCTTGATCCGCACGTTGCGGTAGTTGATGTCCATTCCGGCGCCGTCGTTCTGCAACCCGATGTACCCGTTGGCGATGGCCCGGCTGCTGACGTAGTCGTTGATCTTGACGCCGTTGAGCCAGATCTCGACCCGCTGGCCGTGTACGCCGATCTCGTAGGTGTTCCAGGAGCCGGGTGGGTTGAGCGCCGCCGCGCGGGTGGCCTGGTTGGGTGCCTGGAAACTGTAGACACTGCCGGTGGTGCGCGTCGGGTCGCCGTCGGTGGCGTCGATCTGGATCTCGTGACCGGCGGCGACCGGGCCCCACGGGTCGCCCTGCGGATCGGGGAACCCGATGAAGACACCACCGTTGTCGTCGCCCGGCATCATCCAGTCGACCTTGAGCGAGTAGTTGGCGAAGGTGCGGACCGGGTACCAGAGCAACCCCATGCCACCGTTCGACGTGAGGGTGCCGTCGGCCAGAGTGAAGCCGCCCGGCCCCGCCTGCCGCCACTGACCCAGGCTGGCCTGCGTGCCGTCGAACAGCGGGGTGTAGCCGGGCTCCGGCCGGCAGTCGGCCGCCACCGCCCCGGCCGCCACCTGGATGCCGCCCAGCAGCATGCGTGTGAAGTTCGGGTCGGTGTAGCTCTGCTCGGTGTGGCCGAGGCCGGTGTACCAGGAGCGTCCACCGCCGTAGCTGTGGCACCAGGTGATCGGGTGGTCACCACCCATCGACCCACCGGTGTACGACGACTCGTCGAGGTTAGCCAGCACCTTGACCGCCGAGCGGGGGTTGGTCCGGTAGTTGTACCACTCGTCGGTGCGGGTCCAGGTCGACGGCAGGTGCGCGGTCGAGGCGTTGGCCCGGTCCTCGACCCGTACTGTCGCCTGCTGGGTGGCCGGGTGCGACGCGAAGTACCCGCCGACCAGCCCGCCGTACCACTGCCAGTCGTACTCGGTGTCGGCGGCGGCGTGCACTCCGACGAAGCCGCCGCCGCCAGCCACGTACGCCTCGAAGGCGCCCTGCTGGCCGGCGTTGAGCACGTCGCCGGTGGTGCTGAGGAAGACCACCGCCTGGTACTGGGCGAGGTTGGCAGTGGTGAAGGTCGCCGCGTCCTCGGTGGCGGTGACGGTGAAGCCGTTCGCCGCGCCGAGCTGCTGGATGGCGGCGATGCCGTTGGGGATGGAGGAGTGCCGGAAGCCGGCGGTCTTGGAGAAGACCAGGACCTTGCCCAACGGTGCGGCCTCGGCCGGGGTCGAGGCCACCGTCGCCGCACCGGCGGCGAGGGTGAGTCCGGTGACGATGGCGGCGGCGAGCGTGCTGATGGCGCGTCTACGCATGCGGGGCTCCTTGTGGGAGAGGGGTGGACGGGCGGGCGCGGCAGGTTCGGAGCCGGCGGGTCCGCTCGGGCCCGCCGGCTCCGGCGTCAGAGGGCGACCAGGTCGAACTTCTCCCAGGGGCCGATCGCGTCCCGGTTCGCGACCAGCGCCTCGGCCCCGCCGTTCTCCGCGACCACGTACCTGTTGTTCACAGTCGCCCGCAGGCTGACCGAACCGTCGGTGTTGCGGACCAGGGCGAAGGTCTCCCACGAGCCGGCGGACGCCCGGTTGGCGATCAGCGGGTTGGCGCCGGCGTTGTCGGCGCAGACGATCTGGTTGTTGACCCGGGCCCGCAGGGCGATGGTGCCGCCGCCGAGGTCGATCTGCTCGAACTGCTCCGAGGTGCCGACGCTGGCGGCGGAGGCGACGAGGTTGCCCGCGCCGGCACTCGTGGCGCTGACGTACCGGCCGTTCGCCTGGGCTCGCAGCGCGACCGCCCCGGTCGTCGGCGTGCCGCCGGTGAGGATCCGCAACGCGTCGACAATGCCCACGGCTGTGGTCTTGTTGACGATGCGGATCGTGTGGGAGCCGCCTGCCAGCCCGGTCTTGCGGAACACCACCTGCTGGGCCTGGCGGGCGCCGGCGACGTTCAGGTTGACGTTGGCCTGGAACACGTTGTCCAGGTAGACGTCGACGTTGCCCATGTCGCTGAACCGCTCGGACAGGTACTCCACCCCGGTGCCGGTGAAGGTGTAGCTGGCCGCCGCGCCGACGGTGGTGCTGTGGTGGGTGTCGTCGTTGTAGTCGCCGTACCCCCGGGCGGTGGTGTGGTGCCAGTTGGCGTCGTAGGTCAGCATCGTGTCGTTGACCAGCCCGCCACCGCCCGCGCCGCCGAGGCCGAGGGTCGAGGCGGTGCCGGACAGGCTCTTCTCGCCCTGGTTGGCGGTGCCGGTCAACGTGGTGCTCGCGTACGTCGACAGCGGCTTGGCGGTGCGCTCCACCACGTACACAGTGTTCGCCGCGGTCGCGAAGCTGACCTCCCCGGCCGAGGTGGTGGTCAGCACGGCGTTGTCCGAGGTACGACGGACCCGGACCTCCTGGCCGCCCCACGGGTTCACCACCCGGGCCGTCTTGCCGTACTGGCTGCGCAGCCCCACGTACTTCGTCTCGCCGGCCTCGCGCTCCGAGCTGACCAGGAACCCGTCCTTGGCGAGCAGTGTGAACTTCCCGACGAAGCTGGAGTCGGTCGGCGCGGCCGGGAACACCCGGATCTTGTCGTTGTACGACTGGAGCAACGACTCGTTCATCGCGGTCAGGTGCACGCCGAGGTACTCGAAGACGCCGTTGGTGTTGTTGGTCATCCCGTTCGGGTAGTTCTGGTACTTCTGCAGCATCGTCCGCATGCCCTGGTACGCCTGGTCGCCCAGGCCGAGCCGGGCGGCGTGCACGTGGTCGTTGGACCAGACGTTGCCGTACGGGTGGGGACGCACGTTCCAGGTGGTGATGGCGGTCTGCTGGTCGGGGTAGCCGATGCCGGTCTGGTCGTACGGCCAGGCCAGCTCCAGCGCCACGTTCTCGTTGTTGCGGGTCTGCGCGATCGGTGGGTCGTGCGGCAGGTACGCCCCGTTCTGCACCTGGTAGGGGGCCAGGTTGTTGACGATGGTCTGCCAGTTGGCCCGCAACCCGGAGTCGAGGCCAAGTTGCTGGCTCACCTGGATGGTGAGCGGAAAGAGCAGCCGCACCGCCGCCAGGTCGGTGATGGCGTTGCGGACGTCCCAGTACGTCTCGTGGGCGTTCGAGCTGGCCATGTACCACCGGCCGGTGGCGCTGTCGTAGTCGAGCATGTCCTCGTAGAACTTCACCGCCTCGCGCATGTACGGGTAGGCGGTGGTGCGAAGGTACGTCTCGTCGTTGCTGTACCGGTACTGGAGGTACATGTTGTAGGCGGCCTCGGTGCCGGTCGAGTAGGTGTCGTTGACGTAGTCGCTGTTGATCGTGCCTCGGGCGTTGCCGTCCCAGCCCATCGTCTCGGGCACCCAGAGCCCGTCACTGCCGTACCGGGTGGTGGTGTACGTCTTCAGCGCGGAGAGGTTGCGGCTGTAGAGCCGGTTGAACCCGGCCAACAGGTCGACGTGGTTGCTGGCCAGGAACGAGTTGTAGACGTCGCGTTGATTCCAGTACCAGTAGCCGTTGCTCCACTTCGAGGTGTCCTGGGTCGCTCGGAAGACCCCGTTGATGAAGTGCAACGGGTAGGTGCCGTAGCCGCCCGCCGCGATCATGTAGGTCGCCAGGTAGTAGACGTTCTCCAGGTAGTCGGCGTCGCCGCCGGCGTTGGAGTACTGGACGAACGACTTGGCCCAGAAGTCGTGCCACCAGTTGCGGTAGTTGTTCAACGTGGTGGAGTAGCCGGCGGCCTTGGCCGCCGCCAACTGGTTCTTCGCCTGGGTCACCGAGTTCAGGCCCGGTGAGTTGATCCGGCTGGCCGCGGTGAACCACACGGTGTAGCTCGACGTGGGGGTGATCGTCAGCCGGACGCGGGTGCCGTTGACCACCTGGGAGGAGTACGACGCCCCTTCGACAGTGGCCGCGAGGGTGTACCCGAAGTTGTTCGCGTCGGTCTGCCCCCGGCTCAACCCGACGCCGCTGGCGTCGGCGAAGGTCGAGACGGTACGCCAGGTGTTCAGGTCGGGGACGTCCGCGATGTTCTGGACGGTGTTCATGTCCCAGAGGCTCAGGTCGAGCCCGACGCTGCTCACCCCGGGTCGGGTGTCCTCGACGTGGATGCCCATCACCTCGGAGTTGGGCGCGCCCAGCACGGTGACGGTGCGGTTGTTGTCGTACTTCGTGGTCAGCGTTCCGTCGTACAGCGAGAGGCGTTGCTGGAAGGTGGTGTAGCCGGTGTCGAGCTGCGGGTTGCTGTGCAGGTTGACCAGCCCGGCGGCGTAGGTCGACTGCTGCGCCAGGTCGACACCGGAGACCTGGGCGGTCAGACCGTTGTCGTTCCACACCATGGCGCCGGTGCGGCCGTTGCCGACGGTGAGCCCGTGCAGGGGGTTGGTGTTCGGACGGTTGTAGACGACGTCGTGCTTCGACAGGTAGGCCGCCCGGTTGACGTTCACTGTCCCGGTGCTGGTCCCGAACGCGGCGTCAGTGGGTGCCGCGGTCGCAGGCGCAGCCGGCCCGACGGCGATGACACCACCGGTGAGCAGGACAGCGAGCGCGATTCGTAGCGGCGGCGTCAACTTCATCGACACGATCTCCTCTGGATCGTCGCGGATGCAGGTCTCGCACCCCGGGAAGTGCCCCGGTGTGCCCACGTCCGCCGAAACGAGGGCGATGTCGAGACGACGCGGAGCGGTGCCACAGTGCCGGGTTGACGGCATCCGGATGAACATCGATCCACATCGTTGATGTGCAGTTAACATCGGGCGTCTGTGAGGGTCAATCCCTCGGGATTGTCGAGATCACCTCAGGAGCGGTGAGCCGCGACGTTGATGACGTTGCCGTCCGGGGCGCGGACGAAGAACCTGCGCACGCCCCACGGCTCGGTGGTCAGCGGGTGGACGATGTCGTAGCCGAGCCGCTGGGCCTCGGCATAGGCGTCGTCCACGTCGTCCACCTGCACGCTGATGACCGAGCCCTCGGGTGCGGTCGCGTCCCCGGAGACGAGCTGCACGGCCACGTCGGGGTCGGCCGAGGTGTAGCGGGCCACCCAGCCCAGGCTGAACGCCTCGGTGCTCAGACCGAGGAAGTCGGTGTAGAAGCCCTTCGCGGCGCTGACGTCAGCCACCGGAAGGTTGGGCAGAATGCGGATGACGCGCATGCGGACCTCCAGCTCAGGCGATAGATACCCCCTGATTATTGCGACCGTCAGGCCCTGACCCGCTCGGCAACCCGTACCGCGACGGCCCTGAGCTGCTCAGCGGAGAGCGGAGGTTCCGGCTGTGCGGCGACGGCCTGCTCGTCGACCCCCACCATGTTGCTGACGCTCGCGCTGAGCGCCCGGTTGCCGGGCAGTTGGATCGAGACGAGGTGCTGCACGCTCGCGGTCCGCTTCCCGGTCAGCGTCTCGGTCTTCATCCGGAGGCCGCCGGGGGTCGTCCCCGCCACACAGACGCGGTGGTAACGGTTGTCTCCCGCACCCTCCGGCAGCTCGCACGGCCAGTGGAAACCGGCGGGCTGGCCGGCCGGCGCCGGATCGAGGACGTCGGGGGAGATGGACACCCCCAGCGGACCCTTCCGACCCCGATACGACAGGCCGCTTTCGCCGCCGACCATGTCGTCCCGGCCGTTGTGGGTGAACACCGGCGGCCGCCCGTCCGGCTGGCGGGCCTTGCCCACGTGGTCGGGGATCCAGAACCACGTCGACCCGGGCGCCACCGCACGTAGCGCGGCATCGAACTCCGCGCCGAGGCGCTTCGCGCTGGCCTCGGCGCTCTCGTCGGTGTCGAAGACCAGGCGGAACCCGGTGTCTGCGGCCGTGGGAGAGGGCGCGGCCAGCGGCCGGCCAGGCTCCTGATCGTGTACGGCGACACCGACGCCGACCGCCAGCGCCAGGACAGCGGCCAGCGGGCCGCCGGCCAGCCGGGCGTGGCTCGCGCGCCGTTCGCGGCGGACGATGCCCTCCACGTCCACCCGGGGCGGCGGTGGCGTCCCGATCAACTCGTCGAACAACTGGTGACCCATCTTCTGCCTCTTTCTCAGGATTGGCCGGTGACGACGGCGCGCAGGTTCGCCAGCCCGCGTGCCGACTGACTCTTGACGGTGCCGGTGGAGATGCCGAGGATCTGCGCGGTCTCCTCCACCGAGCAGTCCAGGTAGAAGCGGAGCACGAGCACTGCTCGCTGCTTGGGGCCGAGGGAATGCAGCAGCGCGGCGAGTCCTTCGCGGTCGGTGACCGTCTCCGGGGCCGCCGCGGCCAGGTCCGGCAGCGTCGCGCTCGCCTGTTCCCGCCGCTTCCAGGGCCGGCGCCGCTCATCGAGCCAGGCGCGGGTCAAAACCCGCTGGGCGTACGCGTCACGGTTGTCCGCCCGACCCGCCGTACGCCAGTTCCGGTAGAGCTTCGCGACGGTCACCGACACGACGTCGTCGGCGGTGTGCCAGTCCTGGCAGAGCAGGAACGCGCTGCGTCGCCAGCGATCCATCCGGCCCGCGACGAAGTCATGGAAGTCGGTCTCGTCGGCCCGCCTCACCGGGGTCTGTCCTTTTCGGCGGCCATCACGGGTCTGTTCTCTGCGCTAACTGTCACGGCCGTACGACGCGGCTCTCGCCCTTCGGGGTTGCACCGTCGGTTCGGCTTTCACCGCTCTGCTCGCCGAAGATCTGGACGTGGTCATTGCAGTGGTCAGTCCGTACGGATGCCGGACAGGCGGTCTGCCGACTAGGCTGCCGGGCCTAGCAGGTAGTGGCGATGCCAGCGGGGGCGACGATGAGCACCGACGATCGGATCGTACGGGCCCGAGAGGTCTATGAACTGGCGGTGTTCGGCGGCGACGCCAGCGGGCTGAGGGACGCCGAACAGGGCCTGGACGCCGTCGAGGCCGATGCGGCGTTGGCGCGGGGGAGGATTCTGCACGCCCGGTTTCAGAGCGCGGCGCCCGCCGACCCCGGCTCGTTGCCTACCGAGGATCCCGCCGAACTGCCGCTGTTCGAGCGCGCGCTCGAGCTGTACCAGGCACTGGGGGACACGCGCGGCGAGGCCGAGGCGTTGTTCTGGATCGGTTGTCTGCACCAGTTCATCCGGCATGACGACGAGACCGCGGTGCCGTACCTGGAGCGGTCCTGCCGACTGGCGGCGCAGACCGGCGACAAGCCGACCTGGTCCGAGGCGCTGCGACACCTGGGCATCGCGGCACACGCGGCTGGCCGGCTGGAGGAGGCGCGCGAGCGGCTGGAGGAGTCGACCCGGCTGCGCCGGGAGGTCGGAGCGCTGCCGGGCGTGGCCTCCAACATGATCGGGCTGGCCTACATCGCCGCCGCGCAGGACCGCCGCGCGGACGCGCTCACCACACTCGACGAGGCGCACACCATCGCCCGCACGCATGGCGCGCACGCCATCGCCCGGCACATCGAGCAGGCGAGAACGCAGATCTGAGCCTGCGGTCGCGGGCAGTCGACCCGGCGCTCCGGCCCCGCCGGCCGTGCGGGAGGAGTCAGCTCAGCGCGGCCGCCTTGCGGAGCAGCACTGAGCGTTCGCGCTGATTGGCGCAGAGCCGAGCGGCCAGCTCCAGTTCGGCGCGCGCCTCCGGGAGCCGGCCGAGGCGGGTCAGCAGCTCGCCGCGTACGGTCGGGACGAGGTGCGACCCGGGGAGCCGGTTCGCGGCGATCAGCTCGTCGACGATGGCCAGGGCTCGCACCGGACCCGAGGCCATCGCGACGGCGACGGCCCTGTTGAGTTCGACTACCGGCGAGGGTGCGACCCGGCCGAGCGCCTCGTAGAGCCGGACGATCCCGGTCCAGTCGGTCTCCTCGACCGAGGCTGCCGCCGCGTGCGTGGCCGCGATCGCTGCCTGTAGACCGTAGGGGCCGAGGCCGTGTTGCGATGCCCTGGCCAGCGCGGCCAGCCCACGGTGGATCGCCGGGAAGTCCCACAACCGGCGGTCCTGGTCCGCAAGGAGGATCGGCGTGCCGTCCGGGGCGGTCCGGGCCGGGAAACGCGCCGCCGTCAGTTCGCACAGGGCGAGCAGGCCGTGCACCTCCGGCTCGTCCGGCTGGAGCGCGGCAAGTGTGCGAGCCAGTCGGATCGCCTCGTACGCGACGTCGGGGCGCAGCAGGTGTTCGCCTGAGGTGGCCGTCGACCCCTCCGTAAAGATCACGTAGAGGACGCTGAGCACGCCGCCCAGCCGCTCCCGGCGCTCGCCGACCGGCGGCAGCGCGAACGGCACCCCGGCCGCCGCGATCGCCTTCTTGCCCCGGGTGATGCGGGCCTGCACGGTCGGCACGGGCACCAGGAACGCACGGGCGATCTCCTCGGTGGAGAGCCCGCCGACCACCCGCAGGGTCAGCGCCACCCGCGCCTCGGGGGAGAGCACCGGGTGGCAGCTGACGAACATCAGCGCGAGGACATCGTCGTCGATGCGGTCGGGGTCGATCTCCTGGTCGAGCGCGGGGTCGGCCGCCAACAGGGCGTATCGCTCCTGAAGGGCGGCCCGGCGGCGGATCGCGTCGATCGCCCGCCGCCGGGCCGTGGCCATCAACCACCCGGCCGGGTTGGCCGGAGAGGCACGCGGCCAGGACGCCAGCGCCTCGGCCACCGCCTCCTGGGCGGCGTCCTCGGCCAGCCCGAAGTCACCGGTGAACCGGGTCAGCGCGGCGACGATCCGCGCCGACTCGGTCCGCCAGACGGCCTCGACGTCGGCCGTACCCATCAGATCTGGCCGTTGCTCTCGCCACCCTGCGGGACCTCGTCGGCCTCGGCCACCCGCCGGACCTCGATCTTGGATCCGCGGACCGCCGGGACCCGCTTGGCCCACTCGACCGCCTCCTGTTTCGTGGCGACGTCGAGCAGGAAGTAGCCGCCGAACAACTCCCGGGTCTCGCCGTACGGACCGTCGGTGACCACCGGTGCATCGCCGCCGAAGTCGACAACGACACCCTGGCGCGGATCGTCCAGCCCTTCGGCCGCGACGAGAACGTCGGCCTTCATCATGTCCTCGATGAACTGGCGGGTCGTGGCCATCATCTCGTCGATGTTGGCCATCATGGCCGCGTTCGTCTCATCGGTGCCCCGCATGATCAACAGGTACTTCGACATCGCGTTCTCCTCATCCGACGGGGCCGTCTCCCGGCCCCAGCATTCTCACGTCGAACGGGCAACCCACGGATCGACACGGCCCCGAAAAGTGCTGTCCCTGCTCCGCGATCTTGCATTTGCTGTCCCGACATGAGGGGCATTCCGCCCATGTCGACAACCGAAACTGCAAGATCGGCGTGGCGGGGGAGTGTCGCCGATGCTTGATTCAATAGGCGTTCGTCAATAGATTGAGAGTGGGCGCCGCCGGGGTTCGGGTGACCGGGCCGTCGGCGGCTGACAGGTCCACCCCCGAGCCGGGCATTTCGGTCGTACGCACGACCGGTCGCTGTGGCGCACCGCCGCGCCGCATCCAGGGCACGTTGTCGCGCCGCGTCCGTCCAGGACGCGCCGCCGTGCCACCTCCGCTCAGCTCGATGGCAGAAGGACCCTTCATGACGATTTTCCGTGCCCGCCCCGCCGCGACCCTTGTGGTCGTCGCCGCGCTGGCCGCCGCCGCGACCACAACCGGGGCGGCGCTGCTCAGCGGCCCGGCCGCAGCCGCCCAGGGCTGCCGGGTCGATTACACGCCCAACCAGTGGCCCGGCGGGTTCACCGCCACCGTCAAGGTCTCCCCGGGGGACGCGGCCGTCTCCAGTTGGACAGTCACCTGGACCTACGCCGGGGACGAGCGGGTCACCAGCGGCTGGAACGCCACTGTCAGCCAGTCCGGATCGACGGTGACCGCCCGCAACGCGTCGTACAACGGCAGCATCTTGGCCGGCGGCTCCACCGAGTTCGGATTGCAGGGCACGTACGGCACCAGCGGTGGCGCGCCGACCGGGTTCAGCCTGAACGGCGTGGCGTGCAACGGCGCCACGCCGCCACCGACCACCCCGCCGCCGACGACGCCTCCGCCCACCACCCCGCCGCCGACGACGCCTCCGCCCACCACCCCGCCGCCCACCACCGAGCCGCCGACCGGGTGTGCCGGCGCGGTGCTCTGCGACGGCTTCGAGAGCCAGACCGGTTCGACGCCCTCCGGTGACTGGGCCGTGGTGAGCCCGGACTGTTCCGGCGCGGGTACCGCCACCATCGACACGGCGACCACGCACAGCGGCAGCCGGTCGGTCCGGATCAACGGCGCCGCCGGGTACTGCAACCACGTCTTCATCAGATCCACGAAGAACCTCGGCAGCGTGGGCAACGTCCGGTACGGCCGGATCTGGGTCCGGCACACCACCGCCCAGCCCACCGAACACACCACGATGATGGCGATGGCCGACGCCGCCGACGGCAACAAGGACCTGCGGTTGGGTGGCCAGAACGGCGCCCTTCAGTGGAACCGCGCCTCCGACGACGCGACCCTGCCCGAGCAGAGCCCGGCCGGGGTCGCGCAGAGCGTGCCGCTACCCACCAACCGGTGGACCTGCGTGGAGTTCATGGTGGACGGTGCGGCCGGTCAGCTGCGTACCTGGTTGGACGGCGCCGCCATCCCCGGGCTGACCGCGGACGGCTCGCCGACGCACGACATCGACGGCCAGTGGTACAACCGCACCTGGCGGCCGCAGCTCACCGACCTGAAGTTGGGCTGGGAGAGCTACGGCGGCGGAGCCGACACCCTCTGGTACGACGACGTCGCGCTGGGGTCCAGCCGGATCGGCTGCTGACCCGTCGAGGTCGTGGGCGGGACCGTCAGCGGTGCCCCGTCATGGTGATGAATGCGTCGAGGGTGTGACCCAGGTTCCGGGTCACACCCTCGACTGCGTCGGCGTCGGCCGTCGGCTGACGTACCGCACCCCCGGCTGCCAGGCCGCGCAGGCGCTGTTGATATGTTCCCGCTCATGAAAACCGTTTTCATTAAGGCGGGCCTGTGCCTGGTGCTTGCCGCGGCCGGCTGCTCCGACGGGGGAGCCGCCGCACCGGCCGCGCGGGGCCACCTGGCCACCCCGGTCCACCTGACCAACTGCGGACTGCCTGTCAGCGTCACCGCGCCACCCCAGCGAGCTATCGCACTGGAACAGAACGCCACCGAGATCATGCTCAGCCTCGGTCTCGCCGATCGGATGGTCGGCACCAGCTACCAGACCGACCCGGTGCTGCCCGAGCTGCGCCCGGCCTACGAGAAGGTGCCGGTGCTTGCCAAGCTCTACTCCTCACGAGAGGCGGTCCGGGCGGCGAACCCGGACTTCGTCTACTCGACCTACACCTCCGCGTACGCCTCGGACGCCGCAGGCTCGCGCACTGACCTGGCCACGCTCGGCGTACCGGCGTACCTCTCCGAGTTCGCCTGCGAGAAGCCGGCGGACGCGACCCAGACGGTCACCTTCGACGGGATCTTCGACGAGATCCGCGACATCGCCAGCGTCTTCGGTGTCCCGGAGCGGGCCGACAAGCTGATCCGCGACCAGCAGAGCCGGTTGGACGCCGCCCGAGGTGCGGCGCCAACGGCCGGCCCGTCACTCCTCTGGTACTACTCCGGAACGAGCACCCCGTACGTGGCCGGGCACGGCGGGGTTCCGGACGCGATCAGCTCGCTGCTGGGCGCCCGCAACACGTTCACCGATGCCAGCCAGAAATGGCCGGCCGGCAACTGGGAGGAGATCGCCAAACGCAACCCGGAGGTGATCGTGTTGGCCGATCTGACCCGGGGAGGCGACGGCGACAGTGCCCAATCGAAGATCGACTTCCTGCGCCGCAACCCGGTGACGTCGAAGCTGGACGCGGTCGTCGCCGGACGGTTCGTCACAGTGCCCGGCTCGTCGATGGATCCATCGATCCGCAGCGTCCAGGCGGCGGAACTGGTCGGCGCCAACCTGCACGGGACCGCCCGATGACCCCGCCCGCCGGCGCCGAGGTCGCCGCGCTGGAGCCGCCCGCCGCCCGCCGCCTGCTCGAACTCTGGAACGACCAGCAGTCGGCCTATGTCGCCCACCGCGACCTGCGGTTCGACGCGATGGCCGACGTGCTGCGGCTGCACTGCCCGGACGACCTCACGATCCTCGACCTTGCCTGCGGTCCCGGCGCGATCAGCGACCGGATGCTGGCGCAGTTCCCCCGCGCCACCGCCGTCGCTGTCGACTACGACCCGATCCTGCTGGAGGTCGCGCGGCGTGCCCTGCACCGGTACACCGGACGGGTTGAGGTCCACGACGTCGACCTGGTGGCCGACGGCTGGGAGGAGGCGCTGGCCGGGCGGCGGGTCGACGCCGTACTCACCTCGACGGCACTGCACTGGCTCGCGCCGGAGCAACTGCTGCGGGGCTACACCACCGCGGCGCGGCTGCTGCCCGCCGGTGGCGTGCTGCTCAACGCCGACCACCTCCGTTACGACGAATCGGCGCCCACCCTGCGCGACATCGCCTGTCGGCACGACGCGCAGGTGCAGCAGGAGACTTTCGCCGCCGGAGCACTCACCTACTCCGACTGGTACGCCGAGGCGGCCCGACACCCGGAACTGGCCGGCCTGGCTGCCCAGCGGGAACGGCGGTTCGCCGACCGACCGCCGCAGGCCCCAGCCTCACTGGCGTTCCATCTGGCTGCCCTTCGCACGGCCGGGTTCGCCGAGGTCGGCACCGCCTGGCAGTACCTGGACGACTACGTGGTGTTCGCCCGCCGATGAGCCTGCCTGCCGCACGATCCCCAGTCCCGGCGAGGGGCCGGCGGGACTCGCCACCCCCTACCGGCTTCTCAAGGAACGGCCGGTACGTCCTGCCGCTGGCAGTGCTCCTGCTGCTGGTCACCATCGCGGCGGCGGTCAGCGTGGGCTCGGCCGACCTGCCGGTCGACAGCGTTCTGCGCGCGGTGGCCAGCCACGTGGGTCTGCCGGTCCAGCCACTACCGGCGTTGCCCGACAGCATCGTGTGGGATCTCCGGCTGCCCCGGGTGCTGTTGGCCGCGTTGGTCGGTGCCGGTCTGGCGGTGTGCGGGGCGGTGCTCCAGGCGCTCACGCGAAATCCGCTGGCCGACCCGTTCCTGCTGGGTGTCTCGTCCGGCGCCTCCACCGGAGCGGTGGCGGTGCTGGTCCTCGGCATTCGGATCGGCGCGGGCCCGGTCGACCTGACCACCGGCGCGTTCGTCGGCAGCATGGCCGCGTTCGGTGCGGTGCTGCTGCTCGCCGGCCGGCAGGCCGGCGAGCCGACCCGGATCGTTCTCGCCGGGGTGGCTGTGTCGCAGCTCTTCAGCGCGGTGACCAGCCTGATCGTGATCTCCGACGCGCACACCCAGGACACCCGCAGCGTGACGTTCTGGCTGCTCGGCTCGCTGACGGCGGCCTCCTGGGCGTCGGTGACGCTGAGCGCGGTGGTGGTCGCCGTCGGCCTGCTGGTCTGCTGGGCCGGTGCGTCGGCGCTGGACGCCTTCGCGTTCGGCACCGATACCGCCCGCTCGCTCGGGTTCTCTCCCGGGCGCACCCGGCTGCTGCTGTTCACCGTCACCGCCCTGATGGCGGCCGCGCTGGTGGCGGCGAGCGGCGCCATCGGTTTCGTCGGGCTGACGGTGCCGCACGCCGTACGGTTCCTGTTCGGCTCCGGGCACCGGACGTTGCTGCCCGCCTGCGCGGTGATCGGCGCGATCTTCCTGATCTGGGCGGACACCGTGGCGCGGACCGTCTTCTCGCCACAGGAACTGCCGGTGGGTGTGCTCACCGCGCTGCTCGGGGTGCCGGTGTTCGCGTTGGTCATGCGACGCCGAACGGGTGCGCCGTGATCGCGCCGGGCGCCGCGGGCGGGGGAGCGGGCGGCGGTGGTCGGGCGACCGGCGGTGACCCGTACCCGGTGGGAGCGTTGCCGGCGCGGCTGCACGCGGACGGGATCGGGTGGGGCGTGGCCGGCGTACGGATCCTGGTCGGGGTGGCGCTCACCGCCGAACCGGGCGCCACTGTCGGGCTGCTCGGGCCGAACGGCTCCGGCAAGTCGAGCCTGCTGCGACTGCTGGCCGGGCTGGCGCGGCCGGAGTCCGGTCGGGTGCTGCTCGACGATGTCGCGGTGGGCGCGATACCCCGGCGTGCGCTGGCTCAACGGATCGCGGTGGTCACCCAGCAGGTGGCCACCGACGTGGAGATGTCCGCACTGGAGGTGGTCCTGCTGGGCCGGACACCGTACCGGCCTCGTCTCGCCGGGGTCGGCGCCGCGGATCTGGACCTGGCGCGGCGTGCGCTCGCCGAGGCCGGCCTGGCCGGGTTCGAGCAGCGGCGCTGGTCGAGCCTCTCCGGTGGTGAGCGGCAGCGGGTGGACCTGGCCCGCGCTCTGGTGCAGGAACCGGATCTGCTGCTGCTCGACGAGCCGACAAACCACCTGGACATCCGGCATCAGCTGGAGCTGTTGCGGTCCCTCGCCGAGTCGGCCAGCACGGTCGTGGTGACCCTGCACGACCTCAACCTGGCCGCGCAGTACTGCGACCGGTTGGTCCTTCTGCACTGCGGGCGGGTGGTCGCGGCGGGTACGCCCGCCGAGGTTCTCACCACCAGCCGGATCGAGCAGGTCTACCAGGTGCGCACGGACATCGACGTTACCGATGACGGCCGGCCCCGGATCTGGTACCGCGACCACGCGACGTAGGCGCCGGGCCGATATCCGCGGCACACGGTGCCGTACTCCAAGCGGGAGGATGTCCGAGCACTGCTTGGTCCGTATACCGGGGGAGAAGATGACCATGGACCGCACATTGACCGACATCCTGCACGAGGCGGCGCACGGGCACTTTCCGCCACCGGACGGCGGGACCACAGTGGTGCCGCAGCCGAGCCGCCGCGACGCCGGAGTCATCGCCTTCACCGGACACTCGGTGGTGTTCACCGACGAAGACCCCCAGTGGGTACGTCGGACGCTGGCCACCCTCGACTGCGACTCCCTGGCGGCCACCATGAATCCGCGTTTCCTGGGTGCGCTGCTCGACCGCACCCGGCGCCGCATGGACACGATCGACCTGCTGACCGTCGCGAGTTGCCTTGCCGGGCCACCTCCGTTGCAGCTGAGTGAGCTTGCGGACGCCGATCACCCCCGCGAGGTCAGGTCGCGTCGACGCCGTGACGACATCCGCGTCTGGGCCGCCGAGGGCGGAGTGGTATTGCTCGGCCGTGGGGTGGCTGGCCGTTGGGAGGCGGCGGTCGAGGTCGACGACGAGCGTCGCCACCGGGGTCTGGGGCGGGCGCTGGCGACGGCCGCCCGACATCTGGTGCCCGACGGCCAGCCGGTCTGGGCCCAGCAGGCCGCCGGCAACGCACGCAGCGTGCGCGCCTTCCAGGCGGCGGGTTTTCGGCCGGTGGGCGCCGAAGCGCTCCTTCTCCAGACGTAGGCACCGCACCGAACGCGCCGCACGTACCACTGTGGGCCGAACTGTGATCAGCAGGAGGTTTCTGAGATCACGCCCGGGGGCATCCCGCGGATGAAGTCAGCCGCTCGTTACCCCTGATCGAGGAGAGCACCATGTCGGTCCAGGCATTTCTCTACGTTGTCGCCGTCATCCTGATCGTGCTCGCTGCTCTGCCGCTGCCCACGAGGGGTGTCTCGCTCGCGCTTCTGGGTGCCGCCTGCGCCCTGCTCGCCTACGCCTGGCCGGTGATCACCGACTGATCTTCCGTGGGTCGTCGATGCGGCCGGTGGACGGCAGCCAGAGCGTGATCGGGCTGCCAGCCACCGGCCGCGAGTCTGTCCGCTTGCTGAGTCTCTTTCACACGCGTAGGAAGAACACCACCCATCGATCCGCCGTCCAGCGTCGAAGGAGATGCGTGTGACCACCTCCAGAGGGCTCCGCCTCGCCGTGTCCGTGCTGGTGACAGCGGGCGCCGTCCTGCTCGGCACGGCGGCCCCTGCGGCACCGTCATCGGCTCCCGCACCGGCCGGCCACCCGTCCTGCGACCCGATCGACCCGACCGCCTGCCTGCTGCCGTTCCCGAACGACTACTTCACAGTGCCGGACCGGAGCAGCCCCACCGGCAAGCGGGTGCGGTTCACCGCCGCCGCGATGCCCGCCAACGTGCAGGGAACCCCGATCGACCCGACGGAGTGGAACCGGCAGGACGGGTTCAGTCCCGGCTCACCGATCCTGGTGCGCGTCCCCGGCCTCGACGCCGCGGCGAGCGGAATCGCGCCGGTCACCGACATCGGTCGCTCGCTGGCGCCGGACGCGCCGATCGTGCTGCTCAACACCCGAACCGGTGAGCGCACGCCGTACTGGGCCGAGCTGGACGCGCACGCCGCCGGCCAGCCCGAGCGGCAGCTGCTGATCATCCGGCCGGCGGTGGCGCTGACCGAGGGCACCCGCTACGTCGTCGGGCTGCGCGGCCTGCGCGACGGCAACGGGGCGGTGATTCCGGCGCCGAAGGCGTTCACGGCGTACCTGACCGGTGCCGGTCTCAAGCCGCGGGACGCTCGGGGGCCGCAGGTGAGGCGGATCGTCACCGAGCTGACCCGGACCGGCGTCACGCGGCACAGCCTCTACCTGGCCTGGGACTTCACTGTGGCCAGCCGGCACGGGCTGACCGGGCGGATGGTGGCCGTCCGGGACGACGCGTTCGCCGACCTCGGTCGGACCGCGCCGCCGGTCACCGTCACCCAGGTGACCGACTATTCACCGGAGCAGGATCCGCTGATCGCCCGTCAGGTGTCCGGCACCATCGGCGTACCGTCCTATCTGACCGGCGACGGCGGGCCCGGCTCCCGGCTGCACTACGGGCCGCCCGGCGGCGCCGGGACGCCGCCCACGCCGAACGCCCTGCCCACACCGTCCGGCGTGACGCTGGCGGCGGACTTCGTGTGCAACATCCCGCGCAGTGCCTCGGCCGCGAGGCCGGCGCACCTCTCGCTCTACGGTCACGGACTGCTCGGCAGGCCAACCGAGATCAACGCCGGCAACGTCAGGACGATGTCGAACACCCACAACTTCACCTTCTGCGCGACCAGTTGGATCGGCATGGCCGCCGCCGACGTCCCCTATGTGGCCGGCGCCTTCACCGACCTCAGTGTCTTCCCCGCGGTGGCGGACCGGTTGCAGCAGAGCTTCCTGAACTTCCTCTTCCTGGGTCGCGCGATGATCCACCCGGCTGGGTTCGCCGCCGACCCGGCGTTCCGGGACGTGACCGCCCGGCCGCTGATCAACCGTGTCGGCGGGCTGCACTACGACGGCAACAGCCAGGGCGGCATCAACGGAGGTGCGCTCACCGCCATCGCCCAGGACTGGACCCGCTCGGTGCTCGGCGTACCGGCGATGAACTACTCCACGCTGCTGCAACGCAGCGTGGACTTCGCGCCGTTCCAGACCGTGCTGGACGGCTACTACCCGGACACTGTCGACCAACAACTGGTGCTCGCGCTGCTGCAGATGTTGTGGGACCGGTCCGAGGCCAACGGGTACGCCCAGCACATGACCGACCGGCCACTACCGCGCACCCCGGCGCACCAGGTGCTGATGCACGTGGCCTTCGGCGACCAGCAGGTCTCGCCGGCCGCGGCGGAGGTGCAGGCGCGCACCATCGGCGCGCGCCTGCACACCCCGGCGCTCGCCGACGGCTGGTCGCTGGACGTGCGGCCGTACTGGGGTATCGCGCCGATCCGCCGATACCCGTACACCGGCTCGGCGATCGTGATCTGGAACAGCGGTGCGGCGTACGCGCCACCACCGACCAACCTCGCTCCGGCCGGGCCGGAGTTCGGCGACGACCCGCACGAGTTCCCCCGCGCCCAGGCCGCAGCCCAGAAACAGAAGGCGGTCTTCCTGCTGACCGGCAAGGTCGTCGACGTCTGCGGGCGGACACCCTGTCCGTGACGCCGGGCCCGCCGGGACCACCATCCCGGCGGGCCGGCGCGTCCTACGACCGCGGCGTCAACCCCACGAGCAGAGCCTCGAGTACGCGATCGACGTACTCGTGGGTCAGCGGCTCCTGGGTGATGAGGAACTGGAAGTAGAGCGGGCCGGACAGGATCGCCATGGCCACGTCCAGGTCGAAGTCGGGTGAGATCTGCCCCTGCTGCTGTGCGCTCCGCAGCCGGGCGACGGTCCGGTCGGCCTGCGGGCGGATGAAGCGTTCGGTGAGCGCGGCGGCGACCATCGGATCGTGCTGGGCCTCGCCGACCAGGGCCCGGTAGAGGGGGCCCAGTGGAGGCCATGCGACACCGCGCCGTCGACGTGCCCGACAGGTGGACGGTGAGCGCCGACGGGTGGGGTCTGGGTTGGACGCTCTACGACTGGGACGGCGTCCCCGGCTACGGCCACGACGGCGCGGCCATCGGCCAGTTCGCCTACCTGCGCGTCGTCCCGCACGCGAACCTCGCGGTGGTCCTGATGACAAACGGCGGCGCGGCCCGACTGCTCTATGCCGACCTGTTCCGCGATCTGCTCTCCGAACTCGCCGACGTCACGATGCCCGCGCCGTTCGCCCCGGCCCCCGTGCCACCCTCGATCGACCTCGAACCGCTGCTCGGCGCGTACCGGCGTGAGGGTGTCGTCCTGACCGTCTCCCGCACCGACGACGGCACACCGCACCTGCGGTACGAGTTCGTCGACGACATGGCAGGCGTGTCGCCGCCCCTGGAGATGGACCTCGAACCGGTCACCGCAACGGTCTTCGCCGCCTCCGGCGCGGGACCGTCGTTCAGCGAGGACTACATGCCGGTGGTCTTCTCCACACTCAGCAACGGCACTCGGGTCTGCTACGTGGGCATGCGCGCCACGCCCAAGGTCGCCTGAAAACGCGGCGGCGCAACGCGGGTTGATCCCGGCGGTCCCGGTCCCGGCGAACGCCAGCACCGGGACCGTCGCGCCCGGTGTCGTCGATGCACCACATCGATGGCGGCCTTGTCCCGTTCGATACCCTCTGACACGCTCTGACAACGCCTGACGACGTCGTCTGACATGGGGGAGTGATGAAGGACCAGCGTGCCGCCGCCCAGTCAATTCAGGACAGACAGGCCGTCGAGAGGTTCGCCGAACAGCTACGGGCCCTGCGGACCGGCGCCGGCGACCCGTCGTTTCGCAAGATGGCGGGGCTGTCGGGCCGGATCTCGCACACCACACTGCACGAGGCCGCGGCCGGGACCAGGTTCCCCTCCTGGGAGACCGTGCGGGAGTTCGTCAGAGCATGCGAGGCCGACGAAGTCCAGTGGCGGCGTCGCTGGGAGGAGGCGCAGCGTCCCGCGTCTGCGCAGGGCACCGAAGACGGCGATGCCGCGCCGGTCAGTACCGAGTCCCCGACCGGCGCTGAAACCCCGATCACCACGGGCGAGAAGCCCGACACCGGGACCAACGCCTCGGAGACCCACAGGCCTGTCGTGTCCGTCGTCCCCGCCTCGCCCCCGAAGGAGCAGAACGCGCTGCGCGGCACGGACTATCCGCCGACCGACGAGGACGTCGCTGGTGCACGGCGGCTCCGGCTGCCGTGGCTCGCCGCCGCCGCGGTGGTAGTGGTGGTGGCGGTGGTCGCCGTCCTGGGCATCGTCGTCCGCGGCCGGTCGTCGCGGAACGACTCCGGCGCGGTGGCGGCGTCGTCAGCACCCTCGGTGTCGCCGTCGGCCTCAGCGTTCTCGGACTCGCTGATCCCCGGCGACTCCAGCAAGTTCATCTCCGACGTCACCATCCCCGACGGCACCCGGGTGCGGGTCAACTCCCAGTTCGTCAAGGTGTGGGCCCTCAAGAACGTGGGGAAGGTGGCCTGGCACAACCGTTTCCTCCAGCGGACCAACCCGGCCGCCGACGCCGACGGCTGTCAGGTGCCGGACCGGGTGGCGATCGGTGACACACCGCCCGACGAGCAGGTGATGATCAGTGTCGAGGTCACCGCGCCGAGTCGTCCCGGAAAGTGCTGGGTGAGCTGGAAGATGGTCGACGAGAACGGGCAGGAGTACTTTCCCACCCGCCGGCCGGTGTACTTCATGGTCACCGTCACCGCCTGAGTGCGCTTCCCGGTCACCCCGACCGGTGTCAGAGTGCGAACCCTCGATGTCAGTCCCGGGTGCCGCCGAAGCTGACAACACCACATCCATCGAGGTCGGCAACGGCCTGACGGATCTGACAGGACAGCAGGGGTACCGAACAGCAGGTCGATTCACGCATGGTGATGTCCGTTCCGATCGACACACCAACTGCGAGGAGGATCGACAGTGCGCCGTCCCTGGTTGTCCGTCGGGCTCGCCGCGCTCTGCGTGGCCGTCGGTGTTCCGGCCCACGCGTGGGCCGCGCGGCCAGTCGTGGACATGGAGGCCACCGTCCTGGCCGCTCAGATCGACCCCCGCCGGGCCGACAACACACTGACGCCGGGTGCGAAGAACTCAGTACTCGCCGTCGAACAGGCGCTCCAGGCGCAGAACCTGCTCAACGCTCAGTGGGTCGACGGTTACTTCGGCACCCAGACCGTCTCGGCGTACGCGGCGTACCAGCGCTCACTCGGCTACACCGGGCTGGCCGCGAACGGGCTGCCCGGTACGACGTCGCTGACGAAGCTCGGGCAGAACCGCTACACCGTCGGCAACACCATCGGCCCGGGCGCGAAGGTCCCGCGTGACGGGTACGTCGTCAACGCCCGTACACAGGCGATGTTGGCCGAGGCGCAACGTCTGCTCGGCCACCCCCTGGTGCTCGACCAGGGCTCGTACAACCCCGGGGGTGACCCCACCTCGGCCGGTACGCACGACGGCGGGGGTGTGGTGGACATCGCGGTCACCGGCATGACCGCTGCCAAGCGCACCGCCGTCGCCCGGGCCCTGCGCCAGGTCGGCTTCGCGGCCTGGGTCCGCAACCCCAATCAGGGCGACTGGCCGTGGCACATCCACGCCACCGCGATCAACGACACGGACCTGTCCAGCCAGGCGCAGCACCAGGTCGGCGACTACCACCTCGGCATGAACGGCCTGGCCAACCAGGGACCGGACGACGGCCCCCGGGTCCCGATCAGGACCTGGGAGCAGTACCAGCGCGGGCAGTGACCCGCACCCACCTCACCGTTTCTGAAAGGACACCATGAACATCCGTAAGAGCCTCGCCGCCGTCGGCGTCGCGCTGGCCGCTACCACCTCGATCCTCAGCGCCGCATCGCCCGCGTCGGCGGCGGCCCGGGACGGGGTCTGCGACAGCGGCGAATTCTGCTACTACTACAACAGCGACAACGCGGGATCGATCTCGGACTTCACCGGTTCGCTCGACGACTACGGCACCGAGCAGCCCTCGTGCTACGACTTCAAGGGCACTGGCGCTGGCAAGGGCCTGTGCATCAAGAACGAGGCCGCCTCGGTCTGGAACCGCAGCACCAAGACCGTGCGCGTCTACTACAACAGCGGCTACGCCGGCTCTTACCAGGACTTCGCCGCCGGCGCGAAAGGCAACCTCAACGCCACGCTGAAGAACAACAACGCCTCGCACCAGTTCTCGCCGTCGACGCGCACGAACCTGTCGTACGCCCTGTACCAGGCCAGCGGCGGCACTGTCACGTGCGGCTTCGACGGTTACACCACGACGCCCGGCCGGCACGAGGGCATCGACATCGCCCGCAGCGTCGGCTCGGACGTGCGTGCCCTGGTCTCCGGAACGGTCATCTACGTCGCGCGGGGCACCACCGGCAGCGGCGGCCTTTCCACGATCTCCGTCTACAACTCCTCGCTCAACAAGTCGGTGATCTACCTGCACACCGCGCCGAGGTCCGGGGTGAGCGTGGGTGACGCCATCAGCAAGGGCGAGATCATCGCCGACGAGTCGTGGCACGGGGTGTCGTCCAGCTCGGGCGCGCACACCCACGTCGAGGTTCGGGCCGGCCGGCAGACCCACGCGGCCGTCAGCGTCGGTGACTCCACCCTGGACAACGCCGACCCGACCGCGTTCTGGAACTCCCAGGGCTACAACGAGAAGTAGGACGCCATGAGTATCCGCAAGGGCCTCGCCATCGTCGGCGCCGTCCTCGCCATGTCCACCTCGATCCTGAGTGTCGCCTCGCCGGCAGCGGCGGCCACGCGGGACGGCACCTGCGACAGCGGCGAGTTCTGCTACTACTACAACAGCAACCAGGCGGGCTCGGTCTCCGACTTCACCGACTCACTGGACGACTACGGTACGACCCAACCGACCTGCTACGACTTCAAGGGCTCGGGCAGCGGCAAGGGCCTGTGCGTTAAGAACAACGCCGCGTCGGTGTGGAACCGCACCGGCAAGACGGTGCGGGTCTACTTCAACAGCAACTTCGCCGGTGCGACCCAGGACTTCGCGTCCGGCGCGAAGGGTAACCTCAACGCCACGCTGAAGAACAACAACGCCTCGCACGAGGTGCTGAGTGGGCCGACGGGCTGTAGCACCGACGGCACCAACAGCAAACTGCCGAGCACCATCCTCGTCTACCGGGTCAGTCTCGGCCGGGTCGATCGGGTCGACTTCAAGACGTACGTCAAGAACGTCCTCCCGAACGAGTGGGTGACGAGCTGGCCGGCCGCCTCGCTGGACTCGGGTGCGATGGCCGTCAAGAGCTACGCCTGGTACTGGGCGCTGCACTCGACCCGCAAGACGTCCGGCGGACAGTGCTACGACGTCCGGGACGACACCGGCGACCAGGTCTACCGGCCGTCGTCGGCAGTCTCGTCGACGTCCGCGGCGGTGGACCGGACCTGGTCGGCCCGGATGACCCGCAGCGGCAACATCCTGCGGGCGCACTACTGCGCGACCACGACCGCGTGCGGTGGATGGGTGGACGGGGACTGGCTGTCGCAGTACGGCTCGCGTGATCTCGCCAATGAGGGCAAGAACTACCAGGCGATTCTGCGCTACTACTACCGCGACATCGCGCTCTCCTGAGGTAGGGCACCAACAGCGCCGCCCGCCGCAGATCTGCGGCGGGCGGCGCGCTCACGGGTACGGCGCCGGTTACGCCGGCGGCTCGACCGCCTCGACGAGCACCTCGAGCACATGCCGGTACGGCTGGCCGGTGGCCCGACTCATGCCCATCTCGCAGGTGCGGTTGCAGGAGGCGTACGCGTCGTGGTCGCGCTCATTGATCTCGGTGGCCTGCGCCGCTGTGGCGCCGGCAGTGACCTCGGGGTGCAGCAGCCCCCGGTCACCGGCGAAGGCGCAGCACCCCCAGCTGTCCGGCACGGTGACGGTGTCGGCGACCGCCCCGGCCACCGCGCGCAGGTCGTCGATGCCGCCGAGGTGCACCGTGGAGCAGGTGGGGTGCAGGGCCAGCGAGCCCAGTCGCCGGGGCTGCGGCAGCGCCGGCAGGAGGTGCTCGGCGGTGAAGGTCACGCTGTCGACGAAGCGCAGCGCGCCGTACCGTGCCCGGTCCTCCTCGGCCAGCGCGGCGGTCAGCTGCGTCAGGCCGTGGGTGCAGGACGACGCGTCGCACACGACGGGCAGGCGGCCCTCGTCGCTGGCCGCCCAGAGCGCGGCCAGGGTCCGTTCGGCCATCTCCCGGTGACCGGCGGGGTAGCCCTTGGACTGCCACGGGGTTCCGCAGCACAGACCGGCCGTGCGGTTCGGTACGACGAGCGGCACCCCCGCCAGGTCGCACAGACGTAGGAACGCCGCCGCCGAACCGCCGGACGAGCCGTCCTCGGGTGCGAAGAGGCTGCCGACGCAGGCCGCGAAGAACACCGCCTGGGCGTCCGGTGCGCTGCGGGGGGTGGGCCGGGGCGCACCGGCGCGCGGCATGTCGTCACTCCACAGCGGCACGAGTTCGGTGGCGCCGAGCCCACGGATCGCCGTGGTGGCGGCGCGGGTCACCGGCGTCGGTACGGCGTGTGCGGCGGTCAGTCCGACCCGGACGCCGGTCACGGCGGCCTGCCAGTGTCGCGCCGCAGTGCGGGCGGTGCGCTGGGCGCGAGGGGTGTGCCGCTCGGCGCGTAGCCGTTTCATCGCCGCCCCGGTGTCGATGCCGACGGGGCAGGCGGTGACGCAGAGGCTGTCGGCGGCGCAGCTGTCCACAGCGGCGTACTCGTAGTCGGCGGTCAGCTCCCGGCGGCGCTCCTCGTCGCCGGCGGCGGTGGCGAGGGCGATCTGCCGTTGCAGGACGATGCGCTGCCGGGGGGTGGTGGTGACGTCGGCGGTGGGGCAGACCGGCTCGCAGTAGCCACACTCGACGCAGGCGTCCAGCTCGGGGTCGACAGTCGGGACGGCCTTGAGCTGCCGCAGGTGCACTGTCGGGTCGTCGTTGAGCAGCACACCGGGGTTGAGCAGGCCGCTCGGGTCGCACAACCGCTTGAGTTCGCGCATCACGTCGTACAGCTCGTCGCCGTACTGCCGGCGGACGAAGGGGGCCATGGCCCGGCCGGTGCCGTGCTCCGCCTTGAGAGTTCCCCCCTCGGCCAGCACCAGGTCGACCATGTCGTCGGTGAACCGGGCGTAGCGGTCGATCTCGGCTGGTGTGTCGAAGGACTGGGTCAGCATGAAGTGCAGGTTGCCGTCGCGGGCGTGTCCGAAGATCACCGCGTCCGGGTAGCCGTGCCTGTCGAACAGGCGGATCAGCCCGTCGCAGGTGCCGGTCAGGCGTGGCATCGGCACCGCGACGTCCTCCAGCAGGGCCGTGGTGCCGGGCGGGCGGGCCCCGGCGACGGCGGTGTAGAGGCCCTTGCGCAGGTGCCAGAGGTTGGCCCGTTCGCGCGGGTCGCGGGTCAACTCGGTGCCGGTGACGGCTGGCAGCCGGTCGAGCACGGGCCGGGCGTCGGCCAGCGTCGCGGCCAACTCCTCCGCGCTGTCCTCGGCGAACTCCACAAGCAGCGCGGCGTGGCCGGTGACCGTCAACCCGCGCAGGGCCGGGCTAGCACCCGGGTCGCGCTTGCTGACCCGCAGCGCGGCCGCGTCGAGCAGTTCGGCGGTGCGGGCGCCGGCGGCGAGCAGGGCCGGCAGTGCGTCGGTGGCGTCGGTGAGACCGGGCAGGATCAGCAGGCCGGTGGCGGCGTGGTCGTGGATCTCGACGGTACGGAAGACGGCCTCGGCCACGAAGCCGAGCGTGCCCTCGCTGCCGATCATCAGGTGGGCGAGCATCTCGACCGGTGTGCTGTGGTCGAGCAGCGAGTTCAGCCCGTACCCCATGGTGTTCTTCATCGCGAACAGCCGCTCGATGGTGGCGCGCGACCCCGGCGTCGCGCGCACCCGGTCGCGCAGGCGCAGCAGCCCGGCGTGCAGTTCGGGCTCGTCGGCCCGCAGCCGGTCGTCGGCGTCGCGGGCGCCGGAGTCGACGACGGTGCCGGACGGAAGCACGAAGCGCAGCGACTCCATGGTGCGGTACGCGTTGTCGGTGGTGCCGCAGGTCATTCCGCTGGAATTGTTTGCCACCATGCCGCCCACGGTGCAGGCGGCCTCGCTGGCCGGGTCCGGGCCGAGCCGGCGTCGGTAGCGGGCCAGCCGGGCGTTGGCCTGCCGGATCGTCAGGCCCGGCTGGAGCCGGATGCGCCGGCCGTCGTCGAGGACCTCGGCGTGCCGCCAGTCGGTGCGGACGTCGACCAGCACGCCCGCGCCGCCGGCCTGCCCGGCGAGGCTGGTGCCGCCGCCGCGCAGGGTCAGCGGCACGCCGGCCTCCCGGGCGCCGGCCATCAACGCCCCCACCTCGGCGGCCGAGGCGGCGCGAACCACTGCCTGCGGCTCGAACAGGTACGGCGAGGCGTCGTGCGCCGCCGCCAGCCTCCGGGGCAGCTCGGCGCTGGCCCGGCTCGGATCATCGAGGCGCGAGCGCAGCAGCTCGGCGACCGCGCGGGCGCGAGCGCCGGCCGCTGTCGGCGGCGGCACGGGTACGAGGGGTCTCATCGGCGGATCCTCCCGGGAGTGTGGTCAGCCGGCCACCGGCGGCACGGCGGGACGGCCGGCGATCAGCAGTCGGCGGGGAGCGGTGCTGGCCGGGGCCGGCAGCCGCAGCGGCTGCCGGCCGGGGGTGATGCTGCCGAGCACCGAGGCGTGCCGCGCGCCGGTGCCCGAGCGCAGGGTGCCCGGCAGCGCGTGCACTGTCAGGTAGCCCAGCAGCGCGAAGGCCAGCGCCTCCTTGGCGTCCGACGCGATGCCCAGGTCGTCGCTGGACGACAGCTCGACACCGGGTAGCTCGTCGGCGATCATGCGCATCAGCGTCGGGTTGTGTGCGCCGCCGCCGGAGACGACGAGGCGGGTGACGCCGTGGTCGCGGCAGGCGCCGGCCACAGTGACCGCCGTCAGCCGGGTGAGCGTGGCCAACACGTCCTGTGGGTCCGGCGTGGGCGCGTCGGCGAGGGCGGCGAGCAGGTAGGGCAGATGGAACAGCTCTTTCCCGGTGCTCTTCGGGCCGGGCAGCCGGTAGTACGGCTCGTCGAGCAGCCGCCGCAACAGCTCCGGGTTCACCTGCCCGGCGGCCGCCCCGCGCCCGTCCCGGTCGTACTCCTCGGCGCCCCCGCTGAAGTGGCGGGCGGCGGCGTCGAGGAGCGCGTTCGCCGGACCGGTGTCGAAGGCGAGCGGGTCCACCCCCGGCGCGACGACTGTGATGTTGGCGATGCCACCCAGGTTCAGCGCGGCCGGAACACCGGGCAGACCACCCAGCAGCAGTGCGTCGAAGAGGGCGACCAGGGGAGCGCCCTGGCCGCCGGCGGCCACGTCGCGGCTGCGCAGGTCGGCCACGACCGGGAGACCGGTGGCCTCCGCTATCCAGGCCGGCTGGCCCAGTTGGAGAGTGCCCCGAACCGTGCCGTCCTCCACCCAGTGGTGCATGGTCTGCCCGTGCGAGACGACCAGGTCGGCATCGCCGTCGCACAGCTCGGCGAGGGCCCGCACGCCGGCCTCGGCGAAGGCCTGCCCGATGCCGGTGTCCAGCACGCAGATCGCCTCGGTGGTGGTCGCCGCGGGCGGCAGGGCGGCGGCGATCTGCGTGCGCAACTCGTCGGAGTACGGGTGGCTGAGCCGGCCCAGCGGCCGCATCCGCACCGTGTCGCCGCTCAGCTCTAACTCGGCCGCGGCGGCTTCGATGCCGTCGTAGGAGGTTCCGGACATCAGGCCGATCACGCGCATCACGTCCTCCTTTACGCCCGGCCGGCGGGCGCTGCCGCTGCGTCGTCGTCGACCTCGTCGCGACGCCCATGGTCGTACGGCGTCTCCGGGGCCGGGTGGAACCGGCTGGACACCGCGCCGACGACCAGGGTGATCAGGACGCCGATCGGGACCAGCCACTGCGCGGCGATGGCGGTGGCGGTGGTCGTCCCGGCCGTCGTCACATCGATCTTGACGTAGCGGACGATGTAGGTCATCACCGCCACGGTGACCAGGAAGGCGATCACCGCGTCGACCTGGTTGGCCCGCTTGACGAGGCGGCCGAGCAGGAACGCACCGAGCAGGGCCCCGTAGGTGTAGCCGGCGATGGTCAGACCGGTCAGGTAGACGTTTCCGGTGCTGGAGCTGAACGCGCAGGCGAAGATCGCCATCAGCACCGCCCAGACCAGGGTCATCACCCGGGCGAGGCGGAGCATCGCGTCGTCGGACGGGACCTTGCGGAAGAAGCTGTGGATGAAGTCGGCGACCGTGGAGTTCGACATCGAGTTCAGCGCGGAGGACAGCGAGCCCATCGCGGCGCCGAGGATGCCGGCCACCAGCAGACCCGAGATGCCCACCGGCAGGGCGTGCAGGATGAAGCTCGGGTAGAGGTTGTCGCTGCTCGCCAGGCCGAGTTCCTTGAAGGTCTGACCCTTGTTGTACGACCACAGCAGCGCGCCGACCAGGGAGAACGCCGCGAACTGGATCACCACGAAGATGCCCGAGGAGATCATCGCCTTCTGCCCCTCGCGCAGCGTGCGGGTGGACAGGATGCGCTGCACGATCAGCTGGTCCGACCCGTGGCTGGCCATCGCGAAGATCGCGCCACCGATGATCGCTGTCGGCAGGGCGAACGGGCTGGTGAGCACGTGCGAGAGCGCGAAGTTGGTGTCGAAGAGCTGGAACTTGCCGGCGTCCAGCGCCTGCGAGTAGCCGTCGAAGCCGACGGCGTGGCTGAGCACCGCGATGGCCAGGATCGCCCCGCCCAGGTACAGCCCCATCTGGATGGCGTCGGTCCAGATGACCGCCTTGATGCCACCGAGGTAGGTGTAGACCACTGTGATGAGCGTCAGGACGACGATGATGGCCTGGTAGCCGACATTCAGCCCGAACTCGTCGAGAAGAAGCTTGATGGGGATGGCCGAGGCGAACAGCCGTACACCCTCGGCGAGTAGGCGGGTGAAGACGAACGTCACCGACGCCAGGCCCTGAAGTTTCAGGCCGAACCGCTCACCGAGGTACTGGTAGGCGCTGACGAACCCACCCCGCTTGTAGAGCGGGATGAGCACAGCGGCCACGACGACCCGACCGATGACGTAGCCCAGGGCCAGCTCGACGTTGCCGAAGCCCTGACCGCTGTAGGCGCCTCCGGGAACACTGATCACGGTCAGGACGCTGGTCTCAGTGGCGACCACGGAGAACGAGACGGTCCACCACGGCAGGCGGCCCTCGCCCACGAAGTAGTCCTTGGCGGACTTCTGTTTACCGGACAGACGTAGGCCGACGTAGGCGATCACCACGAGGTACAGCACGATCACGACGAGGTCGAGTTGACGCACGGCTCGCTCCCAACCAGCGGTTGTCAATAAGTGACGTTGACTGAGCCTAGCGCGAAACTTTTTGCCACCGCCCGTCCGGGCTGGTTACGCTGTGGTTTCAGCCTGCTGATACGGGGACTGCTCGCAGCTGCGCCCTCGGCCTGGCCGCGACGGCGGGTCGCGAGGACGCACTCGACGGCGAGCCGCCGGGCGACCGGAGGACCTCTCCCCGCCGGCCGGCGACTGCACACCAGCGAGAGGAACGAGCACCCCGTGGACCTCAGCACCCTCGGCACCGAGACCCGCAACGACAAGACCGGCGACCTCGACCGGATGTCTCCCACCGAGTTGCTTCTCGCGATGAACGACGAGGACCAGACCGTCGCCGACGCCGTCCGCCGGGCCGTGCCGGACATCGCCGCCGCCGTCGACGTCATAGTGGCATCGCTCCGGCAGGGCGGACGGTTGATCTACCTCGGCGCGGGCACCAGCGGCCGGATCGGCATGCTCGACGCCGTCGAGATCCCACCCACCTTCGGTACGACGCCCGAGCGGGTCATCGGTCTGCTCGCCGGCGGGGCACGAGCCTTCGGTGTCGCCGTCGAGGGCGCTGAGGACGACCCGACCCGCGCCGTCGCCGACCTCGACGGCGTCGGCCTGACCGCCCGCGACACGGTGGTCGGGCTCGCCGCCAGCGGTCGTACCCCGTACGTGGTCGGTGGCTTGGATCACGCCCGCGCGCTCGGCGCGGCGACAGTCTCGGTGGCCTGCAACACCGACGCGGTGACCAGCCGCCACGCCGACGTCGCCATCGAGGTGCCCACCGGCCCCGAGGTGCTCACCGGCTCCACCCGGCTCAAGGCAGGCACCGCCGAGAAGCTGGTCTGCAACATGCTCTCCACCGCCACGATGGCCCGGCTCGGCAAGGTCTACGGCAACCTGATGGTGGACATGAACGCCACAAACGAGAAGCTCGTCGACCGGGCGCGCCGGATCGTCGCCGAGGCCGCCGACACCGACCTCGACACGGCCGCGCGGGCGCTCGCGGCGGCGCACGGGCATGCCAAGACGGCCATCGTGCTGCTGTTGGCGAACTGCACCGCCGAGGAGGCCGCGGCCCGGCTGCGCGCCGCTGACGACGACGTCCGGGCGGCCGTCGCGGCCTGACCCCATCAGCTCGACGAAGCGCCCCGTCCATTGCGGCGGACGGGGCGCTTCGTGGTGTCAGTCGAGCTGTGTGTCCGGAACCGTTCGGTCCTCGTCCGTGTCGCCGTCGGGGGAGCTGGCCAGCTCGATCCGGGGGGACCGGTCCGGCGGGAGGTGGGCGAAGTCGGCGATGACGACGACATCCACCTCACCGTCGATCATCGTCTGTTCGACGGTCTCCCAGGGGGCCCGCATGATTCCTGCGAATCGGTAGGAGTGTTCGCGAAGGTGGCTGAGACACCTCGCGACGGCGGGCTCCGACGGCTCGATGTGGGCGGGGATCCAGATAACGGCGATTTCCATGAACCTCTCCTGATCAACGTCGTGGACGCGAGTGGGTGATCAGGAGTTGCCGGGGTGGGGGAGGACCTCGCTCGACGGGACGGCTGGTCGCGCGCATGTCGACGGCGGTGACGGTGAGCCCTGGCCGCAGCGGCGAGGTGGGCGGCGAAGCTTCGGCTGTTGACGTGTGTGGATCAGCGCCGCCGGCGCCGACGCCGGTCGGTGCGGACGCGAGCGCCAGCACGAACGCGGGTGGCCCCGGCGTGGGGCGGGCGGGCGGGTTGGGCCGCTGTCCGGCGACGGGGGTCATCGTCGCCCGCGCCTGCTTCGCCGGCCGGCCATCGGACCTGACCTGGGCGCCGCTTCGGGTCACCGTCGCCGGCACTCGCGCCGACGGTGCCGGCGATGGCTGCGAGGCCACCCGTGCCTGTGCGGATGCCGAGACGCTTGGTGCGGGTGTGGCCTGCGGCGAGGACGCGGGGGTACGAGCCGGCGGACTGGGCGCGGCGGTGGAGGGGATGACCGACGGCGTCGGCAGCGGAACGGCCGACGGCAGGGGCAGCGGGTCCAGCGACGGTAGGGGCACGGGCACGGACACGACCGCCGTCGGCAGCGGCAGAGGGACTGTCAACTGCACCTCGACCACATCGGCCACCGAAACCTTGATGGCCTCCGGCGAGGTGGCGACCTCCACCAGCGGGAGAAGCGGCGGCGACGGGGTGTCGGCGTGGGCGGGGTTGGCGCCCAGAGCCGCGCCGAGCGCCACCGCGCCGAGCGCCACCGGGGGGAGGCTGTGCCTCAGCCGCATCAGACGGAGGCCGCCGGCAGTGGGGTCGCCAGGCCTACCCGGGCCGGCTCACCGGTTCGGTGCCGCCGGCCGAGCTGTTGCCCCTCGCGCCCTGCCGTTCCCTCCATGTGCGGGTTCTTGCCCCGGTGAACCGGGGCCTACACCTTCTGTCGATATCTCCGGTGAGCGATGTGGACAGAGCGGAAGCGCACCTGGTCGGTTCACACCCGGGCCTCGCTGGGTGTCGGCGTGGGGTCCAGCGGCAGGTCACGCAGTCGGCGGATCGGCGTCGACAGGTAGATGATCGGGGACAGCACTGTGAGCGCCCCGAAGATCAGCAGAGTGGTACGGGCGCCGAGTGGCCCGGCCAGGACGCCGGCGAGGAGGCCGCCGACCGGAATGGCGCCCCAGGAGACGAACTTGACAGTGGCGATCACCCGGGACAGCAACTCCGGTGGGCTGGCAAGCATCCGGTACGTCCGGGTCGTCACGCTGAGCACCACAGTGGAGCCGGCGAAGATGAGGTTCCCGGCGGTGAAGGCCAGAAACGCGGCGGTGCCGGTGCCCAACGGGATGATGAGCGCGCCGACCACACCGACGAAGGCCGCGATGATCAGGCCCCGTGCGGTGCCGAACCGGTCGGTGAAACGGGTCGTCAGCGCGGCGCCGATGAGCGTGCCGAGGCCGTCGGTGGCGACCAGCAGTCCGACCATGAGCGGCGATGCGTGCAGCTCACGTACCAGGTAGAACGGGATCAGGGCGAGCATGGCGCCGTTGACGAAGTTCGTCGCGGTGGCGTCCCACATGGCCGGTCCGATGATCGGGTGCCGGAGCACGAAGTGCCAGCCCTCGCGGATCATCGTGGTCATCGGCGGCCGCTCGGCCGGTCGCTGCACCCGCCGGGCCGGCAGGGTGCGCAGCAGAGTGGCGGAGAGCAGGTAGCTGACGGCATCCACGAACAGCGTCGGCACCGCACCCAGCACCTGCACCGCGAGACCTCCCAGGGATGGCCCGCCCAGCGCGGTGGCGGCGTGCGTGCCGGAGGTGAGGCTGTTGCGGGCCTGCAACTGCGCGGCCGGCACGATCTCCGGCAGGAAGGTCTGGTTCGCCACGTCGAACAGCACGTTGGCGAAGCTCACCACCAGGGCGACAGCGATCAGTTGAGCCACCGTCAGCATGTCGAACCACCAGGCCAGCGGGACCGACGCGACGGCGAGGGCCCGGACCAGGTCCAGGGCGACCTGCATGCCGCGCAGCGGCAGGCGCTGCACGATCACGCCCGCCGGCAGGCTGATCAGAAGGTACGCCAGATAGCCCGCCGCCGTGACCAGGCCCATCTCGAAGGCCGACGCGTGGAGCACTGTCAGCGCGGTCAGCGGTAGGGCCAGCGCGCCGACCGCCGAGCCGAGTTGGCTGGTCGTGCCGGCGGCCCACCACCGCCAGAACACAGTAAGTCTCATAATGGAACTCACTATAGGGGCGCGCGGGAGACGACGTCGACCCCGCAGACGCGCTGCCTATCCCGCTCGGCGCACCATCTCGCTGATCCAGGTGGGCGCGAACGGCGACGTGCAGCCGGGGGAGGTGGGGTAGTCCTTGAGCACCTCCAGGCGTTCACCGATGCCGATCGCCCGTTCGCGGTGCTCGGCGTGCTCGATGCCGATCTGCGCCAGGCAGTGGTTCATCGCCCACTGCAGGCGATCCGGCGCGTCCTTCATCTCGGTCTCGATGACACCGAGCAGCCCCGGGAGGTCCAGACTCTCGGGTTTCTTCGTCACACGCTCGGTGGTCAGCGCCCAGCCGGCACTCGCGACCACGGGATCCGGGTCGGCGAACCAGGCCAGTCGCAGCTCTTCGGAGTGCGGGCTCTTCTTCACCACGTAGTTCAGGAGCCAGTCGTGCACCTTCGGGGTGCGCGCCTCGCGCACCATGACGTCCAACTCGTTCCGCTCGAACGCCCTGGGACGGCAGATGAGGATCGCCAGCAGCCGCGCCGAGGCATCGCCCGTCGCCCAGAGTTGGCGCGCGAGATCCTGCTGCGTCTTGAGCCGCTTCGCGAGCGCCCGAAGCGCGCCGAGGTGCACACCATGATCGTCACCGTGTCTGGCGTTCACCTCCCGCGCCTTCGGGTCCTCCAGCTCGGCCAGTTCGGCCGTCACCTCGGCCAGCGTCGTCGTAGCCACCGCAACCTCCTGCTCGTCGGGTCGGACGTTTCACACGCGCGTAACGGGTATCCAGGCGTACCAGTGCGACCGGCGGTGAACAGCTTCACGGAGTGAGGGGGCACCTGTCATGCCAGATCCACAGCCCACCATCGTGCTCGTGCACGGCGCGTTCGCCGAGTCGGCGAGTTGGAACGGTGTCCTTGAGCGGCTGGGCGCCGCGTACGACTCGGTGGCCGTCGCGAACCCGCTGCGGAGCGTCGCGGGCGACGCCGCGTACGTGCAGGACGTCGTGCGTGGGATCGGCGGTCCGGTCGTCCTCGTCGGCCACTCGTACGGCGGCATGGTGATCACGCAGGCCGCAGCTGGCGACACCTCGGTGCGGGCCCTCGTGTACGTCAACGCCTTCGCCCCGGACACCGGCGAGTCGGCGATGACGCTGTCCGCGAAGTTCCCCGGCAGCACGCTCGCCGACACCCTGGTGCAGTACCCGGTGTCGACCGGCGGGAACGAGGTGGCGATCGGCCAGGACCAGTACCACGCGCAGTTCTGCGCGGACTCGTCGGACGACGTGGCCGCGCTGATGGCCCGGACCCAGCGGCCGATCACCGAACAGGGCCTGGCCGACAAGCTCACCGGCGACCCCGCCTGGCGGTCGCTGCCCAGTTGGTTCGTCTTCGGGGACGAGGACAAGAACATCCCCGCCGAGGTGCACCGTTTCATGGCCGAGCGGGCCAAACCCCGGGGGCAGCGCGAGGTCGTCGGCGGCTCGCACGCGATGACGGTGGCCCGTCCGGGCGAGGTCGCCGAGACGATCATCGAGGCGGTTCGGGGCGTGAGCTGACGGTCCGGACGGACAGCAGGCGGTGGGCCGACGACGAGAGGTCGTCGGCCCACCCCTGCCTGTTGGTCAGCGAACCCGCAGCTGCTGGTGGACCGCTGCGGTGGGGGCGTGGACCCTGTCACCCGAGTAGGCGACGTGCACCGGGTACACCCCGGCGGGCAGACCGTCGGTCGGCAGTTCGACGACGGCCGCGCCACTACGGAGCGGCGCCACCCGGGTGGTGCCGCCGAAGGTGACGGCGACCTCGCCGGTCACCTTCGGCGCCTTGCGGTGCGGAGACTGAGCCCGTACGTCGACTGTCAGGGTGAACGTGCCACCGCTGACGACCGAGGCCGGCGTGGCCTTCGCCTTCACCGCGACCCGGGCCGGGCCCGCAGGCGTCAGGGTGACCCGGGCCGAGCGTGACATGGCCGGATCGACCACCGACGTCGCCACGACGGTGAGCGCCGACGCGGTCTCCGCGGCGGCGACCGAGAGCAGACCCTCCGCGGAGATGGTGGTTTCGGTGGAGGTCGCTCCCTGGACCGTCCACGTCACCGCCGGGCTCACACCCTCGTTTGTCGTCACCTGGGCGGTGAACTGCCTGGCCCAGTTCCACCCCTTCGTCAGGTTCACCGTCGCTGGCGTCACCGACACGGAGTCGACCCCCGACCACAGGTGGTCCCGGGCGAAGATCGTGAACAGTTGCCCCGCCGTCATTCCGTCGTGCGCGCCGGGGACCTGGGTCGTCGCGGCGGCGTATCCCCGGGCCCGGAAGTTGTCAGCGATGGCGTTCTGGGCGTTGAGGTTGCCCTCGAAGATGCCATTGCCGAGGAAGACGGAGAGGTCGTCGTCCCCGACCGCGTTCGCGATGGTGTCGTAGTCCTGGGTGGTGAGCGACGGATTGCCGGAGAAGTGTCCGTAGAACCCGAAGGTGCTCGGGTAGTTCTTGATGACGACACCGCCGGTCATCCCGCCGTACGAGAACCCGGCGTAGGCGCGTCCGGAGCGCTCGGTCGAGACGTTGTAGCTGCCCTCGATGAGGGGAAGGATCGTCCGGACCAGGTTGTTGGCCGCGTTGGTCTGGTTGTAGGACCCGAAGCCGAGGCTGGTGCCCGTGAAGTGGTTGCCCATGGTCACGACAATTGTCGGCTCGATCTCACCCCTGGCCGTCATGTTGTCCAGGATGTTCGGGACGTTCGCGGGGACCATGAAGTCGGTCTCGTCGCCGAAGATGCCGTGGGCGAGATACGCGACCTTGTACGGCTGCGCCCGGTTGGCGTCGTAGTTGGCCGGCAGGTAGACGCCGAGGTAGTGGCCGCTGTCGCCCAGGATCGTGGTGTACGGGACGTACCTGACGGTTCCTCGCCTCGCCCGGTCGGTCACCGGCAACTCGTATTCCGCACGTGCCTTCAGCACCGGGTCGTTCTGCTTCTTGGCGTACGGCACGTGCACGGCGTCGAGCACGTCGTTGTTCCGGACCCGGAACGAGGACTCGCCCGGCGGCCGAGGGTTCGTCGAGGCGGGGTCCCAGATGCGCTTGTTCTCCCAGCCCTGGGTCGGGTCCCAGACCCGGTACCAGTAACTGAGACCTCCGGCGTGCAGCGGGAGCGAGACCGACCAGTTCCCCTTCGGGTCCCGGGTCATGTCCCGGAGGAACTCGGTGCCGCCCGCGTGGTAGCGCCCCGGTCGCCACTCTTCCGGCTGGTAGCGGGTGGTGCCGGTGGCGACGTCGAGCAGGGTCAGATCCCCGGCGAGGCGGACCTGGGTGGCGTGCGGATTGCGGTAGGTGAACGTGACTGTGTAACCGGTCGGTGAGTTGCGGTCCGCCTTGACCGTCGCACCCGGTACGGGGGCGGGCCTGCCGGCGGCGGCGGCCGGCGCGGGGACGACGGCCCCGGCACCGAGTGCCGTGAGCGCCAGGATCGAGATCGCAAGCCGGAGCCTGCGTCTTCCGGTCGTTTCCCTCATGCGCGAAGACTCCTCTGTGGTCGCTCGTCGCGGTCTGGTCCGGGCACTGGAAGTTGAGGGCCTCGATGGTCGCTAAATCGAATTAGCATCGGGAGTGTCGCTGGCTACACCTTTCGATGTCAAGGGTGCCCGCGGCCGAGGCCGGCCAGCGCCTCGATGGGTGCGCTGCCCGCAGCCCGCGGGTTTTCCCAGCTGAGAGCCGCCCGGGTGGCAAGGTGATGGCCATGGACAGGAAGCACGTCGAGGATTGGCTGGCGACCTACGAGCGGCTCTGGCGGACCCCGGGCACTGACGCGCTGGTCACGCTCTTCACCGAGGATGCGAGCTATCAGCAGGGGCCGTACTGGACGCCGGTCGTCGGCCTGCCGGCCATCGCCCAGATGTGGGAGAAGCAGCGCAAGGGCCCCGACGAGGTGTTCCAGTTGACCACGGACATCGTCGCGGTCGAGGGTGACACCGCCGTGTCGCGCCAGGAGGTCCGTTACGGCGACCCGGTCGACCAGGAGTACCGCGACCTGTGGGTCATGCGGTTCGCCGACGACGGACGGTGCCGCTCATTCGAGGAGTGGCCGTTCTGGCCGGGACAGCAGCCCGCCGACCCCCCGGACGGGTCGTGACCCGAGGAACCCGCCGACGAGACAGCTGCTCCGAGTGACCCACCAAGGAGAACCGATGGCCGAGAAGAAGGAACCGTCCAACGCGCAGAAGATGTTCGGTGGCTTCGCGCCCACTCTCGTCGACTACACCGACAACGTGTTGTTCGGGCAGGTCTGGGAGCGCACCGAGCTGACGAAGCGGGACCGAAGCCTGGTCACCGTCGCGGCCCTGACGGGCAGCGGCAACACCGAACAGCTCGCGTTCCACCTCGCCTTCGCCAAGCGCAACGGCCTCACCGAGGCCGAACTGATCGAGGCGATCACCCACCTGGCCTTCTACACCGGCTGGCCCAGGGCGGTGTCCGCGATGACCGTGGCCAAGCAGGTCTTCGCCGATCAGGAGGATTGACCCACCCCCGCATCGCCAAGCGAGCGGCGACGCCCCAGCCACCGCGGTAGGAGACCTGACCGACACGTCGTCGGACCGGTCGCACTACCTACCGTGAGCTGGGGCGTCACCGTGGCGACGTCGAACCGTCAGACCGGGGCGGCCGGGCAGCTCGCGCCGACCGGCGGTGTGGTTCTGGTGATCAAGTACCGCTCCACCTGACGACGGGTGCACTCGGTCCTTGGGTAGCTGGCGTGGCCCGACCCCTCATAGGTGAGGAGGTGGCCCCGGCTGCCGAGTTGACGCACCACCCGCTGGGCCCCGTCGTACGGGGTGGCCGGGTCGTACCGCCCGTTGAGCACCAGCAGCGGCGCGCTCGTCCGGACCTGCAGTCGATGTTGTGGGTTGTTCGCCGTCCAGCCCAGGCAGATCGCGGCGAAGCGGACTGCCACCGGGGAGGCCCGCAGGTGCGGTGCCGTGGCGCGGGACAGGTCGAGATACCGGTTCCAGTCGGCGAACCCGTCGACCGGCAGGGACCAGTCCTGGCAGAACGCCGGTAGCGCGTACTCGGTCAGGTCCTCGTCGCCGTTCACCGGCACCATCGGGGACGCGAGTGATGCGGCCTCGCCCCGCTCCAACGCGAGCAGCATGTTCGCGAGATCGGCCCAGGTCGCGTCGAAGAAGTTGACGAAAGTCGCGAAGCCAAGCTCGAACCAGCTCAGCTTGGCGCCGGTGGTCGCGTCGACGAGCGTGCCGGCGTCAGCACGGCGCGTCAGTCGGTCGTAGAGCGCCGGCACGTCACGTCCGTGCAGTGCGCAGCCAGGGCTTTGCTCGCACCAGGTGACGAACTCGTGGAACAGCGCCTCGTTACTGGCCGCCCCGCCGCGGAAGTATTCCCGAACCCCCTGGCTGTGGTCCATCACGCTGTCCATGACCAGTGCGCGGACGCGGTCGGGGAACAGTTCGGCGTAGGACTGCCCGATCAGTGTGCCGTAGGACCACTGATAGAAGCTCAGCTGTCGCTCACCGAGGGCCGCCCGGATGGCGTCCGTGTCACGCGCGACGCTCACACTGTCCAGGTGGTCGAACAGCGGGCCACTGTGAGCGCGGCAGTCGTCGCGCAGTTGGCGGTTGTAGGTGCGGAGTCGCTCGAACTCCGCTGCGTTGGCGGGCGTCAGGGAGGGGTGCCGGGCCAGCAGCGTCGATGAGCAGCGCACCGGTGCGCTACGGACAGTGCCCCGGGGGTCGAAGCCGACGATGTCGAAGCGGCGCAGCACGTCCGGCCCGAGTTGGCTGTCGGCCGTCAGTGCCACGTCCACCCCGGACAGGCCGGGGCCGCCGGGGTTGAAGACCAGGACACCGATGCGGGCGGCCGGGTCGGTGGCGGTGCGCCGGGCCAGCGCCAGTGGGAAGGTCTCCCCTCCCGGTCGGGCCCAGTCGACAGGCAGGCGCAGGGTGCCGCACCGGGTGCCCGGATCGTCGGGCCGCTCCGGGCACGCCTGCCAGTCGATCCGACCGTTCCACCCGCCGGCGGTGACCGACCCGGTTCTGTCGGCCGTCGGCGTGGTGCCCGCGAGCGACGGTGGGGCGTTGAGCGACAGGGCGACGAGGACCGCGACGACGGCCGAGAGGCTGCCGAGGAGCCGCCGACGACGAGGGTCAACCCTGCGGGGATGCCGGAAGGTGGTTCTCTTCGTGGTCAACATTCGTCCAGCCTGCCGATGCCCGGTCCACGTCGGATCCATGCCGGTCCGGGGACGGCCGGCGCAGGGAGGTCATCGGTACGCGGCCAGCCGCTCGGACAGCACCGCGGCCTGTGGATGCCCGACCCGGTCGAGGATCGCCAACGCCTGGCGCCACAGGTCGACCGAGGTGTCGTGGTCGCCCACCGCCTGATGGGTGTCGCCGAGGCGGACGAGTGTGTCAGCCCTCCCGCACGGGTCCTGGACGTCCGAGTAGAGCGCCAGGGCGCGCCGGTAGCAGTCGGCCGCTGTCGGGTGTTTCCCGAGGCCGTGATAGGCGAATCCGAGACTGTCCCAGGTGTGGGCCGCGCCGAGCCGGTCCTCGGCCTCCTCGTAGAGCGCGAGCGCCCGCTCGCAGTAGGCGATGGCCCGGGCGTGTTCGTCCAACTGGGCGTGGCTCCAGCCGAGCGCGTTGAGCGCCGCCGCCTCGCCGAGTCGGTCGTCGGTGCTGCTGGCCAGCGCCAGCGCCCGCCTGGCGTGCAGCAGTGCCGCCCCGGCGTCGCCCTCGATGTCGGACAGCCAGGCGAGGTGCAGGTGGGTGCTGGCCTGCCCCGGGCGGTCGCCGGCCTGGTCGCACCGGGCCATCGCGCGCCGCAGGTGATGGTGAGCAGCACTGAACCGGCGGTGCTGGATGTGGGCCAGCGCGAGGTCCCGGTGGGCCAGCGCCTCGGCCCGCGGATCACCGCGGCGGTGCGCGACGGTGACAGCGATGGCCTGCACGGCGGCCAGGTCGTGCCACTGCGAGAGCCGGCTGAGCAGCGGAGTGAGGGCCTGGGCGAGCTGCCCGGCGTGGGCGTCGAAGTTGTGCGCCACCGCGTCGTCGACGGCTGCCAGCAGCGCCTGCTGTTCGATGGCGAACCAGGCCAACGCGGCCCGGTGGTCGGCGAACGCCGACTGTGACGCGTCGGCGGGCAGGGGAGGCGGATCGAGCGGCTGCCAACCGGCGTCGACCAGCCTCGCCGCGTCCCGAGCGACACCCAGGTAGTGGTCGAGCACGCGTCCTCGGACGGCGCTACGGTCGGGCGGACGGTCGAGGGAGTACGTCAGCTCCTCCCCGTAGGCGCGCAGCAGATCGTGACAGCGGTAGCGGTTGGGGGACGGCTCGGCCAGCAGGTTCGCCCGGGTCAACTCGTCGAGCGCCGGCCGGATCAGGTGCGGTGGCGCCCCGGCGAGGCTGGCCACCGCCGCCGCGCTGACGTCCGGAGCGGGGTGCAGGCTGATCTGCCGGAACAGTCGGGCCGCGTCCGCGCTGAGCAGGCGGTACGACCAGGAGAGCACGGTCCGCACGTCGGTGGCGGCATCGTCGGTGGCCAGGGCGGCGAGCCCGCCCCGGCTCGCCGCCAGGTCGTCGGCGATGGCCTGGAGCGCAAACGTGGGTCGGGCGGCGGCTCGTGCGGCCACGATGGACAGGGCCAGCGGCAACCGCGCGGTACGTCTGATCAGCTCGTCCACCGCTGCCGGCTGGGCGGCGGCCCGCTGCGCACCCAGTCGGCGGACGAGCAGTTGGCGCGCTTCGTCGTCGGTGGGTAGGTCCAGCGCAAGGGGATGGGCACCATCGGCGGCGACCAGGCCGGGCAACGTGTGGCGACTCGTCACGAGCACGCCGCAGCGGGTCGACCCCGGAAGCAGCGGCCGTACCTGTTCCGCGTCGCGGGCGTTGTCGAGCAGCACGAGTAGCCGCCGATTCGCGGTCAGGCTGCGGTACAGGGCGAACTGGGCGGCCGGCTCGGCGGGGATCTCCAGGGGTTTCACACCCAGGGCGGGCAGAAGCGAGCGTACGACGACGGCCGAGGGTGACGCCTCCTGCGTCGCGGTGCCGAATCCACTTAGGTCGACGTGGAGCTGCCCGTCGGGGAAGTGGTGCCGGTTGTCGTGCGCCCAGCGCAACGCCAGCCAGCTCTTTCCGACGCCGCCCGTGCCGGTGATGACGACGGTGCCGGCCGAGCCGGGGTCAGCGAGCAGCAGCGTGGTGAGCCGGGCCAGCTCTCCGGCCCGGCCGGTGAACAGACTCGGTGGAGCCGGCAGTTGTCGGGGGACCACCGGCGGCGGGCAGGTTTCCGGTGGCCGCGGATCGGATGTCAACAGCTCCCGCTCCGCCCGCAGGATTCGGGTGTGCAGGTGTTGGAGATCGGGACCGGGCTCGACTCCCACCTCCTCGGCGAGGAGGTGGCGGAGCTGCCGGTACGTCGCCAGCGCGTCGGCGCGCCGGCCGGTCCGCGCCAGGGCCACCATCAGTTGCCCCCAGGGGCGCTCGCGCAGCGGATCGTCGTCGACCTGGCTCCGCAGCGGTTCGATCAGCTCGTGATGCCGTCCGGCGCGCAGCTGGAGGTCCGCGACCTCTTCCGCCAGGCTTGACCGCTGCTCCTGGAGCCGCGCTCGGACGGAGAGCAACACGCCCCAGCCGGGGAGGCCCGCGAACGGCTCGCCACGCCAGAGCGCGAGCGCGGCCTCGAACGACTCCTGGGCGGCTGACCAGTGACCCTGCCGCAGCGCGGAATATCCGCGCTGGGCCAGGTCGTCGAAGGCCACGCTGTCCACCGTCAGCCCGTCGAGGGCGAGGCGGTAGCCGGTGGGCCCGGCGAGGATGGCGGGGTCGGGGAAGCCCGGGGAGCGCAGCGCCCGGCGCAGCGCCCAGACATAGGTCTTCACGTTGCCGGCTGCCGTCTTCGGCGGGCGCCCCTGCCACAGCTCGTCGACGAGTTGGTCGATGGACCACCCGGTGCCCGGCTGCGCCATCAGCACGGCCAGGAGGCGCACCTGCATCGGCGTGCCGAGGGCCAGCCGTTCTCCGCAGGCCGACCGCACCTCGACCGGCCCGAGCAGTTGGTACGGCGTCGCCGGCGGCGCCCCAGCGGGGTCCATCGCCTCATCGTAGGGGCCCGAACCATTCCGCCTCATCGGCTGGACGGCCGCAGCCCGCGCCCGCCTGCTGGTGTGCTCCGTCACGCCGGTGGGCATGGTCAGGACGTTGGGGTGCCGCGAGGTGGCTGCTACAGTCGAGATTGTTGCGGCCGCAAATTTATCAGCGGCAACTACTTTGGGAAGGATGCCTCCGATGACCAAGCTCTCCGTCATCTACTACTCGTCCACCGGTACCCTCCACGCCATGGCCAAGCGCCTCGCCGAGGCTGGCGAGAAGGCGGGCGCCGAGGTGCGGCTGCGTCAGGTTCCGGAGCTCGCCCCGGCGGAGGCCATCGCCTCCAACGCCGCCTGGAGCCAGCATTTCGACGCCACGAAGGACGAGCCGAAGGCGACCGCCGACGACGTCGTCTGGGCGGACGCGGTGCTCTTCGGCACGCCCACCCGTTACGGCAACGTCGCCAGCCAGCTCAAGCAGTTCATCGACACCCTCGGCCCGCAGTGGGCGCAGGGGCTGCTCGCCGACAAGGTGTACGCCGGCTTCACCGCATCCATGACCGCGCACGGCGGCCAGGAGTCGACACTTCTCGCGCTCTACAACACCGTCCACCACTTCGGCGGGCTGGTCGTCGCCCCGGGTTACACCGACCCGCTGAAGTTCGCCGACGGCAACCCGTACGGCGTCTCGCACGTCACCGGCGGAAGCAACGACGCCCCGCTGGGCGACGCCCAGTTCGCCGCCCTCGACCACATGGCCGAGCGGGTCGTCAAGATCGCCGGGAAGCTCAGCGCCTGAGCGCTGCCGCCGTATCGGGACCCGCGTCGACGCGGGTGCTCAGGTGGGCGAGGGCCGGCCTCCCACGATGGGAGGCCGGCCCTCGGCGCGCTCACACAGCGATCGCCGCGACGGCGGCAAGCGGCCGATGCTCGTCGGTGCCGGGCCGCCGGAGGCGTTCGACCTCCCGGAAGCCGGCCCGGCCGAGTCGTTCGGAGATCTCGTCGACCGGCCAGCGGTAGGCGGTGAGGACCTTGTGGTCGAAGGCGCCGACCTCCTCGGCGTCGAAGACGCCCAGGACCAACCGCCCGGCCGGGACCAACACTCGCCGGAACTCCTCGAGCATGCCGTCGAGTTCCGGCGGCGGAAGATGGATCAACGAGTACCAGGCCAGGATGCCGTCGATGGAGTCCTCGGCGACGTCGAGGCGTTCCATCGACCCGAGGTGGAACTCGACGCCCGGGTGGGACGCCCGCGCATGCGCGATGAACTCGGGGACCAGGTCGATCCCCATCACGTCGACGCCCAGCTCACGAAGGTAGCCGGTGAGGTGGCCAGGCCCGCACCCCAGATCGAGCACCCGGCCGGGCCGGCTGCCCAGGTGTCGTCTGATGAGGGCGAGGTCGTCGGTGTCCACCTGCTGGCCCGTGCCGAACAGCTCGATGTAGAGCTCCGCGACGGACGTGTAAGCCTGCCGCACCGTGTCCGTTTCCATCGCGGAACTATACGGGTCACCAGAGCTTGTCGAGGCGGCCTACCGTGATGGCCATGACACGTCGAGCCACACTGGCCGGCATTTCTGCGGGCCTGCTCCTGCTGGGTTGCACGGTTGGCGCGCCGACGGAGAGCGAACCCGAACCTCGATCCGCCCCGGTGTCGGGCTCCAGCGCCGATGCCACCACGACGGCCGAGGCGATCGGTCTGCTGAGGGCGGGCACGGCGTTCGTCGATCAGACGAGTTTTCGCAGCGACGTCGATATCGCCAGTCAGATCACGACGCTGTCGCACAGCGACAACGTCCACAAGCGCTCGATCGGCACCATTTCGACGCCAGGTGGGGGCATCGAGATCCGGATGATCGACGACGAGGTCTACATGAGGATCGGTCTACCCATGCGCGGTGTCGGCGACGGATGGATGGTCCTGGACCCGGCCCGGGTGCCGTCGGACTTCGCCCTGAGCTTCGCGCCGGGCAGGAACGACTTCGGGGGCTCCGGCCGCCTCATCGACGCGATCGTCACCGCACGGGCGAACGGGCCCCAGATCACCGGGACGATCGACGCGACCCGTGTTCGCGCCGGCAACGGGATCAGCTTCCAACCCCCTCCCGGTGGCGCACTTCCGGACGGCGCGCGCAGCCACGCGTTCCGGGCGACGCTGGACACCGAGGGTCGGCTGGTCAGCTTCCTGATGCCGGAGGCGAGCGGATTGCCGAACGCCTCCCTGCGCTACAGCGATTTCGGTACGACCGTCACTGTCGCTCGGCCGTCCGGAGCGGTTCCCGCCCCCGACGCCCTCTATCCCCAGCTCGGCCTGGGCGGAGGCAGGTAGCGGCGTTCCGCGTTTGCCATCTTCGGCTAATGCGGTTAGCCTAAAGCTAATCGCGTTAGCTTGAGTTGGGGGCGTCATGATCGAAAACCTGGACATTGCCGGCAACACCATCGCCTACGAGGTCACCGGGCAGGGCCCACTGGTCGTGCTGGCGCACGGCATGGGCGACAGCCGGCACTCCTACCGATTCGTCGCCCCGGCCCTGGCCGCGGCCGGCTACCGGGTCGCCAACGTCGACATCCGTGGCTGCGGCGACTCCAGCCTCGGCTGGGACGGCTACAGCCGCACCGACATCGCGGGCGACCTCATCGCCGTCGTGCGCCACCTCGGCGGACCGGCCGTGATCATCGGCCAGTCGATCAGCGGCGGTGCCGCTACCATCGCGGCCGCCACCGCGCCCGAGCTGATCGTCGGCGCCATCGAGCTGGCGCCGTTCACCCGCGTACAGTCCTTCGACCTCGGCGGGTTGGTGCGGGTGAAGCGCTTCCGGGCCGGCTACCTCCAACTGGCGCAGGTGCTCGTGCGGGGCAGCCTGGCGAACTGGCGCAAGTACCTCGACGTGGCGATCCCCACCAAGCCCGCCGACTGGCACAGCGAGCTGGCGCGCATCGAGGCCAAGATGAGTGAGCCCGGCCGGATGAAGGCCCTCCAGGCCATGGCCAAGAGCAGCCCGGACGACGCCGGTCGGCAACTGCCCAACGTCACCTCCCCGGTCCTGGTGATCCAGGGCAGCGCCGACCCCGACTGGGCCGACCCGCGGGCCGAGGGCGAGCGCATCGTTGCCGACCTGCCGCGAGGGCTCGGCGAGTTGGCTGTCATCGAGGGCGCGGGCCACTACCCGCACGTCCAGACGCCCGACGAGGTCGTCGCCCTGGCCCTGCCCTTCCTCGCCCGGACGCTGACCAGTGCCTAAGGCCCGACTCACCCCGGCATCGGTCACCGAAGCCGCAGCCGCGCTGGTCGACGAGGTCGGCTTCGACAACCTCAGCATGGGCCTGCTCGCCGAACGGCTCGGGATCAAGACACCCTCGCTCTACAAGCACGTCACCAGCCAGGCCGAGCTGGCGCACCGGATCGCCGTCCTGGCCATGACCGAGGCCGGCGACACCATCCGCGACGCCATTCAGGGACGTTCCGGCAGCGCTGCCCTCGCCGCGGGCGCGCAGGCGATGCGGACGTACGTGCGGGAACACCCCGGCCGGTACGCGGCCGCCAACGCCACCCGCCCGACCGGCCCCGACGACCCGTTCATCCCGGCCAGCGAGCGGGTGCTCGCCTCCTGGGCGGCCATGCTGAGCGGGTACGGCCTGGACCCCGGCCAGGAGATCCACGCCATGCGAACGCTGCGCAGCGTCCTGCACGGGTTCGCCACCCTGGAGGCGGCCGGCGGGTTCCAGATCGACGCGTCCGTCGACGAGAGCTTCGCCTGGTTGGTCACGTTCATCGATCAGGGCCTTCGCGCCGGCGCCGCCAGCCGCGGCGACGTCACCGCCTGACACCGGGTCGCCGCTACCCGAACGGCTGCCTCCCCACGCGGTGCCTACCCCTGGCAGGGAGTGGTTGGGGCCGGCAGGGCTCGCAATACTTCGAGTCATGAAGGCGAGAGGACAGCTCGGCGACTTCCTCCAGGCCCGGCGCTCCCAGCTGCGGCCGGAGGACACCGGCGTGGCGACGTACGGTGACCGGCGCCGGGTTCGAGGGCTACGCCGGGAGGAGCTGGCCCTGCTGGCCGGGGTGAGCGTTTCGTACTACTCCCGGTTGGAGCAGGGGCAGGCCGTGAACGCCTCACCCGAGGTGCTCGACGCGCTTGCCCGGGCACTGCGACTCGACGACGCGGAACGCCGCCATCTGGGCGAGCTGGCGGCCGGGACCCGCCGTCGGCCCGCCGTACGTCGCCCGGCCCCGGAGCGAGTGAGCCCGGCGGTACGCCAACTCGTCGCGACGCTTGGTGACGTACCAGTGGTGGTGCTCGGTCGCCGCGCCGACGTGCTGGCCTGGAACACCGCCGGTCATGCCCTGTTCGCCGGCCACCTGGATCCGGAGATCCCGGAGAGGCCGAACCAGCACCCGAACATGGCACGGCTGGTGTTCCTGGACATGCACACCCGCGACCTGTACGCGGACTGGCCCACAAAGGCCCGCGCGGTGGTGGCGACGCTGCGGATGGCTTCCGGGCAGCACCCGGACGACCCGCTGACGGCCGCGCTGGTCGGTGAGTTGACGGTGCGGAGTCCGGAGTTCGCCGCCATGTGGGCCGACCACCGGGTGAAGGCCGGCGGCGACACCGTCTACCGGATGCGTCACCCGCTGGTCGGCGCGATGGACGTGACACAGCAGACCCTGCGTACCGAGGACGGCCAGAGCGTCGTCGTCGCCACCACCGAACCCGGCTCGGCATCTCACTCGGCGATGACGTTGCTCGTGCACGGCGCCGTCACCACCCGTGCCGGTGCTCCGCAGCCGCTCGTCAGGCGCGAATAGCGCCATCCCCATCGGCTCGACCTCAGGTGCTCCGCAAGGAGCGCCGGACCCGTCGCGCCCTCTTCAAGCCCATCAACAACACAGTGAGTGAGGACAAGATATGCGCAAGAGAGCGATGACCCTCGCAGTCGCTGTCGCAGCAGCGGGGATCGGCGTCGTGACGGTAGTACCGTCGAGCGCCGCACCGGCCGCTACCGCAGCAGCGCGTACCGTCTCCACGCCCCGATCGTCGGTCGCGCCGGTGCCATCGCGGATCGCTGTCCACTTCGACCCGGCCAAGGGGCAGCTGCCGGAGAACGTCGCGCTCGGCCCGGACGGCACCGCCTACGTCACCTTCGCGGCCGCCCGACAGGTCGCCGCGGTCACCCCGTCCGGCGGAACGCGGATCCTGGCGACCCTGCCGGCCCCCGCCGATGGCGGCGTCAACACGCCGGTGCTCGCGTTCGCGCTGACCACTGGCATTGTCCGAATGGCTGACGGCACCATCTATTTCCTCTACGCGAGCGGCGATGCCGCCACCACGGGGCTGTACCGACTGCGCCCCGGCAGGACCCCGCACCGCATCGCGGCCCTGCCGGCCGACGGGCTCCCCAACGGCCTGGCGTTCGAGCCGGGGACGAGGAGGTTCTACCTCACCGACTCGGTGCTCGGCACGATCTCGACAGTTCCCCTGGAAGGCGGTCGTGCCGAAGTCTGGTCCTCGGCGCCCGAGCTCGCCGCGGCGGGGTTTCTCGGCGCCAACGGCATCAAGGTACGCGGCGACGCGATCTGGGCGACCAACCTCGACCACGGCACGCTGCTGCGCATTCCGTTGCGGCACGGCCGGCCCGGGCCGGTCCGGGTGGCGGCGACCGGCCTGGTCGGCATTGACGACTTCGCCTTCGTCGGCGCCGGTGACCGACAGGTCATCGCCGCGCTGAACGGACCGAACATGGTGGTCAGCATCGACGTGGCCGGCCGTTCACGAACGCTGATGAGCGCCGCCGACGGGTTGCAGAACCCGACCTCGGTGGCCGTGCGCGGCAGTACCGTCTACGTGCTCAGTGCCGCGTACAGCACCGGCATCGACCCCAACCTGGCGCTGGCCACCCTGCCGCTTCGCTGACCCGTCCCCGCCAGGAGATCCCCATCGATCAGTGGGGCGGGCTCCCTCCATACCGAGAGCTCGGATCGCCCGCCACCGTCCGATGACGGCGACGGGCGATCCGACGCTTCCGCCCAGGCGGGGGAGGAGCGGATCGGTCACGGCGCGGCCCGGAGGTGCGGCCGTTCGCTCGACGGGCCGTCAGCCCTCCTCGGGCGCCGACGGCCGAGGTGGTAGGCCGTTGCCGTGGCCAGCGCGGCCACCACGATCAGTGCGGCGAGGACCGGGTGCATGTCCTTGGACAGGCTCGGGGCGCGGTCGGGCCCGGTGGCCCAGAGGATCAGCGGGGTGGCGTAGGCGGTGGCGAGAGTGACCGCCCAGCGGCGTAGTCCGCGTAGGTGGGCGTGCCGCAGGCTGACGATCAGGGCGAGGGTGACCGGGACGATGGCCAGCATGGCGAACTGGCCGACGACCAGGACCGGGACCGCCCAGATCGAGATGATGACGGTCCGGTCGACGCGCCGGGACAGCGAGGCGGAGGGCATTGTCGTCTCCGTCATCGGGTCGGGTTGGTGGTCGCGGGACGCCACGCCAACCAGCCGCGGCACAACACGTAGGCGGCCGCGACGACGGCGACGAGCCCGAAGTCGATGATGGCCGACAGGCGTGCCTCGGCGACGTCTCCGATCAGCACGCCGAACACGACGAGCGCACCCTTGCCGACGAGCACGATCTCCCAGACGCCGGCCGCTTGACGGGGCCTGACCGCGAGCAGGGCGAAGAGCGCGGCGAAGATGCCGAAGCTGGAGACTCGCCAGCCTTCGATGAACAGGCGGTCGTCGTTGGCGTTGATGGTCAGTAGGACGCCGTTGACGAACGCGACGCCGGTGGCGAGGGACGCCAGAGCCGCCAGCCCGCGGCCGACGAGGTCTGCGTGATAGGTGGGGGCGGCGTTGTCGGTTCGGGTAGCGGTCGCGGTGGTCACGGGATGCTCCATCTCGTCGAGAAACGGCTGTGAACTTACAGCCGTTAACTTACACACTCGCCTAACACCTGTAAAGTGAAGGAGTGACCACACCGAGAACGCGGGCCCGAAACAAGCGCGGCGAAGGTGCCCAGCTGCGCGACGAAATCGTCGACGCCGCGATGACGCTCCTGGAGGACGGCACGCCGCAGAACATGACCCTGCGGGGGATCGCCCGACAGGCCGGCATCTCCGCACCGTCGATCTATCCGCACTTTCCCGACCTGGACTCGATCCTGCTCGCTGTCGCGCAACGCGCGTTCGACATCCTGGAGCAGGAGTTGAGTGCGGCGGATGACCCGGATCCGGTCGAGCGCCTACGCGCTATCTGCGCGGCCTATCTGACCTTCGCCGAACGCCGGCCTCATCAGTATCGAGTGATGTTCGGTGCCGTCTGGGATGCCGGGCAGGCCCTTGAGCGGGCCCCGGCCATGGCGGACCAGCTCGCCGTGCTCGGCATGGGAGCCTTCGAGGTATTCCGGCGTGCGCTCGCCGACTGCGTCGCGGTGGGACGATCGACCAGCGCGGACCCCTTCGGCGACGCGACTGCGCTCTGGGTCGGGCTGCACGGATTTGCCCAGCTCCAGGTGGCGGCGCCGTTGTTCCCGTGGCCACCTGAGTTGCGCGACTCCATCATCGATCGGATGGCGCTGCTGCGCTGATCGGACGGCTCAGGCGTACGCGAGCAGGAAGTCGACGGTGCCCGTGCCGCCGGGCTGGCCGGCCGGGACGGGCAGACCGGGCTCGCTGTTCAGGACGTAGAACCCGCCGCCGCCGGTCAGGCGGGGCGTCACCGCCAGCATCTGCGCGGCCATTGTCGCGCCGGTCGGCCGCACCACGCTGTCCAGCAGGAGCCGGAAGAGGTTCCCGTTCAGGTTCGCGACGTGCAGCACCCGGTACGAGCGCGGGGCGGGCAGGCCGGTGCTCGTCAGGCCCCAGATCGGAACGATCTGGTTGCGCCACCGCGACGGGTCGTTGCTGATCGCACTGTCGTGGTTGTTCAGTTGCGTCTGGATTCCCGAGTGGATCCCGGCCAGGTGGATGTGCAGCTGGTCCTGCATCCGGATCGTCGGGTCGGCGGAGTTGACGCCCAGCCCGATATGCGGGTAGACGACGTGCCCCGGCTGCCCCGGCTGCGCGTTGTCCCACGCCTCCAGCCAGTAGTTCGGGGCGTTGGCGGTGGTGATGAACGGACACTCGATGCCGCTGATCCGGCAACTGGGCACGAGCAGGAAGTCGTGGCTCGAGCCCGACCCTCCATTAAGGACTAAATACGTGGGGGTCGTGCGCAGACACTGGGGGAACGGTGGGCCGGTCTTCGTGCCCTCGCAGACCTGGACCCGGTCCCACAGGTCGTACCTGCCCCCGGTGTCGGTGGGCAGGCCGCAGAGGGGCGAGGGTGTGGGGCAGGCCGCGGCGCCGGGGCCGCCGGGTGTCGATGGGGACGGCCCGGGAGTCGGGCCGCCGTCGGCCAACGCCCGTTCCGCGCCGATGAGACCCAGCAGTCCCGTGGCGCCAGCGGTCCCGGAGAGTCTGACGAACTGACGTCGTGGCATTCCGCCCATCGTCATCCTCCGTGCTTGCGGTGCGGAGCCGAACATGAACGTGTCGAGATTAGGGTGAAAGCCGCCATTCGACGCGTCAGCCGGTGAACGGGTCGCCTGATCGTGTCGCCGTCGTGCGACGATTCCGGCGTGGCAGAGACGGCGGCGACGTTGACCGAGATCCGTGCTCGGATCGACGAGCTGGATCGGGATTTGGTCGGGCTGCTCGCCCGGCGGGAGGCGCTGGTCCGGCAGGCCGCGCCGCTCAAGAGCGACGCTCAGGCGGTCCGTGCCCCGGACCGGGTGGCGCAGGTGGTGGCCCGGGTCCGGACGTTGGCCAGCGAGGCAGGTGCCGAGCCGGATCTCATCGAACGGATCTACCGGGGCATGATCCAGGCCTTCATCGACATGGAGACCGACGAACACCACCGCGTCACCGGCGGGTCGGCGCCGACAACGCGGTGATCGCGCGGGGCGGTCAGGTCGCCGAGCGGCTCTCACCGTCCGGGCTCGCCAAGGTGGGCGGCGCGTAGCCGAGCTCGTACGAAATCTTGTTTGCCGTCTCCAGGAGCAGCGGAAGGTTGCTCTTGAGCTGGTCGAGGCTTGCGATGACCTCGATCGCCGTGATCGAGGCGGCGGCGATGACCTGCCCCCGCGAATCCCTGATCGGCGCGGCCACGCACATCACGTACGCGTCGTGCTCGCCGTTGTCCATGGCCCAGCCGCAGTCGTGGATGCGAGCGAGTTCGGCTTCCAGGGCGTCGTGGTCGGTGAAGGTGGTGTCGGTGAACTTCTCGAAGACGACGTGGGAGAGAAGGCGGTCGCGTTCCTGGCGGGGGAGGTAGGCCAGGATCGTCTTGCCCACAGCGCTCGCGTAGATGGACACCGCGCGGCCGATCCGCGACGGCAGCTTGACGGCATCGAACGCCGGGCTGTCCACCTTGTCGATATAGATGATCTCGTCGCCGGTCAGTTGCGCCAGGTGTACGGTGTGGCCGGTCTCGCGTTGCAGCGCACGTAGGTGTGCGGCAGCGGGCTGGCGGAGGTCCATCGAGCCGAGCGCGAGCTCGGCCAACTCGATCAGGCCGCTGCCCAGGACGTAGGTGCCCGCGCCGGTCCGGCGGACGAAGCGCGCGGCCTCCAGCGTCTGCAGGATGCGCAGGGCTGTGGACTTGTGGACGCCGAGCACGTCCGCAGCCTCCGTAAGGGACAGCGGGTGCTCCGCGGATCGACGGATGAGGTCGATCGCGCGGCGAATCGATTGCGCCAAGGCTGTGTCTCCGTTACCTTTCGGTGCGCTTTAGTGAGCGCATGATCGGTCGCCCCGCCTTGCGGTGGGGGCGGTCCCGGTCTTGCCGGCGGATGCCGTGCCGGGTTCACGTTTCATAGCCACCTGCCCTTGTGTGTGGGTCTTCTGGTCGGCTCCGCGTGCTGCCACCGAGCCACTCCCGGCGGTGTTGTTGAGCTCGGCCGCTAGGGCGGCCAGGTTGAGTGCGGCGTTGTGGTCACGGTCGATGACCAGGCCGCACGCGTCACAGTCGTAGTCACGCTCGTGCAGGGCGAGC
>NZ_JAKKFD010000042.1 GCF_022229005.1 Micromonospora trifolii
CCACTAATACGCCGACCCGCACCCCACAGATGCTCCAACACCTGCCGATGCCCGAACGTCAACACACCCGGCCTGGCCACCAACACCCCCCAGCACAACCAAGATCAGTTGCACTGAACCTTAGAAACCACCCGGCGTGTCGTGACGACAACCTCATGATCAACGAGAGACCGGGTGGGCAACGAGAAAGGCTCACCTCGCGTCGCGAGATGAGCCTTTGGTTGTAGCCCCGACCGGATTCGAACCGGCGCTACCGCCTTGAGAGGGCGGCGTCCTGGGCCGCTAGACGACGGGGCCAGAACTTTTCCGTTCACCACCCTCGCGGGCGGTGCGAATGTAGTCTAGCGGCACCGTACCCGGGCACGAGCGCGGGGTGCGCCGTCGCCCGAGGGCCCGGCGGCGGACACGAAACAGCCCGCCTCACCAGGTGAGACGGGCTGTGCACGCTGTAGCCCCGACCGGATTCGAACCGGCGCTACCGCCTTGAGAGGGCGGCGTCCTGGGCCACTAGACGACGGGGCCAGAACAACTTTCGCTCCCCCACCTTAGCGGCGGAGGAGCTGCACTCTGCCGAAGACCGCCCTCCGCCCCCGAAGGGGCGGAGTCGAACTCCGTCAAAATCCAGCGTCTGGAAATTCTCGCGAATTCCAGCAGCGCTGGGGTACCAGGACTCGAACCTAGACTAACTGAACCAGAATCAGTCGGGCTGCCAATTACCCCATACCCCATTGGCCCCTTGCGGCGCCGGGAGTGAACTTTACCCTCCCGGTGCCGGCAGGCCAAATCCGATCCCCCCGAACCACCCGTGAGCTGCGGAAACAGGGGCATCAGACGGATCAGGCGACGGGAACCACCGGGTTGGTGAGCTCGCCGATGCCGTCGATCCGCACGGTGACCGTATCCCCCTCGACAAGCGGGCTAACCCCGGCCGGAGTGCCGGTGAGAACGACGTCGCCGGGCAGCAGGGTCATCACGTGCGAGATGTACGACACCAGGCCCGGCACGTCGAAGACCATGTCCTTCGTCCGGCCGAGTTGGCGTACCTCCATCTCCTCCGGGTTGCGACCCACCTCACAACGGATCTCCAGGTCGGACACGTCCAGCCCGGTGGTGATCCACGGGCCGATCGGGCAGAACGAGTCGAAGCCCTTGGCCCGGGTCCACTGCCCGTCCGAACGCTGGAGGTCCCGGGCGGTGACGTCGTTGGCGCAGGTGTAACCGAAGATGGCGCGTTCGGCGGCGGCGCGGTCGGCGCGGCGCGCACCCGGCGCACCGATCACGACCGCCAACTCCGCCTCGTGCTCGACCTGCTTGGAGAAGATCGGCAGTCGGATGGCGTCCCGGGGGCCGATCACCGAGGTGGACGGCTTGAGGAAGAGCAGCGGCTCCTTGGGCACCTCGTTGCCGAGCTCGGCGGCGTGGTCGGCGTAGTTGCGGCCGACGCAGACGACCTTGCTGGGCAGGATCGGCGAGAGCAGCCGGACGTCGGAGAGGGCCCAGCGGGCCCCACTGAAGGTGAGATTGCCGAACGGGTGGCCCTCGATCTCGGCGATGGTCAGGGCCTGCGGCCCGGCCTCCGCTTCGCCTTCGACGGCACCGAACGACATTCCCTTGGCATGGGCGAAACGAGCGATACGCACCCGGCCAATCTAGCGCCGCCAGCGCCCCAACCGGCCAGGACCGGCGGTCGGGTGTGCTCAACCCGTCAGCGCGCGGCACCCTACCGGAGCTGGAGGTGACCGGGGCGGACTTCTCGACTTCGTACCCGCACGGAGGCGGCTCGCCCCTAGCGTCGGCTCCGGAGGTTCGTTCGTATGCCTGCATCGACACGACACCACAGAGCCCTCGCAGTGTTCGTGCACTGCCTCGGCATCCTCGCCGCCGTGCCGGCCCTGCCGTCGGCGGCTCCGGAGGCGGCGGCCGTGCCACGACCACCGGCCGCGACGCCACAACCAACGTCGGCCACGCCACCACCGGCCGCCACACCGGCACCAGCGGGATCCCGGGCACCGGTGGCGATGGTCGCGCGGCTGACCGAGCCCACCCCACCCTCGGCGCCACCGGCGATGGCCCCACCGACCCGGGCGCCGGCGTCGGCGCCCCCGCAACAGGTCACCGTGGCTGTCGCCACGGAGAGCAGCCCGGCACCGAGGTACCGGATCCAGGTGCGCAACGTGAGCAACTCGCCGCTGGTGACCACGGTGCGTCAGGAGCTACCGCCCGGCTCGTCGACGACAGCGATCAGCGGTGGTGGCCAGTCCACCCCGGCCGGCGGATCGGCCACCGAGGTGACCTGGCGGTTGCGACTGCCCGCGCACAGCACCACCACCCTGGGCACCGCGCTCGCCGCGACCGCGCCGGGCCGGCCGCTGACCGCGCCGACCTGCGCGTTCACCAGTGACGGCAGCCGACCGTACGACTGCGCCTCGGCCACCTGGCAGGCGGCGGCGGCACCGGCGGCCGAGGTGAGCGAGGCGCCGCCGTGGCGCCGCTACCCGGTGCTCCTCGCCGGCCTGGCGGTCCTGCTGCTGATCAGCGCCGCACTGGTGTGGGTGTGGCGACGTCGGCGCGGACGTCGGGTGACGGCTGCCGCACTCTCCACCGGCGGCGGCGCCGAGGGTGGCCGCGGGACGGTCTACCCCCGCCCGGCCGCCCCGAGCCCGGTGCGGCGGCGGCGTACCCCGCCGGTCTGGGTGTTGGTGGGCGCCGCCGTCGTGGTGCTGGCCGGCGTGGTCGGCACCGCGGGTTGGACGGCGACCCGGCAGGTAGCGGCGATCGACACGCAGAAGCAGCCCACCAGCGGCGCGTGGGTGGGCTCCGGGGTCAACGGGTCGCTGGGCGTGCCGCTGCGCGAGTCGGCGTTCGAGTTCACCGTGTACCGGATGACCTGCGGCGCGCCCGGCACCGCCGGGAAGCCCGACGGCGGCGGTGCCGCGCCGGCCAACGGGCGACGCTGCGAGGCCACAGTGGGTGTGCGCAACGTCACCGGCGACCATCAGCCGTGGCACAGCGAGCTGCAACGGGCGTACCTGCCCGGGGGGCGCTGGGTGAGCACCGACGAGTCGGCCACCCGGACGGCGAACCTGGGTCGGGACGTCTTCGCCGACCCGATGGCGGCGGGCACCCGGATGGTGCTCCCGCTGGTCTTCACAGTCGACGGGCGGGACCCGCCCCAGCAGCTGGAGCTGCGCAGCGGGGTGTTCTCCGCCGGGGTTCGGGTGCAGATGCCCTGACCGGGTGTGCGGGCGGCGGTCGTACCCTGGGTGGGTGACCGCCGCCCTCGCCCCCGCCGTGCTCGACGTGGCGCAGTGGCAGGCCCGCCGGCGGGCCCACGAGGAGCGGGCGGACGTCTGGCTGACCCCGCACCTGGCCCGGCGACGACGCGGTGAGCGGCATCCGGTGGCCGACTTCCTGTTCACCTACTACTCGCACCGCCCGGCCCAGCTGCGTCGCTGGCATCCGGGCCCCGGGGTCGAGCTGCGCGACGCCGATCCGGCCGAGTTCGGCCGCGACTACCGCGCCAGCGCCGCCGGGGTCACCCTCGACACCGCTGGGGTACGCGCGCGGCGCGGCGAGTCGATCGCCTGGATCCGCTCCCTGCTGGAGGCGACGCGGGGGCGGGCACCGCACTTCGGCTGCTTCGGAATGCACGAGTGGGCGATGGTCTACCGGCAGACCCGGGAGGAGCTGCGGCACAACGCCTGGCCGCTGCGGCTGAGCGCGGAGCGCACCGCCGAGATCGTCGAGGAGCGGGGCGTGCGGTGCAGCCACTTCGACGCGTTCCGGTTCTTCACCCCGCCGGCCCGCCCGTTGAACCTGCTCACCCCCACCCGGGAGACGCAGCACGCGCACGAGCAGCCGGGCTGCCTGCACGCCAACATGGATCTGTACAAGTGGGCGTACAAGTTGTCGCCGTTGGTCTGCTCGGAGCTGGTGGCCGACGCGTTCGACCTGGCCCGGGACATCCGCACGCTGGACATGCGGGCCAGCCCGTACGACCTGGCGGCACTCGGTTACCCGCCGGTGCGGGTGGAGACGCCGGACGGCCGGGCGGAGTACGCGGCGGCGCAGCGCGGGTTCGCCGAGCGGGCCGCAGTGCTGCGCGACCGGCTGCTCGCCGCCGTCCCGGCCTAGTCGCCGTCGGCGGCCTAATCGTCGTCGGCGCGGCGGTCCCGCTTGCGCTGGGACTGGCGTTTCTTCTCGGCCAGCCGGCGTTCCTTGGCCCCACGGGACGGGCGGGTCGCCCGGCGGGTCGGCGGTGGGGGCGCGGCGGCCTCCCGCAGCAGTGCGGTCATCCGGGCCCGGGCCGCCTCCCGGTTGGCCAGCTGGGCCCGGTGCTCGCTGGCGGCGATCGTCAGCACCCCGTCGACCAGGCGGTTGGCCAGCCGGTCCAGGGCCCGCGACCGCAGCCACTCGGGGACAGCCGGCGAGTTGGCCACGTCGTAGCTCAGCTCGACCCGGGAGTCGGCGGTGTTCACGCCCTGCCCGCCGGGCCCCGACGAGCGGGAGAAGCGCTCCCGTAGCTCTCCGGCGGGGACGACCCACCGGTCGGTCACCCGCAGTCCGTCGTCCACGCCCCGAGGCTAACCCGCGGCGATCCGCCGGGGGTCATCGGTGCGGAGGCTCACTCTGCGTCGGGGACTGGCTGGGCGTCGGCCCGGCGGTCTCCTCGTCGGAGCCGACGGCCGCGTACGCCACAGCGCCGAAGAGCAGCACCCCGATGACCGCGGCCTTCACGGCGACGCCGCGGATCAGCGACCAGGCGCCCCGGCGGGCGCCTGGCACCGACTTCTTGACGGTCTGGTAATCGTTCCACCCGCGTCGTGCCCGGGCGTACGCCGACCCCACTGCACATCCGATGACCAGGCCCACCAGCAGGAGGACCGTGAGAAGAGGACGCTCCACCTCCGCCAGTATCCATACCGAGCGTAATATTTCCATGGTCCGATGCCGTCCGGCCGGATATCTGACACTGGTGGCCCCCGTCAGGGCGTTCGGGCAGCTCAGCCACCCTTGCCGATGATCGTGTCGGCGGTCTGCTGCACCTGGTCGATCGGGATGGCGAACCCGATGCCGATCGAGCCGTTGCCGTCGATGGTGGCGATGGCGGTGTTCACCCCGACCACCTCCCCGCGCGCGTTGACCAGTGGCCCGCCGGAGTTGCCGGGGTTGATGGACGCGTCGGTCTGGACCGCGCTGTGCCGGTTGTTGCCGAGCCGTACCTCCCGGTCGAGCGCGCTGACGATGCCCGCGGTGACAGTTCCGGCCAGACCGAGCGGCGACCCCACCGCGAGCACCGACTCACCGACCCGGGTCGCGCCCGGCTTCGCCAGGGGCAGCGGGGTGAGACCGGCCGACGCCGGCACCTTCAGCACCGCCAGGTCGCTGCGCGGCTCCCGTCCGACCACCTCGGCGGCGAACCGGCGGCCGTCGGGCAGCTCCACAGTCACCGGCCCGCCACCCCCCTTGGCCAGGATGTGGTCATTGGTGATCAGGTGCTGCTGGTCGTCGACGGCGAAGCCGGAGCCGGTCGCGGACCCGCTGCTCGCGCCGCCGGCCAGCACCGACACCACACCGGGTACGGTCCGCGCGGCCGCGGTGACCAGCTCGGCGGGCACCGGGGCGGCGGACGCCGCATCCGGGCCACCAGCCCCGTCCCGGCTGGCCACCACGCCACCGGCGAGAGCACCGGAGACGGCCGAGACCGCCACCACTGCCAGCACGGCGAGCAGCCGCCCGGGTCGTCGCCCGCCGGGGTCGCGTTCGGGCGCGTCCCACCACCCTCGCCCGTCCGGGTCGAGTTCCGGCGAGATGAACCAGGGACCGCGCGGTTCGCCCAGTCCGGTCTGTACTGCCATGCGTACTCCTCACGGTCGACGTCGGTTGTGCGCGGCGGTCAGGGCAGCCGGGAGAACCAGCGCATCGAGCCGGCGGCGGCGCCCATCGCGAACACCAGTCCGAGGCCGATGAACCGGGCCGAGACGTCCTGCCGCTCGGTGCGGTAGCCCACCGAGCTGCCGATGTCGTCGTAGACGGCACGCAGCTCGTCGGTGGTGCTGGCCTCGTGGAACATGCCGCCGGTCTCCTCGGCGACCGCCTTGAGGGTCTGGCCGTCCACCGGAACCTGGATGGGCCGTCCACCGCGGTCGACGAACCCGGACGGGGTGCCGAACGAGATCGAGTGCACCGGCACCTCCGCCTTCACCGCTTCCGCGGCCGCCTCCATCGGGTCCATGCCGGAGGTGTTGGCGCCGTCGGAGAGCAGGATGATCCGGGCGGGTGGGGTCTCCTTCGCGGCTTCGCTGTCCAGGCTCTTGACCGCGCCGAGCGAGGTGTTTATGGCCTCGCCGATCGCGGTGCCCTGGACACCGGTGATGCCCTCGGCGAGCCGGTCGATCCCCTCGTCGAGGGCGTCCCGGTCGGTGCCCGGGGGCACCAGCACTGCCGCGCTGCCGGCGAACGCGACGAGACCCACGTTGAACTCGTCGGGCAGGCCCTCGACGAAGCGCCGGGCGGCCTCCTTCGCCGCGGCCAACCGGTCCGGTTCGACGTCGGTGGCGAGCATCGACGTGGAGACGTCCACCGCCACCATCACAGTGGCCCGTTCCCGGGGCACCCGGACCTCGGCGCTCGGGCGGGCGAAGCCGACCACGAGCAGCGCCAGCATGGCCAGGAAGAGCCCGGCCGGTACGTGCCGACGCCAGGCGGGCCGCTCCGGCGCCACCCGGTCCAGCAGTCGCAGGTTGGTGAAGCGAACCGCGTACCGGCTGCGTCGCCGCTGCATCACCAGGTACACGACGACCAGGGCGAGCACGCCGAGCAGCAGCCAGAGTCGCAGCGGCGACTGCCAGATCACGCGGCACCTCCCCGGGGCCGACCGACCGGCGCGGCGGCCAGCCGACGCTGGGCGTGCACGTGCCGGACGATGTCCGCGCTCCAGTCCCCGTCCGTGCGCAGCGGCAAATGGGTGGCCCCGCTGCGGCGCAGCGCCTGACGGACCTGATCGCGCTGGGCGGTCGCGGCCTCGGCGTACCGCTCGCGCAGCCCACGATCCGATGTGCACACCTCGCGGTGCCGACCGGTTTCCGGGTCGACGAGCGTGATCAGGCCAACGTCCGGTAGTTCCAGCTCACGCGGGTCGGTCACCTCGATCGCCAGCACCTGGTGCCGGACGGCCAGTCGGCGCATGGTCCGCTCCCAGGGCGCTACCTGGCTGGGATCGTCGGGCAGGCCGTCGAGGAAGTCGGAGACCACCACTACCAGCCCACGCCGGTTGGCGATCCGGTGCAGCGCGTCGAGCCCGTCCGCCAGATCGGGCGGTAGGGCTGTCGGCCCCCGCCCGGGCCGGTCGGTGGGCGCGGTGGCCCGGGGGGCTGCGAGCAACGCGCGGAGCAGAGAGAGCAGATGGGTACGCCCGCTGCGGGCCGGGAAGCGGCGTACCCCGTCGGCGCGCAGCACCTGGGCGCCGAGGCGGTTGCCGACGCCCGCGGTCAGGAAACCGACCGCCGCGACGGCGGCCACCGCCAGTTCCCGTTTGTCCAGCTCGGCGGTGCCGAACTCCATGCTGGCGGTGCCGTCGACGAGCAGCCACGTGGTCAGTTCCCGGTCGGCGTCGACCTGCCGGACATGCGGCACGGCGGTCCGGGCCGTCACCGCCCAGTCCATCCGGCGGACCTCGTCCTCGCCCGGCCGGTACTCGCGGCTGCCGGACGGCTCACTGCCGGGACCGGGCAGCAGACCACGGTACTGGCCGTGCAGCAGGCCGTTCAGTCGGCGGGTGACCGTCAGCTCCAGGCGGCGCAGGCGCTGGTCCGGGGCCAGCTCGGCCAGGCCCGGGTCGGCGGGCGCGACGGTTGCGCGTCTCATGCCGCCGCCAGATCCGGTGTCTGCTGCGGGTGTCCGGTGGCCAGCCGGGGCGGCGGCACCGCCTCGACGAGCCGTCGCACCACGCTCTCGGCCGAAACCCCGTCGGCCACCGCGTCGAAGGAGAGCACCAGCCGGTGGGCGAGGACGTCGACGGCCAGCTCACGGATGTCCTCGGGCAGCACGTACTCCCGCCCGCGCAGCAGTGCCTGTGCCCGGGCGGCAGCGACCAGGCCCAGGGTGGCCCGGGGGCTGGCCCCGTACGCCAACAGCGGGGCGATCTCGGGCAGCCCGAACCGGCCCGGGTCGCGGGTGGCGAGGATCAGCCGCACCACGTACTCGGCCAACGCGTGGTGGACGAAGACCCGCTCGGCGTGGAGCTGGAGGTCTCGCAGCCGTTGTGCGTCGAGCACCCGGCGCGGGGTCGGCCGGTCGGTGCTCATCCGGTAGAGGATGGCCAGCTCGTCGGCGTCGCTGGGGTAGTCGACCACCACCTTCATCAGGAACCGGTCACGCTGCGCCTCCGGGAGCTGGTAGACCCCCTCGGACTCGATCGGGTTCTGGGTGGCCAGCACCAGGAACGGCTCCGGGACCGGCCAGCTGCGCCCGCCGATCGACACCTGCCGTTCGGCCATCGCCTCCAGCAGCGCCGACTGGACCTTGGCCGGGGCCCGGTTGATCTCGTCGGCCAGCACCAGATTGGCCATGATCGGGCCCAGCTCGATGTCGAAGGTCTCCTTCGACGCCCGGTAGATCCGGGTGCCGACGATGTCCGAGGGCACCAGGTCCGGGGTGAACTGGATCCGGGAGAAGGTGCCACCGACCACTGTCGCGAGGGTCTGCGCGGCCAGTGTCTTGGCCACGCCGGGCACCCCCTCCAGGAGGCAGTGTCCGTTGGCGACCAGGGCGGTGAGCAGGCGTTCGACGAGGCGATCCTGCCCGACGATCACGCGTTTGACCTCGAAGAGGGTCTGTTCCAGCTCGATGCCGGTCGGCTCCGGATCGACCGGGCTGGGCATGCTGGCCAGGGTGTCCGAGATGTCCGTCACGGTGCTTGCTTCCCTGGCACACGCCCGGCAAACGTCGGATTGTGCGGGCCGGACCGGCCCGGAGTGGCCGGAATGGGGATGAGCCGCACGGAAGGGTGACGACCGTCGCGAGCCTGCCGAGGGGTGGACAACCGGCGAGGGACCAGCCAGTGAGCGCCCGACCGGCACGAACCGGTCGAGGGAGGCCCTACCGCTCTCCCCGGGGCCGGCCGAGGGTGGTCGTCGCCCAGACAGGGTCCGGCCCCCGTCGCCGGAGGCGACGGGGGCCGGGTGTCGGTTGGTCAGGGTGTGTGGGTGAGCAGGGTGAAGCCCAGGTTGGCGGGCGTCCCGGACGAGTTGCGGGTCTGCACGAAGACCGCGTTGGGCGTGCCGAGGCGCGGGGCGACGGAGACCTCGCCCCCGGGCGGGACGCAGCAGGAGCCGGCCAGGGAGAGAGTGGCCAGGAAGGCGCCGGCCGAGACGGTGTGACCGAAGATCACCTCGTACTCCCCGACACCCCACTTGAGCACGGTGCCGGTGCCGCGCGCCTTGGTGCCGTTGGAGTTGACGACGGTGAAGACGTTGGTGGCAACCAGTGGGGTGGCCGCACCCGCCTTCATCGCGGCTTTCGCGATACGCGCCGACTCGGCGGTGACCGGTGGCTGGGCGTTCGTGCTCCGTGCCGCCGGCTGGGCCGCGTCCTGCGGCGCCTTCGCCGACGGCTGGGCGATAGCGATGCCCCCGCCGGCGAGACTGAGCCCCAGGACGGCGAACGTTACCGCCGCCACCTTACGTCGGAAGGATGTGCTCATGACAGGTCCCCCTTGTGTGACCGTGCGAATTCGGCCGACCCGCGGGGCGGGACGGTTGACTGCCCATAAATAGGCGTACGACGACAGTTGGACGGGGGAAAGCTGCCTCGCTTACACCCGATGAGATTGATTACTTAGCAATCTGCATCCCACCTGAGCTGCGGTTACTACTCAGAGTTGCGTCGTTTAAGCCAGATGGAACGTAGCACCGAAAAAAGCCGCCAGTCAATAGTTGATCTCGCTTTTCCGGAGTGTCAACCAACCGTCAGATAATTGTGAAATGTGAGCGCAGCACCATTCATGAAATGGCTTCGCGGGGCCCGACTAGGATCACCGTCGTGATCGTCGACGCGCCGCCCTCGCACCGGTTCGCTCGGCTCGGCACGGTGCTCTGCTGGCTTGCCGTCGCACCCACCGCCCTCTGGGCGGGCGCCCGACTGCTCAGCCTGGACCGGGGGCCGTTGGTGCAGGCGCTCGCCTTCACGCCGTACGTCGCGGCCGTCAGCGTGCTGGTCCTGGCCCTGGCACTCGCCCTGCGGCGCTGGTGGCCGGCGGCGCTCGCGGCCGTGGCGGCGGTGGCGTTGCTCGGCACCGTCGCACCTCGGGCGCTGGCCAACCCGCAGCCGGCGGCGGCCGGGCCGACCGTGCGGCTCCTCACCGCCAATCTGCTCGCCGGCGCCGGCGACGCGCAGACACTTGTGGAGTTGGTCCGGCGACACCGGGTGGACGTGCTCACCGTGCAGGAGTTCACGCCGGACGCGCAGGTCGCCCTGGATCGGCTCGGCCTCGCCACGCTGCTGCCGCACCGGCAGCTCAACCCGGAGGTGGGCACCCCCGGCTCCGGGCTCTACTCGCGGTGGCCGATCACCGACGGTGGTGTCCGGCGCAACCTCGAGGGTTGGGGCTTCAGCCAGGCGTACGCGACGGTCTCCGTTCCCGGTGGGTCCCCGGTCCGCGTCGAGTCGGCCCACCCCTCGGCGCCGTACGCGCTGGACCAGGTGGGCGCCTGGCGTGCCGACCTGGCCGCCCAACCAACGGCCACCCCGGACGGTGGCCTGCGGATCCTCGCCGGAGACTTCAACGCGACCCTCGACCACAGTCCACTACGGGCCCTGCTGCGCAGCGGTTACGTCGACGCCGCCGACGCCACCGGGAAGGGTTTGACCGGCACCTGGGGTCCGTACGACGGTGACCTCACCCCACCCGTCACCATCGACCACGTCCTGGTCGACAACCGGATAGCGGTCCGCTCGGTGAAGGTGCTCGACCTACCCGGCACCGACCACCGCCCAGTCCAAGCCACCCTAACCCTCCCCACCCCCTAACCCTCCCCACCCC
>NZ_JAKKFD010000043.1 GCF_022229005.1 Micromonospora trifolii
GGCTGCGCGTGTCGGCTGCGCGAACGACCGACTGCCGGCAGGATGACGGCATGGCCGAGCCGCACGACCTGACCGCGCTGGAGCAGGCCGCCGCGATGACCCGCGGCGAGCTGTCCAGCGTCGAGATGGTCGAGCACTCCCTGCGCCGGGTGGCGGCGCTCGGTGACACAGTGGGCGCGTTCGTCACCGTCACACCGGACCTCGCCCGGCAGGCCGCGCAGGCCGCCGACGCGGTGCCGAACGAGGCGCGCGGCCCCCTGCACGGGGTGCCGACAGCGATCAAGGATCTGACGCTCACCGCGGGGGTCCGCACCACCTTCGGTTCGGCCGCCTTCTTCGACTTCGTCCCGCCGGTCGACGCCGACGTGGTCCGGTTCATCAAGGCCGCCGGTCTGGTCAGCCTGGGCAAGACGACCACCTCCGAGCTGGGCTGTTCGCTCTACTCGGAGGGCCGGGTCGCGCCGCCGGCCCGCAACCCGTGGCAGCTGGCGTACACCGCTGGCGGGTCCAGCGGCGGCGCGGCGGCGGCGGTAGCGGCCGGGCTGGTCCCGGTCGCCCAGGGGTCCGACGGCGGTGGGTCGCTGCGCATCCCGGCGTCGCTGTGCGGCCTGGTCGGCTACAAGCCCAGTCGGGGCCTCGTCTCCGGCGGGCCGATCGGCTCCGGCGCGTTCGGCCTGCCCACCAGCGGCCCGCTCGGGCGGACGGTCACCGACGTCGCCGCGCTGCTCGACGTGATGGCCGTCCCGGTCCCCGGTGAGCCGTACCTGCCGCCGCAGGCGCCGGCCGGCGGCTATCTGGCCGTCGCGCGCCGGGCCGAGCCCGGCCGGCTACGGATCGGCCGGTTCACCACGCCGATGCTCGCCGACGAACCAGTGCACCCCGACTGCGTGGCCGCCGTGGACCGGGCCGCCGCGCTGCTCACGGCCGCCGGTCACGAGGTGGTCGAGGTGCCGCCGCCGCTCGGGCCGGCGGCGTGGCCGCTGTTCGAGATCCTCTGGTACGTGCTGGCGCTCTCCCCGGTGCCGCCGCAGCGGGAGGCGGAGCTGCTGCCGTTGACCCGGCTGCTCCGGGCCCGGGGCGCCGAACTCTCCGCCGGCACCCTGGCCGCCACCCTCGGGGAGTTGCAGGCGCAGGTCCGCCTCGGCACCCGCCGCACCGCCGGCTGCGACCTGCTCCTCTGTCCCACCCTGGCCACCCCGCAGGCGCCCGTCGGCTGGTTCACCGCCGACGCGGACCCGGCCGCCGACTTCGACCGGCAACGCCGGTTCTCGCCCTACTGCGCCATCTTCAACGTCACCGGCGATCCCTCCGTCTCCCTGCCGCTGGGCACCACCACCGACGGACTGCCCGTCGGGGTGCTGCTCACCGGCCGGTACGGCGACGACGCGCGGCTTATCGCTACCGCTGCGCAACTGGAGAACTCCAGTGACGGATGGGATCGGCACCCCGCAATCTGGCGGGCCGCCGACTCCGCTAACGTGAATGGCGACGGAGTCGGGCGGTCGGCAGCGTGATCGTCCATCCGACCCGGTTGTTCAAGGTCGTCCTTCTTCCGCCTGGGGGCGTTGGGATTGTCTGTTACCGAGACGTTGCTGGTCTTCGTCGGCATCCCGTTGGCCGCGGTGCTGGTCATCGCCGGCCTGTCGTACGCCGGTAGCCATGGGGGTGCCACCGGCGGTGGCGGTGGCGCCAAGCGCTACCGTCCGGGCCGGCCCTTCGACTTCACTCCGGTCTGGTTCCTGGGCCGTCCGGAGCAGCTGGCCGACTCGGCCGGCACCGCGCTGACGGCGGGGGCGCAGGCGCCCGCGCTGACCAGCCACAAGCTTGAGCAGGCCAGCGTCGAGGCGCCGGCCGGTGGAACCGGAGGCGCAAGTGACCGTTGGTGAGAAGCAGACCGGGTCGGAAAATCCGCCCGAGGTGCTCGACGGGCCGTTCTCGACCCGCCAGCTGCTGCGCATCGACGAGGCCCTGCGCCTGGCCGACAAGGGCACCGGCCTGGTCTTCTCGGTCTTCGTCGGCGGTCTCGACGAGCCCATCCGCGAGCACGCCCAGCGGCTGCACCGTCAGCTCGCCGAGCCCGACAAGTCGGTGCTGATCGCCGTGTCGCCCAACCAGCGGCAGCTGGAGATCATCACCGGGCGGTACGCCCGCAAGCGCATCCCCGACACGTACGCCAAGCTGGCCGCGCTCTCCATGGTCGGCGCGTTCAGCGGCGGTGACCTGGCCGGCGGCATCATCAACGGCCTCGACCAGCTCGCCAGCCACGCCGGCAAGGGCTGACCGGCACACACGACGCGCGGGCACACAAGATTGTGCCCGATCCAGGAAATAGGGGCCTCGACTGCGGCTGAGGCCCCTATTTCCATGTTCGAGCACGATCTTCGCAACCGACGACCCGGGGCCGGCGCGGGCTCACACCCACGCCGGCCCCGGGGTCGGACAACGCTGCTCAGGCGCTCTGGGCGTCCTTCGCGCGGGCCTTCAACGCCCGCACCACACCGTCGCGGCCCTCGGCCACCAACCGACGCAGCGGGGCGGGGTGCCCGTCACCGGCCAGCCACGCGTCGGTGGCCGCCACCGTGTCGTCCTCCACCAGGTAGGTCGGGTACGCCAGCTGGGCGAACTCCTGCGCCGGCTCGCTGTCCCGGGTGGCCCACACCTGCCCGACCGCCGCGAAGTACCGCTCCCGGTACGGGGCGACCAGATCCACCTGCGCCGGGTGGGCGAAGCCCTGCAGCAGCGCCCGGTGCCGCCAGTTGGGCAGCGCGTCCGGGCCGGTGAGCAGGGCCCACACGGCGGCCTTGTTCTCGGCCGTCGGCATCAACGCGTGCGCGTACGCGGCCTCCCGCTCGCCGCTGGCAGTGCGGTCGCCGCTCAGCTCCGCCTCGATCTCGGCGGCACCGGCGGCACCGTTGGCCACCAGCGCGGCGAGGACCGACCAGCGCAGCTCGGTGTCGACTGTCAGCCCGGCCGGCATGCCGGTGCCGTCCAGCCAACCGCGCAGCGTCGCCAGGTCTTCCTCGGAGCGGACCGCCGAGGTGAACGCCCGGGCCCAGGCCAACTGGAACCCGCTGCCCGGCTCGGCGGCGGCGAGTGCGTCGCGGGCGGTACGGGCCAGGTCGGCCCAGCCGGTCGGCGCCCAGGCCGGGTCGGCGTACAGGGTGAGCGCGGTGGTCGCCTGCCGGAGGGTGGCGGTGACCAGGTTGATGTCGGTCTCCGCGGGCAGCCCGCTCAGCGTCAGCGCCACGTAGTCGCGGGCGGACAGCTCGGCGTCGCGGATCATGTCCCAGGCGGCGGTCCAGCAGAGCGCGCGGGCCAGCGACGATTCGAAGCCACCGATGTGCTGCACCACCGTCGCCATCGAACGCTCGTCGAGGCGCAGCTTGGTGTAGCTGAGGTCGTCGTCGTTGAGCAGCAAAACGTCGGCCGCACGGACGCCCCGCAGCGGGGCGAGATCGGTGTGCTCGCCGGTCACGTCCACCTCGTACCGCTCCCGACGGACCAGTCGCCCGTCGGTCAGGTCGTACAGGCCCACGCCGATCCGGTGGGTGCGCAGCGTCGGGTACGCCGCCGGCGCCTCCTGCCGCACCAGCACCTGCTCGTACGTGCCGTCGGCCCCGATGGTCACCTCCGGCCGCAGCGTGTTGACCTGCGCGGTCTCCAGCCACTGCGCGGCGAACTTGCGCAGCTCCCGCCCGGACGCGGCCTCCAGCTCGGTGAGCAGGTCGTCGAAGGCGGCGTTGCCCCAGGCGTGCTTGCCGAAGTAGGCCCGCAGCCCGGCCACGAACGGCTCCTCACCCACGTAAGCGACGAGCTGCTTGAGCACGCTCGCGCCCTTGGCGTAGGTGATGCCGTCGAAGTTGACCTCCACGGCCTCCATGTCCGGCATCTCGGTGTAGACCGGGTGGGTGGAGGAGAGCTGGTCCTGCCGGTAGCCCCAGTTCTTCCGAATGGACAGGAAGGTCGTCCACGCCTCGGTGAACCGGGTCGCGTTGGTGTTGCACCAGTGGCTGGCCCACTCGGCGAACGACTCGTTCAGCCACAGGTCGTTCCACCAGCGCATGGTGACCAGGTCACCGAACCACATGTGGGCCAGTTCGTGCAGGATCGTGTTGGCCCGCTGCTCGTACTCGAAGTCGGTGACCTGCGAGCGGAACAGGTAGTGCGACTCGGCGTGCGTCACGCAGCCGAAGTTCTCCATCGCACCGGCGTTGAAGTCGGGCACCCAGAGCTGGTCGTACTTCGGCAGCGGGTAGCGCACGCCGAACTTCTCGTGGAAGAAGTCGAAGCCCTGCTTGGTGATCAGGAACAGGTCGTCGGAGTCCAGGTACTGTGCCATCGACGCCCGGCAGAACACCCCCAGCTCGATGCCGTCGTGCGAGTCGCGCACCTCGTGGTACGGCCCGGCGCACATCGCCGTGATGTAGGTGCTCATCAGGGGCGACTCGGTGAAGTGCAGCGTCTTGAGCGCCTCACCCGCCGGCTCCTCCCGCTGCACCGGCATGTTGGAGACCGCCCGCCAGTGTGCCGGCACTGTGACGTGCCAGGTGTAGACGCTCTTCAGGTCGGGCTGGTCGAAGCAGGCGAACACCCGCTGCGCGTCGGCCGTCTCGAACTGGCTGTAGAGGTACGTCTCGCCGTCCACCGGGTCCACAGTGCGGTGCAGACCCTGACCGCTGTTGGAGTAACCGAAGTCGGCCTCGACCACCAGGACGTTGTCGCTGTCCAACCCGGACAGGGTCAGGCCCTTCTCGGCGGACCAGTCGGAGAGGTCGACGGACGTGCCGTTCAGCGTCGCGGACCGCACCGACTCGGCGGCCAGCTCGATGAAGGTGCCCGCGCCCGGTTCGGAGCAGCGGAACCGGACCTCGGTCGTCGACCTGAACGTGCGGCCGTCGGCTGCCAGCACGGCGCTGGACAGGTCCAGACTGATGTCATACCCCGTCACGTTGAGCAGGCGGGCCCGCTCGGTCGCCTCGACCTGCGTCAGGTTGCGCACTCCCGGCACTGTTCGTCTCCATCCCACATGTCGCCGTACGCCCGGCGGCGCCCGTTCGCCTACCGCTCGTGACGGCTGGCCCGATTCGAGTCTTCCATGTACGGGCAGCCCGCGGTGGCCGAGGTCACGCTCTCATTCGGGTGCCGGTCGATGTGCTGCGGGGTGAAGATTCTCCTCAGGCGCCGACCTGTCGGCGCCACCCCGTCGCGAAGGGATCTCACAGTGACCGAACGTGTCACCGCCGACATGTGGTTCGACCCGGCCTGCCCGTGGGCCTGGATCACCTCTCGCTGGCTGCTTGAGGTCGAGCAGATCCGGGATGTGGACATCCGCTTCCACGTGATGAGCCTGGCCGTGCTCAACGACGGCCGGGACGAGCTGCCCGAGGACTACAAGGAGTTCCTGAAGACCGCCTGGGGCCCGGTGCGGGTCTGCATCGCCGCCGAGCAGCTCCACGGCAACGACGTGCTGCGCCCGCTCTACACCGCGCTCGGCACCCGGATCCACCTGCAGAAGCAGGAGCGGGGTCCGGAGCTGTACGTGGCAGCGCTCACCGACGCCGGCCTCGACCCGGCGCTGGCCGCGGCCGCCGACAGCACCGACTACGACGAGGCGCTGCGGGCCAGCCACGAGGCGGGCATGCGCCCGGTCGGGCAGGACGTGGGCACTCCGGTCGTGCACGCGCCCGGCCCGGACGGCGCCCCGGTCGCGTTCTTCGGCCCGGTGATCACGCCGGCTCCGAAGGGGGAGGCCGCCGGCCGCCTCTGGGACGGCGTGCTGCTGGTCGCCGGCACCCCGGGCTTCTACGAGCTCAAGCGCACCCGCGAGCAGAGCCCGATCTTCGACTGAGCGACGACCGCCGCGCCCCCGTCCGTGCTTCGTCAGTCGCGCGGACGGGGGCGTGTCGCGTCCGACGCGCAGTGCGGGCTCCGGGTTGTCGCACGGTCGTGGCGTCACCGGGAGGCGGGCGGCGTCGTTTCCCTCGGTGTCCGCCGCAGCGACCCGCAGGGCCGCACGCCGCAGTTCGTGGAGGCAAATCCCGATGGCCAAGCACCGTGCGTCCGGTGACGATCAGTTGACCCGGCAGGGGGTGATCGAGATTCCCGGCGCTGACTACTGGTCCGTTGACGACTCCCGCTGGCCGACGGTCCGCCCGGACCTGCCCGCCCACCTGGTGGATCTGCTCGCGCCGCCCATCGTGGTGGGCGTGGCGCGGGTCCCGGTGACCTCCCGGCTCACCCCGCCCGCGTCGATCGACCCACTGGCGTCGCCCGTCGACGCCGTGCCGGCCGACGCGCCGGCGCTGGTGCCGTCGGGGGCGGCACCGGCCGAACCGGCGCCCCCGCCGCCGGCGCCGGCTCCTCCGCGCCCGGTGCCGACGCCGCCGCTGAGCCCGCGGCCCGTTCCCACGCCTCCTCCCGACCGTCCCGTGCCGGGGCCGCCCGCGTCGCCCCGCCGCGCCCTCAACACCGGGCCGATCGGGACCGGTCGGCGTGGCAACGGTGGGCCGGCGAGCGCGGGCAAGCACCGCCGGGGCACCTCCGACCGCGCCGGCTGACCACGCGGGCCCCACCCGGCGCTTTCATCTGGTGGACGCCCCGCGGGTCCCCGTCGGCGGCGACACCGTCGCCGGTAGCGTCAGTGGGCATGACGGTCGTGCATCCGATCACCCGGGCCTGGGTCACCACTGGCGGCACCGGCGCGCAAAACTACGACGAGTTCGCCGACGACGCGGAGATCACCGCGATCATCGAGTCGAACCCGCACAGTGCTCTCGGCATCGAGATGCCGCACCGCGCCCCGCAGAGCCTGGGCAAGTCGTTCCTCGACGCGCTGCCGGACGCGGTGGCCCGCCTCGGCGAGGCCAAGGCCGACGGCAGTTACACCCCCGCCGAGGAGGTGGTGGTGCTCTACCGGATCAGCGCGCCCGGCGAGGAGCCGGCGTACGGCCTGTTCGCGATGGTGGACACCGACCAGATCTCCACCCGGGCGGACGAGCCGGGCCTGGTCATCCGCAACGAGGACGTCTTCATCGCCAAGGTGCGCGAGCGGGTGGCGCTGGCCGACGCGCTGGGCCACCTGCTCTCACCCGTACTCCTGCTCCAGACCGGGCGTGGTGACGAGCTGCACGCCGCGCTCGCGGCGGCGACCGACACGGCCGGCGCGCCCGCCGCGACGGACACCGACCAGGCGGGGCGCACGCACGCCATCTGGCTGCTCGGCCCCGGCCCGGAGCAGGCCGCGCTGACGGCTCTCGCCGGTGGCGGCGACCTGGTCGTCGCGGACGGCAACCACCGCAGCCTGGCCGCCCAGACCGGCGGGCTGCCGCGCTTCCTGGCCGTGGTCACCACCCCCGCGTCGGTCGCCATCCAGCCGTACAACCGGCTGGTCAGCGAGCTGACCACCACCCCGGCCGAGCTGCTCGACCGGCTGCGGGCCGCGGGCGCCGAGGTCGAGCCGATCGACGGCCCGGTCGAGGTCCCGGCGGCCGGCGGCACCGTGCACCTCCGCCTCGACGGCCAGGGGTACGCGGTGCGCCTGCCCGCCACCGCCAGCGCCCGCCTGGAAAACCTGGACCACGCCCTGGTCGAGCGGCTGGTGCTGCGCGACGCGCTCGGTCTGGACCCGGGTGACAAGCGGATCACCTACGTCGGCGGTGACTACCCGGCGAGCTGGCTCACCGGTGAGGTCGACGCCGGGCGGGCCGAATTGGCCATCCTGATCGCGCCGGTGACCGTGGGGGATTTCGTCGCGGTCAATCTGGCCAGGGGGAAGATGCCCCGCAAGAGCACCTGGTTCACCCCGAAGGCGCGTGGCGGTCTGGTCGTCGCCGAGCTGCCGCGTTGAGGGCCACCCGCACGACCGTGTGACGAACCCGGCTCGGGGACGCCGCCCCTGTGACGTCCCCGAGCGCGGCCTGACAGACTGCCCGGTATGCGCGTCTACCTGGGATCCGATCACGCCGGTTTCGAGTTGAAGGTGCACCTGGCCAACCACCTGGCCATGCAGGGCTACGACGTGGTCGACGTCGGCCCGCACAGCTACGACCCGGACGACGACTACCCCACGTTCTGCCTGCACACGGGTGACCGGGTGGTGGCCGACGAGACCGGGCTCGCAGTGGTCATCGGTGGCTCCGGCAACGGTGAGCAGATCGCCGCGAACAAGGTCGCCGGCGTCCGCGCCGCGCTGGCCTGGAGCGTCGAGACCGCCCAACTGGCCCGCCAGCACAACGACGCGAACGTGGTCGCCATCGGTGCCCGCCAGCACACGCTGGACGAGGCCACCGGCATCGTCGAGGCGTTCCTGAACACACCGTTCTCCGGCAACGAGCGGCACGCTCGTCGGATCACCCAGGTGGCCGAGTACGAGCGGACCCGGAAGCTGCCCGACCTGCCCTGACCGTGCGGCGCTCAGCGCGGCGAGCGGGGCAGTTCCTCGCGGGGCACCCAGTTGCGCCGGACGACCACCACCCGGGCTTCCGCCTCGGCCAGGTCGTCGTCGGTGGGGCGGGCCGCGTCCCGGGCCCGTAGCGCGGCGCTCAGCCCCACCTGGGACGAGCCGGAGCCGACCAACCCGCGCAGCCCTCGCTCGCCGTCGCGCTCGTCGCCGCCGGTGCTCCTGCGTCGCGGCGGCGGGTCGTCACCGTCGTGCACGCCCGGGGTGCTGACCGTCGGGCCGTCGGCACCCGGTCTGGGCGTCTCGGTGTCGCCGTGGTGGCGCAGCCGTCGCCGTCGTCGGTCGCTGTCACCCATCCGCCGACCGTACCCCGGCCGGGTCTGATCCGGCAGCGTCGCGGGGCCTCGCGTCCCGGCCGGGGTCGGCGACCGATTTGCCGGCTGGCTACCCTCGAATCAAGGCGGTGCTGTGCCGTCGGTCAGGGGGAGGACGAGATGGCAGACCAGACGCAGCCGTGGGCGGAGCGGACCGTGGAGGTGCCACCGCAGGCCGGCGTCGGGGTGCCGCCGCAGCGTGACGGGTTCCGCCGGGGCGTCGCTCCGGTGGGTGAGCCGCGTACGCCGCGGACGGAGCCGTTCCCGGTGGTCGAGCAGGAGCCGACCGGCACCGGTTGGCCCGGCGAGCCGGTGCCCCGCCGCTCGCTGAGCTCGCGGATGGCGCAGCTGCGGCGCGGCGGTGAGTGGAGCGCGGCGGCCGGCCTCTTCGCGTTCGTGTGCTGGGGGATCTGGGCTTTGTCCGGCCAGGGTGATCTGAGCGGCCCGCTGCTGGTGCTGGTGCTGAGCCTGCTGGTGGCGGTCGGCCTGTTCGCCCTGTTCCGCCTGGTCGGCCGGGTGGTGCTGGAGCGGCAGTTGGGCCGGGTCCGGCGCAGCGCCCGAGGTGCGCACCTGGCGACGGCGGTGTTCCTCGCCGGCCTCGGCGTGGCGTGGCTTCAGCAGACCGAGTGGGTCGTCTCGGCCTGGAACTGGATCTCCTCCAACTGACCGGGCGTGCACGGGCGGGCCGGTCCAGGACCGCCCACCCGTGCACCCGGTCGTCTCCCCACCAGGCAAGGTTGCCGCTTACCCGGCCGGCCGCGGTTCATCCGTGGCCGGCCGCTCGGACCGGTACCTCCTTCGTGGGCTTGCGTGACCCCGATGGTGCGGCGGTCAGTGGGTGCCGCCGTGCCCCTCGGCGTCGGCTCGGGGCGACGCGACCCGGGCGGCCGGATCCTCGACGCCGGGCTCGCCGCCGTCCGGGGCGACCGCCCCGTCGTAGTTGTAGAGCGGCCGACCATCGTCGTGCTGCTTGGTGGTCTTGATGTAGCGGTGCATCAGACCGTCGATCTTCACCTCGACGAGTGCCGCGTCGCCGGTCTCGTGGGTGCTGCCGTCTCGGGGGCCGCCCACCAGGTGGGCAGTGGTGTTCGTGTCCATGAACGGGCCCTACCCGCCAGGCACCCGGCGGAAACGGGTGAAATCCGGCCAGCGGTGCCGCGCCCCATGAGTGGACGCGGCACCGCCGAAGCTCAGCCGGCGGATTCGGCGGCGGCGTAGTCGCGGGCCACCCGGACCATCTCCACCAGCCCGCCGGCGTACTCCTGGGATTCGCCGTGCGCCTCGTCGAACGGCGGCTGGAAGCCGACGCCCTCCCACTGGTTGGTCGCCGGGTTCCACCGGTCGTTGCCGACCTCGAAGTCCCAGGCGAAGATGCCCAGCTCGTAGTAGAGCTGGTCGGCCGAGTTGCCGGCGGCCGAGTAGAGCACGTCGGCGACCGGTCCGGTCTGCGACGGCCACGTGACGGTGCCGCGCTCCTGGGCGATGGCGCCGACGATCCGCCGGGCGCTGTTGAGGAACAGCGTCGACTCGTCGATCGACGGTCGCGGGAGGGTGACCCTGCCGTCGGCCCGGTACGCCCCCGGCGGCCACATGAAGTACCCGCCGTAGGAGTGCACGTTCATCGCGAACTTGATGTTCGGGTGGTCCTGGGCGAGCGTGATCACGTTGCGGCTCTCCGCCTCGGACAGCTCCGCGGTGCCGGCGAAGGTGCCGGACAGGCAGTTGGCGCTGGCGCCCACGTAGCCGTCGAAGAACGACCCGACTGTGTAGTTGCGGTTGATGTCGACGCCCCACGAGGCGCGGTTCTTCGGGTCGCGCGCCGCCCCGGCGCAGTGGTTGACAAGGTTCTTGCGCTGGAAGTTGAAGTCGTTGAACGAGTAGTTCGCACCGTCCGGGTTGACCATCGGGATGACGAAGATGTCGACCTGCTCCAGCAGCTCACGGGTGGCCTGGTCGGTCCGGGCGTTGGCGAGCATCCGCTCGGCGAACTCCAGCGTCACCAGCGGCGTGGCCCACTCCCGGGCGTGTTCCTGGGAGTACGCGAGCACCCCGACCCGGGAGCCGTCCCGGTGTACGCCGAGGCGCAACGCCTGCACCGTCCACGGCCGCGCCGGCACCTCGGTGCCCTGGAGGCCGTCGTCGAGTCGGGTGGGGCCCGCGACGGGCATCGGCAGCCCGGCCGAACCGTCCTCGACGGTGGCCCGGAACCGCTCCGGTTGACGGACGTTGATCGCCGCCGCGACCTCGTCGGTGGTGCTCACCGTCTTGCCCGCGGTGTCGGTGGCCAGTGACACGGTGAGGACCCGGTCGCGGTAGCCGACGGTCAGCGGCCGGTTCGCCCGGCCCGGGTCGACAGTCCGCACCTGTACGCCGTTCATGTTCTGGTCGCCGAAGCGGACCGACTCGACCACCACTGCGGCCACCGCCGGGTCGCCCAGGTAGCCGGCGGCGGTGCGCCGGTAGCCCTGGGTCTTGTTCGGCAGGTCGATCACGTCAACCAGGTCCCGGTACTGGCGGGCCAGCCGCTTGATCCGCGCCTGGATGTCCGTCGGCGTCAGGTACGCGTCGATGAAGTCCTTCTGGTAGCCGGCCGGAAGCGGAGGCGGGGAGGCGTTCGGCCAGGACGTCGGGGTGACCACCCGGCTGACCCCGCCGAGGCTGGAGGTGGCGCTCAGCTGAACCGGTCGGCTCGGCACCGGCTGGGGGAGCGCGTAGTGGTACTGATACTCGCCCGAGTCCTCGAACCGGTACAGCGGGAACGAGCCGGTGGCGCCGTCCACCGTCCGCCAACTGACGGTGATCTCCACGTCCGGGTCGTCGGTGGCGGTGGTGGCCACCTGGGCCTGGAGGAAGGTCTGTCCGGTAGTTGTCCACCAGTACGCCTGCTGCACCTGGAGGGTGTCCACGGCAGCGGCGGTGGTGGACCGCTGGCCAGCGGCCGGCGCGCGTAGCCCGGCGGCGGTGCGGGCCTGAGCCGCGCGGACGCTGTCGGCGTAGTGCCGGTTCCCGTCCCCGGTGCGCTGCACGATCTGCACGGCCGTCGCGCCCTGCGCTGTCAGTTCGGCGAGCTGCGCGCCGTTGAGCACCAGGTCGGCGATGACCCGGTTGTCCCGCGCCCGGGGCCGGTTGGCCAGGTCCGCACCGGTGGCGACGAGCCGGTCCAACTGGGCCTGATCGCGGAGCTGGACTCGGACCAGTGCGGTTTCGGTGGCGCTCAGAGCGATCGGGGCGGCCGGGTCGGCGGGTGCGGCCGCTCCGGAAGCGGGATGGGACAACACTGCGCTGAACAGGATCACTGTGGTGGCGGCAGCTGTCCACCGTCGTCGGACGATCATGTGCCCTCCTGTGACGGACGTCGATGTGCTTGGTCCTTACACCAGTGCACGGATCGACACCTGTCAAGGTGGTCAGGGAGTCCTCCGTGCCGGTGCGGCGTTGATCCCCGTGGCATCGGCGCGATCTCCGGAGCAACCCCCGGGGTCAGACCCCGCGTGACTATCTCGAAACGGGGATCGGAGGCCTGAATGAGCGATCGCGACGAGGCGTTCGCCGAGTACTTCGCGGCACGGTCCGGTGCCATGCGCGGCACCGCGTACCTGCTGTGCGGCGACTGGCACCGTGCCGAAGACCTGGTCCAGACCGCGTTCGTCAAGCTCTACGGGGTGTGGAACCGGATCTCCCGGCACGAGGTGCTCGACAGCTACGTGCGCCAGATCCTGATCCGGACCTTCCTCGACGAGCGCCGCCGCGGCTGGTGGCGGCGTGAGCGGGTGGGTGGCGAGGACGCCGAGCAGGTGGCCCCGCCCGACTCGCCGGAGAGCCGACTGGTGCTGCTCCAGGCGCTGGCCCGGGTGGCACCGCGCCAACGGGCCGTGCTGGTTCTGCGGTACTGGGAGGACCTGTCGATCGAGGACGTCGCGGCGTTGCTGGAGTGTTCTCCAGGGACGGTGAAGAGCCAGGCGGCACGCGGGCTCGACACCTTGCGCGGCCTCCTGACACCCACCTACAGCGCGATCGAGATGGGGGAGCGATGAACGAGCAGGAGTTGCGCGAGGGGCTGCGCAGCGAGATGGCGGGGACAACCCCGCCACCACCATTGAGTACGACAGCCGCGCTCGGCGCGGCGCGGCGGACGCACTTCCGCCGACGCGCGCTGTGGGCGTCCCTCGGATCGGCGGCTGTCGTGCTGGCGGTCACCGGCTTCGCGGCCGTCGCCACCCCGGAGGGTGACGTCTACCAACCCGCGGGCCACGGCCCACTGGGCTCTCCGGACACCAAGGCGCCGTGGCCGACCGGGCCGGACGGGCAACCGCAGGAGGACCGGACCGCGCGGGCCGGCGCCAAGTACGAGCAGGGCATCCACCTGCTCAGAGAGGTCGTCTCGGTGGTACCCGCCGGCTTCACCGCGCCGGAGGACCCGCCGAACCAGTCCGAGGAGCCGACGCTGCGGACCCAGCAGGCGCAGTTCGAGGCCGAGGTGGACGGCGTCGACGTGTGGAGCTACCTGACCTCGGTCGCCGTGGCGAAGGGCAAGGGCACCGGGCGAGTGATCGTCGAGGTGCACGACGCCCCCAACCCGCTGCCGACCGAGCCGTGCGACCTGGCCCAGAAATTCTGGGGCATGCGGGGCGAGTGTCGGGTCGAGACCGTCGGCGCTTTGCGGGTCGGCGTGGTGGTCCGACCGGGCAGCGACGATCGGCTCGACCAGTGGTCGGCGTACCGGCACCCGGACGGCGTGGTGGTCTTCGTGGCGCAGGGAGTGCGGCTCGACGAGAGCCGGCCGGCGTTGGAGGATCTGCCGTTCTCCGTGCCGCAGTTGGCGACTCTCGCGGTCGACGAACGGTTCCACCTGAAGTGACACGGCGACTCGGCCTCGCCGAGGGGGTCCAGGTGCCGCCACCGTGCGGTCCACCTGGGCCCTGCTGTGCATCGACGCGCGCCGCCCGCCGGCCCGTTGGAGGCGCGGCGCGCCTCTCTCAACGGCGCGCCGTGAGTGGCACCAGGACGAGGATGGCGATGCCGAGCGCGCCGGCGCCGACCGCCCACCACCAGAAGAATCCGGTGAAGACCGAGGCGACCAGGAGCCCCACGCCGAGGCCGGCCAGCAGGCCGAGTGCGAACAGGGCCCGTGGGGGCAGGGCCAGGTACGGCAGGCGTCGTACGACAAGCACCTCCAGCCAGGTGCCACCGAAGGTCAGCAGCGCCGCGCCGACCGCGTCCACGGCGGACAGCCCATGGCCCTCGCTGATGGGCACGAGCACCCTGCCCTCGTCACCCGCCGGGACGAAGAGGACCAGCACGCCGACGACGATGAGCAGAGTGGCGCTGGCGACCTGCCCGCGCGGGGCGCCCCCGCCATCGGATGACATCGCTACAGTCTCGGCCGCTCGTCAACGTTTGCACAGGAGCCGTATCGGCGAACTCCGAACGTCCGGTGTCCCCACCGGATCTGCGACCGTGGCGTCCCGTGCGCCAAGTCCTGTACGCCAAAGCGCCCTCCGACCGGGGCCGGAGGGCGTTGGAGCGGGCGACGAGAATCGAACTCGCGTAGTCAGTTTGGAAGACTGAAGCTCTACCATTGAGCTACGCCCGCGTGCACCCCGCCGAAACAGGACGCGCCCCCAGCGTACCCAATGCCGACGCCCGACGCGTAACCGCGCCACCGCCTCGCGGTGCGGCGTCGTCCGCGACCCGGCGGCGCGGCGACCCAAGATCCGCACAACATCCGTGACGTTGCGCGGATCTTGGCGCCGCCCTGCGGATCCTGGCGGTGCGCGGGCGGGGCGGAATGGGAATTTTCGGGTGATGTGTCCGGGTGGGGGATGCCCCGGCACCGACTGAGGCGTGGCGACGGCATAGACTGCACGTCGCCACGGGGTGTGGCGCAGCTTGGTAGCGCACTCGCTTTGGGAGCGAGGGGCCGTGGGTTCAAATCCCGCCACCCCGACTGTCGTCCGCGGCCGGGCCGCCCCGGGTGCCGCCCAGTGCGGTCCCCGGGCGATGCCGGAGCGTCAGGCCGGCTCGCCTACACTCGATGGGCTGAATCACGCCCAGACTCAACTGAGATCCGTCAAGGAGTACGCCTGTGAAGAGCACCGTCGAGACTCTGAGCCCGACGCGCGTGCGGCTCGCCATCGAGGTGCCGTTCGTCGAGCTCGAGCCGAGCCTCAAGAAGGCGTACCGCGAGATCGGTTCGCAGGTCCAGGTTCCGGGCTTCCGCCGGGGCAAGGTGCCGACCGCGGTGATCGACCAGCGGGTGGGCCGGGGCACCGTCCTCAACGAGGCGGTCCAGGAGGCCATCCCGGAGAACATCCTCGCCGCGGTACGCGAGCACGACCTGAAGACGCTGGGGCGCCCGGAGGTCGAGATCACCGAGTTCAACGACGGTGACTCGCTGAACTTCACGGCCGAGGTCGACGTCCGCCCGGAGATCACCATCCCGGACGCGAGCACCATCGAGGTGACCGTCGACGAGCTGCAGATCGACGAGAGCGAGATCGACGAGCAGGTGAAGAACCTGCGGGAGCGTTTCGCGACCCTCAAGACCGTGGAGCGGGCCGCCGCCGAGGGCGACTACGTCCAGATCGACCTCAACGCCACCGTCGACGGCGAGGACGTGCCGGGCGGCCAGGCGAGCAACATCTCCCACGAGGTGGGCAGCAAGCAGCTCCTGCCGGGCCTGGACGAGGCCGTGGTCGGCCTCGCCGCCGGTGACGACACCACCTTCACCACCCAGCTGGTCGGCGGCGACTTCGCCGGTCGGGACGCCGACGTGGCGGTGACCGTGCGCACGGTCAAGGAGAAGGAGCTGCCGGAGCTCAACGACGAGTTCGCCCAGATGGCGAGCGAGTTCGACACCATCGAGGAGCTGCGCGGCGACCTGCGGGCCCGGGTCACCCAGGGCAAGCAGGTCGAGCAGATCTACGCCGCTCGGGACAAGGCCCTGGCCGAGCTCGTCGAGGCCGCCGACATCCCCGCCCCGGAGGGTGTCGTCCGCGAGGAGGTCGAGAGCCGCAAGCAGGCGATGGTCGACCAGCTGGAGCGGATCGGCGCCTCGATGGAGGAGTACCTCGCGGCCGAGGACAAGACCGAGGAGCAGATCGACGCCGAGCTGACCGAGGCGGCGACCGAGGGCGTCAAGGTCCAGCTTCTCCTGGACACGCTGGCCGACGCCGAGGACGTGCAGGTCTCCGACGACGAGTTCGGGCACGAGATCGTGCACCGGGCGCAGCGTGCCGGAATGGCCCCGCAGCAGTACTACGACCAGCTGGTGCGCTCCGGCGCGGCCGCCGCGGTCTTCGGCGACGTGCGGCGCGGCAAGGCGCTCGCCGCCGTCATGGAGAAGATCACGATCAAGGACTCGGCCGGCAACGGGATCACCCTCGACGCGCTGCGCGCCGCCAACGAGGCGGAGCACAACCACGACCACTGATCGTCGGGTGCGGCCGCCGTCCGCCGCTGAGCGGCGGACGGCGGCCGTTTCCCTTTCCGGGTACGCCCGGGCAGCAAGCACTGCCGGGTACGCCCGGAAGCCCGCGCCGCGGGTACGCCCGACACAGCTGCGCTGAGAGCGAACACTGCCCCGACCGGGACTCTGCCGCCCCGCACAGCGGTTAGTGTCGGGAAAGACGGTACGGAGAGCGAAGGGCTGCCATGACCGACATGCACATCCCCAAGAAGTCGCTCCGGGCGATTGACGCGCGCGGTGGCGACTCCATTGGCAACCTCGACGACTCGGTCTACAACCGGTTGCTCAAGGAACGCATCATCTTCCTGGGCAGTGAGGTGACCGACCAGGTCGCCAACCGCATCTGCGCGCAGCTGCTGCTGCTCGCCGCGGAGGACCCGGACCGCGACATCAACCTGTGGATCAACTCGCCGGGTGGCTCGGTCTACTCCGGCATGGCGATCTACGACACCATGCAGTTCATCGACAACGACGTGTCGACCGTGGCGATGGGCATGGCTGCCTCGATGGGGCAGCTGCTGCTCTGCGCGGGCACCAAGGGCAAGCGGTACGCCCTGCCCCACGCACGGATCATGATGCACCAGCCGTCCGGTGGTCTGGGCGGCACGGCGTCCGACATCGCCATCCAGGCGGAGCAGATGCTCTACACGAAGCGGATGTTCCAGGAGCGGGTCGCGCACCACACCGGCCAGAGCCAGTCGCAGATCGAGGCCGACTCGGACCGGGACCGTTGGTTCACCGCCCAGGAGGCCATGGACTACGGCTTCATCGACAAGGTGATCATCGGGGCCGCACAGGTTCCGGATGGCGCCGGGACCCTGAGCTGAGGAGCTGACGATGACCGATCTGAGCCTGCCGCCCCAGTTCGCGGCCGTGCACAACCGCTACGTGCTGCCGTCGTTCGTCGAGCGCACGTCGTACGGGGTCAAGGAGTCGAACCCGTACAACAAGCTCTTCGAGGACCGGATCATCTTCCTCGGCGTCCAGGTGGACGACGCGTCGGCCAACGACGTGATGGCCCAGCTGCTGACGCTCGAGGGCACCGATCCCGACCGCGACATCATCATGTACATCAACTCGCCGGGTGGGTCGTTCACCGCCATGACGGCGATCTACGACACCATGCAGTACGTCCGTCCGGACATCTCGACGGTCTGCCTCGGGCAGGCGGCGAGCGCGGCGGCGGTGCTGCTCTCGGCGGGCACTCCGGGTAAGCGGATGGCCCTGCCGAACTCGCGGATCATCATCCACCAGCCGGCCACCGAGGGCGGCTACGGGCAGGGCTCGGACATCGAGATCCAGGCCCGGGAGATCCTGCGGATGCGTACGCAATTGGAGGACATGCTGTCCCGCCACTGCAACCGCCCGACCGAGCAGGTTCGCAAGGACATCGACCGTGACAAGATCATGACGGCCGAGGAGTCCAAGGAGTACGGGCTGGTCGACACGATCCTGACCAGTCGCAAGAAGGGTCTGCTGGCGGCCAACGCCGCCCGCTGAGCTGTATCGGGTCAGAGGTTGGCCGGGGCTCCGTTCCCGGCCGACCTCTGACACACCCGTTTTGGGGGTCGGAGAATGCCCCGCCAGCGGGTAACGTCGGGTCCGTACCGCTTCGCCGGTTGAGCCGGCGGCGCGAACTAAGCCGGGCGGCGCGCAACGTCCGCAGGTCAGGGCCGGGTCTCCGGCCGATGAGTGCAGGGAGAACGTAGGTGGCACGGATCGGTGACGGCGGCGACCTACTGAAATGCTCCTTCTGTGGCAAGTCGCAGAAGCAGGTCAAGAAGCTCATCGCGGGCCCAGGGGTCTACATCTGCGACGAGTGCATCGATCTCTGCAACGAGATCATCGAAGAGGAGCTGGCCGAGTCCGGCGAGGTGAAGTGGGAAGAGCTTCCCAAGCCGATGGAGATCTGCCAGTTCCTCGACACCTACGTCGTGGGTCAGGATCAGGCCAAGAAGGCGCTCGCCGTAGCGGTCTACAACCACTACAAGCGGATCCAGGCCGAGGCCGCTGGTGCGCCGGGCTCCGGCAGTGACGCCGTCGAGCTGGCCAAGTCCAACATCCTGCTGCTCGGCCCGACGGGGTGCGGCAAGACCCACCTGGCGCAGACCCTCGCCCGGATGTTGAACGTCCCGTTCGCCATCGCCGACGCCACAGCGCTGACCGAGGCGGGCTACGTCGGCGAGGACGTGGAGAACATCCTCCTCAAGCTGATCCAGGCCGCCGACTACGACATCAAGCGCGCCGAGACCGGCATCATCTACATCGACGAGGTCGACAAGATCGCCCGCAAGTCGGAGAACCCGTCGATCACGCGGGACGTCTCCGGCGAGGGTGTGCAGCAGGCCCTGCTCAAGATGCTCGAGGGCACGGTGGCCAACGTGCCGCCGCAGGGTGGCCGTAAGCACCCACACCAGGAGTTCATCCAGATCGACACCACAAACGTGCTGTTCATCTGTGGTGGCGCCTTCGCCGGGCTCGACCAGATCATCGAGTCCCGCACCGGGCAGGGCGGCACCGGCTTCGGCGCCCGGCTCCGGTCGGTCTCCGATCGGTCGACCGACGACATCTTCAGCCAGGTCATGCCGGAAGACATGCTCAAGTTCGGGCTGATCCCCGAGTTCGTCGGCCGACTGCCGGTGATCACCAACGTCCGCAGCCTGGACCGTAGCGCCCTCGTTCGGATCCTCACCGAGCCGCGCAACGCACTGGTCCGGCAGTACCAGCGCCTGTTCGAGCTGGATGGTGTCGAGCTCGAGTTCGACGAGCCGGCGTTGGAAGCCATCGCCGATCAGGCGATGCTGCGGGGCACCGGTGCTCGTGGTCTGCGAGCCATCATCGAGGAGGTTCTGCTCTCCGCGATGTACGAGGTGCCGAGCAACCCCGACGCCGCCCGCGTGCTGATCACCCGCGAGGTTGTCCTGGAGAACGTCAACCCGACGATCGTGCCGCGCGAGTTCACCGGGCGCCGGGCTCGGCGCGACCGCGAAGAGAAGTCCGCCTGATCGTTCCCGCGTCACGCCGGCCGCTCGATTCTGAGGCGGCCGGCGTGTTCGTGTTCGGCGGCGCCTGCCGGTGCGACCCGCGCCGGCCAGACTGTGACGCTGTCCGTGAGCGGCCCTCCAGCCGTACCCTTTGCTCATGCGTGTCGCCGTCTGCCAGCTGAACGCCCGGGACGACCGTAAGGCCAATCTGGCGGCCGCGGAGGCCCTACTGGAGCGCGCCGCCGCCGGCGGCGCCGATCTCGCCGTCCTCCCGGAGTACGTCGACTACCTGGGCCCTGCCGCTGGGCTGCCCGAACCGGAGCCGGTCGACGGTGAGGTGGGCAGCTTCTTCGCCGGGGTAGCCCGGCGGCTCGGGATCTGGTTGGTGGCGGGCTCGTTCCATGAGGCCGGCCCGGACCCGGACCACACCTGGAACACGTCGCTGGTCTTCGACCGTTCCGGCAGTCTGGCCGCGAGCTATCGCAAGATCCACCTGTACGACGTGGAGATCCCCGGTCGCGTCTCCTATCGGGAGTCGGCGAGCGTCGCGCCCGGGGTCCAACCGGTGGTGGTCGACGTCGAGGGGCTGCGGGTCGGCCTGTCGATCTGCTACGACCTGCGCTTCCCGGAGCTGTACCGGCTGCTCGCCTCCGATGGCGGCGCGCAGCTGCTGGTGGTGCCGGCCGCGTTCATGATGCACACCGGCCGGGACCACTGGGAGGTCCTGCTGCGGGCCCGGGCGATCGAGAACCAGTGTTACGTGGCGGCGGCCGGTCAGACCGGCGACCACGAGCCGAGTCGTACCTGCTTCGGGCGCAGCATGGTGGTCGACCCGTGGGGGACTGTCATCGGTCAGGTGCCGGACGGCCCGGGGTTGTCCGTCGTCGACCTGGACCTGGACCGGCTCGACACGATCCGCGCCGAGTTGCCCAGCCTCGCCAACCGCCGGCTCTGACCCTCAGCCCTCCAGCAGGACGCCGATCACCGCGAACCCGGCGATGGCCGCTGCGGTGACCAGCAGCGCCGTGGTCATCCGGGACCTGCCCCGTCGGGCCAGCCGTCCCACCGAGAGCACAAGTACGACAAGCACGACCGCACCGATCACCACCTGCCAGAACGGCCCGATGAGGCCGAGCAGCGCCTCCTCGGCGAACACCCTGGCAACGTGCCCGGACTCATCCATGACTGACACTCTGGCACGTCGAGGCGGCCCGCGTCCTCGGCTGAGCCGGGGAGGCGAGGTGCTCGCGTCCTTGGTGCCGGCGAGGGCTCTTCGTCCGAACCAGTGATGAACCCTGATTTGCCTTCTCTGGGCCGTCCGCGTAACTTTCTCTCTGCACGGGGGAGGCCGGACAAACCGGCCGAGAACGGGCGCCAGGCTCGTGGCGGGAACGCCGAGCGAGACTGAGGATCGGGCGGTGCGGAACACTCCGGAAACGGGGTTGCGAACGCGAAGCCGACCGGGTAGAGTTTCGAAGCCGGCAGGAGCCGGGCGGAGAGCCGCGAAGCGGCGATCGGCCGGTCTGCGGCTTCCCACGACAGAAACGAACGTCGGCAACGACGTGCGTCATCGTGGACTCGAGCAAGCAAGACCACCCGCATTATCGGGCTGAAGCAATGACGAACCGCGAAATACCGGTTTGACACGGCGGAAACGAGCGGGTAACGTAGTAAAAGTGCCTGGCGCTGAAAGCGCGGGGTGCGGAGCGGGAAATAGCCCCGGGTTGGGGTTCCACTGTGGTGGAACCCCAACCCGGGGCTATTTCCCC